>NZ_JARHTQ010000001.1 GCF_029223525.1 Streptantibioticus ferralitis | reverse complement strand
GCCAGGCCCAGCCGGGCCCGAGGCAAACCACCGGCCCGCGTCCGTAGGCGGAGCCGGGGTGTACGGACGCGGGCGGTGGGTCCGAGCGGAGGCCACTGAACTCGGGTCAATGGGCGTCAGTCGCCTCCTCGATCGCGGCCAGTGCGGGGTCGAGGATCACGTCCTCTTCCCGCGCCGTGATCGTCGGCTCCTCCGGGAAGTGGCACGCCGTCAGGTGTCCTTCCCTGTTGCCCCGGACACGGACCAGGGGCGGTTCCTCGGAAGCGCACTTCTCCTGCGCCTTCCAGCACCGGGTGCGGAACCGGCAGCCGGACGGCGGGTTGATCGGCGACGGCACGTCACCGGCGAGCCGGATCCGTTCCCGGCTGTCGTCATCGGGGTCGGCCTCGGGCGCGGCGGACAGCAGCGCATGGGTGTAGGGGTGACGCGGTCCCTCGTAGATGTCCGTACGGTCGCCGATCTCCACGATCTTGCCCAGGTACATCACCGCGACCCGCTGCGAGAAGTGCCGCACGATGGCCAGGTCATGGGCGATGAACAAGAACGCGATGCCCAGCTCGTTCTGCAGGTCCTGCAGTAGGTTGACCACCTGGGCCTGGATGGACACATCGAGTGCGGAGACCGGTTCGTCGGCGACGATCAGCTTGGGCTCCAGCGCCAACGCCCTGGCCACTCCGATGCGTTGCCGCTGACCGCCGGAGAACTCGTGCGGAAAGCGGTTGTAGTGCTCGGGGTTGAGGCCCACGGTCTCCAGCAGCTCGCGGACCCGCTTCTCCCGGCCACCGGTCGGATTGATCCCGTTGATCTCCATCGGACCGGAGATGATGTTGCCGACGGTCTGCCGCGGGTTGAGCGACGCGTACGGATCCTGGAAGATCATCTGGATCTCGGAGCGGATCGGCGCGAGCTGCTTGCGGTTGGCGTGGGTGATGTCCTGGCCGCGGTAGGTGATCCTGCCGCTGGTCGGCTCCAGCAGCCGGGTGACCAACCGCCCGGTGGTGGACTTGCCGCACCCCGACTCGCCGACCAGACCGAGTGCCTCACCGGCCCGGACGTGGAAGTCCACCCCGTCCACCGCCTGGACGGCACCGACCTGCCGCTTGAACAGGAAGCCGTCCAGTACCGGGAAGTGCTTGGTGACCCCGGACACCTCCAGCAGTGCTTCACCGGCGCGCGGTTCGGCGGCGGGCTTCTCCAGGGTCGTCGGGCTCGGGGGTCCGGGGGTCGCCGCCCGGGACATTGTGGGGTCGCTCATCAGTCTTTCCTCGGCTCCTGATCAGCCTGCTTGGCCCAGCAACGGCTGGATCCGCTCGGCGAAGATGGACTGCTTCTGCTCGGCCGGGAGGTGGCAGGCGGAACCCCTGCCATGCTCCAGCGCGAGCGGCGGACGCTCGTCCTGACAACGGGTACCGCCCACCTGGTCACGGAACGCGCAGCGCGGATGGAACGGGCAGCCGGACGGCGGGTTGAGCAGACTCGGCGGTGTGCCCTTGATCGGTTGCAACGGCACGTCCACCGAGGCGGACAACCGCGGGATGGAGCTCAACAGCCCCCAGGCGTAGGGGTGCTGCGGAGTCTTGAGGATCTCCCGGACGCTGCCCCGCTCCACGCACCGCCCGGCGTACATCACCAGTACGTCGTCGCAGACGTTGGCCACCACGCCCAGGTCGTGGGTGATGAAGATGATCGCGGTACCGGTCTCCTGCTGCAGGTCCTTGAGCAGGTCGAGGATCTGCGCCTGCACCGTCACGTCGAGCGCGGTGGTCGGCTCGTCGGCGATCAGCAGCTCCGGGTCGCAGACCAGCGCGAGCGCGATCATCGCGCGCTGCCGCATACCGCCGGAGAACTGGTGCGGGTAGTCGTCCACCCGGGTCTGCGGCTGTGGGATGCCGACCTTGCGCAGCATCTCGATCGCCCGGTCCCGCCCCTCCTTCTTGCTCGCCCCGGTGTGCTTGCGGAACGGCTCGGAGATCTGCCGTCCGACGGTGTAGTACGGGGAGAGGGCGGTCAGCGAGTCCTGGAAGATCATCGCCATCTTGTTGCCGCGCAGCTTCTCCAGCGTCCTGCTTGAGGCCCCGGTCAACTCCTGGCCGTCCAGCACGATTTCACCACTGATGGTGGTGTTGCGCGGGTTGTGCAGTCCGAGTACGGCGAGGTTGGTGACGGACTTGCCCGATCCGGACTCGCCGACGATGCCGAGCGTCCTGCCGCGCTCCAGGTCGAAGGAGAGACCGTCCACCGCCTTGACGGTTCCGTCCTCGGTGGCGAACTGGACGTACAGATCCCGCACGGAGAGGAACGGAGCGCCCGCGTCCTGGGACGATGCCTGCCCTTCGGGCCTGGTGAGGGTGGTCATGTGAGGGGTCTCCTCGGAAGCGGTGCGGGGGGCGGGGCGGCGTCGGCGGCGGGGTTCGCGGCGCTCATGCGAGCCGGACCCGCGGGTCGATGAAGGCGTAGGAGGCGTCGATCAGGACGTTGAAGATCACGATGGCGGTGGCGCCGAACAGCATGACGCCCATCTCCAGCGGCAGATCGGTCTGCAGCACCGCCTGGACCGCCAGCTGTCCGATGCCGTGCAGGCCGAACGTGGTCTCGGTGATGATCGCCCCGCCGAACACCGAGCCCAGGTCGATGCCGAAGATGGTGACGATCGGGCCCATCGCGCCGCGCAGCGCATAGCGGAAGAACACATAGCGGGAGCTCATGCCCTTGGCCCGGGCGGTGCGGACGTGCTCCTCGGACAGCTGCTCGACCATCAACGACCTGGTCTGGCGGCTGTAGTTGGACCAGAAGATGACGGACATGACGAGCGCGGGCAGGAGCATGCCGGTGATGGAGCCGACCGGGTTGTGCGCCCAGTCCACGTCATGGCCGTGGTCCAGCCAGCCCAGCTGGTCGGCCAGTACGTAGATGGCGAGCGGGCCGATGAAGTAGATCTGCACCGACTGGCCGGTCAGCGAGACACCGCTGGCGATCTTGTCGAACAGCTTGCCCTGCTTGGCCGCCGAGATCAGACCGAGCCCGACGCCGATGGTCAGGAAGATGGCGGCGCCCATGATGGCGAGCGTCAGGGTGTCGGGGTAGCGGTCCTTGATGATGTCCCACACCGGCTGCTGGTTGGCGAACGAGAAGCCGAAGCAGGGGGCGTCGCAGTGGCCTATCGGCATGTCCCGGCCGACGAACAGGCCCACCATGTAGTGCCAGTACTGCACCGGGATCGGTTGGTCGAGCCCGAGGTTGTGGTGGATGAGCGCGACCTCCTGCGGACCGCAGTTCTTGCCGCAGGACAGCAGTGCCGGGTCGGCCGGCAGCGCGAAGAAGAGGAAGTAGGTGACGGCGCTGATCAGAACGAGGATGACGATGGCGCCGAGCGCCCGGCGTACGAGAAAGCGGAGCATGGTCGGGATCTTCCGTAGGGGGCGCCGTCGGCGTCGGCGGCACGGTCAGGGGGAAGTGGTTCCGGACCGACCCGGCCGGTCCGCGGCCGGTCCCGCCTGGACGGGGCGGGACCGGCTCGCGAACCGGGCTGGTGCGGTTCCTACTTCACGTACACGGTGTTGGCGTTGATCACGCCGATGTTCTGGTTGTAGGTCACGCCACCGAGGCCGTCACCGTAGATCTGGAAGAACTTGTCGTAGAAGTACGGGATGGACGGGACGTCGTTCTTGACGATGTACTCCGACAGCTGCTCCCACGCGGCCTGCTGCTGCTTCAGGTCGGTGATCGCGTTGATGCGGTCGATCTCGGAGTTGACGTGCGAGTCGTTCAGGTGCGAGTAGTTGGGCAGACCGTCGGCGACCTGTCGGCCGTCCTCGGTCGGCGGGAGCACGGTGGAGCCGTTGGACCAGTCCGCGCCCCATCCGGTGCGGTACAGGTCGTACGGGTTGTTCACCTTGCCGACCAGCGTGTAGTACGAGGTCAGGTCGAGCGCCTGGAGCTGCAGGTCGATGCCCGCCTTGGCGAGGCCGTTCTTCAGCGTGGTGGCGAAGTTCTGCCACTTCTCGTTGTTGGCGAAGGCGAGGGTCAGCTTCAGGTTGGAGACCCCGGCCTCCTTCAGCAGCGCCTTGGCCTTCTCCGGGTCGCCGTTGGGGTGGGTCACCTTGTCGAACGGGTCGTACGACTTGTAGCCGCCGATGGTCGGGCTCATCAGGTTGGTGCCGATCTCGCCCTGCGCCTCGCCGCCCAGGGTCTGCTGGATCTGCTTCATCGGGAAGGCGTACTCGATGGCCTGCCGCACCCGCGCGTCCTTGACCCGCGAGGTGTTGATGCTGAGCACGTCGACGAACGGCTGGTACTGGTTGACCGTACGGGACTTGTACTTCGGGTCGCCGAGGATCGTCGCCATCTGCGTCGGGTTGGCGGACTGGGAGAGCGTGAGGGAGTACTTGTCCTGACCGGACTCGGCCATCAGGCGCTGGGTCAGACCCGGGTCGGGGATGCTGATCTCGAAGTTCCACTTGTCCGGGTAGGCGTCCCGGATCGGGTCGGTCTTCGGGTCCCAGTTGGTGTTGCGGGCGAGGACCAGCGACTTGCCCGGGTTGTAGGTCTCGATCTTGTACGGACCGGTGGAGACCGGGTGCAGGTCGTACTTCTGCTTGGTGTCCTTGGCCTTCGGGATCGGCGAGATGTTCGGCATCTGCATCGCGTACGGGGTGTCCGCGTGCGGGGCCTGGAAGTGGAAGACGATGGTCTTGTCGTCCGGAGTGGAGATCACCGAATCCGGCAGGTCCTTGCCGCTGTACGGGCCCTGGTAGGCCTTGCGGTAGTCGGTGCCGGACAGCCAGGTCTGGACGTAGATCGGGCCCTCGGTCTCGAAGTCCGCGTAGAGCCGCTCGATGCCGTACTTGATGTCCTGGGACGTGATCGCGGAGCCGTCCTCGTACTTGAGGCCGTCCTTGAGGTGGTACGTCCAGGTCTTCTTGTCCGCCGACGCCTCACCGGTGTCGGTGGCCAGGTCGCCGACCAGGGTGGTCTTGCCGGACTTCGGGTCGACCTTGTAGTTGGTCAGCGTACGGCTGTACAGCGGGGCGATCGCCTGCTGGTTGCTGACGTAGAGCTGGCCCGGGTCGAGGTGGTTGAAGTCGGACTGCTCCAGGTCGTTGACCGTGCCGCCCTTCTTCGCCCCGTCGACCGCCGGTGCCGGGCCCTGCGAGTCGGCTGCGGTGCCCAGCGTGATCTGCTGGACGGTGGGCTTCGCGACGTCGGCCGTACCGCCGGCGCCACCGCCGCCACCCCCGCTGCTGCATGCGCTCAGGCTCAGCGCGCCCACCGCCAGCATCGCGGCGTAATGACTCTTACGCATTCTCATGGATTCCTGCCTGTCACTGATCTGCGACTGCCTGGAAGTCGGCCTGCCGGGACCCGGCTGCGGCGACCTTGGACACTCAACGGATGGTCTTGGGATCGAGAGCGTCCCGGACCGAGTCCCCGAGCAGGTTGAAGGCGATGACGAACACGGCCATCGCGATGCCCGGGAAGAACATGTAGGTGATGTCGGACTGGTAGTACTGCGCCGCGCTCTGGAACATCAGGCCCCAGTCCGGCGTCGGGTTCTGCATGCCGACGCCGAGGTACGAAAGCCCCGCCTCCGCGGTGACGTTGATCGGGAGCAGCAGGGTCGACTGGACCAGGATGGTGCTCCAGACGTTGGGCAGCAGCTCCTTGCGGATGATGCGCCATGACGACGCGCCGCTGAGCTTGGCCGCCTCGATGTACTCGCGCTCGCGCAGGCTCAGCACCTGAGCCCGCACCAGACGCCCCAGGCTCATCCAACCCAGTACGAACTGGACCAGTACCAGGGCCATGAAGCGGATGGTCGTCGACTCCTGGCTGCCGGGTTTGACGAACAGCGCCGCGATGACCGGGGTGAAGGCGATGAAGAACAACTGCTGGGGGAAGGACATCATCAGGTCGGAGAACCGACCCAGGAAGTAGTCGGTCCGGCCGCTGGTGTACCCCTGGATCAGGCCGAAGGCCACGCCCACCACGACGGACAGGATCGTCACGCACAGCGCGATACCCAACGAGGTGCGGATGCCGTACACCAGCAGTGCGAAGATGTCCCGGCCCAGGCCGGGCTCGATGCCGAACCAGTGGGTGCCGTCGATGCCGCCGTTGGGCTTGAGCGGGTACCCGTAGGAGTTGAGCAGGTTGTCGTCCTGCCCGTAGAGCTTGTAGGGGTCCTTGCCGGTGACCATGGTGATCACCGGCGCGAAGATCGCGATCAGAATGAAGACACCGACGATGACGGCGCAGATGATGCCGGTCCGGTCCCGTTTGAAACGGAGCCAGGCCAGTTGCCTGGGGGAGCGCCCTATGAGTTCCGGGGCGATCTTGGAACCGGAACTGCTCGCTGTGGCGTCCTCAGGAACGGGCTCCGGCTCCGTCGCTGCCTGAGTAGGACTGGTCATTGGGCTTCCATCCCCGCGCAGTGGGTCGACGCGGCTTTGAGTGAATGCCGCGGGTTGTGCGGACTTTCGCAATGGATTCATCGCGGAGTCAAGAGGGAGAACCCTGGGAAAGTGACGTTCTTCAGCTTCTTGAGCGAAGATTTTGCGGATTGCTGCGCACGCGTGCTTGACAATGATCAATTCATTGGCGCGAACACGCCTAAACGGGCACCAACTGACTTAACATTCCGGCAACTTGACTGTCGCATCACCGATATACGGACGCTCCACGTTGAACAACGTACGGCCGTGCGGGTGTCGTAGATCGACCGGGGTGATCACTTATGCCCCGGTCGATCGTCCGTGTCCTGGTCGGTCCGCGGTCATCGCGAGGCCGCCGAAGAATTTCGTTACGGGTAGTGACACCACCACCAGTGGTGTCCTAATGTTCGGAATTCCCGGGAGGGCTCCTGAACCATTCCTCGCCGGTTGTTACGCCATGCCCAAAGACTTCCTGAGGAAGTCCACCTGGAGCAGCAGCAAGTTCTCCGCCACCTGCTCCTGCGGGGTCATGTGCGTCACGCCGGACAAGGGCAGCACTTCATGTGGGCGGCCCGCGGCCAGCAGCGCCGAGGAAAACCGCAGGGTATGTGCGGCGACTACGTTGTCATCGGCCAGACCGTGAATGATCATCAATGGCCTCACCGGTTCCGCTGGTGCCGACAAACCGCCTTCCGTAACAAGCGAGTTGGCGTCGTAAACCTGCGGAGACTCGGCCGGGTGCCCCAGGTAGCGTTCGGTGTAGTGGGTGTCGTACAGCCGCCAGTCGGTGACCGGCGCACCCGCGACGCCCGCGTGGAACACATCGGGACGGCGCAGCACCGCGAGCGCCGCCAGATAGCCGCCGTACGACCAGCCGCGGATGCCGACCCGGCCCAGGTCCAGCGGGTGGGTGGCGGCCAGCGCCCGCAGTGCGTCGATCTGGTCGTCCAGCGTCGCCCCCGCGAAGTCACCGGCGATCGACTTCTCCCACTCCGGTGAGCGGCCCGGCGTGCCACGGCCGTCCGCGACGATCACCGCGAAGCCCTGGTCGGCGAACCACTGCGAGGTCAGATGCGGGTTGTGAGCGGCGACCACCCGCTGACCGTGCGGACCGCCGTACGGATCCATCAGCACCGGAAGCGGGCCGTCCGACGCGCGGTACCCGGTCGGCAGCACCACGGCGGCCGGGATGCGGCGGTCGCCCGCCTCGACCAGCGTCGGCCGCGCCGTCAGAACCGGCTGCTCCGCGTACGACGCGATCCGGGCGATCTCCTCGCCGTCCCGCAGCACCCGCACCAGCGCGCCGGGACGCTCCATGGCCGCCGAGGACACAACGGTCAACGGGCCGCCCCGCACCGCCGAATGCACACCCGGTGGCCGCGACAGCCGCCGCGGCCCGTCGTCGCCGATCCGGTAGACATGCACCTGGCCGATCTCCGGGTCGGCCGCCCCCGCTCCGGCGGAAGCCGACACCAGGATGTCGTCCTCACTCACGTCCAGTACGGCCCGTACGTGCAACCGCGCATCGCTCAGCGCCCGGTCCGCCACCATGAGCACCCGGGCGTCCGCCTGGTCGGCGATCCGGACCAGCGCGCCCTCCGAACTCCACGCCGGAGCACCGGTGAAGAGCTCCAGCCATACCGGATCCGTCTCGCTCAGCACGGTCGTGGTCTCACCCGTCGCCGGGTCCACCGTCAGATACACCTGTGTGCGCTGGTCGCGGGACTGCGCCAGCAGCAGTGGTGGACCGGCCGCGGACCAGTGCACATGGGCCAGGTACGGGTAGCGCTCACGGTCCCAGGTCACCTCGGTACGGGAACCGTCGAGCCCGATCAACGCCAGCGTGACCGCGGCGTTCGGGGTACCGGCGGCCGGATAGCCGACCTCGGCCGGGGGGCGGGACGGCTGCGCCGGGTCAGCGATCCACCACCGCAGCACCGGCGAGGTGTCGACGTGCGCGACCAGCAGCCGGTCGCCGTCGGGCGACCACCAGAAGCCGCGGGTACGTCCCATCTCCTCGGCGGCGATGAACTCCGCGAGCCCCCAGCTGTGATCCGCGCCCGACGGCTCCGCGACCGCACGGTCGTGGGTGCCGTCCGCGCCGACGATCCGCAGGGCGTTGTGTGCGACGTAGGCGAGAAGGCGGCCGTCGGGGGAGGGGCGGGGGTCGACCACCGGTCCCGGGACGAGGAGTTCGCGGGTGGTGCCGGCGCGCAACTCGGCGACGAACAGCCGCCCGGAGAGGGCGAACGCGGCCAACTCGACGGCCCGGTCCACCGCGTAGCCGACGATTCCGGCCGACCCCTCCCGACTGCGCTCGCGCCGCGCGCGCTCCTCGGGGCTCAACTCCTCTTCTGCCCCGGCGAGCAGGGCCCGCGGATCCGCGGCGATCCGCGACTCGCCGCTGGCGGTGTCGAGTACCCACAGCAGATTGGTCCGCTCGGTGCCGGACGGTGAACGCAGGAAGGCGACGCGCTCGCCGTCAGGTGAAGGGGAGAAGGTGCGGGGGGCGCCCAGCGTGAAGCGCTGGGTTCTGGCGTGTTGTTTGGGGAAGCTCATGCGCTGACGCTAGCCGGTGCGTTTGGGGGTTTTGTCCTCCCGGTCATCCGTCACCGTCAGCCTGTGGCAGGTGGTGGCCGGTTGGAGGGTGAGGCACTTCCCTGAACACCAGCCCGAACACATCGCAACGGTGATGGAACCCTCGCCGTGACGGCACCAATCCGCCTGCGCAGCACCGGGGTTGCGGGCGAAACGCCATCAACCCAGGCAGACCGGGGTCGCCGAGCCAGGAGAACGACGCTCGCACCGAAGGTGCGCACAAGCGTGCGCCCCCACGTGCTTCTGTGCACCGAGGTATGCGGACTCACGGAAAGTTATGATCAGTCGCCGTAGGTTGTAATACCCGGTTGGCAAGGTCCCGTCGGTGCGTACCTGGAGGTGAGCCGCTGTGGCACTCTCGATTTCGGCGGTGCTGCTGCTGCTGATCATCGTGGTCCTGCTGGTCAACAAGTCCGGTCTGAAGGGCCTGCACGCGCTCGTCTGCGTACTGCTCGGGTTCTTCCTCGCCAGCTCCTCGGTGGCCCCGACCATCCGGCAGTTGACCACGAACGTGGCGAGCATGATTGGCAACTTCAAGTTCTGATCGGCTCAGGCCATACCCTGCAGGTATGACCGAACCCGCTGGCCCGGATGGGCTGCCCGCGCGACGACTGCTCCTCGTGCATGCTCACCCGGACGACGAGTCGATCAACAACGGCGCCACCATGGCCAAGTACGCCGCAGAGGGTGCCCAGGTCACGTTGGTGACGTGCACCCTGGGCGAGGAGGGCGAGGTCATCCCGCCCGAGCTCGCGCATCTCGCGGCCGACCGGGACAACACTCTCGGTGAGCACCGGATCGGCGAGCTGGCCGCCGCCATGCGTGAGCTCGGGGTCACCGACCACCGCTTCCTCGGCGGCCCCGGCCTCTACCGCGACTCCGGGATGATGGGCGCCGCACAGAACGAGCGTCCCGGCTGCTTCTGGCAGGCGGACGTGGAGGAGGCGGCCGGGCATCTGGTCGCCGTGATCCGCGAGGTACGGCCGCAGGTGATGGTGGCCTATGACCCGAATGGCGGATACGGGCATCCCGATCACATCCAGGCCCACCGGGTCGCCATGCTCGCCGCGGATCTGGCGGCGGAACCCGGTTTCCGGCCGGACCTCGGCGAGCCGCACGCGATCGCCAGGGTCTACTGGAACTGCGTACCGCGCTCCGTCGTCGAGGAGGGCTTCGCCCGGCTGCGGGCGGCGGGCGGGAACATCCCGTTCGAGGGCATCGCCTCGGCCGATGACGTACCGGGAGTGGTGGACGACGCCGAGGCGACCGTGGCCGTCGACGGCACCCGGTACGCGCAGCGGAAGGCGGCGGCGATGCGGGCGCACGTGACCCAGATCGCTGTGGACGGTCCGTTCTTCGCGCTTTCCAACGACCTTGGTCAGCCGGTGTTCGCCATGGAGTACTACCGTATGGTGCGAGGCCAGCAGCCCGCGGGGCGCGCTGACGACCTCTTCGCCGGAACGGAGGTGTGAACGCGGCCGTGCGCTTTGTGTCGTACGTGGTCCTGGGGGCCCTCGGGGTACTGGTCGCCACCGCCGGGGCGCTGGTCCAGGACGGTTGGTTCCCAGGGGGTTTGATCCTCGCGCTGGCGGGCAGCGCGGGACTCTTCTACGGTGGTGCCCAACTCACCCGCAACCGGCTGGGTGCGGCGGTACCGACCGTGCTGTGGTTCATCACGGTCATGTACTTGAGCATCACCCGCCCGGAAGGCGACTTCCTGTTCGCTGCGGGCCTCGGCCCGTACATCTACCTGTTGGGCGGGATGGCGACAGGCGTGATCTGCGCCACCCTACCGCGTCATACCCCTCCAGGCGTCCCGGGCGCCCGACTTGGTACCCGATGACCCCTGTGTGACGTGTCGACAGTGGTCGGATCGGCAGTCGCCGGGCCGCGCCTGACGCTGCCCAGTATGGTGGTGCGCGCCGGCGAGCCGCCTGCGGATGGCCGTGACGGGTGGCGAAGCTAACCGGGAGAACCTGCTTTGAGCCGTGAAACTGACAGTTCGTCCTCAGGACCCCAGGGTCGCGGCGGCGCCGCGTACCCGTCCGGGACACCGCCGTACGGAACCCGCCAGTATCCGTCGCTGCATCCGCAGGAGGAGCCGCGCGTCGGCGGACCCGCGGGCATCCCGGGAGCCCCCGGGAGCACGGGCGGCCAGGAGGCGTCCGAGCCCACGCCCGAAGAGCCGAAGACCGAGACCACGCTGACCACCCGGATCCGGATCAACATTCCGGGTTCGCGCCCGATTCCTCCGGTTGTGATGCGTACCCCGGTCGGCGAGGGGGCCGACAGCGAGGGCGCCGAGGACGGTTCCGCTTCCGTTTCGGAGCGGGCCGGTGCGCTGCGCGCGAAGCCCAGCGCGACGCCGCCGGGTGCCTCCGGAACCGCACCGGGCGCGGACGACGCCGGCACCGGCCGCGGTGCGGAGTCGGCGACGGCCAGCGCGAGCGGTACGGACAAGGGCGGGCCGGGTACCAGCGACTGGTTCGCGCCACGCAAGCCGCCCGCCTCCTCCGGCCAGTCCGCGGCCCGGCCGCAGCCGCCGACGCCGACCGGTGCGTCGACTTCGGCCGCCGGCGGCGCGGGGACGGGTGCGCCAGGCGCCGGGCAGCCGAACATCCCCTATCTCAACGGGAGTCCAGCCGGTCCGCGTCCCCCGGCGTCGGGCGAGCCGGCGTTCCCTGGCGCGGGGTCGCAGTCGGAGCCGTTCGGCGGGCGGCTGAGCGGTCCGCCCCCCGGAAGTCCGGGTTCCGCGGCTGGCGAGTCCGGACCGCCGCCGGGCAGCGTGCCGTTCCCCGGCTTCCCGTCGGCGCAGAGCGGTGTCGGCGCGACGCCCGACATTCCCGAGGTGCCCAGTGGGCCCACCACCGGACCGATGACGGGCGGCATGTATATGCCGCAGTCGGGCTCCGCCGAGGCGCCCGGCGGCTTCGGCCGGACGGGCGGCGGCACCGGTGCGGCCGGGCCGTCGGACGACCTGGCCGACCACGTCTCCGGTGACACCCTGGTCAGCGGGATCCCCGCGGTGACCGCGGCGGGTCCGCCCTCGGTGCCGAAGGAGCCGGCCGGCCGTTCGTCGGACGACGGCGCCGGGCCCGGGGCCAAGTCCAAGGCCAGGCCCGCACGGAAGGGCCGCTCCAAGCGTGTGCTCGCCGGGGTCGGAGTGCTGGCCGTGGTCGGCGTCGCCTACGCGGCCGGACTGCTGATGGACCACGCCGACGTACCGAACGGTACGACCGTGCTGGGCGTCGACATCGGCGGCAAGACCAAGGACGAAGCGGTCAAGGCGCTGGACGCGGCCGTGGGCGACCGGGGTACCGCGCCGATCAAGGTGCACATCGGAAACCAGGACAAGGAACTCAAACCGCAACTGGCCGGGCTCTCGATCGACACCCAGGCGTCGGTCCGCGATGTCGCGCACCGCGACTACAACCCGATCTCGGTGATCGGTTCGCTCTTCGGCGGCAAGCACCAGGTGGCGCCCGCCGTCACCGTCGACCAGGAGAAGCTGCGCAGCCAACTGCAGACGCTGTCGTCCGGCTCGGGGAACGGCACCGGCGGTTCCGACGGCATGGTGAAGTTCGTCGACGGCAAGCCGGTCGGCGTACCGGGCACCCCGTACCAGGCCGTTGACCCGGACGCCTCCGTACAGAAGATCACCGCCGCCTACACCCAGCGCGCCGAGACCGGCAAGGACGACCCGGTCGGGCTGGCCGTCACCACACATCAGCCGCGGGTCACCCAGGACGCGATCAACGAGGCGATCAAGGCCATCGGCGATCCGGCCATGTCCGGGAAGATCACGGTGACCGCCGGGACGAAGTCGGTGCTGTTCAGCCCGCAGAAGTCGCTGAGCAAGATCCTCACGATCATCCCCGCGCCGGGCAATGGGAAGTTGACGCTCCATATCGACCTCGCGGTCCTGAAGGAGCTTTACGGCAACGCCTTCGACGGTGTGCTCCTTGAGCGGGGCATCGGCACCAAGACGCCGGTCACCCCGCAGGACGTGGCGTCGGCGATGCTGCCCGCGCTCGGCAAGACCGCGCCGGACAAGACCGCGGTGATCCAGAACGTGGCGAACTAGCGCCCGCCCAGCGGTGTTCACCGCCCCCGCCGAGGCGTCCGGCCCGGCGGGGGTGCGGCCGTCGGAGCATTGTCGTGGTGCGGGTATGACATCTGTCATCCCCAGGACACGATGCGCGGCACTGCCAGCGGATCGCGGAAGCCGCGAAGCTTGTCACCATGAGCGCAACAGCCGCACCGACGACGCAGAAGCGGGACACGGCCACCCCGGCCGTCCGCTTCTCGCAGGTGAACAAGACCTTCGGCCAGGTGAAGGCCGTCAACGACGTCAACCTCGATCTGCACGCAGGCGAGACGGTCGCGCTGCTCGGGCCGAACGGCGCGGGCAAGTCCACCACCCTCGACCTGCTGCTCGGCCTGCGCAACGCGGACTCCGGGACCGTCGAGGTCTTCGGCACCACTCCGGCGCGGGCGATCGCCCAGGGCAGGGTCGGTGCGATGCTGCAAAGCGGCGGCCTCATGGAGGAGGTGAAGGTCCGCGAACTGGTGAAGCTCGCCTGTGACCTGCACCCGAAGGCCTACCCGGTGCAGCGGGTGCTGCAGAACGCCGGGATCACCGAGATCGCCGACCGGATGGTCAACAAGCTGTCCGGCGGCCAGGAGCAGCGAGTGCGGTTCGCGATCGCCACCGCCGGAGCCAACGATCTGATCATCCTGGACGAGCCCACCACGGGGATGGACGTCACCGTGCGGCAGAGCTTCTGGGCCACGATGCGCGAGCAGGCGGCGCAGGGCCGTACGGTCCTGTTCGCCACCCATTACCTGGAGGAGGCGGACGCGATCGCCGACCGGGTGATCGTCTTGCACCGCGGCCGGATACTCGCCGACGGCTCCGCCGCCGAGATCAAGGCGAAGGCCGGTGCCCGCCGGATCGTCTTCGACATCGACGGCCAGGTCGACGAGGCCGCGCTGCGCGGTCTGCCGTTCCTGACCTCGCTCAGCGTCTCCGGGCGCACGGTGCGCATCCAGTCGACCGACGCGGACGCGACCACGCACGCCATCTACGGCCTGGGCCTGTACCCCCGCAATCTGGAGGTCGCCGGGCTCGGCCTTGAGCAGGCCTTCATCGCGATCACCGACGCTGCGACCGCTGAGGAGGCGGCACGATGAACACCTTCGCCTCCGGTGCTCTGATCAAGTTGGAGATCACGCGCACGCTGCGCAACAAGAAGTTCATGTTCTTCACGGTGATCTACCCGACCACGCTCTTCCTGCTGATCTCCGGCTCGTCCGGCAAGTCGGACGTGATCCCGCACAGCCACCTGACGATGCAGCTGTACTACATGGTGGCGATGGCCTCCTTCGGTGCGCTCACCGCCGTACTGATGGGCAACAGCGAGCGGATCGCCAAGGAGCGGGAGAAGGGCTGGGTCCGCCAGCTGCGGCTGACCTCGCTGCCCGGCCGCGGGTATGTGATCTCCAAGATCGCCTCGGCCGCGACCGTCACGCTGCCGTCGATCGTGATCGTGGAACTGGTCGCGGCCACGGCCAAGGGCGTCCGTTTGGACGCCTGGCAGTGGGCCGCCCTCACCTTCTCCATCTGGGCCGGCAGCATGGTGTTCGCCGCCCTCGGTGTGGCCATCGGCTACATAGCCACCGGCGACGCGGTCCGTCCGATCACGATGATCACCTACTTCGGGCTGTCGATCCTCGGGGGCCTGTGGATGCCGTCCACGGTCTTCCCGCAGTGGCTGCAGAACATAGCCAAGTGGCTGCCCACCTACGCGTACGCCGGTCTCGGCCACGCGATCGAGCAGGGCGACGCCCCGCATCTGCGAGACGTCTCGCTGCTCGTCGCCTACCTGCTGATCTTCGCTGGTGGGGCGGCCTGGCTGTACCGCAAGGACACCCTTAAGGCGTAAGAGGACACCCTTGAGGCATAAGGGGCAGGAGATGACGGTGGACGAGCGTATGGACACGAGTGCGGTCCGGGACCTGCCGCTCGCAACCATGGGGCGCGCCCCGGAGAACCGCTTGCAGCAGTGGAGCAAGCTGTGCTGGGCGCTCGTCTACCTGCTCTACCTGGGGTCGGCGGTGGGCGATCTGACCTCCGGACGGCACACGGCGGTGGCGGTCACACTGGGCTGGCTGGGGCTGGCACTGTTCGTCGGGCCGTATCTGTACCTGCTGCTGAACCAGCGGCGCCGCCACCCGCTCAGCTGGTGGCAACTGGCCATCGCCTGCTGGCTGTTCGCGCTCGCGCTGACCCTGTCCCTCACCCTCGGTCCGCCGTGGTTGGTGATGTTCACCTATGTGACGATCAGCGCCGGCGTGATGCTGCCGCCACGGCAGGCTCTGTGGGCGGTGCCGTTCTGCGCGGTGACGATCCTGCTGGTCGGTACGGGGCTCGGCACCAGGCAATGGGAGGTCTATTCGCTGTTCTTCCCCGCGTTGCTGGGCGGTGCGGCGATGATGGGCGTGGGCCAGATGGGCCGGATGGTGCGTGAGCTGCGGGAGGCGCGGGAGACCGTCGCCCGGCTCGCGGCGGCCGAGGAGCGGTTGCGGCTGGCCCGCGATCTCCACGATCTGCTGGGGCACTCGCTCTCCCTGATCACGCTCAAGAGCGAGCTGGCCGGGCGGATGCTGCCGGACAAGCCGCAGGACGCGGCCAAGCAGGTCGCCGATATCGAGCAGGTCAGCAGGCAGGCGCTGGTCGACGTACGGGAGGCGGTCAGCGGCTATCGCCGGCCGAACGTCGGCGTCGAGCTCGCCGGGGCACGCACCGCCCTGCGCACCGCGGGGGTGGAGGTGGAGGTCTCCCCCTCGCTCGACCTGCCGTTGGAGGACCAGTACCCGGGGCTCGGCGTCGAGGAGCAGGGAGCGCTGGCCTGGGCGTTGCGCGAGGCGGTGACCAATGTGATCCGGCACAGCGGCGCCAGCCGCTGCTCGCTGGTCCTGGACGAGGTCTGGGAGGCCGATGAGGGCCGGTATCTGCGTCTGGAGATCGGCGACGACGGCCGCGGACCCGGCCGTGGCCGCCACGCGGGCAACGGCCTGAACGGCCTTGAGGAGCGGCTGATGCTCTCCGGCGGACGACTGCACACCGGCACCTCGAAGCGCGGCGGCTTCGCACTGAGCGCCTATGTACCCCTGCGTGCGGTGCGTCAGGAGCGGCCCGGCTCGGCCGAGGGCTCGGCGGCCGCCCCCGGGGGAACGGGTTATCCACAGGCCTGATCCACAGCCCTGCCGGGTGTTCTGGCCACTCGCTAGGCTGCAGCAATGATCAGGGTGCTGCTGGCCGAGGACCAGTCAATGGTTCGAGAGGCGTTGGCGACGTTGCTCGGACTGGAGGAGGACATCGACGTGGTCGCGCAGGTCGCGCGCGGCGATGAGGTGGTCGCCGCGGCCCGCGAGCACGCGGTGGATGTGGCGTTGCTCGACATCGAGATGCCGGGACTCACCGGCATTGACGCCGCCGCGCTGCTCCGCAAGGAACTGCCGCAGGTCAAGGTCGTCATCGTCACGACGTTCGGACGGCCGGGCTATCTGCGCCGCGCCATGGAGCAGGGCGCGGACGCCTTCCTCGTCAAGGACGCCCCGGCGGCCCAACTCGCCGACGCGGTACGGCGGGTGGTGCTGCGTGGCGAGAAGGTCATAGACCCCACGCTGGCGGCCGCGGCACTCGCCGAAGGCGCCGATCCGCTGACCGCCCGGGAGCGCGATGTGCTGCGCGCGGCAGCCGATGGCGCGGTCAACTCCGAGATCGCCAGGGCCCTGCACCTGTCGGAGGGCACCGTGCGCAACTATCTGTCCACCGCCATCCAGAAGACCAGGGCCCGCAACCGCTCCGAGGCGGTCCGCATCGCCCGTGAGAAGGGCTGGCTCTGACCAGCTGTGCCGGCAGGTCAGTTGAGCAGGGCGCGTGCCGAGCGGGCTCGCAAGCGGATGGTTTCGGCCACCGCCGGATCCATGGCGGCCACCAACTCCGCGTAGGCCTCCATCTCGGTCGCGCCGATGGCGAACTCGCCGCGCTGCACCAGTAGTTGGGCGCGTTCCAGGCGCAGTCCGGCGGGATGGTGGGGCAGCAGCAGGGCCAGGTCGATCGCCCACAGCTGCACCCCGCTGTGCTCAGGGCGGGCGGCGGCCCACGCCCGGATGTTGTTGAGCACCCGGGCGACGATGTCCAACGGTTCCGTGGGAGCGAACATGGCGGCGGACAGCGTCGCGCCGGGCGTGCCGATGGCGCCGGCCACCAGGAGTTCGGCGTCCTCGGCGGTCAGTTGACGCCCGCCGCTGAACGGGTCGACCAGTACGTGCCCGCCGTCCGGGTCGCCGATCCCGACCACGAAGTGGCCGGGCAGCCCGACCCCGTACACCGGGGCGTCCAGCCGTCGCCCGACCTCGATCCACACCACCGACAGCAGGATCGGCAGCCCACGCCTGCGCCGCAGCACATGGTGCAGGAGTGAGGACTCCAGCCGCTGGTAGTCCGAGGGCAGGCCACGGAATCCATGCCGCCCGCCGAGCACCTCTGCCAGCGCCCCGGCCCAGGCACCGGGTCCGTAACCGGTGCGGTGGCAGGCGACCTCGTCGGCCAGCCGGTCCAGTTCGCTCAGCGCGCCGGCGATCGCGGCGTCGTCGACGCCCGGTCCGGCCTCCGCGCCGAGCAGCAGGCACAGCAGCGCGAGGTCGGGTCGGTCCCCGCGCGCGGCCTCAGCGAACCGGCGCCGCCTGTCGAGGATGTTGTCCATACGAGCCGCCTACCTGGTGCCACCCTGCGCGGCGCGGCGGTAGTGGTACCCGTGGTGGGTGGTGAAGCCCATGCGCTCGTAGAGCGCGCGGGCTCCCTCGTTCTCCTCTTCCACTTGGAGATACCCGCCTGTGGCGCCTTCATCCAATGCCCTGCGCGCCAGTGCCGCCATCACAGCGGTCGCCAGCCCGGCACGCCGGTACTGCGGATCGACCTCCACCGCGCCGAACTGCGCCCAGCGCCCGTCCGCCACGCAGCGACCGATCGCGGCCGGTCCCTGCGCGCCACCGGGGATCGTCGCGAACCACACCGACGGTCCCCCGGTCAGTACCCGCACGGCCGTCGCGGCCAGCTCGCCGGTGCGGTGGTAGCGGCTCAGCCAGGCGGCGTCCGGCACCCGGCTGAGCGTCACCCGCTCGGCGCCGGGACCGTCCGCGACCGGCGCGATCGGGCCGGTGCAGACCAGGGTGAACGCCTCCGCGGTCCAGCCGTCCCGGGCCAACTCCGCGTCAAGCCGCTCATCGGAATCCATCGTTCCGGTGGCTACCTGGACGTAGGGCACCAGCCCGCGCTCGCCGTACCAGTCGCGGACCCGCTGGATCGCCGCGTCGAGGGGCAGCCCCGGATCGCCCAGCGGCAGCACGGAGTTGGCCCGCCTGGTGAACCCCGCGGAGGCCCGGAGCGTCCAGTCGCCGAGCCGCTCGGTGTCCAGCGCGGGCCAGCCGCGCGAGGCGAGTTCCTGCAGCTCGTGCGCGGTGGCGACGGGCGGGGTCGCGCGGCGCGGGCGGGCCGGGCGGTCGGGGACGATCTTGCCCGCCGCCAGCGTCTGTTCCGCGATGTGGACGGCCCCGCCGTTCCGTCGTGTGACGATCAGCACACCGTTGGCCCACGATGTGAGAAGCCCGACGACGTCGGAGAACACCGGGCGGCCGCCAACGATCTCCGCTACTCTCCGCACGGATACACGTTTTCCCACGTCAGAGGGGGTAATGCGGACTTCGAGCCGTCCACCGCCAGCGAACTCCACAGTTCGGTCAACCCCTCTTGTTCGTATGCAGCTCGGGAACGGAGATACTAGGAGGTGGGCATCGACGCCGCGCTCCCGCGCGCCACGCGGCGGAGCCGCAATCGGTCCGCCGGCCCTATCGAGGAGGAACGACAGCGTGACCTACGTCATCGCGCAGCCTTGTGTCGACGTCAAGGACAAGGCATGCATCGAGGAGTGCCCCGTCGACTGCATCTACGAGGGCTCGCGGTCCTTGTACATCCACCCGGACGAATGCGTCGACTGTGGGGCCTGTGAGCCCGTCTGCCCGGTGGAGGCGATCTTCTACGAGGACGACACCCCGGAGGAGTGGAAGGACTACTACAAGGCGAACGTCGAGTTCTTCGACGAGCTCGGTTCGCCCGGTGGTGCCTCCAAGCTGGGCCTGATCGAGCGTGACCACCCGTTCATCGCCGCCCTGCCTCCGCAGAACCAGGACCACGAGTAAGACGGCTGATACCGGTCCGCATAGCGATCGATCATGGTGTCGGTCCCGTACAGCGCACAGCCGTACGGGGCCGACGCCGTTGAACGCGAGAAAGCGAGCTGTACGTGGCGCGAGTGACTGACCGCCTTCCGGTCTTTCCCTGGGACCGCCTTGAGCCCTACAAGACAGCGGCCGCCGCGCACCCTGACGGTGTGGTGGACCTGTCGGTCGGTACCCCTGTCGACCCGGTCCCGGCCGTCATCCAGCAGGCGCTGAGCAGCGCGGCCGACAGTCCCGGCTATCCGTTGACGTACGGCACCGCTGCGCTGCGCGAGGCGGTCGCGGGCTGGCTGCACCGCCGGCTGGCGGTCGCCGCCGAGCCCGCCGCCGTGCTGCCGCTGATCGGCTCCAAGGAACTCGTCGGCCTGCTGCCGATGCTGCTCGACCTGCGCGAGGGCGATCAGGTCGGATATCCGCAGCTCGCCTATCCGACCTACGAGATCGGGGCGTTGGTCGCCCGCGCCGAGGCCGTCACCTATGCGGACCCGGTCGCGGACCTCGACCCCGCACGGGTCAGGCTGCTGTGGCTCAACACCCCCTCCAACCCGACCGGCCGCACTCTGGACGCCGCCGAGTTGCGCCGGATCGTGTCCTGGGCGCGCGAGCACGGGGTGCTGGTGGTCTCCGACGAGTGCTACATCGAACTGGGCTGGGAGACCGAGCCGGTCTCGATCCTGCACCCCGAGGTATGCGGGGGCAGCCATGACGGCCTGGTCGCCGTGCACTCGCTGTCCAAGCGGTCCAACTTCGCCGGGTACCGGGGGGCGTTCCTCACCGGCGATCCGGCGGTGGTCAAGGAACTGCTGGCGGTGCGCAAGCACCTCGGGCTGATCGTCCCGGCGCCGGTACAGCAGGCCATGATCGCGGCTCTCGGCGACCAGCAGCACGCCGACGACCAGCGCGAGCGCTACGCCCGCCGCCGGAGCGCACTGCGTTCCGCCTTCGAGGGCGCCGGCTTCCGCATCGAGCACAGCGAGGCATCGCTCTACCTGTGGGCGACGCGCGACGAACCGTGCTGGGACACCGTCGGCGACCTGGCCAAGCAGGGCATCCTGGTGGCGCCCGGCGAGTTCTACGGTTCGGCGGGGGAGCGCAACGTACGGATCGCGTTCACCGCCACGGACGAGCGGGTGGCCGCGGCGGTACGGCGCCTCGGCGGCGCGTAAGGCACACACACATGAGGGCCCGGGGAGCGCGCGCTCCCCGGGCCCTCACGCGTTGGGCGTTACAGCGACGACGGGTCGGCTCAACCCAGCGAACCGGTGGGCAGGCCGTTGCTGGTGGCGGAGTTGGCGGTGCTGCCCACGACGCCGCTGACCGTCTGGTTGGCCTGGCCGACCAGTTGGTTGGCGGTCGGGCCGGCGCCCTTGCCCGTCTTGCCGACGGCGTCGGTGGCGGTGGGCAGTACCGTCTTGGCCGCGTGGGAGCCCGCCTCGTTGACCACACCCGCGGCCTTGTGCACGGCGGCGTCGGCGTTGTGGATGGTCTCCGGGCTGCTCAGTCCGCTCAGCCCGGTCGCCGCCTCGGGCAGCTCGGCGGCCTGTGCCGCGCTGGCGCCCATCCCGATGACGGGGGCGGCCGCCGCCACCAGCAGGGCGGCCCGGGCGATCCGACGCTTGAGGGGGAGAGACATGGTGCTCCTTTTACGGAGAGATGAGGACATGAGACGTCCGCAGGCGGACGCCGTGACTACCGCGTGAGACGCCCTAAAGTTGCGGTCGTTCGAAGTAAAGAGTTGGCAATGCGTCGCATAATAGACTTTCGGGAGAATAGGGCATTCCTGCTTGTTCTCGGACAGTCGAAGAAACGTCACAGTGCAAGCTGCGCAAGGGGGTTGGGGGGTATGGGGGAATGCGGCCGGGGGGTGCTCCCTGGGCCTTGTGGAGTGCCGTGCATTCCCCTTGCGGGGTAACATCCGCACTTTTGCGCGGCTAGTGCTCGACGGTGATTCGAACGTCCCCGTACGAATGTCCGGGCCGTGACGGGTCCTTCACCCACCCGCTGCCGGATTCCTTTGCGCGCCAAACCCGGCCCCGATAAGCGACCTCGGCGATCCGCAACTGCGGTGCGTGGGCCACCGCCCACTGCGCCAGCGCCCAGCCGTGCTGCGTCGCGTCCTCGTCCGTCGGATCGGCGACCGCGTCGCCGGGCACGGTCACCGTGGGGCCGTCGGTGTCCTTGGGGGTGGTGCTGGGGGCCGCCGCTCCGGGGACGTCGGCCGGGGTCCCGTCCGTGGTGCCCTGCCGCTCCAGCACCTGGGCGCCGAACTCCCGCGCCAGCCGCTGCCGTACCGCCGCCGGATCGCCCGCGCTGCCGCCCGAGGGCACCCGGCAGCTCAGGCTCGGGGCCCGTCCGTACAGCGCCGCGGCCAGCATCGAGGCATCCGCCTCGTGCTTGGCGTACGCCTGCGGGAAACCGCTGTGCTGCACCCGCTGCGCGGCGGCGGTCAGTGGCAGCCGTGAATAGCCGGGGATCTTGACCAACTCGTCGAAGAACTCGCTGGCCGAGTAGACCGGGTCCATGATCTGCTGCGCGGTGCCCCAGCCCTGCGAGGGGCGCTGCTGGAACAGGCCCAGCGAGTCGCGGTCGCCGCCCTTGATGTTGTGCAGCTTCGACTCCTGCATCGCCGTCGCCAGGGCTATGGTCAGCGCCCGCTCCGGCAGGTCGCGAGAGGACGCCACGGCGCCGATCGTCGCCGCGTTCGCCGCCTGCGGCTGCTGCAGCCCGAGCCGGGTGCCGTTCGCCTCGACGAAGCAGTCCAGACCGTGCGAGCCGGTCCAGTCCACGAAGACCACGTATCCCACCACCGTGAGCAGCGCCAGCAGCGCGGCCGTCCACCGGGTGCGGCGGCCGCGCGGGGCACGAGTGCCCTGGAGAGGCTGGTGCGATGGCTGGGGCAGGGGCACGGACCACACCGTACTTGAGCCCGCCGAGCCCCCAAATCCCCGGACCCGACGACACCTGCCCCAGGTAGGGTCGCCGACATGAGCACACCCGCACTCGATCTCAGCCAGGACGCGGCGGCCCTCACGGCACAGCTCGTCGACATCCCTTCGGTCAGCCGCGAGGAGAAGGCGCTCGCCGACGCCGTCGAGCAGGCCCTGCGTACCCTGCCGCACCTGACCGTCGAGCGGGACGGTGACGCCGTGGTGGCCCGTACCGACCTCGGACGCGCCGAGCGGGTGGTGCTCGCCGGGCACATCGACACCGTGCCGATCGCCGACAACGTGCCGTCGCGGCTGGTGGACGGCGTGCTGCACGGGTGCGGCACCAGCGACATGAAGTCCGGCGTCGCGGTCCAGCTGCGCCTGGCCGCGACCCTGACGGACCCCAACCGCGACCTGACCTTCGTCTTCTACGACGCCGAGGAGATCGCGGCCGAGTTCAACGGCCTGAAGCGGCTGGCCGAGCACCACCCCGAGCGGCTGACCGGCGACTTCGCGGTGCTCATGGAACCCACCGACGCGCAGGTCGAGGGCGGTTGCCAGGGCACCTTGCGGGTGCGCGTCGAGACCACCGGCCGCCGCGCCCACTCGGCGCGTAGCTGGCTCGGCGAGAACGCCATCCACGCCGCCGCACCGATCCTGGAGCGGCTGGCGGCCTACCAGCCGCGGCGGGTGGAGATCGACGGGCTCACCTACCGCGAGGGCCTGAACGCCGTACTGATCGAGGGCGGCCACGCCACCAACGTCATCCCCGACAACTGCGCGGTGACCGTCAACTACCGCTTCGCGCCCAACCGTTCGGAGGAAGAGGCCCTCGCGCACGTCCGCGAGGTCTTCGACGGCTTCACGGTCGTGCCCACCGACTCCGCGCCGGGCGCCCTGCCCGGACTGTCGCAGCCGGCCGCGGCCGCGTTCGTAGCGGCGATCGGGGGCACCCCCGCGCCGAAGGACGGCTGGACCGATGTGGCCCGCTTCTCCGCACTGGGCATCCCGGCGGTCAACTACGGGCCCGGCGACCCGAAGCTCGCGCACACCCGCGAGGAGCACGTGGTCACCTCGGCCATCCTGGAGTGCGAGGAGCGGCTGCGCCACTGGCTGAGCGCATAGCGGTTCCTGGGTACGTACGCTGCAATCGGTGGCCCGGTACGGGCCGGGTGCAGGAGGGAGTACGCCATGGACAAGGGCGCCAGCGGCGAGAGTGGCGGCAACGCGGAGGACCCGGGGCGGGAGCGCGGCTGGCGCGAGGCGCAGGAGGCGGCCGCGGCGGCGAACGAGGCCGCCGAGAGCATCCCGTACGGCCACAGCTGGCCGGAGCGGCACACCGGCCCGGTGGTGCGGCGCCGCGGTCAGGTCCAGGCAGGCACCACGGACCAGCGGCTGCTGGACTCGCAGGGGCCGACGGACTGGCTGCACGGCGATCCCTGGCGGGTCATGCGCATCCAGTCCGAGTTCGTGGAGGGCTTCGGCGCGCTCGCCGAGCTCGGACCCGCGATCAGCGTGTTCGGGTCCGCGCGCACCCCGGTCGACTCCCCCGAGTACCTGGCGGCGGTACGGATCGGGCGGGCCCTGGCCGGGGCCGGGTACGCGGTGATCACCGGTGGTGGACCCGGTGCCATGGAGGGTGCCAACAAGGGCGCCTGCGAGGCGGGCGGCGCCTCGGTCGGGCTGGGCATCGAGCTGCCCTTCGAGCAGGGCCTCAACCCGTATGTGGACGTAGGCATCAACTTCCGCTACTTCTTCGTGCGCAAGACGATGTTCGTCAAGTACGCGCAGGGGTTCATCGTCCTGCCGGGCGGTTTCGGCACGCTCGACGAGCTCTTCGAGGCGTTGACGTTGGTCCAGACCAAGAAGGTCACCCGCTTCCCGATCGTGCTGTTCGGCACGGCGTACTGGCGGGGCCTGGTGGACTGGATGCGGGACACCCTCGTCGCGGAGGGCAAGGCGTCCCGCCACGACCTGGAGCTGTTCCATCTGACCGACGACGTGGACGAGGCGGTCAAACTCGCCACCAAGGAAGCGGACGCATAGACCCGGTCCGCTTCCGGCGCCGAACCGGCCGCGAGGTTGCTCCAACTCCGCGGCCGGAGCCGCTGGTTACGCCAGCCCGCGACGGGCCACCGCCGGAGTGCGGTGGCCCGCGATGGACGCCACCATGTCCAGCACCTGCCGGGTCTCCGCGATCTCGTGCACCCGGTAGACCCGTGCGCCCAGCCAGGCCGAGACGGCGGTGGTCGCCAGTGTGCCCAGGAGCCGCTCCTTGACCGGCTTGTCCAGCGTCTCACCCACGAAGTCCTTGTTCGACAGCGAGACCAGCACCGGCCACCCGGTGCCCACCATCTCGCCGAGCCGCCGGGTCGCCTCCAGCGAGTGCCGGGTGTTCTTGCCGAAGTCATGGCCGGGGTCGATCAGGATCCCGTCCCGGGGCACACCCAGGTCCACCGCCCGTTCGGCCAACCCCAGCGTGACCCGCAGGATGTCGGCCATCAGATCCTCGTATCCCACCCGGTGCGGACGGGTGCGCGGCTCGGCGCCACCCGCGTGCGTGCACACCAGGCCCACTCCATAGCGCGCCGCGACCTCGGCCAGCTTGGGGTCCACCCCGCCCCACGCGTCGTTGATCAGGTCCGCGCCCGCCTCGCAGACCGCCGTCCCGACCTCGTGCCGCCAGGTGTCGACGCTGATGACCACGTCCGGGTGCTGCTTGCGGACCTCGGCGACGAACGCCGCCGTACGACGGATCTCCTCCTCGGCCGACACCTCCTCCCCGGGACCTGCCTTGACCCCGCCGATGTCGATGATGGCAGCACCCTCTGACACCGCCTGGGCCACACGCGAGAGCGCGGCCTCGTCGGCGAAGGTGGCGCCCTGGTCGTAGAAGGAGTCGGGCGTCCGGTTCACGATCGCCATGATCACCGGCTCGTGGTCCCCGAACTCGCGCTTCCCCAGCCGCAGCATGCCTTTACGCCCTCCTTGATCGGGCGACCCCGGCGCCGGGCGCTTCACCCGGTGCCGCCACTCCTCGATGCGCCCGCTCGCGACCCTACCCGTCGCCCACCGGACCATCGCGCACAGCGCGGCATGGCACGATCAGGGCGGACACTTGGACACCAAAGGCACCGACGCTTCACGTGCTGAGGCCGGACCCGGGAGAGATCGTCTTGTTCTGGTTCATGCTCATCGCGCTGGTCGCGGTGGTCGGCGCCGTCGCCGTCGCGGTGCTCGGTGAGGGGGGCACGCTCCGCGACGCCGAGCCTGACCGCCTGGAGGACCCCTTGCCCGCCGATCGGCCGGTCAGCCGCGCCGACATCGACGACCTGCGGCTCGCCGTGACACTGCGCGGCTACCGCATGGACGCGGTCGACGACGTACTCGACCGGCTCGCCGCCGAACTGGCCGAACGGGACGCGCGCATCGCCGAGTTGGAGGCCGCGCTGGCGGGCGCCCAGGACGCGGCGCTCGGCGCTCCGTCGCTGGCGAAGGACCAGCCGGGGGACGCCGCGTCGGGCGGGGAGCAGCCCCATGAGTGAGGGCGGGACCATCAAGGGCGCCGACGGGCTGTTCCGCTGCCCCTGGGCGCGGGACGCCGACGGCTACGAGGACTACCGGACGTACCACGACGCCGAGTGGGGACGTCCGCTGCACGGCGGCGACCAGCTGTACGAGCGGCTGTGCCTGGAGGCGTTCCAGTCCGGTCTGTCCTGGCTGACCATCCTGCGCCGCCGGGAGGGGTTCCGTGCCGCCTTCGCGGACTTCCACCTGGAGACGGTCGCCAGGTTCACCGACGCCGACCGGGAGCGCCTGCTCGCCGATTCCGGAATCATCCGGAACCGGGCCAAGATCGACGCGGCCATAGCGAACGCCCGCGCCGCCCTCGATGTCGAGGAGTCCTACGGCGGCGGTCTGGACGCGCTGATCTGGTCCTACGCGCCGGATCCCGGCAGCCGCCCGGCGCCGCGCACCATCGCGGATGTGCCGGCCACCACGGTGGAGTCCACCGCGCTGGCCAAGGACCTCAAGAAGCGGGGCTTCCGCTTCGTCGGTCCCACGACGGCGTACGCCCTGATGCAAGCGTGCGGGCTGGTCAACGACCATCTGCTGGGCTGCCACGCCCGTTGACGGTTCGCCCGCGCCGGCGGCCAGCCGGTTTCCCTCCGGGTGCGGTTGTGGTTGCGGTGAGGGAAATTGCCCTCCCTCCCACCCGATGCCGGGTCCGCAAGCTTGCCGTTGCGCACGGCCGCCGTGGGGTCGGGGGCGCGCCGGGGTGTCTCCTCACTCCAGCTTCGAGTTCACAGTGACGGTGCTTCATGGGGTCGCTGCGGGGACACCCCGGCACGTTCCCGACCCACGAACCCGCCTCGCGCAACGGTGCCCAGACGATCGCGCCAACGGGTGGGAGGGAGGGAGGGCAATTCCCCTCACCGCAACCACAACCCCCCGGAGGGAAACCGGCTGACCGCCAGCGCGGGCGAACCGCTAGCGGCCCACGTACGTGGGCCGCTCCTTCTTCAGGAAGGCCTCGACCGCGATCTTGTGGTCCGCGGAGGTTCCGGCCCGCTCCTGGAGCTCGTCCTCCTTGGCCAGGGTCTCGATCAGGGAGTGGGCGGCCGCGTAGGCGAGCGACTCCTTGATCGCCGCGTAGGCGACCGTCGGGCCCTGGGCCAGCTCGCGGGCCACCGCCAGTGCGGTGGCGGCCAGTTCCTCGGCCGGGACCACCTTCTGCGCGACGCCCAGTTCAAACGCCTCCTGGGCGCCGATCGTGCGCGGGAACATCAGCAGGTCGGCGGCGCGCGCCGGGCCGATGAGGCGCGGCAGGGTCCAGGACGCTCCCGAGTCCGCGGTCAGCGCGACCCCGGCGAAGGACGTGTTGAAGCTGGCGGAGTCCGCCACCACCCGGTAGTCGGCGGCGAAGGCGAAGCCCGCGCCCGCGCCCGCCGCGACCCCGTTGACCCCGGCGACGACCGGCTTGGGCATGGTCGCGATCGCCGTGACGATCGGGTTGTAGTGCTCGTGGACCGTGCTCATCGTCTTGCCGCCCGCGGTCGGCTGCTGCAGTGAGCTCACATGCTCCTTGAGATCCTGGCCGACGCAGAACGCCCGCCCGGTCGCCGTGAGCAGTACCGCCCGTACGGACTGGTCCGCGCCCGCTTCCCGCAGGGTGTCCCGCAGTGCGACCTTGGTCTCGGTATTGAGGGCGTTCATCGCCTCGGGCCGGTTCAAGGTGATGGTCGCGAGCCCTTCGGTCACCTCGTAGAGCACGGTGTCGGCCATGGCAGTCAGTCCCCTCCATCGCGGCTGTCGCGCGGTGTGCGCATCGGTCAGCATGCCGGAGATCGCACAGGCGAACATGTGACCTGGATCAAAGAATCCTCGTCGTTCCGCTCGCCGAGAAGCGGAACGCGGGGCGGGAGTATCGCAGCAGCCTCGCCGGATTGGGTGGTTTTGCGAGAGGGTGTCGTCGCGTGGCCTGTCCCCGATGTTGGTCATAGGGGACTGGCATGCGGGATAATGGCCTGGAACCAATGTGTTCGAGTCCGGCGGCGCCTGGGCCGCCGGTTGCGAGGAGCTGGTTTCAGGAAGGGGAACGAGCATGGCGGCCATGAAGCCGCGGACGGGTGATGGCCCGCTCGAGGTGACAAAGGAGGGGCGGGGCATCGTCATGCGCGTTCCGCTCGAAGGCGGCGGGCGACTCGTCGTCGAGCTGACACCCGATGAGGCCAAGGCCCTGGGCGAGGCCCTGGAGAAGGTAACCGTCTGAAATACGGCGTCATGAGTCGTGCGAGCGGCTCGGACCTTCAAATTTTTCGGCTCCGGGCTTTTGTGGACACCGTGATGTGTTCGCGAAAGCCCGGAGCCGTGTTCGTCGGTTGTCCTTCTATCCCTTCTTCACCGCGCACAGCAGCCCGTCGTCGGTGGGCAGCAGTACGGGCACCAGGGCCGTGCTGTCCCGGACCGCGCGCATCACCTCGCGCAACCCGTGCACCTCGGTCTCCTGGTGGGAGGCGTCCATCGCCCGGCCCTGGGCGAAGACCCCCTCGAAGCAGACCAATCCCCCTGGTCGCAGCAGGCGCAACGATTCAGCCAGATACTGCGTGTACTCCAGCCGGTCGCCGTCGCAGAAGACCAGGTCGTAGCCGCCGTCCGCGAGCCTGGGCAGGACGTCCAGGGCGGGGCCGGGGATGAACCGGGCCCGGTTCGCCGCGAAGCCCGCCTCCCGGTAGGCCTCGCGGGCCAGCTGCTGGCGGTCCGGCTCGGTGTCCACCGTGGTCAGCACACCGTCCGCGCGCATCCCGTGCAGCAGATGGATGCCCGACACCCCGACTCCGGTGCCGATCTCGGCGACGACCCGGGCGGCCGCGGCCGCGGCCAGCATCCGCAGGGCGGCACCGGTGCCGGGTGAGACCGAGCGCACGCCGATCTCACGGGCGCGCTCCCGGGCCCGTAGCAGCGCCTCGTCCTCGGCGACGAAGGCGTCCGCGAACGCCCAGCTCGCCTGCCGGTTGCCGGTAATGGCCCTCTCCTGTCCCCGTATGTCCCCGCGGTCGTGCGTAAGTCGCTCGGCGACTGTATCCGCTGCCGATGGGAACCTGTGGAGGGGACCGTGCGTTGACGCTGGTGGGATGGGTAAGGAAGGACGCGCAGGACTTCCGTATCCGTCAACGGTTCCAACAGACCAGAGCCGGGACAAAGTTGCTTATCCGGAGCTAACGGGCGAGGTGGATATGGTAGGGGCTCTACTGGACACCACCAGAGCCGACAGGGGAGGTGCGGCTGTCGACGGTGACCGGGGAGTGCTTCGGCGTTTCCGTCGGTCGGCCGGCCAGCCGAGATCCGTGAACGAGACCGCTGACCGTCCCACCGCCGCCACCGCAGGTTCCGAGACCGCGCCCGTGAACGCCACCGCGTCGTTCGCGACCACGGCCTCCTTCGGAACCGATGGTGAAACGTGGACTCCGCCCACCTGGGAGGAGATCGTCAGCACGCACAGTGCACGGGTCTACCGCCTCGCCTACCGCCTGACCGGCAACCAGCACGACGCAGAGGACCTCACCCAGGAGGTCTTCGTCCGTGTCTTCCGGTCGCTTTCCACCTACACGCCCGGCACTTTCGAGGGCTGGCTGCACCGCATCACCACCAACCTGTTCCTGGACATGGTGCGGCGCCGCCAGCGAATCCGTTTCGACGCCCTCGGTGACGACGCGGCTGAGCGACTGCCCAGCCGAGAGCCGTCGCCCGCGCAGCACTTCAACGACACCCACTTCGACGCGGACGTCCAGCAGGCGCTGGACACCCTCGCGCCGGAGTTCCGGGCGGCGGTGGTGCTGTGCGACATCGAGGGCCTGTCGTACGAGGAGATCGCGGCCACCCTCGGGGTCAAGTTGGGCACCGTTCGCAGCCGTAT
Organism: Streptantibioticus ferralitis; assembly: GCF_029223525.1. Classification (GTDB taxonomy): domain Bacteria; phylum Actinomycetota; class Actinomycetes; order Streptomycetales; family Streptomycetaceae; genus Streptantibioticus_A; species Streptantibioticus_A ferralitis. The sequence goes on along the minus strand of NZ_JARHTQ010000001.1, from coordinate 592,870 downwards.
TCACCGCGGCCGCTCCCACCTGCGCAGCGCCCTGCAGCACCGTGCGCCCGCCGCCCGCCCCGGGCGCGCGATGGCCGAGGTGACGGCAGGCGCTCAGAGCAGCGGCGGACCGGCGACGCGGGGGAGAACGTGAGCGGCACAGGCCCATTCCGTAGTGGTGCGAGCGGTGCGCGTACCGGCGCTTCACGCTCACCGGCGGAGGAGCACCTGGGCGATCGCCTGGCGGCGTTCGTCGACGGTGAGCTGCGCGACGACACCCGCGAGCGTGTGGCGGCCCATCTGGCCACCTGCGACCTGTGCAAGGCCGAGGCCGACGAGCAGCGGCGGTTGAAGAACGCGGTCGCCGAGGCGATGCCCCCCGCGCTGTCCGCGGGGCTGCTGGCCCGGTTGCAGGGGCTGCCTGCCAGCGGCCCGGGAAGCGATGACGGCCCGTTCTTCGGCGGGGGCCTGTTCGGGGCCGAGGACGACTTCGGCACGCCGGAGGAGTCGGGGACTCGGGACGAGTACCGGCCATTCGGCCGCAGGGACGGTGCCAAGGCGTATCTTCCGCCGAGCGGGGCGAGTGCGCTGACGCCCTCCGGCGAGCGACTGGACAGCTTCCGGTTCCGGATACATGAGGTCAACCGGTCGGCCTCGCGTGGACGGCGGTTCGCCTTCGCGGCGGCCGGGGCGTTCTCGCTGGCGGCGATCGCGCTGGGTGGCGCGCTGCCGCTGGACGCCGCCGTCGAGGGCGGCGGTGCGGCCGACGCGGGCGCGGGCTCGGCGGTGACCCCGCTCAGTGGCGGGAGCAACGGCGCGCTGCTGGACGGCCGCCAGCGGCCGGGTGGTGTGCTCAGCGCACCGGCGGCCCATGCGACACCGTTGTCGGCCTCCGCGCCGCTGCTGCGGTCGCAGGGTGGCCGCGGGCCGGTTTCGCACCCCGTCGTTTCGGAGCTGGCCTCGACGACCCCCGAGGCCGTTCCGCAGCCTCCCATGCCGCTGACCGCCCAGTCGGTGGCGCCGTCTCCGTTGCCGCTGCTGGGCACCGGCCCCGCGCGCTGACCTGCTTTCCGCGCACCTGGTTGAATCCAGGGGTGGCCTGCCGCGTTGCGCCTTCGGGGGCGCGGGTGTGGGCTGTGAGGTGGGAGAGGCCTGCTGAGTCTTCCCGTGACCGGGGGCCCGCAGAAACAGGGGAGAACATGGACGAGGGGAAGGCCGCCCGGCCGCACTGGTGGAGTCGCCCGCGGGGGGACGGCGCCAAGGGCCCGACGCCGCGGTCACAGGAGGCTGCGGATCCAACGCCGCAGCCGTCAGCCACCGGGCCCGACGCGCCCGCCCCGGCCCCCCGAACGGAGCAATCGACCGCCGACCGGCCGGAGCCGCCGAAGCCGCCCGCTCCGGGCGCGGAGGCCGTGCCCGAGGAGAGCGCGGCGCCCGCCGACGCCCCGCCCGCCGCTGAGCCCGGGCCGTCGCTGGCGAAGGGCGAACCGGGTGGGACCGTGTCCCCGGCCGGGGCCGCCGAGACCGCCGCGTCCACGGGCCCGGCGGCGCCCACCGACTCCCCGGCCGTCCCGGCGTCCGGCGCCGCCCCCGCCGACCAGCCGCACCCGCACGGCCCAGCGCCCGAGGTCCCGCCGTCCGAACCCGTTGCGGGGAACCCCTACGCGACCCCCGCACACGGCGTGAGCGTCGGCCCGGTGGCGGCCGCCGGGCCGCAGCACCCGGCCGATCCGTACGGAACGCCGCCCTACGGCCGCCCCGGCCCCTGGGCACCGGCGCCGCCGGTGCAGCATCCCGCCGCGCCGCCGCCGGTCGCGCCCCCGCCGAGCGCGGACCCGGTGCATACGGGCCAGGGCGGCTGGCACCGGTATGACCCCTGGGCCCCGCCCGTCCCACCGGCACCGGCGGGGCCGGGCGCGCCCAAGCGGCGCGGCCGACTGGTGGTCGCCGCCGTGCTGGTCGCCCTGCTGGCCGGTGCCTTCGGCGGGATCACCGGCGCGTACCTGGAACGGCGGGGCACCGGAACGGCCGTCAGCCTGCCGCAGGCTCCCGCCGACCACGGAGGCCGGGCGCCCGGGACGGTGGCCGGGATCGCCGCCGCCACGCTGCCGGGGGTGGTCTACATCCACGTCATGGGCAACAGCGAGGAAGGCACCGGCACCGGGTTCGTCCTGGACGCCGACGGACACATCCTCACCAACAACCACGTGGTGGCACCGGCGGCCTCCAGCGGCGACATCTCGGTGACATTGAGCGGCGGTGGCGTGCACAAGGCGACGATCGTCGGCCGGGACACCGGGGACGACCTCGCCGTCATCAAGGTCAGCGGTGTGTCCGGCCTCAAACCGCTCACCCTCGGCAACTCCGAGTCGGTACGGGTCGGCGACCCGGTAGTCGCCATCGGTGCCCCGTACGACCTGGAGGGCACGGTCACCTCGGGCATCATCAGCGCCAAGGACCGCCCGATCACCGCAGGCGGCGGGTCGGCCGGCAGCAGCGACGTCAGCTACGTCAACGCGCTCCAGACCGACGCACCGATCAATCCCGGCAACTCCGGCGGCCCGCTGGTGAACTCCCAGGGCCAGGTCATCGGCATCAACAGCGCGATCCGCTCGTCGGGCAACGGCTCCCCGGACGGTGCGGCAAGCCAGGGCGGCAGCATAGGGCTGGGTTTCGCCATTCCCATCAACCAGGCGAAGCGCGTCGCCGAGGAGCTGATCAACACCGGTAAGGCCACCCACCCGGTGATCGGGGTGACCGTCGACATGCGCTACAACGGCGACGGCGCGCGGATCGCCGACAAGGGCACCAACGGCGCGCCCGCCGTCACCCCCGGCGGCCCCGGCGCCAACGCCGGACTCAAGCCCGGTGACGTCGTCACGCAGGTGGACGGCCAACCGGTGCACACCGGTGCGGAGTTGATCGTGCGGACCCGCAGCCACCGGCCCGGCGACCACGTCCAGCTGACGGTCAAGAGCGGTGACGCGGCGCCCCGCACGGTCGACCTGGTGCTGGGCGGCTCGACCAGCGGATGACCGGCCCGGGGGCGACGGCGCCGAGCACGGCCGCTCGTCGCCCCCGACGCACCCGACGTTCACCGGGCACCCTCCCGAGCCGCCGTCGCGGACGGGTACCGTTGGTGTTCAAAGACGTCCCAAGGAGCTGCAACGGTGTTCTTCAACATAAGTCCTTTGGATTTTGTTGCTATCGCGCTCCTCGCTGTGATCATTTTCGGGCCGGACAAGCTGCCCAAACTGATCCAGGACGCCAGCCGGATGATCCGCAAGCTCCGTGAGTTCTCCGACAGCGCCAAGGAGGACATCCGCAATGAGCTGGGCCCGGAGTTCAAGGACTTCGAGTTCGAGGACCTCAACCCCAAGACGTTCGTCCGCAAGAACCTGCTGGACAACGACAACCTGGGGCTGAAGGAGATCCGCAACAGCTTCGACCTCAAGGACGAGATGGCGACGGTGAAGGACGCCGTCCAGGAGGGCGGCCGCACGGTGCGCTCCGCGGGGGATCGCGACAGCGGTTCCGCCGCCGCGCCCGTCAACGGCTCCGACCGCCTCCACAAGAGCGAGCCGCTGCGCCCCGGCGAGCACCCGCCGTTCGACGCGGATGCCACCTGAGTCGACCACCTGCCCGGATCGCCACCTAAGGGTGGCTATTCTCCCTTAGGTTGTCCACAACCTTTGGATTGGTTTTGGGATTCGCCCGAGGGGTGGGGCGCATCGGCCGGCGCATCCCGCGTCGGCCGATGAGACGTCAGGGCATGGAGGAGGCGCCGCGGTGGAAACCACGGGTCGTGCGGGGGCGACGGCATCGAGGGACGGGCGGGAACCGGGGGTGGTAGGCGGCAAGGCGCTGGACGGCAGCCGTCCGGTGGACGGCTACCTGCTGGCGTCCTTTCCCTGGTACGGGCTGGACCAGTCCTTCGCCGGGCCGCGCTGGCTGATGCAGGTGGGCACCAGCGCGGACGGCACGGTGGAGCACGGTGCGCTCGGTCACGGCGACGCGCCGACGCTGAAGGCCTCGCTGCCCATGGCGGATCCGGCACCCGACGCCCAGCGGTTCGCCGTGGTCGTCACCCTCGCGCACCGGCCGGTGCGGAGCAGCGCGGACGGCACCGGCGTACTGGATGCCACCTCGGAGTCGTCAGCGGCCTGGCTCGCCGGTTCCGGGCTGTTGTCGTGTACGTGGCCGCAGCGGATGGAGCGGTCACTGCGGCAGGACTGGTTGGAGCAGCAGACAGCGATCGCCTGGGAACTGGCGGACGATCTGTCCGGGCCCGCCTGGTCGACGCTGACGCTGCCGGTCGACGGCGTGCCGACGCCGTTCCGCTACCGCGAGTCGGAGTACGGCTGGGTGCTGGCCGGTTCGGCGCAGGGGGCGCACCTGGGCGCCTACGGGCGCGGTATGAGCGCCTACGGGCTGGCGTTCGCCGTCGTACGGGACATCACCGCCTACCAGGGGTAGCCCGGGCAGGCGGTGACGCCCGAAGGGTCAGAACTTGTTGCGCGGCGTGATGCCCAGCGACATCCCGGAGAGACCGCGCTGGCGGCCACCGAGCTTGCCCGCGATGGTGCGCAGCGCGGATCCGGCCGGGGACTCCCCGTCGCAGAGCACGACGGGGCGGCCGTCGTCCGAGCCCTCACGCAGCCGTACGTCGATCGGGATCGCGCCGAGCACCGGCACGTTGGTGCCGGTGACCTTGGTGAGGCCCTCGGCGACCCGCTGGCCGCCGCCGGTGCCGAAGACGTCGACGATCTCGCCGCAGTGCGGGCACGGCATGCCGGACATGTTCTCGATCACGCCGACGATCTTCTGATGGGTCTGCACGGCGATGCTGCCCGCTCGCTCGGCCACCTCGGCGGCCGCCTGCTGAGGCGTCGTCACCACCAGGATCTCGGCGTTCGGGATCAGCTGTGCCACCGAGATCGCGATGTCGCCGGTGCCGGGCGGCAGGTCGAGCAGCAGCACGTCCAGATCGCCCCAGTAGACGTCGGCGAGGAACTGCTGCAGTGCCCGGTGCAGCATCGGGCCGCGCCATACCACCGGTGCGTTGCCCGGGGTGAACATGCCGATGGAGATGACCTTCACGCCGTTCGCCGACGGCGGCATGATCATGTTCTCCACCTGGGTCGGACGGCCCTCCGCGCCCAGCATGCGCGGCACCGAGTGGCCGTAGATGTCGGCGTCGACCACGCCCACCTTGAGGCCGTCGGCGGCCATCGCGGCGGCCAGGTTGACGGTCACCGAGGACTTGCCGACGCCACCCTTGCCGGAGGCCACCGCGTAGACCCGGGTCAGCGACCCCGGCCTGGCGAACGGGATCTCCCGCTCGGCCTGGCCGCCGCGCAGCGACGCCGTGAGCTCGCGGCGCTGCTCGTCGCTCATCACGTCCAGCTCGACCTCGACCCCGGCCACGCCCGCCACCTTGGAGACCGCGTCGGTCACCAGGCTGGTGATCTTGTCGCGCAGCGGGCAGCCGGACACCGTCAGGTAGACACCGACCCGGACCACACCGCTGTCGGCGATGTCCACGGATTTCACCATGCCGAGATCGGTGATGGGCTTGTTGATCTCGGGGTCGTTCACCGTCGCCAGCGCGGCGCGCACCGCGTCCGTGGCAGGACGGGGCGGCAGCCCGGAGGGCTTCGATGAGGGGTGGTGATCGGGCGACGGGTGGGCGCCGTACGTGTCGGTAGCCATACGACTGATGGTACGGCGACGGAACGGTCCTACGGGCGGGGTGTCCCGTCGGCTTCGTCACTCCGGTGCGCGGGCTGCACCGCGTCCGCCAACCGGCGTTCCTCCAGCTCCTTGAGCATGTCCTGCAACTCGGAGCGGATCCAGTCGCGGGTGGCGACCTCGCCCATGTTCATCCGCAGCGCGGCGATCTCGCGGCTGAGGTACTCGGTGTCCGCGATGCTGCGCTCGTTGCGCCTGCGGTCCTGCTCCAGGTTGACCCGGTCGCGGTCGTCCTGCCGGTTCTGCGCGAGCAGGATCAGCGGGGCCGCGTAGGCCGCCTGCAGGGAGAGCGCCAGGTTCATGAAGATGAACGGGTAGCTGTCGAACCGCAGACTGTCGGGGGCCGAGGTGTTCCACAGCACCCACAGGATGAGCAGGACGCTCATCCAGATCAGGAACCGTCCGGTTCCGAGGAAGCGGGCGACGCGCTCCGACAGCCGTCCGAAGGTCTCCGGATCGTAGGCGGGCAGCACGCTGATCCGCGCCTCGCGCGGTACGTCCAGACGGACCCTGGAGCGGGCCGTTCCAGAGGCAGTCGCCTTGGTCCGTTCCATGGTCATGCGCGACCTCCTCCGTCTTCGCTTGCGGGCGTCAGCTCCTGCGGCATCTCGACGACCGACACCTCACGCCAGTCGTCCGGCAGCAGATGGTCCAGTACGTCATCCACGGTGACCGCGCCCAGCAGCGATCCGCTCTCGTCGACGACCGGCGCCGCCACCATGTTGTACGTCGCGAGATAGCTGGTCACCCCGGGCAGCGGGGTGTCCGGCGGCAGCGGCTGCAGATCGGTGTCCACTATCGAGCCGACGAGGGTGAACGGCGGTTCGCGCAGCAGCCGTTGGAAGTGCACCACACCGAGGTACTTGCCGGTCGGCGTCTCGTCCGGCGGCCGGCACACGTACACCTGGGCGGCGAGTGCCGGGGTCAGGTCCTTGTTGCGGACCCGGGCGAGCGCGTCGGCGACCGAGGCGTCCGGGCGCAGCACGATCGGCTCGGTGGTCATCAGACCGCCCGCGGTGCGCTCCTCGTACGACATCAGCCGCCGCATGTCGGCCGCGTCCTGCGGCTGCATCAGCTTCAGCAGCCGTTCCTGGTCGTCCTCGGGCAGCTCGGACAGCAGGTCGGCGGCGTCGTCCGGATCCATCGCCTCCAGCACGTCGGCGGCGCGCTCCTCGGCCAGCTTGCCCAGGATCTCCACCTGGTCGTCGTCCGGCAGCTCCTCCAGCACGTCGGCGAGCCGGTCGTCGTCGAGGGCGGCGGCGACCTCGGAGCGCCGCTTGGCCGACAGATGGTGCAGCACGTTGGCCAGGTCGGCCGGGCGCAGCTGCTCGAAGGTGGCCAGCAGGTTCGCCGCGCCCTGATCGTGTTCCTCCACCGAGAAACCGGTGACCGCCGACCACTCGACGGTCCGCGCCTCCCCGCGCCGACGCAGCGCACCGCCCTTGCCGCGGCGGACGAAGACCTTGTCGATCTCCCAGTCGCGGCGGGCCGTGAGCTGGCTCATCGCCACGTCGAGGACGGTCACCTCCTCGTCGTTCTCCACCAGCCGCACCCGCCGGTCCAGCAGTTCGCCGAGGACAAGCGTTTCCGCGGCGCGCTGCTCGAAGCGCCGCATGTTCACCACGCCCGTGGTGATGACCTGGCCGGACTCCAGGCTGGTGACCCGCGTCATGGGCAGGAAGATCCGGTGGCGGCTGACCACCTCCACCACCAGGCCGAGTACCCGGGGCGGCCGTCCGCCGACCCGGAGCATGACGACGACGTCCCGGACCCGTCCGACCTGATCGCCGTTGGGGTCGAAGACGGCGACACCCGACAGGTGAGAGATGAATACCCGCGGGGCTCCTGCGACCATGCCGAGCCTCCGATACGTGCCACTGGGGGAAGGATCAAATGACCAGAGGCAAGAGTAACGGCCTGAGCTGCGGTGGTGGAGGGCGCGGCGTGCGGCAGGGGTGGTGGAGGGCATGGCGTGGGCTGTACGGTCCGGTCACTACTCAATGCAACGGAGGGGGACGCTAAGTGACTGCCGCCCGCCGGACGGCCCTGTGTGTGCTGGCCGGGTCGCTGCTGATGGGGTGCGGCGACGCCGATCAGGGGACCAACGGCGTCGGCAGACTGGCACCCACCGTCATAGTCTCCGAGGCGCGGGGCGCCGCGGAACAGGCGGACACCGTGCGTCTGTCCGGCTCCGTCAGCAGCGGCGGCCAGACCTACCGGCTCGACATGCGCCTCGCCACCGACGCCGGAAGCGGCCAGGTCAGCACCGACCGCGACCACTACGAGCTGCTGCGGGTCGGCACCGACCTCTACCTCAAGGACGCACGGCTGACCGGCAAGCTGGGCGACAAGTACGTCAAGGTGCCCACCGGCGATCCCGCGTACCAGCGGCTGTCCTGCTTCACCGACAAAAGGGAGCTGCTCGACGGACTGTTCGCGCTGGGGCCGAACCCGGCCCGCGGCGCGCACCGTTCGGTCGGCGGCACTCCCACCATCGCCGTCACCTCGCCCGGTGGAACGCTGGACGTTTCACTCAGAGGCCGCCCGTACCCGCTGCGGTACGAGCGGTCCGGCGGGGCGGGATCGCTCCAGCTCACCGGCTGGGGCGAGGAGTTCACCCTGCGGGCGCCGGACAGCGGCCGGGTGCTGGACTACGGGAAGGTCAACGGTTCCTGAGTGCCCGCTTGGGCCCCCGCCTGCCGAACAGCAGCCGGGGCAGCGCGGCCGGGATCGGTCGGCGGGTGGTCGCCGGGGTGGGTACCGGCGCGGCGGCGCCGCTGTCGTCCGGCATCGCGCCGGGCCGTTCGGTGGCCGACCCGGACGGTTCCAGCCGCAGCACCCGGCACTCCCGTGCCCAGCGCTCCGTCATGGTGTCGGCGTCCGGTGCGTTGAGCCGCTTGCCCTTCAGCTCCTCCACGGCCGACTGCCAGGCCTCGCTGTGCGGTGCCAGTTCGCTGACGTGCGCGTCGAAGGAGACGAGCCGGCCGCCCTTGTCCTTGCTGCGGACGGTCACGGTGGCCGTACCGCCCTCGGCGAGCCCGGGCAGCGGCTGCTCTCCGGGGCCGCCGCCGACCAGGCACACGGCGCCGTCGTGCCACAGGTGCCACAGCGCCACGGCGCCCTCGGTGCCGCGCACCCAGAGCAGCCCGGACTTCTTGGCGGCCTCCTCGATCAACGCCCGATCCAGCAGGAGGTGCTCACCCGGCTGCCCGGTCTGTCCCGTCTCCGTCATGCCAGAAGTATGCCTGTCGGCCCCGGTACTGCGGCAGCCGTCCGGCTCGGACCGGCGGCTGCGAGAACCAGCCGACGTCCCGCTGGGGATCGGCGGATCCGCAGGACAGGCCCTAATCTGAAACGGTTCCGCGCATCCACTTCCTCCGAAGAGAGTCACGCCTCGTGTCCGCTGGATCCCGTGTCACGCCCGATCGCTCGTCGGTTCGGCAGGACGTGGCCCCGACTGCCGCCGGGGCGCGGCGGATCGACCTACTGCTGCTGGCGGTGGCGATATCCGGGGTGTCGCTGTCCGCGCCACTGATCGCGGCCACCGCCGCCCCCGCGCTCGCCATCGCCTTCTGGCGCAACGCGATGGCCGTCGGCGCGCTCAGCCCGTTCGTCCTGCTGCGCGGGCGCGGGGAGTTGCGGCGCATGGGACGGCGGGCGGTGCTCATGTCGATGGCGGCCGGAGTGATCCTGGCGCTGCACTTCGGGCTGTGGCTGCCGAGTCTGTCGATGACCTCGGTGGCGTCGTCCACCGCACTGGCCACCACCACCCCGATCTGGACCACAGTGATCCTCAGGCTGCGCGGGCGGCACCAGCCGGGCCTGGTGTGGGCGGGGGCGGCGCTGGCGTTCACCGGTGTGCTGATGGTCTCCGGGGTGGACCTGTCGCTGTCGACACGGGCGCTCGCGGGCGACGCGCTCGCGCTCGGCGGCGGCATCGCGGCGGCCGGGTACGTACTGCTCGGCGCGGAAGTGCGGCGTACCGTCAGCACCTCCGCGTACACCTTCGTCTGCTACGCCACGACCGCGGTGGTGCTGCTGGTGGTGTGTCTGGTGTCGGGGGCGTCGCTGGGCAGCGGATACGGCGCGCAGACCTGGCTGAAGCTGGCCGCGCTGACCATCGCCGCGCAACTGCTCGGGCATTCGCTGATCAACCGGGTGGTGCGCGGCCTCGGACCCTCCGTCACCTCCACCGCGATCCTGCTGGAGACGCCCGGCGCGGCGCTGATCGCCGCGCTGTGGCTCGGCCAGACGCCGCCCGCGGCCGCGTATCCGGCGCTGCTGGTGATCCTCGCCGGGCTCGCGCTGGTCATCCGGTCCGAGCGGAGCACCCCGGCGCCGCTGCCGCCGGAGCCGGGGGTCTGAGGCGGACGGTCACAGCCAGCCGTTGCGCCGGAAGCCGCGGTGGACGACCGCGCAGATCAGCACGGTGGCGGCGAGTACCACGTAGTAGCCGTAGCGGGTGCGCAGTTCCGGCATGTGCTCGAAGTTCATGCCGTACACACCGGTGATCATCGTCGGAACGGCGAGGATGGCCGCCCAGGCGGTGATCTTGCGCATGTCCTCGTTCTGCGCGACGGTCGCCTGCGCCAGGTTCGCCTGCAGGATCGAGTTGAGCAGATCGTCGAAGGCGGTCACCTGCTCATGTACGCGCGCCAAGTGGTCGGCCACATCACGGAAGTACTCCCGGGCGTCCGGGGCGATCGACGGCATCGGCCGCTCGCACAGCAGCCGCAGGGGGCGCAGCAGCGGGGTGACGGCGCGCTTGAACTCCAGTACCTCGCGCTTGAGCTGGTAGATCCGCCCGGCCGGGTCGCCGCCGCCGCGGTTCGCGGGTCGGGTGCCGGGGTCGGAGAAGACGTCGATCTCCATGTCGTCGATGTCCTGCCGTAGGGATTCGGCGACCAGGAGGTAGTCGTCCACCACCTGGTCGGCGATCGCGTGCAGCACCGTCCCCGGACCTTTGGCCAGCAACTCGGGCTCGGACTCCAGCCGCTGGCGCAGCGAACCCAGGGCGCCGTGGCCCCCGTGCCGGACGGTGATCACGAAGTCCTGGCCGGTGAAGGCCATCACCTCACCGGTCCGCACGATGTCGCTGGTCGCGGTGAGCTCGGCGTGCTCGACGTAGTCGATGGTCTTGAAGACGGTGAACAGCGTCTCGTCGTAGCGCTCCAGCTTCGGCCGCTGGTGGGCGTGCACCGCGTCCTCGACGGCCAGCGGGTGCAGCCCGAACTCGCCCGCGATTCCGGCGAGTTCCCGCTCGCCGGGCTCGTGCAGCCCGATCCATACGAACCCCTCGCCGGTCTCGCGCACCAGGTCCAGCGCCTCGCGCGGGGTGACCTGCCCGGTGCGGCGGCGGCCCGCTCGGTACACCGCGCAGTCGACCACCGGGCTGGCCGCGCCGGGTGCGCTCAGCGGTGCGCGGTCGGCGCTCTCGCGGGTGCTGGGACGTACCGCCGAACGCAGGTCGCGGATCATCGGCATCTGGGGCTCCTTCACGGGCGGACCGCCCGAGGCTGTTCCGATCGGCTACCGGATCGCAGCCCTTCCGGAACAGCGGGACCGCCGCCCCGCGGACGGCGGGGGAGCGGTACGCGGCCGGGGAGCGGCCGTCAGATGAGTGCGTGCGCGGACGTGTTGACGCGCGGGTACGCCGGGCGCTGTGCGGAAGGGCTGCTGGTACTGCACGGTCGACCGGGATCCATCGCAGCCCCACCTCCTCCGGCCGGTCCCCATGGGGGCACCGCTGTCCAGCGATCGCGCCGCCGTCAGGTTTCCCGGCGACAAGCGCCCAAACACTACCAAGCGGCCCTTCCGGCCGGTGTCCGCCAGGGCCTGGGGCCGGTGCGCCCGCACCGCGATCTATGCTCGCGGTATGTCTGATGTGCTGGAGTTGACGGAGGCACGACTGCGTACGGCGTTCGGCGAGCCGGACGCCCGGGCGGCGGTGACCTTCCTCGGCACCGAGCGCATCGAGGTGCTGCGGTTCTCCGACGCGGAGACGGGCGTGGTGCGTTACGCGACCCTCGGGATGTCCCGGCAGCCGATGAGCGACCCCACATCCGTCACCTCAGACCCGGTACGCGGCCCGCGCGCCGAGCTGATCCTGACGGTGCGGACGGGATACGCAGACACCGACAAGCTGCTCCGCCCGCTTGCGACACTGGCCGCCTCCCCGCAGGTCGAGGGCATCGTGGTGGCACCGGGCGCGTCCCTGGACGTCGGTGACCCCCTCTGGCCGGGCGCGCCGTTCTCCGCCGTGCTGGTCGCCGAGCCCGGCGGCCTGGTCGAAGACCTGCCGCTGGATCCGCCCATGGATCCGGTGCGTTTCTTCCCGTTGCTTCCGATGACCCCGAACGAGGCCGCGTGGAAGCGCGTGCACGGCGCGGCCGCTCTGCACGACCGCTGGCTGTCCGCCGGTACGGATCTACGCGACCCGGTGCGCGGGACCGTCCAGTTGGGGGATTAGCGCCCGGGTACCCGGCCCGGATTCCCGGCGACCCGCTGCGGACGGGTGATCGTCCTTGACGCGAGGCCGAAGGGAAGAGGACCGTGGGGCGCTATGAGGGGCGAACCCAGTTGCCCAAAGTGCGGGCGCCGGGTGCGGGCGCCCGGCCTCTTCGCGGATTCCTGGCAGTGTGACGTTCACGGCAGTGTGCACCCGCTGCAACCTGTCGTACCGCCGAGCGTCGAGGCGCTCAGTGTGGTGGTGCGCCGTGCGCGGGTGCCGGTGTGGATGCCGTGGCCGCTGCCCGTCGGCTGGCTGTTCACCGGGGTCGCCTGCGCCGGGGACGACCGCAGCGGCGGCCGGGCCACCGCCGTCGCGTGCTCAGGGCCCGGGCCGCTCGGGGGCCCGGGAGAACTGCTGCTCGTGGCGGAGGAACTGGGGGTCGGGCTCGGCGCCCGCTACGCGGGCATTCCCGGGCCCGATCCGGGGCCGGGGATGCCGGTGGACCAGCCGCCGCACGCCAAGGTGCTGGCCGCGGGCCGCCCGACGCCGCTGTGGCATGTCGCCAACTCGCCCGCCGACCGCGCGGTCTTCGCGGGCGAGGCGTTCGGCCTGTGGCTGTGGGCGATCGTCTGGCCCGAACAGTCGGGGCTGCTGATGTACGACGAGCTGATACTGACCGATCTACGCGAGGCGGGAGCGGAGATCGATCTGCTGCCCTGCGGAGCGCTGTCGCCGCGGCTGCTGGACTGAGTCTGTCCCACTGCTTGGACTCCTGGGATTCAAGGGTTGCCATGGCCGTTATCCTTGGCTTTTCAAGGTGACCTAGGCCGACTGAAGTCCGCGGCGGCCGTGTCCGTGATCGAGGCAGTAAGGAGTCAGCGCCGTGCGCATCGACCTGCACACCCACTCCACCGCCTCAGACGGTACGGACACCCCCACTGAGCTGGTACGCAACGCCGTAGCGACCGGTCTTGACGTCGTCGCGCTGACCGATCACGACACGGTCGGCGGACACGACGAGGCGACGGCCGCGGTACGCGCGCTGGACACGCCCTTCACCCTGGTCACCGGCGCCGAGTTGTCCTGCCGGATCGGTGGCGTCAGCATGCACATGCTGGCCTACCTGTTCGACCGCGCTGAGCCCGAGTTGGCCCGCGAGCGTGAACTGGTCCGTGACGACCGGGTACCGCGCGCCCAGGGCATGGTCGCCAAGCTGCGCGAACTCGGCGTGCCGGTGACCTGGGAGCGGGTCGCCGAGATCGCCGGTGACGGCGCCGTGGGGCGGCCGCATGTGGCGACCGCGATGGTCGAACTCGGCGTCGTACCCACCGTCAGCGACGCCTTCACCGACGAGTGGCTGGCGAACGGCGGACGGGCGTACGTCGAGAAGCACGAGTTCGACCCGTTCGACGCCATCCGGCTGGTCAAGGGCGCGGGCGGAGTCGCGGTGTTCGCGCACCCCGGCGCCGCGAAGCGGGGGCAGACCGTGCCCGAGAGCGTCATAGCCGAACTCGCCGCGGCCGGTCTCGACGGCCTTGAAGTCGACCACATGGACCACGACGAACCCACCCGCGCCCGGCTCCGCTCGCTCGCCGACGAGCTGGATCTGCTGATCACCGGGTCGAGCGACTACCACGGCAGCCGCAAGAGCTGTCGCCTGGGCGAGTACACCACGGACCCCGAGGTCTACCGGGAGATCTTCCGCCGGGCGACCGGCGCCGTTCCCATCAGCGCCATCTAGCGCCGCTTACCTGACCTCGGCTCCTCTCTTCCCCGTACCCGAAGCGTCCCGTCGCGTCCTGCCGCGCCGCCGCACAACCTCCGATCGCGGAAAGCACCACTCAACATGTTCGACGTCACCCTCTTCGGGTCAGTATTTGTCACGCTATTCGTGATCATGGACCCACCCGGAATCACTCCGATCTTCATCGCCCTCACCGGCGGGCGCGCCGTCAAGGTCCAGCGCCGGATGGCACTGCAGGCCGTGCTGGTGGCCTTCGGTGTGATCGCGGTCTTCGCCGTCTGCGGTCAGCAGATCCTCAACTATCTGCATGTCTCGGTGCCCGCGCTGCGGATCTCCGGCGGACTGCTGCTGCTGCTGATCGCCTTGGACCTGCTGACCGGCAAGGCGGACGAGCCGACCCAGACCAAGGACGTGAACGTCGCGCTGGTGCCGCTCGGCATGCCGCTGCTGGCCGGCCCCGGCGCCATCGTCACGGTGATCCTCGCCGTGCAGCACGCCAAGGGCGCGGGCCAGCAGCTGTCGGTGTGGGCGGCGATCATCGCCATGCACCTGGTGCTCTGGCTGACGATGCGCTACTCGCTGGCGATCATCCGGCTGATCAAGGACGGCGGTGTGGTGCTGGTGACCCGGCTGTCCGGCATGCTGCTGTCCGCGATCGCGGTGCAGCAGGTAGCCAACGGTGTGATGGGCTTCGTACACGGCGGAAGCTGACCCGCCGGCAGATACGCGAGAGCGCCCCGTACCGCGATGTACGGGGCGCTCGTCGTTCGTCCTATTCCGCGGGGCGGATGTAGAGGCGCTGGCCGGTAGCGGCGGCCTGTTGCACAATCGTCTTGACGGAGGCGGCGTCCACCACGGTGCTGTCCACGGCGGTGCCGTTCGCATCGTCGAGTCGCATGATCTCGAAGCGCATGGGCTTCTCCCTTTCGTCCGTCCCGCGTCGACCACGGGGTTCTGACAAGCGGACACTCCCTCATTGAAGGTCGCGGCTGCTTCGACGCGATGTCGTGCCCGTTACATCTGGGTACAACGAATGTACTGGGGAAAACATTCCCTACGCTAACGAAATTTTTTCCCGGCCTAACGACAGCACGGGCGACAGCGGATTATGCCTGGTCAGCGCCGCTCTACCGGTTGCTACGGGCGCTCGACGGAGCCCCAGAAGTCATCGAGCACGGCCGCGGTCGCCGCGGGCTGCTCGGCGTTGGGGGAGTGTTCGGCGCCCGCGATCACCTCGCGGCGGGCACCGAGCCGTTCCGCCATCGCGTCCAGCCACGCGGTGGGCCAGGCGTAGTCGACCTCACCGGAGACCACCAGCTTCGGCAGCTCCACCGCCGCCAGCTCCGCCACCCGGTCCGGCTCAGACAGCATCTGGCGGCCGGTCACGAGCAGCAGTTCCGGAACGTTCGCCAGCCAGCGCCGGTGCAGGAACTCATCGAGACCCGGCTGCACGGTGCGCGGTGCGGTGGCGGCCGGGCCCGCGGTCGGGTCGGTGGCAGTGGCTCCGGCCGGGCCCGCCTCCTGGACGTCGAGCTCCTGCATGGCCCGCCAGATGCCCTCCATGTCCATCACCGCGAGCGCGTCGAGCAGCATCTTCGTCCGCTCCTGCTGGCCGGTGTCGATCGCGGCCGGTCCGGAGCTCATCAGCGTCAGCGATGCCCATGGCCCGGCCCCGCCGAGCACGGCCGCCCGGCTCACCAGCCCGCCGAACGAATGCCCCACCAGATGCACCCGGCCCGTGCCCAGCGCCTCGGCCTGCGCGACCACATCGGCCGCCAACTCCCGCAGTGCGTAGGCGCTTTCGTCGCCCGGCCCGCCGGTCTCGTGCTGGCCACGGCCGTCCACCGCGACAACTCGCCAGCCCGCATCGGCCAGTGGCTCAAGCAGCCCGTTGAAGTCCTCCTTGCTGCCGGTGAACCCCGGCACCAGCAAGGCCGTGCCACGCCGCGCGTCCCCCGCGTCCAACACGGCGAACGACCCACGGGCGGTCGGAAGACGGTACGCGCGCACGGATTGCGGCAGTTCGAGCATGGGCGGTCGACTCATGCGGCGAGACTACGTGGGGCAGACGGCGTGCGGAAAAACACTGAGTGAGCCAACGGCCACGCCGGTGCCGAACGAGCCGAAAGACGTGTGCCGGCTCCCTTGCGGGAACCGGCACACGTCATGAGTGAACGTCACACCTCAGCGGCCGCCTCGGTGGCCTCGGTCGCCTTGCGGGTACGACGCCGGGGCGCCGGTGCGGCGTCCTCCGCGGCAGCCTCCACCACGACGGCCGCGGCCTTGCGGGTACGGCGCCGGGGCGCGGCCTCCTCGCCGTCGACCGCCTTGGCCGCGGTCGCCTTGCGGGCGCGCCGGGCCGCCGGTGCGGCTTCCTCGGCGACGGCTTCGGCTGCGTCCGTCACCTTGACTGCCGCGGTCTTGCGGGTGCGGCGGCGGGGTGCCGGTGCGGCTTCCTCGGTGACGGTTTCGGTCGCGTCCGTCACCTCGGGGGCGGCTGCGGCCTTGCGGGTGCGGCGGCGGGGTGCCGGTGCGGCCTCCTCGGTGACCGTCTCGACGGTGGTCGCTTCGGGGGCTGCGGTGGCCTTGCGGGTGCGGCGGCGGGGTGCCGGTGCCGCTTCCTCGGTGACGGTTTCGACGGTGGTCGCTTCGGGGGCGGCTGCGGCCTTGCGGGTGCGGCGGCGGGGTGCCGGTGCGGCCTCCTCGACGGGCGTCTGCGCCGCGACGCTCGCCGCTTCGGCCGGCTCGGCGTCGGACAGCGTCGACTCCACCGTCGGCGCGGCCGTCGCGACGGCCGCGCCGACGCGGGTGCGGCGACGACGGCGCGGGGCCGGGCGCGACTCCTCGGCCGCCGGAGTGGCGGCCTCGGTGGTGGCCACCGCCGCCTCCGCCGGCTGGCCGCCGCGGGTACGGCGGCGCTGGCGGGGGGTGCGCTCGCGCTTCGGGCGGTCGGTGTCGGCGTTGGGCTTACGGCCGCGGGTGCGACCGCCGGTCTCGCCGAGGTCCTCGAGCTCCTCGGCGGCCAGTCCGGCCCGGGTGCGCGAGGAGCGCGGCAGCACGCCGGTGGTTCCGGCCGGGATGCCCAGCGCCTCGTACAGGTGCGGGGAGGTGGAGTACGTCTCCTCCGGCTCGTTGAACGGCAGGTCAAGCGCCTTGTTGATCAGCTGCCAGCGCGGGATGTCATCCCAGTCGACCAGGGTGATCGCGGTACCGGACGCGCCCGCGCGGCCGGTGCGGCCGACCCGGTGCAGGTACGTTTTCTCATCCTCGGGCGTCTGGTAGTTGATGACATGCGTCACGCCGTCGACGTCGATACCGCGCGCCGCGACGTCCGTACACACCAGCACGTCGACCTTGCCGTTGCGGAACGCGCGCAGCGCCTGCTCGCGCGCGCCCTGCCCGAGGTCGCCGTGCACGGCGCCGGAGGCGAAGCCGCGGCGGGACAACTGCTCGGCGATGTCAGCGGCGGTGCGCTTGGTGCGGCAGAAGATCATCGCCAGCCCGCGACCTTCGGCCTGCAGCACGCGGGCCACCAGCTCGGGCTTGTCGAGCGAGTGCGCACGGAAGACGTGCTGGGTGATGTTGGCCACGGTCGCGCCCTCGTCGTCCGGCGCGGTGGCGCGGATGTGCGTGGGCTGCGACATGTAGCGGCGGGCGAGCGAGATGACCTGACCGGGCATGGTGGCCGAGAACAGCATGGTCTGCCGCTTCTTCGGCAGCATGTCCATGATCTTCTCGACATCGGGCAGGAAGCCCAGGTCGAGCATCTCGTCGGCCTCGTCGAGCACCAGCGCCCGGACCGACGCGAGGTCGAGCTTGCGCTGGCCCGCGAGGTCCAGCAGTCGGCCAGGGGTGCCGACGACCACGTCGACACCGTTCCTGAGCGCCTCGACCTGCGGCTCGTAGGCCCGGCCGCCGTAGATCGCCAGCACCCGGACGTTGCGGACCTTGCCCGCGGTCAGCAGGTCGTTGGTGACCTGCGTGCACAACTCGCGGGTGGGGACGACGACCAGCGCCTGCGGGCTGTCGGACAGCGCCTCGGGCTTCGCCCGGCCGGCCTCGACATCGACGGGCACGGTGACGCGCTCAAGCAGCGGCAGGCCGAAGCCGAGCGTCTTGCCGGTACCGGTCTTGGCCTGGCCGATGACGTCGTTGCCGGCCAGCGCGACCGGGAGCGTCATCTCTTGGATGGGGAACGGAGTGGTGATGCCGACGGCTTCGAGCGCCTCGGCGGTTTCGGGGAGAATCCCCAGATCACGGAAAGTCGTGGTGGACAGGATGCTTGCCTCTTCTATGAGCGCGGCACTGTGCGGTGAGGGGGGTCGAGCATCCGTCCATCGGATGCTGACCGCGCCGGAGCTGTCGTACGGCCTCAGGGCCGAAGGACTGGCCCTAGATGGCCGGGAGCGCGGGACCGCGGCCCTCACACGTGCCGCGAGCGGGCCCCTCCCACCGGGAGGTGGGCAGGACGGTCGGTTCGGAGCCGATCGGGCCACCGACCGGGCATCCGCATTCATGCGAAAGCCTGCCGTATCCGCGAAGACTCGGCGGGCCACTACCACTGTACCCCGGGAAACGCCCAGCCGCCGAGGACGGATTTGGCTCGGATTCGGGAAAACGTTCGCCGCGACCGGTCCTGCCGCGCCCAGCACCGCCGCCCAGCCCATGCCGCACGGCCCCGGCCGACCGGCGCGACTGGCGGATCCGACCGGCGCGGTCCGGCCGGAACGCGCCTGACAGGGGGTTTCTCGTTCCCGCAGGCGGACTATTGTGCCCATCATGGAGACGCCTGACGAGAGCACCACAACCGCCCAGACCCCCGCCACCGGGATCGCCGCCCAGGACTGGGCCACCGCCGCCGCCGACCCGCAGTACCGGGCCGCGGTCGTCGACCTGCTGGGCGCCCTGGCCTACGGCGAGCTGGCCGCGTTCGAACGGCTTGCGGAGGACGCCAAACTCGCGCCGACCCTCGCGGACAAGGCGGAGCTGGCGAAAATGGCGTCGGCCGAGTTCGGCCATTTCGAACGGCTGCGCAACCGCCTCGCGGAGATTGGCGAGGACCCGACGGGCGCGATGGAGCCGTTCGCCGCCGCGCTGGACGGCTTCCACCGGCAGACCGCCCCCTCGGACTGGCTGGAGGGCCTGGTCAAGGCGTATGTGGGCGACTCGATCGCCAGTGACTTCTACCGTGAGGTCGCCGCCCGGCTCGATTCCGACACCCGCGGCCTGGTTCTGGGTGTGCTGGACGACACCGGGCACGCCAGTTTCGCGGTGGAGAAGGTACGGGCCGCCATCGAGGCCGAACCGCGGGTGGGCGGCCGACTGGCGCTGTGGGCGCGGCGGCTGATGGGCGAGGCCCTGTCGCAGGCGCAGCGGGTGGTCGCCGAGCGCGACGCGCTGTCGACGATGCTGGTGGGCGGTGTGGCGGACGGCTTCGACCTCGCGGAGGTGGGCCGGATGTTCACCCGGATCACGGAGGCGCACACCAAGCGCATGGCGGCGCTCGGCCTGGCCGCCTAGCGGCACGCTGGGCGGGATCTTCGTCGGGGTCGCGTGGCGGCCGGAACCGCCGTCACGCCGCCCGCGGAATGGCTGATCGGCGTTGCCGGGGGTCGCGGACCAGTAGCGACAGCAGGGCGACGGCTACACCGAGGGCGGCCAGCAGGGTCACCGCGGCGTTGTCGGGCCCGACCACGAAGCGCGTGATCAGACAGCCGAGCAGGGCAGCCACCAGGCCGGTCACCAGGGTGAGGGCGCGGGACGGGAAGCGCAGCGGGAACAGCCGGAGCGCCGCCCAGCCCGCGCCCAGCCCGACGATCGCGCTGCCCAGTGCTTCCCAGACCATGCGTCCTCCCGCGGCCCTTACGTCCGGCACAACGTCGTAACCAGTCGTAAATCAGACGCTTCCGGTACTACCCACGGGGACGGGGTGCCCAAACGAACGGCGGCCGACCCGGTCACATCGCCGGGTCGGCCGCCGTCAGACCGCGAGACGCGCTGTTACAGTGCGCCGAATCCCACCTTGTGCTTCGAGGGCTCGCCGATCTCCACGTATGCCAGCCGCTCGGCCGGTACGAGGACCTTCCGGCCGTGCTCGTCGGACAGCACCAGCAGCTTCTCGGTGCCGCCCAGGGCCGCGGCTACGGCCTTCTCGATCTCCTCGGGAGACTGCGCGCTCTCGATGTTGATCTCGCGCGGCGCGTTCTGCACGCCGATCTTGACCTCCACGGCTTTTTCCCTCCGATGGTCTGGCGGTGTGCGCGACAACCGCGCCGTACGCGGCCAACATTACTGCCCGGAACGGGGTGTCAGTGCTGGCCCTCGGCCCCGTGCAGCGGGAAGCCCGCGATGCCGCGCCAGGCCAGCGAGGTCAGCAGCTGCACCGCCTGGTCGCGCGGGATGGGGCTGCCGCTGGACAGCCAGTAGCGGGCGACGACCTGCGAGACGCCGCCGAGGCCCACCGCCAGCAGCATCGACTGCTCCTCAGCGAGACCGGTGTCCTCGGCGATCACCTCGCTGATCGCCTCGGCGCAGTCCAGCGCCACCTTGTCCACGCGCTCCCGTACGGCCGGCTCGTTGGTCAGGTCGGACTCGAAGACCAGCCGGAAGGCGCCGCCCTCGTCCTCGACGTAGGCGAAGTAGGCGTGCATGGTCGCCTCGACGCGCTTCTTGTTGTCCGTGGTCGAGGCGAGTGCGGCCCGTACGGCCTGCACCAGGGCCTCGCAGTGCTGGTCGAGCAGGGCCAGGTAGAGCTCCAGCTTGCCCGGGAAGTGCTGGTAGAGCACGGGCTTGCTGACCCCGGCGCGCTCGGCGATGTCGTCCATCGCCGCCGCGTGGTAGCCCTGCGCGACGAAGACCTCCTGGGCCGCGCCCAGCAACTGGTTGCGTCGGGCGCGGCGCGGCAGACGCGTCCCTCGCGGGCGCGCCTCGGTCTGCTCGATGGCTGTCACGCCGCCTCCCAATGCTTGCACTGACGTCCTTGCGAAGTGTGTGGTGGCATGTGCGGCAATACCGTGCATGCGCTGGACATCGTACTTTTCGGTAACGGGACTGTGCCTGGCGCGGACGCAGAATCTCATCCCCTGGTACGTACCCGGAGCCCGCAGCGCAGCCGCTTTGGGCTGTCTTGTCAGCGGTAGTCGTCTTCGTCCAGCGGAACGGACCGATGCTGTTCGGCGGCGTCGGCTTCGTTCGCCTCGTCGGGGACCGGCTCGGCCGCGGCCTCGTCGTTCTCCAGAACGTCGAGCTGCTGCTCGGCGGCATCTGCCTCGTTGGCCTCCAGATCGGCAGCGAGCTGTTCTTCCGACATGACACCTCCTCGGCCTGACGACCTCGTGGCTAGGAGCCTAGCTACGAGCCTAGGAGAGGGTGCCCACGGGCGCAGCATGGCATGCGAGCCAAAGACGGCGGGCGGCCGTGTGAGGGCTGCCACACGGAGCGCGACGTGATCGGCTCGTAATATTGCTCCATGTCCTCGACCGAGTCGCCCGATACCGCAGCGGCCGATGCCGCGGTGGCCGAAACGGCCCAGACGGTCCCCCCGGGGGGAGTGTCGGCCGATGGCGGCGAGACGCTGCGGACGGTTTCGCTGTCCGGAATGTCGCTGACCGTACGGACCCGGGCGCCGCGCGCCGCCGGACTGGCGCCCACGCTGTTCGTGCACGGGCTCGGCGGCTCCTCGCAGAACTGGTCCGCGCTGATGGACCTGCTCGCGGACACGGTGGACGGTGAGGCGGTCGATCTGCCCGGCTTCGGCTTCTCGCCACCGCCGGACAACGGGGACTACTCGATCAACGGGCACGCGCGAGCCGTCGTCGGACTGCTGGAGTCGGAAAGACGCGGGCCGGTCCATCTGGTCGGCAACTCGATGGGCGGCACGATCGCCACGCGGATCGCGGCACTCCGCCCCGACCTGGTGCGCACCCTCACCCTGGTCTCACCGGCACTGCCCGAACTCCCCCCGCAGCGCACCGCCTGGCCCACCGCCCTGGCCTCCGTCCCCGGAATCCCGCAGCTGTATGTGCGGGCGACCCGCGACTGGTCGAAGGAGCGGCGCACCCGTGAGCTGATCTCGCTCTGCTACGGCGACCCCTCCATGATCAGCGAGCAGGAGTTCCAGGAGGACGCGCGGGAGTACGAGCGGCGGATCGCGCTGCCGTACTTCTGGGACGCGATGGTGCGCTCCACCCGCGGGCTCGTGAACGCCTACACCCTCGGCGGGCAGCACTCGCTGTGGCGGCAGGCGGAGCGGGTGCTGGTGCCCACGCTGCTGGTGTACGGCGGACGGGACAAGCTGGTGTCGTTCCGGACGGCGCAGCGGGCCACGAGGGCGTTCCGTGACTCGCGGCTGCTGTCCATCCCGGACGGCGGCCATGTGTCGATGATGGAGCACCCGCAGCTGGTGGCCAGGGCCTTCCGCGATCTGCTCGCGGAGGACCACCGGGCGGACGCCGCCACCTCGCACAGGCCCTGAACAGGAGCTGATCGCCCTCGTGGGACGCCATAGCGCGACCGGCCGTACCGATGTGCGCGCCGCCGACCCCAGCACCGCCGCGGCGCCGGGAACCGGCCGCCGCCGCAGGCCCGCGACGCAGCCCTTCGCGCCGCAAGTCCCGGGGCCCCGGCGGGAGTTCACCCCAGGTGACGTGCCATCACCTGACGCGGCGCCGGTTCGGCGGGTCGCGTCCGATCCGCCGTCGCCGCCCCGCAGGCGGATCCGCAAGGGCCGTACCGTCACCGGAGTCGCCGCGGCTGCCGTCGTCACCGCGCTGGCCGTGGTGGTCGCCGGGCAGTTCACCGGCGGCGGCCGCACGGACGGCGCGACCGACGCCGCCAAGGGGAACGCCGGTCGGGTCGACGGTGGTGAGGCGTCCCGTTCTGACCACCGGGCCACCCCCGCACCGGCCGGCTACGAACAGGCGATGGCCCAGCGCTATCCGCTGGACGCCGAACTCGCGCTGCGCGGCGGCTTCGACGCCGTTCCGGGGCACGACCCGGCGCCGGGTCGTGGGCAGGTGCTGCGTTACCGGGTGGATGTGGAGAAGGGGCTGCCGCTGGACGGGCGGCTTTTCGCCGACGCGGTACAGAAGACCCTCAACGACGACCGGAGTTGGGGACACGGCGGTACTCGGACTTTCGAGCGCGTCTCCTCCGGGACACCGGATTTCGTGATCACACTGGCGAGTCCGGTCACCACCGGGAAGTGGTGTGCGAAGTCGGGTCTGGACACATTGGACGAGAACGTCTCCTGTGACTCCGCGGCCACCGATCGGGTAATGATCAACGCCTATCGCTGGGCGCAGGGTTCGGACACCTACGGCCCCGACAAGATGCACATGTACCGGCAGATGCTGATCAACCACGAGGTGGGGCACCGGC
The DNA here is from genome assembly GCF_029223525.1 of Streptantibioticus ferralitis. Lineage (GTDB taxonomy): Bacteria > Actinomycetota > Actinomycetes > Streptomycetales > Streptomycetaceae > Streptantibioticus_A > Streptantibioticus_A ferralitis. Next base: position 569,567 of record NZ_JARHTQ010000001.1, on the reverse strand, counting down.
TGGGCCACGATCACGAGCAGTGTGCGAAGCAGGGCGCGCTGGCTCCGGTGATGATGCAGCAGACGAAGTCCCTGACCACGGACGGCCGCACCTGCCGACCGAATCCATGGCCGTTCCCCACCTCGGACTGAGGTTTCCATCAGTCTTGCTTTGACATTCCCAAAGAAATCCTTCAATCTTCTGGTCATGCCCAGAAGCCATGTCACCGAGCGCGCCGCGATCAAGCTGGCGCTCATCGGCGTGGCCGAGCACTGCGTGTCCGACGTTCACTGTCGTTGACCCCGCCGGTTCCCACCCCGCAGCGGCCCGCTGCCCTCGGTGGGGACGCCTCCTCCGCGGGCGCAGTGCCTGTTCTGCCCTGACCTCGCCGCCGCCCGCTTTCCGTACGCATGAAACTCCGGCAGCGAAAGGCCATTTCCCATGTCCAGAAGTCCCCGCATTTCCCGCCGCGTCGCCGCGGCGGCCGTCACCGTGGCCCTGGCCGGAGGGGCCGCGGCATGCGGCCCGAAGAGCGGGGACGCCGGAGCCGGCGCCACACCGCACTCCGGCGGCACGCTGACCATCCTCAACCAGGACCCGCAGGACAAGTTCGACCCGGCGCGTGAGTACACCTCCGGCGGCGGAAACGTTCCTTCGCTGGTCTTCCGCACCCTCACCACCCGCGCCCGGATCAACGGCGCGGCCGGCACCAAGGTCGTCCCCGACCTCGCCACCGACACCGGCACCCCGTCGAAGGACGCCACGGTGTGGACGTACCACCTCAAGGACGGACTGAAGTACGAGGACGGCTCGGCGATCACCAGCGCCGACATCAAGTACGGGATCGAGCGGTCCTTCGCCCCTGAGCTCTCCGGCGGCCCGCCCTACTTCCGCGACTGGCTGGCCGGTGCGCAGAACTACCAGGGTCCGTACAAGGCCGCAGCTGATGCCAAGACGGGCAAGGGCCTGGACTCCATCGAGACGCCGGACGACAAGACGATCGTCTTCCACCTCAACAAGCCCGAGGGCGACTTCCCCTACCTCGCCACCGCGACCCAGTTCGCGCCGGTGCCCAAGGCCAAGGACACCGGGGTGAAGTACGCCGAGCACCCGATCTCCTCCGGCCCGTACGAGGTCGTCAGGAACGAGAACGACGGCACCCACCTCGTCCTCAAGCGCAATCCGTACTGGTCGACCAAGACCGACGACCAGCGCAAGGCGTACCCGGACACCGTCGACGTGCAGTCCGGGCTCGACCCCGCGGTGATCAACCAGCGGCTGTCCACCGGTTCCGGCGCGGACGCCGCCGCCGTCACCACCGACACCAACCTCGGCCCCTCCGAGCTCGCCCAGGTCGGCAACGACAAGCAGCTCGCCGCCCGGGTCGGCACCGGCCACTTCGGCTACACCGACTACCTGGCGTTCAACACCAAGGTGAAGCCGTTCGACAACCCCAAGGTGCGCGAGGCCATCGCCTACGCGCTCAACCGCACCTCGGTGGTCAACGCCGCGGGTGGCTCCTCGCTCGCCGAGGCGGCCACCACCTTCCTGCCCAACCAGTCGGCCTTCGGCTACACGCCGTACGACCCGTTCCCGGCGGGCCGGACCGGTGACCCGGCCAAGGCCAGGGAACTGCTGAAGGAGGCGGGCTACCCCGACGGGCTGACCATCACCCTGACGCACTCCAGCTCCAACGCCGACCAGTACGGCCCGGACATCGCCACCGCCGTCCAGGACGGCCTGAAGGCGGCCGGGATCACCGTCAAGCTCAACGCGGTCCAGGACAGCGGCTACAAGCAGACCATCCACTCGATCAAGACCGAGCCGGGCTTCTTCCTGGCCGGTTGGGGCGCCGACTGGCCGTCCGGCGGACCGTTCCTCGCCCCGATCTTCGATGGTCGGCAGATCGTCTCCGACGGCTCGAACTTCAACAGCGCGCAGTTCAACGACAGCTCGGTGAACGACGAGATCGACGCGATCAACAAGCTGACCGACCACGCGGCCGCCGCCAAGCGCTGGGGCGCGCTGGACCAGAAGATCGGCCAGCAGGCGCTGACCATCCCGCTGTTCCACCCGGTCTACAAGCGGCTGTACGGCAAGGACATCCGCAACGTCGTGATCAGCGACTGGACCGGTGTGCTCGACGTCTCGCAGGTCGCGGTCAAGTGAGCTCTCCGACCGGACTGTTGGCCGGGGTGGCGCAGGTGTGGCGGCGGCTGCGCTCCCAGCGCGCCGCCCTCACGGCCGCGATCGTGCTCGCCGCCCTGGTGGTGATCGCCCTGGCCGCACCGCTGCTGACCGCCATCGAGGGCCAGGACCCGACCACCTACCACGACACGCTGGTCAACTCGGCGTCCGGCGGCGTGCCCATCGGCTCGTTCGGCGGGGTCAGCGCCGATCACTGGCTCGGGGTGGAACCGGGCACCGGCCGCGATGTGTTCGCCCGGCTGGTCTACGGGGCGCAGATCTCGCTGCTGGTCGCGGTGGGATCGACGGTCGTGCAGGTGCTGATCGGCGTCGCCGTCGGACTCGCCGCGGGGCTGGGCAACCGCTTCCTGGACCACCTGCTCAGCAGCACCACCGATGTGATGCTCGCGCTGCCCACGCTGGTCTTCTCCATCGCGCTGATGGCCGTGGTGCCCTCCGGCTTCCCCCGGCCCGTACTGCTGATGCTGGTCATCGGACTGCTGGGATGGGGCGGCACCGCCCGGGTGGTGCGCGCGCAGACCCTGACGCTCAGGGAACTCGACTACGTGGCCGCCGCGCGGCTCGGCGGGTCCTCGCGCTGGCGGATCGCCCGCCGCGAACTGCTCCCGTCCATCGCCGCGCCGGTGATCACCTACGCGGCCCTGCTGCTGCCGTCGAACGTGGTGAGCGAGGCGGGGCTGTCCTTCCTCGGCGTCGGCGTCAAACCGCCGACCTCCTCCTGGGGGCAGATGCTCTCCACCGCGACCACCTGGTTCCGTGCCGACCCGACCTATGTGCTGCTGCCCGCGCTGATGCTGTTCGCCACCACGCTGGCGTTCACCGTCGTCGGCGACGCGGTCCGCACCGCACTGGACCCACGGGCGGCATCCCGGGTCAGGGTCGGCACCAAGGGGGCGGCATGACCGGATATCTGATCCGCCGGATCATCGGCATGGTCACCGTGCTGTTCGCGCTGACCGTGATCATCTACGCGGTCTTCTACATCGCACCCGGCGACCCGGCCCAGCTGGCCTGCGGCTTGAAGTGCAGCCCGGTCCAGGTGCGGCAACTGCGCGGCCAGTTGGGGATCAACGAGCCGGTGTACCTGCAGTACGCGCACTTCCTCAAGGGCGTGTTCGCCGGGCGCGACTTCAGCTCGGGCGCGGGGGTACTGCACTGCGACGCGCCCTGCCTGGGGATCTCGTACCGGACCAACGAGCAGGTCACCAGCATGATCCTCAACCGGCTGCCGGTGACCGCGTCGCTGGCGCTCGGTGCCATGGTGATCTGGCTGCTGCTCGGTGTGGGCAGCGGACTGCTGTCGGTACTGCGTCGCGGACGGTTCACCGAACGCGTGCTGACCTCGCTGACGCTGGCCGGGACGGCCATCCCGGTGTTCATCATCGGGCTGCTGCTGCTCCTGCTGTTCTGCGCCTACCTGCAGTGGCTGCCGTTCCCCAGCTATGTGGCACTCAGCGAGGATCCGCAGCAGTGGTTCTGGGGACTGCTGCTGCCGTGGGTGTCGCTGGCGCTGATCGAATCCGCCAAGTACGCGCGGCTGACCCGGTCCTCGATGCTGGAGACGCTCGCCGAGGACCACATCAGGACCTTCCGGGCCTACGGCGTCAGCGAGCGGCGGCTGGTGACCCGGCACGCGCTGCGCGGTGCGCTCAGCCCGGTGATCGCGCTGTCCGCCCTGGACCTGGGCACGATGTTCGGCAGCGCCGTGCTGACCGAGTCGCTGTTCGGGCTGCCGGGCCTCGGAAAGCTGATGGTGTACTCGGTGAACGTCCTCGACCTGCCGGTCGTCGTCGGACTGGTCATGGTCACCGGCTTCTGTGTGGTAGTCGCCAACGCCATCGCGGACGTGCTCTACGCGGTGGCCGACCGACGGGTGGTCCTGACGTGAGCGAGCATCTGGTGGAGGTCCGCGGGCTCACGGTCGAGTTCCCGGTGGCGGACTCCTACGTCCGGGCCGTCGACGGTCTGGACTTCACCCTGGAGGCCGGGAAGGCGCTCGGCATCGTCGGCGAGTCCGGTTCCGGCAAGAGCACCGTCGCGTTCGGGCTGCTCGGGCTGCACCGGGGGACCGGTGCCCGGCTGACCGGGTCGGTGCGGGTGGCGGACGTGGACGTGGTCGGCGCCGACGACGGCGAACTGCGCCGGGTGCGCGGCGAGTTGGCGGCCATGGTCTTCCAGGACCCGCTCTCCGCGCTCGACCCGTACCATCCGGTCGGCGACCAGATCGCCGAGGTCTACCGGGTGCACCGGAAGGTCACCCGGCGGGCGGCGCGGGCCCGCGCCGTCGAGGTGCTCGACCGGGTCGGCATCCCGGACGCGGCGCGCCGGGCCCGGTCACGGCCGCACGAGTTCAGCGGCGGCATGCGGCAGCGCGTGCTGATCGCGATGGCGCTGGCCTGTGAGCCGCGGCTGCTGATCGCCGACGAGCCGACGACCGCGCTGGACGTCACCGTGCAGGCGCAGATCCTCGATCTGCTGCATGACCTGCGTGCTGAGACCGGCGCCGGGCTGCTGCTGGTCACCCACGATCTGGGGGTGGTCGCGGGCAGCGTCGACCACGTCCTGGTGATGAAGGACGGCCGGGCCGTGGAACGCGGCACGGTCGCCGAGGTGCTGGGCACACCGCGCGAGCCGTACACCCGCGCACTGCTGGCGGCGGTGCCGAGGGTGGACGCGCCGGTCCACCCGGTCGACAAGCGGGGGCCGGTGGCCGCGGTGGCGGCGGGCACTGGTGGCGCGGCCGCCACGTCTGACGGCGGGGACGCCGCTGAGGCACCGGCGGCGCCGGTGTCCGGTGGGGCTTCGGCGGCCGTCGGTCCGGTCGGCGCGGACGGTGACGTACTGCTCGAAGCGGACGGCCTGCGCAGGGAGTTCGGGCGCCGCGGGGCAACGGTCACAGCCGTCGACGGGGTGTCGCTCACCGTGCGTGAGGGCGAGACGCTGGGCGTGGTCGGCGAGTCGGGGTCCGGCAAGACAACGCTCGGCCGGATGCTGGTGCGGCTGCTGGATCCCACCGGTGGCCAACTCCGGTACCGGGGACAGGACATCGGGGCGCTCGGCGAGAAGGCGCTGCGCCCGCTGCGGCATGAGTTGCAGATGGTCTTCCAGGACCCGGTCTCCTCGCTCAATCCGCGCCGCAGCATCGGGGAGTCCATCGCCGATCCGCTGCGTGCGGCGGGCGAACGGGACGAGCGGCGGATCCGGGCACGCGTCGGTGAGCTGCTGGAACGCGTGGGGCTCGATCCCGACTGGTACCACCGCTATCCGCACGAGTTCTCCGGCGGCCAGCGGCAGCGGGTCGGCATCGCCCGGGCCCTCGCTCCGGAACCGAAGCTCATCGTGTGCGATGAGCCGGTCTCCGCGCTCGATGTGACGACGCAGGCGCAGGTCGTGGAACTGCTCGGCGAGTTGCAGCGTGATCTTGGACTCTCGCTGGTCTTCATCGCACACGACCTGGCCGTCGTACGGCAGGTGAGCGACCGGGTCGCGGTGATGCGGGCCGGTCAGGTGGTGGAGCACGGCAGAGTCGACGAGGTGTACGACTCCCCGCAACATTCCTACACCAAGGGCCTGTTGGCCGCGGTCCCGGTACTGGACCCGACGGAGTCAGCGGCCCGCCGAGCCGCCCGTGCCGGCGCTCGGTGAATCCGCCAGGGGTTGCGTCCGGTTCCCTCCGGGGGATCCGTCAGGGGGTTGCGGCCGGTCCGGCACCGCCGGGCCACCGCGCCGGGGACCGGCGGTGCAAACCGGCCGCAACCCCACCAAGATCGAACCGGACGCGCTAGCGCCCAGAACGCCGCCGTGCCGGGAAAGTTACGACCGTTCACCCCTTTTGGTGGCGCGGCGGACAACCGTCCGTCGCGCCACCGGCATGTCGGCATAGCGTCACCCACGTCGTCTTGTCCCAGGTCACGAAGGGGTGCGCGGATGCGCATAGCGTTGCTGACGGAGGGTGCCAAGCGGCGCCCCAAGGGCGACCCTCTGGCATGGTGCGACCGGCTGGTCCGCGGGCTCACGGACCAGGAGTTCGAGGTGTACGCGCTCTGCCGCGACCCGCAGGACACCGCGGAACGATGGGCCGGACGCTACCCGGGCGTACGGGCGGTGTACACCCGTCCGCTGTGGGGACCGGCGCCGGGCGAGCACACCCCGCTGCGCGGCCGTCCGCTCCGCCGACGCTTCCTGGGCTGCTACCGGGAGCTCGTCGCGACCCTCACCGCCCGCCCGGACACCCCTGAAACACCGGCCGCACCCGGCTCCGCCGATCTGGCGGACCGTTTCGCCAACAGCCTGTACGGCCTCGCCGAACTGGCCCGCGAGCACGGCGGCCTGCCGGGCGCGCTCCGCTCGGAACCGGCCGTACAAGCGCTGGAAGCGGCCTGCCGGGCACCTGGCGCCGCCCCGCTCCTCGGCGGCGCCACCGTCCACGACCTGCTGACCGCGAGCGAGTCGCTGGAGCGCGCCCTGCGTCCGCTGTCCGCGCCCTGGTACGGCGAGACCACACTGGGCGGCGTCGACCTCTGCCACGCCACCTCCGGGGGGCCGGCCACCCTGCCGGGTCTGCTCGCCGCCCACTTCTGCGGTACGCCACTGCTGGTCACCGAATACGGTGTCCGGCTCCGGGAGCACTACCTCGACGGCCCGGATGGCCAACTCCCGGTGCGGGTAAGGGTTCTGCTGGCGGCGCTGCACCGGCGGCTCGCCACCGAGAGCTACCGCGCGGCCGCCCTGCTCACTCCCGGCAACGGCCACATCCGCCGTTGGCAGGAGCGTTGCGGCGCACCCCGTACGAAGATCAGGACCGTCCACCCCGGCATCGACGCCGGGCAGCTCGCCGCCGTCGGCGAGGCCGCCGAGTCCGGGGCACCGGACGCCGACGACCCGACCCTGGTGTGGGTGGGCCGGGTCGAGCCCGCGAAGGACCTGGTGGCGCTGCTGCACGCGTTCGCCCGTATCCATACCGCGGTGCCGAGGGCCAGACTGCGGATCATCTCGGGCGGAGGCCGGGCCGACTACCTGGCGCAGTGCCGGGTGCTGGCCGCCCAGCTGTTCCCGGACGAGGCCGCCGACAGCCGCACCCCCGGGGAGAGCCCGGTCACCTTCGAGGAGATCGGCTCGCCGTATGTGCCGACCCTCGCCGACGCCTACGCGGCCGGCGGCCTGGTGGTGCTCTCCAGCGTCGTCGAGGGATTCCCGGCCACCCTGGTCGAGGCGATGTTCTGCGCACGGGCCACCGTCTCCACCGATGTGGGCGCGGTGCGCGAGGTCATCGGCGGCACCGGACTGGTCGTGCCGCCGCGCAATCCGACCGCCCTCGCGGAAGCGTGCACCGAGTTGCTGCACGACCCGCACCGCCGCGCGCGCCTCGGCGCAGCGGCACGCGCCCGGGCACTGGAACTGTTCACCGCGGAGCAGAACGTGGCCGCGTTCCGGGAGATCTACCTCGACCTCGTCGCACACCGCCGACCGGCCGCCACCCGGACCGCGTCCGCCCCCTTCGCGCTGCCCGCCGAAGCGCACCTGCCCGGTAGTTGGAGACCCGCGCCCGGCGCCCACCACGGCGCCTCGCGGGCCCCCGCCTGGGCCCGCGAGGCACCACGCCAACCGGCCGTCGTGGGCGCCCCCGCCGGTCTGCCGCTGGGAGAGAACGCATGACCGAGCCCTGCGCGGTGCCGGATCCGGCCGAGCCGTCGGCACGCCGCCGCGGACCGGCCGATCCCGTGCTGGTCCTGATACGCCGCCACTACGAGCTGTGCGCCACCGCCGTCGACCCGTTGGAGATCGCCGCCGGGCTGGAGGCACACGGCGTCACCGACCGCACCGCCGCTTCCTACCGGCACCGGGATGTCTTCTCGCTCGCCGAGGAGCTCTACGCACGCGTGCCGCACGAATCCCCCGCCGAGGTACAGAGTGGCGAGTCCGGCGCAGTTAAGGTGACGGCACGTCAGGTTGGCGTGCATCTGCTGCCCGGGGTCATCTGCGCGATGGCGATCGCCGCGGCGCACACCCTCGATGCCCACCCGGCCCGCGCAGCCGTCATCGGCGGTGGCGCGGTGCTGCTCGTCATCGCGGCGGCCCGTGCCGCCTTACGCCGCGGACCGCTGCGTGCCGCCACCACCCGTGGCACCGCCTGGTGGATCTGCTGGCTGCTCGCCTTCGCGCTCTACGGGCCGCGGTTGCTCATGGCACAGGGCGGGCCCGGAGGGCTCCTCGATCCCGCTGCCGCCGCCGGGTTCCTGGCGCGCGCCCTCGCGCTGCTGCCCGCCGCCTGGTGCGCGCGGCGGTTCGCGCTGCGGGCCAGGGCGGTGCTGGCCGACAGCCATGGGCTGACCGAGTTCGCCGCCGGGGTGCGGCCGTTGCTCCTCGCCACGCTCGGCCTGTTCACCGTGGCGCTGTCCACGCTGCTCGCCGTCGCCTACCCGGTACTGGCCCCGGGCGCGCGCCCCGATCTGGTGGCGCTGGGCGGCTCGGTGATGCTCGGGGTGCTGCTGTTCACCGCCCAACTCCTCGCCGTACACGGCTTTCCCGCCGCGGCCGCGGCGGGCACCGGCGGCGCCTGCGCCGTCGAGGCCGTCGCCCTCGCCGCGGAACTGCTCCGGCACGTACCGGCGCTGCGGCCCCTGGGCGCGCCGTCGCACGCCCTGATCGCGGCCGGGGGGCCGGGATCCGTCCAGGCCGTCGCGTGTACCGCCGCCGCGCTCGCCCTGACCGGGTACGCGATGTCCGTCCTCGGCCGCGCCTGCGCCCACGGCAGCGACCGCGCCACCGCCATCGCCGTCCCCCCTGCCCTCGCCGACCGGGCAGTGGTCCGGTGATCCATCTCGCAGATCCATGCAAGCCCCCTGAGGAGAAAGAGAAATGACGTTGCATCAGCGGCCTGCCGGCGCGAGTGGTCCCGGTGGCCGAACGGTCGGCGGCCAGGCACCCGCGGACACCCGGGCCGTCGCCCCGGCGGCGGGCGGCCCCATGACACTGTCCGTCGGCGTACGGCCGAGCCGGGGCGGCGCCCGATGAGAGTGCTGCTGCTCGGGGCCGACGGGTTCCTCGGCCGCCATGTGGCCGAGCGTCTGCTCGCCGACCCCGCCGTCCAACTCACCGCGCTCGGCCGCCGTGACGACTCCGACGTCCGCTTCGACCTGTCCAGCGGCAGTCCCGGCGCGCTCGCCCGCTTCTTCGACGCCGTCCACCCGGGCACCGTCGTCAACTGCGCGGGCGCCACCCGTGGCGGGGCCCGCGATCTGACCCGGCACAACACCGTCGCCGTCGCCACGGTCTGCGAGGCGCTGCGCCGCAGCAGTTGCGGCGCCCGCCTGGTCCACCTCGGCTGCGCCTCCGAGTACGGCCCCTCGCCCACCGGTTCCTCGACCGGCGAGGACGCGGTGCCGCGCCCCGGCGGCCCGTACGGGGTGAGCAAGCTGGCCGCCACCGAACTCGTCCTCGGCTCCGGACTCGACGCCATCGTGCTGCGGGTCTTCTCGCCGGTCGGCCCCGGCACCCCGCCCGCCTCCCCGCTGGGGCGGCTGGCCGAGGCGCTGCGCCGCGCGATGCAGAACGGCGACGGGGACCTGAAGCTCGGCGGTCTCGGCATGCAGCGCGACTTCGTCGACGTACGGGATGTCGCACGTGCCGTGCATGCCGCTTCGCTGTCCGCCGCCCAGGGGGTGGTCAACATCGGCACCGGACGGGCGGTCCGGCTGCGGGACGCCGTCGCCCATCTCGCGCGCGCCGCGGGCTTCGGCGGCGCACTGCACGAGCTGGACGAGTCGGCGGCGCTGCCGACCGCGGGCTCCGCCCCGTACCCCGACGGCTGCGGCGCCTGGCAGCAGGCCGATGTGCGCACCGCGCGCGACCGGCTGGGCTGGCGGCCGCGGATCGGCCTCGATGAGTCCCTGGCGGACATCTGGATGGAGGCGGCATGCCGCATCTGACGTCCGGCACCGCGCTGGCGGGCTTCGGCGTCCCCGTCCACGCCGGTCCGGCCGCCGTCGAGTGGGTCGAGCTCGCCCGGTCCGACGCCCCGCTGCACTGGGTCGTCGCCGACACCGCAGGCGGCCCGGCGCGGCGCCGCGACCCGCGGTTCGCGGGGGCCGTCGACCGGTTGCGCACCGCCGGAGTACGGGTGCTCGGGCGGCTGAACACCGCGTACGGCGGCCGAACCTTCGCGCAACTCGTCGGCGAGGCCCATCACTTCATGGACTGGTACGGCATCACCGGCTTCTACCTGGACCAGGCGCCGACCGACCGCGACTGGCTGCCGGAGTGCCGCCGGGTGATCGCGACCCTGCATGCGATGGCGGACGGCGCGGACAGCCATCTGGTGCTGGGCCATGGCATCCACCCCCATCCCGGGTATGCCGAGGCCGCCGATCAGCTGGTGACGTATCTCGGTCCGTGGACGCGGTACCGCTGGTCGCAGGCGCCCGAGTGGACGGCGGACCACCCGCCTGAGCGGTTCTGTCATCTGGTGCACAGCGTGCCGCGACCGCATCTTGAGACGGCGATGCGGATCGCCCGCTGGCAGGGCGCGGCGACGGTGCACTTCACCGACCAGGACGGCGGGGGCGGTACGGATCCCTGGCGTGAGCTGCCCAGCTACTGGGACGAGGCGGTGGAAATGTTGCACGACCAACCGCCGCCGAGCCGGTGACCCGCAGCGGCATTTCGCCCTTGTATCCGCCCCTGCCCGGCATATGAGCGCGAAGTGTCTCGCACATCGGAACGGGTGTCTCGGAATGCCGACGGACGTGGCAGTGTTACGAGGAAGGCGCTGTCCCCGCTCACGCGGGGGTGGGCCCTACCGTATCGTCAAACCGACCAACGGAGTCCCCGTGTCGCTGCCACCCCTGGTTGAGCCGGCTGCCGAGCTCACCGTCGACGAGGTCCGCAGGTACTCCCGTCACCTGATCATCCCCGATGTGGGGATGGACGGGCAGAAGCGGCTGAAGAACGCGAAGGTGCTGTGTGTCGGCGCCGGCGGCCTTGGCTCCCCGGCGCTGATGTACCTCGCCGCCGCGGGCGTGGGCACGCTCGGCATCGTTGAGTTCGACGAGGTCGATGAGTCGAACCTGCAGCGCCAGATCATCCACAGCCAGTCCGACATCGGCCGCTCCAAGGCCGAGTCGGCGCGGGACTCGGTGCTGGGTATCAACCCGTATGTGAACGTCGTTCTCCACCAGGAGCGCCTTGAGGCGGAGAACGTGAAGGAGATCTTCGCCCAGTACGACCTGATCGTCGACGGTACGGACAACTTCGCGACCCGCTACCTGGTCAACGACGCCTGCGTGCTGCTGAACAAGCCGTACGTGTGGGGCTCCATCTACCGCTTCGACGGCCAGGCGTCGGTCTTCTGGAGCGAGTACGGGCCCTGCTACCGCTGCCTGTACCCCGAGCCGCCGCCGCCCGGCATGGTCCCGAGCTGCGCCGAGGGCGGGGTTCTCGGTGTGCTGTGCGCGTCGATCGGCTCGATCCAGGTCACCGAGGCGATCAAGGTGCTCACCGGTGTCGGTGATCCGCTGGTCGGCCGGTTGATGATCTACGACGCCCTGGAGATGCAGTACCGCCAGGTCAAGGTACGCAAGGACCCCGAGTGCGCGGTCTGCGGCAAGAACCCGACGGTCACCGAGCTGATCGACTACGAGGCCTTCTGCGGCGTCGTCTCCGAGGAGGCCCAGGAGGCAGCCGCCGGGTCGACGATCACTCCTCGCCAGCTCAAGGAGTGGATCGACGCGGGCGAGAAGATCGACATCATCGATGTCCGCGAGCCGAACGAGTACGAGATCGTCTCGATCCCCGGTGCCCGGCTGATCCCGAAGAACGAGTTCCTGATGGGCAACGCCCTCCAGGACCTCCCGCAGGACAAGCGCATCGTCCTGCACTGCAAGACGGGTGTCCGCTCCGCGGAGGTTCTGGCCGTCCTGAAGAACGCGGGCTTCGCGGACGCCGTCCACGTGGGCGGCGGGGTCATCGGGTGGGTCCACCAGGTGGAGCCCGAAAAGCCGGTGTACTGACGTACGGTCCGTTGGCACGCTGACAAGCCCGGGGGTCTCAGGCCCCCGGGCCCCCTTTTCTGGGCTGTGCCCCGGGCCCCGCTTGGGGTTGCCCCGGGCCCCGCTTGGGGCTGTGCCCTCTGGCCCCCGGGGGAACTCGCCTGCTGATGTGGGGCGTTGGCGGTGTATGGGGATGGTTGGCGGGTTGTTGGTTCCCGTTGCACGATGGGGCGCCTCGACGGGCCGGGATAGATCTGGAGGCGGGGACGGCCAGGATTCGGCGGTGGCCCGCGCCGTAGCCGATCAGGCGGCCTGGTGGGTGGGGGCGGGTTCGGGGGTCTGCTCGGTGGTGGACGCCAGCTCCGCGTCGACCATCTTCTCCATCGGATCGGCCGCGACGGCCCCGGCGACCAGGCATGCCAGCACGATCGCGGCGATCAGCAGCACGTTCGAGAGCCAGATCATGGTCGACACCGGCAGAGTGAAGGCGCCGATCACCCGCGCCACGCATTCGGCGAGCAGCATCGCCCCCCATATGAGGGTGAAGGTCCGCTCCAGCCGCCGGAAGCGTGCCGACGAAGCAGCGAGCCGGTCCGCGGCGGCGGCCCGCGCCGGGTTGCCCTTGACCAGCCAGGGCCGTATCCCGGCGGACAGCAGCGGCTTGCCCGCGAAGGCGGAGGCGATGAGGGCGATCGCGAAGACGCTGCTCGTCCCGGAGTCCTTCGCCACCATGATCCGGGGATTGCCGCTGATGAAGCTCAATCCGATGCTGACCGCGTTCACCACGAGTATCAGTGCGGCCACGCCGTTGAGCGAGCGGTTCCGCAGCAGTCCGTACACCGTGCGGATGGCCGGAGGAATGCTGCTCAGGGCGAACGACAGCACCAGGCCGACTCCGAAGGCGTCGTGCAGCAGGTAGTACGTGCCGAGCGGCAGCGCCACGTCAAGGACGATCGGCCTGAAGGTGTTGACCAGCTCCTGGCGGGGGGAGTAGCTGGTGGTGGTCTCGGTCATCTCTGCCGCCTTCGCGTCGTAAGGGCTCGGGATCGTGGTCCCAGATTCGCGAATGCGGTGGTGTCGGCGGCAGTGTCGCCGCTCCATCTTTGGACGGGACAAATGTCATGGTCGGCGGGCAGCGGAATGCACGCTACCCGCCGACACGATGTCACTGGTCGCAGTCCCGCGGGCTGATCGACCAGATGCCGCGCCCGTGGGTGGCCGCGTACAGGCGACCGTCGGGGCCGAGCTTGACCTGGAGCACCGCGACGGCCGGGAGCCGGCCGACCCGCTTCCAGTTCGTGGCGTGCGGTGCCCGGTACAGGACGCCCAGGTCGGTGGCGGCGACGAGGCCGCCGCTCGGCAGGGCGAGCACCGAGTCGGCCGGTACGTCCGGCAGGTCCGCCGAGATGTCCGACCAGGTCACACCGCCGTCCTTGGACTCGTAGAGGTGCCCGAGACCCGCGCCGGCCCCCGAAGTCCAGTGCCGGGAGAAGCCGTTGACCGCGAGGTAGACGTGGTCGGCGTTGGCCGGGTCGAGGGCGAAGCCCGCCAGATAGCGGTTGGGCACCGTGCCCTGGGCGCCGGTCGCCGGCAGGTTCAGCTGGTGCCAGCCGGTGCCGTCCGCGTTGCCCACGGCGATGCCGCGGGTGAAGCCCACGCTGTCACACGGCCCGCACCAGGCCGCGTACACCTTGCCGCCCTCGGCGGCGACGGCCGTCGCGGTGTGGCCCGGGCCGAGGTCGAAGGCGCTGGTCCACTCCTTCGGGTCACGGATGGCGTAGCCGTGGGTCTGCACCCAGATGTGACGGCCGCCCGCGACCCAGGTGTTGCCGTTCTGCACGTCGGTGGTGAGCGGAGCGATGAAGCGGGCCTCGCTGGTGGCGTTGTCCGGTGGCGCGACCGCGTACGAGGTGGCTTTTGACGGATCGTTCTGCCAGGCGCCGTTGTTCACCGCGCAGTTCTGGGTGACGTTGACCGCCAGGTAGACGTACTCCTGGGCGATGTTGCAGCCGTTGGCCGGATCGGTGAGCGTGTCGCCGCCGTCACCGCCGAAGTTGGAGCCCATCACGGTGTCTTTTCCGCGCAGCTCCGACTGGCCGTTGTCCTGCAGGCCGCCGGTGACCGAGACGCCGCCGAAGTCGTGGTCCGTGCCCACCCCCACCGAGTAGTACTGGAGGGTGTCGATGGTGCCGTCGTTGAGCGAGGTCCAGTCCGTGGCGTGGCCGGAGGCGTCCTCGCTGCCGTTCAGTGGTCGACGGTAGATACCGCCGTCGTTGCCCGCGTAGAGGTAGCTGTGGCCGTGGTAGCCGCCGACCGCCACCGCGTGCTGGTCGGAGTGCGTGGTCTGGTGGCAGTCACCGGTCTGCTTGGCCGGATCGATGTTCCAGCAACGGAAGTTGAAGTTCCAGTACGGGCCGACCGCCGACCACTTCGTGCCGCCGTCCTTGGACTCGAAGACCTCCTCGAGCCCGGCGTAGACATGGTTGGGGTCATTGGGGTCGACCTGCAGGAACTGGTTGTACCAGGCCTGGATGCCGACCATGTCCTTGGCCGCCGTCAGCGCGGATCCGGAACCGCTCAGCGTCTTGTAGTCCGTCACCTTCGTCCACGGGCCGAACGGGGACCCGGACGGGGAGACGAAGATCCCCGCCAGTGAGCTGTTCGGATCGCCCCCGCCCAGCTGCGCCGGAGACTCGTCGATCGCGTAGTAGCGGGATCCGTCGGCGGCCCTGGCGAACGTGACCGAGCCCACCTGGTCGCTGCCGGTGGGCAGATCGCCGAGCGCGCTGACCCGCTGCCAGGAGCCGTCGGCGTCCTTGGCGTAGAAGCCGTTGTAGGTGTCGCCGCTGCGCCAGCCGACGGCCAGCAGGACCTTGGTGGGGTTCTTGGGGTCGATCGCGATGTCGGTCGTGATGTTCTTGTACGGGGCGTGGCGGTCGCTCGCCTGCGCACCGCCGGGGAGATAGGCGGGGTTCGGTGCGAACTCCAGCTTCCACGGCCCGCGCAGATCGGTAGAGGAGTGCGACCACACGCCGTGGCTGGTGGCCGCCCACACCCTGCCGCCGCCGAAGCGCAGTTCGTGCACGGTGGTGCTGTCCAACTCGGCGCCGCCGACCCGGTCCCGGGCGCTGAACGCACCGTGCCGGGGGTCGCGCAGCACGTAGACACCGCTGCCCAGGAACGCGTCGGAGCTGGTGGACGCCTCGCCGGTGCCCAGCCACAGATGGCCGTGGTCGAGCGCCAGCGCACCCGTGGACTGCGACGGCAGCGCGTCGCTGATCGGCTGCCAGCGGCCCCCGCCGGTACGCGACCGCCAGACGCCGCCCCCGGCGCTGCCCCCGTAGACATAGCCGTCGTTGTCGGCGGCGAGGGCGGCGGTGCGGCCGGTGACGTTGCCCGAGCCGCCACTGGAGTTGGAGTCGGTGTCCCGGTAGCGGGGGTCGTCGGAGTTGTAGGTGAGACCGGTGACGTGCCGCCAACGTCCGCCGGTGCTGGGCAGTTTGTTCAGTGCGTTCCAGGCTGAGCCGTAGGCGCCGGGGGCCAGGGTGCCGGGTGAGGTGCGGGCCTCGGCGTACTGGGCGGCGCCCTCGGCTATCGCATCGGCCTCGCCGCCTCCGTCGTCGAACGGGGTGATGGCGTGGTTGCGGTGCGGATTGCCGTAGGGATCGGGTGCCTTGCCGTGGCCGGTGGCTGCTCCGGCCGGTACGCCGATGAGCGCCGCGCCGGCGGTCACGGCGCAGACCATGAGCCATCGTCTCGTGCGGTTTGGGCGGGTTGCTGCTCTCAACAAAACCTCCCCGAACGGGCGTTGGAAGGACGCCATGGCGGCTGTCACCACCACTGGTGGTGTCGTTGCCGCAGACCCGATCACGGGAGGCGCGGTGTGGGGGAGCGGGGAGTCGTAACTTGACCCAAATTTTGACAGAGGTCAGTCAGTCGGGGGGCGGCGCTAGAGCGCGGTCAGCGTGATCTCCGCGGCCTTGACGCTGACCCAGATCTCCTCGCCCTCGGTCAGGGCGAGTTCGGCCGCCGCGGCGGTGGTGATCTCCGAGATCACGTCCAGGCCGTCCGCCGTGACCAGGACGCGGATCCGCGCGCCGAGCGCGGTCAGTTCGCGTACCTGGCCGCGCCAGACGTTGCGCGGGCTACCCGCCGGGCGGGCGCGGTGCAGCGATACGGCCTCCGGCCCGGCGACGGCCAGTGCGTCGGCGGGGGCGCCGTCGCCGCCGGGTAGCGGCTCGGCCGCCATCAGGCGTGCGCCGCCCGGGAGTTCGAGCACCGAGCCGCTGGCCTTGCCCGGCCAGGCGTTCCGCCCGAGCATCCGGGCCACCCACGGCGAGCGCGGATGCCGGGACACCTCCGCGGGCGGTGCGTACTGGACCGGGCGTCCGCCCTCCAGTACGAGCACCTGATCGGCGAGCGAGACCGCCTCGACCGGGTCGTGCGTGACGATCAGGCAGACACCGGGGAAGCCGGCCAGATGCTTGCGCAGGGTGTGCCGTACATGGGCGCGCGTCGACTGGTCGAGCGCGGCCAGCGGTTCGTCGAGCAGCAGCAGGCGCGGACGGGCGGCCAACGCGCGGGCGAGCGCGACGCGTTGGGCCTGGCCGCCACTGAGCCGCCCCGGTTTGCGGGACGCCAGATCGCCCACCGCCAGCCGGTCCAGCCAGGCCTGCGCCTCGGCGCGGGCGGCGCGGCGGGGCACGCCCTGGGCCCGTAGGCCGTAGGCGGTGTTGCCCAGGGCGGTGAGGTGCGGGAAGAGCGCGCCGTCCTGCGGGACCCAGGCCACATGGCGTTTGTGCGGCGCCTGCGCGGCGACGTCCTTGCCGCCGAGGGACAGCCGGTCGGCGGTGGCGAGTGGCGTCAGTCCGAGCAGCGCGCGGAGCAGGGTGGTCTTGCCCGCGCCGTTCGGGCCGACCACCGCGATCGTGGTGCCGGGCTCCGCGGCGAGGGCGAGCCGGGTGAAGCCCGTCACCTCGGCGGTGAGCGGCCAGTTCTCCTCCGGGGCCGCGGGGCGCCCGGCCGACGGGTCGCCGAGCGTTCCGGATCCGTCTTCCTCCCGGGCGACTTCGCCTGCGGGCTCGGTGTGGACCACCCCCGTGCCGGGCTTGGCGCCCGTCCAGTTGCCCCGCAGCGCGATCAGTACCGCCATCGCCACCGCGAGCAGCAGGAGCGACACCGCCGTCGCGCCCTCCGGGTCGTCCTGGAGCATCAGGTAGACCTGGAGGGGGAGGGTCTGGGTGACTCCCGGGAGGTTGCCCGCGAAGGTGATCGTCGCCCCGAACTCGCCCAGTGCGCGCGCCCAGCACAGTGCGGCGGCGGCGACCAGGCCGGGGGCCGTCATGGGGAGCGTCACGGTGAAGAAGGCGCGCAGCGGGCGCGCCCCCAGCGAAGCGGCCGTCTCCTCGTAACGCGGGTGGAGGGCGGTCAGCGTGCCCTCCAGGCTGATGACCAGGAACGGCATCGCCACGAACGCCGCCGCGACCACCGCGCCCGGAGTGGAGAACGGCAGGGTCACCCCGAACCAGTTCTCAAGTACCGGCCCCAGCAGCCCCCTTCGGCCGAAGCCGAGCAGCAGGGCGACACCGCCGACCGTCGGCGGCAGCACCATGGGCAGCATCACCAGGGCGCGTACCAGCGTCTTGCCCGGAAAGTCGACCCGGGCCAGCACCCAGGCGAGCGGTACGCCCACGACCACCGCGAGCGCCAGCGCCCAGAAGGAGACGGTGAGGGACAGGCCCAGCGCCTGGGTGACATCGGGGGCCGTCAGCCGGGACGACAGGCCTGACCAGGGAGCATGGGCAAGCACACCGGCCAGCGGCAGCGCCAGGAAGGCGACCGCGGCCATCGCGGGGAGGGCGAGGGCGAGCGGGGCCCGCCTGGGCAGGCGCCGCGCTGGCCGGTGGCCGGTCATGGCTGCTGGAAGCCCGCGGAGTGCAGGAGCGCCTGGGCCTGCGCGGAACTCAGCCACTTGACGAAGTCGGCCGCAGCGCCGGCGTTCTTGGAGCCGTTGAGGGTGGCGGCCGGGTAGGAGGCGACGGCGTTCTGCGCGTCCGGGATGGTGACGGTGCCGACCTTGCCCTTGGCGGACTCCGCGTCGGTGAGGTAGACGATGCCCGCATCGGCCTCGCCGAGTTCGACCTTGCTCAGTACCGCGCGGACGCTGGCCTCCTCGGAGACCGGCTTGACGTTGACGTGCTGGGCGGCCAGGACCTTGGCACCGTAGTTGCCCACCGGGACCTGCTTGGCGGCGAGCACCACCTTGAGGTTGGAGTTCGACAGGTCGCTCAGGCCCTGGATCTTCTTGGGGTTGCCGGGCGCGGTCGCGATGGTGAGCCGGTTCTTGGCGATGACCGTCGGGGTGCCGGTGTCCTTCTTGAGCCCGTCCATGGTCTTGGTGTCGGCGGTGACCAGCGCGTCGGCCGGAGCACCCTGGCTGACCTGCGCGGCGAGGTCCTGGGACCCGGCGAAGGAGAACTTGACGGTGGTGCCGGGGTGGGACTTCTCGTACGCCGCGCCCTCGGCCTTGAAAACATCGGTGAGGGAGGCGGCGGCGAGGACGGTGAGGGTGGTCTTGGCGCCGCCGCCGCTGCCGCTGGGGGAGCTGGCGCTGGACTTGCTGCCGCCGCAGGCGGCCAGCGGCAGCAGCAGTGCGGCGGCGACCGCTGGCAGGGCGACGCGACGAGCGAAGGTCTGAGGCATGGGACCACTCCGGGGGCTGCACATCAAGTGCGGTCGATATGGGCGTTGGTGGACTTCACTCGGGCCACGGCTTCCATGCCGACTTCGAAGCCCGACTCCTCGGCGGCCTCATGGGTGAGGAGGGAGACGAGGCGGTGCGACCCCGCCTGGATCGCGGTGCGACCGGGCTGCCTGACTGATGATGTGGGACCGCATATGCGGCACGTTAGATCCGGGGCACTCGCATCTGCAACAAACTTCGGGCGATGGGACCGGCAGATGCGACACCTGTCGTAGGAAGCTCTATAGGAGGCCCTTGCGGGTGAGGTGGTTGAAGGCCAGCCAGCCGGGCAGCACCGGCAGCCAGAAGGTCGCCAGCCGGAACAGCAGCACCGCGGAGAGCGCCTGCCCGCCGGGCATGCCCAAGATGATCAAAGCGGTGGAGGTGGTCGTCTCGATGGCGCCGACACCGCCCGGAGTGGGGATCGCGGAGCCCACCGCGTTGGCGGTCAGGAAGACCACCGCGATGTTCGCGTAGCTCAGCGAGGTGTCGCCGAAGGTGCGGATCGACGCGTCCAGGCAGGCCACGTTCACCAGCGTCAGCAGCAGGACACCGGCCGCGCCGGTGGCCAGCTTCTTCGGCCGCTGCAGCAGGTCGAGCATGCGCGGCACGACACCGGCGAACAGCGACCTCAGCCGGCTGGAGACGAACTTGCGCAGCTGCGGTACCGCCGTGACGACCAGCACCAGCACGGCGGCGGTCAGCAGCCCGGCGATCACCGTCCGGGAGGTCGACAGCGACGGTGTCCGCTGGGTTCCGGTCAGATAGCCGAAGGTCGCCAGCAGCATGATGTGGCCGCCGAGCGAGGCCAGTTGGGACGCGCCGACACTGGCCACGGCGAGGCCGGGGCGGACCCCGTTGCGTTGCAGGAACCGGGTGTTGAGCGCCACACCGCCGACCGCCGCGGGCGCGACCAGCTTGACGAAGTTCCCCGCCACCTGCGCCAGAACCGTGCGGCCGAACGGCACCTTCTCCGGGACGAAGCCGAGCAGGTTCATCGCCGCCGGGATGTACGTCGTCGCGGACAGTGCCAACGCGGCCGCCACCCAGGCCCAGTTGGCGTGGCCGATCAGCTCGCTCCACTTCAGCTGCGCGAACTGCGACAGCAGGAAGTACGCGGCGATGGCCCCCGCGATGAAGCTGACCAGGGTACGGGCCTTGAAGCGCTCCAGCCGGGCCGGTTGCACGGGGGCCTGCGGCCGGATCTGCAGCACCTGCTGCCGTATCTGCGACAGCAGGTCCTCTTCGCGGGCCGCCTCCAGCGCCTCTTCCATGGCGCGCTTCTCGGCCTCCTTCTCGGCCTTCCGCTGCGCCTTGGCGACCTTGCGGTCCTCGGACAGCTGCCCGGGTTCCACGGTTTTCTTGATGCGGGTGGCCTCGATCACGGCCGCCCGCTCACGCTCCGCCCGTTCCTTGGCCAGCTGCCGCAGGGTGGCGCGGGTGGAGCGGCTGAGCGCGATCGGCTGCAGCAGCGGCAGGCTGTCGGCCACCGCGTCGGGGCCGAGGATCCGCACCGCCGAGGCGACGGACCGTTCCGGGCCGACGCGTAGCGCGAAGGCGGTCAGCAGCTGCGCGATGTCCATCCGCAGCACGATGTCGCCCGCCGCGATCTCACCGCTGCGCAGATCGGTCACGTAGATCGTGCCGGAACGATCCACCAGCAGTGCCTCGCCGACCAGCCGCCGGTGCGAGATGCGGCGCGACTGCAGCGCCCTGACCTGCTGCCACGCGCCGTCCAGCACCTCGTCGGTGATCTCGTCGTCGGTGAGGCTGTCCAGGGAGCGGCCTTCGATGTGCTCGTAGACCAGCATCACCGCGTCCGGGCCGAGCTCGGAGGTGGCGATCAGTTTGGGGGCGTGCGCTCCGGCGGAGATCGCCGCGTAGGCGAGCAGCGCCTCCTGTTCCAGGGCCTGGCGCAGCGACTGGAGGCTGCGCCGCTCCTCGTTGACACCGCGTAGCTGGAGCCGTCTCCAGACCCGGTAGAAGAAGCCGTGTGCCTGCTGCTCACGGTCGACGACCGTGATGTCCAACGGCGGGCCGTCCTCCAGGGTGACCAGGTAGCGGCGGCCGCGCTCGGAGTCGGCGGTCTCCGGGCCGTCGTCGAGCCGCTGCGCGGTGACCGGGCTGAAGCCCACCCGCTGCAGACCGGCCAGCAGCGTCCGTCCGGTGGGCCGGACGTTGGGCGAGCCGACCGCGTAGACGGTGCCGTAGGCGACCGTCCAGCCGATCAGCACGGTGGTGATGATCGAGAACGGTGTGGTGTAGCCGCCGACCAGGACCGCGAAGGCGTCCAGCACCAGGACGAACCACAGCGCCACCCGCCAGCGCGGTCGGCGGGCCATACCCACCGCGGTCATATAGGCGATGACCGGTGCCAGATAGCCGTGCACCGGATCGGTGATGCCGCCGCTCGGCGCGGTCCTGGTGAGCGCGTCGCGGATGGCGGAGGGCGCGGAGCCGGTGACCCAAAGATCACCGGCGAGCGAGACGCCGTGGGCGAGCACCGCGGCCAGCACACCGTCGGCGACCCGCAGCCCGTCCCGTTTGATCAGCCGTTCCACGGCGAACGCGACGGGCACGATCAGTACCGCGATGCTCGCGGTGAAGCCGGCGATGGTGGTCAGGATGGAGGGCGCGTGCCGGGCGCCGTTCGCGATGTCGTTGGCCACACCGGCCGTGGTGCCGTGCGCGAAACCGGCGATCGCCAGGACGATCCCGACCCCGAGGATGCCCATCAGGAAACGGAGCAGATCCGCCGGGCGGTGCACCCGGGCGGCCAGCAGTGGTTCGTCGCCCGCGAGCTCGTCGACGTGCTCGATGGCGGGCGGCCCGCTCATCGGGTGCGCGCCGGACGGTAGCTGCGCCGGTCCGACCGGGTGCTGCTGCGCGGCGGTGGCGGCCCGGACGGCCTCGGCGACGGCGCTTGCGGGGGGTTCGGGCTGCGGGGGGTGATCGGCTTGGTCCACGTCGTCTGCTCGGTCGGCGGGCGGGGGCGGGCTGTTCTCGTCCGGCCGCGAGGGCATGGTGTCGCCGTCCCCGTGGTCGAGGCCGGGTCGCTCAGGGGAGCGAGTGGGGTCATCGGCCGAGGCTGACGGCGGTTTCGGCGCCGGGGACCCGGCCTGCGCCCGACCATCCGTCGCCCTGGTCGTGGGCAGCCCTGAAGGGGCGCGGAGCGCCTCCTGCGACTCCTCGCCCGGCTCTCCGGCCGTTGGTTCATGATCTCGTATCACCAGTCACCGCCCGGAAGATGGTGGCATGGCCGGACCTCGTATGGGGGCATGAGGGGGCATTCCGAGGGCGTGCACCCCGGATGGTATGCGCCTGTGTGCTGCGATGCGCGGCCGGGATGGCGCTCTGGGGCGGGCCGCCGGGGCTGTCGGTGGGGTGCGGCAGGATGAGGGACGTGAGCGAGAACCGGTTTCCGGAGGAGCCCGCAGAGCTCCCCGAATACGCGGAGCGGGTGCTTGGCGTCGCCGAGATGATTCCGTCCGGCAGGGTGATGACCTACGGCGACGTCGCGGAGTGGCTGGAGGAGGGGGGACCCAGGCAGGTGGGCCGGGTGATGGCGCTGTACGGCGGCGCGGTGCCCTGGTGGCGAGTGGTGCGGGCGGACGGTGCGCTGCTGTCCGGACACGAGCTGCGGGCGCTCGCGCACTATCGCGAGGAGGGCACCCCGCTGCGCCCCGCCGGGCGCGCCGCCGATGACCACGTACCGCGGTTGGACATGGCACGGGCCCGCTGGGGCGGCCCGGAGGAGGGCCCGGCCCACGGGACGGACGGGGGCGGCTGACGACTGGCTGCTCACACCATCCAGCTTCCGCCATCCGGGCGTCCGCCATGCCGGGTGCCGCCCGTACGGAGTAGCGCCTTCGGCGGCCGCCCGCCGTTGTCCCCGAACGGGTGAGGCGGTTGATTGCCGCGGGATTCCCGGGACGGGGGCGGAGCCGTGGGAGGAGGCTGAGGGGCAGAGCCGCGATGAACCGCCCGAGGCGCGTCGCGTAGCGTCAGCGGCAGTCTCCGGACCGCGCCAGCGCGCCCAGTACCACCATCCACGGAACCGGAACCGCCGATCCACGTGACCTCCTCGTCCACTCGCCCCGCCGCCGACCGGCCCGCCCGCACCCCGGCCGTCGGCGGCTACCGGCTGGTCCGTACTCCGCCCGCACCGTCCGTGCTCCCTGTTCTGGACGCCCGGCAGCGCGCTGTGGTTGACCATGCGGGCGGGCCGCTTCTGGTCCTCGCCGGTCCCGGCACCGGCAAGACGACGACGCTGGTGGAGGCGGTGGCGCACCGTGTGCGCCAGGGCACCGACCCGGAGCGGATCCTTGTGCTGACCTTCAGCCGCAAGGCCGCCATGGAGCTGCGCGACCGTATCGCGGCCCGGCTCGGCGGCGCCGGTGCGCCGCGCGCCACCACCTTCCATTCCTTCGCCTACGGCTTCGTCCGAGCACACCAGGACCCCGAGCTGTTCGCGTATCCGCTGCGCCTGCTGTCCGGTCCCGAGCAGGACCTGGTGGTACGGGACCTGCTGGCCGGCCAGGCCGAGCTGGAGCGGGCCGGGCTCGGCACGGTGCGCTGGCCCGATGAGCTGCGCGCCTGCCTGACCACGCGGGGCTTCGCGGACGAGGTGCGCGCGGTGCTGGCGCGCAGCCGTGAACTCGGCCTGGGGCCCGGTGAGCTGACCGCCTTCGCGGCCAGGACCGGGCGGCCCGACTGGACGGCGGCGGCCGGATTCCTCGCCGAGTACCTCGATGTGCTCGACGCCCAGGGCGCCATCGACTACGCGGAGTTGGTGCACCGGGCGGTGCTGCTCGCGGAACGGCTGGGGCCGGGCGCCGCGCGGTACGACGCGGTGTTCGTCGACGAGTACCAGGACACCGATCCCGCGCAGCTGCGGCTGCTGCGGGCGATCGCGGGCGGCGGCCGGACCCTGGTGGCCTTCGGCGACCCCGACCAGTCCATCTACGCGTTCCGTGGCGCCGACATCAACGGCATCCTGGACTTCCCCACCGGCTTTCCCCGGGCGGACGGCCGCCCGGCCCCCGTCGAGGTGCTCGGCGTCTCCCGGCGGGCGGGCACCGAGCTGCTCGCCGCGACCCGCCTGCTCACCCGCAGGATGCCGCTCACCCGCCTCCCGGCCGAGGCGGTGCGGGCACACCGCGAGCTGGCGGCGGTACGGGACGGCGGCCGGGTGGAGGCGGTCACGTATCCGACGCCGGGCGCCGAGACCGACAACATCGCCGACATCCTGCGCCGTGCGCATCTCGAGGACGGTGTGCCGTGGCGGGAGATGGCTGTCCTGGTCCGCGCGGGCGCCCGCTCCCTGCCCGGCCTGCGCCGGGCCCTGACCACCGCCGGGGTGCCGGTCGAGATCGACGGCGATGACCTTCCGCTGCGCCAGGAACCGGCGGTCGCGCCGCTCCTCCTGGCGCTACGCGCGGCAGCCCGCGCCGCCCTGACCCCGGCCGCTGACGCAGCCGGGGTCCCCCACGCCCGCCCGGCCGCCGACCAGACGACACCGGCTTCTGAGCCGGGGACCGCCTCGACGTCGGGCACATCTGTCACGCCGAACCCGGAGGCCGCCCCCGCGCCGGAGCCCGCTGCCGCGGACGCATCCACCACACCGGACCCGGCCCCGGCCGCCGCCCCTGACCCGGACGCACCCGTCTCGCCGGACCCGGTCCCGGAGGCCGATCCCGCCCTGGGAGCTGCCGTCGCGCCGGGCGTACCCGTCTCGCCGGACCCGGACCCGGACCCGGACCCGGACCCGGACCCGGACCCGGACCCGGAGACCGACCCCCAGCCGGGAGCTGCCGTCGCGCCGGGCGTACCCGCGTCGCCAAACCCGGACCCGGAAGCCGCCCCCCCGGCGGGAGCCGAATGGCTCCCCGTGGACGACGCGTTGAGCCTGCTCACCTCGCCCCTGGGTGGGATGGATGCCGCCGAACTGCGCCGACTGGGGCGGGCGTTGCGTGAGGAGGAGCGGGCCGCAGGCCACCCCGTGCCACGGCCGTCGGACGTACTGCTCGCGGAGGCGCTCGCACAGCCGGAGCGGCTGGTCGCACACGATCCGTCGGGTGCCCGGCGCGCCCACCGGCTGGGCTGCCTGTTGCGCGAGGCGCGCGAGATCCTGACCAGTGGCGGGACCGCCGAACAGGCGCTGTGGCGCCTGTGGTCCGGTACGCCGTGGCCGGACCGGCTGGAGCGCTCCGCACTGCGCGGCGGCGCGGCGGCCCGTAACGCCGACCGGGATCTCGACGCGGTCTGCGCGCTGTTCGAGACCGCGGCCCGCGCCGAGCAGCGCACCGGTGGCCGTGGCGCGCTGAACTTCCTGGAGGAGTTGGACGCGCAGGACATCGCGGCGGACGTGCTGTCCCGCCGTACGGTCCGCCCGGAGGCGGTCAGCTTGATGACCGCCCACCGCAGCAAGGGACTTGAGTGGCGGCTGGTGGTCGTGGCGGGCGTACAGGAGGGCCTGTGGCCCGACGTCCGGCGCCGCGGCTCGCTGCTCGAAGCGGACCGCATCGGCCGCGACGGACTCGCCGAACCCCTTCCGGTGGGCGCGTTGCTCGCCGAGGAGCGGCGGCTGTTCTACGTCGCCTGCACCCGTGCGAAGGAGCGGCTCGTCGTCACCGCGGTCAAGGCCGCGGCTGACGATGGAGATCAGCCGTCCCGTTTCCTGTCCGAACTCGGCGTCGAGCCGCTCAACGTGACGCACCGGCCCCGCCGCCCGCTCGCCGTCGCCGCGCTGGTGGCCGAGCTGCGCGCGACCACCGTCGACCCGGCCGCCTCGGCCACGCTGCGCGCCGCGGCGGCCGCCCGGCTCGCCCGGCTCGCGGCACTGCGCGACGACGAGGGGTACGCCCTCGTACCCTCCGCGCATCCGGACCGTTGGTGGGGCCTGTACGAGCCGACCCGCGCCACGGCTCCGCTGCGCGACCGCAACCGGCCGCTGGCGCTGTCCGGCAGCGCGCTCGACCAACTCGTCAACACCTGCGCCCTGCAGTGGTTCCTGGGCCGGGAGGTGAAGGCCGACGACCCGTCGACCGCCGCCCAGGGCTTCGGGAACGTCGTCCATGTGCTCGCCGACGAGGTGGCCACCGGCCGTACCCCCGCCGCGCTCGACGTGCTGATGGCCCGGCTGGACTCTGTCTGGGACGCGCTTGCCTTCGACGCGCCCTGGAAGTCGCGGCAGGAGCGGGAGCAGGCGCGCGCCGCGCTGGAACGCTTCCTGCGCTGGCATGTCATGGAGCGCGGCCGGGAACCGGTCGCATCGGAGCACGGTTTCGACGTCACCCTGGAGGCGGGCCAGTACGCGGTACGGATCCGCGGCAGCATGGACCGGGTGGAGCGGGACGCCGAAGGACACGTCTACGTCGTCGACTTCAAGACCGGCAAGGGCGCGCCTCCGACCGCCGCCGAGGTCGCCCGCCATCCGCAGCTCGCCGTCTACCAACTCGCGGTCCGCGAGGGCGTGTTGGGTGACGGCGCCGCGGAGCCGGGCGGTGCGGAGCTGGTGCATCTGCGCCAGGGGGCCACGAAGAAGGAGGGCGGAGACGCCGTGCCGAAGGTGCAGTCCCAGCCGCCGCTGGATGGCGACTGGGCCGCCGACCTGCTGGTGACCGCCGCGGGCAGGGTGCTGGACGAACGTTTCGCCCCCACCCCCGGTCAGCACTGCGACCGCTGCACCTTCCGCCGGGCGTGCAGCGCCCGGCCCGAGGGGCGGCAGGTGGTGGAGTAGCGGCCGACCGGCGTCGGCTGTCAGTCCCGCCCGATAGCCTCACTGGGGTGTCTTCCCGTATCACCGACCCCGAGCAGCTCAAGGAGCTCCTCGGCATCCCGTTCACCGCGGAGCAGATGGCGTGCGTCACCGCGCCCCTCGCCCCGAACGTCATCGTGGCCGGGGCCGGGTCGGGGAAGACCACCGTGATGGCGGCGCGGGTGGTGTGGCTGGTCGGCACCGGGCAGGTCGCGCCCGAGCAGGTGTTGGGGCTCACGTTCACCAACAAGGCGGCGGGTGAGCTGTCCGAGCGGGTGCGCAAGGCCCTGGTGCAGGCGGGCGTCACCGATCCCGATCCGGCAAACCCGGACGATGTGCCCGGAGAGCCGCGGATCTCGACGTACCACGCCTTCGCCGGACAACTGCTCAAGGACCACGGACTGCGCATCGGCCTGGAGCCCGACGCCCGGCTGCTGGCCGATGCCACCCGCTACCAGTTGGCCACCCGCGTACTGCAAGCCGCGCCCGGCCCCTACCCGGCGCTCACCAAGGGACTGCCCGCGCTCGCCGCCGATCTGCTCGCGCTCGACGGCGAACTCTCCGAGCACCTGGTGCCGGTCTCCGAGCTGCGCGCGTACGACACCGCCGTCGCCGAGCGGCTCGGCCCGCTCGATCCGGAGCGGCGCGGCTTCGCGTGGGTACGGGATGTGGCGCCCGCCGTGCGGGGCCGCACCGACCTCGCGGGCCTGGTCGTCGCGTACCGGCAGCAGAAGACCCGCCGCGGCCTGATCGACTTCGGTGACCAGATCGCCCTGTCCGCGACGCTTGCCCGTACCCGTCCCGAGGTCGGTGCGCTGCTGCGGAACGAGTTCGCCGTGGTGCTCCTCGACGAGTACCAGGACACATCGGTGGCCCAACGGCTGCTGCTCGCCGGGCTGTTCGGCGGCGGCACGGGCCATCCGGTCACCGCGGTGGGCGACCCCTGCCAGGCGATCTACGGCTGGCGTGGCGCCTCCGTGGCCAACCTGGACGACTTCCCCGCGCACTTCCCGGCCGCCGACGGCAGCCCGGCCCGCCGCTATTCGCTGAGCGAGAACCGGCGCAGCGGCGGTCGGCTGCTGGACTTCGCCAACGAGCTCGCGGCGCCCCTGCGGGAGCGGCACGCGGGCGTGGCCGCCCTGCGCCCGGCGCCCGGCGCGGAGCGCGACGGTGTGGTGCGGTGCGCCCTGCTGCCCACGCAGTCCGAGGAGATCGACTGGCTCGCCGACTCGATCCGCCATCTGACGGCGACGGGCACTCCGCCCGGCGAGATAGCCGTGCTCTGCCGCACCGCGGTCCAGTTCGCCGACATCCACGCCGCGTTGGTGGAACGGGATGTGCCGGTGGAGGTCGTCGGGCTGTCCGGACTGCTGCATCTGCCGGAGGTCGCCGACCTGGTCGCCACCTGCCAGGTGCTGCACGACCCCACCGCCAACTCCGCCCTGGTCCGGCTGCTGACCGGTCCGCGCTGGCGGATCGGCCCGCGCGATCTGGCACTGCTCGGCCGTCGCGCGCGCCTGCTCGTACGGTACGGGCCAGGGGAGCGCGATCAGGACCGGCTGGCGCAGGCGGTCGAGGGGGTCGACCCGGCCGAGGTCGTCTCGCTCGCCGACGCTCTGGAGACCTTCCTGGGCGCGGAGGGCCCGGACGACGGGCTGCCGTTCTCGGCGGAGGCCAGGGAGCGGTTCGCCCGGCTCGCCACCGAGATACGTGATCTTCGGCGTTCGTTGGCCGACCCGCTGATGGACGTACTGCACCGGGTGCTGGCGGTGACCGGCCTTGAGGTCGAGCTGTCCGCGTCCCCGCACGCGCTCGCCGCCCGCCGCCGCGAGACCCTGCAGTCCTTCCTGGACATCGCCGCCAACTTCGCCTCGCTGGACGGTGAGGCCACGTTGCTGGCCTTCCTCTCCTTCCTGCGCACCGCCGAGCAGTACGAGAAGGGGCTGGACAGTTCGCTGCCCGGCGGCGACAACACGGTCAAGGTGCTGACCGCGCACAAGTCCAAGGGCCTGGAGTGGGACGTGGTGGCCGTACCGGGACTGGTGCGCGACGCCTTTCCCAGTACCAAGGTCCGTGAACTGTGGCCCTGGCACGGCAAGGTGCTGCCGCACGCGTTGCGTGGGGACGCCGCCACGCTGCCCGATGTCACCGAGTGGACCAAGAAGGGGCTGGACGCGTTCAAGTCGGCCATGAAGGAGCACAACACCACGGAGGAACTCCGGCTGGGGTACGTGACGTTCACCCGCCCACGCTCGCTGCTGCTCGCCTCCGGGCACTGGTGGGGCCCCACCCAGAAGAAGCGGCGCGGCCCGTCCGACTTCCTTGGGCGGCTGCGCGCGCACTGCGAGGCGGGCCACGGCGAGATCGAGCAGTGGGCGGAGGAACCGGCCGCCGACGCGGAGAACCCGGCACTGGAGCGCGGTACCGACCACGCCTGGCCGCTGCCACTCGATCCTGACGCGCTGGACCGTCGCCGCCAGGCCGCCAAGACCGTGCTGGCGCTCCTGGACGCGCCACCCGAGACGGGCGCGTACCACGCGGACTGGCCCCCGCCGCCGACCGACGACATCCATGGTCTCGTCCCGGACGAGGACCTTCCGCCGTACCCGCCGTACCCGCCGGACGAGGACTTCCCCCCGGACGAGGATCTTCCGCTGGCCGAAGACCTCTTCCCGTTTCTGGACGGTGACTTCGCTGCGCAGGAGGGTGACTTCGTTGCGCAGGACGGCGACTTCGCTGCGCCGGACGACGGCTGGGACGACTGGTCGACATCTCGCCCCATACCGGCGCAAATCCATCACGACCCGGACCGCGACCCGGACCACGGTCCGGCCGCCGGGCCGGAGGGCGGTGTCCGCGAGCACCCGTGGGCCGTCTCCGGCGACGGCCTCACGCCGGAGGAGGCCCGGCTGGTCGAGTCCTGGGACCGGGACCTCGGCGCGCTCGCCGGAGAGCTGCGGCGCGCCCGCGCGACCGTACGGGACGTTCCGGTGCCGCCGTCGCTTTCCGCCTCGCAGCTGTTGCGGCTCGCCGCCGCCCCCGACGACTTCGCCCGGGAGCTGGCTCGTCCCATGCCGCGCGAGCCGCGGCCCGCGGCCCGGCGCGGCACCCGGTTCCACGCCTGGGTCGAGTCCCGCTTCGAGGAACTCCCGCTGATCACCTTGGACGAGCTGCCCGGGCTGGAGCCGGACAGCGACGAGGAGATCACCGACGAGCGGGACCTCGCGGAGCTCAAGGAGGCGTATCTGCGCACGCCTTACGCGACCCGTAGTCCGTACCGCGTGGAAGCCCCCTTCGAACTGGCCCTCGCCGGGCGCGTCATCCGCGGCCGCATCGACGCCGTGTACCGGGACGGGGACGGCTTCGAGCTCGTCGACTGGAAGACCGGCCGGACGCCGTCCGCCGACCCGCTGCAATTGGCGGTCTACCGGCTGGCCTGGGCCGAGCAGCACGGCCTGCGGCCGGAGCAGGTGACGGCCGCGTTCGTGTACGTACGCACCGGGCAGGTCGTCCGCCCGGCCGACCTGCCCGACCGGCCCGCGCTGGAGCGCTTGCTGTCCGGCGAGGCCGCTGACGACCCGGCGGGGTGAAGTGCTCGGATCGTCCCCGTTAGGCTCACCGCATGAGCACCGCACCGGACAACGCCGTCCGCGCGTACATCGAAGCGCACCGCGCCGCCTTCCTCGACGATCTGGTGGAGTGGCTGCGGATCCCTTCCGTCTCCGCCGATCCCGGGCGGGTACGGGATGTGGAGCGCAGCGCCGAGTGGCTCGCGGCAGAGCTCAGCGCCACCGGCTTCCCGGTCGTGGAGGTCTGGCAGACCGCGGGCCTGCCCGCGGTCTACGCCGAGTGGCCGTCCGGTGACCCCGCCGCCCCGACCGTCCTGGTCTACGGCCACCACGACGTCCAGCCCGCCGCCCGGGCGGACGGCTGGGACAGCGAGCCGTTCGAGCCGGTCGTCCGGGACGGACGGATGTACGCCCGCGGTGCGGCCGACGACAAGGGCCAGGTGTTCTTCCACACCCTCGGCGTACGGGCGCACCTCGCCGCCACCGGTCGCCACGCGCCCGCCGTCAACCTCAAGCTGCTGATCGAGGGCGAGGAGGAGTCCGGCTCCCCGAACTTCGCCGCCCTGTTGCGCGAGCGCGCCGAACGCCTCGCCTGCGACGCGGTGATCGTCTCCGACACCGGTATGTGGTCCGCGGACACCCCGACCGTCTGCACCGGCATGCGCGGTCTCGCCGACTGCCAGGTCGACCTGTACGGGCCCGACCAGGACATCCACTCCGGCTCCTTCGGCGGCGCGGTGCCCAACCCGGCCACCGAGGCGGCCCGGCTGGTGGCCGCCCTGCACGATGAGGACCGCAGGGTCACCATCCCCGGCTTCTACGACGATGTGGCCGAACTCACCGACCGGGAGCGGCAGCTCTTCGCCGAGCTGCCCTTCGACGAGGCCGGCTGGCTGCGCACCGCCAAGTCCCATGCGGCACTCGGCGAGTCGGGGTACACCACCCTGGAGCGCATCTGGGCCCGTCCGACCGCTGAGGTCAACGGTGTCTACGGGGGCTACACCGGACCCGGCGGCAAGACCATCGTCCCCGCCTCGGCTCATCTGAAGCTGTCGTTCCGGCTGGTCGCCGGGCAGGATCCGGCCAAGATCGAGCAGGCGGTACGGGACTGGGTGGCCGACCGGCTGCCCGCCGGGATCCGGCATGAGATCACCTTCTGGGGCGCCACCCGCCCCTGTCTGACCCCACTGGACCACCCCGCGCTGCGCTCCACGGTGCGGGCGATGGAACGGGCCTTCGGTAAGACCGTGCGGTTCACTCGTGAGGGTGGCTCGGGGCCCGCCGCCGATCTGCAGGACGTGCTCGGTGTCCCGGTACTTTTCCTGGGAATTTCCGTGCCGTCCGACGGTTGGCACTCAGTGAACGAAAAGGTCGAACTCGATCTGCTTCTCAAGGGTGTGGAAACCACCGCGTACTTGTGGAGCGACCTGGCCGAGAATTGGCAGCGCTGAGCACCCCTGTGATCTGCTCGTGCTCGGCTGAGCGAGTAACCATCCATGCGATACGGGGAGTTGGAAGCCGTCTTGTCCGTAAGTGACCTGCCCATCGCCCCGGGCACGGAGAACCCCGCAGCCATCGGCATGGTGAGCGGCAAGCCGCTCCCGCTCGCCCGTCCCGGTATCGACCGGGCCGCGCACCACCGCCTCGACGAGGCCTGGCTGGCCGCCGCCTGGAGCCACCCGTCCACCTGGGTCCTGGTGGTCTCCGGCGGTCAGGTGCTGGTCGAGGACACCCCCGACGGCCGTACCGAACTCGTGCTGGTGCCGTCCTTCGACGCGCCGGTGACCGAGAAGCACCGCTACTTCCTGGGCACCGACGAGCAGGGCGTCAGCTATTTCGCGCTGCAGAAGGACGCGCTGCCCGGGCGGATGGACGACGCCGCCCGACCGGCCGGGCTACGCGAGGTCGGCGGACTGCTCTCCGAGCGGGACGCGGGGCTGATGGTGCACGCCGTGGCGCTGGAGAACTGGCAGCGTATGCACCGTTTCTGTTCGCGGTGCGGCGAGCGGACGATGATCGCCGCCGCCGGGCATGTGCGCCGCTGTTCGGCGTGCGGCGCCGAGCACTACCCGCGTACCGACCCGGCGGTGATCATGCTGGTGACCGACGACCAGGACCGGGCGCTGCTCGGACGCCAGGTGCACTGGCCGGAGGGGCGCTTCTCCACACTGGCGGGCTTCGTCGAGCCAGGCGAGTCCATCGAACAGGCGGTGGTCCGGGAGGTCTTCGAGGAGGCGGGCGTCCAGGTCGGCGAGGTGTCGTATGTGGCCAGCCAGCCCTGGCCGTTCCCGTCCAGCCTGATGCTCGGCTTCATGGCCAGGGCCACGTCGTCCGAGATCAGGGTGGACGGCGAGGAGATCCACGAGGCCCGCTGGTTCTCCCGGGAGGACTACCGGCGTGCCATCGCGACCGGCGACATCCTGCCGCCGACCGGGATCTCCATCGCCGCCCGCCTGATCGAGCTGTGGTACGGCGAGCCGCTGCCGCGCGGCTGACCGCGTCAGACCCCTACCTTCGCCCTGACCTGGGCGAGGGAGGGGTTCGTCAGCGTGCTGCCGTCCGCGAAGAGGACGGTCGGCACGGTCTGGTTCCCGCCGTTCGCCTTCTCGACGAAGGCCGCCGACTCCGGGTCCTGCTCGATGTTGATCTCGGTGTACGCGATTCCCTCGCGGTCCATCTGGCCCTTCAGACGGCGGCAGTAGCCGCACCAGGTGGTGCTGTACATCGTGATGGTCCCCGGCATCGGTCCTCCTGATCTTGGTGGACGGCGCGCGTTTTCGGCATGGGTGATGCGCTGGGCCGCGGCCGTGAAGTGAGTGCAGTACTGGAACGCGCAACTATTGCGGACCATTCCCAGGAAGCTGCCCGACCGACAGTAGCCCGGCGGTAGACCGTCACATCAGGCCTGTGGACAACGTCACCTGTGGATAACTTTCCCGGGTGTTCCGGCAGACCTGGCAGCATGGCGGGGTGACTGCAGCAACGGACTTCCCTCTGTTCCCGGCCGTGCCGCCGTCGACCCAGTTCCCGGAGACGCCGGTGGGGGCCGACGCGGTGCTGGAAGGGCTCGACCCCGAGCAGCGCGCGGTGGCGACCGCGCTGCACGGTCCGGTCTGTGTGCTCGCGGGCGCGGGCACCGGTAAGACCAGGGCGATCACCCACCGGATCGCCTACGGGGTGCGTGCGGGCATAGTGCAGCCCGCCAGCGTGCTGGCGGTCACCTTCACCGCCCGGGCGGCGGGCGAGATGCGCGGACGACTGCGCCAACTCGGCGCGGGCGGTGTGCAGGCACGTACGTTCCACTCGGCGGCGCTGCGCCAGCTCCAGTACTTCTGGCCGCGCGCGGTCGGCGGCCCGCTGCCGCAACTGGTGGAGCGCAAGATCCAGTTGGTCGCGGAAGCGGCCGCACGTGGCCGGATCCGACTGGACCGCAATGAACTGCGGGATGTGGCGGGCGAGATCGAGTGGTCCAAGGTCACCCAGACGGTTCCGGAGGACTATCCGGCCGCCGCCGCCAAGTCCGGCCGGGAGGCCCCGCGCGACCCCGCCGAGATCGCCCGCGTCTACACCGCGTACGAGCAACTCAAGCGTGAGCGCTCGGTGATCGACTTCGAGGATGTGCTGTTGCTCACAGTCGGCGTGCTGGAGGAGCGGTACGACGTGGCCGAGCAGGTCCGCTCGCAGTACCAGCACTTCGTCGTCGACGAGTACCAGGACGTGAGCCCGCTCCAGCAGCGGCTGCTCGATCTGTGGGTGGGCGGACGCAACAGCCTGTGCGTGGTCGGCGACGCCAGCCAGACCATCTACTCCTTCACCGGCGCCACCCCCGACTATCTGCTGGGGTTCCGCAGCCGGTACCCGGACGCCACCGTGGTGAAGCTGGTGCGCGACTACCGGTCCACCCCTCAGGTGGTGCATCTGGCCAACGGTCTGCTGGCGCAGGCGCGCGGCCAGGCCGCCGCCCACCGGCTGGAGCTGGTCTCGCAGCGCGAGCCGGGCCCGGAGCCCGCCTTCACCGAGTACGCGGACGAGCCCGCCGAGGCCGAGGGCACCGCCCACCGCATCAAGGACCTGATCGCCAGCGGGGTCCGGCCCAGCGAGATCGCGATCCTCTACCGCGTCAACGCCCAGTCCGAGGTCTATGAGCAGGCCCTCGCGGACGCCGGAGTCCCCTACCAGCTGCGCGGCGCCGAGCGGTTCTTCGAGCGTCCTGAAGTGCGGGAGGCGGGACTGCTGCTGCGTGGCGCGGCCCGCGCCGGGGGAGGAGCGGGGGCGGGCCTGGACGAGGCCGATGTGCCGGCGCAGGTGCGAGCGGTGCTCGGTTCGCGCGGCTGGACCGCTGAGCCGCCCGCCGGTTCCGGCGCGGTCCGCGACCGCTGGGAGTCGCTGGCCGCCCTGGTCCGCCTCGCCGAGGACTTCGTGCGGGCCCGGCCCGACGCCACGCTCGCCGATCTGGTGGCCGAACTGGACGAGCGGGCCAATGCGCAGCACGCGCCCACCGTCGAGGGCGTCACCCTGGCCTCGCTGCACGCGGCGAAGGGCCTGGAGTGGGACGCGGTGTTCCTGGTCGGTCTCACCGAGGGCATGATGCCGATCACCTACGCCAGGACCGATGAGCAGGTCGAGGAGGAGCGCCGACTGCTCTATGTGGGCGTGACCCGCGCCCGCTGCCACCTCGCGCTGTCCTGGTCGCTGTCCCGTGCGCCCGGTGGCCGTGGTGGTCGCCGTCCGTCGCGCTTCCTGACCGGGCTGCGCCCGGGCTCGGCGCCGCGCGCCGGCGGTACGCGCGGTGCCGCACGGGCAGGTGTGGAACGGGGCTCTGGCGGCCGCCGCAGGCGCGGTCCGGTGCACTGCCGGGTCTGCGGACGCAGCCTGTCGGAAGCGGGCGAGATCAAGCTGATGCGGTGTGAGGACTGCCCCTCCGAGCTGGACGAGGGGCTCTACGAGCGGCTGCGCGAATGGCGCAGCGGGCAGGCGCAGGAGTTGGGGCAGCCGCCGTACTGCGTGTTCACCGACAAGACGCTGCTGGCGATCGCCGAGACGGTGCCGTCGGACCCGGCCGAGTTGAGCCGGATCGCCGGGGTGGGCGCCCGCAAACTGCAGCGGTTCGGTGCCGATGTCCTGGCGCTGTGCGCGGGGGATCAACCCGGCGCCGGGGACAGCGAGACCGGAACTGCACACTCCGCTAAAAGCCCTGATGGGGCTCCTGATGAGCCTGGTGAGGATTCGTTGGAAAAATAGTTTGCGCCCGCCGAGGGAATCCTCATAGCCTGCGGGAGCACGGTCACCGAGGCCCCTTCCAGGGGCTGAGGGTGCCGTGATGTACTGAACCAGCACGACTTCGCACGACCCAGTTCCATACGCCCTACGAGACGCCGAGAGGAGGCGAGCCCAATGACCAACATCATCAGCACCGTGAAAATGGCCGGTCGTCCGGCCATCGCCTCCTGCCTGCCCAGCTCCTCGGTGATCTCGGCCGCCGCCCTCCGTGGCAGCGGTCTGCGTGGAACCGGTCTGCTCGGCGTCATCAGCGAGCGACCGACCCAGGCATCCGCGGCTCTGGCGGCACAGGCCTACGCCTATGCGCCGTGGGCCAACGGTGCCGGACTCCAGCAGCGCGAGGCGAATAGCGACTTCGGCGGCTCCGCCGCCTTTGCCGAAGGCTTCGCGGCCGATGGCAACACGACCGTAGCGACGCAGCACCACCGCAAGATGCGGGCCTTCCGTGGGCTCAAACCCTGGAGAGATCCAGCCTGATCCAGCATCAGGTCGGCACCTTCCAGGGCCGCGGAACCCGCAAACCGGGATCCGCGGCCCTTCTGTTTGCACTGGTCAGACAGGTGAAGGGGCCTCGGAACAGCCGACCCGGTACCGACCACGTCCGGCCGACCGCCGGACCGACAGACGAGGAAACACAGACCGTGCACCCCGAATCGCACGCCCCGTCCGTACCGCCTTCCGAAACGATCCCCCCGCCCGCCAAGACCGCTTCTCCGGAGGTTCCGTTGCTGCCCCTCACCGCGCTCGACGACGAGATCGAGCGCCTCGGCGTACCCGTCCCGTGCCGGTCGTACGACCCGGAGGTCTTCTTCGCCGAGACCCCGGCCGACGTCGAGTACGCCAAGTCGCTGTGCCAGACCTGTCCGGTGCGTGAGGCCTGCCTCGCGGGCGCCAAGATGCGGCGCGAGCCGTGGGGTGTCTGGGGCGGTGAGCTGTTCGTGCAGGGCGTTGTGGTGCCCCGCAAGCGGCCGCGTGGCCGTCCGCGCAAGACCGAGGTCGTGGCATGAAGCTGCGTGCCGCCCTCGGAACCATCGACAACCCCCCGACGCACGACCCTCAGAAGCAGGCCCCGATGACCATGTCCGCCACCGATACAGCCGCCCGTTGCGCAGGCGCGGAAGGTACGCGCCAGAACAGGACCCCTGAGATGCATCTCATCCAAGAAGCCCTGGCCCGGGCTCATATGCAAGAACGCCTGTACGAGGCCGAGTCCGAACGGGTCGCCCGCCGCCTCGCGCAGGCCCGGCGGCTGCAGCGGCGCGCGGAGCGCGCCTCGCTGCGGGCCCGCCGCGCACTCGCCCTCGTGGTGATGCAGTAGGAGACACCGTCCCGCGGGACCGGTTCCTCACCGGACCGGTCCCGCGGTGCGTTGTGTCCCGTTCCGTCCGGCGGGCGGAGGTATCGTCAGTAGGTGGATCAGAAGACTCAGCAACCCGCTTCTGAAGACGCCGGCGCGCCATCGGAGCCCATGGTGTGCGCCTGCTGCGGGACCGTCGCCGAATCCCTGCCGATCACCTGGACCTGCTCCGTGGAGGGCGGTGCCCGCCGCTACTTCTGCGATGACTGCGCCCGCGCCAACATCCGCGGGATCGAAGGACGTCTCGACTCCGCCTGGTGGTAGCTCACGCCGTCTCGTACTCGTCCTCCTCGGCGAACCCCGGCAGCCAGTCGAGCAGTTCATCGCGCAGCCGTACGGTGGCGTCCAGCTGGCAGAGCACCCCGATGGTGCTCAGCGTCACCCGGTGGATCAGCAGATAGGACGGCGGCAGGTTCAGCTGCTTGCCCAACTGGTAGGCGGGCGAGCGCGGATCGGCGACCCGGGCCGCCTGATTACGCATCCAGCCGCGCCCGAAGGTGAACTCCTCCACCCGGGCCGGTTCGATGATCGGCCGCAGATAGTCCAGTACCGCGTCCGGGTTGAGCTGGATCGACGGCTTGACGAATCCCTCCTGGCGCAGCATCGAGTGCACCGACTCCGCGTCGCCGTCCAGCGCGAGCCGCAGCGATGCGCCGATCGGCAGCGGCAGCCCCTCGGGGAGCCGGTCCACCGTGCCGAAGTCCAGTACGCCCAGGCGCCAGCCGTCGGCCGGGCCGTCGTCGACCAGCAGCCGGAAGTTGCCCGGGTGCGGGTCGGCGTGCAGCAGCCCGGTGCGGGCCGGTCCGGCGAACAGGAAGCGCGCCAGCAGCTGTCCCGCGCGGTCGCGCTGCTCCTGGCTGCCGTCCGCGATCACCTCGGCCAGCGGCACACCACCCAGCCACTCGGTGACCAGTACCTGATCCGCCTGGTACACCACCGCGGGGACGACCACATCGGGGTCGTCGGCGAACTCCGCGGCGTGCGCGTGCTGGGCCGCCGCCTCCAGCTCGTAGTCCAGTTCCTCGGACACCCGGTCACGCAGTTCGGTGATCAGCGGCTTGATGTCCATGCCCGGGATCAGCGGGCCGAACAGCCTCGCCACCCGGCCGAGTTGCGACAGATCGGAGAGCAGTGCCTCACCGGCGCCCGGGTACTGCACCTTGACCGCGACCTCGCGTCCGTCGTGCCACACCGCGCGGTGCACCTGGCCGATGGACGCCGCCGCGGCGGGCTTGTCCTCGAACTCCTCGAACATCTCCCGCCAGCGCTCGCCGAGCCGCTTCGCCAGCACATCGTGCACGGTCCGGGCGGGCATCGGCGGCGCCGCGTCCTGGAGTTTGGTCAGCGCCGCCCGGTACGGGCCCGCGACCTCTTCGGGAAGCGCGGCCTCGAAGACGGACAGGGCCTGACCGAACTTCATCGCACCCCCCTTAAGCTGGCCCAGCGTCTTGAACAGCTGCTCGGCGGTGCGCTGCTGCAACTCGCTGGCCACAACCTCGGCCGGCCGCCCCCCGATTCGCTTGCCCAGACCCAAGGTGGCTCGGCCCGCGAAGCCGAGGGGTAGCGCGGCGAGCTTCGCGGTCCGGGTCACTGCCTTACGCGGAAGATCCGACATGCGCCCCTCTTTCGTATCCCCGTGCCGCCCGCGATCGGCGCGGGGTGGTCACCCGGTCATTGTCGCGCGCCCCTGGTGCGTCAACCGCACCGCACCCGCACTGTGCATGGGGCGCGACGTCCACCATCCGCATCCCCAGTCCGGCCAGCGAGAATTCCACCCGGGCGCCGGCACTCGGCGGCACCCGACCATCGAGCAGGGCCAGCGCGTGCGTGGCGGCGAGACCGGCGACGAGTGTCGACAGTGCGATGTCGCAGGCCTGCACCCCGGGCGGCCGCCCCGACCGTAGCTGGGCGAGTATCCGCGGCCATGCGGGGTCCGCCTCGGCCCTGGCGCGCTCCAGGCACTCGGCGCACGCCGACCGCCCCGGCAGCACCAGCGGCCCCACCACCCCAAGGCCCTCGACCACTCCGGCGTACAGGTGCGGGATCCGCGCCGCCATCAACGGCTCGGCGGGCCGCGGATCCGGTGCGTAGGCCGAGAGGCCGTCCCGCGGGGCGATGACCGCCAGGCCCAAAGCCGCCTCGGGACGAGCAGGTCGGACCGCGGGGCGCGGATCGGGCGCGGCCCGCCGTACCGCGCCACGCGCCGCCGCCTCCCGCCGTTCGCCGACGGCCGCCGCGGGGATCCCGCACGGCGCCGCGTCCCACGGCTCGACCTGGCCGCCGTCGGCCACAGCAACCCGGCCCACCCCGGCGGCGGACAGTACGGCGGCCACCGAAGCGCCGATCCGTCCTGCGCCGCACACCTTCACCCGTGCGGCCCTGCGCGCCGCCAACCGGGCGGCGGCCGCGCCCGGCTCGGGGTGGACCACCGACAAGGACGCCAGGTCCGGCCGCAGCCGCTCCAGCGCGCCGCCCTGGTGCCGTATCACCGCGTCGAGCGGACCCGCGCTGTCGGCATCGTCCAGCACCCCGCCGTCCGCGAGGACGCCGAGCAGCCGATCCGCGCGGTCCGGGGCCAGCCCGAGCGCCGCCGCCTCCTCGCGCAGCAGTGCGGGGCCGCGCGTGCCGTCCAGCAGGCCGAGGAAGCGGGCGGACGGATCGTCCAGCGGTCCGAGTACCACCGCGTGTGCCGGGTCGACACCGAACTGCAGGGTCTCGGGCCCGCGCCAGCTGCGGCGCAGGGCGGGCTTGAGCATGGGATGTCCGGCTTGAACGGTGCGCATGGCTACCCCCGTGATGGTCAACTGCCCATGTGCGGCTGCGGATTGGGATCTGCGTCGGGTCCGGCGCGGACCCGATCAGGACCCCAGCTTGCCCGCGGGCGCGAACTCCCGCCGAAAGTTATCCACAGGCTGTGGGGAATAGTCGTTTGATACGCCTACGGTGGCCACCTGTCCAGGAGACGGGACTTCACCGCGCCCGAGCCGGTACCGTCGAAACGTGCCCGCGGACCCCTCCCATCACGTCTCCCGTAGCCAACCCCTCGACAGTCAGCCCCTCGGCATCCGGGCGAGCGCAGTAGAGGTGCGCCGTAGCGCGCGCCGCCGCAGAACGGTCTCGGCATACCGCGAGGGAAGCCGCACCATCGTTCTCATCCCCGCTCGGATGTCCGCTGCCGAGGAGCAGCGCTGGGTCACGGTGATGCTGGACAAGCTCGCCGCCCAGGAGAGCAAGCGCATGCTGGGCGACGACGAACTCGCCGAGCGCGCACAGCGGCTCTCCGACCAGTACCTCGACGGTTGCGCCGCGCCCGACACCGTGCGCTGGGTGACCAACCAGAACACCAGATGGGGCTCGTGCACCCCGTCCGAGGGCAGCATCCGGTTGTCGCACCGGCTCCAGGGCATGCCCGAGTACGTCATCGACTACGTACTCCTGCATGAGCTCGCGCATCTGCTCGTGCCGGGTCATGGCCCGCGTTTCTGGAAGCTCCTCGACGCGTACCCGCGCACCGAGCGGGCGCGCGGCTATCTGGAGGGCGTGGTGGCGGCCGGTCGGCTGCCTCACCTGCCAACCGGCAGGGAGGAACCCGAGGACTGAGCTCGGGCGACCGAGCGGTACGGCAGTTGCCGCTAGAGCAGCTGCCGTACCCGGTCCACCAGCCGTGCGACCGACTCGTCGGCCACCGACGGGACCTCGTCGAACCGGTACCAGCGCAGGTCCAGCGACTCGTCGCTGATCGCCTCGACGGCGCCAGGCGGTGCGACCGCCGCGTACTGCACGTCCAAGTGCCAGGCGCAGGGCGTCAGATGGCGGTCCAGCCGCGCGGGGCCGCCGGGGAGCAGCGTGAGGCCGGTGACCCCGGACTCCTCGGTCGCCTCACGCAACGCCGCGTCCGCCAGCGCCGGATCAGCCGGTTCGCAGTGGCCGCCCATCTGCAGCCACATGTGCAGCTTCCTGTGCAGGGTGAGCAGCACAGTCCCCCGCGATGGATCCACCACCAGGGCACTCGCCGTGATGTGCCCCTCGCCGCAGGACTTCCACATCCCGTCAGGGTGGCGGGCGAGGTGTTCCAGGTAGGCCAGGCGCAGCTGCTCCTGGTCAGGCGAGGCGACCGGTGGCGCCCACTCCTTGAGGACGCGCGCCGTGTCCGCGTGCAGGCTCACTTGTCCCCGTCGTGCTTGCCGTCTTCCGCGCCGTTGTCCTTCGGCCCGGCCTCCCCGTGCTCTCGGCCCTTGGCGGCCTCGCCGAGCATCTTGTCGAGCGCGTCGAAGTCGATGCCCTCCTCACGGTGCACGAACCCGTCCGGGTCGTCGAGGTCCTCGGCGGTCGGCAGCATGTCCGGGTGCGCCCACAGGGAGTCGCGCCCGTCCGTACCGCGCGCGTCCGCCAGCGAGGCCCACAGTCGGGAGGCGTCCCGCAGCCGCCGCGGCCGCAGTTCGAGCCCGATCAGCGTGGCGAAGGTCTGCTCGGCGGGGCCACCGGTCGCCCGGCGTCGCCGCAACGTCTCACGCAGCGCGCCCGCCGACGGCAGATGCGGTGCGGCCGCGGCGTGCACCACCGCGTCCACCCAGCCCTCCACCAGCGCCAGCGCGGTCTCCAGCCGGGCCAGCGCGGCCTTCTGCTCCGGGGTGTCCTCGGGCTGGAACATGCCCTGCTGCAGCGCCTCCTGCAGCGCCTCCGGGTTCGCTGGGTCAAGCTGGCCGACCGCGTCCTCAAGACGGGTGGTGTCGACCTTGATTCCGCGCGCGTACCCCTCGACGGCACCGAACAAGTGCGCCCGCAGCCACGGGACATGAGCGAAGAGCCGCTGGTGGGCCGCCTCGCGCAGGGCGAGGTAGAGCCGCACCTCCTCCTCCGGCACACCGAGACCCGAGCCGAACGCCGCGATGTTCACCGGAAGCAGCGCCGCCTTGCCCGCCGGGCCCAGCGGCAGTCCCACGTCGGTGGAGCCGACGACCTCGCCCGCCAGCACACCGAGCGCCTGCCCGATCTGGGTACCGAACATGGCACCGCCCATGGAGCGCATCATGCCGAGCAGCGGGCCCGCCATGGCCTGCATCTCCTCGGGCAGTACGCCGCCCATGGCCGCGCCGACCCGCTCCGCCACCGGGTCGACCAGTTCCTTCCACGCGGGCAGCGTCGCCTCGACCCACTCGGCGCGGCTCCACGCCACGGACGAGCCGGAACCGGACGGCAGCGACGTCGCACCGTCGAGCCACAGGTCGGCCAGACGCAGTGCCTCCTCGACGGCGGCGCGCTCGCTCGCACTGACGCTGGCGTCCTTCGAGCCGTCCTGCGCGCCCTGCGCGACGGTCTGGCGGGCGATGTCCTTGGCCATGTCCCAGTTCACCGGCCCGCCCTCGTAGGAGAGCATCTGGCCGAGCTGCTGGAAGGCCGCGCCCAGGTCGTTGGGGTTCAGCGAGCCGAACATCGCGGCCAGCGGGTTGTCGCCACCGCCTGCCGCATCGCCGCCGAAGCCGAACGGGCTGCCGCCGAAGGGGTCGCCGCCCGGGCGACCCTTCTTCTTGCCCTCGTCCCCGTCCTCGGGCTCCTCAGGAGGGACGCCGAATCCAAATGGGGTGTCACTCACGGGCTTCCTCGGCTCTGTGTGATCGGAACGTTCGCCTTGTGGGCTTTGTCAGGGCTGTACCACCAGCCTAGACACCTCTCAGGCAGGATGGGACCTGCGTACCTCGTACCAAGACAACAGTGGGAGACACCCGGTGAGTTC
This sequence comes from Streptantibioticus ferralitis, assembly GCF_029223525.1. Taxonomy (GTDB): domain Bacteria; phylum Actinomycetota; class Actinomycetes; order Streptomycetales; family Streptomycetaceae; genus Streptantibioticus_A; species Streptantibioticus_A ferralitis. Next base: position 526,953 of record NZ_JARHTQ010000001.1, on the reverse strand, counting down.
CCCGGCACCAAACGTTCGCTCAGGGCGGATCCACGCCTCGGGACCGGTCGTGGCGATCACCGGCGCGGCGTCCGGTGTCGGACATCTGCTGGCCCTGCGGTTGGCCGCGTCGGACGAGGTCAGAAAGGTCGTGGCGATCGACGAGCGGCGCGGTGAGGTGCCCGGCGCGCAGTGGCGGGTGATGGACGTACGGGACCCGGCCATCGCCGACCGGCTGCGGGTCGACGGGCACCCGGTGGACGTCCTGGTCCACCTCGCGCTGGACCTCAACCTGGAGTCCGACCCCAAGGCGCGTACCGCGTTCAACGTGCGCGGTACCCAGACCGTGCTGACCGCAGCGGCCGCCGCCGGGGTGCGCAGGGTGGTCCTGGTCACCTCCGCGATGGTCTACGGGGCACTGCCCGACAACGATGTTCCGCTTGCCGAGGACACGCCGCTGCGGGCCACCGCCGAGGCCACCTGCGTCGGGGACCTGCTGGAGATCGAGCGGCTCGGCCGCCGGGCACCGCGCGCCCATCCGGGCCTGAACGTCACCGTCCTGCGGCCCGCCGTGCTGGTCGGCGGTACGGACACCGCGCTCACCCGCTACTTCGAGTCACCGCGGCTGCTGGTGGTCGCCGGGAGCCGCCCCCGCTGGCAGTTCTGCCATGTCGAGGACCTGGTGTCCGCGCTGGAGTACGCGGCGCTGGAGAAGGCCGAGGGCGAGATGGCGGTCGGCTGCGACGGCTGGCTGGAGCAGGAGGAGATCGAGGAGCTCTCCGGAATCCGGCGGATGGAGCTGCCGCAAGCGGTGGCGCTGGGCGCGGCCGCCCGGTTGCACCGGCTGGGGCTCACCCCGTCCCCGGCGGGTGACCTGGAGTACACCATGCACCCGTGGGTGGTCAGCGGCAGCCGGTTGCACGAGGCGGGCTGGCGGCCGAAGTGGACCAACGAGGAGGTGCTCGCCGAACTGCTGGCGGAGGTCGCGGGCCGCCACACGGTCGCGGGCCGTCGCCTGGGCCGCAAGGACGCCGCCGCCTCGCTCGGCGCCGCCGGGGCCACCGTCGCCCTGGTGGGCACCGCGGCACTGGTGCGGCGGGCGCGCAAGCGGCGCGGGATCTGAGCGGCGGACGGGGCACCGGCTCGCTCGGCGGCCGGATATCTTCGTCGGATCCGACTGTCCTGCCCTTGGATATTCATACAGGGACTGGCTTTCCGTATGCGCCACCCGTGCGGCACCATGGCCCACATGGCACGCACGTACGACAAGGCCCAGGAACCGCGGGACCCCATCCGGCTCCTGGCCGTCCGTGACACCCCGCTGTCCGTGGACGAGGTCTTCCGCGCCGTCGGTGATGACGCCGCCGGTGGTACCGCGCTGTTCGTCGGCACCGTCCGTGACCATGACGGCGGCACGGCGGACGTCACCCGTTTGTCGTACTCCGCGCACCCCAGCGCCGAAGCCGAGCTGCGCCGTGTCGCGGAGAAGGTCGCCGCCGACTTCCCGGTGCGCGCGATGGCCGCCGTGCACCGCGTCGGCGACCTGCGGGTGGGCGATCTGGCGGTAGTCGTGGCCGTCTCCTGCCCGCACCGCGGTGAGGCCTTCACGGCGTGCCGCCGCCTGATCGACGACCTCAAGCGCGAGGTCCCGATCTGGAAGCACCAGACCTTCGCCAACGGCACCGAAGAATGGGTGGGCGCGTAGCGCCCTCGTTTGAGGGGCGGTGGTCGGGTGACGGGTGGGCGGGTGGGTGCGTAGCGCCCTTATTGGGGGGTGCTCTTTGAGGATGCGCAGCATCCTCAAACGACCGCACTTTGTGCGCATTCCGCTCCATCACCGGGCGCGTCAACTTGCGTAACCAGGTACCCAGGCTGAGCGTTGAATCAGTGAGCGATTAATCTGCTCATAGGTCCTGCGTTGGTATGTGCGTGGTCGGGAGGCCGGTATGGCGGCACTGGCTTGGTTGCTGATTCCGGTCATCGGCGCGGTTGCCGCCACCGTGTGGGCGGGCTGGGCGGGGCGTACCCGCCGCACAGCCGGTGACGTGCACTCACTCGCGGGGTACGAAAGGTTCCGCGAGGCCATGACGAAGACGCACTCCGGCTCGGACGCCTGACGCGGACCAAGCCGGATCAAGCAGGCCGGATACCCGGACGGACCGGCCCCGCAAGCCGCTTGTCATACCTGTCCCGTACTGTCATGGCATGCCACGCCGCACCGCGACCCTGCTCACTTCGACGTTGCTGCTGATAGCGCTGCTCTGCGTCGGGGTGCTGATCCCCGTGCCGTACTCCGCGATGTGGCCGGGGCCCACCGTGAACACCCTCAGTGAGAACGAGGGCGCGCCGGTGCTGCAGATCTCGGACCACCGGACCTATCCGGTGAGCGGCCACCTCAACATGACGACGGTCCGGGTGACCGGTGCGGACTACACGATGAACCTGGTCGAGGCGATCTCGGACTGGCTCTCCAACGACCACATCGTCGTCCCGCACGACACGCTGTACCCCAAGGGCCAGACCGCGCAGCAGGCGGACCAGCAGAACGCCGAGGAGTTCAGCCAGTCCCAGGACAGCGCCAAGGTGGCGGCCCTCAACAAGCTGCACATCCCGGTCGGCTCGCAGGTGATCGTGGGGTCCGTGGTCAAGGGCAGCCCGGCCGAGGGCAAGCTGCACGCGGGCGACGTGATCAAGGCCGTGGACGGTACGGGGGTCACCCAGCCCGGCGATGTCGCCAAGCTGGTCACCAAGCACAGGCCCGGTCAGGACGTGGCGTTCACCGTGGTCGCGGCGGGCGACGCCGGCAAGACGGGCGCGGCGACGCAGTCGGTCACCATCAAGACCGCGAAGGCGGACGGCGGCCGGGCGATCGTGGGTATCCAGGCCGTCCTCGGCCACACGTTCCCGTTCCCGATCGACATCAAGCTGGCCGACGTCGGCGGTCCGAGCGCGGGCCTGATGTTCTCCCTGGGCATCATCGACAAGCTCACACCGAACGATCTGACCGGCGGGAAGTTCGTCGCCGGTACCGGCACCATCGACGACAGCGGCACGGTGGGCCCCATCGGTGGTATCTCGATGAAGATCATCGGGGCGAGGGACGCGGGCGCGCAGTACTTCCTGACCCCCAAGGACAACTGCGCGGCCGCGGCCAAGGACACCCCGAAGGGGCTGCGGCTGGTGAAGGTCAACTCGCTGGACGACGCGCTGAACGCCCTCACCGACATACGGACGGGGAAGACGGCGGACCTGCCCAGCTGCTCGGCAGGCTGACCATCCGGGGCGCCGTCGGTCCGGCCGACGGCGCCGCCTCGATGGTGCCGTGGCTACTCGGCGAAGGTCGCGGTGAGCGCCTCGGCCAGCCCAGGGACCAGGTCCTTGCCGGTCAGCACCTCGGTCGGCGAGTCCTTCTCGCGCAGCCGGATCGCCGACTCGCGGCTGCCGTCACGCAGTACCCCGACCGTCATCCGGACCTCCTGGCGCTCCGGGTGCCTGGCCACCCACGCCGTGAGCCCGGCCTCGTCCAGGCCCTCGGGAATCGATGCCTCGGCGGTCGGCGGGAGCATCAGCCGCTCCACGGTCAGCGCGCATCCGGCGACCGCGTCGGGCCACGCGATGGTGGCCAGGAACTCGTCCAGCGGGGTGTCGGTGGGAACCTCGTCCTGTTCCACGGGGGTCAGCGCCCCGGCGGACTCGCCGCCGTCCCCTTCGAGACCGAGCTGTGCGAACAGCATCGGTTCCTCGGTGCGGAGGCGTTCGGTGTCGACGAGGGCGAAGAGACGGGCGGGCTGGTTCCAGCCGAGGCCGGACGCGTACTCGTCGATTTCGAGTACGGCACGGGTCAGCGGGGTCGCGGCGAGGGGTGCGCCGCCGGTGGGAGTGTTGGACATGTTCAACATCCTGCCCGTTCCGGGCCCCGGAACGGGAACCACGTAAAGCGTGAGTAAGTTGCATGGATGGGTGTCCGCCTCCGGACGCCGTACGGACGCGACGTAACGACGTATTTCGAGGTGCGCACCTTGGCTTTCCAGATGCCGGACCGAGGCGGAGGTCCCACGGGGCCGCGGATCACCGTAGGCCGGCCGTCCCGGCGTACCCGGACGCTGTTGATGACGCTCGCCGCGCTGGCCGTGCTGGCCATGGCCTTCGTCATGTTCTCCGGCTTCTGGACGGACTGGCTGTGGTACCGGTCGGTTCACTACTCGTCGGTCTTCACCACCACGTTGTGGACCCGGATAGCGCTCTTCGCCGTCTTCGGCCTGCTGATGGCCCTGGCGGTGGGGGCCAACGTCTACCTCGCGCACCGGCTGCGGCCGCAGTTGGGCGCGATGTCGTTGGAGCAGCAGAGCCTGGACCGCTACCGGCTGGGCATCGCCCCGTTCCGCAAGTGGCTGCTGCTCGCGGTCTGCCTGCTGGTCGGGCTGATCGGCGGGGCGTCCGCCTCCGGCCAGTGGCGCACCTGGCTGCAGTACGTCAACGCCGTCCCGTTCGGCACCAGGGACCCGCAGTTCAAGCTGGACGTCTCGTTCTACGCCTTCGACCTGCCCTGGTACCGCTTCCTGCTGAGCTTCGGTTTCGCCGCGGTCGTGCTGTGCCTGGTGGCGTCGGCCCTGGTGCACTACCTGTACGGAGGGCTGCGGCTGAGCAGCCCGGGGGCGCGCGCTACGGCGGCGGCGACCGGTCATCTGTCCGTGCTGTTGGGCCTGTTCGTCTCGCTCAAGGCGGTCGCGTACTGGCTGGACCGGTACGGGCTCGCGGTGAAGTCCAGCGGCTTCCGCCCCACGAGCGGCTGGACCGGACTGCGGTACGTGGACGCGAACGCCTATCTGCCCGCCAAGACCATCCTGTTCTGCATCGCGATCATCTGTGCCGTGCTGTTCTTCGCGACGCTGTGGCGGCGCACGTGGAGCCTGCCGATGCTCGGCTTCGGGCTGATGGTGCTCTCCGCGATCCTGATCGGCGGGCTGTACCCGGCGATCGTGCAGAAGTTCCAGGTGCAGCCGAACGAGGCCGCCAAGGAAGCCCCGTACATCCAGAAGAACATCAACGCGACCCGCGCCGCGTACGGCATCGACAGCAGCAAGGTCACCGACTACCCCGGGGCCAGTTCAACCCAGAGCAGCACGTTGCGGACGGATGCCGACACCGCCGCGAGCCTACGGCTGCTGGACCCGAACGTGGTGTCGCCGTCGTTCCAGCAGCTCCAGGGGATGCGTGGTTTCTACTCGCTGGCCGCACCGCTGGCCGTGGACCGCTACCAGATCGACGGCAAGGAGCAGGACAGCGTCGTCGGACTGCGCGAGCTCAACACCAAGGGCATCCCGGAGAGCAACTGGATCAACGACCACTTCAAGTACACCCACGGGTACGGGATGGTCGCGGCCAAGGGCAGCTCCGTAACGGACACCGGTGCCCCGGACTTCACCGAGCACGATCTGCCGCCGCAGGGACAGTTGGGCCCCTACGAGCCGCGGATCTACTACGGCGAGCAGACCAAGCAGTACTCGATCGTCGGCGGCCCGGCCAAGGAGATCGACTACTCCGACGTCAACGGCGAGAAGAGCTACTCGTACACCGGTCACAGTGGTGTCAGCCTGCAGAACCCGATCACCAGGGCCGCCTATGCGGTGCAGCTCGGCCAGCCGCAAATACTGTATTCGGGCGCGATCGGCAAGGGCTCGAAGATCCTGTACAACCGCACGCCCAAGGAGCGCGTCGAGGCCGTCGCGCCGTGGCTGACGATCGACGGTGACCCGTATCCGGCGGTGGTGAACGGCCACGTCCAGTGGATCGTGGACGCGTACACCACGACCAACGGCTACCCGTACGCCTCCCGTACCACCCTCGGTGACACCACCTCCGACTCGCTGACCGGTGGCAACCGCTCGGTGCTCGCCCAGCAGAACCAGGTCAACTACATCCGCAACTCGGTGAAGGCGACGGTGGACGCCTTCGACGGGACGGTGAAGCTGTACCAGTGGGACACCCAGGACCCGGTGCTGAAGACCTGGATGAAGGCGTACCCCGGCACGGTCGAGCCGCGCAGCGCCATCTCCCCGCAGCTGATGTCCCATCTGCGGTACCCGCAGGACCTGTTCAAGGTGCAGCGCGAACTGCTGACCCGCTACCACGTCACCGACGCGGGGACGTTCTACAGCGGCAGTGAGGTCTGGCAGGTGCCCAACGACCCGGCGAAGCGGGACAGTGGGGCGGTTCCGCCGTACTACTTGAGTGTGAAGATGCCGGGGCAGAGTTCCCAGGCGTTCTCGTTGACCACGACCCTCACCCCCAACCGGCGCGACAACCTCGGCGCCTTCATGGCGGTTGACGCGGACGCCAACAGTCCCGACTACGGAACCATCAGGCTGCTGCAACTGCCGTCCAGCAGCAATGTGTCGGGGCCGAAGCAGGTACAGAGCAAGTTCAACTCCGATCCCAGAGTGGCAAATCAGGTCAACATCTGGCAAAGGGGTGACTCCGAGGTCGAGTACGGGAACCTGTTGACGGTGCCGCTCGACGGCAGCCTGCTGTACGTCGAGCCGGTCTATGTGCGCGGCGCCGGTACCAACTACCCGCTGCTGAAGAAGGTGTTGGTCAACTGGGGCGGCGACAAGATCGCGTTCAGGGACACCCTCGGTGAAGCCCTCGACGAGGTCTTCAACACCTCGTCCGGCCCCGCCCAGCCGCCGCCACCGACCAGCAGCAATCCCGGGCAGCCCGTCAACCAAACGGTGAAGCAGGCGCTGCAGGACGCGCAGAACGCCTACGACCAGGGTCAGCAGGCGCTGAAGAACAACGACTGGACGGCCTACGGAAAGGCGCAGCAGGACCTGCAGAACGCCCTGAAGCGAGCCCAGGAGGCTGAGAGCACACCGCCCAAGAAGCCCTGATCGGGTGATCTCCGCGCGTCATGGTACGGTTGTTACACAACGACGCGGGGTGGAGCAGCTCGGTAGCTCGCTGGGCTCATAACCCAGAGGTCGCAGGTTCAAATCCTGTCCCCGCTACTGGATAGTTCATCAGCGGCCAAGGCCGCGGGAGAGAAGGCCCGGAGTCAACGACTCCGGGCCTTCTCGCTTGTCTGAGGGGTTCACAGAGCCGGTGGTTTGGTTTGATTGCGCTTCGGGAAGTCGGGATGTCGTGAAGTCGACAAAACGCTGAAGTGACCTCGGGGATGCGGTATACCAGGTGTACGCCGGTTTCGGGTGGTGCGACGATGGATCCCATGGGGGATGGTGTAAGCGTGCTTGAGGCGCGTCTGCTTCCGCAGGAGGCGGACGTAACTTCCGTGTCCGAGCAGCCGGTTGAGGCTGCGACAGTGCTCGACGACGACGTACTGACCGCCCGTGAGGAAGCCGAACTGCAGGCGCGCTACCGCCGCGCCGCCGACCTCGGCGACACCGCCGCACAGGGAAAGATCGGCACCCTGCTGCTGCGCAGGGGTGATCTGGACGGCGCCGAGCCGTATCTGCGCGCGGCCACCTCGGCCGGCGACCGGGCCGCCGCCAACAACCTCGGGGTACTGCTGCACCAGCGCGGGTACCCGGACGAGGCGGCCGGTTGGTGGCGGATCGCCGCCGTCGCGGGCAGTGCCGCCGCGGCGCACGCGCTGGGCCGCCACTACCGCGAGCGCGGCGACGAGCCGGCCGCCGAGTACTGGCTGCGGCAGGCCGCGGAGACCGGGCACGTGCTCGGTGCGTACGCGCTGGCCGATCTGCTGGAGCACCGCAGCGATGTCGGCGCCGAGCGCTGGTACCGGGCCGCCGCCGAGCACGGGCACCGTGAGGCGACATACCGGCTGGCCAGGATCTGCGCCGAGCGCGGCGAGGAGGCCGAGGCCGAGCAGTGGTACCGGCAGGCGGCCGCCCGCGGCCACACGCGGGCCTCGCTGCGCCTCGGCACGCTGCTGGAGGAGCGCGGCGAGACCGAGCAAGCGCGCCGCTGGTACCTGACCGCGGCCAAGGACGGAGATCCGCGGGCCGCGTGCGCGCTGGGCTTCCTGCTGCGCGACGCGGGCGATGTCGACGGCGCCGCCGAGTGGTGGCGGCGTGCCGCCCAGGAGGGCGACGGCCAGGCCGCCAACGCGCTGGGCGCGCTGCACGCGCAGGAGGGCGAGACCCAGACCGCCGAGCGCTGGTACCGGGCCGCGCTGGAGGCGGGCGACGACAACGGGGCGTACAACCTCGGCCTGTTGTGTGCCGCTCGCGGCCGTGTCCCGCAGGCCGAGCAGTGGTACCGCCGGGCGGCCTACGCGGGCCACCGCGAGGCCGCCAACGCGCTCGCCGTGCTGCTGCTGCAGAGTGGCGACGCGGCCGGCGCCGAGCCGTGGTTCTCCAAGGCCGCCGAGGCGGGCAGTGTGGACGCCGCGTTCAACCTGGGCATCATCTGCGCCGGGCGCGAGGACCACGCGGCCGCGCGCCGCTGGTACGAGCGGGCCGCCGCGGCCGGGCACACCGAGGCGGCGCTCCAGGTCGCCATGGCGCTGCAGCGCGAGGGCGACCTGCGCGCCGCCGAGAAGCACCTGCGGTGCGCGGCGGGCGGCGGCAGCGCGGAGGCCGCCTTCCGGCTCGGTGCCGTGCTGGACCAGGAGACGGCGGAGGGCTCCGCGGAGGCCGAGGAATGGTACGAGCGGGCCGCCCGGCTGGGTCACCGCCGGGCGCAGGTGCGGCTCGGCATGTGCGCGGCCCGGCGCGGAGACTCGGTCGACGCCGCGCGCTGGTACCGGCTGGCCGCCGAGGCGGGCAGCCGGAACGGGGCCTTCAACCTCGGACTGCTGCTGGCCCGCCAGGGCAGCGAGGCGGAGGCCGCGCTGTGGTGGACGATAGCGGCCCAGGGCGGCCATGGGCGCGCCGCGCTGCGGCTGGCGCTGCTGGCGGCCCGCCGGGGCGAGCTGAACGAGGCGAGGAAGTGGTGCGATCAGGCGGTCGAGTGCGGCCCGGCAGAGGTCGCGGAGCGCGCGGCCCGGCTGTCGGATGTGCTGCGGCAGGAGCTGACTGCCTGAGGCCTGCGCTTAAGGCCCCGTGATCATCGATTTGCTCCACACGTCGCGCGTCGTTTACAGTGGTGTCACAACGACGCGGGGTGGAGCAGCTCGGTAGCTCGCTGGGCTCATAACCCAGAGGTCGCAGGTTCAAATCCTGTCCCCGCTACTGAAGAGCAGGGCCCGGAACCGTCAGGTTCCGGGCCCTCTCGGTTTTCCTGATCCCGTCGGCCCCTGAGGCCGCTCAGTTCTCGGTCTGGCCGCCGTCGTCGTTGATCGCCTGGGTGAGCAGCGCTTTCGTCGCATCGGTGAAGTACGGGCTGTACGAGATGTCGTCCACATGCGGATCGTCGTCCGCCGGGCCGCCGCCGTTCCAGCCGCCGATGACGCCGATCAGGGCGCCGGTCTTGGCGCCGGGCGCCAGTTCCAGCCAGGGGCCGCCGGAGACCCCGGCCGAGTAGCCGCCGCAGCGCATTTCCCGGTACTGGTCGTGGGCGCCGGACTGGAACGTCTCCAGGTTGCAGCTGAGCTGGGCGTCCCCCGGGTTGTTGGTGTCCGGGTAGCCGATGGCGGTGATGCCGCGCAGATGGTACGGCTGGTTGACCTGGAGGGTGTTGCCGCCGGCCGCGTCCTCGATCTCCGGGCCGCCGGACCGGGAGACCCGCAGGAAGGCGTAGTCGTACTGCTCGTCGTTGTCCTTGGTGTAGTGCGGGTCGACCCAGATCTTGTCGACCTGCCAGGTGCCGTGCGGGCTCTTGCCGCCGGTCCTGCCGGGGGCGACGCTGAGCGAGGAGGCGTAGGAGTTGTCGCCGTACACACAGTGGGCCGCGGTGATCACGATGTCCGCGCCGGGGCTGTGCACCACGGCGCCGCTGCAGTAGGGGGAGCCGTCGCTGCCCAGCACCTCGACCACGGACGGGTTGGCCCGGTCGGCACTGAGGAAGCCGCCCTTCTTGGACCAGTCGTCCGGTGGCCTTGGCCCGGTGTGGTGCTTGGCCTGGGCCAGCGCCACCACGTCCGGCGCGTACTGGATGAGACCGACGGCGGCGAGGGCGCCGACGGCTGCCAGCGCGGCGATCCTCGTTCGACTGCGTCGGCGCACCCACAACCTCCCGTCGGCTCTCGACTTACCCCTGATGAAGACGACTGGAGCAAGGATAAGGGCAGAATCTGAGAACGGCCTTATAACAATCAAGAAACGGGCGCAACGAATCGCCGCGCACCGATATCTGACGGCCCCTCAGGTCGGTAGGGGGGTCCAGCCAAGGTGTGTGTAAAAGGGGCCATGACGTGATCTTGGATTTCTGATCGGGCCCCGCAGCCGTCCTGGCCAGCGTCTACCACTGTCCTGCGGTGTCTGTCCCGCGTATGGGTCTTTCGATCTTCGCCCGGAGTCCGGGGTGTGACCATGCCCGGGCGGGCGGGTGTCGCCCGCGTCGACTTCGGGTTGTACGGCTTCGGGACGACGTCGATCGAGCGGACCGCGTATCCGCGGTTCAAGCGGCTGATCACCGCGCGTGAGCTGCACCTGTTCTTCTCGCCGAGCCGGGAGGAGGTGGACTGGCCTGTGGCCCGGACGGATTCCGACGGGCACCAGCTCGCGCTGCTGCTGCTGGTGCTGCTGCCGCGCCGTAGCTGGAAGATCGACCCGGAGGACCTGGCGGAGGTCTCGCCCTACCTGACCAAGAAGATCATGCGGTTCGGCGAGTACTCCACCCTCGAACTGGACCTGGCCCCGGAGGCGTACGAGCCGCACCTGGACGTCGACTTCAGCAAGCTCGACCCACAGCACGATGCAGCATGACCGGGCGCTTCCTCGGTGGTGCGCTACCTCAGCTGCTCCAGCGGCACGGTTGAGCTCGGTGACCGGGAAACGCGAGCCCTGGGGTCATACCGCCGTGCGGCCGCCGTCCACGGCCAGGTGCGCGCCCTGGACGAAGCCGGCGGCGTCGCCGGCCAGGTAGGCGATGGCCTCGGCGATCTCCTCCGGTTCGGCCGCGCGGCCCGCGGGGGCCTGTGCGGCCGCGGCGTCCATCGCCTCGTTCATGCCCTCCATCCCCTCGGTACGGGTCGGGCCCGGCGCGACGGTGTTGACGCGGACCCCGCGCGGGCCGTACTCGGCGGCCCACGCCCGGGTGAGCTGGTTCAGCGCCGCCTTGCTCGATCCGTACAGGGCCAATCCCGAGATGCCGTAGTCGGCCGCCATGGTGCTGACGTTGACGATCGCCCCGCCGCCGCGCTCGGCCATGGCTGGCGCCAGCGCCCCGACCAGGTAGAAGGGGGCCTTCACGTTCAGGTCGTAGACGGCGTCCACCTCGATCGGTGTCGCCTCCTCGGTCGGACCGGCGGGGTAGACGCCCGCGTTGTTGACGAGGATGTCCACCCGGCCGCCGCCCAGTTCGGACGCCTCCCGGGCCAGCCGCCGCACCGCATCCGAGGCGCGCAGGTCGGCGGCGACGAAGTCCGCCTTGCCGCCGCGCTCCCGGATGGCGGTGACCACCGCCCGGCCTCGGGCCGCGTCACGCCCGGCGACCAGCACATGAGCGCCCCGCTCGGCGAGCAGCGCGGCGGTGGCGGCGCCGATACCGCTGGTCGCACCGGTGACCAGGGCCACGCGTCCGGTCAGATCAACAGAATCCATGAGGTCTTCCTCTTCATCGAATGAACCAGGGGGAATGAACCAGGGGGTGCCGCGTTCGCCGCCCCGTCAGCCCATGCGTGAGGCGACATGCGTGCACAGCGCGCGATTCCGTTTCGGCCATCGCCGGATCCGAGAACCGCCATAGAAGGAACGGGTTACTGCTCGCCGGCCTGCGGTTTCTGGCTGATCGTCGCCGGATTCGGGTCGGGGTTGCCCGTGTCCTCCCGGGTCACCGAGGGCGCTGATCGGCTTGCGCCCGCCGCGATCACCTACACGGGGCGGGTATGGACGCCGATGCCGCCGGAGACGATCAGGTTGTCGCCCGTTATGTAGCTGGCACCGTCGGATGCGAGGAAGGCGACAGCTTCGGCAATGTCGGCAGGGGCCCCGACGCGGCCGAGCGGAACGCCTTCACCCCAGGAGGCGATCGTGTCCGGAGAGATCCCCATCTTGCTGTACGCGGGGGTGTTGACCAGGCCGGGGCTTACCGCGTTCACCCGGATGCGGCGCGGGGCGAGTTCGAGGGCCAGGGAACGCACGAGAGGCAGCAGAGCTCCCTTGGAAGCGGTCATGGCAGCGCCGAGTCCCTCGCCGGCGCCGACGGTGAACACCACGGACGCGCCTTCGTTCAGCAGGGGGAGCGCCTTTTGAAGTGTGAAGAAGTTGCCCTTGACGTTGATGTTGAACAGAGCGTCGAAGGCGGCCTCGTCGGTGGACTCGATCGGGCCGGGACGAGAGATGCCCGCGTTGAGGTAGAGCAGATCGAGGGAGCCCAGGTGCTCGCGCGCCTGGTCCACGGCCTGGTCGATGTCGGTCAGGGAGGTGGCATCGGCCTCGACGGCGATGACGTCTCCGGGAAGGCCGGCGTCATCGATGTCGCCGAGGCCGGTGACCATGACGCGATAGCCGCGCGAGTGGAGCAGTTCTGCGGTGGCCTTGCCGATCCCACTGGTTCCGCCGGTGATGAGTGCTGTCTTTGCCGCCACGGTTGTCCTCCTTGCTGATTGCCCGGGGCGCCTCCAGCCCTGCCGCCATAGGCAGAAAGGAACTGAGAGGCAAAGCGCCGTACAGGCGCCCGGTCTTGCTTGCACGACAGCGTACGCCGCGTTGGCAGAGACTGCCAAATCTCCTGTGAGTGCCAGACCTCCTGTGAGTGTCAGACCTTCCGTGAGTGCCAGAGCTCCCGTGGGTGCCAGATTGGCAGGCCGGGCTAAGCTGATGACATGACGCGGGAAGCGCAAGGCAAAGGGGCGACTACGTCCACACTGTGGGATCGGACGCGGGAGCTGGCCGCCCAAGAGATCCCACGAACCGCGTTGCGCCTGTTCACGCAGCAGGGGTACGACGAGACGACCATCGCGCAGATCGCCCGCGAGGCCGGCGTCTCCCAGCGCACCCTCTTCCGTTACTTCGGCACCAAGGAAGACCTCATCGGCGGCAGCGAGGAACGGTTCGTCACCCTCCTGACGGAAACCGTTCGCGAGCAGCCCGCCGATGCCGGCGTCTGGGAGGCGCTGCGTGCCGCATTCAAGGCCGCGCTCTCCCTCCATGCAAGCCCCGAGCAGGCGCTGCAGCGCTTCCGCCTGGTGCACCACACCGACTCGCTGCGCGCCGCCTACCTTGGGAAGCGTGTGCGCTGCCAGGAGGAGCTACTGCCGCTGCTCGAAGCCAGACTGGCGCCCTCGGGGACGGACAGAGGGCAAGCCCGCGCCATCGTTGCGACAGCGTTCGCGTGCTTCGATGCCGCCATTGCGACATGGATCGAGGGCAACGGGCAGGGCGACATTCTCGACCTGTACGACCAGGGCCTGGCTGCGGTACGCAGCTAGCGTCATCACTCACCGGCTGCAGTCCCAAGAACAACCCTGACCAAGGGTTTCCCCCGATCGCGATCATTCCATGGCCCCTTTTACACGTACCTTGGCTGGACCTCGGTAGGGGGTGGTAGGGGCATACCTGTGGGTCGTGCCAGGCTTCGGTAGAGGAGCGGTATGGCCTGAGCAAAGCCGAGCAAACTCTCTTGGAGCGATGCTCGCGCTGGGTGATGCTGGACTTCTGGACAGCGCGAAGAGGCGGCGGAGGCGGCATTGCTGCGCAGAGGGCAGGCGCGATCCGTATTGCGCCGCCGGGGTCCGCACCCCGAGGTGGAGGACGTCGGCCGCTGGCGGGAGTTGTGCCTGGCCGCGTCGTCCGGCCGCCGCGCGGCCGTGCTGACGCTGCTCGCGGAGCTGCGGACGGTGGACGAACGCGGTTCCGCCGAGGACCGCAAGGCCGCGCTCGACGAGCTGGTACGGGCCGCGCCGCGGCTCTGGCTGCATCTGGACCGGTTCGCGCGCTCGCCGGACGCCGCCGCCGGTGCGCGTCCGGCCGACGACTCGGGGCCGCTCCACCTCGTCCTCGCCTCGTTCGACGCCAACGGCCGGATCCGGCAGGCCGCCGTCGAACGGCTCGCCCGGCGCAGCGGGCGGTACGCGGCGAGCGCGCTGGCGCTGCGTACCGGCGACTGGGTACCCGCGGTACGGGAACGCGCGATCACCGCCCTGCTCGGGCATGTGGCCCCGGACGAGGCCGCGGCGGCGGTCCGGCTGCTCTCCCGGCTGGAGCGCCGGTGCCGCACCGCGGGCGTGCTGGCGGCCTACCGCAGGGCCCTGTCCGCGCCCGAGCGGCGCCGCACGGTCCGCAGGCTCGCCGCGGAACCCGATCCGTACGCCCGTCGCTTCGGTGTTGAACTCGCCCTGGAACTCGGCGAGTACGTGCGCGGTGACCTGGCCCGTACCGCTCTGCACGACCGGGACCAGGTGTGCCGCACGCTGTGCGCGGCGCGGCTGCTGGAGCTCGACCCCGACCAGGCGGGGCGGTTGATGTGGGCGCGGTCCGCGGCGGTGCGGGAGTTGGCGGTGGCCGCGCTGCCGGACGATGTGCCCTCCGCCCGGTTGGTGGGGCCGCTTGCCGACCGGTCGCGGATGGTGCGCGCCCAGGCCCGCTGGAAGCTGTACAAGCGCGGCGAGCCGCCGGTGGAGGTCTACCGCAGACAGCTGCGGCGTTGCGGCCGTGCCACCCAGCCGCGGCTGGTCGCCGGGCTGGCGGCCGGGCTTGGTGAGTGCGGCGACTCGACCGACCTGACCATGCTGGAGGTGCTGGCGGCTGACCCGACCTGGGCGCCGGTGGTGCGCCGGGCGGCGGTCCGGGCGCTCGGCAGGCTCGGCCATGTCGCCGAGCGGCTGACGGCGCTGGCCCCGCTGGCGGCGGACGAGGCGGCGAGTGTCGCCCGCGAGACGCTGGACGCGCTGGGTGCGGCCTGCTGCGCCACGCCTGAGCTGCTGCGGACGGCGCTGGAACGCACCGAGCCACCGGTGTGGAAGGCGGCGGTTCGGGCGGCGCGAGCCTTGGCGCACTGGGACCGGCTGGAGTTCATGCTGGTCGCCGCCGTCGACCCGCGCCCGGAAGTGGCCGAGTGCGCGCGGGCGGAGTTGCGGCACTGGATGCATGCGCGGTGGTCCGGTGGTGCCGCCGATCCGGGCCAACTACGGCGGATCGGCGTGCTGTTGCGGCAGGCGCCGTTGGCGGAGCCGGATCGCGCCGGCATCGAGTGGGTGCTGCGGGCGGCGGCGCGGGTGAGCCGGCTGTCGTGACTCCCTTAGGCCCCCGCGCAGTTGGGGCACAGTCCCCGGTAGGTCACCTCGACCTCGGAGACGGTGAAGCCGAACCGCTCCGCCGCGGGCAGGTCCGCGAGGGGGTCGCCGCCGGGGTGCACATCGCGGATCGCGCCGCAGCGGGAGCACACCAGGTGCTGGTGCGGGCGGTGGGCGTTGGGGTCGTACCGCTTGGCGCGACCGTCGGTGGCGACCTCGATCACCTCGCCGAGTGACACCAGCTCGCCGAGGGTGTTGTAGACGGTCGCGCGGGAGATCTCGGGGAGCCGGGCGGCGGCTCGTGCGTGCACCTCGTCCGCGGTGAGATGTACGTGAGAGGCGCCGCCTCCGTCGAGCACCTCGGCTACGACCCGTCGCTGTGCGGTCAGCCGCCAGCCACGTCCGCGAAGTCGTTCCAGCAGGTCACTCATGCCCACCAGCCTAACAGTGCGGGATCTGGTTTCTGAATCCGTATGGGTTTGACCCTCTTCTTGACTTAGACTCTGTCTATCGTAGGATTGGTTCCGGCTACCGCCAAGGGACAGGACGACTCCAGGGAGATGCACGTGACGGTTCAGGAGACGGGCCCGCTGACCACCGAGGCCGGCGCCCCGGTAGCGGACAACCAGAACAGCGAGCAGGCGGGCATCGGCGGGCCGGTGCTGGTCCAGGACCAGTCGCTGCTGGAGAAGCTCGCGCACTTCAACCGGGAGCGCATTCCGGAGCGCATCGTGCACGCCCGCGGTGCCGGTGCGTACGGCACCTTCACGGTGACCGCGGACGTCACCAAGTACACCCGGGCCGAGTTCCTGTCCGAGGTCGGCAAGCAGACCGAGGTCTTCCTGCGGTTCTCGACGGTGGCCGGCAACCTCGGCTCGGCCGACGCGGTGCGTGACCCGCGCGGCTTCGCGCTGAAGTTCTACACCGAGGACGGCAACTACGACCTGGTCGGCAACAACACGCCGGTCTTCTTCATCAAGGACGCCATCAAGTTCCCGGACTTCATCCACACCCAGAAGCGCGACCCGTACAGCGGCTCCCAGGAGGCGGACAACGTATGGGACTTCTGGGGCCTGAGCCCGGAGTCGACGCACCAGGTGACCTGGCTGTTCGGCGACCGCGGCATCCCGGCCACGTACCGGCACATGAACGGGTACGGCTCGCACACGTACCAGTGGAACAACGAGGCGGGCGAGGCCTTCTGGGTCAAGTACCACTTCAAGACCGACCAGGGCATCAAGAACCTGACCGCCGAAGAGGCCGCCAAGCTCGCCGGTGAGGACCCGGACAGCCACCAGCGCGATCTGCGTACCGCCATCGAGCGCGGCGAGTTCCCGACCTGGACCGTGCAGGTGCAGATCATGCCCGCGGCCGAGGCGGCCGACTACCGCTTCAACCCGTTCGACCTGACCAAGGTCTGGCCGCACGAGGACTACCCGCCGATCGAGATCGGCAAGCTGGAGCTCAACCGCAACCCGGAGAACATCTTCGCCGAGGTCGAGCAGTCGATCTTCTCCCCGGCGCACTTCGTGCCCGGTATCGGCCCGTCTCCGGACAAGATGCTCCAGGGCCGCCTGTTCGCGTACGGCGACGCGCACCGCTACCGCGTCGGCATCAACGCCGACCACCTGCCGGTGAACCGCCCGCACGCCACCGAGGCGCGCACCAACAGCCGTGACGGCTTCCTCTACGACGGTCGGCACGGCCGGGCGAAGAACTACGAACCGAACAGCTTCGGCGGCCCGGCGCAGACCGGCCGTCCGCTGTGGCAGCCGATTCCGCTCGCCGGCCGGACCGGCGCGCATGAGGCCCCCTCGCACACCGAGGACAACGACTTCGTGCAGGCGGGCAACCTCTACCGCCTGATGTCGGAGGACGAGAAGACCCGTCTGATCGACAACCTCGCGGGCTTCATCGCGCAGGTCTCGCGGGATGACATCGCCGAGCGGGCGATCGAAAACTTCCGCCAGGCGGACGAGGACTACGGCAAGCGGCTGGAGGCCGCGGTCCAGGCCCTCCGCGGCTGATCCACCGTTTGCCGTTGCCACAGAGGCCGGAGCCGCGCGGCTCCGGCCTCTTCGGCTTCCGGGGCCCGGGGGCCTGGGGGGCGAAGCCCCGGAAAAGACCTACCGGCTCACACGATCGCTGCCTGCTCCGCGGGAACGTGGATCCGGCCACGGGTCCAGCAGCCGATGATGTCCCGTACCGACACCACGCCCACCGGGTCCTGGCCGTCCAGGACGATCAAGTGGCGGAAGCCGCCGCGGACCATCGCGTTCGCCGCCTCGTCCAGGGTCCAGTCCGGAGCCGCGAAGACCACGTCCGTGGTGGTGTGCTCGTGGGCCGCCTCCTCGTCGGGGCTCAGACCCGCGCCGAGGGCGTTGAGGATGTCGCGTTCGGTGAGGATGCCGAGTCCGCAGGTGTCGGGGTCGAGAACGACGGCCGATCCGACGCGGCGGGCGGACATCAGTCTGGCCGCCTGGCGGAGGGTGTGAGTGGGGCCGATGGTGAGGATGACTGTGCTCATGGCGTCGCGGACCAGCATGGGCGCACCCCTAGGGAGAGAATTCACAAGTTCACAAGCTGGCGTGTTCTCATGTTCACACGCGCCGGGGACACCGGGCAAGGGGCGTGCGGGGTTACCGGGGCTCGTGCGGGGTCACACAGATCGGCGCGTGGGATTCAGGTAGCGGAGCAGTTCCTCGTGCAACAACCCGTTGGACGCCGCGGCGTTCTCACCGTACGGGCCGGGGGTCCCGGCGAGGTTGGTGAAGCGGCCGCCCGCCTCCCGTACGACCACCGAGGTCGCCGCCATGTCCCAGACGCTCAGCTCGGGCTCGGCGCAGATGTCCACCGAGCCCTCGGCGACCATCATGTAGGACCAGAAGTCGCCGTACGCACGAGTGCGCCAGCAGGCCCGGGTCAGATCGAGGAACCCGTCGAGACGGCCCTGCTCCTCCCAGCCGCTGAGCGAGGAGTACGACAGTGACGCGTCGGAGAGCCGGTCCACCCCGGAGACATGCAGCCGGGTGGCCGCGGACAGACTGCGCCCGGTGTACGCCCCACCGCCCTTCACCGCCCACCAGCGGCGGCCCAGCGCGGGCGCGGAAACCACCCCGACCACCCCGTCGTCACCCTCGGGACCGCCCTCGCCGCGCACCGACAGCGCGATCAGCGTGGCCCAGACCGGCACGCCGCGCACATAGTTCTTGGTGCCGTCGATCGGGTCGATGATCCAGCGGCGGGCGCCGCTGCCCTCGGTGCCGTACTCCTCGCCCAGCACCGCGTCGCGTGGCCGGGCCCGCTGCAACTGGCTGCGGATCAACTCCTCGGCGGCCTTGTCGGCCTCGCTCACCGGTGTCATGTCCGGCTTGGTCTCGACCTTCAGGTCGAGCGCCTTGAAGCGGTCCATGGTCACGGCGTCGGCGGCGTCGGCCAGGATGTGGGCGAGGCGGAGGTCGTCGTAGAAGTCGGGCATGTGCGAACAGTAGCGATCGTGGCCGCACCCCGGCTACGTGGCGTGGTGGCCGAGGCGTGTCCCTCGCCGTGACGGCGGTCTTGACACCTGTGTGGGGCGAGTCAATTCTTGCCGCACCGCTCGTGCCATGAATGTGCGCCCGGCCGCTTTCCGGCCTGGAGGCAGTGCCTTGGAGGCGATGATGCCGACAGCGCGTGATTCCTTACTCAACGCGGCGTTATCCGCACTCGACGTACGATCCTGGAGTTCGGTCCGGATGGTCGATGTGGCGGCCGAGGCCGGAGTCTCCCGGCAGACCCTCTACAACGAGTTCGGGACCAAGGAGGGCCTCGCCCGGGCGCTGGCCCGCCGCGAGACCGATGACTTCCTGTCCGGGGTCGACCAGGCGCTGGCCACCGCCCGGCAGCACGGCGCGGACGCCGCCGACTGCCTGGCCGCGGCCACCGCCTGGACCCTGCGCACCGCACGCCGCAGCCCACTGGTGCGCGCGGGCATCACCGGCTGCCGTACCGACCGGCTGCCGACCGCCGTGCAGCCCGCCACCGGTGAGCTGGCCCGCACGCTACGGGACCGGGTCGCCGCCATGCTGGGCAGCGGCCCGGTCGGCGCCGGATGGGTCTACGAGGCGGCGGTGCGGCTCGCAGTGTCGTACGTGGTGGTGCCCGCGCCCTCGGACGAGGACGCCTGTGCGCAGGTGGCGCGCCTCGTCCGGGGCCTGATCGGGGCTACTTGAGCCAGCCGACCCTGCTGTAGTCGACGATGTTCGTCAGGCCGAACGCGCCGTAGTCGGCCAGGCCCTTGCGGACGGCGGCGGCTGGATAAGTTGAACCGAAGCGTCATGGACGCGGGTTGGGGGCTGTTCCCGGGAATCCTGGCGAACAAGGCTGAGAGCGCCGGTCGCCGAGTGATCCCGATGGACGCCCGCAACACCTCCCGCACGCGCCCGCTGGCCGCCGGAGGCCGCGGACACGTGGCAGCGGAGAACCGCGTCACCCAAGCGAAGTTCGAGTGCGTCAAGTGCGGGTTCGCCGAGAACGCCGACCATGCGGGCGCGCTGAACGTCCTGGACAGGGCCGGGCTGGTTTTCTGCAGCGGTGCTTGACCTCCGACGCGGCAAGCCCGCGCCTTCAGGCGCGCGTGGAGTCACCAACGAGAACGACGTCGACTCGGTCGTCGCGGTCAACGTCTTCGCCGCCGTGGTGGTGCCGCTGCCCGGCAGCGTGGTCTCCCTGGGGCGCACCGTGGAGGCGGCGACGTGCGGGTGGTCTTCGAACGCCCCCGACACCCTTGCGCCCAGGCCCTGTTGTCGGCCGTGCCGCTGCCCGACCCGGGCGTGGAGCGCCGCCGCACCCGGGCGCTGCTGGCAGGGACCCGCCGAGCCCGCCCCAGCGGCACACCGGCTGCCGCTTACCGCGCCCGCGCGCGGTGCTCACAGCGGAAGCTTGAAACCGATGTGGGTGGCCTGGAAGCCCAACTTCTCGTAGAAGCGGTGCGCGTCAAGCCGTGTGACGTCCGAGGTGAGCTGGACCAGCGCGCAGTGGTGCTCGCGCGCCCGGTCCACGCACCACTCGATGAGCCGCGATCCGAGACCGCTGCCGCGTTCGGTGCCACTGACCCGTACCGCCTCGATCTGCGCGCGGGTGGCGCCCTTGCGGGACAGCCCGGGAAGGTAGGTCAGCTGGGCGGTGCCCACCACCTCACCGTCGCGGTCCGCCGCGACCAGCAACTGGTGCGGGTCAGCGTCGAGTTCGGCGAACGCCGCCTGGTACGGGCGCAGGTCGTCCGGGGACTCCCTGGTGGCGCCCAGCTCGTCATCGGCGAGCAGGGCCACGATCGCGGGGATGTCGTCGGCGGTGGCGCGTCGAATGGTGATCTCATCCATGGGGCGCATCCCATCATCCGCCGCGCGCCGGTGCACGCGTGGGGGGCGCGGTCAGTGCGACGAGCCGGAGAGTTGCAGGCCGACCACACCCACCAACACCAAGGCGATGGAAACCAGTTTGAGGGTGCTGACCACATCACCCAGAAAGATCATGCCGTAGACCGCGGTGCCCGCGCCGCCGATGCCCGTCCACACCGCGTACGCCGCACCCACGTCCAGCTTCTTCAGCGACAGCGTCAGCAGGCCGAAGCTGCCCAGCGCGAAGCAGGCGAAGGCGATGGTGGGCCACAGCCGCGTGAAGCCGTGGGAGAGCTTGAGGCAGACCGCGAAGCCGGTCTCCAACAGCCCGGCCACCACGACGAGCAGCCATGCCATATGTGAGCCTCCCGTTCCGCACCGGCCACCCTGTGCCCCGGACAAACGTCCGGTCGATCATCACACATACGGCTCGACGAGACCGGTCAATCCCACCGATCGGCGGTACCGAACCGTGTCACCGGCACGGCCCCCGGGGGTTCCCAGCCGGGGGTACGGAGCCAAGCGGCGCCCGCCGCTGATGTCAGGGCGTACGGGGAGGACGGGTCAGTCGCCCTCGCGCCGCTCCCTGGTGGCCAGCAGCCGTCGCAGCGAGTGCAGTCGGGCCGGTTCCGCGTGCCCGGCGGCCACCCACGCGTCCAACGCACAGTCCGGCTCGTCATGACTGCACGCCCGTGGGCACTGCTCGGTGCCCGGCTCCAGATCGGGGAACGCGTGGATCACCCGGGACGGCTCCACATGGTGCAGTCCGAAGGAGCGCACGCCCGGGGTGTCGATCACCCAGCCGCCGATGTCGCCGGGCAGCGGCAGGGCGAGCGCGGACGTGGTGGTGTGGCGACCGCGCCCGGTCACCGCGTTGACGTTGCCGGTGGCCCGGGCGTACTCCGGCACCAGGGCGTTGACCAGCGTCGTCTTGCCGACCCCGCTGTGTCCGACGCAGGCGGTCATTCGTCCGGCCAGCCGCTCGCGCACCTCGTCGGCCGCCGCGCCGTCCAACTCGTCGCTGCGGGTGACCACATAGCGGATGCCGAGCGGCGCGTAGGTCTCCAACAGCGGTTCCGCCGGGGCGAGATCGGACTTCGTCAGGATCAGCAGCGGCTCAAGACCGGCGTCGTAGGCCGCGACCAGACAGCGGTCGATCAGCCGCGGACGCGGCTCGGGATCGGCGAGCGCGGTGACGATCGCCAACTGGTCGGCGTTGGCGACCACCACCCGCTCGTACGGATCGTCGTCGTCCGCCGTCCGCCGCAGCACCGAACTGCGCTCCTGTACGCGGACGATGCGCGCCAGGGTGTCCTTGGCGCCCGACAGGTCACCGACGATGTCCACCCGGTCGCCGACCGCGATGCCCTTGCGGCCCAGTTCCCTGGCCTTCATCGCGGTGATCCGCCGGTCGTCGACCAGGCAGGTGATCCGCCCGCGGTCGACGGTGAGGACGAATCCCTCGGCCGCGTCCTCGTGCTTGGGGCGGATCCGGGTGCGCGGGCGGCTGCCCTTCCTGCCGGGACGTACCCTCACGTCCTCTTCGTCGGTGTCCTTGCCGTAGCGCCGCATGGCCTCGGGTCAGGCTCCCTGTCCGGCCAGCGCGTCGCCGCTCGCGGCGCGCGACAGCATCCCGGTCCACAGTTGCGGGAAGTCGGGGAGCGTCTTGGCGGTGGTGGCCACGTTCTCCACCTGTACGCCGTCGACCACCAGGCCCAGCACCGCCGCGGCGGTCGCCAGCCGGTGGTCCTCGTAGGTGTGGAAGACCCCGCCGTGCAGCTTGCGGGGGCGGATCCGCAGGCCGTCCTCGGTCTCGGCCACATCGCCGCCGAGTTCGTTGAACTCCTTTGCCAGCGCGGCCAGTCGGTCGGTCTCGTGCAGCCGCAGATGCGCGATGCCGCGCAGCACCGACTCCGAGTCGGCCAGCGCCGCCACTGCCGCGATGACCGGGGTGAGCTCGCCCACCTCGTGCAGGTCCGCGTCGATGCCCTGGATACGGCCGGTGCCGGTGAAGGTCAGGCCGCGCTCGTCCAGGGTGTACGTACCACCCATCTGGGTGAAGATCTCGCGCAGTGCGTCGCCGGGCTGGGTGGTGTGCGACGGCCAGTCGGGGATGGTCACCCGTCCGCCGGTCACCAGCGCGGCGGCCAGGAACGGCGCGGCGTTCGACAGGTCGGGCTCGATGGTCAGATCGCGGCCGAGCAGCGCGCTCGGGTCGACCCGCCAGACGTTGGGCTCACCGCCGCCCTCGGGCGAGTCCACCTTGGCCCCCGCCAGCCGCAGCATGTCCACGGTCATCCGGATGTGCGGCAGCGACGGCAGGGTGGCGCCGGTGTGCCGCAGCTCCACGCCCTGGTTGAAGCGCGGGGCGGACAGCAGCAGGGCGCTGATGAACTGCGAGGACGAGGACGCGTCGACCGCCACCCGGCCACCGGCCAGTGAGCCGCTGCCGTAGACGGTCAGCGGCAGCGCGCCGCGCCCGTCGTCGTCGTCGATCCGGGCGCCGAGGGCGCGCAGCGCGTCGATCACACCGTGCAGCGGGCGCTCATGGCTGCGCGGGTCGCCGTCGAACCGCACCGGCCCGTCGGCCAGGGCGGCCACCGGCGGCAGGAAGCGCATCACCGTACCCGCGTTGCCGACATCGACCCGCGCCGGGCCGTGCAGGCCCGCCGGGATGACGCGCCACGCCTCGCCGGCGGTGCTGGAGGCGCTCGACGAGACGACCTCCTCGATGCCGACGCCGAGGGCACGCAGTGCCTCCGCCATCAGCAGGGTGTCGCGGCTGCGCAGCGGCCGCCGCAGCCAGCCGGGTTCGGAGGCCAGCGCGGCCAGTACCAGGGCGCGATTGGTGACCGACTTGGATCCGGGCACGGTGACGCTCGCGTCGACTGCGCCGGATGCGGTCGGTGCGGGCCAGGGGGCGGTGTCCGCGGGAATACCGGTCATGGAAAGCAACTCTAGTGGCTGCTCGAAGGGGAGGATCTTGATCAGATCGGGGGAAACCTGGGTGAAACAGGGACTTGGTATGAGCCTACGGGACCCTGACCAGGTACATAACGGCACTGGGTGACGGCCATCACGGCAACGTCAGACCGCCCGGCTCGCGGCACACCGTCGGGCGCGGTTCGAACGGCTCGTCACACCCCGAGCAGCCATCGGCCGCCGCCGATCAGCGCACACAGCGCCACCGCGTAGAACAGCACCAGCCACATCGCGGGCGGGACGTCGGTAAGCCGGGCCAGCTGGTCCGCGTCGGAGTCCGGCGCCCCGCCCGCCCATCGCCCACCACCCTCAAACGAAGGCGCTGATCCGCCCCTCCTCCATTGCCGCCGCTTGACCTGCAGCTCGAAGACCGGCCGCACCCCGCCGAGCAGCAGGAACCACACCGCCAGATAGGCGAACGCCGCCTGCGTCTGGGCGCCGGTCAGCCAGGAGATCAGGAAGAACGCGCCCCCGGCGATGACCACCGTCAGCACCCCGTACGCGTTCCTGATCATCACCAGCATGGCCACCAGCAGCGCCACCGCGCCCCACAGCAGCGCCGTGATGTGCCCGGCCGCCAGCAGCCACGCGCCGCCCAGCCCGAGCAGTGACGGCGCGGTGTACCCGGCGGCGGCGGTGAACACCATGCCCAGGCCGTGCGGCTTGCCGCGGGAGACGGTCAGGCCCGAGGTGTCCGAGTGCAGCCGGATGCCCTCCAGGCGGCGCCCCATGAGCAGGGCCACCAGCCCATGGCCGCCCTCGTGCGCGATGGTCACGGCGTTGCGGGTGATGTGCCAGACGCTGTGCGGTATGACCGCGGCCAGCGCGATCACCCCGGTCAGCAGGACCAGCCAGGTGGGCGGGTCCGGCTGGGTGCCGACCACCCGGTCCCATACGTCGGTGATGCTCTTGATGTCCATCGTTCCCCTGCGACGCGCGGCGCTGCCCGGCCGGTTCCCGGGCGGTTCCCGGGCCGTTCCGGGCAACGAGCGGCGCCGATCCGAAGTGCCGTGGCAGTGTTGCACTCATGTGCGGGCGATATGCAGCGAGCCGGAAACCCGAGGATCTGGTCGGGATCTTCGACGTGCGGAAGTGGGAGCCGACCGAGGCGCTGGAGCCGGACTACAACGTCGCGCCGACGGCCAACGTCTACGCCGTCCTGGAGCGGCCGGAGAAGGGCTCCGCGTCGCCGGATCCGGTACGGCAGCTCAGGGCGCTGCGCTGGGGGCTCGTACCGTCCTGGGCCAAGTCGCCTGAGGGCGGCGTGAAGATGATCAACGCACGCGCCGAGACACTGCACGAGAAGCCCTCGTACCGCCGCGCCTTCGCGGCCCGGCGCTGCCTGCTGCCCGCGGACGGCTACTTCGAGTGGGTCACCGGCTCGCAGGAGCGGCAGCTGGAGGAGCAGGGGGTCAGGAAGCGGCCGCGCAAGCAGCCGTACTTCGTCACCCCGGCCGACGGCTCGGTGCTGGCGATGGCGGGGCTCTACGAGTTCTGGCGGGACCGTACGCTGCCCGATGACCATCCGCAGGCGTGGTGGGCGACCTGCACGGTGGTCACCACCGCGGCCGAGACCACGGTTCTGGCCGGTGCCGAGGACAGCGGCGGGCCGCGATCGCTGGCCGACATCCATCCGCGGATGCCGCTCGCCCTTCCGCCGGACCGGTGGGACTCCTGGCTCAACCCCGCGATCACCGACACGGCCGTGCTGCGCGATCTGCTGGCTCCCCCGCCGCCTGGGATGATGCGGGCGTATCCGGTGTCGACCGCGGTCAGCAACGTCCGCAACAACGGACCCGAGCTCGTCGAGCCGCTGCCCGCCCCGGAGGAGGAGACGCTCTTTTGAGCACGTCCGAGCTGGTGCCGACGCCGGCCGGTGCGGCCCGTATCACCTGGTATCCGGCCGAGCGGCCGCACACGGTGCTGGCGCTGGGCCACGGCGCCGGGGGCGGTATCGAGGCGCGCGACCTCCAGGCGCTCGCCGACGCGCTGCCGCCGCACGGCGTCACCGTCGCCCTGGTGGAACAGCCCTGGCGGGTGGCCGGGAAGAAGGTCGCGCCCGCGCCCAAGACCCTGGACACCGCCTGGACGGCGCTGTGGCCCGCGCTCACCCGGCCGGGCCTGCCGGTCGTCGCGGGCGGTCGCAGCGCCGGTGCGCGGGTCGCCTGCCGCACCGCGGCGGACCTGGGCGCGAAGGCGGTCCTCGCGCTGTCCTTTCCGCTGCACCCGCCGGGCAAGCCGGAGAAGTCCCGCGCGGACGAGCTGCTGGGCGCCAAGGTGCCGGTGCTGGTGGTGCAGGGCGGACGGGATCCGTTCGGGCGGCCGGAGGAGTTCCCGGCTGGTGTCGACCCGGTCGAAGTCCCTTACGGGGACCACGGTTTCGCGGTGCCGAAGAAGGCCGACGTCGGCCAGGAGGAGGCACTGCGGCGGCTGACCGGCGCGGTCGCCGAGTGGCTTTAGGCCCTTCCGGCGGATCTTTCCGCGGTGGCGGCCGGTTTGGCGCCGCCGGTCTCCACCATGGTGGTTGCTCGCCGCCGTGGCGGGGATTTCATTGCCGTCACAGAGCGTCTACCCGCAGGACCACGCCAGCCAGCCGACGGCCGCGGCAACGACCTCTCCGCCGCGACGGCGAGCAGCCACGGCGAGGCGGACCGGCGGTGCCGAACCGGCCGCCACCCCTTGCACGCCGGTCCGCAGCCGGAATCGTTCCGGGGGAATGACGCGGGGCATCCGCGTGTTGTCCGAATCGACGCGAACGTCGACGAGCACGCAGAACCGAGGAAGGCTGCCGCATGGTTTCAGTCGTATGCCAGGCCCGCGCGGAGGCCCCGTACCTGTCATGGCCGCATTGGGGCATCGATGGGGGCGCGTCCGGCGGGCGCCGGTCGTCCGAGATATTCTCCGAATCGGGTGATGCCGTGCAGGGCATCACCACGGTGGCGGAGGAGGTGGGTCCGGTCACAGGGACCGAGAACGGTACGACGGACGAGCAGCCGCAGCCACGTTCCGCGGAGTCGGAGGCGGTTTCCGAGTCGCCCGGAGAGCGCAGCGCGCGCTTCGAGCGGGATGCGCTCGCGTTCCTCGACCAGATGTACTCCGCCGGGTTGCGCATGACGCGCAACGCGGCCGATGCCGAGGACCTGGTGCAGGAGACCTACGCCAAGGCGTACGCGTCCTTCCACCAGTTCCGCGAGGGCACCAACCTGAAGGCCTGGCTCTACCGCATTCTCACCAACACCTTCATCAACTCCTACCGCAAGAAGCAGCGCGAGCCACAGCGCAGCGCCACGGAGGAGATCGAGGACTGGCAGCTGGCGCGCGCCGAGTCGCACATGTCGACCGGGCTGCGCTCCGCCGAGTCGCAGGCGCTCGACCACCTGCCCGACTCGGATGTGAAGGCCGCGCTGCAGGCGATCCCGGAGGAGTTTCGGATCGCGGTGTATCTGGCTGATGTAGAGGGCTTTGCCTACAAGGAGATCGCCGACATCATGGGTACACCCATCGGTACGGTGATGTCCCGGTTGCACCGCGGACGGCGCCAACTGCGCGGTCTGCTGGAGGACTACGCGCGCGAGCGCGGGCTCGTACCTGCCGGTGCGGGCACTGTGGCGGGGGAGTCGCACGATCGGAAAGGCTCGGATACATGAGCTGCGGCAACCCGCACGAGACGGACTGCTCCGAGGTGTTGGACCACCTCTACGAGTACCTCGACAGCGAGATGTCCGAGGGGGACCGGCACCGGCTGGAGGAGCACTTCGGAGAGTGCCACCCGTGCTTGGAGAAGTACGGCCTGGAACAGGCCGTGAAAAAGCTGGTCAAGCGGTGCTGCGGGCACGATGACGTGCCCGGCGACCTGCGCTCCAAGGTGCTTACCCGGATCGAGCTGATCCGGGCGGGCGAGATCGGGCCGGTCACCGAACCGGCGGTGGAGGGAGCGCCCGCGCCGGCGGCCGCGGAGCCCGACACCAGCCGCCCGCAGACCACTTCGTAGCTTTCGCTCACCGCTCCTGTTCGACGGGCGCGGTCGGCCCCTGACAGCCCGGTTCGGGCAGGGGCGGACCGCGCCCGTCGCGCTAGCGAGGTGAACTCGCCGGTAATGAGCGGCCTCTCGTGGCAACGTGGTTGGATGCGCACACAGGGAGGGTAGGGGGCCGCTAGGGGGCGAGGAGGAGCGGTGGCCGTCGAAATCCAGGCGGAAATGGTGGCGAATGTATGGCAGGTTGTCGCTCAGGAGGGCGATGACGTGGCGGAGGGGGACACCGTGCTGATCCTGGAGTCGATGAAGATGGAGATTCCGGTGCTCGCCGAGGCGGCGGGCGTTGTCGCCGAGGTGAAGGTGACCGAGGGCGATGTGGTGCAGGAAGGCGACGTGCTCGCCGTGATCGCGTGACGGACGCCAGTTGACGGCTGTCATCCGCTGATCGCGGGCGGTCGCGGCGCGGCCCACCCCGTTCGGCACCACCGCAACACCAGTGAAGAGCAGGACGAGTAACCGGCAGGCGGGAATCGTGAGGATCTTCGGCAGAGTGCGGCACCGGCCCTCCGCCACGTGGCGGCAGGCCACCGACCGCGCGTTCACGCTGATCGACGACGGGCGTTACGAAGACGCCGGCGCGCTGCTCACCCGCGCCGCCGACCTGGAACCGTGGCTTCCGGAGTCCTGGTACAACCTGGCCCTGCTGCACAAGTTCCGGCACGACTGGGAGCAGGCGCGGGCCGCCGGACTGCGCGCCGTCGCCCTGCTCGACCGTGACTCCGGTGCCCCCGATTGGTGGAACATCGGCATCGCCGCCACCGCCCTTCAGGACTGGCCGCTGGCCCGCCGCGCCTGGCAGGCCTACGGCCTGCGGATGCCCGCTGCCCAGGCCGCCGCACCTTCCGACGCACCGGTGAGCATGGCGCTGGGCAGCGCCGCCGTCCGGCTGTCGCCCGAGGGCGAGGCCGAGGTGGTCTGGGGCCGCAGACTCGACCCGGCCCGGCTTGAGGTGCTGAGCATCCCGCTGCCGTCCTCCGGGCGGCGCTGGGGCGAGGTGGTGCTGCACGACGGCGTCCCGCACGGCGAGCGCGTGGCGGCCGACGGCGGGGCGTTCCCGGTCTTCGACGAGATCGAGTTGTGGGCGCCGTCCCCGGTACCGACCTGGCTGGTGCTGCTGGAGGCGGCCACCGAGGCCGATCGGGACGCGCTGGAACGATTGGCCGCCGACGCCGGGTACGCGGCCGAGGACTGGTCGTCCTCCGTTCGGCTGCTCTGCCGCACCTGCTCGGAGAGCAGGATGCCCACCGACGACGGCTCCGACGCCTCCCGCGACCCGCACGACAAGGGCGAGCCCGGCCACCCCGGCCATCTGTCGCACCGCAGCTCGGGGGCCCTGTGGGTACCGGAGCGCGAGTGCGGGATCGCCGCCCCGGCGGGACTGGTGCGCGGCCTGCTGGAGAGCTGGGTGGCGGACAGCCCGGACACCCGTGACTGGCGTGATCTTGAAGAGGTCTGTTGACTGCCGTTGACGGGACGACCGCCGCCCACGAGGACCGCTGGTCCGTACGGGTGACCGTACTCTTGACTGGCAGAACCGTGAGGACCAGGAAGGCGCACCGCAGACCATGACCCAGCAGGACCAGGCTGAGCAGCAGTCGGAGTTCATCGACGACACCACGGACGCCGAGGCCCGGGAAGCGGCACACCGCGCGCGCGGCACCGCCCGCCCGATCACCGTGATCGGCAACCCCGTGCTGCACAAGCCGTGCCAGACGGTGACCGGGTTCGACGACGAGCTCGCCGCGCTCATCGACGACATGTTCGCCAGCCAGCGCGCCGCCGAGGGCGTCGGCCTGGCCGCCAACCAGATCGGTGTCGGCCTGCGCGTCTTCGTCTACGACTGCCCGGACGACGACGGCGTACGGCACGTCGGCCATGTCATCAACCCGGTCGTCGACGAACTCCCGGCCGACCAGCGGGTGTTGGACGACTCCAACGAGGGCTGCCTGTCCGTCCCCGGCGCCTACATGGAACTGGCCCGCCCCGACTACGCCGTGGTCCGCGGCCAGGACCTGCACGGCAACCCGATCGCCGTGCAGGGCTCCGGCTACTTCGCCCGCTGCCTCCAGCACGAGACCGACCACCTGAACGGCTACCTCTATGTCGACCGTCTCTCCAAGCGCGAACGCAAGGACGTCCTACGGCAGATGGAGGAGGGCACCCCGAAGTACGAGACGGTGCCGAACGACTGACGCGACCCAGGTCAGGGCGTCCAACGCAGTGCCACCCAAAGGGGTGATCCGTAGTTCGTGTGCACGCCGGGGGCAGCTGAAACGGCGTAGCTTTTCGTGACGTACTGGTAAGCGACTCGCGAGACTGGCGGTCATGCCGCACGGAACCGGGGGATGCCGCCCATGACCAGTTGCCACGGCGACGAGTTACGGTCGTCGTTCGACGACGTCTTCTGCGAGTTGCTGCCCAGGCTGTACCGCAGAGCCGTCCTGCTGGCCGGGGCGCATGCGGCCGAGGACGCCGTTCATGAGGCGTACCTCAAACTGGTCGCCCGGCCGCAGCGGTTCCTGTCGCATCCGGAGCCGTACGCCTACGCCTTCAGCGCCCTGGTGAGTGTCGTACGGGACGGATATCGCCGCGGCAGCAAGCATGTGCTCGTGGCGGAGATGAAGGAGTCCGGTTCCGGCTCCGACCGCTGGGACGGCGGATTCGAGGAACGGGCCGCCGAGCTCGAAGCGGTGCGCCTGCTAGGGCGGTTGTCGGTTCGGCAGGCAGGCGTCGTCATACTTGTCGACCTGGACGGGTACACCATCGATCAGGCGGCCGAGGTGCTTGAGCTGCATCGCGGGACCGTCTCCCGGTCCCGCGCACGGGCTCTGGACAAGCTGCGACGCCTGTTGGCGGAGCACCAGTTGTAGACCGCGGAAGGACGGAGGATCCATGGGCGGCAAGGCATCGCACGAGGACGTCGCGGCCGCGTTACGGGATCGACTGCGCGCCGCTGATGAGCGGATCGTCCCGCCACCGGGACTGTGGGAACGGGTTCAGGCATCGTCGCCCGCGGCTTCCGACCGTTCGCGGCAGCGCCGGCCCCGATGGCGCTCGGTGCACACGGTCCTGTCGGCGGCCGCCGTCGTGGCGGCGATCGCCGTGATCGCCCTGGGGGCCTCGTGGTTGGGGCGCTCCGGTCGGTCGTCGCCCGCCCGGCCCGCACCGTCGGCGACGCTGACGGTCTACAACGCCGAGGCCCCCTGCCAACCGCTGCGCACCATGGAGTGCGCGCTCCATCTGGCACGGAACCCCTATGCGCCGTACTCCGCGGCCGGCAACTCGGCGGGCAAGGTCTGGCACGGCGACCGGCTGGCCGCGACCTGCGTCATCGCCGACGGCACGCTGATCCAGGACGAGAGCGGCATCACCTCCACCCGCTGGTACCTGGTCAGCACGGCCGCCGGAATCCGCGGCTGGCTGCCCGGCGTACGCACCCGCAACTCCACCGAGATCCGCACCTGCACCGCGGCCGAAGCGCGGTCCCGCTGACCGGCCGTACGGCGGCAGTGGAAAGATCTTGGAACTCGATGTCATACGGGACCCCCTCGCCATGCGTATAGCAAGCGGCGGGCACGAAACGTGCCGGGTACGCCACACCGCATGACAGGAGGACCGATGAAGGCAGGTCAGAAAATCGCTGGGGCAGCCTCCGCGCTGGTGCTCTCGCTCGGGAGTGTCGTGGGCGTTGGGATGGCCGTGGCCCCGACGGCGCACGCCGCCGCCTCGGACTGCGAACACGGTGCGAACGGATTCGTCGACATTTCCGACAACGCCAGTGGCACGGTGGAGCGTTCGGTGTCCCACGACGGGGACACCATCTCCCTTCAGTCGGCCGGCGGTCGTGGATTCGCCAAGATCGAGGGCAACACGATCAACGGCACCGAGTCCGTGTGGATGGACTGGACGCAGGACGGCGGGCAGTCGTGGCTCCAGTGCGGGCCGTTCACCGTGAACCACGGCAACGGCAGTTCGAAGACCAGCGCCGCCCAGCGGGAGAGCAGCAGCAACCAGTGGCGGTTCCGTGCCTGCGGCTACACCGCTGACGGCGCGGTCACCTGTACCGACTGGTGGTGATCTAGCCAACGCCCGTACAGCGCAAGCTGCCGGGCGTGTCGCTGAGGGGCGCCATCACGGGGGGTGCCCCTCCTGAGGAACGGTGGCCGCTCCCCGCCCTGCGGGGGGAGCGGCCACCGCCGCGGCCGACTCAGAAGTCGTCGTCGAACGACACCGAACCCTCCACCGCGACCTGGTACGCGGACGCGCGGCGCTCGAAGAAGTTCGTCAGCTCCTGGACGTTCTGCAGTTCCATGAAGGAGAACGGGTTCTGCGAGCCGTAGCGGACCGGGAGGCCCAGCCGGGCCAGCCGCTGGTCGGCGACGCACTGCAGGTACTCGCGCATGGACTCGGTGTTCATACCGGGCAGGCCGTCCCCGCACAGGTCGCGTGCGAACTGCAGCTCCGCCTCCACCGCCTCCTCCAGCATCGCGGTGACCTGCTTGGCCATGTCCTCGTCGAACAGGTCAGGCTCCTCCTCCCGGACGGTGTCCACCACCTGGAAGGCGAAGTCCATGTGCATGGACTCGTCGCGGAACACCCAGTTGGTGCCGGTGGCCAGGCCGTGCAGCAGGCCACGGGAGCGGAACCAGTAGACGTAGGCGAAGGCACCGTAGAAGAACAGGCCCTCGATGCAGGCCGCGAAGCAGATCAGGTTCAGCAGGAAGCGGCGGCGCTCCTCCTTGGTGCGGAGCCGGTCGATCTTATCCACCGAATCAATCCACTTGAAGCAGAACTGCGCCTTTTCGCGGATCGACGGGATGTTCTCCACCGCGGCGAAGGCCGCCACCCGGTCGTCGTGGTCCGGGAGATAAGTGTCCAGCAGCGTCAGATAGAACTGGACGTGCACGGCCTCCTCGAACAGCTGGCGCGACAGGTACAGCCGCGCCTCGGGGGAGTTGATGTGCTTGTAGAGCGTCAGCACCAGGTTGTTGGCGACGATGGAGTCGCCGGTGGCGAAGAACGCCACCAGGCGCCCGATCAGGTGCTGCTCACCGGGGGTGAGCTTGGCGAGATCGGCGACGTCGGAGTGGAGGTCGACCTCCTCCACCGTCCAGGTGTTCTTGATGGCGTTGCGGTAGTGCTCGTAGAAGTCCGGGTAGCGCATGGGGCGCAGGGTGAGCTCGAAGCCCGGGTCCAGCAGGTTCTTCGACTGGTTCTCGTCAGACATTACTGGCAGGCCTCGCAGGACTCGGGGTTTTCCAGGGAGCAGGCGACCGCTTCCTCGGCGGTCGGCTGGGCGGGGACGTTCACGGCCCCGGAGGCCGCGCGGGCGATCCTGGTCGCCGGGCGCGAGCGCAGGTAGTACGTGGTCTTCAGGCCCTTCTTCCAGGCGTAGGCGTACATCGAGCTGAGCTTGCCGATGGTGGGCGCGGCCATGAAGAGGTTGAGCGACTGGCTCTGGTCGAGGTAGGCGGTGCGGGACGCGGCCATGTCGATCAGCGCGCGCTGCGGCAGCTCCCAGGCGGTGCGGTACAGCGTCCGTACGTCCTGGGGGAGCCAACCGAAGTCCTGCACCGAGCCGTTGGACTCGCGCAGTGCCTCACGGGTGGCGGCGTCCCAGACGCCGAGCTTCTTCAGCTCCTCCACCAGGTAGGAGTTGACCTGGAGGAACTCACCGCTGAGCGTTTCGCGCTTGAAGAGGTTGGAGACCTGCGGCTCGATGCACTCGTAGACCCCCGCGATCGATGCGATGGTCGCGGTCGGAGCGATCGCCAGCAGCAGCGAGTTGCGCATGCCGGAGCGTGCGACACGCTCCCGCAGCGCGGCCCAGCGTTCCGGCCACCGCTCGGTGGTGTCGTAGTGGTCCGGGTGCAGTACGCCGCGTGCGGCGCGGGTCTCGGACCAGGCCGGGAGCGGGCCGTGCCGCTCGGCCAGCGCACAGGACTGCTCGTAGGCGGCGAGCATGATCCGCTCGGCGATCCGGGTGGACAGCTCCTGGGCCTCGGCCGAGTCGAACGGCAGCCGGAGTTTGAAGAACACGTCCTGCAGGCCCATCACGCCCAACCCCACCGGGCGCCAGCGCTGGTTGGAGGCGGCGGCCTGGTCGGTCGGGTAGAAGTTGATGTCCACCACCCGGTCGAGGAAGGTCACCGCGGTACGGACGGTGGCGTCCAGCCGCTCCCAGTCCAGCTGGCCGTCGGCGCCGAGATGCGCCCCCAGGTTGACCGAGCCGAGGTTGCACACGGCGGTCTCGCCGTCGTCCGTCACCTCCAGGATCTCGGTGCACAGGTTGGAGGAGTGCACCACCCGGCCGGGCTCGGCGGTCTGGTTGGCGGTGCGGTTCGAGGCGTCCTTGAACGTCATCCAGCCGTTGCCGGTCTGGGCGAGGGTGCGCATCATCCGGGCGTACAGCTGACGCGCCGGTACCTGCTTGACGAACCGGCCCTCCGCCTCGGCCTTGCGGTAGGCGGCGTCGAACTCCTCGCCCCACAGGTCGACCAGTTCGGGTACGTCGGAGGGGGAGAACAGCGACCAGTCGGCGTCCGCCTCCACCCGGCGCATGAACTCGTCCGGGATCCAGTGCGCGATGTTGAGGTTGTGGGTGCGGCGGGCGTCCTCACCGGTGTTGTCCCGCAGCTCCAGGAACTCCTCCACGTCCGCGTGCCAGGTCTCCAGGTACACGCAGGCCGCGCCCTTGCGGCGGCCGCCCTGGTTGACCGCCGCGACGGACGAGTCGAGGGTGCGCAGGAACGGCACGATGCCGTTGGAGTGCCCGTTGGTGCCGCGGATCAGCGAACCGCGCGAGCGGATGCGGGAGTACGGCAGGCCGATGCCGCCCGCGTGCTTCGACAGCCGGGCGATCTGGTGGTAGCGCTCGTAGATCGAGTCGAGCTGGTCGAGCGGGGAGTCCAGCAGGTAGCAGGACGACATCTGGGGGTGCCGGGTGCCGGAGTTGAACAGCGTCGGCGAGCTCGGCAGGTAGTCCAGTCGGCTCATCAGGCCGTAGAGCGCGGCGACTTCGTCCAGCGCGCCGGCCGACTCGTCCTCCGCCAGGCCGCAGGCCACCCGCAGCATGAAGTGCTGCGGGGTCTCGATGACCTGCCGGGTGATGGGGTGCCGCAGCAGGTAGCGGCTGTGCAGGGTACGCAGCCCGAAGTAGCCGAACCGGCCGTCGCCTTCGGGGTCGACGAGCGCGTCGAGGCGGGCGGCGTGGATACGGACGAAGGCGGCGGTGCTGTCGGCGATCAGGCCCTCGCGGTGCCCGGTGGCGATCGACTCGGTGAACGTGGTCACGCCCTGGCCCGCCGCCTCCTCGCTGATCGCCCGGGCCAGCAGCCGGGCGGCGAGGCGGCTGTACTGCGGGTCCTCGGCGATCAGACCGGCGGCGGCCTCGGTGGCCAGCCCGCGCAACTCGGCCTCGTCCGAACCGGCGTGCCGACCGCGCAGTGCGGCGGCGGCGACCCGTCCGGCGGCGGTGTCCGGGAGATCGGTGGTCAACTCCGTCAGGGTGCGGAGCAGGTCCGTGCCGGGGTCGGCCTCCGAGTCAGGGGCGATTGCTGACTCGGGGTCTGCGGGCGCGATGGTCACGGTGGTCTCTCTCCCTCGTAGGCGGCGGCGACGCGGGAGGAGCGCGGGCGCGCACGGGCAGCCCGAACCATCAGGAAGGCACCCCGTATCGCGTCCGCCGGCCCAACCCGCGAGGCCCGGACAACACTGCACCGCCCGGTCAGTCCGGAGGGTGCGCCGTCGGCAGGTCCTCGGACTCACGGGAACGGCAGCGCACCCTCCCCCATAGCCTTAAGGGCATGGGAGGTGCCCCCCCTCCGTTGCGGGGCAGTCCCGGATTCGCACCGGGTTCCCCTGCGGCGACAGCGGTGACGAGCATACATCTAGTGCCGCGTGAAGGGCGCACCCCTAGATGTTGTGTCGGACGCATCATGAATGGAACTGGAGTTCCGCCGCGGAAGTGGCTACAGTTCCACCGCGAACGTCCACAGCAGGGCGCCCGGCCCCGCCTCCCAGTCCCGTTCCGGCGTGCGCCGGAAGCCGAGCCTGCGATACAGCCGGTGGGCCGCGGTCATCTGCTGGGCGCTGGATATGACGACCCGCCGCAGCCCCAGTGCGCGTGCCCGGTCAAGGCAGGCGCGCACCAGTTGCTCGGCCGCTCCGCGCCGTCGTGCGTCAGCCGCCACCACCAGCATCCGGAACTCGCCCTCGCCGGGCCCCGCGACTTCCGCGTACGCGCTGCCGGGTGCGGCGAACGTCACGGAGCCCAGCACCTGGTCGCTCGCCGCGTCCGCGGCCACCAGGACCTCGGAGTGCTCCGCCCGATGCCGGACGTCCCGTAGCACCGCCACGTAGGGGCTGTCGGCGCCCCGGGCGAGCAGCCCCTCGTCCACATAGGTGCGGGCGGTGAGTTCGCCTATGGTGTCCAGCTCGTCGGGCCGCGCGCCGCGGATGATGATGTCCATGGTGGCAGTGTGCCGCAGGGGTACGACAACGGGCCGCCCCCCTTTTCGCGGGGCGGCCCGTGGGCGCGCGGGTCGTCAGTGGCCGGTGGTCGCGACCGGCGGCAACTCGTCGCCGTGCGGCGGAGGTTGCGGTGCGGTCGGGCGCTTGGCGTCCGCGGTGTAGTCGGCCGGGGCCGTCTCGTCGAAGCCCTCCGGGGTGCCCAGTGCCTTGAAGACCACGGTCAGGACGATCGCGACCGCCAGGTTCAGCGCGAAGGCGGTCAGGCCGATGTAGCCGATCTGGCCGATGCCCGGGATCAGCTTCGAACTGCCCCCGAAGTGGGCCTGGGTGGGACTGGCCACCGTCCACGCGGCCCATGTGCCGTACACCATGCCGACCAGCCAGCCCGCCAGCAGCGCCCAGCGGTGGAACCACCGGGTGTACAGGCCCGCGACGATCGCCGGGAAGGTCTGCAGGATCCAGATCCCGCCCAGCAACTGGAAGTTGATGGCCACCGTCTTGTCCATGGTGAGGACGAAGGCCAGGGCTCCGACCTTGACCACCAGCGAGACCAGTTTGGAGACCCGGGTCTCCTGCTCGGGTGTGGCGTTCGGCCGCAGGAAATCCCGGTAGACATTGCGGGTGAACAGGTTGGCGGCGGCAATGGACATAATGGCCGCCGGGACAAGCGCGCCAATTCCTATGGCCGCGAAGGCAAGGCCCGCGAACCACGACGGGAAGACGTTCAGGAACAGCTGCGGGATCGCCAACTGCGCGTTGAAGCCCTTGACTCCCTTGCCGACCCCGTCGGCGATCGCCATAAAGCCCAGCATCGCCAGCAGCCCGAGCATCAGTGAATACAGCGGCAGGATGGTGGTGTTGCGGCGCACCACATCACGGCTGCGGCTGGAGAGGGTGGCGGTGATCGAGTGTGGATACATGAACAGCGCGAGCGCGGAGCCCAACGCCAGGGTGCCGTAGGCCCATTGGTTCTTGGCGCTGCTCACCAGTTCGCCGCGCGGTTTGCCGGTGGCCGGGTTGACTTTGGAGTATGCCTCGCTCGCGGTGTGGAAGATATGGCCGAAGCCGCCCAGCCGCATGGGGATGTAGATGATCGCCACCGCGATGACGATGTAGATCAGCGAGTCCTTGACGAAGGCGATCAGCGCGGGCGCGCGCAGCCCCGAGGAGTAGGTGTACGCGGCGAGTACCGCGAAGGCGATCAGCAGCGGCAGGTCCTTGACGAACCAGTTGGTGGAGGTGCCACCGCCTACGCCCAGGACGTCCAACACGGCTTGAATACCGACGAGCTGGAGGGCGATGTACGGCATCGTGGCGAGGATTCCGGTAATCGCCACCGCGAGCGACAGCCCTCGTGACCCGTAGCGCCCCCGGACGAAGTCCGACGGGGTGACATAGCCGTGGCTTCTGGCGACCGACCACAGCCGGGGCAGGAAGCAGAAGATCATCGGGTACACCAGGATGGTGTACGGCACCGCGAAGAAGCCGGAGGCACCCGCCGCGTAGACCGCCGCCGGAACGGCGACGAACGTGTACGCGGTGTAGAGGTCGCCGCCGAGCAGGAACCAGGTGATCCAGGTGCCGAAACTGCGGCCGCCCAGCCCCCACTCGTCCAGGTTGAGGGCGTTCTCGGCGCGCCGCCAGCGGGCGGCCAGGAAGCCGAGCACGGTGACGACCAGGAAGAAGAAGACGAAGACGGCCAGCGCGACTCCGTTGACACCGTGCTTCATGCCGCCCCCTCGGGTCCGTCACTTCTGCGGGCCCGTTCCTCACGCCTGATCAGCACATAGGCGACCGAGGTGAGGCCGGTGGAGATGACCACCCACGCCATCTGGTACCAGTAGAAGAACGGAATGCCGATGAACGCCGGGGTGGGCCGCGCGTACGAGCTGACCCACAACGTCGCGACGAACGGAAGTATCAGGCAGAGCGCCGCCACCAGCCGGGTGGCGGTGATGACAGGTTTGGGCTGCGGTGGCGGTTCTGTCATGATTGCGGCTCCCCGATGCGATAGGTCTCCCACGTAATGCGCAGGCAATCTAGGCGAGCGCATGTGGTCTAGTCACTACCCGTCCGCATATCGGATCAGCCACGCTTGCGGCTCCCGCCTGGGGGCAGGGGGTTACCGCCTCCCGGGGGCTGCGCCCCCGGGCCCGCCCGCAGGGGCTCTGGGGGCGGGCCCCCAGAAGAGAAGCCCCTGACTCCAACGTCAGCTGGGACGTTGGAGTCTTGCCACGAACTTGTAGCGGTCGCCGCGGTAGACCGAGCGGACCCATTCGACGGGTTCGCCGGTTGTGTCGATGGAGTGACGGGAGAGCAGCAACATCGGTAGGCCGACGTCCGTGCCCAGCAGGCCTGCCTCGCGGGGCGTCGCGAGGGACGTTTCGATGGTCTCCTCGGCTTCGGCCAGATGGACGTCGTAGACCTCGGCCAACGCTGTGTACAGCGAAGTGTGTTTGGCGAGGTTGCGGCGCAGTGAGGGGAAGCGCTTGGCCGACAGATGGGTGGTCTCGATCGCCATCGGCTCACCGTTGGCCAGCCGCAGCCGCTCGATGCGCAGGACGCGCCCGCCCGCCCTGATGTCCAGCAGCCCGGCCAGCCGGTCGTCGGCGGCGACATAGCCGATGTCCAGCAGTTGGGAGGTGGGCTCCAGGCCCTGCGCCCGCATGTCCTCCGTGTACGAGGTGAGTTGCAGCGCCTGGGCGACCTTGGGTTTGGCGACGAACGTGCCCTTGCCCTGGATGCGCTCAAGGCGCCCCTCGACGACGAGCTCCTGGAGCGCCTGGCGGACCGTGGTGCGCGAGGTGTCGAACTCGGCGGCCAGCGTGCGCTCCGGCGGTACGGGGGTACCGGGCGGCATGGTCTGGGTGATGTCCAGCAAGTGCCGCTTGAGGCGGTAGTACTTCGGGACACGCGCGGTGCGCGCGCCCGACGCCCCCGCTCCGTTCTCGGGCGTCTCCGACGCGCCGACCGGCGTGTCCATGGCCGGCGCCCCGGCGCCCCCGTCGGTATCCATGGGCTGCGCTCCCGACTCCTTCTCGGCTGCCGTCACCGGCTCCTCCGTCCAATAGCGGCTCACATGGTGGCACGGCGTGCGCCGTGCACGTAGCGGTAAGCGGACGTCGTAGGTCAGGTGTCGGTCCGGTAACGGACTCGACAGCCGCTCTTATACACCCTTGACACCCCTAAAGGTCTAGGCCAAGCTCCCCGTACTGGTCTAAACCATTAAAGACCAGGGGGGAGTCTCTGGCACCTTCAGGAGGGTGGCGTGATGCGCAAGCGCAGGGCGGCGATAGCCGTATTGGGTGCCACGGCAATGGCCGTGTCGGTTGCGGCGTGCGGGTCCAGTGGCAGCAAGAGTGACAAGGCGTCGGGTCCCGGGGACTTCAAGGGAAAGACCCTGACCGTCTGGGTGATGAGCGGCTCCAACCCACCCGGCTGGACCAAGGACATCACGGCCGCCTTCGAGAAGAAATACCCGGGTGCCAAGCTCAGCGTTCAGGTGCAGCAGTGGGGCGGTATCCAGCAGAAGCTGACCACCGCCCTGTCCGAGAACAACCCGCCGGACGTGGTCGAGGTCGGCAACACCCAGACCCCGTACTACGCGG
The DNA here is from genome assembly GCF_029223525.1 of Streptantibioticus ferralitis. Lineage (GTDB taxonomy): Bacteria > Actinomycetota > Actinomycetes > Streptomycetales > Streptomycetaceae > Streptantibioticus_A > Streptantibioticus_A ferralitis. Next base: position 487,245 of record NZ_JARHTQ010000001.1, on the reverse strand, counting down.
CCACCGGCGGTCTGATGGACCTCACCGGTGACAAGGCGGACCTCGGAGGCAAGGACTGGTCACCGGCGCTGAACGCCTCCGCCGTCTACCAGGGCAAGCAGTTCGCCGCTCCCTGGTACTTCTCCAACCGGGTCGTCGTGTACAACAAGAAGATCTGGGCCGACGCGGGGATCAAGGACACCCCCAAGACCCAGGACGAGTTCTTCAAGGACCTGGACACCATCAAGGCCAAGGGCACCCAGGACGCGCTGTACGCGCCGGGCCAGGACTGGTACTCCTTCGACGGGTTCCTGCTGGACGCGGGCGCGGACCTGGTGAAGAAGAACGGCGACAACTACGTCTCCAACCTCGACTCACCGCAGGCGGCCGAGGCCATCAACCTGTACAAGAAGCTCAACTCCTACGGCACCGCGCCCAAGGACAAGGACGAGGCCACCCCGCAGCAGTCGGACGTCTTCGCCAAGGGCGATGTCGGCGCGTTCATCGGCTTCGGCTGGGAGGCGGCCGGTGCGATCGCCAAGAACCCCCAGTTGAAGGACCAGATCGGCTACTTCCCGATTCCGGGCAAGCCCGTCGGCAAGCCCGCCAAGGTCTTCCTCGGTGGCTCCAACCTGGCCATCGCCCAGGCGGGCAAGAACCCCGAGCTGGCGAAGGACTTCCTGAAGCTCGCGCTGTCCGACCAGTTCGAGGGCGCGCTCGCCAAGGAGGGCGGCGTCATCCCGAACAAGACCTCGCTCAACTCCAACCTGACCGGCAACCCGTTCGCCACCGCCGCCTCGGCCGCCGCCGTGGGCGGCGGCACCACCCCGCTGATCCCAGCCTGGGGCAACGTCGAGAACAAGCCCAACCCGATCTCGACCATCTTCATGACCGGCGTCCTCCAGGGCCAGGACCCGTCGGCCGCCGCCAAGCAGGCCGACGCCGAGATCGACAAGCGGCTCAGCCAGAAGCAGTGAGTCGTACGGGTGGGGCCGCCGCACGGGTGGCCCCACCGGTACGCCAGGCACCAGCGGGGAGGAAGACAACAGCATGGGTGCGCAATCGACCGGTACGGCGACTGAGCCGCGTCCCCCCAGTGCGAGCACACCGCCGACCCCGCCACCACCGGCGGGCCGCAAGCGGTCAGCGGGCGGGCTGGCCGCGCGTGGCGCCCCGTACCTGCTGATCCTCCCGGCGCTGGTGGCGACGGCCGCGCTGCTCGCCTATCCGCTGCTGCGCAACCTCGTCATCTCGTTCCAGAACCTCAACGCCTTCCAGCTCATCCAGCACACCACCGAGTGGACCGGATTCGGCAACTACACCGACCAGCTGACCAGTTCGGTCTTCTGGCACACCACCTTCCGCTCGGTCCTGTTCACCGCCGCCAACGTCGCGTTGATCATGGCGACGGGGACACTGGTGGGACTGCTGCTGAACCGGCTGGGCAAGCGGATGCGGCTGTTCCTCTCGCTCGCCCTGATCCTGGCCTGGGCGATGCCGATGGTCGCCGGAACCACGGTCTACCAGTGGCTCTTCGACTCGCAGTACGGCGTCGTCAACTGGGGGCTGGCGAAGCTCGGTTGGCACTCGATGGCGGGATTCAACTGGTTCGGCGGCCAGTTCTCCACCTTCTCCGTCATCACCTTGATGATCGTCTGGCAGTCCGTCCCGTTCGTCGCCCTCAACCTCTACGCGGGACTGACCACCATCGCCGCCGAGCTGTTCGAGGCGGCCCGGATGGACGGTGCGACCGCCTGGCGCACCTTCCGCTCGGTGACCTTTCCGATCCTCAAACCGTTCTTCCTGAGCACGGCGTTCCTGGAGATCATCTGGGTCTTCAAGGCGTTCACGCAGGTCTACGCGCTCAACGCCGGGGGACCCGCGGGCACCACCCAGACCCTGCCGGTCTACGCCTTCGTCGAGGGCGTCGGCAACCAGCACTACGGCGTGGGCGCGGCGATCTCCACGCTCACCATCCTCATCCTGCTGGCGCTGATGTCGTACTACTTCCGGATCATTCTCAAGCAGGAGGACGACCTGTGAGGCGCTCGCTTCTCGGACGCTTCTGGCCCAACGCCGTCGCGGTCCTCCTGTTCGTGTTCTTCGTCTTCCCCGTCTACTGGATGGCGACCACGGCCTTCAAGCCGGACATCGACATCATCAGCAAGACCCCGGACTTCATCCCGTTCCACGGTACGTTCGCGCACTTCGACAAGGCGGTGCACGCCGCCGGTTTCTGGGAGCTGGTACGCAACAGCTTCACCGTCGCCCTCGGCGCGGTGCTGCTCTCCCTGGCGATCGCGCTGCTGGCGTCGTTCGCGCTGGCCCGGATGCGGTTCAGGGGCCGCAAGGCGTTCGTCCTGGTGGTCATGGTGGCGCAGATGGCGCCCTGGGAGGTCATGACGATCTCCGTCTACATGATCGTCCGCGACCAGGACCAGCTCAACAGCCTGATCCCGCTGACCCTCTTCTACATGATGATGGTGCTGCCGTTCACCATCTGGACGCTGCGCGGCTTCATCGCCGCGGTGCCCAAGGAGTTGGAGGAGTCGGCCCTGGTCGACGGCTGCACCCGTACCCAGGCGTTCATCAGGGTCGTCTTCCCGCTGCTCGCCCCCGGACTGATGGCCACCTCGCTGTTCGGCTTCATCACCGCCTGGAACGAGTTCCCACTGGTCCTCATCCTCAACAAGCAGAGCGGCCAGACCCTGCCGCTGTGGCTCACCCAGTTCCAGACCAACTTCGGTGACGACTGGGGCGCCACGATGGCCGCCTCCACCCTTTTCACCATCCCCGTGGTGATCGTGTTCCTGATCCTCCAGCGCAAGGCCGTCGGCGGACTGACCGCAGGGGCGGTGAAGGGATGACCATGCTGACTACGGACACCGTGACGCGTGACGCGCTCGGCGTACTCCAGCCCGGCTTCGCTGGAACCACCGCTCCCGACTGGCTGCTGCGGCGGCTCGACGAAGGGCTCGGTTCGGTCGCGCTGTTCGCCCGGAACATCGAGTCACCGGAGCAACTCGCCGCGCTCACCGCGCGGTTGCGGGCGGAGTCCCCGGAGCTGATCGTCGCGGCCGACGAGGAGGGCGGCGACGTCACCCGCCTGGAAGCCCGTACCGGCTCCTCCTTCCCGGGTAACCACGCCCTCGGCGCCGTCGACGACACCGAGCTGACCCGCGCGGTCGCCCGGGAACTCGGCCGCAGGCTCCGGGCGTGTGGCGTCAACCTCAACTGGGCGCCGTCGGCGGACGTCAACTCCAACCCCGACAACCCGGTCATCGGGGTACGGTCCTTCGGTGCCGATCCCGAACTGGTGGCGCGGCACACCGCCGCGTACGTCGAGGGGCTGCAGCAGGCCGGGGTCGCCGCCTGCACCAAGCACTTTCCCGGCCACGGCGACACGGCCGTCGACTCGCACCACGACCTGCCGCGGATCGACGCCGACCTGACGACGCTGTACGCACGCGAGCTGGTGCCGTTCCGGGCCGCGCTCGCCGCCGGGACCAAGGCGGTGATGAGCGCGCACATCCTGCTCCCGGCCGTTGACCGGGCACTGCCCGCCACCCTCAGCCCGGCGGCGCTCACCGGTCTGCTCCGGGCGCCCGAGACCGAAGGCGGCCTGGGCTACCAGGGGCTGATCGCCACCGACGCGGTGGAGATGCGCGCCATCACCGCCACCTACGGCATCGAGCGCGGCACCGTGCTGGCACTGGCCGCCGGGGCCGACGCGATCTGTGTGGGCGGCAACCTCGCCGACGAGGAGACGGTGCTGCTGCTGCGGGACGCCCTGGTAGGGGCGGTGCACAGCGGTGAGCTGCCCGAGGAGCGGCTCGCGGACGCCGCGGCGCGGGTACGGGCGCTGGGGGAGTGGGTCCGTACGCGGGGGCCGGGTGCGGCGGAGGGGATCACACCTGCCCCCGAGGCGGCGGTCACCCCCGAGATCGGGCTGGTCGCCGCCCGCCGGGCACTGCGGGTGACCAGGCTCGGCCCGTACCAGGCACCCGAAGGCCCGGTCTACGCGGCGGCCTTCACACCGGTCGCGAACATCGCGGTCGGCGACGAGACGCCGTGGGGCGTCGCCGCCGAGCTGGAACGTCTGCTGCCCGGCACCGGAACCGGCACTTACCGTGAGGCAGACGTCGCGGAGCGCGGTCTGCCCGCGTTGGTCGCAAATGTGCTGCACTCCGCGGCGGACCGTAGGATCGTCATCGTGGTTCGCGACGTACACCGCCACCGGTGGATGGCCGATGCGCTGGATCGCCTGGTGGCCGCCCGGCCGAACTCGGTGGTGGTCGAAATGGGCGTTCCGCAGGCACCGCCGAGCGGCGCGCTGCACATCGCGACCCATGGTGCGGCCCGCGTGTGCGGGCGAGCGGCCGCGGAGGTCATCGTCGGCAAGGACGCCGACCACTGACTCCGCGGAGAAGACAACAACGTGAGCGAGCCAAAGGGCGCGCCGATGCCGAGGCGACGAGGAGGAGGGAGCGCAGCGACCGCTCGACGAGGAGCGTCGGCATCGGGTACGAGCGCCCTGAGGCGAGCGCACGCAATTCAAGCAGCCTGGAGGCTCATCGCATGTCCGCCCCGACTCCGACCCAGCAGGACCCCCAGCCGGGCCGGATCATGTCCGGCGAAATGGCCCAGCAGCCCGCGGTGCTGCGTCGCATCCTCGACGAGGGCGCCCCGAAGATCCGGGAGATCGCCGAGCGGATCGCCGCGCGCAACCCGCGCTTCGTGCTGCTCACCGCCCGCGGCACCTCCGACAACGCGGCGCTGTACGCGAAGTATCTGATCGAGGTGCTGTTGGGCAAGCCCGCGGGCCTGACCTCCATGTCGACCACCACGGCCTACGGTGCCCAGCCCGACCTGACCGATGTACTGGTCATCACGGTCAGCCAGTCCGGCGGCTCGCCCGACCTGGTCGCCTCCACCCAGGCCGCCCGCGAGGCCGGTGCCATCACCCTCGCGGTGACCAACAACGCCGACTCGCCGCTGGCCGAGGTCTCCGAGTTCCACATCGACGTACTGGCCGGGCCGGAGAAGGCGCTGCCCGCGACCAAGACCTACACCGCGGAGCTGCTGTCGCTCTACCTCCTCGTGGAGGGACTGCGGGGCGGCGACGGCTCGGCCGCCAAGGTGCTGCCGGAGCTGGCCGAGCAGATCCTGGCCCGCCAGGCCGAGGTCAAGGAACTGGCCGGGCGCTACCGGTTCGCCGAGCGGCTGGTGATCACCTCGCGCGGCTACGGCTACCCGACCGCGAAGGAGGCCGCGCTGAAGCTGATGGAGACCAGCTACATCCCGGCGCTCTCCTTCTCCGGTGCGGACCTGCTGCACGGCCCGCTGGCCATGGTCGACAACGTCTCGCCGGTGATAGCCATCGTCACCGAGGGCAAGGGCGGCAAGGCGCTCCAGCCGGTGCTCGACCGGCTGCGCGGCCGCGGCGCCGACCTCGTCGTCATCGGCAACCAGGCCCAGGTGGACGCCGCCTCGGCCGGTTTCGTCCTGCCGACGACCGGGGTGGCCGAGGAGGTCCAGCCGATCCTGGAGATCATCCCGCTGCAGATGCTCGCCTACGAGGTCACCATCGCCCGCGGCCAGGACCCCGACGCCCCCCGCGCCCTGGCCAAGGTCACCGAAACCCGCTGACCAAGCCCCGCGTGAAGGCCCCGCCAGCTCCGGGCGGGGCCTTTCCCATGCGATGCCCCGACCGTGACGGCACGTACCTCCCCCCAAAACACCCGCGGGCCGCGGCGCCGGGAAGGGACCCTCAGCCCTTCCGGCACCGCAGCCCGGAGCTACCGTCGGCGCCGGCGGTGCGTGGTGTGCGGTCCCCGCTGCCGGTGATGCCGACTTGTGTGGGGACCCCCGGCGCAGTCAGGGCAGAGAACGCCGATCGGGGCCCCGTTCCGTCCTCCTGTGCGGGGAGGGCGGAAGCTTTTTGCAAGCCCATTGTGGACTAGACCATTACTCTGTGTCTATAGGGCTCCCGCAGAAGGCGGATGAACTTCCCGTGAAGTCCCAGAGGTACGCTCCACAGCGTGCCCTCCATGAACGACCTCGTACGCCAGCACACCGCGCTCGACGACTCCGATCTCGAGTGGCTGCACCTCCTGGTGTCCGAGTGGCAGCTGCTCTCCGATCTCTCCTTCGCCGACTTGGTGCTCTGGGTGCCGACGAAGGACGGGACGCGCTATGTCTCGGTGGCGCAGATGCGGCCCAACACCGGGCCGACCTCGTACCAGGACGACATGGTGGGCCACCTGGTGCCGCGCGGTCGCAGGCCCATGCTCGACGCGGCACTTGACGAGGGCCGCATCGTCCGGGAGGGCGACCCGGAGTGGCGCGAGGAGGTGCCGGTCCGGGTGGAGTCCATTCCGGTACGGCGCGCGGGCCGCGTCCTCGGCGTCATCGCCCGGAACACCAACCTGCTCACGGTTCGTACGCCCAGCCGCCTGGAGCTGACCTATCTGCAGAGCGCGTCCGACCTCGCGCAGATGATCGCCGCGGGTTCCTTCCCGTTCCCCGCGGAGCAGGTCGACATGGACGCCTCACCGCGCGCCGGTGACGGACTGATCCGGCTCGACGCGGACGGCGTGGTGCAGTACGCGAGCCCCAACGCGCTGTCCGCGTACCACCGGCTGGGACTCGCCACCGACCTGGTGGGGCTCCACCTCGGCCAGACCACCGCGGACCTCGCCCCGGCCCGCGGACCGGTCGACGAGGCGATGGTCAAGCTCGCCAGCGGCTGGGCGCCCCGGGAGACCGAGGTTGAGGGCAACGAGGCGATCATCCAACTGCGGACGATCCCGCTCAAACCCAAGGGCACCCGCATCGGTTCCCTGGTGCTGCTCCGCGACGTCACCGAACTGCGGCGCCGCGAGCGCGAGTTGATGACCAAGGACGCCACCATCCGGGAGATCCACCACCGGGTGAAGAACAACCTGCAGACGGTGGCCGCCCTGTTGCGGCTGCAGGCCCGGCGGATGGACTCCGACAAGGCACGCGGCGCGCTGGAGGAGGCGGTGCGACGGGTCGGCTCGATCGCCATCGTGCATGAGACCCTGTCGCAGAACCTCGATGAGCGGGTCCAGTTCGACGACATCGCGGACCGGGTGATGGCGATGGTCGCCGAACTCTCCCCGGGCCGGGTCGTGGCGAGCCGTACCGGCCGCTTCGGCATCCTCACCGCGGAGACCGCCACCCCGCTGTCGATGGTGCTGACCGAACTCCTGCAGAACGCCCTTGAGCACGGTTTCGGCCCGGGCCAGCGCGGCACGGTGGAAGTCACCGCCGCGCGTGGCCCCGAGCGTCTGCTGATCACCGTCGAGGACGACGGCCGCGGTCTGCCCGAGGGCTTCGACCCACAACGCGCGGGCAACCTTGGCCTACAGATCGTACGAACGCTGGTGGTGGGCGAGTTGGGCGGAACCTTCGACATGGTCCCGGGCAAGGAGGGCGGCACGAAGGTCCTGCTGGACATCCCAGCGGAACCACTCGACTAGGCCGCTGACGGACCGGACCCGAAAAGGCCCCGAAACAGCATCGAGCCCCGGTCGACCGTGTCGACCGGGGCTGTTGCCTACTGCCTTGTGCTCTGTCTGCATTGCGCTGCCTGTGTGCTGCGCGCTGCGGCTCGGGGACAGCCACCGCGTTCCGTACGTGTGCTGTACGGCGGCGCGGGGGCCGCGGGGCCTGGCCGGCGAACCGGACAGGACCAAGCACGAAGGGGCGGGCGTCAGGCGCTGACGTTGCGCGCCCGGTTGCGAGCGGCGCGGCGCTTCATCGCGCGGCGCTCGTCCTCGCTGAGGCCACCCCAGACGCCGGCGTCCTGACCGGACTCCAGCGCCCACTGCAGGCACTGCTCCATGACGGGGCAGCGACGGCAGACGGCCTTGGCTTCCTCGATCTGCAGCAGCGCAGGACCGGTGTTGCCAATCGGGAAGAACAGCTCGGGGTCTTCCTCGCGGCAAATGGCGCGATGACGCCAGTCCATGTCTGCTCCAACTCCTGGTGTGTTGCTGGCACGTTGCTTGTGAATGTGAACGCTTTCACGAATCCCCCCGCAGGCAACGGACCGACAGCCAGTTACCTGGCGCGGACCGCAGAAAGAGGAAGAGGATTCGGGCGACGAACGATGATCCAAGGGGTGCCCCGGAAGCGCCGTCCCGATCGCCATGTAGAGACTCGCAAACCTGGGCTGCGGATACAACCCCTTCCGGGAAGTTTTTTTGGATTCCTCGGTGTCGCCTCGATCACAGCCGTACTTCCATGGGGTGCAGGTGAGGCTAAACGTTCGAGTGAAAGGACTTTAGGCCCTGCCACTCACACAATCACACGCAGTGCACGGCGAACGCCTGTGAAGGTCGCACTCATTCGCAGCCCCAGGTGGTCACCGTCCACCTGAAAGGGCAGTGGCACCTGGGATTGCAAGGTGAAGTCGGTCAGGTCGTGCAGTGTCGTCACGTGCTTGCCGTGCGGGCCGCGCTCCGGGGTTGACCGCAGCAGCTGACTGGCGTGCCGGGCCATCGCCGCCGACGACAGCTTGGACAGGGCAAGCACGTCAAGTGCGGTGTCAAAGGAGGCCTTCGGCGTGGCGTAGACCGGCCGGTTGCCGAAGAAGGTCCACGGCGAGGTGTTGCAGACTATGGCCAGTACGAGATCGCGTAGCACGGTGTCCGGGCCATCGGGGCCCTCGGGTTCACTCAGAGTGAGGGTGCCATGTCGCCGGTTCTGCTCGCCGAGGAACTGCCGCACCATCTGCCGTACGTAGAGCGCGTGTGTCGACCGCTTGCCGCGCACCCGCTGCTGTTCCACCCGGCCGACCACGCCGGCGTCGAAACCGAAGCCCGCGCAGAAGGTGAACCAGCGCGGCGGCACGCCCTCGTCGTCCGTACCCGGTGTTCCGCTCACCAGGCCCAGGCCGATGGTGCGTTCGCTGCCCTCGCGCAACGCGTCCAGCAGCGCTCCGGTCGCCTCCACGGCGTCGTTCGGCAGGCCGAGGGCGCGTGCGAAGACGTTGGTGCTGCCGCCGGGAACCACCGCGAGACGGGGCAGCGCCTCGGGGGCCGGGCCGTTGTGCAGCAGGCCGTTGACGACCTCGTTGACGGTTCCGTCGCCGCCGAGTGCCACCACCAACTCGACCGAACCGCCCTCCACCGCGCGCCGCGCGAGGTCGCGGGCGTGGCCGCGGTACTCCGTGGTGACCACTTCGAGCTTCAGATCGCTCGCCAGGGCGCGAATGAGAACGTCACGGGTCCGCGCTCCGGTGGTGGTGGCCTTCGGATTGACCACGAGAAGCGCGCGCATGAGAGGAAGGGTACCCAGCGCCGGTACGGCGGATCTTGCCGGTCCCTCGTCACGGCTGTCGGCCGTCGGCCGCTGCCAGGGCCGTGCCCGGGGCGGGGGCTACCCTGCTGGGGTGAGTCGGAAGCATGAAACCGCCCCGGAGGCCGTACCCCTGGCCGCGCCCCGCATCCCACGGCTGACCGCCGCCGCGGCTCTCGCCGGACTGGAAGGTCTGGCGCTGGCCGCGGGCGGTGTCTACCTGGTGGCGATGGGGTTGTTCGGCCACCGCGGCAGTACGCAGACGGCCGTGATGGGCGGGCTCACCGTGCTCGCGATGGCCGCACTGCCGCTCACCGCCGCCTATGGGCTGCTACGAGCGCGGCGCTGGAGCCGCGGGCCCGCACTGATCATCCAGCTGATCGCGCTGCCGATCGCCTGGACCATGGGCCAGAACGGCGGCGCGTTGCTCGCTGCCGCGGTGGCGATCGGCGCGGCGGCCTTGGCCGAACTCGTACTGCTGGTGCACCCGGCAGCGACCGCCGCGCTTGGCGCTGACGCTGGTCGGGACGGAGACTGATTTTCCGGGGGCTAAGCCCCCGGACCGTCTACTCCTCCACCAGTAGCCTGTCGCGGAGTTGGGCGAGGGTGCGGGCCAGCAGCCTCGACACGTGCATCTGGGAGATACCGACTTCCTGGGCGATCTGCGACTGGGTCATGTTGCCGAAGAAGCGCAGCAGAAGGATCTTCTTCTCCCGCGGCGGCAACTGCTCCAGCAGCGGCTTGAGGGACTCCCGGTACTCCACGCCCTCCAGCGCGTCGTCCTCCGCGCCGAGGGTGTCGGCGACCGCCGGGGACTCGTCGTCGGTGTCGGGTACGTCGAGCGAGAGCGTGCTGTACGCGTTGGCCGACTCCAGGCCCTCCAGCACCTCTTCCTCGGAGATCTTCAGATGCTCGGCGAGTTCGTGCACCGTGGGCGCCCGGCCGTGCTCCTGTGACAGTTCGCCGGTGGCCGTGGTGAGGGCCAGCCGCAGTTCCTGCAGCCGCCGCGGGACACGGACCGCCCACCCCTTGTCACGGAAGTGCCGCTTGATCTCGCCGACGACCGTCGGCGTCGCGTAGGTGGAGAACTCCACCCCGCGATCGGGGTCGAAGCGGTTCACCGACTTGATCAGGCCGATGGTGGCGACCTGGGTCAGATCGTCCAGCGGTTCACCGCGGTTGCGGAACCGCCGGGCCAGGTGCTCGACCAGCGGCAGATGCATCTGCACCAGTCGATTGCGCAGCTCCTCCCGCTCGGAAGAGCCCTCCGGGAGCCTGCTCAACTCCACGAACAGTGCCCGCGCGCCCGACCGGTCCTGCGGGCCTTCCGGCTCGTGCGCACCGTTGAGGTCGTGCTGATCGACCTGGTCCATGGACTCCGCCTGCTCCACCGCGTCCGTTCCGTCGGTGCGTGGCACGGGGTGGTGCCGCGCGTGCTGCCGCCTGGCCGCCGGAGCGGCCTGGGCGGGCACGGCGACTCGCCCGCCGGAACCACTGCGGTAGCCGGACTTCTCGGCCGACGACCCGGCGGGCGGCTCCGCGGCGCGCCCTGGAACCCGGCCAGCGGCCAGCTCGGTAGCACGCTCCGGGGTCAGTTCCCGAGGAGAGTCAGTGCTCATGGCGATCCCCCGTTCCGTTCACGGTTGAACCGTAATCGCCCGGCATGTGGACCGGGACACGCTGGCCCCGCGGGGGGCCGGACCTACGGCCGCCGCGGTGCTCGCGGTCGCCGGGGCTCCTTCGGAACCTGAGGACTTCCTGCATCTGGGAACCTCACGACTGTCCAGGGCCGGCGCCGCGCTTCTTGTGCAGGCTGATGCTGACCGTGTTGTCCTCGGCCACGCTGGAGTCCACCTCGCCGGCCAGCGCGGACAGCACCGTCCAGGCGAAGGTGTCGCGCTCCGGGGCGCGGCCGTCGGTGGTGGGCGCCGATACGGTCACCCACAGGGCGTCCTCGACCAGCCGGAAGACGCATGAGAGCACGCTGCCGGGGACGGCCTGCTGAAGCAGGATGGCGCACGCCTCGTCTACGGCGATGCGCAGGTCTTCGATCTCGTCGAGGGTGAAGTCCAAGCGGGCTGCGAGTCCGGCGGTCGCCGTCCGCAGCACCGAGAGGTAGGCCCCCGCCGCGGGCAGCCGGACCTCCACGAAGTCCTTCGACCCGGGCTCGCCTGCGATCTGGGACACCCTCACCTCCAAGGTGGCACACGGTGGTTGAGCTTGATGGCCGCCGTTACACCGCGCAAGGCGGTAGCACGGCTGGTACGCGGTCCGTACACTCCGAGTAACAACACTCGGCGCGCACCGTCCAGGGACGGTATCGCGATCTGTGCCCCGGTGTCGCCCGGACCAAGCACGCCTGTCCCCATAGAGGAGCTCAGTTTCAGCACCTCCCGGTTGTCACTCATGGTAAGCCTATGAGTACGGACAGTGGCTAGTGGTCTGCGGTCTCAATTCGAAAGTGGTATCGCGCCGTTGGGGTTTGGCGAGGCCAGGGTGGCAGATGAGGCCAGAGCGCGCAGTGGTTCACCGGTCAACCGGTGGACCGTCCACTCGTCCATGGATACAGCACCCAGCGACTTGTAGAACCCGATCGACGGCTCGTTCCAGTCCAGTACCGACCACTCGAAGCGCTCGTACCCCCGCTCCACACAGATCCGGGCCAGTTCGGCGAGCAGTGCCTTGCCGTGCCCGGCGCCGCGCGCCTCGGGACGTACGTACAGATCCTCCAGGTATACGCCGTGGGTGCCGGTCCAGGTGGAGAAGTTACGGAACCACAGCGCGAAACCGACCGCCCGCGGCGGGACGCCGCCGTCGGCCTGCTGTGCGGCGGGCACGTCGTGCGCGATCAGCGCGAAAGCGGCCGGATGCGCGCCGAACAGCGCCTCGCGGAGCTGCTCCGGGGTGGCCCGCGCGTCCTCCAGCGACCGCTCGTACTCCGCCAGTTCGCGGATCATGGAGTGGATCGCCGGGATGTCGGCGGGGCTCGCGGCTCGAATCATGCCCCCCAGGCTAACCGGACGGTCAGACATCCGGGCCCGGCCCGCGGTGGGCGATCACATCAGCGGCCGGTCCGGTCGGCGGCAGCGCCGGGACTCGCACGGTTCGACGGCGCGGATCACCGGTGGCCGGTCCGCGTGCCCGGGACGTGGCAGACCGGAAGCATATGCGGATCCCCTCATGAATCCGGGTGTGGCGCGTCCACCGCGTTGGCGTCGTCCGGCGCGGCTCAGCCGGTGATGACCGCGGCCACCCGGGTGCCGGGAGCGAACCGGCCCTCCTCGGCGAGGGCGTAGGTGCCGTACAGCATTTTCGCCACGTAGGTGAGGTCGGGGGCGAGGCCGTGCCGTTCCGCGAACTCGTCGGCGAAGGCGCGTAGTTCGGGGGTCGTACGCGCGTACCCACCGCAGTGGAAGCGGGTGTCGAGCCGCCAGTCGCCGCGCCGTCCGCCGAAGGCGGCGTGCTGCAGCCGCTGGATCTCGCCGTCGAGGAACCCGCCGCCCTTGAGCACCGGAAAGCCGATCGCACACTGTGTGCCGCGGTCCAGCCCGGCGGCGAGCCCGGCCAGCGTGCCCCCGGTGCCGCAGGCGACGGTGACGACATCGGCGACGCCGCCCAGCTCCCGGCCCAGGTCGGCGCATCCGGCAGCGGCGGCGGCGTTGCTGCCGCCCTCGGGGACCAGGTAGCAGCGCCCGAAGCGGCGCTCCAGGTCGGCGATGACATCGGGGTCGGTCTTGCGCCGATAGGTCGACCGGTCGATGAAGTGCAGCCGCATGCCGTCCTCGGCGGCTTGGGCCAGCGATGCGTTGAGCGGCCGGTCGGCGAGTTCCGCACCCCGTACGACGCCGATCGTCGCGAAGCCGAGCAGCCGCCCGGCGGCCGCGGTGGCCCGTAGGTGATTGGAGTACGCGCCGCCGAACGTGAGCAGCGTGTGGTGACCGGACTCGGCGGCGGCCCGCAGGTTGAGCCGCAGTTTGCGCCATTTGTTGCCCGGTATCCGGGGATGGAGGAGATCGTCGCGCTTGAGCAGCAGCTGGACCCCGTGCCGTGCCAGTCGGTCGTCGGTGACCTCCACGAGCGGCGAGGGCAGCCGGGCGTGCAGCGCGTCGAGCGGGAGAGGTGCGGTCACCCCGTCATTCTCACCGACGACGCCATGGAATTCCGCACGGCGGAAAGGGACCGCCCCCGGTCCGTGGCGGATCGGGGGCGGCGGTTGCTCTGTGAAGGTGGTGTCTTCGCAGACAACAGAAGTCGAGCGAAGGTCAGGCCTTCTTGGTCTCCCAGAAGATCTTGTCGATCTCGGCGATCAGTTCGAGGGCCTTCTCGCCGGTCTTCGGGTCGTTGGAGGCCTTGGCGGCGCTGAGGGCCTTGAGGGTGTCGTTCACCAACTGGTGCAGCTGCGGGTACTTCTCGAAGTGCGGGGCCTTGAAGTAGTCGCTCCACAGTACCGAGACGTGGTGCTTGGCCAGCTCCGCGCGCTGCTCCTTGATGATCAGGGCACGGGTGCGGAAGTCGGCGTCCTCGTTGGCCTGGTACTTCTCCTGGACGGCCTTGACGGACTCGGCCTCGATGCGGGCCTGGGCCGGGTCGTAGACGCCGCAGGGCAGGTCGCAGTGGGCGCTGACCTTGACCTTCGGCGCGAACAGGCGAGAGAACATGGCTGTCCTTCCTTGTGATCGTCTTTGCAGGTGGGACATTACTCCCTGAGGAGTCCCATTTCCCGGGTGCCCCCTGGTGCTTAGGACAAAAGTCTGGTGTCACTCTGGACCCGGTGGAGGATCTGACAGGAGGCTCGGCATGCGCGAGCAGGGGGCAAGGCCGCCGTTCGGACTCGCGGAGGTGACGGGGCCTTCGATGGTGCCGACGCTGCACCACGGGGACCAGTTGCTCGTCCGGTACGGGGCGCCGGTGCGTGCCGGTGATGTGGTGGTGCTGCGGCATCCGCTGCAGCAGGACCTGTTGATCGTCAAGCGGGCGGTGGAGCGGCGGGACACCGGCTGGTGGGTGCTCGGGGACAATCCGTTCGCCGAGTCGGACAGCCGGATGTTCGGCACGGTTCCCGACGAACTGCTGCTCGCTCGGGTGCTGGGACGGTTTCGACCGCCGCGCGGGCTGCGGCGCTCACCAGCGGCGGCGGTCTACTGGGCGGCCTGCGCGCTGCGTCCGGTGCGCTCCGACCGGTCGCTGTCCCGCCGGTTGCGGGCTCGTTAGCGGCCGCCCGGCCGAAGGGGCGGTCAGGTCTGTGCGTTCTGCTGCTGCTCCTGCCGCTTGCGCGCGCGGTACGCGGCCACGTTGGCCCGGGTGGCACACCGGTCGGAGCAGTAGCGGCGGGAGCGGTTGGTCGAGGTGTCGATGTACGCGTTGCGGCACGAGGTGGCCTGGCAGATGCCCAGTCGGTCGACGCCGAGTTCGGTGAGCTGGAAGGCCAGGCCCATGCAGGCGGGTGCGGTGTAGGCGGCGGTGGCGTTGTTGGCGTGATCGGCCAGGTGCATGTGCCACTGCGGGCGGCCGCGGTCATCGAGGTGGCCGTGGCCGGAGATCTGCGGGCTGACCGGGTACTCCAGCAGCAACGCGTTGAGCAGGTCGACCGCCCGTACCTCGTCGCCTTCGGAGGCGGCCTCGAAGACCGCGCGCAGCCTGGTCCGCACCGCGCGCAGCCGGGTCAGGTCGGCGTCGCCCGCACGCCGTGCGGCCTGGCGGTTGGTGCCGAAGAGTTCGCGTACCGCCTCGACCGAGGAGAGCGTGTCCTCGCCGCGGTCGGGCCGCTCGGTGTTCACGAGCCGCACGGCATAGTCCGAGTAATAAGCGAGTTCCACTTGCGGTCCTTACTCAGTGCGGTCTAGGGTCGGGTGCGGCGCTGTAATAGACGCAACTGCTATCAGGGTATTACGAGCAGAGGTGGCCGTGATGACGGAAACAAGCATCGTTCCCGCCGACTGGCAAGCATGGCAGGAAAGCTGGGACCGCCAGCAGGAGTGGTACCTGCCGGACCGCGAGGAGCGCTTCCGCGTGATGCTCGACCTCGTCGAGGCGGTGGCCGGCCCGTCGCCCGTCGTCCTCGACCTGGCCTGCGGCACCGGCAGTATCTCCGACCGCCTGCTGAAGCGCTTCCCCGAAGCGCGCTCGACCGCGCTCGACCTCGACCCGGCGCTGCTCACGATCGCCCGCGGGCACTTCGCCGACGAGCCGCGGATCCAGTTCGTCACCGCCGACCTGCGCGACCCGGAGTGGACGCGGAAGCTTCCGCACCGCGAGTTCGACGCCGTCCTCACCGCCACCGCACTGCACTGGCTGCAGACCGAGCCGCTGGCATGGCTGTACGGGGAGATCGCGGGCGTGCTCAGGGACGGCGGGATCTTTATGAACGCCGACCACATGCCGGACCCGGCCACCCCGCGGATCAACGCCGCCGAACACGCCCTGCGGCACGCCCGGATGGGGCGCGAGCGGAGCGCCGGCGCAGTGCCCGACTGGCGGGAGTGGTGGCAACTGGCGGCCGCCGACGAACAACTGGCCGCCGCCGTCGCCCGCCGCTACGAGATCTTCGGCGACCATGCGGACGGTGAGCCGCACCCCGTCGAGTGGCATGCGCAGACCCTCCGCGACGTGGGCTTCAGTGAGGCCCGGGCGGTCTGGCGTTCGGTCCCGGACGCGGTGGTGCTGGGGCTCAAGTAGACCCGGTACACCCGGGTTGCGGTGGTCTCGGCACCGTCGGTCCGGGCCGAGGGAACTGCTCGCCGTCGCGGCGGAACAAATTTCGGGGGCGAGCGCCCGAACCCCCAGGGAGGTTCGGGGGCTCGCCCCCGAAGAAGCCAGCGCCCGGGGGGAGCCTGGGGGCTTGCCCCCAAGCAAGAACCCGCCGCAGCGCTGAGCGGCCCCGGGGTTGCGGACCGGCGGTGTCAAAGCCCGCCGCAACCCAGAGCCACGATGCGCCGCAAAGGCGCTACCGCCGGGCCACGCCCTCCGCGCGGGCCGCGGCGGCGACGGCCTTGGTGACCGCGGGGGCCACTCGCTCGTCGAAGGGGGAGGGGATGACGCACTCGGCGCTCAACTCGTCCCGCACGACCGCCGCCAGGGCCTCGGCGGCGGCGATCTTCATCCCCTCGGTGATCCGCGAGGCGCGCACCTGGAGGGCGCCCGCGAAGATGCCGGGGAAGGCGAGGACGTTGTTGATCTGGTTCGGGTAGTCGCTGCGGCCGGTGGCGACCACGGCCGCGTACTTGTGCGCGACGTCCGGGTGGATCTCCGGGTTCGGGTTGGCCATCGCGAAGATGAACGCGCCCTTGGCCATGGTGGCGACGGCCGACTCCGGGACCGTACCGCCGGAGACGCCGATGAAGACGTCGGCGCCGGACAGCGCGTCCTCCAATGTGCCCGTGATGCCCGCTTTGTTGGTGAAGCCCGCCAACTCCCGCTTGACATCGGTGAGGTCGGTACGGCCGCTGTGCACCACGCCCTTGCGGTCGGTGACCGCGACATCGCCGATGCCCGCCTCGATCAGGATCTTGGCGATCGCGACGCCCGCCGCGCCCGCACCGGAGATCACCGCGCGCAGCTCGCCCAGCGAACGCCCGGTCAGCCGCGCCGCGTTGCGCAGCGCGGCGAGCGTGACGACCGCCGTCCCGTGCTGGTCGTCATGGAAGACCGGGATGTCCAGCCGCTCCTGGAGCTTGCGCTCGATCTCGAAGCAGCGCGGCGCGGAGATGTCCTCCAGGTTGACGCCACCGAAGGAAGGCGCCAGCCGGACCACGGTCTCCACGATCTCGTCCGTGTCCGTGGTGTCGAGCGCGATCGGCACCGCGTCCACCCCGCCGAACTGCTTGAAGAGGATGGCCTTGCCCTCCATCACCGGCAGCGATGCCTCCGGACCGATGTCGCCGAGACCCAGCACCGCCGTGCCGTCCGTGACCACCGCGACCACCTGGGACTTCCAGGTGTAGTCATGGACGAGTTCGGGCTGCTCGGCGATCGCGGTGCACACCTTGGCGACGCCCGGCGTGTAGGCGAGCGACAAGTCGTCCCGGTCGCGCACCGGCACCGTCGCGGTGATTTCCATCTTGCCGCCACGGTGTAGCGCGAAAGCCGGATCGATCAAGTCGTCCTGATCTGCGTCGCTACGAGGATTGACGATCTCCGCTGCCACAATTGACCCCTTTGTCAGAATGCTTGTTGAGGGTACTCCCCCCGGTTCAGGGGGCGGGGTGGCGTCCGCCGTCTCCGCGGTGGGAGACGAACGGCCGCCGTGCGTGCGCACTCACGCACAGGGCCCCGGGTGAGGGGTGAAAGATCCGTTCTACCGGATGATTGTTTCTACTGACGAGTCCATAAAATTTCCTTGCCGCATCCCGAACAACGGGTGAATTGCGTCTGTTGCCCGAATGCCGGGAAGCGGAGCGCGGGATGTACGACTCGTACAGCGGTGCCCATCGCGGTCCGGCCTTGGTGTACCGGCCCGATGGGACAACGGGGATCGCCCGTTTTCTGATTTTGACATACACCGCCCGCCAACGGGGGCTGTCCGGATGGCGAGATGTGCAGATCACACCGGACATGGCGGCTTTGCGGAAAGATTTGGGCGGCACTGGTACGGGTGATGTGCGTCGCTTCGCGGAGCGGGGGCTGGTGAGCATCCGGCCGCGGGATTAGCTTCGTGACTATGTTCGCTGCCTATGCCACCCGTTTCGACCGTGATCAGCCGCTCAGCGGGCTTGAGTTGGGGGAGCGTCCCGAACCGGACGCGCGGCCGGGCTGGACGGTCGTGAACGTCAAGGCCGCCTCCATCAACCACCACGACCTGTGGTCGCTACAGGGTGTCGGGCTGAGCGAGGAGAGCCTGCCGATGATCCTGGGCTGTGATGCGGCCGGGGTCGACGCGGACGGCAACGAGGTCGTCGTGCACTCGGTGATCGGGCAGTCGGGGCACGGGGTCGGCCCGCGTGAGCCGCGCTCCATCCTCACCGAGCGCTACCAGGGCACGTTCGCCGAGCGGGTCGCGGTACCGGCGTGGAACGTCCTGCCGAAGCCGAAGGAGCTCTCCTTCGAGCAGGCGGCCTGCCTGCCCACCGCCTGGCTGACCGCGTACCGGATGCTGTTCAGCAACGCGAACGTACGGCCCGGTGATGCGGTGCTGGTGCAGGGCGCGGGCGGCGGCGTCGCGACCGCCGCGATCGCCCTGGGCAAAGCGGCGGGTCTGCGGATCCTCGCCACCAGCCGGGACGCGGCCAAGCGCGCTCGGGCCGTGGAACTGGGCGCGGAGGAGGCCTTCGAGCCCGGTGCGCGGCTGCCGCACCGGGTGGACGCGGTGATCGAGACGGTGGGGGCGGCCACCTGGTCGCACTCGGTCAAGTCCCTCAAGCCGGGCGGCACGTTGGTGATCTCCGGTGCGACCAGCGGGTCGAGCCCGAAGTCGGCCGAGCTCAACCGGATCTTCTTCCTGGAACTGAAGGTGGTCGGCTCCACGATGGGCAGCAAGGAGGAGCTGGCGGGTCTGCTCAGCTTCTGCGCCGCCACCGGGGTGCGGCCGGTGATCGACTCCGTACTGCCGCTGGACCAGGCCCGCGAGGGCCTGCAGAAGATGGCTGGCGGCGATCTGTTCGGCAAGGTCGTGCTGACCGTCTGACGCCGTCCGGGGCGGCGGTGCTCTCATCAACGGTCCACCGACCGCCGCCCGTTGGCGAAGCACCGCCCCCGGCGCGAACCCGTCGCGCCGGGCCGAACCGTCAGGTCATGGCCGCGGCGGCCGCAGCACCACCCCGATGTGCGCCGCCGCCGTGGACAGATGGCGGCGTACGTCGCGCAGTTGGCCGGCGTCCACGCCGTGGTCGCGGGCCGCGTCCCGGATGTCGTCGCGGAAGCGGTCCAGCAGGCGCTCCAGATCGCGGCCCGGGTTCGTGGACGAAATGTCGTCCTCCACCGCCCACTCCGGTGCGTGCTCCGGCGCCGGCTCCGGCCTGACGTACGACGGCCGGGGGGTGTGCGGGACGTCCTCCATCGTGCCCTCCGCCGCGGGGCCGGGTGTCGCCTGCGGTGGCCGGGGGCCGCGCGAGGCGTCGTCCGCGGGCTTGCCGAAGCGGCTCATCTCCCGGCTGAACTGGGCCAGCCCCTCCTTCATCGCGCCCTGCCAGTCGCCGCGCCGGGCATGCTCCTGCACCTCGTCCTGCACCCTGCGGACGATCCGCTGGACCTCCTCGCGGGCGAACGCCTGTGCCTCCTGGGCCTGTTCGCGGGCGTTGCGCGCCTCCTCCCTGGCCCGGCGGCTCTCCTCCTTGGCCCGCTGCGCCTGTTCCTGCCACTCCTGCTTCATCCGGCGGAAGTCATGGGCCGCGGAGTCCCGAGGGGTACTGCGGGCCTGCTGGGCGGCCTCGCGGATCTCGCGGCGCAGATCGCTCGCGGAGCCGCGGACGTCCTCCCGGATCTCGGCGGCCAGTTCGGAGACCGAGTCCCGGATCTCCTGTTCCAGATCGGCCAACTCGCTCTGACGGGCGGCGAGTTCCGCTCTTCCGGCGTCGGTCAGCGAGTAGACCTTGCGGCCGCCCTCGGTGGTGTGGGTGACCAGGCCCTCCTTCTCCAGCTTGGCCAGCCGCGGGTAGACGGTCCCGGCGGACGGCGCGTACAGGCCCTGGAAGCGCTCCTCCAGCAGCCGGATCACCTCGTAGCCGTGCCGTGGCGCCTCGTCCAGCAGCTTGAGCAGGTACAGCCGGAGTCGGCCGTGGGCGAAGACGGGGGCCATGTCAGAGGTCCTTCCGCAGCGAAGGGGCGTCGGCCGGTTCCAGCGGCGGCCTGCGCAGCAGCGCGATGGCCCCGGAGACGGTGGTGGCCTTGAGCTGTGCGGCGCCCTGGCCGATCTTGCCCGCGATCCGCTTGGCGCCCCACAGGTCGGTGACCCGCAGTTCGTCGAAGGCGCAGGAGACCGGGCCGCTCGCCGTGTTGGCGTCGACCTCCGCGTCGCCCGGCTCGGGGATGCGGATGGCGATCTCACCGGAGACGGTGTTCAGCCGTACGGCGGCGCCCGCGGAGGGGTCCAGGTCCAGCACCATGTTGCCGCTCACCGAGTCGGCGTTGACCTGGGAGCCGGTGCCCTCGACGACGGTCAGGTCACCGGAGACCGTGCTGACCTTGAGGTCGCCGGACAGGGCCTGGGCCTCGACGTTGCCCGAGACGCTGTCGGCCTGCACCGGTCCGGTGAGCCCGACGAGGGTGGTGTCCCCGCTGACGCCGTGCACCGCGGTGTGGCCGCAGACCCCGGAGACCACGGCCGCGGCGCTGACCACGGAGAGCTCCACCCGGGTGTCCGCGGGGACCGCCAGGGAGACCACGGCGTGCCGCTTCCAGCTCTTGCGGTCGAGCCAGCCGAGCAGCCCCTTACGAGGCAGGTCCTCGTAGGCGACGGTGAGCGTGCCCGCGTCGTGGGTGACGATCAGCGGCGGGCCGTCGATCTCGGAGACCTCAAGGCGGGCGGAACTCTCGTCCGTTCCGACCACATTGACCGTTCCGCCGACGATGCGGACGTGCAGAGCGGTGACGGAGCCATCGAAGTTGATCTTCTCTGGTTCCGGCACGGTCCACGCTTGCGCTGACATCCGGGCCTCCCGAGTCCGAGTAGACGCAACATATCGCGTCCTCCGCTCAACACGATATATCGCGTATCGGGAAAGTCAAGGGAGGCCCGGAGACTGTCATTCCTCTTCGTCGTCCAGCCGTGCCAGCCAGGTCGCCAGCCGCTCGACCGGAATTTCGAACTCGGGGTTGAGGTCGACGAACTCACGCAGCCGCTCGGCCAGCCACTCGAAGGTGACCTCCTCCTGGCCGCGCCGGTCCTCCAGCTCCTCGATGCCGCGGTCCGTGAAGTACAAGGGGTGCTCCAGATCAGAAACAGGGACGTTTCCGGCCAGCTTAAAACCGCCTGGCCGAACCTTCGTACACAGGCCCGACGGCTTCCGGCGTCCCGCGCTCCGGCCGGTGGCCCGCCCCTGGCCCCCCGGCGGCGGAACCCCTCACTTCCAGGGGGGCGCTTCACGCCATTCTCTTATTTCTCACGCGTCTGGCGACTAACCTGATCTTCCACCACGTCGCATACGGCGCGGGCCAGTTGTCCCGCCGGGAAGTGCAGGGGGCCATGGGGGAGCAGGTTCAGCGCATCGAACTGCCGGACGGCACCGAAGTATGGGCCCGGCTGTCCGTGGACGCGCTCGCGGACGGTGAGGAGTACGGGGACTACGAGGACGTCGGCGCCCTCGACGGCGTCGTCGCCAGGGTCCAGCAGCTACGCGGGCTGATCACCGGCGTCGCCGCCTCGGTACGGGACGCGGCCGCGCAGGCCGCGCCGGACGAGGTCAGCGTGGAGTTCGGGGTGGAGCTCGCGGTCAAGTCCGGCGCGATCGTCAGCGTGCTGGCCGACGGTGAGTCCAGGGCGGCGCTGACCGTGACGCTGACCTGGCGGGACCGCTTCGGCCGGGAGGCCGAGCCGGACCGGCCCGCGGTGGCGCACCCCAGGTCGTCGATGAGCGGGATGCCCGGTATGACACCCATGCCGCCGACCCCGCCGTCACCATGAGCACCGGACTGCGCCCCGCCGAGGCCGAGGCCCGGCTGCGAGAGCTGGCCAGGGAGGTGGCGGTCGCCATCCTGGCCGCGCCCGACGACGCGGCGGAGTTCTGGGGCAGCGGCTTACTCGTCGCCCCCGAGTGGGTGCTGACCTGCGCGCACGTCCTGGTGCGCAGGGACGGCCGGATGGGGCGCAGGAGATGGGCGGGCGACACGGAGATCGGGGTACGCGTCGGCGAACGCGTGGTGTCCGGCCGGGCGGTGTACGCACTGCCCGCCCCCGAGGAGATGACCGGCTGGGAACTCGGCGACGAGCGCGAGTACGAACTCGCCCCCGACCTCACCCTGATCAGGCTGACCGAACCGGTGGCGCACGGCTGCGCCTGGTTGAGCGACCGCGCCATTCCGCCGGTCAGCGGGCGGGTGGCGGCCGTCGGCTGGCGCAGGCCCGCGGACACCATCGACCCGTGGGACGGCACCTGCACCGTGCCGGGCAACGACCGGATCGATGTGTTTCGGCTCGGCCCCGACTCGGAGATCCCGGCCGGGGTCTCCGGCAGCCTGGTGGTCGACCTGGCGCACGGCCGGGTCGTCGGTGTGGTCAAGGCGCGCCGCCGCAGCCGCGACGGCGGCAAGGCGGTGCTGCTCACCGCGCTGCGCGCGCTGAGCGAATCCCCGCCGCTGGTCCCCGAGTTGGCGCTCGAATCCGACCCCTACCAGGAGCTGGTCCGCGGCCATGACCGCTGGCACTACGGACAGCAGCAGCCCCGACGGCAGGCGCGCGGCACCTGGATCGACGTCCAGGGCCAACTGTCCGACGTGATAGGCGAGTGGACGCCGTTCGACCGGGCCAGGGCGCTCGGGCTGCTGGCCGAGTTGCCGCCGCCGTGCAGCGGGGGCGTGGTGCAACGGCTGGTCGAGCGGGTGCTGGGGCCGGGCACCGTGCACGATCCGCTGCCGGTCGCCTGGCGGGACGGCCACGGGCTGCTGTACGAACCCGATGACGGCAAGCAGTTGCTCGCCTTCGTCACCTATCTCGTGCTGGTCGCCGAGGAGGTACGGGCGCAGGATCCGGCGGGCGCCGCCGCGCTGCTGGAGTTCGCGATGAGCCGGGCGATCTCGCTGCCCGCGCCGGACCGCAACCAGCTGGTGGAACTGGGCGATGCGGTGGCGTCCCCGGATGCCGACGGGCAGGCCTCGGTGCTGGTGGCGCTCGCACCGGTGGTCTGGAAGGAGGACCGGCCGGTCCGGTTCCGCTGGGAGATCCAGCTGGTGCGCTCAGCGCACGACCGGCAGATCACCACGGTCTGCGACGAGCGGGAGGGGGTCGCCTTCGAGGAGGCGGTCGCCCAGGTGCAGGAGCCGCTGGCGCTCGCGCTGGACCGGGCGGACGAGTCCGGCCGCCCGGCGACCGTGGAAATCGCCCTGCCCGTCCACCACTTCGACACCGCGGCCCAGCTGTGGATCCCGGGCGGCCAGCGACAGTCGCACCGCCCCGCCCGGCCCATGGGGTCCCGGCGACCGGTGGTGGTCCGGGACGTGGAGCGGGTGCCGCCCACCGCCGAGTGGCTCGGCAGATGGAGCGGCATCTCGCACAGCACCGGTCTCACCCCGCTGCCCCTGCAGGTGCTCGACCGCAGCCCGGGCTACGAGAAGCTGCGCAACGCCCCGGTGGAGTCGGTGCCGGTGCTGTGCGGCCCGGTGGGCGGCGGCGAGGGTCTGCAGACCATGTTCGACGTACTGGACGCGGGCCACGGGGTCGCGCTGTGGAGTGCCAACCCGCATCCGCCGGACGCCTGCGGACCGCAGTGCGCCGTCTTCCGGCGCGAGGCGGAGCACCTGCTGGCGGGGGTCGCGGGAGCCGCCGAACTCCCCGAGGCGGTCAGGGTACTTCGGGCCCGCACCCATGACCTGCGGGACATCCCCGGCTCCGGCGCCGAGCCGCTGTGGGCCGAGCATCTGGTACTGCTCTACGACGACGCGGACACGCCACTGCCCGGCTTCGGCCAGGCGGACGGGGGCGCACGGTGAGTCAGGCTCCGCGGGCAGCGTGCCACCGTACGCGTCCGGAAACCACTGTTGGCCGTCCGATTGCTGGGTACTGTCATAAAGGGAGGAGCGCGAAGTGAACGAGTGGCTCATCTACCGAGGAACCGGTCGCCCCCATGAGGGCATCGACCGGTTGCCGGGTCCGCCGCCGTGGCGCAATTTCGACGGCCACCCGCTCGTCAGCCCGCCCGCGCCGATCGACACCGCCTCAACGCGGCGGCTCGGACTGCAGCAGGACCTCGCCGAGCAGTACCGGCCGGGCCCCACCGAACTCGAACTGATCAACGCCGCACTGTACTTGCGCAGGCCCCTGCTGGTCACCGGCGAGCCCGGCAGCGGCAAGAGCACCCTGGCCCACGCCGTCGCCCATGAACTGGGCCTCGGCCGGGTCCTACGATGGCCCATCGTCAGCCGTACCGTACTGCGCGACGGCCTGTACCAGTACGACGCGCTGGCCCGGCTGCAGGACCTGCAACTCGCCCGTACCGCACCGCAGCAGGACGCCGACGAGCCCACCGCGGACGGCATCGGCCGCTACATCCGGCTCGGCCCGCTCGGCACCGCCCTGCTGCCCGCCGCCAAACCCCGTGTACTGCTCGTCGACGAACTCGACAAGAGCGATATCGACCTGCCGAACGACCTGCTCAACGCCCTGGAGGAAGGCGAGTTCGCCATCCCCGAGCTGGAGCGCATCGCCGACCGGCACCAGGGAGTCGAGGTACAGGACGACGACGGCGGCCGGGTCGATGTGCACGGCGGCCGGGTACGCTGCCGCGCCTTCCCGTTCGTCGTGCTGACCAGCAACGGGGAACGCGACTTCCCGGCACCGCTGCTGCGCCGCTGCATCCATCTGCGGCTCGGCACGCCCGACGAGGAGCGGCTCGCGGCGATGGTGCGGGCGCACTTCGGGCCCGAGGCGGCGGAGCACAACGCGCCCATCATCCGGCAGTTCCTCGACCGCAGGCCGGGGGAGCAGCGCTCGGCCGACCAGTTGCTGAACGCCATCTACCTCACCCAGCAGGCCAAGGACGAGGACCTCGGCACCCGGGAGCGGCTCGCCGACGAGCTGATGCAGCCGCTCAACCGGATGAGGTGATCCGCGATGGCCACCGGGTCGGATCCGTATCCACAGCTGATCGCCCGGCTGCGGGCCGCGGGGATCGCTCCGGACGCCGAAGGGCTCGCCGACGCCGTGTGGTTGGCGCGCACGATGGGCGGTCCGGTCGGCTACCCGTACTCGGCGGACGGCGACCATCGGGATCCGGCCACAACCGGTGAACCACTCGGCGGGCCGCCGTCGTCCCCGCCGGTGGCCGAGCGTGCGGGCGCCCGGACCGCCGGGGACGATGACGACGACCGCAGGGTGCCGGTCCATCCGGTGCGCCTCGCAGAGTCGTTGACGTTGGAGGAGGCCACCCAGATCCGGGTGCCGGTCGCCGCCGCCTTCCCGGGACTGCTGCCGCTGGAGCGCGCGCTGCGGCCGTTGCAGCGGTACCGGCCGCGGGTCCAGCCGGTGCGCGGTGCGCTGGACGAGACGGCGACCGCCGAAACCAGCGCCCGCAGCGGACAGATCATGCCGGTCTTCGAGGAGGTACGGCGCAGGGAGGCGGCGCTGCTGCTGATCATGGACGACTCGCCGTCCATGGTGGTCTGGGACCAGATGCTCCAGGAACTGCGAACGGTCTGTGAACAGGTCGGCGCCTTCCGCGATGTCTCGGTCCAGTACCTGCGCCCGCGCCCCGACGGCCAGCCGGGAGTCTCGGCGGGCCGTGGCGGCGGTGAACCGCTGGCCTCCGCCGACCAGTTGCGCGATCCGACCGGGCGTACGGTCACCCTGTTGCTCAGTGACTGCTCCGGTGCGCTGTGGCGGGGCGGCGTCACCCAACGGCTGCTGCACCGCTTCGCGCGCACCGGACCGGTCGCCGTCCTCCAGCCGCTGCCGCAGCGGATGTGGCCGCGCACGCTGCTGCCGGCCGAGCCCGGCCTGCTGCGCGGCGCGGGCGGGGCGGGCGGGCGGCTCGACTTCGTACCGCGCCGCCGCCGATCGCAGCCGCGGGCGCCCGGGGCGCTGGCCGTTCCGGTGCTGGCACCCACCCGCGCGGCACTCGGTGCCTGGGCGCGGGCGGTTTCCGGAACCGCGCCTTCCGCGCTGGACGCCTCGGCCGCCTGGGTGCACGACCGCCACGAAGGCGCCCCCGGACAACGGCAGTTCACCCAGCGCACGGCGGAACAACTGGTCCAGGAGTTCCAGGCGGTCGCCTCCCCGGCCGCCCAGCATCTGGCCGTGTACCTGTCGGCGGCCCCGCTCGCCTACCCCGTGATGCAGCTCGTACAGCGGGCGATGGTGCCGCAGACCGGCCCGGTCGAGATGGCCGAGGTGCTGCTGAGCGGTCTGCTGCTACGACAGGAGGAGCAGATCCGCGAGGCCGCCTTCGAGGACGGCGGGCGCCGCGACGGCGGACCCTGGTACGAGTTCGCCCCCGGCGTGCAGGACGTGCTGCTGCGCAGGCTCGGGCTCGGCGAGGCATCGCTGGTCCTCAAGCACTGCTCGCTGTACGTGGAACGGGTCTTCGGACGGCGGGCCCGCAACTTCCCCGCGATGGTGGTGGGTTACCTCTCCGGCGGGGCCGGTCCCGGCGACTCCGGAGAGTTCGGCACCGTACCGGTACCCACACCGTTCGCCGAGGTGCCGCGGAAGGTGCTGCGCCGCTTCCAGCCGGGCGGAGTCGGTCCCGTCGAGACCGACCTTCCCTCGGACACCGGCCCGCAGGCCGCCGTGACACCACCCGGCGGGGTCTTCATCGGCCACCAGGGGCGGGTGGTGGACACCGCCCGCGACCGGCTGATCCGCTTCCAGGAGCACGGCACCATCCGTGACCTGTGGGAGGCGATACGCCTGCTGCGCACCGCGCCCGCCGACGACCGACTGCCGCGCCGGACCGTGCCGTTGCGGACGCTGCTCGCCGAGTGCCTGCTGAGCCTGTGGGAGAGCGGGCAGGGCGACGGCGCGCTGGCGGAGGCCGAGCAGAACGCACGGCTGGCGACCGAGTACGACGCCGACGCGGGGGTGCTCGCCGCGGACGCCGCCCGCGCCCATCTCGTGCTCGGCCGGGTGCTGCGGGCGGCGGCCGGACAGCAGGAGCGGCCCGAGCGCAAGGGCCAGCTGCTGGCCGAGGCCGCCGACAGCCTGGAGCGGTCCCACCGGCTGCTGCGCGGCGAGCCGCACGGGGTGCTGGAGGCGCAGCTGTGCGGAGTCGAGGTGGCCAAGGAACGGTACGCCCTCAGTGGCGACCGCCATCTGCTGATCGGCGCCGCGCTGCGGCTCGACGAGGTACTGGGTTCCTGGCCGTACCGTGAACCGCTGCCGGACGAGGCCCAGGTGGCCAGGGGCGGGCTGCTGCTCGCACTGTCCGGCGACGCCGCGCTGCGGGGCGCCGCGGACGAGGCGCGTTCGCTGGCACTGCGCGCGGTCGCCGACTTCGAGGCGGTGGCCGGGACCGGCGCCGCGCCGGACCCGTCGCCGTTCGTCTGCCAGGTGCTGCTGCAGTTGGCCGCCGCCCGCGCCGCGGCCGCCGGTGACCCGGGCGCGGCGGACGCGCTGGCCGAGCTGCGCCGGGCGCTGGCGGTGGCCGACGCGCTGCCGGACCAGCCGGAGCTGACGCTGGAGTGTCTGCGGCGGCTCGGCCGGGCCCATGAAGCGCGCTACACGCACACCGCAGACACCGCGGAACTGACCGCCGCCGACCGGGCGTTCGCCCGCGCCCAGCGCCTGGTGCCCATCGACGACCCGGACCGTGCCCAACTGCTGGTGGAACGCGGCAGGGTACTGGTGGAGTGGGCGGCGCTGGGCGGCGGACTGGCGGTCGCCACGGACGCGGTACGGGTGCTGCGCGAGGCGCTCGCACAGACACCGGAGAGCCATCCACTGCTCGCCGAGCGGCGCCTGCTGTTCGGGCGGGCGCTTCGCGGGCGGCGGGCGGCGGGCGGCGCCCAGACGGACCTGTACGAGGCCGAGTGGATACTGGAGCGTGCCGCCCGCGGTGCCCAGGAGACACGGCAGCAGCCCTCCGGCACCGGGGACGCGGTGGCGGCCCGGGCCTGGCTGGAGCACGGCGGGGTGCTGCTGGAGCTCGCGGAGGGGCCCGGCGCGGCGGGGAAACGGGACCAGGCGGCGCAGTCGTTCCGCCGCGCGGCGGAGAGCGCGCTGCGCGCGGGTGAACTGCTGCTCGCCGCCCAGGCGTACCATCAGCGCGGCACCGTACTGGAGCGCACGGCGGGGCGGGCCAGGGCACTGGAGGCCTACCGCACCGCATGGGAGTTGTGGCAGCGTTCCGGGGCGGCCGGGGGACCGCAGGCCCGCTCCACCCGGGAGCGGATGCTGGCGTTGGAGGAACCGGAGTGATCAACGGTTGGGGGCCCGGGGGCCGTCCTTCGGACACACGCAGTGGCGATGCGGGTCGGCAGCCGCTGCCCGACTACGGCGGTGCCGACGTCGACGATCTCGCCGAACGTACCGCCCATCCGGTGCTGGGCGCGGTGCTCGCCGGGCTGCGCGGCAGAGCGCGGCACGCCGGGGAGGCTGTCGCATACCACGAGGACTCGCCCAGCGTCTGATCACTTTCCGGCCCTTGTCGGGGTGGCGTGCGGGGGGAATCGGTCAGTTGTCGGTCGAATACGTTTGCGGCAACCGCATTGCGGCCATGCACGTTTCATGAGTGAGGTCGACGGATCAGCCTTCGCCCCCTGGCCCCTCACCGCACTCGACGTACCGGCACTGCGTGCGGCGGGCAGGCGGCCGGTCCCCTTGCGGCAGTTCGTGCTGAAGGTGCACAGCCGCTGCAACCTGGCCTGCACCTACTGCTACATCTACCAGGGACGTGACCGCAGTTGGCGGGACCGCCCGGCGCGCACCGCCGCCGCCACCATGCGCCGCACCGCCGAGCGGATCGCCGAGCACGTGCACCGGCACGAACTGGCCGAGATCCGGGTGGACATGCACGGCGGAGAACCGCTGATGACCGGCCCCGGCACGGTACTCGAGTACGCGGACGCCGTACGCTCGGCGCTTCCGGCGGGCTGTACGGCGCACATCACCGTACAGACCAACGGCACCCTGCTCACCGACCGCACGCTGGAGCGGCTCAGCGCCGCGCGGATCCGGGTCGGGCTGAGCCTCGACGGCGGTACGGCCGCGCTCAACTCCCGCCGTACGGACCATGCCGGACGCTCCTCCTGGCCCGCCGCCTCCCGCGCCGCGCGGCTGCTCGCCGACCGCCCGGACCAGTACGCCGGGCTGCTGTGCACCATCGACCTGGCCACCGATCCGGCGAAGGTCTACCACTCGCTGGCCGCCCTGCGTCCGCCCAGCCTCGACCTGCTGCTGCCACACGCCAACTGGTCGACCCCGCCACCGGGGTTGCCGACCGGTGCGCCGCGGACCGCCCGTGCCGTGCCGTACGGCGACTGGCTGGCCACCGTCTTCGACCTGTGGTGGGACGGGCGGCCGGACGGACCGCACCTGCGGATCCGGTTGTTCACCGAGATCATCGCGCTGCTGCTCGGCCTGCCGAGCACCACGGAGTCGGTGGGTCTGTCACCGAGCGCCGCGCTCGTCGTCGACACCGACGGGGCCATCGAACAGGTCGACTCGCTCAAGACCGCGTACGAGCACGCCCCCGCGACCGGCCTCGACGTCTTCCACCACACCTTCGACCAGGCCCTCGACCACCCCGGGGTGGCCGCCAGGCAGCTCGGCGCCGACGGTCTCGCCGCCACCTGCCGGAGGTGTCCCGTGGTGCGGGTGTGCGGCGGCGGCAACTACACGCACCGGTACCGCGTCGGCAGCGGATTCCGCCATCCCTCGGTGTACTGCGCCGATCTGGAGCATCTGATCCGGCACATCGCACGTCGGCTCGATGCGGCACTTCCGTCCCGCGATTCCGTTACGCTGCCTGACAGGGGGTCATTTTCCCAGGCGGACAAGGGTTTCAGGTCGTAGGGTCAAGAGGCAGAGGGAGACGGTCGTATGGCCGAGCAGACGCAGGTCCGCGGCCCCCGCGAGCACTTCACCATCAGCTACGCGGGATTCAACCGGCCCTGGGCGGCCTGGATCGCGCACCGGCTGGAACGGCAGGGCCACGGCACGGCGATGCTGCGCTGGGACCCGCCGGTCGAGATGCCGCTCGCCGAAGCGCTCGGCAACCTGTTGATGTCTCCGGGACGGGTGCTGCTGGTCCTCGACGACTGGTACTTCTCGCTCGGCCCGCGCAGTGACGCGGAATGGACCGACGCTCTGCACAGCGTCGTACCGCCGCACACCGACCGGTTCGCCGCGGTCAGTGTCGCCACCCGGGCGCTGCCGCCCACCGCCGCCCCGCTCAGCCCGGTCGATCTGCGCGACCTCGACTCGCGCGAGGCGCAGCGCAGGATCATGCGGCGCCTCGGCATCGACGGCGACGTGGCCCCCGACGGCGAACCCGATCCGGCGGCGCCGCGGTTCCCCAACGACCCGCCCGCGGTGTGGAGCCTGCCGCGCCGCAACGTCCGCTTCACCGGGCGGGACACCGCGCTGGAGACGCTGCACGAGCGTTTCACCGCGGGCGGTCGCGGCGGCGCGCGGTGCTCGCTGCGTGGGATCTCCGGGGTCGGCAAGTCGCAGATCGCCGCCGAGTACGCGCACCGCTTCGCCAACGACTACGACATCGTGTGGTGGGTGAGCGCCGGATTCCGGGCCACCGCCCGCGAGCAGTTCGCCGCCCTCGCCCCGCGGCTCGGCCTGGAGACCGGCACCGAGCTCGGCGACCGCATCCGCGCCGTCCACGAGGCGCTGCGCACCGGCACCCCGTACCGCAAATGGCTGGTGATCTTCGACAGCG
The DNA here is from genome assembly GCF_029223525.1 of Streptantibioticus ferralitis. Taxonomy (GTDB): domain Bacteria; phylum Actinomycetota; class Actinomycetes; order Streptomycetales; family Streptomycetaceae; genus Streptantibioticus_A; species Streptantibioticus_A ferralitis. The sequence goes on along the minus strand of NZ_JARHTQ010000001.1, from coordinate 456,472 downwards.
CAGATGACATGGAGCAGATCGAGGACCTGCTGCCGGAAGGCAACGGGCACGTCCTGCTCACCACCCTCACCCAGGACTGGGCGGCGACCGGAACCGTCTCGGAGATCGAGGTCCGCCCCTTCGAGCGGGTCGAGTCCATCGCCTACGCCCGCCGTCGCGCCGAACGGCTGACCGCCGAAGAGGCCGACCAACTCGCCGACGCGGTACAGGACTTGCCGCTGCTGCTGGCGCAGACCTCGGCATGGCTGTCCACCAACTCGATGTCCGTCAAGGACTACGTCGACCTCATCCGGCGCGGCAGCCCCAGCCAGATCGCCATCCGGATCTCCCCCGACTACTCGATGGGCTTCCAGACGAGCTGGTCGATAACGCTCAACACGCTCTCCGAGCGCAGCCCGGAGGCCACCGAGCTGCTGCAGCTCTTCGCGTTCTTCGCGCCCGACGCCATCCCGGTACGGCTGATCCAGACCGCCCGCCCCTCCGACCTGCCGGAACATCTCGCGGCGCTGGCCGCCGACCAGATCCGCTGGCACACCGCGCTGCGCCGGCTCTCGGAGTCCACCGCGGTCCGCATGGACTACGTGGAGACCCCGGAGCAGGACCCGGTCGTCGACACCGTGCAGATGCACCGGCTCTACCACGGTTTCCTGCTCAGCAACCTGTCCGAGGCGGAGCGCGACGAACTGTCGGCCACCGCCTGCCGGGTCCTCGCGGGCGCCGATCCGCGCAGCCCCGGCGACACCCGCGAGTGGGCCCGCTACGCGCAGCTGATCCCGCACCTGGAGACCTCGGGCGCGCTGGACAGCACCGAGCAGGACGTCCGCCAGCTGATCCTCAACTGCCTGCAGTATCTGAAGCTGCGCGGGGAGAACAGCACCGGCCTGCGGCTGTGCGAACTGACCGTCGCCCGCTGGCGGGCCGCGCTGCCGCCGCACGACCCGGCGCTGCTGGAGCTGAACCGCATGCACGCCAACATGCTGCGGCGCTGCGGTCGCTACCGGGAGGCCGAAGCGCTGGGCCGGGCGGCGGTCGAGGAACTCGCCGCGGTACGCGAGCCCGACGACCCCGAGCTGCTCTGGGCCCAGAACAGCCTGGGCGGCAGCATGATGGCGCTCGGCTCCTACGAGGAGGCCCGCCAGCTCTACGCCGCCTCGGTGGCGGTCTACACCCGGCTGCTCGGCGAGGAGGCACCGCGTACCCAGCAGGACCGCGGCAACCTGGCCCTGGCACTGGGACTGCTCGGCCGCTACCAGGAGGCGCTGGACCTGCACGGCGTCAACCTGCGCATCAGGGACCGGCTACTGCACCCGCGCCACCACCTCACCCTGCACTCCGGTCTGCAGTACGCGTGGACGCTGCGGCTGCTCGGCCGGTTCGCGGAGGCGATGTCCCGGCAGGAACAGAACGTACGGCTGCACCGCCAGGTCATGGACCAGTTCAACCCGCAGACCATGCGCGCCGAACTCAACCTGGCGCTGTGCATGCGGCGTTCAGGGGCGGTGCCCGCGGCCGAGGCGCTGATGCGCAGCGTGGTGGAGCGCTTCCAGCAGACGCAGGGGCCGCGCCACCCCGACACCTTGATGGTGCAGGCCGACTACGCGACCTTCCTGCGCGCGCACGGCGACCTCGACCACGCCCGCGAACTGGCCACCGCAGTCGCCGAGCGGTACCAGGCACTGGTCGGCAAGGACCACCCGTATGCGATCGGCACCACGGGCAACGTCGGCCTGGTGCTGTGGGAGTACGGCGAGCGGGACGAGGCGTTGGCGAACGCCGAGCGCTGCTGGCACGAGATGGCCCGGGCCGTCGGCCAGGACCATCCCTGGACGCTGGGCTGCGCCCTCAACACCTCCGGTGCCCGCAACCTCGCCGGTGACGAGGAGGGCGCGCTGCGGCTCAGCCGGGAGAACCTGGAGCTGGCCAAGGCGGTGCTCGGCGACACCCATCCGCTGACCCTGTCCTGCAAGGCGGCGCTCGCGGACGACCTGCGCTCGCTGCGCCGCTCGCAGGAGGCGGCGAAGCTGGAAGGCGAGGCCCTCCAGCAACTTAGCGAGACGCTGGGCGCCCAGCACCCGCACACGATGGCCGTTCGACGTCGGGAACGGCCTTACTGGGACTTCGAGCCCCAGCCCAACTGAGGCGGCAGGTCTCTCCTTGGGGCAAGCCCCCAGACCCCCAGGGAAGCAACCCCAACGGCGGGGACCGGCGGTGTCACAACCCACCCCGGCCAACGAAAAACGCCCCGGCCCCCGCTGAACGAGCAGCGGGGGCCGGGGCGTTGAACCGTCAAACCCTCAGCGGGAGGCGTCAGATCTCGAAGACCTCGTTCACCAGCTGAGCCTGCTCAGCCTGGTGCCGCTTGGCGGAGCCGACCGCCGGGGCCGACGAGGTCGGACGCGAGACGCGGCGCAGCCGGTCCGCGTTGTCCGGCGCCGCACCCAGGACCAGGTCCAGGTGGTCGATCAGGTTGAGCGCGATGAACGGCCAGGCACCCTGGTTCGCCGGCTCCTCCTGGGCCCACACGAACTTCTGCGCCTTGGTGAACGGCGCCAGCGCGGCCTGGATCTCCTCACCGGGCAGCGGGTACAGCCGCTCGATGCGGATCAGCGCCACGTCCTCCGCCTTGCGGGCGGTCCGCTCGGCGAGCAGGTCGTAGTAGACCTTGCCGGAGCAGAAGACGACCTTGCGCACCTTGTCCGGGTCCACCGCGTCGTCGCCGATCACCGGGCGGAAGCCGCCGCTGGTGAACTCCTCCACCTTCGAGGCCGCGGCCTTCAGACGCAGCATCGACTTCGGGGTGAAGACGATCAGCGGCTTGTGGTGCGGGTTGTGCACCTGCCAGCGCAGCAGGTGGAAGTAGTTCGACGGCACGGTCGGCATGGCGACCGTCATGTTGTTCTGCGCGCACAGTTGGAGGTAGCGCTCGATCCGGGCCGAGGAGTGGTCCGGGCCCTGGCCCTCGTAGCCGTGCGGCAGCAGCAGGGTGACGCCGGAGGTCTGGCCCCACTTCTGCTCCGAGGCCGAGATGTACTCGTCGACGACGTTCTGCGCGCCGTTGGCGAAGTCGCCGAACTGGGCCTCCCACAGCACCAGCGCGTCCGGGCGGGCCAGCGAGTAGCCGTACTCGAAGCCCATCGCCGCGTACTCGCTGAGCAGCGAGTCGTAGACCATGAACCGCGACTGGTCCTCGGACAGGTAGAGCAGCGGGGTGTAGTCCTCGCCGGTCTCCCGGTCCACCAGGACCGCGTGCCGCTGGCCGAAGGTGCCGCGCCGGGAGTCCTGGCCGGCGAGCCGGACCGGGGTGCCCTCCATCAGCAGCGAACCGAACGCCAGGGTCTCGCCCGTCGCCCAGTCGATCGTGCCGTCCTCGACACTGGCCGCGCGGCGCTGCAACTGCGGCAGCAGACGCGGGTGGACGGTGACGTGCTCGGGGAGGTTGACCTGCGACTCGGCGATCCGCTTGACGACCTCCTGGGAGATCGCGGTGTCCAGCTTGACCGGGAACTCCGGCAGCGCGGCCGGGACCTCGGCCTCGGCGGCCGGTGCGGCGGCGGCCTCGCGGACCTCGGTGAAGACCTTCTCCAGCTGGCCCTGGTAGTCCTGGAGCGCCTGCTCGGCCTCTTCCAGGGTGATGTCGCCACGGCCGATCAGCGACTCGGTGTAGAGCTTGCGCACCGAGCGCTTCTTGTCGATCAGGTCGTACATCTGCGGCTGGGTGAACGAGGGGTTGTCGGCCTCGTTGTGGCCCCGGCGGCGGTAGCAGACCAGGTCGATGACGACGTCCTTGTTGAACGCCTGGCGGAACTCGAACGCCAGCCGCGCCACGCGGACCACGGCCTCCGGGTCGTCACCGTTGACGTGGAAGATCGGCGCCTCGATCATCCGGGCCACGTCGGTGCAGTACATCGACGAGCGGGAGGCGGCCGGGGGAGCGGTGAAGCCCACCTGGTTGTTGATCACGATGTGCACGGTGCCGCCGGTGCGGTAGCCGCGCAGCTGCGACATGTTGAGCGTCTCGGCCACCACGCCCTGGCCCGCGAAGGCCGCGTCGCCGTGCAGCTGCACCGGCAGGACGGTGAAGTCGGTGCCCGCCTTGCCGATGAGGTCCTGCTTGGCCCGCGCGATGCCCTCGACGACCGGGTCGACGGTCTCCAGGTGCGAGGGGTTGGCGGCCAGCGAGACCTTGATCTGCTCGCCGTCCAGGCCGGTGAAGGTGCCGTTGGCCCCCAGGTGGTACTTCACGTCGCCGGAGCCGTGCATCGACTTCGGGTCGAGATTGCCCTCGAACTCGCGGAAGATCTGCGCGTACGACTTGCCGACGATGTTGGCCAGCACGTTGAGGCGGCCGCGGTGCGCCATGCCGATGACGACCTCGTCCAGCCGCGACTCGGCCGCGGAGTCGAGGACCGCGTCGAGCAGCGGGATGACGGACTCGCCGCCCTCCAGCGAGAAGCGCTTCTGACCGACGTACTTGGTCTGCAGGAAGGTCTCGAACGCCTCGGCCGCGTTCAGCCGGCGCAGGACGCGCAGCTGCTCCTCGCGCTCCGGCTTGGTGTGCGGGCGCTCGACGCGGTCCTGGATCCACTTGCGCTGCTTGGGGTCCTGGATGTGCATGAACTCGATGCCGACGGTGCGGCAGTACGAGTCGCGCAGCACGCCGAGGATGTCGCGCAGCTTCATCATCGACTTGCCGGCGAAGCCGCCGACCGCGAACTCGCGCTCCAGGTCCCACAGGGTCAGCCCGTGCTCGATGATGTCGAGGTCGGGGTGCTTGCGCTGCTTGTACTCCAGCGGGTCGGTGTCGGCCATGACATGGCCGCGCACCCGGTAGGAGTGGATCAGCTCGAAGACCCGGGCGGCCTTGGTGACGTCGTCGTCGTGCGCGGTGTCGATGTCCTGGCGCCAGCGGACCGGCTCGTAGGGGATGCGCAGCGACTCGAAGATCTTGTCGTAGAACTCGTCCTCGCCCAGCAGCAGCTGGTGCATGATCCGCAGGAACTCGCCGGACGCGGCGCCCTGGATCACCCGGTGGTCATAGGTGCTGGTCAGAGTCATGACCTTGGAGATGCCCAGGCGGTTCAGGGTCTCCTGGGAGGTGCCCTGGAACTCGGCCGGGTAGTCCATCGAACCAACGCCCATGATCATGGACTGGCCGGGCATCAGGCGCGGCACGGAGTGCACGGTGCCGATGCCGCCGGGGTTGGTCAGCGAGGCGGTGACGCCGGTGAAGTCGTCCATGGTCAGCTTGCCGACCCGGGCGCGGCGGACGATGTCCTCGTAGGCCTGCCAGAACTCGAAGAAGTTCAGGGTCTCGGCCTTCTTGATCGCCGCGACGACCAGTTGGCGCTCACCGTTCGGCTTGACCAGGTCGATGGCCAGGCCCAGGTTGACGTGCTCGGGCTTGACCAGCGTCGGCTTGCCGTCCTTCTCGGCGAACGAGTAGTTCATCGAGGGCATCGCCTTCAGCGCCTGCACCATCGCGTAGCCGATGATGTGCGTGAAGGACACCTTGCCGCCGCGGGCGCGCTTGAGGTGGTTGTTGATGACGATGCGGTTGTCGAACAGCAGCTTGACCGGGATCGCCCGGACGCTGGTCGCCGTCGGCAGTTCGAGGCTGGCGTGCATGTTCTTCGCGACGGCCGCGGAGGGGCCACGCAGCGTGACGAACTCCGGACCGACCGGCGCCTCGGCCGTCGGCACCGCCTTGGCCTCGGCCTTCGGCGCGGGCGCGGCGGGCGCGGGCTTCGCCGCGGGGGCGGCCGGGGCCGGCTGCTGTGCGGGGGCAGCCGGAGCCGGGGCGGCCGGAGCGGCGGGCTTGGCGGGCGCCGGGGCGGCGGCCGCGGGCGGCGTCGACGGCGCGGCCGGGGCCGCGGGCGGCGTCGTTGGCGCGGCCGGGGCGGGGGCCGCGGGGGCGGCTGCGCCGGTCGGCGGCTGCGTTGCGACCGCCGAGCCGGTGTCGGTACCCGGCTTGTAGTCCGCGAAGAAGTCCCACCAGGCTCGGTCTACCGAGTTCGGGTCCTGGAGGTACTGCTGGTAGATCTCATCGACGAGCCATTCGTTCGGCCCGAAACCGGATGCAGGGCTCTTGCCCTGCCCATCAGAGTCGGTCGAGACACTCGATGTGTTGGGGGACTGTGACGACACGGCGGCAACCGCCCTCTTCCGCTTCACAAGGTGGTGGACAGCGGAAATAAAGGCTACGCCTACCGGGCGGGTACGCGCAGGTTACGAGGGGCAGTCGTCGTGTACGTCACACCGAAAAGTTGGTTTGGCGACTGCCTTTGGCGGGAAATCGGCATTCTTTTGGGCGCCCGCACGCTGCCCGGGCACTCGCGTGGGCGTCGATCCGGCCTGCTGCCTGCACTTTCCAGGTCTGCCGTGGATCTCCTGTTCGAGACCGTACGTCAATTCAGTGCTTGACCTTTACCCGGAAGGGTGAGGTGGATGCGGCAGCCGCGCGGGGATTCGGCCACCCGGATCCGGCCACCGTGCAGCTCCACGGCCCAGCGTGCGATCGCCAGCCCGAGCCCGGTGCCGCCGTCACTGCCCGAACCGTGCGGGGACGGAATGCTGCCGCGGCTGAACCGCTCGAAGACCTTCGACCACTGGGACTCCGGGATACCGGGGCCCTCGTCGAGCACCTCCAGCTCCAGGCTCTCCGGGCCCGCGCCGCGCCGGGCGCGGACGGTGACCCGGCCGCTGGGCGGGCTGTGCCGGACGGCGTTGTCGATCAGGTTGGAGACCACCTGGTGCAGCCGCTCGGCGTCGGCGTACGCGGTCAGCTCGGGCGGGGAGACATCGAGGTGCAGATGCACGTCGCCGCGGGAGCGGAAGTGCGAGGGGGACGCCAGCGCCACTCCCGGCTTGATGCTCGCCGCCTTCAGCACGCCGGACAGATACGGCCACACCTCGAAGCTGCGGGCGTCCAGCGGCACCACGCCGCTGTCCAGCCGCGAGAGGTCCAGCAGGTCGGCGACCAGCCGGCCGAGCCGCTCGGTCTGCGCGAGCGCGACCCGCATCGTCTCGGGGTCGGCCTCGCTGACGCCGTCCACCACGTTCTCCAGCAGTGCCCGCAGGCCCGATATCGGGGTGCGCAGCTCATGGGAGACATTGGCCACAAGCTCCTTGCGGTGCCGGTCGGCGGCCTCCAGGTCGGCGGCCATGCTGTTGAACGTGATCGCCAGCTCGCCCAGTTCGTCCCGCCGCCCGGTGCGCACCCGGCGGCTGTAGTCGCCCTGCGCCATCGCCCGGGCGACCGCGGTCATCTCCCGCAGCGGCGAGGTCAGCCCGTGCGAGACGAACTGCATCAGCAGCATCGAGGTGATGATCGAGAAGATGGTGATCACCCGCAGCTCGGTATCCGAGTGGATGGCCACCAGGACGAGCAGCGTGGTCAGGAACACCGAGCTGATCACCAGCAGCCCGAGCGCCGCCTTGATCGACCGGAACGGATCCACCGGCCGCAGCCCGTCCCAGATCCGCTGCCACGTGCCGGAGCGGCTGCGCCGCTTGGCACGCTCGGCAGGTGTCCGTCGGCTCCGCCGCCCGGTTCTGCCCGGTGCCCAGCTACGACTCATTCCCACCTACCTCCGGCACTTTCCAGCGGGTCGCGGCCGTCCAGGCCGTGGGCACCCGTTCCGCAGGGCGGAAACGGGTGGGCACAACCGCAACGGGTGGGTGGGCGGGCATAACCGGCCTCACGGAGCAGGCGTCTCCAGGGCGTACCCCACCCCGTGGACGGTGCGGATGCGCTCGGCGCCGATCTTGCGGCGCAGGGCCTTGATGTGGCTGTCCACGGTCCGGGTACCCGAGGCGTCCGCCCAGTCCCACACCTCCGCGAGCAGCTGCTCACGGGAGAGCACGGCGCGCGGGGTCTGCGCCAGGCAGGCCAGCAGGTCGAACTCGGTCGGGGTCAGATGGACATCGTCCCCCCGCACCCGCACCCGGCGCTGCGCGTGGTCGATGGACAGGTCGCCCAGCTGCAACGTTCCGCCGCGCGGGCTGCGCGCGGCGGCCGTTGCCCGTTCCACCCGTCTGAGCAGTACGTGCACCCGCGCGGCCAGCTCCCGCATGGAGAACGGCTTGGTCATGTAGTCGTCGGCGCCGACGCCGAGGCCGACCAGCATGTCGGTCTCGTCGTCCCGCGCGGTGAGCATCAGCACCGGCACCGGCCGCTGCGCCTGGACCCGGCGGCAGACCTCAAGGCCGTCGTAGCCGGGCAGCATCACATCGAGGACCAGCAGGTCGGGCTGCCAGGCGTGGGCGGTGTCCACGGCGGCCGGGCCGTCGCCCGCGGTGTGCACCTGGAATCCCTCGGCGCGCAGCCGGGCGGCGATCGCCTCGGCGATCGTCGGGTCGTCCTCGACGACGAGTACCCGCCGCTGTGTACCAGGTAGAGGTGTTCCGGCCCCGCCGTTCGCCGTACTCGTCTGTGTGTTGTCCATCGGGCCCGCCCCCACTTGGTCGCGCTGCTTGGCAAGCAGCGTAAAGGGCGCGGATGGCCTGCGGCTACGCGGGCCGTATCCCGAGGTGGACCACATCCGGGACACCTCGGGCAACAGGGACAGCAATGGTCCGGACCTGTCCGAATCCCGCGGTGCGCAACGCGTCCTCGAAGCCTTCGGAGGGCTGTGCGGACCAGACGGCCAGGACGCCGCCGGGGGCAAGGCGCGCCCGGCAGTCGGCGAGGCCCGCGGCGGAGTACAGCGAGTCGTTGGAGGCGGTGACGGTCCAGTCCGGGCCGTTGTCGATGTCCAGACAGAGCGCGTCGTATGTCACATCCGCTTCGCGCACATGGGAGACCAGGTCGCTGACGATGACGGTCACCCGCGGATCATCCAGGGCGTTCCCGGAGAAGTGCGACAGCGGCCCGCCGCGGTGCCAGTCGATGACCGCCCGCTCCCGTTCGACCACCGTGATGTCGGCCCACCGTGGTTCGCCCGCCGCCTCGGCGAGCGAGAAGCCGACCCCCAGGCCGCCGATGAGCACCGACAGCCGATCGCCCTCCAGTGCCCGCAGCGACGCCAGGACCAGCAGCCGCTCGGAGCGGCCGTCGGAGGTGTCCATCAGGAAGCAGCCGTTCTCGATGATCTCGAACCGCTCGACGCCCTCGACCAGCCGCCGGCGCAGTACGACCTCTCCGTACGGGCCCTCCCGGCGGTCGACCACCGTCACTTCGTCGGTCGTGTCGTCCATGCCGACAGGCTCGCACGAGCCGCCGATCAGCTGTCCTGTGCGATTCAGCCTTGCAGCCGGTGGTGATCGTGAGCTGCGGGATGCAGAGTGGTTCAGCGCTCTTAGCGGTCGGTCTGTGCAGACTTATTTTGCATTTTCCGTTGGCTTGAGGTGTGCTGTGCGGCGAGCCGCGCCCGTTCACTGGTTGTCGGGCACGGCTCTGCCGTCCGAGTCAAAGCTGGGGCGGTGACCACGCGTATGGTGTGGCGGTGGTCACGGCGTGAAAGCCCAGTCGCCGCAGGATCGGGGCACTGTCCTCGGAGGCGTCCACGAGCAGGAATCTGACGCCACGGGCGACGGCGAGTTCTGCGCGGGCGGTAACCAGAGCGCGGTAGATGCCTCGACTCCGCCATGCGGGCAGAGTTGTGCCGCCCAGCAGATGGGCGAACTCGGTTCCGGCGCGGAAGATCAGCCACGCAGCAGAGATCACCTCCCCGTCGGCTTCGGCGACCATGACGGCGATCTCGTCCGGGGCTGTGGCGATGCGTGCGATGAGATCATCGCCGAGCCAGCTCCATTCCGGCCCCCAGACGGCCGTTTGCAAGACGGATATGCGATGCATGTCGGCGTCTGCGGTGACCTGACGGAGGGCGACGTCGTCCGGCAGAACGGGCTGTGCGGCCATCTCTTTCGCGAGACCGATGAGGACCGTGGTCTGCTCTTCCGGAACGAAGCCCGCGGCTCGCAGGCGGTCGGTGAGATCGCCCGGTTCGTCGTGCCCGCGGACCTTCCACTTCACCATCTCGCCACGCGCCGCGAAGTAATCACGCTGCCGTGCGATGAGCCGGTCGAGTTCAGGGCCACGTGCTCCGACGTCCCGCGGGGCGAAGACGAAGCCGTGGGGTGGTCCGACTCTCCGCAGCAGCGGCCCGTCCTGCTCGAATGTGACACCGGCGCGCGGATTGGGTGGTGCTCCACGCATCTGCTCGTCGTAGGCCGCGAGTAAGCCGTTGATGTCCGTCATGATCAAGACAGTACGGGCCGTGGCAACCCCTCGGTCGAGTGTGAAGCACCGTATGGGGTGGACGTTGTGCGTCACCTGGCTGATGGTCGGGCTCCGTCGGACACAGCGGGTGGCGATGAACGTTGAGGTGGAAGAGGGAGCGACGTTGGGCTGCCCTGCGCGGCCCGCTCTCGCGCGGTTTCGGATTGCAGGTCCGCGTCGGTTCGAGTGCTGTGCCAGATGGCTCCCTTGATCTGTTCGTAGTCGGGTCGCCAGGGGCGGAGGAGGACAGGTTTGACGTGGCTGTGGTGGAGGAGGGTGGAGCCGGCTTTTCGGGTCCGGCCGAACCACAGCGCGCTGTTCTCATGGCGTCGGATGCTGCCGCCGTGGATGGGCGACAGAGCGCCTTTCGTGCGGGACGGGGAGTAGTTGGCCCGTGGTTGCGCTGGAGGGCGCCAGGAGTCAGCGTGGGCCCAGTGCGCTATGGCGTCGCCGTACTCGGGCGTGTTGTCGTAGGAGTAGCTGACGCGGCGGCTGATCTCTCGGTCAAATTGGCGGCGTTCGCCAGGGGTTCCGCTGGCGAGATGGCGCCAGAACGGTGAGGCGATCATGGCGGCGAGACGGACGGCTTCGGGGTAGACCGCGGCGAACAGCTTCGATGTGCTGAACGTTGACCATTCCTCGCCCGGCGGGACCAGGACGCGGGCTCGGGCGTCCCAGGTGTGCCAGACATGGCCGGGGTCTTGGGGCGGGCTGACGCCGGACCAGATGTGTCCGCAGAAGGTGAACGCGGTCAGCACAGCGTCATAGGTGGCGGCCCAGCCATGCTGTCGCAGGATGCGCAAATGCTGCTGCTGTGCGTGGACGACAGCAGGGATCTCGCCCAGGTCAGCCGCAGGTCGGTCGATGTCGGGAGGGCCAATCCAGCGCCGGTGGCGGGTGCAAACGTAGCGGTGGTGCGGCAGGAGCCGGGTGACTTTGCCGCCGGGGTGTTTGGCGTCGCAGAGCTGGCAGCCGGTTTGCGGTTGGTGCCGGAACATGGCCCAGTCCGGTGGCGGGTCGCGGAGTTCGGGCAGGGCCCCGGCGAGGTCGTGCAGGCTTCGGCCGGTGAGGGCAGCGAGTCGCTCGGGGATGACGACGCGGCGTAAGCCGCCGGACTCCTCCCGCTCGGTGACCTGGACCCACAGGTCGTTGATGTCGAGACCGTGGAGGGTGGCCAGGCGGCTGATGTAGGAGGCGGGGATCTCGTGCCGGGCGGGCGGGGCGGGGTCGGGCAGTCGGCGCATGCGCATCAGGCCGCGCGCCTGCGCCGGGTGGTGGAGTTGGCGGGTGCGGTGCGCTTCTCGGACTGCTCGGCCGCGAAGTCGATGGGGACGAGCTCCAGCAGGCCTTCGATGATGCGCTCGCTCTCGTCCTCGATGGCGAGGACGGCGGCGCCGCGGATGAGCTGGGAGAGGCTGCCGATCATGCCACCGGTGCGGTGGAAGAGGTACTCGCTCAGCTCCGTGAGGGTGCCCGGGGTGTGGCGGTGCAGCCGGAGCATGGACTCCAGGGTCCCCACCAGGGCCCGCCAGGTCTCGTGGTCGGAGGTGGTGGCGTGGGAGAACGGGGCGGCGGGGATCACTACGAAACGACCGGCGATCTGCCGTCCGCGGGTTCCGGCGAACAGGCCCTGGGACTCGATGTCGATGCCCGCGTAGGCGAAGGTGGCGGGCAGCCGTTCGGCGAAGTACTTCAGCTGATCGGAGGCTTCGGCGCCGGACCGCGTCGCCAGGTTGAGATTGTGGAGCTCGTCGACGAGGACTAGGTCGACATGGACATGGGCGGCGGTCGCGCAGACGGCGTCCACGATGTCGGTGACGTTGACCCGGGTGGGGAAGGTCAGCCCGAAGAAGCGGGCGAACTCCATCGCGAGCATCTTCGGAGTGGCAGCCGGCGGGACGGTGACGTAGAGGACCGGGAGCCGGTTCAGGTCGCGGGGATGGCGCTTGCGGACGGCGAGTTCATGGGCCCGGCCGAGCTGGGTCAGGGCGGTCGTCTTGCCGGTGCCGGAGGCGCCCGAGAGGATCACGCCGCGGCGGGCAGAGATCTGGTTGCGGTTGAGCTGGATCAGCAGCCGGGACGTGGCGATGACCTTGCGGATGGTCGGCGTGTTCACCATCGGCAGATCGGCGTGATACTCCCGGCGCCGTTCGTCCTCGCGCATCCGCTCGCGCTGGCTCAGTGCTGCCCGCTCGGTGGCCGTCAACAGCCGGGGCGGGTTCGGCTCGTGGTCGACGAAGTGACGCCATCCCTCCTTGGTGGTCAGCGGACTGTCGGGCGGAGCCTGGTCCGCGGTCTGCTTATGCGAGGTGCGGGCCTGGGCGGGCTTGCTCATAGCCACCTTTCAGCTTCTGCGTGGGCGTCGAAGACCCCGAACCCCGCCACTGCCACGGAGGGTTGGGCCTTGGGCTCCGGCTCGGGCTCCGTCTGGCACTCGATCTCGGGTGCTGCAGCGGGCGTGTGAACGGCGGCTGCGGTGCGGGTGCGGCCGATCACCTTGGCCGACCTTGTGTCCGGGCCGTGCTCGGCGCGGGTCAGCAACTCGTCCAGGACGCGGGCGACTGCCGCCTCGTTGGTGTCGTCCAGGCCGGCCCCGGCGGCCAAGCGGCGGGCGTGCTGCCAGGTGAAGTCCGCGAACGGCGCGTTCACCAGTGGAAGATGAACCCAGGGGACGGTGATCCAGCCCTGCTGGGTGCGTACGAATACCTGGGACAGGTCGTAGGGGTCGTAGTGGACCTCCCAGAGCCCGCGCTTGGCCGCGTGCCCGGAGTGCTGGCGCCGCAAGGGACCCAACTCGGCACTGTCATAGGTGCGGTAGTTGATCCGGACGCCGTAGTCATTGATGACCCGCCAGGTCACCGGCAGCAGTTCCAGGTAGTCCTCCCCACGCAGCACCAGCGGCAGGTAGCCGCAGGCCGCGACCAGCGAGGCGTATTTGTCGTTCGGTGACATCGCCTTCTTCGGGCGGAAAGGGTCGCGCAGAGCGTCGTGCGGCCTGGCCTGCCACCCGGCCAGCACCCACTCGTCCAGCAGATCCTGGAGGCCGGGGACCGTCCAGACGGCCCGGTCCTCGACCCGCTCGCCGCGGCGGGAAACTTCCCGCCCGGTGTAGGCAGGAAGGTGCTGAACGAACAGCGTGTTGATCGCGGAGAACGTCGCCTCCACGATGGCCTTGTCGGTCGGCGTGCGCGGGCGCGATCTCTGCACTGAGACGCCGAGCCGGTCACAGGCCCGCAGGAACGTGTCGGAGATGAACACCTTCCCGCCGTCGATGACGACGGTGTCCGGCACGATCACCGGTTTCGCCGCGGCCTGCTCCATGCGCGTATCCACGTCCAGCAGCCGCCGGTGCGGCATCCGTGAGGCCGCCATCCGCAACGCGGCCGCCCAGCCCGGCCGCATCGGCTCGGGCACCAGCATCCGCGCCAGCAGCAGCGAGGCGTCCACCGCCTTGGTGCCCACCGGCCGCAGCACCGCGGCGCAGATCGTGCGGGTGGCGACGTCGACCGCGATCGTCAGATCCGCGCGGACGGTCAGCCCCGAATCGAGCACCACCATCACGTCCAGCGGGGTGGAGTCGATCTGCACCTGTTCCCCGGGCCGGTCCGCGAACGTCGGTGTGAACGGCCCTTCGGGGCGGTTCGCCGTCTGCCTGCGTGTGACCGCCGAGCCGAAGCTGTGCTTTCCCGCGGACAGTGCTTCGATCAGCTTGTAGAAGGTCCGCTTGCTCGGCAGCGGCACCACTCCCTCGCCGTGGGTGGCCTCCACCATCCTGACCACCCGGCGGATCAGCCGGGAGCGGGTCCCCGTCGAGACGTAGGTCTCCGCTTCCAGGGCCTCCCGGATCGCCGCCACCAGCCGGGCATCCGCCCGCCCCGTCGCCTCCCAAGTCCGAGTCGCCCGCTGGTCAACGAGCCCCCAGACCCCCTGCTGGACGTAGCGCGACCGACGGCTTTGCACCGTACGAACGCTCACCCCCAACTCGCTAGCTTTCGTGGTCATCCGCTCCATCAGCGAGCAGGAAGCCGGGTCGTACTCGGGCCGCGGCTGGGTGCCCGGTTCGGCGCCGGGCGGCAGGCCCGTTTCGACTTCCACCATGTGCCGTTCCCACTCGGCCGCCGCCGCTCGGACCTGCTGGGGCAACGTCGCCAGCAGACCGAACGGCTCCAGCGCGGGCAGCGGTTCCGTGCCGGTAACAGCGAAGTCCGGCACCGCCATCAGATACGACGCCAGCACCGCCGACTCCGCCCCGCTCTGCGAGCGCAGTCGCACCGACGTTCCCGCCAGTGCCACCACCTGGAATTCGCCGCCGTCGTAGGTGATCCAATCCCCGGGCCGCAGAACCGGCTTGCCCCGCCCGGCCGTCACCGCCGCACCCCTGGTGACACCAGCGACTCGGCGCGCAACGGCACCGCCACGTCCGCCGCCAACTCGTGCGACCACAGCAGGTGGAACAGCACCGGCAGCACTGCCACCGAGTCACCCACCGCCGCGGCCCCCTCCATCAGCGGCCGCGGCTCGGCGAACACCTCCCGCAGCCCGCGGACGACCGGCTCCAGCCAGTGCCGAGGGTGGCGGTAGCCCGCCAGCCACCGCACATTCCGCACCACGACTGCGTCCGGCGCCCCCACCAGCCGGAACTCCCACCCCACCTGATCGCAGGCCGTCTGCGTCGCCTCGAACTTCGCCCAGTCCCGCGGCCCGCGGCGATCCGCCGGGCGGCAATCGACCACCACCGCGCAGCCGTCGCCGCGGCGGGCGAAGTAGTCCGGTGCATGCGAGATGCCCTTGCCCGCCTCCGAGGCCCAGAACAGCCAGAACGGCTGTGAGGAGATCCCCACCACCGCGGGGTCGAAATCCAGCAGCATCACATGATCGCGCTCCAGCCAGGACTCGTACCCGACGTGCCCGCCTGCCGTGGACGACCACCAAAGCCCCGGCAGATGCCGCTGCCCTTCGTACGACTTGAACTCGCGTACCGGCGCGGCATCTTCGAACCGCACCGCCCACACATCCGCCAACGGACGCCGAAGCTCCGACCCGCCCGGGTCGATGTACGCGACCTCGAACCCCTCCGCCGACGGCCCGGCAGCACCGCCCGGCAGCACCCCTAACGCACGCACCACAACCAGCTAACCCCGCCCCCGACGAAAGGTCACCCTGCACAACGCAAGATCACACGCAGAGTAAAGCTGCAAAGCGAAAGGTTGACCGCCACAGGACATCAGCGGCCGATCGCTCAGGGCGAACACGGCGTGGGGAACATTGGTGCCATCAAAAGCATTGAGTCGGTATTGCTCAACTTGATTGCTTAGGGAGAGATCATGGCTACAGAGTCCCCAGCGGCCGCGCCGCTCACCCTGCCCGTGCTGCCGCTCGATGACGCGGTCGTCCTGCCCGGCATGGTCGTGCCACTGGACCTGACGGACGGCGAGGTGCGGGCCGCCGTGGAGGCGGCGCAGGCTGTGGAGAGCAACCGGTCCGAGGGGACCCATGTTCCCGGCATCCGGTCCGGCGCCCTGGCGCGCAAGCCGCGCGTCCTGCTGGTGCCGCGGGTCGACGGCCGGTACGCCGCGGTCGGCACCCTCGGCGCGGTCGAGCAGGTCGGCCGGCTCGCCGACGGCGACCCGGGCGCGGTCATCCGCGGCCTGAGCCGGGTCAGCATCGGCGCCGGCACTACCGGCCCCGGCGCCGCGCTGTGGGTAGAGGGCACCGAGATCGGCGAACCCGAGCCCACCGAGGCGCCGGGTGTGATCGCCGAACTGGCCAAGGAGTACAAGGCGTTGGTCACCAGCTGGCTGCGCAAGCGCGGCGCCTGGCAGGTGGTGGACCGCGTCCAGCAGATCGAGGACGTCTCGCAGCTCGCCGACAACTCCGGCTACTCGCCGTTCCTCACCGGCGAGCAGCGCATCGAACTGCTGGAGACCATCGACCCGGTCCAGCGCCTCAGGCTGGCTATTGGCTGGCTGCGTGACCACCTCGCCGAACAGGATGTCGCCGAGACGATCCGCAAGGACGTCCAGGAGGGCATGGACAAGCAGCAGCGCGAGTTTCTGCTGCGCCGCCAGCTCGACGCGGTGCGCAAGGAGCTGGCCGAGCTCAACGGCGACCCCGAGAACGAGTCCGACGACTACCGGGCCCGGGTGGAGGCCGCCGACCTCCCCGAGAAGGTCCGCGAGGCCGCGCTGAAGGAGGTCGACAAGCTGGAGCGTGTCGCCGGAGGTGGAGCGGGGGACCAGTCCCCCGAGGGCAGCTGGATCCGCACCTGGTTGGACACCGTCCTGGAACTGCCGTGGAACACCACGACCGAGGACGCCTACGACATTCCGGGCGCACGCGCGGTGCTGGACGCCGACCACGCGGGCCTGGACGACGTCAAGGAGCGCATCACCGAGTATCTGGCGGTGCGCAAGCGGCGACTGGACCGCGGGCTGGGCGTGATCGGTGGCCGCCGAGGCGGCGCGGTGCTGGCACTGGTCGGCCCGCCGGGCGTCGGCAAGACCTCGCTGGGCGAATCGGTGGCGCGCGCCATGGGGCGGAAGTTCGTCCGCGTCGCGCTCGGCGGTATACGGGACGAGGCGGAGATCCGCGGCCATCGGCGCACCTACGTCGGCGCGTTGCCCGGCCGGATCGTACGGGCCATCAGGGAGGCCGGGTCGATGAACCCGGTGGTGCTGCTCGACGAGATCGACAAGGTCGGCTCCGACTACCGCGGCGACCCCGCCGCGGCGCTGCTCGAAGTGCTCGACCCGGCGCAGAACCACACCTTCCGGGACCACTACCTGGAGGTCGAACTCGACCTGTCCGACGTGGTGTTCCTCGCCACCGCGAACGTGCTGGAGGCGATCCCGCAGCCGCTGCTCGACCGGATGGAACTGGTCCAGCTGGACGGCTACACCGAGGACGAGAAGGTCACCATCGGCCGCGACCACCTGCTGCCCCGGCAGTTGGAGCGCGCCGGCCTGGCCGCCGACGAGGTGACGGTCGACGACGCGGCCCTGCGCAGGCTCGCCGGTGAGTACACCCGCGAGGCGGGAGTACGGAACCTGGAGCGGGCGATCGCCCGGATCCTGCGCAAGATCGCGGCGCAGCACGCGCTGGGCAAGGCCGAACTCCCGCTGGCGGTGGGCCCGGACGACCTGCGGCGGCTGATCGGCCGGCCGCACCACGTACCGGAGTCCGCGCAGGACCCGGACGAGCGGCGCACCGCGGTCCCCGGGGTGGCCACCGGACTGGCGGTGACCGGCGCGGGCGGCGACGTGCTGTACGTCGAGGCGTCGCTGGCCGATCCGGAGACCGGCGGCACGGGCCTGACGCTCACCGGCCAACTCGGTGACGTCATGAAGGAGTCGGCGCAGATCGCGCTCTCCTTCCTGCGCTCGCACGGCGCCGAACTGGAGCTTCCGGTGGGCGACCTGAAGGACCGCGCGGTGCACCTGCACGTCCCCGCGGGCGCGGTCCCCAAGGACGGGCCGAGCGCCGGTGTGACGATGACGACGGCACTGGCCTCACTGCTGTCCGGCCGCCGGGTCCGTGAGGACGTGGCGATGACCGGCGAGGTGTCGCTGACCGGACGGGTGCTGCCCATCGGCGGCGTGAAGCAGAAGCTGCTCGCCGCACACCGGGCCGGGGTCACCACGGTGATCATCCCGAAGCGGAACGACGCTGACCTGGACGACGTTCCGGCGGAGGTGCTGGACAAGCTCGACGTGCACGCGGTGTCGGACGTCCGCCAGGTGCTCGAACTGGCGTTGGAGCAGTCGGCCGAACACGCGGTGCAGGCCGCCGCGTAGGCCCCCCGCGGCGTGGCGGCGGCCCTTGCCCTACGAGGGCAGGGGCCGCCGTCCGCTTGCGTTCTCATCCGTTGGCGAGTGCCTGCAGTCGGCTGTACGCGCCGTTGAAGTAGTCCTGGTCTCCCGGGAAGGCACCGGTGTCGGCGTACTGCCAGAAGGTCCGGTAGCCCCACCCGGCCGGAAGCGTGCCCGGGGTGGCGGTGTAGTGGGCGATCCACAGCGGGTTGGTGCCGGCGAACGCCGCGCTGTTGCCGGTGCAGCCGGACCACCACCCGGTGGTGGAGTAGATCACCGGGTAGCGGCCGGTGCGCGAGCGCACCGTGTCGCTGAAGTCGGCGATCCAGTTGACCATCGCCGACGGGCTCAGCCCGTAGCAGTTCGCGCCGTACGGGTTGTACTCGATGTCGAGCGCGGGCGGCAGCGTCCTGCCGTCGCGGGACCAACCGCCGCCATGGCTGACGAAGTAGTCGGCCTGGGCGGCGCCGCCTGAGGTGTCGGGCGTGGCGAAGTGGTAGGCGCCGCGGATCATGCCCACGCCGAAGGAGCCGTTGTACTGCTGCGCGAAGTAGGGGTTGGTGTACGTCGTGCTCTCGGTGGCCTTGACGTAGGCGAACCTGCCGCCGTTGTTCCACGCGGCGGCCCAGTCGACGTTGCCCTGGTAGCCGCTGACGTCCATGCCGGGCGTCTGGACGACCAGTGGGAAGACCGGGTGGTTGGACGGGTCGCCGCCCTCGTGGCGGAGCACGGTCGAGCCCGTCCAGTCGAGTTGGGGATGGGTGATGTGGTCGCGCCCGGTGACCCGCACGGCGGCGGCCGCGCCGGCTGACGCCAGCAGCAGCACGAGCAGGACGCTCAGACCGCCCAGCGTCGCGGCCGCGGCGCCGGATCTGAGCCGGAGGAGTCGCGGGGTGCTGTCGGCAGGGGACATGTGTCCTCCAGGGTTGTGCCGCCAGAGTGTTCGGCATCGTCATGTCCACACCGCGCCCGCACCGCGGGCGGGGCCTCGCCCGGGGCCGGTTCACCAGCCCGCGGGGTCGGTGGGACGAGGTAGCGCGGTTCGGGGTGCCGGGGATGTCGGCGCTCGGGGTCAGCGGGCCGGGTCGGGGCGGCGCGGTCCGGCGTTCCAGGGGCGTGCCCCTGGGCGGCGGCGGACTTCGCCGGGCGGACGGGACGGGTGGGGGGACCGGAGAGTGTCGGCCTCTGGTGGTGCCGAACCGCGCCGGAGGCGACCTGGTGTGGTCATGACATGTTGACGATACGCGCGTAGAACGGTGGGGTGGAAGAGGAACCGGCCACTGCCGTTGGTCTAATCCTGCGAAATACTGAAGGAGCTGCGGCGATGGCAGGTGCTGAAACGAAAATTCAGCCCTGGGAAGGGCGAGAGGGCACTGACGTGCGGAATGCCGAGGACGAAGGCGCTGCCCAAGGGGCGGGTGGAAGCGGTGTGGACCAGGGGACGGCTCCGTGCCCGGCTGGCCACGGTGTGGAGCATGGAGTGAACCCGACCGCCGCTCCGGGCATCGCGGAGTATCCCGAGGGCGATCGGGACCTGGAGGCGCTGGAGCGGGAGATCACCGTCTTCTACCGGCGCGCCCGCGCCTCGTCCGGTGAGATGGCCCGGGCTGTCCACCCCGAGCTGGAGCCCGCCGCGTACGGGCTGCTGGTCCGGCTGGAGGAGGCCGGTCCCGAGCGGGCCACCGACCTCGCCGGGTACTTCGGCGTCGGCAAGGCGACCATGAGCCGCCAGCTGCGCGCGCTGGAACAACTGGGCCTGGTCAGCCGGGAGCAGGACCCGGCGGACGGCCGGGCGTTCCTGGTCCGGCTCACGGATGAGGGGCACGACCGCTTCACCCGGGTACGGGACGCCCGGCGGGCCCGCTACCGGCGGCGGCTGTCCGCGTGGGACCGTGGCGACGTCACCGAGCTCGCCCGGCTGCTGGAGGCGCTCAACTCCATCAACATCCCGGACGACCGCTGCCCCGGCGCCTAACGGCCGGGGCGGACGAAAAGGGCCTTTCCGTTACAGACCCCCAATGTCGTCGGGGGTTTGGGGGCAAGCCGCCGAGGAGACCTCACAGCTCCGCCAGTACCGCCGTCGCGTCGTCGTGCGACTTGCCGCGGGGGAACGCCTTCCTCAGCGGATCCGCCGCCTCGGCCGCTCGGACCCGGGAGATCAGCGCCTGCGGGCCCTCCTTGCGCAGCAGCGCGAACGCGCCCGCCCAGTCGCGCTCGTGGAACACCTCGACCAGCCGCGAGGCCCCGTCGGTCAGCGCGGCCACCGCCCGTACCTCGGCGCGCGGCGTGCTGCCGGTCACCGCGCGTGCGGCGACCGACGGATCGGCGGCGGCGGTGAAGAAGCCGCCCTCCGCGTTGCGCAGCGACTCGACGGCGCGCCCGTACGCGGCGCGCGCCGCCTCGCGTTCGGCCGAACCGCGGGGCAGTGCCCGCACCGCCGCCAGCAACGAGGGGACGGGTTCCGGCAGATGGTCAAGGCGGTCGTCGAGGACGGCCCGGATGTCCCCTGAGCCGTGCCCCGTTCGTGCCCCGGCGCCCTCAATGAGCAACACCGAGTCGGAAAGCACCAGATGCTCCACCGCGTCCCGATTCCACCGGACCGCCACGACGGTTGTCTGCGGTGTGTGCAAGTGAGAAAGCTCACAGGTTTCGCCGTGCTGTCGCGCCGCGCGGGAGATGGCCTCGGCAAGGCACTCCCGCAGCGTCATATCCCGTCGCGAACCGGACAGTTCGAGCAGTGCACCACCGAGCCGCGCCACGAACCACGGCACGCCATGGACACAGCCGGTGCCTTCCGGATGCGGCGTCACGCCATCCAGCAGCACCAGCACTCCGCCCTGCCCGGAGGCGGGCAGGGCGACAGCGACGAAGTCCTCGTTGGGGCGTTCCGGGTCGCCGGGCTCCGTGGCGGTCTCGATGCGCATGCCGCAAGTCTGCCTGAGTGCCCGTTCGAATGCCGGTGATGTGGGCCCTGAGCGGGCCGGGATCACGGGACTACCGGGTGATGAGCCGGCCAGTGCCGGTGTGGGTGGGCATCCTTCCAGGACCCTGCCGCTTCTCCAAACCGCCACGCGTGAAGAACGGGTGTGGACCGGCGCGGGGAGTTGAAGGTCAACTTCCGGTTGCTGTTCACTCCTTCAGGCGGCACGGCAGGTGTGCGGGGGGTCCGCGCTCAGGCGGCGCGTAAGGATCGCGACAGCTCTGCCGTAACACCACACGCATCGGGGGAAAGCGCCAAGGACGGCCATACGGTCGTTCCGGGCGTCGGATGCCCAACTGATTTGGCGTCATTTCGGCTGTGCCCACGGCCGTACCGACGTACGAGACAGGAATGCGAGAACCGGTGCGGACACTGAGGAGAGGGCGCTCTCAAGCGCGCACGGAAACCGCGGTCGCGGCCACGGAGGGCGGCACGCCCACCCGGACCCCGCCGCCCAGGAGCCGGGTGCGCCAGCGGCTGCTCGGTGCCCTGCTGGTGTCCGTCATCGCGGTACTCGCCGCCGGCACCCCGGGGCTGGCCGCCGCCATCAGCGACCTCTCCGAGTCCCAACGGCTCCTGCGGCTCACCGAGTTGAACACCTCGGCGATAGCCCTGTCCCACTCGCTCGCCGACGAGCGCGACGACATGACCGCCTATGTCGCAGCCGGGCGCAGCACCGCCTCCGGGCACGGGCTCACCGAGGACGAACGCGCCCGCGTCGACCGCCAGGTCACCGATGTGACCCAGGCCGTCGCCGGGCTCGACACCGCGGGCTCGGCCGACCTCGCCCGCACCACCCGGACGGTGCGCTCGGCACTGGGCGACCTCGGGCACATCCGGCAGAGCGCACTGTCCGGGCCCGGCTCCGCGAAGGACGCCTTCGACGCCTACGGCCCGGTCATCGACGCCCTCGACGGCATCAGCGCCGCACTCGCCCGCGCGCTGCCCGCCCGGGCCTCCGCCGCCGACACCGGCGCCGGACCCGCTCTCGCCCACGCCGTCACCCAGGCCTCGTCAGAACACGGCCTGCTGGTCGCCGCGCTCACCGCGGGCGGCAGCTCCTCGGCCCTGGTCGGCGAGGCCCAGCAGGCCCGGCTGCGGGAGCAGTCCGAGCTGGCCGACTTCACCGCCACCGCCACCACCCCCGCCCAGACGCAGTACGCGCAGACCGTCACCGGCACCGATGTGGCCACCGCCGAGTCGTACCTGCGGCGGCTCACCGCGAAGCCGTACCTGAGCACAGCCGACAACACGCTCAAGACGGCGGACGTCGACACCGCGCTGTCCGCCAGGACCGACCGGATGCGCGCCGTTCAGGCCTCGCTGGCGGGCGCGGACACCACCCGGCTGACCTCGCTGCGCGACGACGACGTGACCGCGCTGGAGCTGCGGATCACCCTGGTGGGCCTGTGCGCGCTGCTGGCGCTCGGCGTCGGGGTCCGCACCACGCGCTCCATCACCCACCCGCTCGCCAGGCTCCGCCGCTACGCGGGCGACCAGCAGCCGCCGGTGCCGACCGCCAGCAGGGACGAGTTCGCGGCGATCGCGCTGGCCATCGAACGGCTCGGCGAGGACACCGCCCGGCTGCGCACGGAGACCGCGGAGCAGGAGAAGGAGCGGGTCCGGCTGGTCGGCGAACGCCAGAAGGTGGCCGCCGAGCGCGACGAACTGCGCAGCCAGCAGGGCGAACTGCAAGGCCAGCAGGCGGCCCTCATCGCCGAGAAGGACGAACTCGCCGCCCGAGTCGGAGCGTTGCACGGCGCCGTACACGGCACCTTCGTCAACCTCAGCCTGCGCACCCTGGCCCTGATCGAGCGGCAGCTCGCCCTGATCGAGGGACTGGAGGACCGCGAACACGACCCGGACGAGCTGCAGACGCTGTTCCGCCTGGACCACCTGGCCACCCGGATGCGCCGCAACAGCGAGAGCCTGCTGGTGCTGGCCGGTGCCGACACCAGCGGTGGCGCGCTCGCCAAGCCGGTACCGCTGCTCGATGTGGTAAGGGCCGGTGTCTCCGAGGTCGAACGGTACGAGCGGGTGCAGATCTCGTTCCTGCCGCGCGCCCAGGTCGCCGGGTTCGCCGCCGACGACACCGCCCACCTGGTGGCCGAACTGATGGAGAACGCCACCGCGTTCTCCCCGCCGCACGCCGATGTCCAGGTCAACGGCTGGCTGCTGGAGAACGGCGAGGCGATGCTCTCGGTCGAGGACGCCGGGATCGGGATCCCGGACCCCCGGCTGACCGAGTTGAACCAGCTGCTCGCCGACCCGCACCCGGACGAGTCGCACGCGACCGCCGGACTCGGTCTGTACGTGGTGGCACGGCTCGCCGGACGCCACGGGATCCGGGTGCAGCTGCGCGAGCAGAAGCAGGGCGGTGTGACGGCGGTCGTCGTCCTGCCGCGCACGCTCATCGTCCAACCGGCGGAGAGCCTGCCGTCGCCGGAGGACGGCCGTCCCACGCCGACGGTCGGCACCCCGCAGACCGCGGACGCCAGCGTCAGGTCCGTCCCGGGCCCGCCCCGCGTCGAGGAGGCCAGCCCGGCGGAGGCGGCCCGCGCCCGCCAGGCGCTGTACGGCGGGCCCGCGCCGTCCCGTGCGCCGCTCGGACAGGGCCCGGCCGCCGCGGCCGGACGCCTCGCCCCCGAGCCGGACGAGCACACCCGGGCCCGGGCCCACACGGTCGAGGCCGAGCCCACTGCCCGGCCGCGGCACGCCCGTACCGAAGAGACCGAACAAACCGCCCAGGACCAGGGCGGGTTGACCGGAAAGGGACTGCCCAAGCGGGTGCCCAAGGCCAGTGGGCTCACCGGGGAACCAGCCACCCGAGGGCAGGGCGGGCCGGTTGACGCCGACGCCCTGCGGCGGCGGCTCGGCGGCTTCGCGCAGGGGCTGCGCGAGGGACGGCGGGACGCCGAGGCCGAGGCGACCGGCACCGTGGAGCTGCCCGTGCCGCCCGCCGCGGCGGTCCCGCGGCCCGCTGCCCAGCAGGCCCAGCAGGCCCAGCAGACATCCCAGCACCGGCAGTCACAAAACGGGGAACCCTCCGAGGAGGCACGCGGGTGAACCAGTCGAGTACCGGATCCAGCACCGTCCCGCTCAGCCACGAGGCGCGCAGCCTCCAGTGGCTGCTGGGCAACCTGGTCGAGGAGGTGCCAGGCGTCCGTTCGGTCGCCGTCATCTCCTCCGACGGACTGCTGCTGTGCTCCTCCGACGCGGACGGCGGGACCGTAGTGGGCGCCGAACCAGCGCGGCGGGAACCCGGTTCGGGACCGGCCAAGGCCTCCGGCGACCTGGCGACGGTCGTCTCGGGGCTCGCCTCGCTCACCGACGGCGCGGCCCGGCTGATGGAGGCGGGCATCGTCAAGCAGTCGGTGGTCGCGATGGACAACGGCTGCCTGTTCATCATGTCGATCAGCGACGGCTCGCTGCTCGGCGTGCACGCCTCGCCCGAGTGCGACATGAGCGTGGTCGCGTACCACATGGCCCTGTTCGTCGGCCGTGCCGGACACGTCCTCACCCCTGAGCTGCGCAGCGAGCTCAGCAAGGCCCGTACCGCCGATCCGGCGGCTACCCAGACCGAAAGCGAGCAGTGATGCCCGCGTCCCCGCTACCGGTCCGCGGCGCGGACCGCAAACCCTCCCGCGTACGTCCCTACGCCCTTACCGGCGGACGGACCCGCTTCGGGCACGTACTGCTGGTGGAGACGTTCGTCGCGACGATCGACGGACCCGAAGAGCGTCTTGAGCTGACCTCCGGCGGGGTGGCCGCCGGGGTGATGCCCGAGCTGCGGGCCATCGTCGAACTGTGCCGCAGGATGCGGTCGGTCGCCGAGATCTCGGCGCTGCTGCGCATCCCGCTCGGGGTGGTCCGGGTACTGCTCAGTGACCTCGCGGACCAGGGAAAGATCCGCGTCTACGGCGCCGGCCAGGGACCGGTACAGCCCAACCGCGCGTTGGTGGAAAGGGTGCTCAGTGGACTTCGCAAGCTCTGAGGCGGCGCCGGTGCTGTCCGCGCTCCCGGAAGCGGAGGAGGGCATCCAGGCCTGGCAGAAGGACACCAGCCGGGCCCCCTCCAGCGCCAAGATCGTCATCGCGGGCGGCTTCGGCGTGGGCAAGACCACCTTCGTCTCGTCCGTCTCCGAGATCACCCCGCTCACCACCGAGGCCCTGATGACCAGGGCCAGTGAGGACGTTGACGATCTGGAGGCGACGCCGGAGAAGACCACGACCACGGTCGCCATGGACTTCGGCCGGATCACTCTCGACGAGGACCTGGTCCTCTACCTGTTCGGCACACCGGGCCAGCAGCGCTTCTGGTTCATGTGGGACGACCTCGCCCGCGGCGCCATCGGCGGAATCGTGCTGGCCGACACCCGGCGACTGGCCGACTGCTTTCCCGCACTCGACTACTTCGAGACCTGCGGACTGCCGTTCGTGGTGGCGGTGAACCACTTCGAGGGCTCGCCGGAGTACGGGGCGGAGGATGTCCGCGATGCGCTGTCCGTACCGGCGGAGATACCGGTCGTGGTGTGCGACGCCCGGAAGCGGGACACGGTTGTCGAGGCACTTCTCGCCCTGTGCGGACACGCTTTGACGGTGCTTCCGGAGTAGCCGTTCTCCGGGGGCGGGCCCTCGGGCCCACCCAGATCGACCCCCGGGGGCGAGCCCCCGGACCCGCCTGGGGCCAGGCCCCTGAGCCCCCCACTCCCGGGGGCTTGGTCCCGGAACACCTATTTGCGAGGATTTCGCGATGCGCAAGATACTCATCGTCGGAGCCGGGCAGTCCGGCCTGCAACTGGCCCTTGGTCTGCAGTCCCGCGGTTACGAGGTCACCTTGATGACCAACCGCACCGCGGACGAGATCCGCGACGGCAGGGTCATGTCCACCCAGTGCATGTTCACCACCGCGCTGCAGCACGAGCGTGACCTGGAGCTGAACTTCTGGGAGAGCCAGGCCCCGCGCATCGAGGGACTCGGCGTCTCCGTCGCCGGGCCCGACGGGTCGCGCCCGATCGACTGGGTCGGCCGACTCGACGGCTACGCCCAGTCCGTCGACCAGCGGGTGAAGATGGCCGGTTGGATGGAGGCCTTCGCCCAGCGCGGTGGCCAGCTCGTCATCCACGGTGCCGCCGTCTCCGACCTCGACTACTTCTCCCGCCGCTACGACCTGGTGCTGGTCGCCGCGGGCAAGGGCGAGTTGGTGTCGATGTTCGGCCGCGACGCCTCCCGCTCGCCGTACGACAGCCCGCAGCGCGCGCTGGCCGTCGCCTACGTGCACGGGCTGGGCCCGCGCCCCGAGCACCCGGACTACCACGCGGTGCGCTGCAACCTGGTGCCGGGCGTCGGCGAGATGTTCATCATGCCGACCCTGACCACCTCGGGCCCGGCCGACATCCTGTTCTGGGAGGGCATCCCCGGCGGTCCGCTCGATGTCTTCGAGGGCGTCAAGGACCCGCGTGAGCACCTGCGGATCACCCTTGAGCTGATGGAGCGCTTCCTGCCCTGGGAGTACGACCGGGCGCGGAAGGTCGAACTCACCGACGCCAACGGCACCCTGGCCGGGCGCTACGCCCCGACGGTCCGCAACCCGATCGGCGAACTGCCGTCCGGCGGGCTGGTGCTGGGCGTCGCCGACGTCGTCGTCGCCAACGACCCGATCACCGGCCAGGGTTCGAACAACGCTGCCAAGTGCGCGGCCTCGTACCTCGACAGCATCGTCGCGCAGGGCGACAAGCCCTTCGACCGCGACTGGATGCAGGCCACCTTCGACCGCTACTGGGAGTACGCCCAGCACGTCACCAAGTGGACCAACGCGATGCTGGCCCCGCCGCCCGAGCACGTGCTGAACCTGATCGGCGCGGCGGGCCAACTGCCGCCGGTAGCCAACCGTTTCGCCAACGGCTTCGACAACCCAGCCGACTTCGAATCCTGGTTCTTCGACCCCACCCTGGCCGAGGCCTACCTCTCCGAGGCGAGCTAACCCCCCGGGAGGCGCGGGGCACAGCCCCCACGGCCCCCGGCGGGGTGGGGTGGCACGGCCCCGCGGGGGTCGGGGCGGAGCCCCCAACGGGCTTGGGGACGCAGCCCCCTGGGGGTTCGGGGGCGGAGCCCCCGGCGGGGTGCGGGGGCGCGGCCCCAGCAGAACCTGAGGGCGTAGCCAGCGAACCGCCCGGGCGGGACCTGGGAGCGCCAGGCCAGCCCCCCGGGGGTCTGGGGGCGGAGCCACCGGCGGGGCTTGGGGGCGCAGCCCCCGAAGCTGAACCCGAAAACCGGCCGGACGCTACGCGTCCGGCCGGACCGCGCCGAGAATCGGATTCGCCGCAACGGCCGTCATCTTCACCGCCTCGCCCGGCCGAGGCGCCTGAATCACCTTCCCGTTGCCCACATAAAGCGCCACATGCGTGGCGCGCGAGAAGTAGACGATCAGGTCACCAGGGCGCAGCAGGTTCAGCGGTACGTGCCGCAGTTGCGCCCACTGCTCCTGGCTGGTGCGCGGGATCGGCCGCCCGGCGTGCGCCCAGGCCTGCGAGGTGAGCCCGGAGCAGTCGAACGCGTTCGGGCCCTGCGCGCCCCACATATACGGTTTGCCCAGCTGCGCGTACGCGTAGGAGACGGCCTGCTGGGCGCGGACGGACGGCGGCCTGCTGTCCGAGCCGAGCCTTCCGGAGGAGAGCAGCGCCTGCTGCGCCTGGTCGATGCCCTGCTGCTCCAGCTGGTGCAGCTGGTCGAGTTGGGTGCCGGTCAACGAGGAGACCAGCTTCTCCACATCACCCAGCCTGCCCTTGACGTCGTCGCGGTCCTTCCGCTGCTGGTCGGCGAGTTGGCGCACCGATGCGAGCGAGGCCCGCTCCTTGGTCGTCAGCTCGTCCAGCCTGCGCTCTCCGGCCTGCAGCCTGCCCACCAGCGATGCCTGGCTGCTCATCAGCTGGCGGAGGACATGGGCCTGGGAGAGGGCCGTCGCCGGATCGTCGGTGAGCAACAGCCGCGTGTAGGCGGAGATTCCGCCGTCCTGGTACTGCCTGCGGGCGAGCGCTCCGGCGATGTCGCGGCCCGACTGGACCGCCGAACGCTGGTCGGCGAGCTGCTTGTTCAACATGTCGACCCGCGCGCGCTCCTTGCCGAGCCGCTCCTGTGTACCGTTGTATGTCTCCGTGGCCTGCTCAGCCTGCTGGTAGAGCGTCTGCAGCCGGGTCAGCAGATCGATGAGCGAAGGGGACTGTGCTGGGCCCTGTGCTGGGTCGTCGGGTGGCGGCGCGGCGATCGCCGGCGCGGCGGGCAGTACGAGTGCGGCGGAGCAGGCTATCCCGGCACACAGCAGCGCGGATCGCACCCACCTACTGGGCCGACGTACCGCTGACATCCCATCACCTCCGGGTGCGAATGAATCACCTTTCGTCGGGCGCGTCCGATCCTGTCATGACTCGTCATAACTTCGTTAGAGAAAGCGGAATTCGTACGTGCGAATCGGACGTGCGCCATCACTCATTGGTTGGATTCAGGGTCGCACGCACGCAGCAGACGACGCCGTGGGGTCAGTCCATGGGCAGGGCTTGCAGGATGTCTCCGTTGCGGACGTACAACTGGTCGCCGAGGAAGGCGATCCGGGTGCGCCCTGACCCGGCCCTGGGTGAACGGTAAGTCCAGGCGATCCGGCGGCCGGAGAGCTCGAAGACGCTGACCCAGACCCGGCTGTCGCCGGTGGCCGCGTACACCCGGTCGCGGTGGACCACCGGAGCGTCGGCGGTCAGCAGCGGTACCGGCGAGGCACAACTCCACAGCCTGCGACCGGAGCCGGCGTCCAGCGCCACCAACCCGGCCGTCCGCTCCGCCACGTACACGACACCGCCGAGCACCGCCGGATCGCCGTACGCGGGTCTGCGCGATGTGCCGGAGGTGCGCCACGCGATGCGTCCAGTGCCCAGGTCGACGGCCGCGACCTCGCCGCCGGTCGCCGCGTACGCCCGGGTGCCGTCGGCGGCCGGACGGCCGTCCCGCCCGCCGGGCAGCCGGGTCCGCGACTGCTGGCGGCCGTCGCGGGTGTCGTACGAGGTGAGGTACCCGCCGTCGACCACGACGAGCCGGGCCCGGTCGACGGTGGCCTGCGGGGTGGCGGTACGGTCGGCGTGCGCCAGCGGGGTGCGCCAGCGCTCCTCGCGGGTGCCCAGGTCGTAGCGGACCAGACAGGTCTGGCCGGGGCCTTGTGGCGCCGCGCCATGTCGGCCCGGCCCGCCGGCCGTTGCCGCCAGGTAGCAGGCCTCGGTGTCCGAGGCGACGAGCCCGCCGCCGATCAGGGCGAGGCCGCGGGGGACCGGCAGTTCCCAGCGGCGGTGGCCGTTGGCCGGGGCGAGCGCGGCCAGGGTCGGCGGCCCGGCGCCCTGGGACCGCCCGGCCACCAGCCCGTCACCGGTGATCTGCGCGGCTGCCGCCGGGTTGAACCCGCCGGTGTGCCAACGCCGTTGACCGCTCGCGCAGTCGACGCCGACCAGCGAGCCGTCGGCGCCCGCGAGCACCACCGTGCGCTGGTCCACCGGCAACGGCGGGGCGTCGGCGAGCGGCACCGTGTCGTACGTCCACAGCGGGCGCGGCGCGACACCGGGCGGGCGGGTCGCGGTCGGCGTCAGCGGCACCGGACTTGACGGGTTGACGCCGACCCCGGCAGCGGTCGGCGGCCGTCCGTGCACCAGTGCCGACACGATGCCCGCTATGGCGGCGCCCGCCACGGAGCCCGCCGCCGCGACGACCGTCGCCCGGCGGGACGGACCGCGCTCGGACGCGTCCGACGGCCGGGTGCCCGCCGGACGTGGCTCGCCGTGGCCGCGGGTCCGGCGGACGATCTCGGCGACCAGCGCGGGCGGCAGCTCGCGGGAGAGCTCCACCGGCGCCTCGATCTCCTCGGCCAGCTCCGCCGGGTCCGGCCGCCGGTGCGGTTCGGCGGCCAGCAGCCGGGCGGCGAGTGGCCGCACCTCGGGCGGTACGGCGGTCAGGCCGGGCAGGTCGGCGGGGCGGGGCGGCCGGCCGGTGGCGGCGAAGACCAGTACCGCACCGAGCGCTTGGACGTCGTCCGCCGGACCGGTGGCGATGTCCACCCCCGTGATCCTCGGACCGGACGCGGTGAGCGTGACGGAGGCGGGCGTCAGGCGCAGTCGCGCGGTCCCGGCGCGGCGTGCGCGGCTCAACGCCCGTGCCAGCGGCGCCGCAAGCGCCAGCGTGGCGCGGCCGGACAGCGGCCCGTACCCGGCGACCGCGTCGGCGAGCGCAAGGCCGGGGAGGTACTCGGTGGCCAGCCATGACCGGCCGCCGGACACCTGTGCGGCCAGCACCTCGGGCGCGTACCGGCCGCCGATCGCGCGCGCGGCCCGCACCGCCGCGGCGAACCGTTCGGGCGGACAGTGCTCCCGCGCCACCGAGAGCGCGGCCGTACCGCCTTCCGCGGCGCGGGCCAGGTAGCTGACCACCATCCCGTCGGGATCGGCGTCGCCGAGCCGTCCCAGCAGCTCGAAGCCGCCTACGCGGGCAGGGTCGTCGGCGGCGAGCGGTTGGAGGTGCGCCGGGATCATCCGCTCCCCCCACGGGTCGCGTACGGGCCGTCTTCCCCGACCGGCCACTGCCAGGTGCGCCGGCGCGGGGCTAAGGGGCGGGCGGCGTGCCGGTCCCGGCGGACCGCCAGGGCGTGGGAGGCGGACCGGCCGCGCGCCCGCTCGCAGAAGCCAATCGGCCCCGGCCACCGCTGTCAACGGTCTGGACGGATACCGGAGCGACCGGCCGGTTTCGGGCGGCGGATGCGGGGCACGGCAGACCCGCGTGCCGCCGTCACCGCTTGCTCCAGGGCCACTTCAGCCCCGTGTGCCGACGCCCCTCGGGGTCGTACTCGTACCGCCAGCGGGTCCGCCGCGGCCTGGCCGCGGGCGCCAGCCGGTACACCAGTACGGTCTCCGGCGCGCCGTCCTCGCCGGGCACCGGGACCGTGTACACCTTCGGTGGTCTTCCGGTGGGGCCCACCAGTACCGCCATGACCCGTCCGTCCAGCGGCCCGCCGCTGAACTCGGTCTCCTCGCTTCGCACGTCTTCAGGATCGCACCCGCACCCGCGGGCGCTACCGGAGCAGGTGTGCCGCCGCCCCGGTCAGCGGCAGTGCCCGCCGAGCGAGGCCGCCCGCCGGGCTGTCCGCGCGCTCGTGGGCCAGGAACGCCGACATGATCGCGGCAGACTGCGGATCGCCCGCCGCCGTGGCGGCGAGTATCGCGACGAACTGGTCGATCAGCCAGCCGCGCAGCTCGTCGGCGGGCGGCTGCCGTCCCTCGTCCAGCCAGATCAGCGAGACCGTCTCGGCCGCGGCGATCCAGGACCGTACGGCCATCCGCAGCATCAACCCCGGCTCGGGCACACCGAGGTGGACGAAGACCTGTTCCGCCGCGCCCCGCCGCACCTCGTCGATGATCGCCGTCGTACGGCTGGTCTCGGTGACACAGCCGCCGCGCACCAGGGCGGAGAACCCGGCGTCATGCTCGGCGACGAACGCCAGGTAGCGGTCCAGGGCGTTGGACAGGCGCTGGGTGGGCGTGCCCACCGGCGGTTCCGCGAAGCACCCCACCAACTGCTCGGCGGCACTGCGCAGCGCCGCCTCGTAGATCTGCTGCCTGCCGCCGGGGAAGTAGCGGTAGACCAGCGGGCGGGAGGCGCCCGCGGCGGCCGCGATGTCGTCTATGGACACCTGCTCGGGAGCGCGGTGGCTGAACAGGTCCAGTGCCGCGACGAGCAGTTCGCGCCGCCGCTCCGCGACCGGCAGCCGCCGGTAGGTGCCCGTCCCGCGCCCTTCCGCACCGCTGCCCATACCGGCAGCTTAACGGCCGGGCAACCGTGGGGTTCGGGGGCTTGCCCCCAAGAAGTTCCGCCGCGACGGCGCGTGACCACGACGGCGCGGACCAGTGGTGCCAAACCTGCCGTACCCCGACGAAAGCCGCCTACCGCCTCACCCCAACAGCCCCGAGCTGACCCACAGCCGACGCCCCGGCCCGCGTAGGACGCCGATCTCCTCCAGGAAATCGGTGAGCCGTACGGCCGAGCGGCGCATGACCTCGCGGCGGTGCGGGCTGTTGTGTGCCTGCTCCATCGCGTACCGGGGGTTGAGGCCCACCGATTCGTACACCTTCGGGCCGATCAGCGACATGGCGACCACCCGCGCGGTCTCGCCCGACATCAGGCGGGTCAGCCCGGTCTCCCAGCGTGGCGCGGAGACCATCTGGCGGCGCAACTCCTCGCGCGCGTACCGCACATGGCGCGCCTCCTCGACCACATGGATCCGGGTCACCCCACGCACCAGCGGCTGGACGCGCCCGTCCGGAAAGGTCTGGCGCTGCATCCAGTCCAGGATCTCCTCGACCAGCAGCGTCGCGGTGAACGAACCGGGCGTCGTGGAGACCGACTTCATCAGCCGGGCCAGATTGTGGTGCAGCCTGCTCGGCCGGTAGACCGGCGTGCCGTACTTCTTCACCAGCCGGGCGAACATCATCGAATGGCGGCACTCGTCGGCGGTCTCGGTGAGCGCGTAGCGGACATGGCGGCTGGTCGGATCGATGTCGTATATGTGCCGCATCAGCAGCTGCATCAAGATGACCTCGAACCAGATGCCCACGCAGGCAAGCGATGCTGACTCGTGCTTGCTCAGCTCGATCCGCTGTTCCTCGGACATGTTCCGCCACAGCGGGGTGTCATAGAGCGAGCACAGCTCGGGCGGCCAGAACCACTTGCCCTCTTCGAAGGGGGCGTCCCAGTCCAACTCCCGGTCCGGGTCGAAGGAGTGCTTGGCGGATGCGTCCAGCAGCCGCTCGGCCACCTGCTCGCGCTCCTTGAGCACCCCGATCCCGTCGTGTGGGCCGCTGGGCGTTCCATTGGTCACGGTCATGTGGCTGCCACCTCTGGCGGGTCGGACTTGTGGTTACCGGCGGTCACATCCTTATGAGACGCGTTGTCAGCAAGGTCGTCAATACCTCGGGCCGAAGTTGTTGACCCTTTGGTAACCCGCATGTGACGCTGCCCCAAGAGCCGTCCTGGTGCAGAGTCATCCCGCAAGAGGAGGAGACGTCGGTGTCGACGCACGAGCTGTACGCCCAACGCCCCGGTCGGTCCGGCGCCTCCGCTCCGACCGACTGGTCCGTCCAGTCCACCGGGCAGGCCCGCTTCGCCTGGGAGTACGACGACGGGCGGGACCGCCTGCTCGCCCTCTACCAGAAGGGCAAGGACAAGCAGTGGGACGGCGCCAAGCGCATCGACTGGGACCTTGAGGTCGACCCGTACGACCCGCTGGGCGTCCCGGACCAGAACCTGATGCTCTACGGCACCCCGTACTGGGACAAGATGAGCGAGCAGAACAAGCGGGATCTGCGCCGCCATTACGCCTCCTGGCAGTT
Organism: Streptantibioticus ferralitis; assembly: GCF_029223525.1. Lineage (GTDB taxonomy): Bacteria > Actinomycetota > Actinomycetes > Streptomycetales > Streptomycetaceae > Streptantibioticus_A > Streptantibioticus_A ferralitis. The sequence goes on along the minus strand of NZ_JARHTQ010000001.1, from coordinate 423,056 downwards.
CAGCCAGTTCCTGCACGGCGAACAGGGCGCGATGGTCTGCGCGGCCCGTATCGTGGAATCCGCCCCCGATCTCGACGCGAAGTTCTACTCCGCGACCCAGACCATGGACGAGGCCCGGCACGCCGAGATATACGCCCGGTTCCTCCATGAAAAGGTCGGGATGCTCTACCCGATCAACGACAATTTGCAGGCCCTGCTCGGCGACACACTGCGCGACTCGCGCTGGGACATGCCCTATCTGGGAATGCAGGTCCTCATCGAAGGACTGGCGCTGGCCGCCTTCGGCATGCTGCGCGACACCACGGACAAGCCGCTGCCCAAGCAGATCCTCGCCTACGTCATGCAGGACGAGGCCCGGCATGTGGCCTTCGGCAGAATGGCGCTGCGTGACTACTACAAGCAGCTCACCGACGCCGAACTGCGGGAGCGCGAGGAATTCGTCATCGAGGGCTGCTATCTGATGCGCGACCGCCTGCGCGGCGCCGAAGTCCTGGAGAACTTCGGCGTACCCGCGAAGGAGGCCGACGAACTGAGCGAGCAGTCCGAATACCTGCAGTTGTTCCGCAAACTGCTGTTCAGCCGTATCGTCCCCTGCGTCAAGGACATCGGACTGTGGGGCGAACGCCTGCAGCAGGCGTACGTGGACATGGGCGTCTTCGAGCTGGGCGACTCCAACCTGGACCTGCTGATGGCCCAGGACGAGGAGATCGCCGAAAAGCTGGACGCGGAACGTTTCTCCGCCGAGGAATCGGCCCGCACCCAGGAGGTGGCCGAAACGATCCGCCAGGGCGCGGAGGCGTCCTGACGGAGCGCCGCCGCGGGGGGCCTAGAGCCTGACCCGTACCTCTTCGCGGATCGTGTTGGCCTCCTCGGCGAAGGCGTTGAGGTCGATGGAGTCGGCGCTCGTCGTCAGGTTCGTGGCGCTCAGCTTCATCACGGCGGCGAGCGTGCCGTTGTCGGCCCATACGCAGACCGGTGTCGGCAGGGTGCGCACCCCCACCTGGGCGTTCAGGACCTCGCAGGTCAGCGGTTCGGTGGAGCCGCTCGGGGTGATCACCTTCGAGGGGACGGCGACGGTGGTGGTGCCGCTGGTCTCCATGCCGTGGAGGAAGTGGTCCTTGGCCACATCGGGGTCGTCGATCGTGCCGTAAAGCCCCGTCACGGACATCCGGTCGAGCGAGCTGCCGGACGCCGACTGGTACTCACCGGCGGCGCCCCTCATGTCGTGCGCCCCGTAGCCGCTGCGCTGGCCCGCCATGTCGCTGTCCAGCTTCTGCGAGATGTCCTGCTGCAGCGTGTACTTGCCGCTCTCCAGGGACCGCGGGACCGTCAACTTGTAATCGGCCTTGGTACCGCCGCCCCCACCGCCCAGCGTCACCAGCAGTCCCGCACCGCCGACGGCGAAGAACGCGATCGCGCCCACGACGACGGCGATCACTTTGCCGGTGTTCCGCTGCGGCGGCAGCGGCGGCAGCGGGGGCTGGACGCCCCAACCGGCCTGCGGCGCCTGGCCGTACGGGCCGTACGGGCTCGGCGGCCCCTGCGGATAGGTCTGCGGTTGCGGGTAGGGCTGCCCGTACGGGCTCTGGCCGTACGGGTGCTGCACGTACGGGCCCGGTGGTGTGCTCACGGTGACAGGTCCCCCCTGCGGTGAATGACGGACGAACGCCGGCCCGCATCCTCTCGTACCGCCAGGGTGCCGGGATCAGGCCCCCCGGCCCCCGCGGGCGCCCGCCTAGCGGGCTGACGGCCGCCGGGTGAGACTGGGAATCGTACGTGCGCACGACGTGCTTCCGTGCGGCTCGCCGCGCCTTCCGCCGCAGGGCCGAAGGAGATGACGCCCATGCTGCCAGGTACCTCTCGCGGGCCCCGCCGCGACCGGCTCGACCCGTTCGATCTGCTGGAGAGATTCCTGGGGCTGAGCCCTCGAACTGCGGCTTCCGCCACGGAGCGCGCACCGATCGGCCGACTGCTCAGCGACTCCGCCCGAGAGCTGACATCCTCGGCCGCCCGGCGGGCCGCGGACGACGGCAGCGCCGACCTGGACACCGACCACCTGCTGTGGGCCGCCACCCGGGTCGAACCGTCCCGTAGCCTGCTGGCCAAGGCGGGCGTCGAACCCGACCGGCTCGCCGCGGAACTCGCCGAGGCGCTGCCCATCGGCGAGCTCGCCGAAGGCGAGCGGCCGCAGCTCACCCCGGCCGCCAAACGCGCCCTGAGCACCGCGCACACCCTGGCCCGGTCCAGCGGCGCCTCGTACATCGGGCCGCAGCACATCCTCAGCGCCCTGGTCGAACAACCCGGCAGCGCCGCCATCCGGGCACTGACCTCGCACGCCACCACCCCCGACGCCCTGCGGACCACCGCGGAACCCACGGACCGCGGCGCCAAGGCCCCGACGCTGGACGAGTACGGGTGCGATCTGACCGAGGAGGCGCGGGCGGGCCGCCTCGACCCCGTGGTCGGCCGGGCGGACGAGATCGAGCAGACCGTCGAGATCCTCTCCCGCCGCTCCCGGAACAACCCGGTGCTGATCGGCGAGCCGGGCGTGGGCAAGACGGCCGTCGTCGAGGGGCTCGCGCAGCGGATCGCGGACGGCGACGTGCCCGAGTCGCTGGCGAACAAGCCCGTCGTCCAGCTCGACCTGGTCGGCCTGGCGGCCGGAGCGAAGCACCGGGGGGAGTTCGAGGAGCGGATCAAGAAGGTGCTGGACGAGGGCAAGGCCACCACGGGCGGTCTGATCCTGTTCATTGACGAGGTGCACACCGCGGTCGGCGCGGGCAGCGGCCGCGAGGGCGCGATGGACGCGGGGAACACCCTCAAGCGGGCGCTGGTCCGCGGCGAACTCCACCTGGTGGGCGCGACCACCGTCGATAAGTACCGCAGGCACCTGGAGAAGGATCCGGCGGTGGAGCGCCTGATCCAGCCGGTGCTGGTCCGCGAGCCCACTGTCGAGGAGACCGTGCGGATCCTGGAGGGGCTGCGCGACGTGTACGAGGCCCATCACCAGGTCCGCTACTACGATGACGCGCTGGTCGCGGCGGCCGAACTGACCGACCGCTACATCAGCGACCGGTTCCTGCCCGAGAAGGCCATCGACCTCACCGACCAGGCGGGCGCCCGGGTCCGGCTGCGCTCACTCGCCCGCGGCGCCGAACTCACGGCCGCCGAGGCACGGGTCGACAAGGTGCGCCGTGAGAAGGACCAGGCCGTCGCCGACGAGGACTACGGGCGCGCCGAGGAGCTGAAGGCGGAGATCTTCAAGGCCGAGGAGGAACTGTCCAAGCTCGCGGAGAAGCGCGCGGGCGTGGCCGCCGTCACCGCCGACGACATCGCCGCCCTCGTCTCGTCCCGTACCGGCATCCCCGTCGAGAAGCTCGCCGCCACCGAACGCGAGCGCCTGCTCAAGCTGGAGGAGGCGCTGCACGCCCGGGTCGTCGGCCAGGACGAGGCGATCACCGCGGTCTGCGAGGCGGTACGGCGCAGCCGTTCCGGACTGGGCGACCCGGACCGGCCGGTGGGCTCGTTCCTGTTCCTCGGGCCGACCGGCGTCGGCAGGACCGAACTGGCCAAAGCGCTGGCCGAGGTGCTGTTCGGCGACGAGGACCGCCTGATCCGCATCGACATGAACGAGTACCAGGAGCGGCAGACCGTCAGCCGCCTGGTCGGCGCCCCGCCCGGATACACCGACCACGAGGAGGCCGGCCTGCTGACCGACGCGGTGCGCCGCAAACCGTACTGCGTCCTGCTGTTCGACGAGATCGAGAAGGCGCACCCGGACGCCTTCAACGTGCTGCTGCGCATCCTGGAGGACGGGCGGCTGACCGACGCCCAGGGCGGCACCGTCGAATTCCGCACCACGGTCGTCATCATGACCAGCTACGTCGGCGCGCGCCGCATCCAGGACCTGGCCGATCGGCCGATCGCCGCGATCCGGGACGTGATCCAGCCGGAGCTGGAGTCGCAGTTCCGCCCGGAGTTCCTCAACCGCATCGACGACATCGTGGTCTTCCATCCACTCAGCCGGGACCACATCGCGGTGATCCTCGACATGATGCTGGAACGCAGCCGCCGACGACTGCGCGCCCAGGACCTGGAACTGGAGGTGACCGAGGCAGCCAGGCAGTGGCTGGCCGGCACCGGCTACCAGCCGGAGGCCGGCGCCCGGCCGCTACGCCGCGTCATCCAGACCGAACTGGACAACCGGGTCGCCTCGTTGCTGCTGTCCGGCGTCGCGGAACCCGGCGACACGGTAATCGTCGCCGTCGTCGACGGCACACTCAGCTGTGCGGTCCGTCGGCCCGAGAAGACGTCATGACCTTCACTGGGCGGAGTGGCGATGACAGACCAGACAGACCGCGAGGAGCGCGAGACCGGGCCCTGCACACCCGCTACGGGAGAACCCCTCACGGGCAAGCCGCTGATGGGCGTGGAGGAGGAGTACCTCCTCGTGGACCCCGCGACGCGCGATGTCGCCGCGACCTCGGCGATGGTGGTGAAGCGGGCAGCGGTGGATCTGGGTGACGCCGTGACCTCGGAGCTGGGCCTGGTCCAGCTGGAGACGCACACCCCGCCGTGTGTCGAACACGCCGACCTGCTGCGGCATCTGCGCGAGTCGCGGGCGGCGGTCGCCGCGGCGGCGGCCATCGAAGGGCTGGGCGCGGTGGCCACCGGTGCGTCGGTGCTCGGCGGGGCGGTCCCCCAGCAGATCACCCAGAAGCCGCGCTACCGGGCCCAGTTGGAGGCCTACCGCGCACTGGTGGACGAGCATGTGATCTGCGCCAGCCAGGTGCACACCTGCGTACCCGACCGGGAGCAGGCGGTACTGGTCGGCAACCATCTGCGGCCATGGCTTCCGGCGCTGATCGCGATGTCCGCCAACTCGCCGTTCCACGAGGGCCGGGACACCCGGTACGCCAGCTGGCGCTGGCTGCACTGGCAGCGGTGGCCGGTGTCCGGGCCGCCGCCGTACTTCCACTCGCTGCGCGAGCACGACGAGTTGGTCAACGCGCTGGAGGAGGGCGGGGCGCTGGTGGACCGGCGGACGATCTTCTGGGACGTCCGGCTCTCCACGCGCTACCCCACCCTGGAGGTACGGGCCTGCGACATGCCGGTGACCGCCGAGGAGAGCGCCCTGCTCGCCGCCGTGGTCAGGGCGCTGGTGGTCACCGCGCTGCGGTCCGTGGAGCGCGGCGACCCCGGCCCCGACCTGCCCACACCGCTGCTGCGCGCCGCCTGCTGGCGGGCGGCGCGCGACGAGTTGACCGCCGTGGGCATCGATCCGCGTACCGGGCGGGCCACCGAACCGGGCAGCCTCGTCGACGCCCTGCTGCGCCACATCCGTCCGGCGCTGGAGGAACTCGGCGACGTACAGGCGGTGACCGTCGGGCTGCGGCGGTTGCGCGCGGTCGGCCCGGGGGCGGTCCGGCAGCGCGCCGCGTACGCGCATCGCGGTCTGCTGACCGACGTGGTCGACTTCCTGCTGGCGCAGACTCCGACCGGAACCCTGTGAGGCGCGGCCCGGCGGCCCGCTCACAGGCCCAGCACCGCCCGCATCACCGCCTGTGCGATCGGCGCCGCGTTGCCGCCGCCGGAGATGTCGGCGCGGTTGGCCGCCGCGTCCTCGACCACCACCGCCACCGCGACCGGTGCGGTGCCCGACCCCTTGGGCCGTGCCCAGGAGATGAACCAGGCGTAGGGCGTCCCCGCGTTGCCCACACCGTGTTGCGCGGTGCCCGTCTTGCCGCCCACGTCCACCCCGGGAATCCGGGCGTTCGTACCGGTGCCCTGGGTCACCACGTTCACCATCATCTGCTGCAGCAGCGACGCCGTGTGTGAACTCATCGCGCGGCGAAGCGCCTTGGGGCGGGTCACGGCGACGGCCGAGCCGTTCGCCCGGGTCTCCCTGTCGATCAGATAGGGCCGCATCACCTGGCCCCCGTCGGCCACCGCGGCCGCCACCATCGCCATCTGCAGGGGCGTCGCGCGGGTGTCGTACTGGCCGATGGACGACAGGGCGAGCTGTGCGGCGTTCATGTCGGTGTCGAAGACGCTTTCGCTGACCCGGGACGGGATGCCCAGGTTCTTGTCGTTGAAGCCGAAGGCCTGCGCGGTGCTCACCATGCGCGACAGTCCGACGTCATCGCCGAGCTCGGCGAAGACGGTGTTGCAGGAGACCTGGAAGGCGTAGAGCAGCGTGGCGTTGGCGCAGCCGCCGGCCTCGTTGGTCAGCTGGGTCGCGGTGTTCGGCAGGGGGTACGGGTCGGGGGAGGTGGTGGCCGCGTTGATGTCGGTGATCCGGCCGCTGTCCAGGCCCGCGGCGGCTGTGACGACCTTGAAGGCGGAGCCGGGCGGATAGGTCTGCCGGATCGCCCGGTTGAGCAGCGGCTGGTCGGCGGAGGAGGTCAATCGCTGCCAGGCCGCGACGTCGGAGCGGCTCGTTCCGGCGAAGCTTCCCGGGTCGTAGGAGGGCGAGGAGACCAGCGCCAGGATCCTGCCGGTGGCTGGTTCGACCGCGGCGACCGCGCCCTTGCTGCCGCCGAGACCGCTGAACGCGGCCTGCTGCGCGGCCGGGAGGATGGTCGAGCGCACCTGCCCGCCCGGGTTCTGCTCGCGGGCGATCGCGTTCCACAGCGGGAACGCGGCGAGCCGCGGATCGGTGCCGGACAGGATGCCGTCCGCGGCGTTCTCCAGCAGCGTGCTGCCGTAGGTCTGCGAGGCATAGCCGGTAACGGGCGCGTACAGCGGGCCGTTTGGGTAGGTGCGCTGGTAACGCAGCGATCCGCCGGTGTCCTTGGAGCCGGTGACGGCCGTCGCACCCGCGTAGACGTTCCCGCGGGGTTGGCCGTAGCGGAGCAGCACCGTGCGCCGGTTGGCCGGGTTGGCGGCGTACGAGTCGGAGTTGACGACCTGCACCCGGGTGGCGTTGACCAGCAGTGCGACGAGCATCAGCAGGCAGAGGACGGCGGCATGCCGGATGTAGCGGATCACCGTTCGTCGTCCTCCACGGGCCGTACGGTGGCGATCTCGCCGGTCTCCGCGGTCAGCGGGCGTGGCCTGCGGGCCGAGTCGCTGAGCCGGATCAGCAGCGCGATGATGATCCAGTTGGTGACGACGGACGAGCCGCCCTGCGCCAGGAACGGCATCGCCATGCCGGTGAGCGGGATCAGATCCATCACCCCGCCCGCGATCACGAAGACCTGGAGCGCCAGGATCGATGCCAGCCCGACCGCCAGCAGCCGCCCGAAGGAGTCGCGGACGGCGAGCCCGGCGCGGTAGCCGCGCTCCACCAGCAGCGCGTACAGCAGGAAGAGCACGAGCAGGCCGGTGAGCCCCAACTCCTCGCCCGCGGTGGCCAGGATGAAGTCGGACTTCACGGCGAAGCCGATCAGGATCGAGTGGCCCCGGCCGAGTCCGGTGCCCAGCAGCCCGCCCGCGCCGAAGGCGAAGAGCGACTGCGCGAGTTGCCCCGCCCCTTGGCCCGCGGCGATGCTGGCGAACGGGTGCAGCCAGTTGTCGATGCGGCTGTGCACGTGCGTCTCCACGGTGCTGACGCCGTAGGCGCCCGCGGCGGCGAGCAGCAGACCGATGACGATCCAGCCGGTGCGGCCGGTGGCCACGTAGAGCATGACGACGAAGACCCCGAAGAACAGCAGCGAGGTCCCCAGGTCGGTCTCCAGGACCAGCACGCCGATGCTCAGCGTCCAGACCACCAGGATGGGCCCGAGCACCCGGCCGGTGGGCAGTTGAAGCCTGCCGAAGAGGGTGCGTTCGGTGTACGCGAGCGCATGGCGGTTGGCCGCGAGGTACGCGGCGAAGAACACCGCGAGCAGGATCTTGGCGAACTCGCCCGGCTGGAAGGAGAGCGGGCCCAACCGGATCCAGATCCTGGCCCCGTTGATCGCCGGAAAGAAGATCGGAACGGCCATCAGGACGAGCGCGGCGGCCATCGACACATATCCGTAGCGCGCCAGGGTCCGGTGGTCCCGGAGCAGCACCACGACGGCGACGAACAGTCCGACGCCGAGCGCTGACCACACCATCTGCGTCGGGGCCGCCGGGTTCCCCGGCGTCTCCAGGTCGAGCCGGTAGATGAGGACCAGGCCGAGCCCGTTGAGCAGCACCGCGATCGGCAGCAGCAGCGGGTCGGCGTACGGGGCCCGCCACCGCACGGCGAGGTGGGCGAGTACGGCCAGTACCGCCAGGGCGGCGCCGTAGCCCCCCGCGCCCCGCGGTACCGCGCCGTGCTTGGCGAGTCCGACGGCGACATAGCCGTACACGCTGATCAGTACGGCCACGGCCAGCAGCGAGAGCTCGACACCGCGCCGCCTGGGCAGTCGTACGGCGGGCAGCGGAGCGGGCCGGGAGCCTCCTGTGCCTCCCGTGCGTCCCGGGTCTCCCGGGCCTCCCGCGCCTCCCGGCTCTCCCGCGCCTCCCGGCTCTCCCGCGCGTCCCGCGCCTCCCGTCCCGGAGGCGGCACCTCCGGATCGTCCGGTGTCGCCAGCGCGTCCGCGTCCGGGACGTCCGGCCCCTCCCGAGCCGAAGGCGGCGACAGGAAGGAGGAAGTGGCTCATGGCTGGCAACCTAGCAAGCGCTGGGCGTTATGCGGCTTATATCCAGAGGTGTTCGCTCGGGGCCGTCGGGGTGATGGCCCTACCGTGCAACCCCGCGGTGCCGAACCAGCGGCACCCATGTGCGCATCCGCGGATCCGCCGACAGGCATCGGGCGTTGTCAGACCCCCTCGCTAGCGTGGTCTGTATGAACGTGCCCGGGGAACTGTCCCACCTGCCGTACGCCGATCTGCTCCAGCCGCACGCGGGCGGCCTGGCGGCGCGGCAGCGGTATGACACGGTGCATTTCGACGGCCTCACCCTGGAGGAGGAGCGGGCCGATGACGCGCAGTTCCTCGAATGCGCCGTCACGGAGTGCGCGATAACCGGTGGCTCGCTGCGCGCCGCCCGCTTCAACGAGGTCTGGATACAGGGCACCCGCCTCGTCGGCACCGGCTGCGCGGAGACCAACTGGCTGGATTCCACCGCCGATTCGTGCGTGCTGGCGGGTGTCGAGGCGTTCGGCGCGCAGCTGCGGAGGGTGTCCTTCCGCCGGTGCAAGTTCGACTCGGTCAACCTGCGGTCCGCCGCGCTGCACGAGGTCGTCTTCGAGGACTGTGTGCTGCGCGATGTCGATCTGGGCGGCGCCCGGCTGGCCGATGTGTCGTTCCCCGGCTCGGCCCTGGAGCGGCTCCGGCTCGGGCGGGCCGCGCTGAAGCGGGTTGATCTGCGGGGCGCCAGCCTGCTCGATCTGGCCGACGGCTACGAAGCCCTGAGCGGTGCGATGATCAACAGTTCCCAACTCGTCCAGCTGGCACCGGGGTTGGCGGGCGCGCTGGGCATCGTGGTGGAGGACCGCTGACTGGGTGTCCCGGAAGGCCGACCCTAGGGCCCCGGCCGAACCGCGGGCCCGCCGCGCCGCCCGGGGCGGCATCGTCAGGCGGAGCCTTGCGACTCGGCCCGGGCGCATCCGGGGGGTGCTGCCGCGCCCGGACCGAGTGCGATCAATCTACTACACGGTTGTAGACGTCGGGTGGGAGGCGGCGTGAAGGCCAGGCGAAGTCCTTGTGCCCGGCACCTTGTCGTGAGCATGATTGGCCGTCATGCTCATGGGCCATGCGCCTGGGTCTGTGGCGGGGTAGATGGCCGGGTCGGATCGCGGTGGCGTGCGCCGCGGCCCTGGGTCTGCTGGGAGCGTCCGCCGTGCCCGCGGGAGCCGCGCCTTCCGCGCCGCCACCGGTGGGCACCGTCACCATCGGTGGCCACACCTATCTGGCGGACGCGCGCGGCCGCGCCCTGCAACTCCACGGTCTCAACCTGGGCAAATCCGACGCGGTTACCGAATCCAGCGTCGCCGATCTGGCCGCCGGCGGCTTCAACCTGATGCGTCTGGACATCCAGTGGAGCCATGTGGAACCGCGGCGCGGCCACTACGACACCGGGTATCTCCGCTACCTCGACCACGTCCTGGGCTGGGCCGACCACTACCGGGTGCTGGTGCTGGTCGACTGGCACCAGGATGTGTACGGGCCGCGGTTCGGCGGCGACGGGCTGCCGCGCTGGGCCACCCGCACCGATGGCCTGCCGTTCCAGCACAACCCCGGCGACTGGTTCGCCGACTACTTCCAGCCCGCGGTGCAGGCCGCCTTCCGGCACCTGTACGACGACGCGGATCTGCGTACCGCCCAGTCGGCCGCGTACCGGACGGTGGCCCGGGCGCTGCGCGGCCACCGCTCACTGCTCGGATACGACCTGTTCAACGAGCCGAGCGGGCCGTTCCCCGGCGACCCCACCGACCCGAAGGTCCAGCTCGCGGCCTCCGCCGCGCTGGAACGCGGCCGTCTCGCCGCTATGTACCGCAGGGTGGTCGCCGCCGTCCGCGGCGCGGACCAGCGCGCCTGGCTGTTCGTCGAGCCGACCGTCCTGGTCGGCGAGGGCGTACCGACCAGGCTGCCCGGCTTCACCGACCCGCGGCCGGGACCGGCGCGTCTCGGCTACGCACCGCACTACTACGACACCGCGGTCGAGTCCGGCGCCGACTGGAACCCCAAGGACGGCTTCATCGCCGCCTACGAGTCCGCCATCGGCCGCTACCCCGCCGCGCACCGGCTACCGGTGGTGGTCGGCGAGTGGGGCCCGCCGTCCGCCGCCACACCCGGCAACGCGGAGCTGGTGGCCCGCCAGGTCGCCTCCATGCGGGCCTTCGCGACCGGCTGGACCATGTGGTACGACTGCCGCGCCGCCCGCGGCGCGGGCTACTGCGCCTACGGCGCCGACGGCCGCCCGGCACCGGGCAAGGAGCCCGCGTTCTGGCCGTACGCGACGACGGTGGCGGGAGCCCCGGCGGCGGAGTCGTACGATCCGGCGCGGCGCGTCTACCGCCTGACGATGGCGCTCCGACGCGCCGGCGGCCCGGCGGAAACGGAGATCACCCTTCCGAACACCGCCTTCCCGAACGGCGTCCGGGTGGTCGTGTCCGCGAAAGCGGTGATCCGGATCGAGCAGCCGACGCGGCAACGGCCGGGAGTGGCCAGGGTGTTGCCGGTCGGCGGGCGGCCCGGCGAGCGGAAAACCATCGCCGTGTACGGTCGATGAACGGTAGCGTCCGGAACATGCCATGCGATGTGATCGTGATCGGTAGCGGGGTCATCGGACTGACCACGGCCATCCGCCTCGCGGAGTCGGGCGCGCGGGTACGGGTGTGGAGCCGCGACCCGGTGGACCGCACCACGTCCGCGATCGCCGGGGCGCTGTGGGAGCCGTACCGCATCGAGCCGCGGCACCGGGTCGCCGCCTGGTCGCGCCGCACCTTCGAGGTCCTCACCGAGCTCGCGGAGCGGCCCGAGGAGACGGGCGTCCGCCTGGTGGCGGGCGTCCAGGCGCTGGACGGCGACCTTCCGCTGCCCTACTGGGCGGACACCGTCCCCGGCCTGCGGCCCGCGGAACCGGACGAACTGCCGCCGGGCTACAAGTCGGGCTTCCGCGCCCGACTCCCGCTGGTCGACATGCCCACGCACCTGGACTACCTGTCCCGACGCCTGATCGCGGCGGGCGGCACGCTGGAACAGCGCACGGCCATCAGCCTCGACGAGGCCGCCCGGCACGCCCCTCGCATCGCCAACTGCACCGGACTGGCGGCCCGCGACCTGGTCCCCGATCCGCGGGTGCGCCCGGTTCGGGGACAGATCGTCGTCGTCGAGAACCCAGGGCTGACCGAGTGGTTCGTCCGCGCGGGCGAGGAGGACGCCGAGGCGGTCTACCTCTTTCCCCAGCCCTACGGCCTCCTGCTGGGCGGCACCGCCCACGAGGGCGTGTGGGACACCGCCCCCGACCCCGCCACGGCCGACGCGATCATCGCCCGCTGCGCCCTGATCGACCCCCGGATCTCCACCGCCCGGGTGCTACGGCATCGGGTGGGCCTACGCCCGGTGCGCGACGAAGTCCGGCTGGAGCGCGAGGAGTTGGCGACCCCGAAGGGGGCGGTGTGCGTCCACAACTACGGCCACGGCGGCGCGGGCATCACCGTCTCCTGGGGCTGTGCGGACGAGGCGGCGGGGGAGGTGTGGAAGTGACGGCGGCACTCAACGCGGTGCAGCGGGGAGTCACGGCGGTCGTGCTGGCCCTGGGCTTCCTCGCCCTGATGGCCTTCCTCAGCGTGACCGCCTGGAAGACGGCGAACGCCGATCTGTCGACACTCACCAGGGACCTCTCCATCGTGGCGACGGCACTGTTCGGAGCGGTGATCAACCCCAACGGGAAGACCCAGCAGGGGCCTTGGCGCAACGCCGAGGGCTGGATCTGGATCGCCCTGACCGTCGCGGGCCTGGCCGGAGTGATCGCCACCGGTGTCGCGGTCACGGTGCACGGCAACCATCCGAACAGCGTGCCCGCGCTCACGGCGGCGGTTCTGGCGTTCGCCGGCCTGTTCGTCGACACGTCCAAGCTGGCCCATCCGGGGGGCGGTTGGCCTCCTTCGCAGCCGGTGGCGTCAGTGGAAGCGGATGTGGCGAACACCGATCGCGTACCGCCGCAGTCGCGCCCGTAGCGGACCGTCGGTGTTCTCGGTGATCGGCAGCCCGGCCGAGCGGGCGATACGGTCGGCGACCTTCGGCACCGTCAACCGGTCTGTGTGGATGTGCTCGGCGAACTCCTCGCCCCGCAGCCGCCGCAGGCAGTCGTCGAGCCGGGCCACGGCGAAGCTCTCCCGCTTCAGCCCCCGGCCCAGCCCGCGTTCCTTCAGCCGCTGCAGCACGGTGTCGCGCTCAGCGAGAAGAGCGAAGTGCCGTACGTCATGACCGTCAGCACGCAACTCACCGACGATCTCCGCGAAGTACCCAGGGTCGACAAGCGTCATCGGCGCGATGACCGGCCCGTCATACCCGCGCAGAACCAGGTCCAGCACCTCCCGCACCCCACGCCGCCAGCTCACCAGGTCCTGGAAGTCCCCGCGCATCCCGACCGGCAGCATGCGATGCAGCCCGTAACCCACATGTTCCGGATCGCACACCACGCTCCCCGGCAACCGCCGCTGGAGCTCATAAGCGGTCTGCGTCTTACCGCCTCCGAACGGCCCGTTGATCCACAGCAGCATGCGACGACGATACCCACGAGGCGCGTGCCGCCTGTTGCTATCGAGGGCTCCTCCTGGCGATCACATTGATGGTCAAGGCGAGCACACTCGTGCACAACGCGCCAAGTCCGGTGCAGGCGACCGCACGCGGGTATGCGCCGTCGTACGTGGCGATGCAGGCGGCGCCGAAGAAGAGCACGACAAGGATGCAGCAGCCGATGATGAACATGGCGGTCAGTGCGCGGCGGGCCAGGCGTATCCAGCGGTCGTGGCGGCATTCGGCCGGTGACTGGGGGCCCGGCTCATGGGCCGGTTGAGACCCCTGGACAGGTGCGGCGGCCCGCCGGGCGGGGGGTTCCCTTTTGTGCGGCGGTTGCTGGCTGTTTGCCGGAGTGCTCGGTTCGGCAGAAGGTTCTGTGCCACTGTGGGACATAGGTGCTTCCTCACCGGGAGTCACTGGGCTGTCCGCTGCCCTGTGGCTGGCATCCGGAAGCGGCGGGCAGAACAGTTCGTCCTTCTCCCGATGCGGGCGCTCGACGATGAACAACGCTCCGAGTTCAAGAGGTTGTTGGTGGACCGAGGATGGGGGAAGTTGATCAGCCCTGGGGGTTGACCGCTGGGAGGTGCCACAGCGTGGCTGCCCCCCGGCATGCAGGAGTCCGCACGCTGCGCTAGGGGTGCCGCGAATCCCTCACCGGCCCGCAGGAAGACCTTCCAAGGTCATCACGCTATTGCAACGTGATCACTGTCATAGGTCTGCATCGGGCGGCATTCGCCTGCACATACGCGAAGACCCCGCCGCCAGCGTTCTCGCTGGTCACGGGGTCTTTAGGCACTCCATAAGGGGTGCCCCCGGCAGGATTCGAACCTGCGCACACGGCTCCGGAGGCCGTTGCTCTATCCCCTGAGCTACGGGGGCGTGTCGACCTTGGTGGCGGCGACGGGTAGAACCCTACCAGCTTTGGGAGGGTGCACGTGTACAGGGTTTTTGCGGGGGGATGGAGGGGGACTACCCCATCCGCCGGGGGTGCGTCCCATCGTCCGGGAAACCTCCCCCGCACGGGGAAGAAGTGGGTAAAACGCGGACGCAACCGGTGGCGCACGCCTAGTCTTCAGGGTGTGCAGGGCGCGCCCGGGCGGGTTCTTGTTGTCGACGACAACAAGGTCATCCGACAGCTGATCAGGGTCAACCTCGAACTGGAGGGTTTCGAGGTCGTGACCGCGGCTGATGGTGCGGAGTGCCTGGACATCGTGCATCAGGTGCGGCCCGACGTGGTCACGCTGGACGTCGTGATGCCGCGGGTCGACGGGCTGCGGGCAGCGGAGCGGTTGCGGGCGGATCCGCGGACCCGGCATCTGCGGATCGCCATCATCAGTGCCTGTAGCCGGCCGGAGGTTGAGGACGGGGAGCGGGCCGCGGTGGATGCTTTCCTCGCCAAGCCGTTCGAACCGGCCGAGCTGGTGCGGTTGGTGCGACGGCTGATGCACGCTGGTCCGGCGGCCGTCCCTGAGGAGGCGGAGGAGCTTCCCGCCTCCAGCCCGCAGTGCTCCTAGGCCAGCCCGCAGTGCTCCTAGGTCAACCCGCAGTGCTCCTGGGCCAGCCCGCAGTGCTCCGGGCTCAAGTGGTGGTCCTGTGGGGCGAGTGGTGCTCCTGGGGCCTGGGTGTCGGGTGCCCACTACTCGAAACCCATTCGCGGGATCACCCCCCACCTCGCCTACGCTTTCCCTGTGACCCCCGCCGAGCTCTCCCGTACCGTGCTGAGCGCGGTTCGTCATGCCGTCGAGGCTGACGAACTGCGCGTGCCCGTGCCGGAGCGGGTCATCGTCGAGCGTCCGCGCGGGTCACGGCAGGGGGACTACGCCACCAACGTCGCGCTGCGGCTCGCCAAGTCGGCGGGGCGGCAGCCACGGCAGGTCGCCGAGATACTGGCCGGGCGCCTCGCGGACTGCCCCGGCATCGCCCGGGTGGAGATCACGGACCCCGGATTCCTGAACATCACGCTGGAAGCCACCGCGCAGGCCGGGTTGGTGCGCGAGGTTCTCGCACGAGGGGCGGCCTACGGCCACAACCGTTCGCTGGCCGGTACCCGCACCACCCTCACCCACGACGGCGAGCCGCGTGCCGCCGCCGTCGCCGAGGCGGGGAACCGGCTGCTGCGGGCCTGCGGCGCCGAGGAGGGGCCGCCCGAGCCGGTACGGGTACGCGCGGCCCGGCCCGCGCCCGACATGCCCCCCGGCGACTCCCGCGCCCCCGGCCGCGCCCCAGACCTCATCCCCGGTCTCACCCCCGACGCCGCCCGCTGGGGCCTCCTGCGCCCGCCGCCGGGCGACGCCCCCCGGCTGGACCCCGGCGAACTGCTCGCGCAGCGCGAGTCGAACCCCCTCTTCCGCGTCCAGTACGCACACGCCCGCGCCCGAGCCCTGCTGCGCAACGCCCATGACCTGGGCATCGAGCCGGACCCCGACGGCCGTTACGCACATCCGGCGGAACACCGGCTGCTCGGCGTGCTCGCCGACTTCCCGCGCATCGTCGAGGCTGCCGCCCGGCACCGTTCCCCCGACCGGATCGCCCGGCATCTGGAGCTCACGGCCGACGCCTTCTTCGCCTGTCATGACATGTGTCCGCAGCTGCCCCGCGGTGACGAGAAACCCTCGGCCGCCCACCGGGCCCGGCTGTCGCTTGCCGACGCGGCCGGGACGGTGCTCGCGGGCGGCCTGACCCTGCTCGGCATCTCCGCGCCCGAACACCTCTGAGGAGTTTCAGAGCACCATGTCCCGTTCCGCACACCCCGCTGGGCCCCGCTACGCCGACGTACTGCCCGAAGGCCACTACACGGCGCCGCCCGCCGACCTCAACGCGCTGGACCCGAAGGTCTGGTCCCGTACCGTCGCCCGCAACGCCGATGGCGCGGTCGAGGTCGGCGGGATCGATGTCCGGGCGCTGGCCGCGGAGTTCGGCACTCCGGCATACGTACTCGATGAGGCGGACTTCCGGGCCCGCTGCCGCGCCTGGCGTGAGGCGTTCGGCACGGACGCCGATGTCTTCTACGCGGGCAAGGCCTTCCTCTCCCGCGCCGTGGTGCGCTGGCTGCACGAGGAGGGGCTCAACCTCGACGTGTGCTCGGAGGGCGAGCTGGCGACGGCGCTGTCGGCGGGCATGCCCGCCGAGCGCATCGCCCTGCACGGCAACAACAAGAGCGTTCGGGAGATCGAGCGGGCCGTCGAGGCCGGTGTCGGGCGGATCGTCCTCGACTCCTTCCAGGAGATCGTCCGGGTCGCCGGTATCGCCGAGCGGCTCGGCAGGCGGCAGCGGGTGCAGATCCGGGTGACCGTCGGCGTCGAGGCGCACACCCATGAGTTCATCGCGACCGCGCACGAGGACCAGAAGTTCGGCATCGGGCTCGCCGACGGCCAGGCCGCCGAGGCGGTACGCCGTGCGCTCAAGCTCGACAGCCTCGAACTCATCGGCATCCACTCGCACATCGGGTCGCAGATCTTCGACACCTCCGGATTCGAGGTGGCTGCCCACCGTGTCGTCGGGCTGCTGAAGCAGATCCGGGACGAGCACGGGGTGGAGCTGCCCGAGATCGACCTCGGCGGCGGTCTCGGTATCGCGTACACCTCGGACGACGATCCGCGTGAGCCGCACGAGATCGCCGAGGCGCTCTCCGAGATCGTCACCCGCGAGTGCGCCGCGGCGGGGCTTTCCGTGCCCCGGCTGTCGGTCGAGCCCGGCCGGGCGATCGTCGGCCCGACGGCGTTCACGCTCTACGAGGTGGGGAACATCAAGCCGCTGGAGGGTCTGCGGACCTACGTCAGCGTCGACGGCGGCATGTCGGACAACATCCGTACCGCCCTCTACGACGCCGAGTACACCGTGGCGTTGGTCTCGCGGTCCTCCGAGGCCAAGCCGATGCTCACCCGGGTGGTCGGCAAGCACTGCGAGTCCGGCGACATCGTGGTGCGGGACGCGTTCCTGCCCGCGGACCTCGCGACCGGCGACCTGCTCGCGGTGCCCGCCACCGGTGCGTACTGCCGCTCCATGGCGAGCAACTACAACCACGCGCTGCGCCCGCCGGTCGTGGTGGTCGACGACGGGCAGGCGCGGGTGATCGTCCGGCGCGAGACGGAGGAGGATCTCCTGCGTCTCGATATCGGCTAGCAAGATCTTGGTCTCGGATGCTGGACGGAGCATAGAAACTCGCGTCCGGTGGGTGAGACTGGTTCCACACCAATTGGTAAAGAGTTGTTCAGAAACGAGGTCGGATGATGCGTACGCGTCCGCTGAAGGTGGCGCTGCTGGGCTGTGGGGTGGTCGGCTCCGAGGTGGCGCGCATCATGACGACGCACGCGGACGACCTCACGGCCCGGATCGGCGCCCCGGTCGAGCTCGCCGGAATCGCGGTGCGCCGCCCGGACCGGGTGCGCAAGGGCGTGCCCGCCGAGCTGATCACCACTGATGCGACCGCCCTGGTCAAACGCGGGGACGTGGACGTCGTCGTGGAGGTAATCGGCGGCATCGAGCCGGTACGCACCCTCATCACCACCGCGTTCGAGCACGGCGCCAGCGTGGTCTCCGCCAACAAGGCGCTGCTCGCCGCCGACGGTGCCACGCTGCACGCCGCCGCCGTCCAAAACGGTGTGGACCTGTACTACGAGGCCGCGGTGGCCGGTGCCATCCCGCTGATCCGGCCGCTGCGCGAGTCGCTCGCCGGTGACAAGGTCAACCGGGTGCTCGGCATCGTCAACGGCACCACCAACTTCATCCTGGACCGGATGGACTCCACCGGCGCCGGTTACTCCGAGGCGCTCGACGAGGCCACCGCGCTCGGTTACGCGGAGGCCGACCCGACCGCCGACGTCGAGGGGTTCGACGCCGCCGCCAAGGCCGCGATCCTCGCCGGAATCGCCTTCCACACCCGGGTCACCATCGACGATGTGCACCGCGAGGGCCTCACCGAGGTCACCGCCGCCGACATCGCCTCCGCCAAGCGGATGGGCTGCACGGTCAAGCTGCTGGCGATCTGCGAGCGCAGCGCGGACGGCCGGTCGGTGACCGCACGCGTGCACCCGGCGATGATTCCGCTCAGCCACCCGCTGGCGAGCGTCCGCGAGGCGTACAACGCGGTCTTCGTCGAGGCGGACGCCGCCGGGCAGTTGATGTTCTACGGGCCCGGCGCGGGCGGTGCGCCCACCGCCTCCGCGGTCCTCGGTGACCTGGTCGCGGCCTGCCGCAACAAGCTGGCGAAGACCACCGGAGTGGGTGAGTCCGCGTACACCCGGCTGCCGGTGAGCCCGATGGGCGAGGTGGTCACGCGCTACCACATCAGCCTGGACGTGGCCGACAAACCCGGTGTGCTGGCCCAGGTCGCCACGGTCTTCGCCGAGCACCAGGTGTCCATTGACACCGTTCGGCAGCAGGGCAAGGACGGGGAAGCCTCCCTCGTCGTCGTCACCCACCGCGCGCCCGACGCCGCTTTGTCGGCAACCGTCGAGGCCCTGCGGAAACTCGACACCGTACGCGGCGTCGCGAGCATCATGCGTGTGGAAGGGGAGTAATCCAGTCATGAACGCCGTTGTCGATCACCCTGCCGGTCCGGGCGGCTCCGTCGCCGGGCGAATGTCCGGCACCCACCAGTGGCGCGGCATCATCGAGGAGTACCGGGACCGCCTCCCGGTGACCGCCGTGACCCCCGTGGTCACGCTGCTGGAGGGCGGCACCCCGCTCGTTCCCGCACAGTTGCTCTCCGAACGCACCGGCTGCGACGTCTACTTGAAGGTCGAGGGGGCCAACCCCACCGGCTCGTTCAAGGACCGCGGCATGACCATGGCCATCTCCAAGGCCAAGGAGGCGGGCGCACAGGCGGTCATCTGCGCGTCCACCGGCAACACCTCCGCTTCCGCGGCGGCTTACGCGGTACGGGCCGGGATGGTCTGCGCCGTGCTGGTGCCGCAGGGCAAGATCGCGCTCGGCAAGATGGGCCAGGCGCTGGTGCACGGTTCGCGGATCCTGCAGGTCGACGGCAACTTCGACGACTGCCTGGACCTCGCGCGTGGACTGTCCGAGAAGTACCCGGTGGCGCTGGTCAATTCCGTCAACCCGGCACGTATCGAGGGGCAGAAGACCGCCGCCTTCGAGATCGTGGACGCGCTCGGCGACGCGCCGGACATCCACGTCCTCCCGGTGGGCAACGCGGGGAACATCACGGCCTACTGGAAGGGCTACCAGGAGTACGCCGCTGACGGTATCTCCACCCGCGCTCCGCGGATGTGGGGCTTCCAGGCGGCCGGTTCGGCGCCGATCGTGAACGGCGCGCCGGTACGCCAGCCGCAGACCATCGCCACCGCGATCCGGATCGGCAACCCCGCCTCCTGGAAGTTCGCGGAGGCGGCCCGGGACGAGTCCGGCGGCCTCATCGAGGCGGTGACGGACCGTCAAATCCTCTCCGCCTACCGACTGTTGGCCTCGCGTGAGGGCGTCTTCGTGGAACCTGCCTCGGCCGCCTCGGTGGCCGGTCTGCTCAAGGCCGCGGAGGAGGGCAAGGTCGACCCGGGCCAGCGGATCGTCTGCACGGTGACCGGAAACGGCCTGAAGGACCCGGACTGGGCCGTCGCGGGCGCCCCGCAGCCGATCACCGTTCCGGTGGACGCCGACGCGGCCGCGGAACGGCTGGGCCTGGCGTAAGCCTCTCCGGCGGTGTCGCAGCAGCTGTCAGCGGCCCCGGCCGGGGGCACCGCGACCCGGCGAAGGACCGCCCGACCTGCGGGGAGCGCATGGCACGGCGTGCGACACGCATCGCGCGCCGTTCGTGCGCCCTATGTCGCAGCAGAACCTTCCTTCGATAGGCTGGCACCCATCGGCGCCGTCGTGTGCCGCTTCGGCCCATGCCGTTGGCATTGGCCCGTGTCGCCACCGTCGTCGCCCCCGGGCGACGGACAAGCCCTCGCGTTGCCACCGGCTGATGACGCCAAGGCCCCAAGGCAGCACTGCACTTGCCACACAAGGAGACTCTTCGACCGATGGCCGGTCCAGCCTTCCGCGCAGCCGCCGTCCGAGTGCGCACCCCCGCCACCAGCGCCAACCTCGGACCCGGCTTCGACGCCCTCGGCCTGGCCCTGGGGCTGTACGACGACGTCGTGGTCCGGGTCGCCGACTGCGGCCTGCACGTCGACATCGCGGGTGAAGGCGCCGACACCCTGGCCCGTGACGAGAAGCACCTGGTCGTACGGTCCCTGCGCACCACGTTCGACCTGCTCGGCGGCCAACCGCGCGGCCTTGAGGTGGTCTGCGCCAACCGCATCCCGCACGGCCGCGGCCTCGGCTCCTCCTCCGCCGCCATCTGCGCGGGCATCATGGCCGCCCGCGCGGTGACCATAGGCGGCCCGGAGAAGCTGGACGACACGGCGATGCTGGAACTGGCCACCGAGATCGAGGGCCATCCCGACAACGTGGCGGCCTGTCTGCTCGGCGGATTCACCCTGGCCTGGACCGAGTCCGGGGCGGCCAGAGCGATCCGGATGGACCCGGCGCCGTCCGTCGTCCCGGTGGTCTTCGTGCCCGCCAAGCCGGTGCTGACCGAAACCGCACGGGGCCTGCTGCCGCGCACCGTCCCGCACGTGGACGCGGCGGTCAACGCCGGGCGCGCGGCGCTGCTGGTGGAGGCGCTGACCCGGCGCCCGGAACTGCTGCTCGCCGCCACCGAGGACCGGCTCCACCAGGAGTACCGGGCACCGGCGATGCCGGAAAGCGTGGCGCTGGTCAACCGGTTGCGCGCCGACGGGGTCCCCGCGGTCATCTCCGGCGCGGGGCCGACCGTGCTGGCGCTGACGGAGGACGGCACGGCCGACAAGGTCGCCGCGGTGGCCGGAGCGGGCTGGGCGGCCAATCGGCTGACGATGGACGCGTCGGGGGCCACGGTGCTCCCGCTGGCCAGTGTTGGGGCGGACAGCTCGGGAGCGGCCGTCTGATGACCCGGGGGACGAGGCGGGGGTTTGAGCCAATGGGCGACAAGGGAAGAACTGCGCGCGGCAGCACCGCGCCCCGTGCCGGCCGGACCGGCGGTACGACCGGCACAGTCCCGAAGCACGATTGCCGGGCGCGGAGAGGGGGAATATTTGTTGGATCAGGTAGTGTTAACCTCAAGTCTGCACTCGACGGACCATACCTGTGTATGGTGCCGCGGTGTTGTGTGTCCCGTATCGGGGTGTTCCGTAGCGGGATCGCCATTCTTCCGGGAGCCTCCCTCACTGCCTGAGCAGCCTGCCTTTGCAGTGCCGAGCACGCTCCGGAGTCGGTGCGAAGGACCGGCCACCTCCGTGTGACCTCATCGCACCGAACCACCATGCAGTATTTCTCCCGCCGTCAGGCGGACCACCGCCCCGGATCCGGGCACCGCAATGAAAGCCCGGAATCCGGACAGCACAACCGGTCGCCGAGCCGATCAGGCCGACGCCCGCTCCAGGGAAGGACCCTTCGTGAGCGACACCACCGATCTGATGGGCGTACGCGCAGACAGCGCTGCCGCCGCATCCGATGCCGCCGCGCCTGCCACCGGTACTGCCACCGGTAGTGCCCCCAGGCGTCGCCGGTCTGGCACCGGCCTTGAGGGCATGGTTCTGGCTGAGCTCCAGCAGGTGGCCTCGGCACTCGGAATCAAGGGCACCGCGCGGATGCGCAAGGGCCAGTTGATCGAGGTCATCAAGGAGCGGCAGGCGGGCGGCGGCTCGACCACCGCCGCCCCCGCCGCCGAGAAGCCCAAGCGCCGCACGACCTCGCGAGCGCGTACCGGCGAGGCCGCCGCGGAGCCCGCGGCCGCCGCGTCCGCCGAGGGCCAGCAGCAGATTGACATTCCGGGCCAGCCCGCCGGCGACAAGCCGGTCGCCGAGCGCCGTGGCCGCCGTACGGCCGCCGCCGACAAGACCGTCACCGAGAAGGCCGAGCCGAAGGCCGCCGAGCAGCCCGCCGCCACGGCCACCGCCACCGCCGAGCCGAAGGCCGCCAAGGCCGAGGAGCCGGCCAAGGGCGAGGCCGGTGCCGAGCAGGGCCAGGGCGACCGTGAGGGCCGCCGGGACCGCCAGGGCGAGCGCGGCCAGAAGGGCGACCGCCAGGAGCGGGGCGACCGCGGTGACCGTGAGGGCGGCCGCCGGGACCGCCAGCGTGACCGCCGCCGTGGCGAGGAGGGCGCCGCCAGCCAGGGCGGCGGCGACCGCCAGGGCCAGGGCCAGGGTCAGGGCCAGGTCGATGACGACTTCGAGGGCGGCCGCCGCGGCCGTCGCGGCCGCTACCGCGACCGCCGTGGCCGCCGTGGCCGTGACGACTTCGCCGCGGGCGAGCCGCAGCTCGCCGAGGACGACGTCCTGATCCCGGTCGCCGGCATCCTCGACATCCTGGACAACTACGCGTTCATCCGCACCTCCGGCTATCTGCCGGGCCCGAACGACGTGTACGTCTCGCTCGCCCAGGTCCGCAAGAACGGCCTGCGCAAGGGCGACCACGTCACCGGTGCGGTGCGGCAGCCCAAGGACGGCGAGCGGCGCGAGAAGTTCAACGCCCTTGTCCGGCTTGACTCGGTGAACGGCATGGCGCCCGAAACCGGCCGTGGGCGGCCGGAGTTCGGCAAGCTCACCCCGCTGTACCCGCAGGAGCGGCTGCGGCTGGAGAACGAGCCGAACCAGCTGACCCCGCGGATCATCGACCTGGTCGCGCCGATCGGCAAGGGCCAGCGTGGTCTGATCGTGGCCCCGCCGAAGACCGGTAAGACCATGATCATGCAGGCGATCGCCAACGCGATCACCCACAACAGCCCCGAGTGCCACCTGATGGTCGTCCTGGTCGACGAGCGTCCGGAAGAGGTCACCGACATGCAGCGGTCGGTCAAGGGCGAGGTCATCTCCTCGACCTTCGACCGCCCGGCGGAGGACCACACCACGGTCGCGGAGCTGGCCATCGAGCGCGCCAAGCGCCTGGTGGAGCTGGGCCATGACGTGGTCGTGCTGCTGGACTCCATCACCCGTCTGGGCCGCGCGTACAACCTCGCGGCGCCTGCCTCCGGCCGCATCCTGTCCGGTGGTGTGGACTCCACCGCGCTCTACCCGCCGAAGAAGTTCTTCGGCGCCGCGCGCAACATCGAGGACGGCGGTTCGCTGACCATCCTGGCCACCGCGCTGGTCGAGACCGGCTCGCGGATGGACGAGGTGATCTTCGAGGAGTTCAAGGGCACCGGCAACATGGAGCTGCGCCTGGACCGCAAGCTCTCCGACAAGCGCATCTTCCCGGCGGTGGACGTCGACGCGTCCAGCACCCGCAAGGAGGAGATCCTGCTTGCGCCGGAGGAGCTCAGCATCGTCTGGAAGCTGCGCCGGGTGCTGCACGCCCTGGACTCGCAGCAGGCCATCGAGCTGCTGCTGGACAAGATGAAGCAGACCAAGTCCAACGCCGAGTTCCTGATGCAGATCGCCAAGACGACGCCGGGCAACGGCGGCGACTGACAGGCGAGTTGCCGTCAAGGGGCCGCCCCCGTCACTTCGGTGCCGGGGGCGGCCCCTTGTCTGTGTCGGCTGTGCCGCGGCTGTGCGTGAGCGCAATGGCGGCATAGGAGACGTTCACCACTTCTGGGACTGGAACCCGGGTGGCGCGAGCAGACGTCTGACACTGCGGAACAGACCGTTCCCACTGCATTTCTTGCGGGCGGCAGGGGGTAGCCGAAGGAAGAAGCGAGGATTGATGGGCGAGAACGACAGGCCGACGACCGGCCGGATGGCCGCGCTGCGCGGCCCCGGACGCCGCCGCAGGCCCCGGAGCAAGGCCCTGCGGATCACCGCCTGGACGCTCGCCGGGGCCGTCGCACTCGGCGGCCTGGGCCTGGGATACGTCTACCTCCGGCTGAACGGCAACATCACCGGCGTCGACATCAACGCCCAGCTGGGCAAGGACCGCCCGAAGAACATCGACAACGGCTCGATGGACATCCTCGTACTCGGCTCGGACTCACGGGCCGGGAAGAACGGGCAGTACGGCCGGGACGAGGGCGGCGCCCGCTCCGACACCGCGATGATCGTGCACCTGTACAAGGGCCACCAGAAGGCCACCGTGGTCAGCATTCCGCGAGACACCCTGGTGCACCGCCCGGCCTGTACGAGCTCCGACGGGACCTCCGTCCCCGCGTCGAGCAGCGACATGTTCAACGACGCCTACTCGGTCGGCGGCCCGGCCTGTGCGGTCAAGACCGTCGAGTCGATGACCGGCATCCGCATGGACCACTACATCGAGGTCGACTTCACCGGCTTCAAGAACCTGATCGACGCCATGGGCGGCGTTCCGATCACCACCACCAAGCCGATCAACGACCGCGACAGCCACCTCGACCTGCCCGCCGGTACCCACACGCTGGGCGGCGAGCAGGCGCTCGGCCTGGTCCGCACCCGGCACGGCGTCGGCGACGGCAGCGACCTGGGCCGCATCCAGCTCCAACAGGCATTCATGAAGGCGCTGCTGGCCCAGGCGCACAGCGTGGGCACGCTGACCAACCCGGCCAAGCTGTACAAGGTCGCCGACACCGCGACCAAGGCGCTCACCACCGACTCCGAACTGGCGTCGGTCAACGCGCTGGTCGGCTTCGCGGAGGGGCTGAGGAACATCAAGTCCGGCGACCTCGACATGGTGACCATGCCGGTCCAGTACGACCAGGCCGACCCGAACCGGGTCGTCCCGATGGAGAGCAAGTCCGCGCTGGTCTGGTCGGCCCTGCGGGGTGACCGCCCGGTCCCGGCTGCGGCGAAGCACGGTTCCGCCGGGGATGGTGCGCTGGCGCGCGGCTGGGTGAAGTAAGGGCTTCATCTCGGGGCGGAGCCCCCCGGCCCCCGTTTCCGGGGGCCTGGGTCGGCCCGGGGAATAGCATCGCCCGGGGCCCGGTTTTGGGAGTACGGGCCGGTCCTGGCAGACTGGTACGTCGGCCCCGGTTCACGTCCCGCAATCCCGCGGTACGACCCGGTGCCCTCCCGAACCTAGGAGAACCCCTTGAAGCGCGAGATTCACCCGGAGTACGTGGTCACCGAGGTCACCTGCACCTGCGGCGCCTCGTTCAGCACCCGGAGCACCAAGACTGACGGCGCCATCCGTGCGGACGTCTGCTCGGCGTGCCACCCCTTCTACACCGGCAAGCAGAAGATCCTCGACACCGGCGGCCGTGTCGCCCGCTTCGAGGCCCGCTTCGGCAAGAACGCCGGTTCCGCCAAGAAGTAGCGGTTCGCACGCCGGTCCTCGCCGCCCCTGCCACGGGGGCGGCCGGACCGGCTTTTTGGCGTTCGTCCCCCAGTCCCGTACGTACCAAGGGAACCGAAGATGTTCGAGGCGGTCGAGGAACTGATCGGCGAGCACGCCGACCTCGAAAAGCGGCTTGCCGACCCGGCGGTCCACGCCGACCAGGCCGAGGCGCGCAAGCTCAACAAGCGTTACGCCGAGCTCACGCCCATTGTCGGCACGTACCGGGAATGGAAGCAGACCGGCGACGACATCGAGACCGCTCGCGAACTCGGTCAGGACGACCCGGAGTTCGCCGCGGAGGTCAAGCAGCTGGAGCAGCACCGTGAGGAGATCACGGACCGCCTCCGGCTGCTGCTCGTGCCGCGCGACCCCAGCGACGACAAGGACGTGATCCTTGAGGTCAAGGCGGGCGAGGGCGGCGAGGAGTCCGCGCTGTTCGCCGGTGACCTGCTGCGGATGTACCTGCGGTACGCGGAGCGGGTCGGCTGGAAGACCGAGATCCTCGACGCCAACGAGTCCGACCTCGGCGGTTACAAGGACGTACAGGTGGCGGTCAAGGCCAAGGGCAACGCCGAGCCCGGCCAGGGCGTGTGGGCCCGGCTGAAGTACGAGGGCGGGGTGCACCGCGTACAGCGGGTGCCGGCCACCGAGTCCCAGGGCCGTATCCACACCTCGGCCGCGGGCGTGCTGGTCACCCCGGAGGCCGAGGAGGTCGAGGTGGAGATCAACGCCAACGACCTGCGCATCGACGTGTACCGCTCGTCGGGCCCCGGCGGCCAGTCCGTCAACACCACCGACTCCGCGGTCCGCATCACGCACCTGCCGACCGGCATCGTCGTCTCCTGCCAGAACGAGAAGAGCCAGCTCCAGAACAAGGAGCAGGCGCTGCGCATCCTGCGCTCCCGGCTGCTGGCCGCCGCCCAGGAGGAGGCCGAGCGGGAGGCGTCGGACGCGCGCCGCAGCCAGGTCCGCACGGTGGACCGCTCGGAGCGGATCCGGACGTACAACTTCCCGGAGAACCGGATCTCCGACCACCGGGTGGGCTTCAAGGCGTACAACTTGGACCAGGTACTCGACGGGGACCTCGACGTCGTCATCCAGGCGTGCGTCGACGCCGACTCCGCGGCGAAGCTGGCCGCGGCCCAGTAAGCCCGCCTACCACGGCTCACCGAGAAGGACGGATCGCGCGTGAACCTGCTGCTCGCGGAGGTGGCCCAGGCCACCCAGCGGTTGGCCGATGCCGGTGTGCCCTCGCCCCGTTTCGACGCGGAGGAGTTGGCCGCGTACGTGCACGGGGTCAAGCGCGGTGAGCTGCACAACGTCGCCGACGCCGACTTCGACGCCCGGTACTGGGAAGCGGTGGCCCGCAGGGAGAACCGCGAGCCGCTGCAGCACATCACCGGTCGCGCCTTCTTCCGGTACCTGGAACTCCAGGTGGGCCCGGGGGTGTTCGTGCCCCGTCCGGAGACCGAGTCGGTGGTCGGCTGGGCCATAGACGCGGTGCGGGCCATGGATGTCGCGGAGCCGCTCATCGTGGACCTGTGCACCGGCTCCGGCGCGATCGCGCTGGCGCTGGCCCAAGAGGTGCCGCGCTCCCGGGTGCACGCGGTCGAGCTGGACGAGGGCGCGCTGTACTGGACGCGCAAGAACGTCGAGGGCTCCCGGGTGACGCTGCACCAGGGGGACGCGCTGACCGCGTTGCCGGAACTGAACGGCCAGGTCGACCTGGTGATCAGCAACCCGCCCTACATCCCGCTGACCGAGTGGGAGTTCGTGGCGCCCGAGGCCAGGGACCACGATCCGCAGCTCGCCCTCTTCTCCGGCGAGGACGGTCTGGAGACCATCCGCGGCCTGGAGCGCACCGCGCACCGGCTGCTGCGGCCCGGCGGTTGCGTGGTGGTGGAACACGCCGACACCCAGGGCGGCCAGGTCCCGTGGATCTTCAACGAGGAGACCGGCTGGGCCGACGCGGCCGACCACCGCGACCTGAACAACCGACCCCGCTTCACCTCGGCCCGAAAGGCCACCCCATGATCGCGCCCGGTCGCCTCCCGGGACGTCGGACCACCTCGGCCCGCAAGGCGACACCGTGAACCCGGTCTCCACCCTCGACACCCAGGCCCATCAGATGGAGGACAGCTAATGGCTCGGCGTTACGACTGCTCCGACGCGTCCGACCGCGCCACCGGGCTGCGCGAGGCCGCCTCGGCGGTGCGCCGCGGTGAGCTCGTGGTGCTGCCCACCGACACCGTGTACGGCATCGGCGCGGACGCCTTCAACGGCGAGGCCGTCGGCGATCTGCTGCAGGCCAAGGGCCGGGGCCGCAACATGCCCTCGCCGGTGCTCGTCGGCTCCCCGAACACCCTGCACGGTCTGGTCACCGACTTCTCCGAGCAGGCCTGGGAACTGGTGGACGCGTTCTGGCCCGGTGCGCTGACCCTGGTCGCCCGCCACCAGCCGTCGCTCCAGTGGGACCTGGGCGACACCCGCGGCACGGTCGCGATCCGAATGCCGCTGCATCCGGTCGCCATCGAACTGCTCACCGAGACCGGCCCGATGGCGGTCTCCAGCGCCAACCTGACGGGACACCCGTCTCCGCAGACCTGCGAGGCCGCGCAGAACATGCTCGGCGACTCGGTCTCCGTCTACCTCGACGGGGGTCCGACCCCGGACGCGGTACCGTCCTCGATCGTGGACGTCACCGGCAAGGTCCCGGTGCTGCTGCGGGCCGGCGCGCTGAGCGCCGAGCAGCTCCGCGAGGTCGTACCCGACCTGGAGGAAGTGGCGTGAGCGGCACCGACAGCTGCTATCGCGTCGGGGCGGACCCATGGTGCTGACCAGCCCCGACGAGCGGGGCATAACGGGCGGCGCAGTGGGGGAGGACCGTTTCCGTGTGCTCTACGTGTGCACCGGAAGCGTCTGCCGCTCTCCCATGGCCGAACGGCTGACCCGCCTGGAACTCGACCGCAGGCTCGGCGACGGCGCCGCGCAGATCGCGGTGCGCAGCGCGGGCACCTGGGGCCATGTCGGCGCGCCCATGGAGGCGCACGCCGCCACCGTACTGGCCGAGTACGGCGCCGACCCCGACGGTTTCCACGGCCGGGAGCTCATCGACGACCATGTCATCGAGGCCGACCTGGTGCTCACCGCCACCCGTGACCACCGCGCCCAGGTGGTGTCGATGGGCCATGCGGCGGGTCTGCGCACCTTCACGCTCAAGGAGTTCACCCGGCTGGTCCGGGCCATAGACCCGGCGACGCTGCCCGACGGCTGCGTGATCGACCGGGCCCGCGCGCTGGTCCGCGCCGCGGCGGCGCTGCGCGGCTGGCTACTGGCGCCCAACGCGGAAGCCGACGAGGTCTACGACCCCTACGGCGCGCCGGTGACGGTGTTCCGGCACATCGGCGCGGAGATCCACAGCGCGCTGGATCCCGTGGTCACCGCCCTCACGGGCGTCCCGTCACGGGTGAGCTGAGCACCGGTCCGGGGCCGGCCGCCGGTTCCGGTTCCTCCCGACGCGCGGGGAGAGCCCCGGTACCGTCTGGTGGCGGACGCGCAACGGCGCCGTCAGGGCGCGGTGCGGGGGCGCCGCGCCTAGAGTGGTTGGCAGGTCACCTGAGACAGGCCGGGAGCGGGCGCCATGGCGGTTGCCGGAACCACCCCTGAGACGGACGCGCGCACGGCGCCGTACGCCGCCGCGCACGCCGCCGACTTCGACGCACTGCGCCGCCAGGATCCGGAGCTGGCCGGCGTACTGCTCGCCGAGTACGAGCGCCAGACGGCCGGACTGCAGCTGATAGCGGCCGAGAACTTCGCCTCTCCCGCCGTACTCGCGGCGCTCGGCTCGCCGCTCACCAACAAGTACGCGGAGGGCTATCCGGGCCAGCGCCACCACGGCGGCTGCGAACTGGTGGACCTCGCGGAGCGGCTGGCCATCGAGCGGGCCTGTGCGCTCTTCGGCTGCGCGCACGCCAATGTGCAGCCCTACTCCGGCTCCTCAGCCGTCCTGGCGGCGTACGCGGCCCTGCTGGTGCCCGGCGACACCGTTCTGGCGATGTCGCTGCCGCACGGCGGCCACCTCACGCACGGCAGCCCGGCGAACTTCTCCGGCCGGTGGTTCGACTTCGCCGGGTACGGGGTGCGTCCCGGTACCGGACTGATCGACTACGACCAGCTGCGCGACCTCGCGCTCACCCGCCACCCCAAGGCGATCGTGGCGGGCTCCACCTCGTACCCGCGGCACATCGACTACGCGGCCTTCCGCGAGATCGCCGACGAGGTGGAGGCGTATCTGATCGTGGACGCCGCGCACACCCTCGGCCTGGTCGCGGGCGGCGCCGCGCCCAGCCCGGTGCCGTACGCGGACGTGGTGTGCGCCACCACGCACAAGACGCTGCGCGGCCCGCGCGGCGGCATCATCCTGTGCGGCTCCGAGCTCGCCGCCCGTATCGACCGCGCGGTCTTCCCGTTCACCCAGGGCGGCCCGCAGATGCACACCGTGGCGGCCACCGGCGTCGCCCTCGGCGAGGCCGCCACGCCCGCCTTCGCCGAGTACGCGCACCAGGTCGTCACCAACGCCCAGGTGCTCGCCGGGGCGCTGGCCGCCCAGGAGCTGCCCCCGCAGACCGGCGGTACCGACACCCATCTGATCACCGCGGACGTCTCGGCGCTCGACCTCACCGGCCTGCTGGCGCGCGGGCGGTGCGCCGCGGCCCGCATCTCGCTGGACAAGTGCGCCCTGCCGTCCGACCCGGTACCGACCGGTTCGGTCTCCGGGATACGGCTCGGGACGGCGGCGGTCACCACGCAGGGCATGCGGGAATCGGAGATGGAGCGGATCGCGAAACTGGTGGGACGGGCGTTGCGGGGAGAGGGAGGAGTGGCGGTGGAGGTCGCCGAGCTGGCAGCCGCGTTCCCGCCGTACACCCGGCTGTGACGTGCCCTTTGGCGGCTCGCCTGATCACCACTGTGAACATTGTGAAGACGCGATGGAACCGTTCGGGGTTCCTGTGTGTCCTCATCTTTGTTCACGCTCCTGGCTCGGAGGCGAATAAGGTGTGACGCTGTGCGCGAATACCTCCTGACACTCTGCGTCGCAGCGGCCGTCACGTATCTGCTGACCGGCCCGGTGCGGAAGTTCGCCATTGCCGCGGGCGCGATGCCGGAGATCCGGGCACGTGACGTGCACCGTGAGCCCACTCCGCGACTGGGCGGGATCGCGCTGTTCGGGGGTCTGTGCGCGGGACTGCTGGTGGCCTCCGCGCTGCCCAATCTCGGTGATGTGTTCAAACTCTCCAACGAGCCGCGCGCACTGCTGTCGGGAGCCGGGCTGATCTGGCTGCTCGGCGTGTTGGACGACAAGTGGGGCGTGGACGCGCTGATCAAGCTCGGCGGGCAGATGATCGCCGCGGGCGTGATGGTGATGCAGGGCCTGACGATCCTGTACCTGCCGGTGCCGGGCATCGGGCCGGTGTCGCTCAGCCCGATGCAGTCGACGCTGCTGACCGTGGCGCTGGTCGTCATCACCATCAACGCCGTCAACTTCGTTGACGGGCTTGATGGCTTGGCCGCGGGCATGGTGGGCATCGCCGCCATCGCGTTCTTCATGTACGCGTACCGGCTGTGGTTCGGGTACGGGGTGGAGAACGCCGCGCCCGCGACCCTGTTCAGCGCCATCCTCATCGGCATCTGCATGGGCTTCCTGCCGCACAACATCCACCCGGCGCGGATCTTCATGGGGGACTCGGGATCCATGCTGATCGGCCTGGTGATGGCCGCGTCAGCGATCTCGATCACCGGCCAGGTGGACCCGGATGTGATCACCAGCAACGCGGGTTCGGTGCGGGAGGCCGTGCACGCGATGGTGCCGGTCTACATCCCTCTGCTGCTGCCGCTGACGCTGATCGCGATTCCGGCCGCCGACCTGGTGCTGGCGATCGTTCGGCGCACCTGGAACGGCCAGTCGCCGTTCGCCGCCGACCGCGGCCATCTGCACCACCGGCTGCTGGAGATCGGGCACTCGCACAGCCGGGCGGTGCTGATCATGTACTTCTGGTCGGCGCTGATCGCCTTCGGCACGGTCGCGTTCTCGGCGCGTTCGTCCAGCCTGTGGATCGTGCTGGTGGTCGTCGCGCTCAGCGCGGTCGGCCTGGTCGTCCTGCTGCTGCCGCGCTTCAAGCCGCGCGCGCCGCGCTGGGCGGAGTCCTTCGTTCCGCCGCGCTACCGCAGCAGTCGGCGGCGGGCGGTGGCCGCGGCGAAGGCGGCCGCCGAAGCCGAGGCGGCGCTCGCCGCGACCAGCGCGGAGCAGCAGCTGTCCGGCGCAGGGCTGCACGGCGCCACCGCGATCGGCGACCGCTCGCGACTGCCCGATCGTCGCCGAGTCAGCAGCGCGCGCTGATTTCCACCCGACAGAACTACTTGTTTTACCGCATACCAGGCGGCTGGGGTGGCTGTCAGCCGCATGCGCTCATCTGTCGCCCATTGGTGTGACAGTGAGCACACGATGTAGGTAAAGACCTCATCAAATAGTTTGTGATACGGTTCACGAAACCAGGGACCACAGCCGAAAGACCCCACCGAGACGGTCTTCCGGCCGGAAGAATGCCTTCCGCCCGGTTGTACGATCGCCCCAATCCCCGCCCCCGACTCCAGCTCGGAGCCGCCCCCATGCAGTCCAACGACGCCCGGATCCTGCGGAGCGCCGCGATCCCCACGCTCGCCGTGGGTGTCATCGCGATCGTCCTCAGCACCGTCCTCGCCGGCGGCAAAGGCGCGATCGGCTCCGTGATCGGAGTCGCGGTCGCCGGGCTGTTCTTCGGTCTCGCCGTGATCGGCCTGAACAAGGCGGCGGAGAAGTTCCCGGAGATGTTCATGGCCGCGGGACTGGTGATGTACATGACTCAGCTGCTGGCCATGGCCATCCTGATCGCCGTCTTCGAGCGCGTCAGCTTTCTCAGCCCCCGGGCGTTCGCCTTCACCGTGATCGCCGCCACGGTGGTCTGGCTCGTCGGTCAGACCCGCGGCCATATGAAGGCGAAGACCTTTTACGTACAGCCCGTAGCGGAGCGCAAGCCATGATCATGGCGAACCGCTTCCGGACGGTGATCCCCCGTGCTTATGCGGTACTCACGTCCTGCTATGGTCCGTGCCAGCACGCGGATGTGCGGATCCGGGCGACGTCGCGCCATCACTCGGTGCGACAGCCCCCGCTGCCGCTGACCGCCGGTCCTCTTGGCCCGCTGCGGTCCCACCCCCCGATCAGTGAGACCAGTCCAGTGCCGCACCGTGGCCACGCGTCACGCCGACACACCGAGGTTGCCGTAACCATGCGTCAAGCCGCCGAAGGAGCCCGTGGTGAGTGCTGACCCCCAGATGCTCGCCTTCGAGACCAACTGCCACATCTTCAGCGGTTGCGGCTTCCCGTCTCCGGGCCTGAACTCCTTCGTCTTCAAGCCTCTCTTCACGGTCGGCGGCGTCCACTTCAACAAGCCGATGCTGCTCGCCGTGCTCTCCACGATCGTTGTGGTCGGGTTCTTCTGGGCGGCCTTCGCCAGGCCCAAGCTGCTGCCCGGCAAGCTGCAGATGGTCGGTGAGGCCGGCTACGACTTCGTGCGTCGCGGCGTGGTCCACGAGACGATGGGCCGCAAGGAGGGGGAGAAGTTCGTCCCCCTGATGGTCACGCTGTTCTTCTTCATCTGGATCATGAACCTGTGGGCGATCATCCCGATCGCCCAGTTCCCGGTGACCTCGATCATCGCCTTCCCGGCCGGTCTCGCGGCGATCGTCTACCTGACGTGGATGACGCTGACCTTCAAGCGACACGGCTTCGTCGGAGGGATGAAGAGCCTCTGCGGTTACCAGAAGGGCCTCGGTGCCGTCGCCTTCCTGGTGTTCCCGCTGGAGTTCCTCTCCAACACGATCATCCGGCCGTTCACGCACACGGTGCGACTCTTCGCGAACATGTTCGCCGGCCACCTGCTGCTGCTGATCTTCACGGTCGGCGCCTGGTACACGCTGAACGGCATCGGCATCGCGTACTCGGCCGTCGCGTTCGTGATGGTCGTCGTGCTGACCCTCTTCGAGCTGTTCATCCAGGCTCTGCAGGCCTATGTGTTCGTCGTCCTTGCCTCGGACTACGTCCGCGGCGCGATCGCCGGTCACTGACGGACGCCGCGTCCCCCCAAACCTCTGACCCGCCCTCGGTGGCCCGCCCACCAGCTGGAAAAAGACACTAAGGAAGAAAACGACATGATGGACCAGCTCGTCACCCTCGCTGCTGCGGCCACGCCCAAGACGCACGTCTACGGCTCCGTCGCCTCCATCGGCTATGGCCTCGCCGCCATCGGCCCGGGCGTGGGTATCGGCATCATCTTCGGTAACGGTGTCCAGGCCATGGCCCGCCAGCCTGAGGCGACCGGCCTGATCCGTCAGAACATGATC
Organism: Streptantibioticus ferralitis; assembly: GCF_029223525.1. GTDB lineage: Bacteria > Actinomycetota > Actinomycetes > Streptomycetales > Streptomycetaceae > Streptantibioticus_A > Streptantibioticus_A ferralitis. The sequence continues at coordinate 389,235 of NZ_JARHTQ010000001.1, read as the reverse complement.
CTGGGCTTCGCGCTCTGTGAGGCGCTCGCCCTCATCGGCATCGTCATGCCGTTCGTGTTCGGCCAGAACTGACCGAACCGACCGACAGCCCTTAACCGACGAAAGGTCCCGATGTGACTCTCCTGCAGATTGCGGCGGACGAGGCGGAGAATCCGCTCATCCCACCGCTCCCGGAGCTGGTCATCGGCCTGGTCGCCTTCCTTATCGTCTTCGGCTTCCTGGCCAAGATGCTGCTGCCGCGCATCAACAAGGTGCTCGAGCAGCGGCACGAGGCCATCGAAGGCGGAATGGAGAAGGCCGAGGCCGCCCAGGCCGAGGCACAGGCGTTGCTCGAGCAGTACCGCCAGCAGCTCGCCGAGGCTCGCCACGAGGCCAACCGCCTGCGCCAGGAGGCGCAGGAGCAGGGTGCCGCGCTCATCGCCGAGATGCGCAGCGAAGGCCAGCGCCAGCGCGAGGAGATCATCGCCGCTGCCCACGCGCAGATCGAGGCCGACCGCAAGCAGGCCGCGCTGGCCCTGCGCCAGGACGTGGGCAAGCTCGCCGTCGAACTGGCCAGCAAGCTGGTCGACGAGGCGCTCCAGGAGCACGCCCGGCAGAGCCGTGTCATCGACCGCTTCCTCGACGAGCTTGCGGAGAAGGCCGAGGCCACGCGATGAACGCCGGAGCAGCCGAGCCGACGAGCGAGCGCAGCGAGCGAGAAGGGGAGCGCGACCGATGAACAGGGCAAGCCGCGAGGCACTGGCCGCCGCACGCGAGCGGCTCGACGCGCTGACGGACAACACGGCCGTCGACGCGGCGCAGCTCGCCGAGGAACTGGCTGCCGTAACGGCGCTGCTCGACCGCGAGGTGTCGCTGCGCCGGCTCCTCACCGACCCGGCGCAGAGCGGCGAGGCCAAGGCCGAACTCGTACAGCGGCTGCTGGGCGGGCAGGTCAGCGGCGAGACCGTCGACCTGGTCGCCGGCATGGTCCGGTCGCGCTGGTCGGCGTCGCGCGACCTGGTCGACGCGGTGGAGAACCTCTCGGACGTCGCGGAGCTCATCGTCGCCGAGCGCGCCGATGCGCTCGACGACGTGGAGGACGAGCTGTTCCGCATCGCGCGGATCATCGGCTCGACCCCCGAGCTGCGTGCCGTGCTGACCGGTGGCGCGACCAGCGGCTCGGCCAAGGCGGAGTTGATCACCAGGCTGCTGGGCGGCCGGGCGCACCCCGTCACCGTCCGTCTTGTCGCGCGCCTTGTGGCACATCCGCGGGGCCGTAGCCTGGAGGCAGGGCTCGACGCCCTCTCCAAGCTGGCCGCGGAGCGCCGCGGTCGGATGGTCGCGGTGGTCACTTCGGCGGTTCCGCTGTCCGACCAGCAAAAGCAGCGTCTCGGTGCGGCGCTGGCCAAGCTGTACGGCCGCCAGGTGCACCTGAACCTGGACGTGGACCCCGAGGTCCTCGGCGGGATCAGCGTGCGGATCGGCGACGAGGTCATCGACGGCACGGTCGCCAGCCGCCTCGAAGAGGCGACCCGGCGGCTGACCGGCTGACCAGCCACCGATGGGGACTGGGGACAGCCCCCGAAGAACACGCGTAGCACTGAAGCGGCCCGAGTTGGGCCGTAAAGATACTTAGGGCCCAACAAGGAGAGCAGGGAACCCAGATGGCGGAGCTCACGATCCGGCCGGAGGAGATCCGGGACGCGCTGGAGAACTTTGTCCAGTCGTACAAGCCGGACGCGGCCTCGCGCGAGGAGGTCGGAACGGTCAGCGATGCCGGCGACGGCATCGCGCACGTCGAGGGCCTGCCCTCGGCCATGGCGAACGAACTGCTGAAGTTCGAGGACGGCACCCTCGGCCTCGCCCTCAACCTTGAGGAGCGGGAGATCGGCGCCGTTGTCCTCGGTGAGTTCAGCGGCATCGAGCAGGGGCAGACCGTCCGTCGTACCGGCGAGGTGCTGTCCGTGGCCGTGGGCGAGGGCTACCTCGGCCGCGTTGTCGACCCGCTGGGCAACCCGATCGACGGCCTCGGCGAGATCGAGACCGACAGTCGCCGCGCCCTCGAACTGCAGGCCCCGGGCGTCATGGTTCGCAAGTCGGTGCACGAGCCGATGCAGACCGGTCTGAAGGCCGTCGACGCGATGACCCCGATCGGCCGCGGCCAGCGCCAGCTGATCATCGGCGACCGGCAGACCGGTAAGACCGCGCTCGCCGTCGACACGATCATCAACCAGCGCGACAACTGGCGCTCCGGCGACCCGAACAAGCAGGTCCGCTGCATCTACGTGGCCGTCGGCCAGAAGGGCTCCACCATCGCGTCCGTGCGCGGTGCGCTGGAGGAGGCGGGCTGCCTGGAGTTCACGACGATCGTCGCGGCCCCGGCGTCCGACCCGGCGGGCTTCAAGTACCTCGCCCCGTACACCGGTTCCGCCATCGGCCAGCACTGGATGTACCAGGGCAAGCACGTCCTGATCGTCTTCGACGACCTGTCCAAGCAGGCCGACGCCTACCGTGCGGTGTCCCTGCTGCTGCGCCGCCCGCCGGGCCGTGAGGCCTACCCGGGTGACGTCTTCTACCTGCACTCCCGTCTGCTGGAGCGTTGCGCCAAGCTCTCCGACGACATGGGCGCCGGTTCGATGACCGGTCTGCCGATCGTGGAGACCAAGGCCAACGACGTCTCGGCGTTCATTCCGACCAACGTCATCTCCATCACCGACGGCCAGTGCTTCCTGGAGTCCGACCTGTTCAACGCGGGCCAGCGCCCGGCGCTGAACGTGGGTATCTCGGTCTCCCGTGTCGGTGGCTCCGCCCAGCACAAGGCGATGCGCCAGGTCTCCGGCCGGCTGCGGGTGGACCTCGCCCAGTACCGCGAGCTGGAGGCGTTCGCCGCCTTCGGTTCCGACCTGGACGCGGCCTCCAAGGCGGCGCTGGAGCGCGGTAAGCGCATGGTCGAGCTGCTCAAGCAGGGCCAGTACTCGCCGTACCCGGTCGAGGAGCAGGTCGTCTCCATCTGGGCCGGTACCAACGGCAAGCTGGACGACGTCCCGGTGGTGGACATCCGCCGCTTCGAGCGCGAACTCCTGGACTGGATGGAGCGCGAGAAGAAGGACCTGCTGACCAGCATCCGCGAGGGCGCCAAGATGTCCGACGCGACCATCGAGGCCATCTCCGAGGCGGTCGACACCTTCAAGAAGCAGTTCGAGACCTCGGACGGCAAGCTGCTGGGTGAGGGCTGAGCATGGGCGCTCAACTTCGGGTCTACAAGCGCCGCATCCGCTCCGTCACCGCCACCAAGAAGATCACCAAGGCGATGGAGATGATCGCCGCGGCGCGCATTGTGAAGGCGCAGCGCGCGGTGGCCGCCTCCACTCCGTATGCCAAGGCGCTGACCCGCGCGGTGGCGGCGGTGGCCACGGGCTCCACCGACAAGCACCCGCTGACCACCGAGAACGAGAACCCGACGCGCGCCGCGGTGCTGCTCATCACGAGCGACCGCGGTCTGGCCGGCGGGTACTCCTCCAACGCGATCAAGGCGGCCGAAGGGCTCACGGAGCGGCTGCGCTCCGAGGGCAAGGAGGTCGTGCCGTACATCGTGGGCCGCAAGGGTGTGGCGTACTACAACTTCCGCGGACGTGACGCCGCGGGCTCGTGGACCGGCTTCACCGACAGCCCCACGTACGCGGACGCCAAGCGGGTCGCCGACCCCCTGATCGAGTCCGTGATCGCGGGCTCGGATGAGGGCGGCGTCGATGAACTGCACATCGTCTTCACGGAGTTCGTGTCGATGATGACGCAGTCACCGATGGACGACCGGCTGCTGCCGATCAGCCTTGAGAAGACCGCGGAGGCGGTCGAGGAGGCGGTCGAGCACGCCGGCAAGCCGATGCCGCTCTACGAGTTCGAGCCGTCCGCGGAAGGTGTGCTGGACGCACTGCTGCCGCGGTACGTCGAGAGCCGGGTCTACAACGCACTGCTGCAGGCGGCGGCCTCCGAGCACGCCGCCCGCCGCCGGGCGATGAAGTCGGCGACCGACAACGCCGAGGAACTCATCAAGTCGCTTTCGCGGCTTGCCAACGCGGCCCGCCAGGCCGATATCACCCAGGAAATCAGCGAGATCGTCGGTGGCGCGAGCGCCCTGGCCGACGCGACCGCGGGGAGTGACCGATAACCATGACCACCACTGTTGAGACGGCTACGGCGACGGGCCGCGTCGCGCGGGTCATCGGCCCGGTCGTCGACGTGGAGTTCCCCGTCGACGCGATGCCCGAGATCTACAACGCGCTGCACGTCGAGGTCGCTGACCCGGCCAACGCCGGGGAGAAGCGCACGCTGACCCTTGAGGTCGCCCAGCACCTGGGCGACGGACTGGTCCGCGCGATCTCGATGCAGCCCACCGACGGCCTGGTCCGCCAGGCCGAGGTGACCGACACCGGCGCCGGCATCTCCGTGCCGGTCGGCGATGTCACCAAGGGCCGGGTGTTCAACACCCTCGGCGAGATCCTGAACGTGGACCCGTCCACGGTCGAGGTCACCGAGCGCTGGCCGATCCACCGCAAGGCCCCGGCCTTCGACCAGCTTGAGTCGAAGACCGAGATGTTCGAGACCGGTCTGAAGGTCGTCGACCTGCTGACCCCGTACGTCAAGGGCGGCAAGATCGGTCTGTTCGGTGGTGCGGGCGTCGGCAAGACGGTCCTCATCCAGGAAATGATCATGCGTGTGGCGAAGCTGCACGAGGGTGTGTCGGTGTTCGCCGGTGTCGGCGAGCGCACCCGTGAGGGCAACGACCTCATCCAGGAGATGGAGGAGTCCGGCGTCCTCGACAAGACCGCGCTGGTCTTCGGCCAGATGGACGAGCCCCCGGGCACCCGTCTGCGGGTCGCGCTGGCCGGTCTGACCATGGCGGAGTACTTCCGCGATGTGCAGAAGCAGGACGTGCTGTTCTTCATCGACAACATCTTCCGCTTCACCCAGGCCGGTTCCGAGGTCTCCACCCTGCTCGGCCGTATGCCGTCCGCGGTGGGCTACCAGCCGAACCTCGCCGACGAGATGGGCATCCTGCAGGAGCGCATCACCTCGACCCGCGGCCACTCGATCACCTCGATGCAGGCGATCTACGTTCCGGCGGATGACCTGACCGACCCGGCCCCGGCGACCACCTTCGCGCACCTCGACGCGACCACGGTGCTCTCCCGGCCGATCTCGGAGAAGGGCATCTACCCGGCCGTGGACCCGCTGGACTCCACGTCCCGCATCCTGGACCCGCGCTACATCGCGCAGGACCACTACGACTGCGCCATGCGCGTCAAGGGGATCCTGCAGAAGTACAAGGACCTCCAGGACATCATCGCCATTCTCGGTATCGACGAGCTGGGCGAGGAGGACAAGCTCACCGTCCACCGCGCCCGTCGCATCGAGCGGTTCCTGTCCCAGAACACCCACGCGGCGAAGCAGTTCACCGGTGTGGACGGTTCGGACGTCTCGCTGGAGGAGTCGATCAGCGCGTTCAACGCGATCGCCGACGGTGAGTACGACCACTTCCCGGAGCAGGCGTTCTTCATGTGCGGTGGCCTTGAGGACCTGAAGGCCAACGCCAAGGAGCTCGGCGTCTCCTGACGCCCGGAGCCTCGACGCGTGATGGGGGGGCGGGCTGGTCCCGCCCCCCGTCTCGCACCCCGTTATTCTGTGACCCAACACCTGCCGGCAGCGGTGGGTGGAGACCCGAGGAGCCATCTTGGCCGAGCTGCACGTCGAGCTGGTCGCCGCCGACCGCAAGGTCTGGACCGGCGAAGCCAACATCGTCGTCGCGCGCACGGTGTCGGGCGACGTAGGCATCATGCCGGGCCACCAGCCGCTGCTCAGTGTGTTGGAGTTCGGTCCGGTAACCATCCGTACCGCCGACGGCCCGGTCGTCGCGCTGGTGCACGGCGGGTTCATCTCGTTCGCGGACAACCAGCTCTCGATTCTCGCGGAGATCGCCGAGCTCGCGGACGAGATCGACGTCGAGCGCGCCGAGCGTGAGCTTGAGGTCGCCAAGGCGGAGGCGGACGCGGCGGCGGAGCTCAAGGCCGCCGCACGACTGCGTGTCGCTACCGGCACGTACTGAGACGCGACCTGAGGCCGCGGACCGCCAGACCGGCGATCCGCGGCCCGGCCGCAGCAGGAGCTGTCTGTAACAGGTGTCCGGCCACCCCGGACGTGAAGCGAGGAGGTCAGTGGGCATGGTCCTCGCTTTGCAGCTGTTCGGACTGGCCGTCGCGGTGGCCGCGATCGGCCTTTTCGTCTTCGGACTGCGCCGCAGGCTGATCCAGCGGCCGGGCGGCACCTTCGACTGCAGTCTGCGGTCCGTCGAGGAGACGGCGGTCGAGCCCACCGGCAAGGGCTGGGTGTACGGCGTGGCCCGGTACAGCGGCGACCGCGTCGAGTGGTTCCGGGTCTTCTCCTACGCGCCGCGCCCGCGTCGCGTTCTCGAACGCTCCGCCATCGAGGTCATCGAGCGCCGCACCCCGCAGGGCGAGGAGGAGCTGGCGCTGCTCTCCGACTCCGTGGTGCTGGTTTGTACGCACCGGGGCACCCGTCTGGAACTGGCGATGAGCGATGACGCCCTGACGGGCTTCCTCGCCTGGCTGGAGGCAGCGCCTCCGGGGCAACGGGTGAACGTGGCGTAGTGTCGGCGCCCTCCCGGCGGATCCGCTTCTGGGGTGCGCTTGGTTGGCTACCGCCGGTTTCCCGCCGTGGGGGCTTCTCGCCGTCGCGGCGGTTTTCTTTTTGGGGGGAACGCCCCCCGGCGATCTTCTTTTGGGACGCCCCGAAGATTGTTCCGCCGCGACGGCGAGCAACCAGGACGGCGCGGTCCGGGGGTTCCGCACCGGCCGCGACCTCACGCCGAACCCGGCCCGCCAGGTGTCAGCGGTTTTCTCCGGGTACCCACAGGACGTCGCCGCGTTCCTTGTTCGCTGTCCGCGCCGGGATGCTGTGTTTTTCGGGGGCGACCCCCGGACCCCTGGCCGGGTGGGAGAGGGGTTTCGGGTTTGTGGCTGTGTGTCATGCTGCTGCCGCGGTGGTGAGTGGCCGCAGGGCTGGGGGCCGGCGGTAGGGAAGCGGTCCCCGGCCTTACGCGATGCCCTGCTGTCAGGTGTCAGCGGTTTTCTCCGGGTACCCACAGGACGTCGCCGCGTTCCTTGTTCGCTGTCCGCGCCAGGATGCTGTGTTTTTCGGGGGCGACCCCCGGACCCCTGGCCGGGTGGGAGAGGGGTTTCGGGTTTGTGGCTGTGTGTCATGCTGCTGCCGCGGTGGTGAGTGGCCGCGGCGCTGGGGGCCGGTGGTAGGGAAGCGGTCCCCGGCCTTACGCGATGTCCTGCTGTCAGGTGTCAGCGGTTTTCTCCGGGTACCCACAGGACGTCGCCGCGTTCCTTGTTCGCTGTCCGCGCCAGGATGAACAGCAGGTCGGAGAGGCGGTTCAGGTACTTCGCGGTCAGCGGGTTCATCGTTTCGCCGTGGGACTCCAGGGCGGCCCAGGTGGTGCGTTCGGCGCGGCGGACCACCGTGCAGGCCTGGTGGAGGAGTGCGGCGCCCGGGGTGCCGCCGGGCAGGATGAAACTGCGTAGCTTCTCCAGGTCGGCCAGGAAGCGGTCGCAGTCGGCTTCCAGCTTGTCGATGTAGCTCTGCTCGACGCGCAGCGGCGGGTACTTGGGGTTCTCCACGACCGGTGTGGCGAGGTCCGCCCCGACGTCGAACAGGTCGTTCTGCACCCGGACCAAGACGTTGGCGACCTCCCCCGGCAGTGCGCCCAGCGCGATCGCCACGCCGATCGCGGCGTTCGCCTCGTTGGCGTCGGCGTACGCCGCGATCCGCGGGTCGGTCTTGGGGGCCCGGCTCATGTCGCCGAGGGCGGTGCTGCCGTTGTCGCCGGTCCTGGTGTAGATGCGCGTCAGATTGACCATGAGACGAGCCTATGGCCTGTCCGGCGGACGATGGTCAGGCCTCGGCCTTACGGAACAGCCGCGTCCCCGTGGTCACCGAGACGGCCAGGAGCGCCGCGGCCACCAGCACCCCGTAGAGCATCGTGCTGCCGCCGTAGTCGCCGACGAAGGCGGCCCGTACCGCGTCGACCAGATAGCGGAACGGCATGAGGTGCGAGAGCACGTTCAGCCAGCCGGGCGCGAGCGACATCGGCAGCATCAGGCCGGACAACAGCATCGCGGGCATGTTGACCGCGTTGACCAGCGGGCCGAACGACTGCGGGGTGGACACCCGCATCGCGAGCGAGTACGACAGCGAGGCGAGCGAGACCGCCATCGCGGCGACGAACGCGAAGCCGAGAACGATGCCGAACAGCGGTGCGCGCAGACCCATGGCCAACGCGACGAGGATCACCAGCACGGCCTGGAAGACGAACAGCGCCGCGTCCCGCAGCACCCTGCCCAGCAGCAGCGCGAGCCTGCTGACCGGGGTGACCCGCATCCGCTCCACGACGCCGTGCTGCTTCTCGATGATGATGGCGAAACCACAGAACGCGGCGCCGAACAGCCCGAGTTGCAGCAGCAGACCAGGGACCAGCACCTGCCAGGAACTGCCGCGGGAGGCCAGCGGCATTCCGGTCAGCAGCGGTCCGTAGAGCAGCAGGTAGAGCACCGGCATCAGGGCGCCGAAGAGGATCTGAATCTTGGAGCGCAGCGTCTGACGGGCGTAACGCCCGAAGACCAGCGCGGTGTCGGCGAGGAAAGTGGTCAACGAGGGCTCCTAGACGGCGACGGGGGTGGCGTCCTGGGGCGTGACCCCGCGCCCGGTGATGGCGAGGAAGGTGTCCTGCAAGGTCGCGTCGGGCGAGCCCGCGTATCGCCTCTTGAGGGCGATCGGGGTGCCGTCCGCGACGATCCGGCCCTGGTCGACGATGACCAGTCGGTCGGAGAGCGCGTCGGCCTCGTCCAGGTAGTGCGTGGTGAGGAAGACGGTGGTGCCCCACTGCGCGCGGATGAGCCGGACCAGGTCCCACAGGTCGGAGCGGCTGCCCGGGTCGAGTCCGGTGGTCGGCTCGTCCAGGAAGAGCACCGCGGGCCGGTGGGCGAGGCCCATGGCGATGTCCAGCCGCCGCCGCTGTCCGCCGGACAATGCGGCGCACTTGCGCTCCAGAAGTTCGGTCAGGTCGAGCTCGCGGGCCAACTCCTCGGCGCGCGCCTCGGCTTCGGCCTTGGACAGCCGGTAGAGCCGTCCCTGGGTGACCAGTTCCTCCCGTACGGAGATGCTCGGGTCGACGCCGCCTGACTGGGCGACATACCCGGTCTTCTGCCGTACCCCGGCCGGATCGCGGACGAGGTCGCAGCCCGCCACGGTGGCGGCTCCACCGGTCGGCGCGAGCAGCGTGGTGAGCATCCGCAAGGTGGTGGTCTTTCCGGCGCCGTTGGGGCCGAGGAAGCCCAGGATCTCGCCGGCCTGCACGGTGAGGTCGATGCCGCGTACGGCCTGGACCGGGCCGCTCCTGGTCTGGAAGGTCCGGGCGAGCCCGGACGTACTGATGACTGCCATGGCGCAAGAAAAGCAGGGTCTCTTAAATTTTGCAATGCCTCCAAAATTTCATCAGCCCCAGCAAAGCTAGGATGGGGGCATGGCGGAAGAGGGGCTCAGGGAGCGGAAGAAGCGGCGGACCCGGCAGAACATCTCGGACATCGCGACCGGGCTGTTCCTGGGGCGCGGGTTCGACGCGGTGACCATCGCGGAGATCGCCGCCGCCGCCGATGTCTCCGTCAACACCGTGTACAACTACTTCCCCGCGAAGGAGGACCTCTTCTTCGATCGGAGCCAGGGCGTGATCGACCGCCTTCCCCGGTATGTGCGAGGCCGCGGCAAGGGGGAGTCGGCCGCCGCGGCCGTACTGCGCGAGCTGCGCGGACAGGTGGAGGAAGTGTCGCCGTCCGTTGGGCTGTTCGATGGATATGACCGCTTCATGCGCGTCATCGAGGAATCACACGCCCTCAAGGCGCGCCTGTGGTACCTGCAGCAGGAGGTCGTCGAATCCGTCGAGCGGACCCTGCGTGAGGAGATGGCGGCCGCCCCCGACGATCCGCTGCCGCTCCTTGTCGGCTCCCAACTCGCCTGGTTGCAGACCACGCTCATGGGATACGTCGGCCGCGAGATGGTGGCGGGCCGCAAGCCCGCGGAGGTCTCCAGGGAGGCACTCGACCTCCTCGACGAGATGGAGGACCTGTTGGGCGAGCGGGTTCTCAACTATGCGGCGAAGAACACATAGTGACGCGAGCCTCTTCATACTGCGCGCAGTGGTGAACGGACGTTAAGGTCCGCCCAAAGACGTCCAATAGAGGGGTGTGTCGTGGCGAAGAAGCTCGCCGTCATCGGAGCCGGTCTGATGGGCTCCGGCATCGCACAGGTATCGGCCCAGGCGGGCTACGAGGTCGTGCTGCGTGATGTCACCGACGAGGCACTGGCCCGGGGCAAGGGCGGCATCCAGGCGTCGTACGAGAAGTTCGTCGCCAAGGGCAAGCTGGACGCCGCCACCGCCGAGGCCGCGCTCGGCCGCATCACCACGACCACCGACCTCGACGCGGTCGCCGACGCCGACATCGTCGTCGAGGCGGTCTTCGAGAAGATCGAGGTCAAGCAGGACATCTTCCGCGCCCTCGACAAGATCGTCCGCGAGGAGGCGATCCTCGCCTCCAACACCTCGGCCATTCCGATCACCAAGATCGCCGCGGTGACCGAGCGGCCGGAGCGGGTGGTCGGCACGCACTTCTTCTCGCCGGTGCCGATGATGCAGCTGTGCGAGCTGGTCCGCGGCTACAAGACCAGTGACGAGACGCTGGCCGCCGCCCGGACCTTCGCCGAGGAGATCGGCAAGACCTGCATCGTCGTCAACCGCGATGTCGCGGGCTTCGTCACCACCCGGCTGATCTCCGCCCTCGTGGTGGAGGCCGTCAAGCTCTACGAGTCCGGCGTCGCCTCGGCCGAGGACATCGACACCGCCTGCAAGCTCGGCTTCGGACACGCCATGGGTCCGCTGGCCACCACCGACCTCACCGGTGTCGACATCCTGCTGCACGCCACCAGCAACATCTACACCGAGTCGCAGGACGAGAAGTTCGCCCCGCCGGAGCTGATGCGGCGCATGGTTGACGCGGGCGACATCGGTCGCAAGAGCGGCCAGGGCTTCTACCGCTACTGAAGCGGCGGACGGCGCGCCAGTACCAGCGCGGGCGACCGCGTCGCGGCCTACGCCTTCACCCCGAAGAGTGAATTCGGTATCGGTTCGCTCACGGACGGCAACCCTTGGATGCGACGAATCGTCAGTTGCGGTGAGACTGGAGAGACGATCGGCACGGACAACGGGGATCCACACACCTTGGGAGCGAGCATGCACATCTGGGGCGACCACGCCCAGCTCAGCGTCGGGGGCCGCCTCGATGTCCGGAGCGCGGCGGACGCCCGTACCGTCCTGCATTCCGCTGTCGACTCCGGCCAAGGTGACCTGGTGCTGGATCTGACCGAACTGGACTCGTGGGATGCCACGGGCCTTGGCGTGATCATGGGGGCACACCGGCGCGCCGGACGGGCGAACCGACGGCTGGTGCTGCGCGGTGTGCCCCCGCAGATGGAACGGCTGCTGGTGGCGACGCGACTGCACCGCATCCTCACCATCGAGCGGGGGCTCACGGCGGACCCGTCGACGCGCCCCTAGTGCCGCGGACGGGCGGGCCGCCCAGGGCCTGCCGTCCCGGCTGTGCGGCCATACTGTGCGGGCCGGGGGGCCGGGGCCCGCGGTGCCGGCGCTGGTGTAACAGTCCCTGGGAGAACACAGTAGGGTTCGGTTCCCGGCGTGCCGCCCGGCACGCCGTTGCAAGGCAACCGGGCCGGTCCCAAGTTCGGACGTACGGGCTTCCGGTACGACATCCCGTACGCGAATCGCTCTGGGGGGCGGAGACGATGGACCCACAAAGCCGTGGACCCGAGGACCATGACGCCTTCGGATCGCCAATGCCCGGGGACCACCCGGTGGCGGGCGGTGAGGACACCCTGTCGACCCGGCGACCACCACGTCCGTCGCGGGAGTCAGCCGGAGCGCAGCCCGGCGCGGGGAACGGTCCTGGCACCGCCCGCGTCGCCCAGCTCGTGGCGGGCGACTACCTGCTCACCGTCAACCCCATAGACGGCAGCGAGGTCGTCCTCTGCCCGCCGGACCGGATACCCACGGCGGTCCGGCGCACCCCCGAGGAGCGCGCGGCCCGCGACCGCGCCGCCCGGCCGGTGGCGTCCGCCGGTCCGTCGGCGCCGGAACCGCCGCTGCTGGAGCGGTCGGAGGAGAGCGAGCGGCTGGTACGGCTGCTCGGCCGAGGCCGCTCGGTACGGGTCACCGGGCCCTCGGGCTGCGGCCGCACCGCACTGCTCGCCGCCATAGCCGACCGGTGTGTCGGCCTGGCGCCCGACGGCGTCATACGCCTTTCCGGCTACCGCCGTACCCCCGGCGATCTGCTGCACGACCTCTACGCGGCCGTGTACCGCGCCAACCACCACCTCCCCGACCGGGCGTGGCTGCGGGAACTCGCGGGCGACATCGGCGCCGTCGTCGTCCTGGACGACATCGACTTCGGTGGCGCGGCCCTTGAGGAACTCCTCGGCTCGGCGCCCGAATGCGCCTTCCTGATCTCCGCCACCCCCGAGGTCGCCGCCCCTTCCGCCGACTCGCAGATCGAGGAGGTCTTCCTCCCCGGCCTGTCCAAGGCCGCCTGTGTGGAGCTGCTGGAGCGGGCCGTCGAACGCCCGCTCACCGAGGATGAGGGCGCCTGGGCGGCGGACCTGTGGTTCGAGTCCGAGGGCCTGCCGCTGCGCTTCGTCCAGGCCGGAGCGCTGCTGCGGCAGCGTGCCGCCCTGCGGCAGCGCGCGGACCAGTCCGACGACCAGGTGGATGACAACCCGTTCGATCCCGACGCGGTGCCCGGCCGAGCCCCACTGCCGTCACTGGCGGAGAGCGCCGCCCCGGCCCAACTGCTCGCCTCCCGGCTGAGCTCGAACGCCAGCGAGGTACTGTCCTTCGCCATCGCGCTCGGCGGTGAGTGCCCCCACCAGTCGCATCTGCCCGCGCTGGTCGGTGACACACACGCCGACTCCGCGCTCGCCGAACTCGTCGCCTGCGGTCTGGCCACTCCGGTCGCCTCGCACTTCCGGCTCGCCGCCGGGGTGCTCCAGCAGCTCACCGCGGCGGGCGACGCCGGGCAGCGGGAACGGGCGCAGGCGCCCGCCCAGCACTACGCATGGTGGGCCGGGCATCCGTCGGTCGACGCGGAGCGGGTCGCCGACGAGGCGGACGCCATCCTGGCCGCGATGTCCGCCAGCCGCGACGGCGGCCACCCGAGCTCCGCGGTGCTGCTGGCGCACACCGCCGCCCCGGCGTTCGCCGCCGCGCTGAACTGGAGCGCGTGGGAGCGCGCGCTGCGGGTCGGGCAGGAGGCCGCACGACTCGCCGGTGAGGTCGGTGAAGAGGCCTACTTCCACCACGAGTTGGGCGTCCTCGCGCTGTGCACCGGCAATCTGGACCGGGCGCGCACCGAGCTGGAGGCGTCCATCGGCATGCGCGGCGTGCTCGCCGACCGGCAGGGCACCATCGTCGGCCGCCGCACCCTCGCACTGGTCACCGACCGGGCGGCCGGGCCGACGCCGGTGCGTACCCAGGCCGCCGAGGAGATCCCCATCTCCCGTAGCGAGGCATCGCAGTCCCCGCTGACCCTACGGCCGCCGCATCCCGTAGAGCAGACCGCCCCGACCGTCGTCACCCGGCAACCGGTGGCCGCCCCGCCGCGTCGGCGCATCGCGCTGCTCGCCGGATCGCGCCGGAACCTGATCGCGGCGGGCGCGGGAGCGGTGCTCGCCGCGGTACTCGGCACGGTCGTCACGCTCGGCGCCACGTCCGACCACAAGGCCACGCAGAACACGCCGATGAACGTCAACCCCTCGGAATCGGCCACGCAGGACATCGGCGGCGACGGCGACCTCCCCGCCGGCCAGCCCACGCCCGCGGGCCACACACCGCGGCACTCCGCACAGCCCGGCTCCCCGGGCCACCGTGCCTCCACCGGCCCGGCGCCCGGGACACCGTCCACCGGATCGCCGGACGGCGGCGCGACCACTCCGAGCGGCACCGGGCCGACCCAGCCGCCGAGCTCGCAGCCTCCGACGTCCCAGACGCCCCCGCCGCCGCCCCCCACCAAGTCATCCTCGCCGTCGCAGAGTTCCACCCCGCCCCCTCCGCCGACGTCCAAGCCCCCGATCACCCCGAGCTCGGGGACGTCGACCACGGCCAGCGGTGCGGCTCCCAGCGAGTCCGGTTCCGGCCGCGGGACGACGACTCCCAGCACAGCCCTCAGCGGCAGCGCCGCCTAGCGCCTGTCCAGCGGCCCCCGGCCAACAGAAGAGCCCCGGCGCATGGTGCGCCGGGGCTCTTCCGTACCCGCGGGACTAGAACAGCCGCAGCTTGTCGTCCTCGATGCCGCGCAGTCCGTCGTAGTCGAGCACGGCACAGGAGATACCGCGGTCGGTGGCGAGCACCCGCGCCTGCGGCTTGATCTCCTGGGCGGCGAAGACACCCTTCACCGGGGCCAGGTGCGGATCGCGGTTGAGCAGTTCCAGATAGCGGGTGAGCTGCTCCACACCGTCGATCTCGCCGCGCCGCTTGATCTCCACCGCGACCGTTCCGCCGTCGGCGTCCCGGCACAGGATGTCGACCGGGCCGATGGCCGTGGGGTATTCACGCCGAATAAGCGTCCAGCCCTCGCCGAGGGTTTCGATGCGGTCGGCGAGGAGTTCCTGGAGGTGTGCCTCCACACCGTCCTTGATGAGGCCGGGGTCTACGCCCAACTCGTGGGAGGAGTCGTGCAGCACCTCCTCCAAGGTGATGATGAGCTGTTCCCCCGCCTTGTTGACCACTGTCCAGACGCCGTCCCCCTCCTTGAGGGTGCACGGCGGCGACATCCAGTTGAGGGGTTTGTAGGCACGGTCATCCGCATGGATCGACACACTGCCATCGGCTTTTATCAGCAGAAGTCGCGGCGCCGACGGCAGGTGGGCGGTAAGCCGACCTGCGTAGTCCACGGAGCAACGAGCAATGACGAGACGCACGGTCCGCAACGCTACTCGAACCTCCCCCTGGCGCGCATTCTGATCTTCCAGCCGTGCGGCATCGGCGGCCGGTGCTCCGGATCCGGCGACAGGATGCGCATTCGGGGACAGGGCGGGCATGCGAGGTTGGCCGGTTGTGGGCGCAAGCTTCTGGTGCGGCAGTACCGATCCCCCTACGGTGGGTAGCGGGAGTCCGCCGTGCGGGAGATTTTTCGGCGGCTTCCCTCCGACACCCGTTAGGCCCCGTGCGCCGCGCGGGGTCGCGAGAGGAGAACCCCATGTCGCTCGACGTCTCACCGGCCCTCCTCGAACAGGCCGAGCGAGGCGAGGTCGACGAAGCCCAATTCGTCGACTGCGTCCGGACCTCCCTGCCGTTCGCATGGGAGATGATCAGCTCACTGGTGGCCCAACTGAAGGTGGACGGCGGCGAGTTCGCCGACAACCAGGTTCCGCCGCCGGATGAGCAGGCGCGTGGCCAGCTGCTGCGCGCGCTTGCCAGCGACGCCATACGAGGCGCTCTGCAGCGGCACTTCGGGGTCCGGCTCGCATTCCAGAACTGCCATCGGGTCGCCGTCTTCCCGCTCGACTCCTCCGTCGACCCGACGTATGCCCGTTTCACCTCGGTGCGGGCACAACTGCTCAACCAGTCCCCGGAGTTGAGGGACTGCTGAGACTCCTGTGCACTCTTGACGCTCCCGCTGCTACGTCAGCAGCGGGAGCACTTCACTGCCCAGCCGTGCGACGTTCAACTCAGTACCGGTCAGATCGCCGGAGCCCTCGGCGAGCAGCGCGAAACGGCTGATTCCGGTGCGCTCCGCGGTCGCCGCGAGCCGGTCGGCGCACAGCCGGGGAGTGCCCACCGGGTGCAGCCGGCAGAGCAACTCCGTGTACGCGTCCGCGTCACGCTTCGGCCGTACCCGCCCGTCCACCGTCACATGAGCGGCCAGACCCTGCCGCAGCCACTCCGGCATCGCCTTGCTCAGCGTCTCGACGGCGTCCCGTTCGGTGTCCGCCAACTGGACGACTCCGGCGGAGACATGCGCTACCTGTGCCACCTCTTCGGGTGAACGTCCCAGCGCCAGCGCGGTGTTGCGCCACAGCGCGGTCATCTCCGCCTTCTCCTCGTCCCCGCAGTGCATGCCGAGCAGCATCGGCAGACCCCGCTGCGCCGCGAGCCGCACGCTCGCGGGCGAGGTACAGGCGATCACCACGGGCGGGCCCGATGACTCCTCCAACTCATCGGCGCGGGGCACCACCGGGACCTCGCGGAACCGGAAGCGCGGCCCGTCCGCGCCGACGCGCGGTTCCCGCAGCCAGCGCAGCAGCAGGTCAAGTGCTTCGGGGAAGCCCTCCTCGTACGCTCCGACGCCGGTGCCGAAGACCTCCAGGTCCTGCCATGGACCGCCGCGACCGATCCCCAGCGTGAACCGCCCGCCGGAGGTCAGATGCAGCAGTGCCGCCTGCTCGCCGAGGGTGACCGGGTGTGCGGTCGGCAGCACGCTGACCGCGGTGCCGACGCCGATCCGCCGGGTACGGCCCAGCAGCATCGCGGCCAGCGTGGCGGCTTGTGGGCACACCCCGTATGGCATGAAGTGGTGTTCGGCCAGCCATACGGCGTCGAGTCCGGCGGCTTCGGCGGCACCCGCGGTCCGCAGCGTGCGGTGCAGCGCTTCCAGATGGCCCTGGCCCGGGAACTGGGCCGAGAGCGCGAATACCCCTACGCGCATTGTGATTCACCTCTTCCCTGCCCGACGAGGCTCCCCAGTGGCATTAACGCGCGACACGTGCCGAAGGCACGGGTGAGCGCCGTTATTTCGTGACTGCGTGATTGTCCGACCGGTGTCGATCGGGATTCCGCTGGTTACCCGGGCGGGACGGTGCCGCGTACGCTGGTGGGGACCCGTTGAAAGCCGCCTGTCCGTGAGGTGTCCCGTGTCGCCGCGCCGAAATCGCCCGTACCGGGCCGACAAGCTCGATCCGCGGCCGGAGGGCGACCGGCACGGCCTTGAACGCACCGAGAGTTGGCAGGGCGAGGAGTGGGTGATGCGCCCGGTCGCGGGGAGCGTCGGCAAGACCTACCGTTGCCCCGGTTGCGACCAGGAGATCCCGCCGGGCGTCGGCCATGTCGTGGCCTGGCCGGAGTACGGGGGAGTGGACGACCGACGGCACTGGCATCGGGCTTGCTGGAATGCGAGGGACCGCCGGAGTGCGAAGCTCCAGCGGTCCCGTAATGCACCACGCCATTAACCGGGGGCTGCGCCCCCGGGCCCCCGCTTGGGGGCTCCGGCCCCGGGCCCCGCTTGGGGGCTGCGCCCCCCGGCCTCGCTTGGGGGCTCCGGCCCCGGCCTCGCTTTGGGGGCTGCGCCCCTGGCCCCCGCTTTGGGGCTGCGCCCCCTGGCCCCCGCTTCGGGGCTGCGCCCCTGGCCCCCGCTTTGGGGCTGCGCCCCCTGGCCCCCGCTTTGGGGCTGCGCCCCCTGGCCCCCGCTTTGGGGCTGCGCCCCCTGGCCCCCGCTTTGGGGCTGCGCCCCCGGGCCTGTTTTGGGGGTTGCGGCTCTGGGTCCCCGCTTTGGGGCTGCGGCCCCGGGTCCCGCTGTTGGGACCGGGAAGCCGGTGACGGTGTCCGGACGTACCTGGAACGACAGGGTGTAGACGGCCGTCTTCTCGCCGTATCGCTTGGTATGGCCCGGTGCCTCGATCGTGCTCCGCCCGCTACCGGCAGATGGGGCGATGCCCCCCGTCCCCCCGTGCCTAGGAGGCTACCGGGGGCGTGGTGGTTCCCGGCAAGGCGAGCAGCCCGGGCTGGGGTAGCGTCCAGCCCTCCTCGACGAAGACCCGTTTGCCCTCGGCGCGCGCCCGGGGATCCGCGGCGGCCCGCTCCACCCAGCTGCCCGGATCGGGTCCGAACAGCTCACGCAACCGGTCCGAGGCGCGCAGCAGTTCGGTCAGCAGGGCCCGCTGTTTCCCGGTGGGGTGCGGGGTGCGGCCGTTCAGCGCGAGGACGCCGTGGATGTTGGCGTACAAATACGCCACCGCCAGTGCGTCTCCGGACGGCAGCCGCATCGGGAAGCGATCGCCGGAGACCTCGATCCGGCGGAAGTTGAGCGCTTCGGAGGCGTCGATCGTGCTGAGCTGATCGACGTCCAGCCAGGAGGCGACCAGCGTCGACTCCCGTCCGCTGTCCAGGTACGGGGAGGCGCTGACGTACCCCAGAACGCTGATGTGCGCGGAGACACCGACCGCGATGCCGGTGATCCGGACCGGGATCATGGGGACCGTCGCGACGAGCCCGGCCGAGGTGAGCTTGTTCCGCAGCTGGCCGGGGGAGCCGTTGGAGCCGACCGCCATGACCGGGACGCGTTCGGCGACCGGCGGCAGCTCCAACTCCGCCAGCAGTTCGTCCAGTCGGCGGCCCGGCGGGTCGACGCGCCAGTGGCCCACCGGGCCGGGCAGCGGGCGCAGCGGCAGCAGTTCGCCGCGGTGCAGCAGGCCGGGCTCGTGGACCGGCGTGCCGGGGTAGCTGAGCGGCTGTTGCGCGGCGATGGTGTCCAGCCCGAGCGCCTCCAGGCTGCGCGGCCGCGGTTGTGTCACCACACCGGGAGCGTAGCGCTCAGGCGTCGCGCTTCTTCAACAGCGCGTATCCGCCGAGCAACGCGGCGGCCACCCAGGCCGCCATGATCAGCAGGCCCACCCAAGGCCCGTACGGCCGCCCGTCGTTGCGGGTGACCACCATCATGATCTTCTGGCCCGCCTGGTCCGGCAGATAGCGGGCGACCTTCTTGGTGGCGCTGACGCTGCCGAGGATGTTGGAGATCAGGAAGAAGAACGGCATCAGGATCGACAGCGACAGCAGCGGGCTGCGCAGCATCGCCGCGCAGCCCATCGCGAACATCGCGATCAGCGCCATGTACAGCCCGCCGCCGACCACCGCGCGCAGCACTCCGGGGTTGCTGATCTGGGTACGGTGACTGCCCAGCATCGCCTGGCCGACGAAGAAGGCGATGAAGGAGGTGATCTCCCCGACCACCAGGGCCAGCAGGGTGGCGATAGTGATCTTGCCGAAGAGGAACTGGCCGCGCTGCGGTACCGCCGCCAGCGAGCTGCGGATCATGCCGGTGGAGTACTCGTTGGAGACCACCAGGACACCGAAGACGATCATCAGCAACTGGCCGATACCCATCCCCGCGAAGCTGATGTACGTAGGGTCGAAGGTCAGCCGCTCCTGCAGCGGCATCTTGCGGAACTCGTTGTTGGCGAGCAGCGAGATCAGCAGACCGAGTCCGATGGTGATGACCGCCGCGAGCGAGAGTGTCCACACCGTGGACCGTACTGACCGGATCTTGGTCCACTCCGACTTCAGGACCGCCGCTGTCGCCGCCATCGTCAAGCTCCCTCGCTCTGCTTCCAGCCCTCGCCCCAGGCGGGTCGCCCCTCGGCGGGCGGCTCCTCGCCGTCGTGTGCGTGGTACTCCACCGTCTCCGCGGTGAGCCGCATGAACGCCTCCTCCAACGAGGCCTGCTGCGGTGACAGCTCATGCAGCACGATCCGGTGCTCGGCGGCCAGCTCGCCCAGCTGCGCCGCCCTCGCGTCGGAGACCTCGAACGCGCCGTCGGACGAGGCCATCGCGGTGATCCCGGTCGAATGCAGGGCGTCGCGCAACGCCTCGGGCTGCGGGGTGCGGATCCGTACGAACGAGCGTGCGTTCTGCGCGATGAACTCCGCCATCGAGGTGTCCGCCAGCAGCCTGCCCTGGCCGATCACCACCAGGTGTTCGGCGGTGAGCGCCATCTCGCTCATCAGGTGGCTGGAGACGAACACCGTACGGCCCTGCGCCGCGAGACCCTTCATCATGTTGCGGATCCAGTGGATGCCCTCGGGGTCAAGGCCGTTGACCGGTTCGTCGAAGAGCAGCACCCGCGGGTCGCCGAGCAGTGCGGCGGCGATGCCGAGGCGCTGGCCCATACCGAGCGAGAAGCCCTTGGTGCGCTTCTTGGCCACCGAGGTCAGCCCCACGGTGTCGAGTACCTCGCGCACCCGTGGCGCCGGGATGCGGTTGGACTGCGCCAGGCAGAGCAGATGGTGGTACGCGCTGCGCCCCGGGTGCCAGGCCTTGGCCTCCAGCAGCGCGCCGATGTAGGTCAGCGGCTCCCGCAGATCCGCGTAGTGCTTGCCGTTGATCCGCACATCACCGGCGGTGGGCAGGTCCAGCCCCAGCATCATCCGCATGGTGGTCGACTTGCCCGCGCCGTTGGGGCCGAGGAAGCCGGTGACGATGCCGGGCCGCACGGTGAACGTGAGGTGGTCCACGGCCACCTTGTCGCCGAAGTGCTTGGTCAGAGCTTGCAGCTCGATCATGTTCAACACGCTAAGGGGGCGGGGCCGCGGTCGCGAGCTTTTCGCCTGCGGCGGGTTCTTCCCACCCACCCTTCAGGGCGTCCGGGGGCTTGCCCCCGGAAGGAACCCGCAACCCCAGCAAGAAGCCCCCGCCGAAGGCGGGGGCTTCTGGACTGGACTGGACCGGGCGTCAGCGGCTCTGCTGTGCGGGCACGCCGCGGGAGATCGGTTCGTCGTCGGGGGCGGCGGCTGCCGCCACCGCCGCGCCGGTCAGCGTGGCCAGCATCTCTCGGACGTTCGTCAGCTGGGCGTTGATGCTGTCGCGGCGGTTGGTGAGCGCCGCCAGCTCGCGCTCGGATTCGCTGCGGATACGGTCCGCCTTCGCGTTGGCGTCGGCCACGATGTCCTCCGCCTGGCGCTGCGCGGTCTCCACCGTCTGGCGGGCCCGGCGCTCGGCGTCGGTACGCAGCTTCTCCGCCTCCAAGCGCAGCTGCTCGGCGCGGTGCTCGATCTCGGCGAGACGCTTCTCCGCCTTGGCCTGACGCGAGGCGAGGTCGCGCTCGGACTGCTCGCGGCGCTTGGCGAGGTTGGTCTCGAAGTCGGCGGCGGCCTGGGCGGCCTTGGCGCGAGTCTCCTCGAAGAGGGCGTCCGCCTCCTCGCGCTTGTTCTGCGCGTCCTTGTTCGCCTCGGCCCGCAGCTGGCTCGCGTCGGTCTTGGCCTTCTCGACGATCCGCGAGCCCTCGTCCTCGGCCTTCTGCTTGCGCTCGGCGGCGAACGACTCGGCATCCGCGCGCACCTGGTTGGCGGCCCCCTCCGCCAACTCACGGTGCTGCTCGGCGGCGCGACGGGCCTCCTCGCGCAGGTCCTTGGCCTCCTCCTCGGCGAGCCGGAGGATCTTCTCTACGCGGGCGCCGAGACCGGCGTACGACGGTTCGGCGTCGTTGATCTGGGCCTGCGCGTTCTGGGTTTCGAGGTGCAGTTCCTCGATGCGCTTCTCCAGGGCGCTGATCCGGGCCAGTGCACTGTCTCGGTCGGCGACGAGCTTTGTGATGCGGTCGTCCACCTGTCCGCGGTCGTAACCACGCCGCACGAGCTCGAAGCCGAAGGGGGAGGAAGTGTCGCTCATGGGGTTCCTGTCAATTCAGGCCGGTGAGGTGATAGAGGGAATCCTAGGGGTGAGGACGGCGTGTCATCGAGTCATTGCGCTAGGGATCTGGAGAATGTGCGCTCAATCGAGTGGCGTGTCATCGGAGCGCTTGCCACCCGAACGAGTGACACCGGCGCCGGCACCCGCCTTTACCGCGCCCTGTCCGTCCCTGCGGTCACCCGACTTCTTGCTCCCGCCGGACCCGGTTCCCTCGAACGACTCCAGTGCCTCCAACACATCCTGAACTCGGGAGATCTCCGCGTTGATGTCCTCGCGGCGGCGCTTGAGGACATCGAGCTCGCGACGGCCCTCGTCGACAATACGCTCCGCCTCGGCGCGGGCCTCGGCGATGGTGCGCTCCGCGGTCCGCTCGGCCTCGGTCTTCTTCTGACCGGCTTCCTTGATCAGCCCCTCGGCCTTCTTCACCGCCGCGATGCGGACCTTGCTCGCCTCGCTGTTCGCCGCCGTCGACAGTTCCTCGGCCGCCTCCTCGGCGTCCGCGACGAGCTTGCGGGCCTTCTCCTCGGCCTCCGTCAACTGCTCGGTGGCGACGGTCACCAGCCTGTCGACCCGCTCGCCCGCCGACTTCATCGCCTCCGCGGACTCCTTGCGGGCCCGCTCGTGCAACTCCTCGACCTCGGCCTCCACCCGGGCGCGTAGCTCGTCGGTCCGCTCCCTGGTGGAGGTGGCGTCCCTGCGGGCCTCGGCCAGCAGCGTGTCCGCGTCGGTGCGGGACTGCTCCACCATGGCGTTGGCCTCGCCGCGCGCCTCGGTGATGACGCGTTCGGCCTCGGCGCGGGCGGCGCCGACCATGGCGTCCGCCTGCTCCTCCGCGGTGGCGGCGGCCCTGACCGCCGCCTCCTGCGCCTCGTTGCTGATCCGCTCGGCCTCGGTGGTCGCCTTGCCGATCAACTCGTCGGCCTGCTCGGCGGCTTCGCTGCGCTTGCGGTTGGCCACCTCGCGGGCCTCGTCGACGATGCGCTCGGCTTCGGCGGTCGCCGCTGCCGCCGCCCGCTCGGTCTCGGCGCGGGTCTGCGCGGCGTGCTCCTCGGCCGCCTCACGCAGCTTCTCCGCCCCGATGGTGATGCGCTCGGCGTCCCGCTCCGCGCGCGCCACCCGCTCCTCGGCCTCGGCGTGCAGCCGCTCGGCCTCGGTGGCGGCGCCGGAGACCAACTCGTCGGCCTGCTGCGCGGCTTCGCTGCGCTTGCGGTTGGCGTCCTCGCGGGCCTCGTCGCGGATCCGCTCGGCCTCGGCGAGAGCCTCGGTGACGGTCCGCTCGGCGAGCGCCTTGGCGAGCTGGGCCTCCTCGTGGGCCTCGCTCCGGATGCGTACCGCGTCCGAACCCGCCCGCTCCCGCTCGGCGTTGGCCTCGGCGTGCAGCCGGTCGGCGTCCTCGCGGGCCTCGATGCGCAGCCGCTCCGCGGCGTGCTCGGCCGCCGACCGCAGCCCGGCGATCTCCTCCTCGGCCTGCTCGTGCAGCCCGGCGACCGCTTCCCGTACCTGCTGGGCGGTCTGCTCGGCCGCCGCCACCAGCTCCGCGGCACGCTGCTCCGCCTCGGCGACCAGCCGCTCGGCCTCCGCGTCCGCGTCCTCCACCCGCTTGCGGGCGGCGGCCAGCAACTCCTCGCTCTGCTCGCGTGCCTGGCCGCGCTCCTGCTCCGCCTCGGCGCGCGCGTCGGCGAGCAGCTCCTCGGCCTCCCGGCGGCGCCTGGCCGCCTCCTCGCGGGCCGCCGCCAGCGCCTCGGCCGCCTCGGCCTCGGTCCGCTCCGCGGTGGCCGCCGCCTCGGTGCGCAGCCGGTCGGCCGCCTCGCGCGCCTGGGTACGCAACTCCTCGGCCTCCGCGGTGGCTTCACCGCGCAGCCGTACCGCGATCGCCTCGCCTTCGGCGCGCGCCTGGGAGGCGTCGGCCGCCGCCTCGGTGCGCAGCCGCTCGGCCTCCTCCTCGGCCTCGGTGCTGAGCGCCCGGGCCCGCTCAGCCGCCTCGGTGCGCAGCCGCTCGGCCTCCTCGGCCGCCTCGCGACGCAGCCGGTCCGCCTCGTCACCCGCGGCGTGCAGGGCCTCCTCAGCCGCGGTCAACCGCTGCTGGAGCTCGGCACGTTGCCGTTCGAGGTCCGCGCGGGCATCCTCGTGCAGCCGGCGCGCCGCCTCCTCGGCGTCCTCGCGCACCTGCTGGGCCGCCCGCTCGGCGTCGTCCCTGAGCTGCCCGGCGGCCTCCTCGGCCTCGCCGCGCAATTCCTCGGCCTCGCCGCCCGCCCGCTCCAGCGCCTCCTCGGCCTGGCGGCGCAGCGTCGCGGCGCGCTCGACGGCCTCGGCGCGTACCCGGTCGGCCTCGGTGGCGGCGCCTTGGCGCAGCTCGTCGGCGTCGGTACGGGCCTTGGCGAGCAGTTCCTCGGCGGTGCCCGCCGCCTCCTCGATCTGCTGCAGCGCCTCCCGGCGTGCCTCACCGCGGATCCGCTCGCCCTCGGCGACGGCCTCGGCGCGCAACTGCTCGGCCTCGCCGCGCAGTCGGCGCGCCTCCTCCTGCAACTCGACGGTCTTTGCGCGGTATTCCTTGGTGTCGTCCTTGGCCGCGCCCTTGAGCTGCTCGGCGGTCTCCGCGGCCTCGGCGCGCAGCCGTTCGGCCTCGGCGTCGGCCTCGCGCCGGATCCGTTCGGCCTCCTCTGCCGCCGACTTGGTGGTCGCCTCGGCGTCGTGCGAGGCCTTGGCGAGGATCTCCTCGGCGCTACGGGCGGCCTTGGCCAGCCGTTCCGTGGCCTCCTCGGCCGCCGCGGACCGGGCCGCCTCCTGGGCCTCGGCGACCGCCCGCTCGGCCTGTGCGCGGGCGTCGTCGCGGGCCTGCTCGGCCTCCGCCTTGAGTGCCTCCGCCTCCTTGGTGGCCTCGGCCACCAGTCGGGCGATCTGGGCGCGCGCGGTACGGGTGCGCTGTTCGTTGTCCGCCTCGGCGTTGGCCAGCCGCTTGGCGGCGGTCTCCTCGGCCTCGGACCGCAGCCGCTCGGCCTCGGCGCGCGCCTCCCGCAGGGCGCTCTCCGCCTCGGCCAGCGCCTGTTCGGAGCGGCGGCCCAGCTCGGCGGCCTCGCGGCGCGCCTCCTCGGACTCGGTACGCGCCCCGGTGCGCAACTGCTCGGCGTGGTCGGTGGCTTCCTGGGCCTGCGTCCCGGCGAGGGTCAGCAGCCGCTCGGCGTCGGTACGGGCCCGGCGCAAGATCGTCTCGGCCTCGGTGCGGGCCTCGACGGCGGCCGACTCCAGCCGATCGCGGGCCTGTTCGGCCAGTCTGGCCGCTTCCGTGCGGGCGGCGGTCAGTGCCGCCTCGGCCTCGGTGCGCGACTCGTCCATCAGACGGCGCGCCTGCGACTCGGAGCGGGCGCGCAACTGCTCGGCCCACGCCACGTTTTCGTTGACGTGGGTCTCGACAGTGCTGCGGCGTTCGGCCAGTTCCTCGTCGAGGCGGCGGCGCCGGGCGACCGCCTCGGCATGCCACTCGGCCTCCAGCTGGGACTGCCGCTCGGCCTGCTCCTGGAGCATCCGCTGGGTGTTGGCGCGGGCCTCACGCGACTCGCGCTCGGCGTCCGCACGCAGTTGGTCGGCCTGGATCTGCGCGTTGCGCAGCAACTGCTCGGCCTGGTGGCTGACGTTCTCGTACGCCCGCGGCTGGGCAAGCTGACGCCGCGCCTCGTGCAGCTTGGCGCGCAGCACCTCGACCTGGTAGCCGAGATCGTCTGCGTGGTCGACGGCCTTGTCCCGCTCCGTCCTCAGCCGCTCCATCTCGGCCTCGAACTGCGAGAGGTGGTCGTCAGCCTCGTAGCGGTCGTAGCCCCGCACTCCGCGGTCCCATCCGTCTCCTGGACTGCCCACCCGCCAACCGGGTGAGCTCTCCGGTGAACATAGCCATTCAGGAGAATGGTGTCAGATCTTCACCGCAGTCCGGGCCCGTCCCCCGGCACCCAGCCCCGGGGGACACAGTACCGGGGCGGGACCCTCCCGGTCAGTGAACCTGGGCGGTGGCCCGACCGGTCAGTGATCTTCGGCGGGGTCCTGGGCCGATGTCACCAGCTCGGTGAGGACCCCGTGGCAGTCCTTGGGGTGCAGGAAGGTGATCCGGGATCCCATGGATCCGGTGCGGGGCTGATCATAGAGGACGCGCACGCCCTTCTGGCGGATGTCACTGGCATCCCCGTCCACGTCCGCGGTGCCGAAGGCGATGTGGTGGACGCCCTCGCCGTTCTTGGCCAGCCACTTGCCGACCGCGGAGTCCTCGCGGGTCGGCTCCAGCAACTGGAGGTAGGAGGCGCCGCCGTCGGAGGTCTCGTTGATCTTCAACATGGCCTCGCGAACGCCCTGCTCCTCGTTGACCTCGGTGTGGAACACCTCGAAGCCGTACGTGGCACGGTAGAACTCGACGGTCTTGTCGAGGTCGAAGCAGGCGATCCCGATGTGGTCGATACGCGTCAGCATGGCTCCAGTGCACCGCTCACACGCGCGATCACGCAACGTGCGCGCGATCACATCGAATCGCCGGTGACCGGCGTCCTACCCGTAAGTACATTGGCCTTAACCCTCGTTAACTCCCCATCGCAAAGGGGTCAGCGCCATGACCAGCCAGTCAGGTACGTCCGTGATCGTCGCCGGTGCGCGGACACCCATGGGCCGTCTCCTCGGATCCCTGCGCAGCTTCTCCGGATCGGATCTCGGCGGTCTCGCCATCAAGGCGGCGCTGGACCGGGCGGGCATCGGCGGCGACCAGGTCGAGTACGTGATCATGGGCCAGGTGCTGCAGGCGGGCACGGGCCAGATCCCGGCCCGGCAGGCCGCGGTGAAGGCCGGGATCCCGATGAGCGTTCCCGCGCTCACCATCAACAAGGTCTGCCTCTCCGGCCTCGACGCGATCGCGCTGGCCGACCAGCTCATCCGCGCCGGCGAGTTCGACATCGTGGTCGCCGGCGGCCAGGAGTCCATGACCAACGCCCCGCACCTGCTGCCGAAGTCCCGTGAGGGCTTCAAGTACGGCGCCGTCGAGATGCTCGACGCGATGGCGTACGACGGTCTGACCGACCCGTGGGAGAACATCCCGATGGGCGAGTCGACCGAGAAGCACAACACCCGCCTGGGCATCGGTCGTGCCGAGCAGGACGAGATCGCCGCCCTCTCCCACCAGCGGGCCGCGGCCGCCCAGAAGAACGGCCTGTTCGAGGCCGAGATCACTCCGGTGGAGATCCCGCAGCGCAAGGGTGAGCCCGTCGTCTTCAGCAAGGACGAGGGCATCCGCGCCGAGACCACCACCGAATCGCTCGGCAAGTTGCGCCCGGCGTTCAGCAAGGACGGCACCATCACCGCGGGCTCCGCCTCGCAGATCTCCGACGGCGCCGCCGCCGTGGTCGTGATGAGCAAGGCCAAGGCGCAGGAGCTGGGCCTGGACTGGATCGCCGAGATCGGCGCGCACGGCAACGTGGCGGGTCCCGACAACTCGCTGCAGTCGCAGCCGTCCAACGCGATCAAGCACGCGCTGACCAAGGCCGGGCTGACGGTTGACGACCTCGATCTGATCGAGATCAACGAGGCGTTCGCGGCCGTCGCCGTGCAGTCAATGAAGGACCTGGGCGTTTCCGTCGAAACGGTGAACGTCAACGGCGGCGCCATCGCGCTCGGCCACCCCATCGGGATGTCCGGTGCGCGTCTGGTGCTGCATCTCGCGCTGGAGCTCAAGCGGCGCGGCGGCGGGACCGGCGCGGCGGCACTGTGCGGCGGCGGTGGTCAGGGCGACGCGCTGATCATCCACGTACCGGCCAAGTAAGCGGCCAGTCCCTTTCAGGAACGGAGCACCGATGGCGGACGTCCCCACGCTGGTCGAGCAGGCGCGCGACGGTAGGCCGCGCGCTGTGGCCCGGCTGATCTCACTGGTGGAGGGGGCGTCCCCGCAACTGCGCGAGGTGATGGCCGCGCTCGCGCCGCTGACCGGCGGCGCGTACGTGGTCGGGCTCACCGGGTCGCCGGGCGTCGGCAAGTCCACCTCGACGTCGGCGCTGGTGACCGCGTACCGCAAGCGCGGCAAGCGGGTCGGGGTGCTGGCGGTGGACCCGTCCTCGCCGTTCTCCGGCGGCGCGCTGCTGGGCGACCGGGTCCGGATGTCGGACCACGCCTCCGACCCCGGTGTCTACATCCGCTCCATGGCGACCCGCGGCCATCTCGGCGGCCTGGCCTGGGCCGCGCCGCAGGCGATCCGGGTGCTGGACGCGGCGGGCTGCGAGGTGATCCTCGTGGAGACGGTCGGCGTCGGCCAGTCCGAGGTCGAGATCGCCGCACAGGCGGACACCTCGGTGGTGCTGCTCGCGCCCGGAATGGGCGACGGCATCCAGGCGGCCAAGGCCGGAATCCTGGAGATCGGCGATGTCTACGTGGTCAACAAGGCCGACCGGGACGGCGCGGACGCGACGGCGCGGGAGCTGAACCACATGCTGGGTCTGGGCGAGGCCCGCGGGCCCGGCGACTGGCGGCCGCCCATCGTCAAGACCGTCGCCGCGCGCGGTGAGGGCATCGACGAGGTGGTCGAGGCGCTGGAGAAGCACCGGGCCTGGATGGAGGAGCGGGGGGTCCTGGCGGACCGGCGACGGCGGCGGGCCGCGCTCGAGGTGGAGCACATCGCGGTCACGGCCTTGCGCCGGCGAATCGGCGACCTGCACGGCGACCGCCGACTGGACGCGCTGGCCGAGCGGATCATCTCCGGGGAGACGGACCCCTACACGGCGGCCGACGAGCTCATCGAGGGCCTGACGAACGGGTCGTAGGTCCCGGTTCCCATGCCGCCTGCCCGTCACGGTCAACGGGCGGGCGGGAACGTTCGCAACGCGTGCGGGGGCGGGCGGTCAACCCCGCCCGCGCGTGGCGCGCAGATGCTTGGCGACCGGCTCCAACGCCTCCTGCAACGCCATGAGCCCATCAGCCGACAGCAGGTCGATGAAGTGCTCGCGCACCGCGGCGACATGATGCGGTGCCACCCGCTTCATGGTCTCCCAGCCGAAGTCGGTGAGCACCGCGAACAGTCCGCGGCGGTCGGACTCGCAGTTCTCCCGCCGGACCAGCCCGGCGTTCTCCATCCGGGTGATCTGGTGCGACAGACGGCTCTTGGACTGGAGCGTGGCGCGCGCCAGGTCGCTCATCCGCATCTGGTGGTCTTCGGCCTCGGAGAGGTTGACCAGGATCTCGTAGTCGTTGTAGGTCAGGTCGAATGGCTGCAGATCCCGTTCGAGCTGGTACGTGAGCAGCCGCGACACCTCAAGGTGGGTCCGCCAGGTGCGCTGTTCCTCGTCGCTGAGCCAGCGGGCGCCGTTCTCGGTCTCCATAGCGTCCAGTCTACCCAATTAAGTTGAATTTTGAATAAATGGCGTACCGGTAAGTGATCATGCCGACAATTGTTCGACATTACACTCCGCAGGCCACTCCTCACAATCCGAAGCCGTGCCGGCTGTCCCGGAGCATGGTCGATCAAGCCATCGCCGCGCCCTGCGCACCGGCCGCTCCGGGCTCGCCGACCGTCCCCGCGGCCTGCTCGACCTCAAGCAGCGAGGCGCCGCGCCGCTCAGCCTCGAAGGCCCTGGCGCCGCCGCGCAGCCCGAACAACCGCTTGGCGAAGGCGATGTAGAGCACCGCGATGACGTTGAGGGCCAGTGTGGCGATCTTGAGGCCGCTGACCTTGTCGGCCAGCTCGTAGATCTCCAGCGGCAGGAACGCGGCGGTGGCCACCACCGTCAGATACTCCGCCCAGCGCTTGGCGAACCACAGCCCCACGCCCTCGACCAGCTCGATCAGCGCGTAGGCGAGCAGCGCGGCCGCCACGATGACCAGCGTCGAGTGCTTGTAGTCGAAGGTCTTGCGGATGGTGTCGACGATGGGGGAGTGGTCGACGTCGTAACCGAAGTGCTGGGCGACCGGCCGCATGACGGTCAGGTTCTGCTCGAAGAACTGGTGCACGGCCGTCTGCGAGTTGCTGAACTTCCACACCGCCGCCGCGGCCAGCACGATGAACACCCCGCGCACCGCCCGCTCGAAGGCCAGCAGCCGCAGGATGAACAGGTCCCGCAGCGCCCGCCCGCGCAGCACCTGCGGTGCCTGGTCCGCCGGACCGGAGCCGTGCGGCGCGCCCAGGGCGAAGTCGCCGCAGCGCAGGCAGCGCCACGCCTCGCCCGCGGCGGTCGTCGCCTGCAGCCGCTCGCGCAGCGTCCGCTCCTGCGGCGCGTACGTGATGTGGCCGCGCCGGGCGCAGGTGCGGCGGTTCCAGTCGTGCTTCATTGGGTCGTCCCCCGTGGGCCGTAGATCACTTTCCGGGACGATGCTAGTGGCGGGCGGCGACAGCCGACCCCTGTCGGGCGGGCTGGTACCGGACTGCGACAATGGCTGAGCTTGTGCGCCCCTGGCCTTCGGCATGGGGAACCCCCGTTCACAAGATCGACCGGACCACTGCCCCAGCTTCCAGACGAGGTACCTCGTGGACGTGAAGACCGCCGCCGCCATGCGCCGCCTGCGCATCATCTCGATCGCCGAGGCCATCTCCTTCCTCGCGCTGCTGCTTCTCGGCTCGGTGCTCAGCCGGGTCTCCAGCATCAACCTGGTGATGCCGCTGGGCATGATCCACGGCGTGCTGTTCATCCTCTACCTGGTCTTCCTCGCCGATGTGTGGAGCAAGGCCAAGTGGACGCGCGGCCGGGTCGGCCTGTTCTTCCTGCTCTCCGTCCTTCCGACCGGCGGCTTCTTCGGTGACCGCATGATCAAGAAGGAGGAGGAGGCCGGAGTGATCGCCACCAGGGCCCGCAAGGAAGGCGTGATCAACGCGTGATCGTCGCCTTCTCCGTCACCCCGCTCGGCGTCGGCGAGGACGTCGGCGAGTACGTCGCGGACGCGGTACGGGTGGTCCGCGAGTCCGGGCTGCCGAACCGTACCGACGCCATGTTCACCTCGATCGAGGGCGAGTGGGACGAGGTGATGGACGTCGTCAAGCGCGCCGTCGCCGCGGTGGAGGCCCGCGCCCCGCGGGTCTCCCTGGTGCTCAAGGCCGACATCCGGCCGGGCGTGACCGACGCGCTCACCGGCAAGGTCGAAACGGTCGAGCGGCATCTCGCACGGTAGCCGTCCGTCCCGGATCGCGGAACGGACCTGACCGCCATGTGGCCGCCGGGTAGGCTCTGGGCGTGCCAAAGCCGTTGAGCCTGCCCTTCGACCCCATCGCACGTGCCGACGAACTGTGGCAGCAAAGGTGGGGTTCGGTGCCTTCCATGGCCGCCATCACCTCGATCATGCGTGCCCAGCAAATTCTGCTCGGTCAGGTCGACGCGGTCGTCAAGCCGTACGGGCTGACCTTCGCCCGCTACGAGGCGCTGGTGCTGCTCACCTTCAGCAAGGCCGGGGAACTCCCCATGTCCAAGATCGGTGAACGGCTGATGGTCCACCCGACCTCGGTCACCAACACCGTGGACCGGCTGGTGCGTTCCGGACTGGTGGACAAGCGCCCCAACCCCAACGACGGGCGCGGCACGCTCGCCTCCGTCACCGACAAGGGCCGCGAGGTCGTCGAGGCCGCCACCCGCGACCTGATGGCGATGGACTTCGGGCTGGGTACCTACGGTGCGCACGAGTGCGGGGAGATCTTCGCGCTGCTGCGGCCGCTGCGGATAGCGGCGGGTGACTTCACGCAGGAGTGAGTCGCGAACGCTCCGCGCCGCCGGGTGGGGCTGGCGGAAAGATCGCTTCCAGGGCCGCGTACGCTCGTCTGTCATGAAGCGGAGTGTCCTGACCCGGTACCGCGTGATGGCGTATGTGACCGGTGTCCTTTTGATCCTGCTGACGATCGGCTGCGTCGCGAAGTACCTGCTCAACGTCAGCGGGGCGACCGGGTTCGTCAGCATCGTGGGTATCGCGCACGGCTGGCTCTATGTGATCTACCTGGTGCTCGCCTTCGACCTGGGCAGCAAGGCCAAGATGCCGTTCGGCAAGATGCTGTGGATGCTGCTCGCCGGGACCATCCCGACCGCCGCGTTCTTTGTCGAGCGCCGGATCACCCGCGAGCTGGAGCCGCAGTTCGAGGCTGTCGCGGAGCCGGTCCAGGCCTGACGACACGCTCCCTGCCAGTCAGGGAGCGTTAGCCATCGACAATTAGTAGGACGTCCAAGTAAATTTGCCTCATGGACGCCGAAGCCATTGCGGAAGGCCGCCGTCGCTGGCAGGCCCGCTACGACCAGGCCAAGAAGCGCGAGGCCGACTTCAGCACGCTGTCCGGGGACCCCGTGGACCCGGTGTACGGGCCGCCGACGGGCGCCGTGGTGCCCGGGTTCGAACGGATCGGCTGGCCCGGTGAGTACCCGTTCACCCGGGGCCTGCATCCGACCGGCTACCGCGGCCGGACCTGGACCATCCGCCAGTTCGCGGGCTTCGGCAACGCCGAGCAGACCAACGAGCGCTACAAGATGATCCTGGCCGCCGGTGGCGGCGGCCTGTCGGTCGCCTTCGACATGCCGACCCTGATGGGCCGCGACTCCGACGACCCGCGCTCGCTGGGCGAGGTCGGGCACTGCGGCGTCGCCATCGACTCCGCCGCCGACATGGAGATCCTCTTCAGGGACATCCCGCTCGGCGACGTCACCACCTCGATGACCATCAGCGGCCCCGCGGTCCCGGTCTTCTGCATGTACCTGGTCGCCGCCGAACGCCAGGGCGTCGACCCCTCGGTCCTGAACGGCACCCTGCAGACCGACATCTTCAAGGAGTACATCGCCCAGAAGGAGTGGCTGTTCTCACCCGAGCCGCACCTGCGGCTGATCGGCGACCTGATGGAGCACTGCGCGGCCGGTATCCCCGCGTACAAGCCGCTCTCGGTCTCCGGGTACCACATCCGCGAAGCCGGGGCGACGGCCGCGCAGGAACTCGCCTACACCCTCGCCGACGGCTTCGGTTACGTGGAACTGGGCCTGTCCCGCGGCCTGGACGTGAACTCCTTCGCCCCCGGACTGTCCTTCTTCTTCGACGCGCATGTCGACTTCTTCGAGGAGATCGCCAAGTTCCGCGCGGCGCGCCGCATCTGGGCCCGCTGGATGCGGGACGTGTACGGCGCCACGTCCGACAAGGCGCAGTGGCTGCGGTTCCACACCCAGACGGCGGGTGTCTCGCTCACCGCGCAGCAGCCGTACAACAACGTGGTGCGGACCGCGGTGGAGGCGCTGGCCGCGGTGCTCGGCGGCACCAACTCGCTGCACACGAACGCGTTGGACGAGACCCTCGCGCTGCCCAGCGAACAGGCCGCGGAGATCGCGCTGCGCACCCAGCAGGTGCTGATGGAGGAGACCGGCGTCGCCAACGTGGCGGACCCGCTGGGCGGTTCGTGGTACGTCGAGGCGCTGACCGACCGCATCGAGGCCGATGCGGAACGGATCTTCGACAAGATCAAGGAGCTCGGCGCCCGCGCCGTGCCGACCGGGGAGCACCACATCGGGCCCATCACCTCCGGCATCCTGCGCGGTATCGAGGACGGCTTCTTCACCGGCGAGATCGCCGAGTCCGCCTTCCAGTACCAACAGGCCCTGGAGAAGGGCGACAAGCGAGTGGTCGGCGTCAACTGCCACAGCGGATCGGTCACCGGGGACCTGGAGATCCTTCGGGTCAGCCATGAGGTGGAGCGCGAACAGGTCCGCGTCCTCGCGGCGCGCAAGGCCGCACGCGACGACGCGGCGGTGCGCTCCGCGCTGGCGGCCATGGTGGCCGCAGCGCGCGGGGACGGCAACATGATCGCGCCCATGCTGGACGCGGTTCGCGCCGAGGCGACACTGGGCGAGATTTGCGACGCCTTGCGCGACCTGTGGGGCAGCTACACGGAACCGGCGCGCTTTTAGGGCCGGTACGGCGGGTTCCGGTCACCTACGGCCCGGGGCGGGCCGGATCGCGGGGCGTTCGCGCCGGTTCCGGCACGGCGGATCGGGGGCGGAGCGGGCCGGTTGCGGCTGGTTGGGCGTCGGCGGTCGGGGTCCTGGGCTGCGGTAGTCGACGACCGCCGGTCTGGAGCGTCGTTGTTGCTCGCCGTCGCGGCGGGATGTGAGTGCCGTCACAGCGACGGCAAACAAGATCTCCGCCGCGATGGCGAGCAACCACAACGGCGTGGCTCGGCGCTGTCGATCCCGCCGCAACCCAATCGCAACCCGCCCGCCCGCCGCGGGCGTTACCGCGCCGGGGCTCGCCGCAACTGCGCGTACCTCCGCCTGCCGCGGGCGTTACCGCGCCGGGGCTCGCCGCAACTGCGCGTACCTCCGCCTGCCGCGGGCGTTACCGCGCCGGGGCTCGCCGCAACTGCGCGTACCTCCGCCCGCCGCAGGCGATACCGCACCCCCGCCCGCCGCAGGCGTTACCGTGCGGCGACGGCCATCGCCGCTGGGAGGCCGCCTACCAGGAGGGCCGAAAACATACGTGCCCAGGCGAAGTCCACCCGCTCGCCGCTGACCAGAATGCGGTGCACTACCGCCCCGGCGATCACGTCGAAGATCAGATCCGCGTTGCGCGCGGCGGCCTGCTCGGCGAGCGGACTGTCCGGACCGCCGTCGGGCGGCACGTCCGGCGGCAGCTCGCCACGGGCCTGGGCCCGCTGGCGCCCCAGTACGACCAAGCGTTTCTGCCGGTCGACGATGGCCTCGCGGATCCGTACCCGCAGCGCCTCGTCATGCGTGGACTCGGCGATCACCGCCATCAGCGCCGTCTTGGTCTCCGGCCGCTCCAGCAGCTCCGCGAACTCCATGACGACACCCTCGACGTCCGCCAACAGGCTTCCCCTGTCCGGCAGTTGGAGTTCGTCGAAGAGCGCGGCGACGGCGTCGAGCACCAACTCGTTCTTGTTGGCCCAGCGACGGTAGAGCGTGGTCTTGGCGACCCCGGCGCGCGCCGCGACGTCGCCCATCGTGAGCTTGCCCCAGCCGAGCTCCACCAGCGCGGCCCGGGTCGCCTCCAGGATCGCCAGATCGGTCTCCGCGCTGCGCGGGCGTCCGGTTCTGGTCACCCATCGGACACTACCGCCAAGTAGACAGTGAGGGAGATCACGTGAAAGTCACGGTCCCCCCTTGCGGCGGCGGGGTACCGGCCAGTTACGCTACGACCCGTAGCGAAAGAGCGACAACCACGCGCGCGGGTGGGGATCCGCGCATAACGCAAACGCGACGAACAAGGTGAGCGGTTTACGGATATCCCGCATTCCGGTGGGGTATCCAGGGGCTGTTCACGCTTATCCCGGCGAGGGGGGAGGATTGGCCTCATGCAGCCACGGAACATGTCCATGAGCGGCGTGGTCGACCTCGCCGCGGTGAAGGCGGCCGGTGAGGCCAAGCAGAAGGCGGAGCAGGCCCGCCGGGAGCAGGCCGCCCGCGGAGCCGGTCAGAACGACCAGGGCGTCGCCCCCTCCCAGCTGGTGATCGATGTCACCGAGGCGACCTTCGAGCGCGATGTGCTTGAGCGCTCCAACGAGGTCCCGGTGGTCATCGACTTCTGGGCGGAGTGGTGCGAGCCCTGCAAGCAGCTCGGTCCACTGCTGGAGCGCCTCACCGAGTCGTACGCGGGCCGGATCCTGCTCGCCAAGATCGACGTCGACGCCAACCAGCTCCTCTTCCAGCAGTTCGGTGTCCAGGGAATCCCCGCGGTCTTCGCGGTCATCGGCGGCCAGATGATGCCGCTGTTCCAGGGCGCGGCGCCGGAGGCGCAGATCCGCGAGGTGTTCGACCAACTGATCGCGGTGGCCGAGCAGCGCTTCGGCATCACCGGTATCCCGGTCGAGGGCGCCGCTCCGGCCGCCGAGCACGAGCCGCCGATCGACCCGGCGCTGGCCGCCGGCCATGACGCGCTGGACCGCGGTGACCTGGGCGGCGCCATCCAGGCGTACAAGAACGTGCTGTCCGGTGACCCGGGCAACATCGAGGCCAAGTTGGCGCTGGCGCAGGCCGAGTTGCTGCGCCGGGTGCAGGACGCGGACCCGCAGGCGGTACGGAAGGCGGCGGCCGACAGCCCCGCCGACCCGGAGGCCCAGATCGCGGCGGCCGATCTCGACCTGGTCGGTGGCCATGTCGAGGACGCCTTCGGGCGGCTGGTGGACACCGTCAAGCGCACCGTGGGTGAGGACCGGGAGCGCGCCCGGCTCCATCTGCTCGAACTGTTCGACGTGGTCGGCGCCGAGGAGCCGCGGGTGGTGTCGGCGCGCGCCGCACTGGCCCGCGTGCTGTTCTGACCGGACATCGGCAGTTGATGACCGGGCGTCAACGTCCGGGCACCCCGCGCCACTAGGGGCCGGGGTGGGATAGCGATCGGTAGCCGCCTTTATCAAATCTTGATGAAAGGCGGCTGCCATTACCCCTAGTAAGTCAAGCGAGTTTTTCTGTCCCGCTATGCCCCTTCATGTCGGGCTCTGGCGACCGCCCCTCGGACACTCTCCGTGTCTGCACTATGCTGCTCGGTCGCACCGCGGATATCTCGGCGTTACTCGCTGGTAATGAAAGGCCTTGTGCCCCGGCCGCGAATGGACCACGATCAGGCGCACGCTCGGTCCGTCACACAGCCCGGCAGCCAGTCGGCGCCATGTGAAGGATTCCCCACCGAGCAGGGCGCGCGGCCACCCGCCGCCGCTCTTGGACAGGGGGGTCCCCGCCTCACCCGGGCAGGGCCTGTCCGCAAGGTTGCGCGAGAGCGTGGCCAGTGGTTGTCGCTCGGGGGTGATCGCCGATACTTCGGACGCGTCGTCCGCCTGCACGCGACGGCCGCCGATGACGGCGCTCTCCTTCCCGAGGACGTAGCACTTCTCCCATCCCAGGTCAGGATCCTCTGTCGATCCGGACCGGAGATGTACGTCCGAGAAGGAGGAATGTCATGCAGTCAGAGCAGACTCGTGGCGGTACCAGATGGAAGCGGTTCGCCGTCGTCATGGTGCCGAGCGTCGCGGCCACCGCCGCGATCGGCGTCGCGCTGGCGCAGGGCGCGCTCGCCGCGTCGTTCAGCGTCTCCGGCCAGCAGTTCAAGGTCAGCGCCAACAAGCTTGAGGGCACCGGCTTCCTGCAGTACGGCGCCTACGACGTCCAGCACGGTGGGAAGAACATCCCCATCGCCGTCTCGTCGTTCAAGAGCGCCAGCATCACCGGTATGTGCCAGTCCGTGGTCATTCCGGGCATCCCGCTGGTCGGCGATGTGACGATGAAGCTGCAGGCGGGTGGTAACGGGACCGCGGTCGAGGCGAAGAACCTCTACATCGACCTGGACAACCTGAACGCCGACGCCCAGTTCAACAACATCAACATCGGCGTCGCCGCCGGGGACAGCACCAAGGGCCCCGGCATGAAGGGCGGCGGCGAGCACGCGGACCCGGGCGGCTTCGCCCAGGAAGCCGACTCTGCGACGCTCACCGGCGTCAAGCAGACCGCTTGGGCCACCAGCGCGGGCACCTTCAAGCTCAGTGGCCTGTCCATGCACGTCCTCAAGGGCGACCAAGAGTGCTACTGACGCACTCGCACTGAGAAGGGCGAGTGGGGGACGGTCCGCTGTCCCTCGCTCGGCCATCCCCATCGATTCACCGATCGCCGGTCGCAGGGAGCTGTTTTCAATGAGCGCCGAGTCGCGAGGACTGCGTGACCGAATCGGCAGTTGGCGCCGGTCCTTCCGTACGTGGCGTGGCCAACGCCCCTTTTGGGCGGGCCTGCTGACGCTGCTGGGCGGACTGCCGATCATGTACTTCCCCTATGCCAACCTCACCGTCGGCCAGTTGACCGTTCGGATGGCCACCACCGCCGGTTCCGGCTCGCTGATCATCGGCGTGCTGCTGGTGGTGCTCGGCTTCACCATGTGGTTCCAGTCGACGGCCCGGGTCTTCGCCGGTGTGGCCGCCATCCTGCTGGGCCTGGTGTCGCTGGTGGTCTCCAACTTCGGCGGCTTCCTCATGGGCTTCCTGCTAGCCCTGATCGGCGGCGGCCTGTCCGTAGCGTGGGCGCCCGGTGTGCCGCCGACGCAGCCCGGCGCCGAAGCGGAACCCGAGCCGGTCATCGCCGGACCCGTGCTCTCCGGCAACGGGTTGGACGACGAGACAACGAACGGGAGGAACCGTGCGGGGTGACGAGGCTCAACCCGAGAAGGAGAGCAGCGCTCCTCGTGCCAGAACGGGGCCGCGCCACGCGGCTCCGCGTAGGTCGCTGCTCAACCGTGCCCCCGTCGGCAAGGCCATCGCCCTGGCCGCGATGCCCACCGCCGTCCTGATGGGCATGGGGCTGACACCCCGGCTCGCGCAGGCCGACGAACTGCCGAAGAACCCGTTCAGCGGTGACCACTGCGTCAGCCAGTCCGACAGCCCGTCGCCGGACAGCTCGCCCTCCGCGTCGCCGTCCGCCACACCGTCGCCGTCGGCC
Source organism: Streptantibioticus ferralitis (assembly GCF_029223525.1). Lineage (GTDB taxonomy): Bacteria > Actinomycetota > Actinomycetes > Streptomycetales > Streptomycetaceae > Streptantibioticus_A > Streptantibioticus_A ferralitis. Next base: position 351,270 of record NZ_JARHTQ010000001.1, on the reverse strand, counting down.
AGCGCTTCGGCCACGCCGAAGGCCGACACATCCAAGAGCAGTCAGCCGACCGCCGGCCCGACGCACGGCGCCACCACCCAGGGCACCAAGCCGGGCAACGCGCCGCAGCCGGCCGCCAGTCCGCCCCCGTCGGCCACCCAGTCGCAGAACCCCCTGGATCCGCTGGGTGTGGGCAACGCCCTCAAGGGTCTGCTGGGCGGCGTCACCGGGTCCGGTTCCACGTCGGCGCCCACCGCGACGCCCACCCCCAGCGCCACGCCCACGCCGAGCAGCAGCCCCACGGCCAACGGCTCGGCGGGCTCGGGCGGCGGGACGGTCCAGGGGGCGACCGGTGCCGTCAAGAGCACCGTGGACAACGCCGCCAACGCGGCCAAGTCCGCGGCGCCCTCGGCGTCGCCGTCGGACAGCCCGTCCACCGCCCCCTCGCCGTCGTCGTCCACCGGCCCGCAGCCGTTCCCGTGTCCGACGTACAACGCCAAGGCGCTGGCGGAGGCGGGACTTGAGCAGACGCCGTCGCTGCTGCCGAACCAGCCGTGGATCCTCAAGACGGATCTGCTGACCCTGATGGGGCTGGACTACAAGGGCATCGTGAAGGTCAAGACGGCCAATGGCACCGTCAAGGACGTCCTGAAGTTCACCTCCTCCGGTGTCGACATCAAGAACCTCCACCAGATCACGGAGGCGTCGCTCGGCGCGCACTACAACGTGCAGGCGCGCGACGGCAGTACGTCGACCATCCGCAACGGCACGGTGACCATGTACACCGAGAAGATCTCCGGCAACCTCTTCGGGCTGATCCCGGTCACCTTCAGCCCGCAGAGCCCGCCGCCGATCAACGTCCCGCTGGCCATCTTCAGCAACTGCACGGTGACCCAGGCCGGGCAGTTCGGCGGCACCCTGACCATCCCCGGTATGCACGTGTACCGGAGCTGACCCAGGACCATTCCGGGAGCCGCACAACAGCGGTGGGCGCCGAGATCCCCACAAGGGGACCGGCGCCCACCGCTGTATCTGTAGGCGCTGCGCGCCGCTGTACTCCCGCCCGTCGCCCGCCACCACCCTCGATCGGGGCGCTTCGCGCCGCTGTACTCCCGCCCGTCGCCCGCCACCGCCCTCAATCGGGGCGCTTCGCGCCGCTGTACGGTCTAGGGCATGACGACCAGCGAAACGTCCAGTGGCGGCGCCGTGACCGTCGTGGTGATCGGCTACAACGACGCCGCGTACATCAGCGACGCGGTGCGCTCCTCGCTCGCCCAGGGCCCGGCCGTCGCCGAGGTGATCGCCGTGGACGACTGCTCGTCGGACGGCACGGGTGACGTGCTGGAGCGGCTGGCCGCCGACGAGCCCCGGCTGCGCGTGCTGCGGCGGACCGAGAACAGCGGTGGCTGCGGCACCCCCCGCAACGACGGCGTGCGCGCCGCCACCTCCCCGTATCTGATGTTCCTGGACAGCGACGACGTACTGCCGCCGGGCGCCGTCGACGCACTGCTCGCCGCCGCCCGCATGACTCACGCGGACGTCACCGCGGGCCAGTGCGTACGCCGTGAACTGCCCGAGGGGCGCGAGACCCGCTGGCGCCCGGAGCTCTACGCGACGTCGGCCGTGATCGAGCGCCCGGACGCCGAACCGCGCCTGGTGGACGACACCTTGTGCGTCAACAAGCTCTACCGCACGGAATTCCTGCGCGAGCACGCCATCGCCTTCCCCGAAGGCCGTTTCATCTACGAGGACTTCGTCTTCACCGCCCGCGTGCTGGCCGCCGCTCCGCGCGTCGCCCTGGTACCCGACACCGTGTACGTGTGGCATGTGCGGCGCGCCGCCAAGCGGTTGTCGATCTCCCTTGACCGCGCCGGGATCGACAACTGGCGCTCCCGTATCGAAGCGCACCGCCAGGTGGTCGCGATCCACACCGAAGCGGGGGAGAAGACGCTGGCCCGCGCGGCCCGCGCGAGTTTCCTCGACCGCTCGGTGCGGATGTACGTACGCGAACTGGGCGGACGCGGCGCCGAGTACCGCCGTGAGTGGTGGCGGTTGGCTCGGGAGTACCTCGGCGGTTTCGAGGAGGGCGACCTGGCCGCCGCCCCGGCCCCGGCGCGGATCATCGCCCAGGTCGTGCTGGCCGCGCCGGAACCGCGTGATCTGCCCAGGCTGGCCGGGCTGGCCGCCCGGCCCGCGCGGTTGCTGCCGCCGTACCCGCGAGGGGAGGTGTGGAGCGCGGAGCTGCCGCAGGTCGCCCTTGGCGACCTGGTGGAGCGCCCGGTCGGTGAACTCCCGCTGGCCGCCGAGGCGTTGCTGGCCACCGGTGCGCTGCGCAGCACGCTGCGGCTGCGGCTGTACGACCTGTACGGGCGGGTCGCTGCCGCCCGTCCGGTGGCGGTCGACGTCGAGTGGACCGACCGCCACACCGGCCGCACCATCACCTCCAGCACCACCGGGCTCAGCGCGTTGGAGTCGGCCTGGACGGCCGAGGTGCCGGTCGATCTGGCCGCGCTCGCCGGCGGCGAACTTGCGGTACGGGACCTACGACTGGTCGTGCACTTCGCGGACGGCGAGCAGACCTTGACCGCCGCGCAGGCGGTCAAGGGCGGCCTACGGCGCACAATGGTGCCCAGCCGGCACGGTGGCGCCCTCCTCGTCCAGCCCTACGCCACGGTCGACGGCGCAATGGCGCTCCGAATCGCCCCCGGCCTGCGCGGCGCCTGGTCGGTACTCCAACGCCGCCTCAAGCGGTAGGCCCTCCCGGCGGGGTTTCGGGTGGGGCTGCGGCCCGCCCCGCGCCCCGCCCCACTCGCGGCGGGTTCGGCACCGCCGGAGTCCGGCGTCGTGGTTGTTCGCCGTCGCGGCGGAGGGTTTTCACGCTGCGACGGCGGCGCTTCCTTCCACGCGAAGGCGTTGCCGGGGACGAGGTTCCCAACGACGTGGTTCGCCGGATGGGATTCGGCCGCTACGACGAGGTCCGCCAGGGACCGGATTCTTCTCCGCCGCGACGGCGAGCAACCATGACGGTGTGGACCGGCGGGTGTGGAGACGACCGCAACCCGGTCGGGAGACCCGCCGCACGGGCGCGACCGCCCGAAGGACCGCCGCAACGCAGCCGAGCCCGCCAGCGGCGCGGCGGACCCGGCCACCCCGGTAGCGAGCGAACCCTCAGCGGGAGGCGACCCCGTGGGAGGCGTCCCGGCGCAGGCGCCAGCCGGACCATGCGGAGGCGATCATTTCCTCCACGTCGTACCGCGCCGACCAGTCCAGTTCCCTGCTGATCCGGTCCGCCGACGCCACCACGCGGGCGGGGTCGCCGGGGCGCCGGTCCATGACCTTCGGCTCTACGTCGTGGTGTCCGGTGACGGCGCAGATGCGTTCCACCATCTCGCTGACCGACACCCCCTCGCCGCGCCCGATGTTCACCGTCAGGTCGCCGCTCGCCCCGGCCGCGAGGCGGCGCGCGGCGGCGAGGTGGGCGGAGGCGATGTCCTGGACGTGGATGAAGTCACGGACGCAGGTGCCGTCGGGGGTCGGGTAGTCGGCGCCGAAGACCATCGGCGGCGCCCCCGCGTCCAGTTTCTCGAAGACCATCGGGACCAGGTTGAACACGCCCACATCGGCCAGTTCCGGGCGGGCGGCCCCGGCCACGTTGAAGTACCGCAGACAGGTCGTGCCCATGCCGTACGCGGCCCCGGCCGCCCGTACCAGCCACTCGCCGGCCAGCTTGGTCTCGCCGTACGGGTTGATCGGCACGCAGGGGGTGTCCTCCGTGACGAGGTCCACATCCGGCATCCCGTAGACGGCGGCGGAGGAGGAGAAGACGAAGTGCCTGACCCCGGCCGCCGCGCAGGCGCCGAGCAGGACCTCCAGGCCGTGGATGTTCTCGCGGTAGTACATCAGCGGCTGCTCGACGGACTCCGCCACCTGCTTCTTCGCGGCGAGGTGGACCACCCCGGTCACGCCGTGTTCCGCGATGGTGCGGTCCAGTACGTCCCGGTCCAGTGTGGAACCGGTCACCAGCGGGATCTCCCGCGGCAGCCGCTCGGGGAAGCCGGTGGACAGGTCGTCCAGGACGACGACCGGCTCCCCGGCCTCCGCCATGGCCCGCGCCACATGCGCGCCGATGTACCCCGCACCGCCTGTAATCATCCACGTCATGGCAGACACCCTAAGGGGCGGCTCCCGTAGGGTGTGGCCGGTCCGTGATAAGCCCGGGCACACACATGTGCGGGGCATGGACTACCTACCGTAGGATTTCAGAGCTAAAAATTCACCCAGATCTCACCGCCGCCTCATACCCGCCGCGCCCACCAGGAACCGTCACTCCATGACAACGTTCAGCGTCATCGTCACCGCCCTCGACGCCCAGGGCTACCTCCGGGAGTGCCTCGACAGCGCCCTCGCCCTGCCCGCCGAGGGGGTCGAGGTCATCGCCGTGGACAACGGTTCGACCGATGCCACGAGAGCCATCGTCGACGAGTACGCCGAGCGGGACGACCGCGTACACGCCGTCCACCTGCCCAAGCCGCTGCCCACCGGCGCCGCGCGGGAAATCGCGGCGAAGCAGGCGAAGGGTGACTACCTTCTCTTCATCGACGGCCGGGACTGCCTCACCGAGGGCTCGCTCAGCGCGCTGGCCCAGCGGATCGCCGGGACCGGTGAACCGGACGTGGTCGTCTTCGACCACGTCCGCTCGCACTGGTGGAACGACGCGATCGCCAGTGGTGACGGTCGGCTGTTCATCGCGCCGGGGCGCGAGGTCTTCTCCGTCTACCAGCAGCCCGAGACGCTGCACCTGACCCCCACGGTCAGCAACCGCGTGCTGCGCGCCGACTTCTACGAGGCGCACCGCGAGCTGTTCGACAAGGACGAGTACGCCGAGGTGCTGCCCGCCATCGGCAGCCTGCTGGCCGCCGACCGGATCGCCATACTCGACAAGGTCTGCCTGCGCCGCCGCGAGCCCGAGACGCCGGTCCGCGAGCGCGGCCAGTTCAACCTCTTCGAGCAGTACGACGCGCTGTGGGAGCTGCTGGGCCGCCGCTCGGTGCTGCCCGAGCACCGGGCCATCGTCTTCAGCGGCATGATCCGCCGCTATCTGAAGGTGCTCACCCTGCCCGGCCCGGACGAGCGGGAGCAGGCGGCGTTCTTCCACCGCGCCTCCGAGCACTTCCTGCGCTACAAGCCGCACGGCTACCAGCGCCCGTCGAACCTCAACGGTGTGCGGCACGCCATGCTGGAGCGCAACTCCTACTCCGGCTACCGCGCCCTGCAGTCCGCCAACCGCAAGCGCCGTACCGTCCGTACGCTCGCAGTCAAGGCCAAGCGCAAGGCCGTTGACCTGGCCAAGGAGAGCGCCTACCGCGAGCAGCTGCGGCACCCCATCGAGGAGGACCTCGCGGTCTTCTCCGCGTACTGGGACCGCGGCGTCACCTGCAGCCCGGCGGCGATCTCGGCCAAGCTCGCCGAACTCGCCCCGAACATCCGGCAGGTGTGGGTGGTGCGGCGGGCGGACGTGCCGCTGGTGCCGGCCGGTGTCGACTACGTGGTGCCGGGCAGCCGCCGCTACTGGAGCGTCATGGCGCGCGCCAAGTACCTGGTCAACAACGTCAACTTCCCCGACTCGGTGACCAAGCGGCCCGGCCAGATCCACGTACAGACCCACCACGGCACCCCGCTGAAGCGGATGGGCACCGACCAGATCCCGTTCCCGGCCACCTCGCGCGGTGTCGACTACGAAGCACTGCTGGAGCGCTGCGCCCGCTGGGACTACAGCGTTTCGGCCAACTCGCATTCGACCGAGACCTGGGAGCGCGCCTACCCGGTGCCGTTCACCTCGCTCGACTACGGCTACCCGCGCAACGACGTCTACTACACCGCGACCGCCGAGGACGTACTGCGCATCCGCGAGCGGCTGGGCATCGCCCCGGGCCGCAAGGCGCTGCTGTACGCGCCGACGCACCGCGACTACGAGGCCGCCTGGACGCCGCGGCTCGATCTGGAGCGGATGGCCCGCAACCTCGGCGAGGACTTCGTCCTGCTGGTGCGCGGCCACTACTTCTACGACCGGGGCCTGTCCCCGCTGGAGGAGTTGCACCGGCGCGGCCTGATCATCGACGTCTCCCGGTACGACTCGGTGGAGGAACTCGGCCTGGCCTCCGACGCGTTGATCACCGACTACTCCTCGGTGATGTTCGACTACGCCAACCTGGACCGGCCGATAGTGGTCTTCGCGGACGACTGGGAGACCTACTCGGTCACCCGCGGTGTCTACTTCGACCTCACCGAGCTCTCGCCCGGCGCGGTCGGCCGTACCCAGCAGGAGATGGAGCGGCTGTTCCTGGACGGCGGCTGGCGCGATGAGCACGCGACCGCCAAGCGGGCCGAGTTCCGCCGGAGGTTCTGCGACTTCGACGACGGCCACGCCGCCGAGCGGGTGGTGCGCCATGTCTTCCTCGGGCAGGCGAACGTACCGCCGGTGATACCGCTGGAGCAGCGCACCCCGGCGCCCGCGCCCGAGCTCGCCGCCGAACTCGTACTGCCCGCACGGTGAGCGGTTCCGAGCCGGACGGCTTCGCCACAGGATTTTCCCGGGGGACCACCCCCGGACCGCCAGCCGAGGAAGTTCCTACCGGAGGACCCATGGCCCCGACGGCCCCCGACGTCACCGTCACGGTGATCGTCTACAACGACGCCGACCGACTGCCGCGTGCGGTGGAGTCGTTGCGCCGTCAGACGCTGCGCAACATCGAGATCATCATCAGCGACGACCACTCGACGGACCACACCCCCGAGGTGGCCCGTGCGTTGGCGGCGCAGGACGACCGCATCGTCTACAACCGCCTGCCGCAGAACAGCGGCGGTTGCAGCGCCCCGCGCAACTCGGCGATCGGTATCGCCAAGGCGCCGTTCCTGATGTTCCTCGACAGCGACGACGAACTGCCGGAGCGCGCCTGCGAGATCCTGCTGGACGAGCTGCGCTCCGACGACACCGTCGACTTCGCGATGGGCGCCGTGGAGCGGGTGCGCACCGACACCGGTTCCGTCTCGTACTGGCACCCGCACCTGTTCACCGGCAAGCGCACGGTGCGCGGCATCGAGGAGCACCCCGGGGTGCTGTTCGAGCATCTGTCGACCAACAAGATGTACCGCCGGGAGTTCATCGACCGGCACACACTGCGCTTCCCCGAGGGCATCCACTACGAGGACCAGCTGTTCTCGGCCCAGGCGTACTGCCTGGCGCGGGCCTTCACGATCGTGCCGGACCCGTGCTACCGCTGGTACATCTCGCCGTACGAGGCCGTGGGCGCGCTGTCCATCTCCAACCAGCGCCACCGGATCGAGAACGTCCGCGACCGGATCAACGTCGCCCGGCTGATCGACGACTTCCTCGTGGAGAGCGGTCACCAGGGCATCAAGGCCGACAAGGACTTCAAGTTCCTCAAGCACGACCTGCGGATGTACACCGGCGACCTGCCGTACCGCGGCCATGAGTGGATCAAGCAGTTCGCCGACGAGGTCTCCCCGTACCTGGAGACGCTCGCCCCCGAGGCGTTCCGCCGTCTGCCGCGCGACCAGCGCGTCGTCATCCAGCTGGTGCGCGACGGCCGGTACGAGGAGGCGCAGTCGGCCTCGCGCGGCATGGGCCGCGAGGCGGCGCCGCGCGAGGTGACCGAGGACGGCGCCGGGCGTGTCTACTGGGGCTCGGTGGTCCCGGCCGACCCGGAGTCCGCGCGCGAGCTGGAGGTCGCCGACCTCGACCTGCGGACCCGTCCGTTCAAGAACGCGCTGCTGCGGCACGAGATCACGCGCGTCGCACCCGAGTCGGGCTCGCGCATCACGCTGGACGTGCGCACCTACGACCCGGGCAACCAGCTGCCGATGGCGCCGGTGGTGGCCACCGTGCATCTGGCGCCCACGACCAAGCGGTTGAGCGCGTCCTTCCGGCTGGACCCGGTCCGACCCGGCCTGTTCGAGGGCACGGTCACCATCGACCTGTCCACGGTCCCGCTGCCGCCGCACGGCTTCGCCGGGGTACGTCACCCGGTGCTCGCCATCACCCAGCACCGCCAGCACAACACCAGCCTGCTGCTGGCGCCGCTGGAGTTCCCGAAGCTCAGCAAGCGGATCGCCTACCACCGCGGCATGGCGGAGCACACGGTGACGGTCGAGCCCGAGGGCCATGGCGCGGGCCGCATCCAGGTCCGCTGGGAACGCGCGGGTCTGCTGGCGAAGGCCGAGCCGCACCTCCCCGCGATCGCCCGCGTGGCGGGCCCGGGCCTACGCAAGGTCACCGGCCTCGTCCGAGGTCTGGCGAAGTAGGGCGTTCATCCGGGGGCTTCGCCCCCGGACCCCCACCGATGGCTGTGCCCCCGCTCCCTGCTCGGGAATCGGGGGCACAGCCACGAGCGGGTCCAGGGGCGAAGCCCCAAAGGGGGTTTGGAGGCGGAGCCCCCAAAACCCCCTCAGACCACCTTCAGCAGCTTCTCGCCATCCGGGCCGGAGGCCACCGCCCGGAGCGCGGGGTCGCCGGGCGCGAAGCCCCCGTCGCTACGGAACTGGATCACCCACCGCACGTCGTACTTGCGCAGCAACCTCAACCGCTCGTCGCGCGAGGTGTTCCTGGCGAAGAACGCCTTGGTGTCCTTCGTCCGCTGCGCCTCGTCCTTGAGGAAGAAGTCCGGGTAACCGGGCTCGACGGTGTACGGGCCGTACGCCGGGCTCTGCCGCAGCGCGAAGTAGTCCTTCGTCATGATCACGTCGCCGTACTTCACATACGGCGTGATCCACTCGTAGCCGCCCCACTCATGCTGGGTCGGGGCGCTGCGCACCACCGGGATCGAGCGCGTGGACATCACGTAGCTGAGCGCCCCCGCCTGCGACCAGCAGCCGACCAGCAGCGCCACGGCGGTCACCGGCACCAGGACCCGGCGTACCCGGCGCCCGGACTCGCCCGCCAGCTCGACCGCCAGGGCGACCTGGGCGGAGACGAACAGCGCGGGCAGCACCCTGCCGTACGACCAGTGCTGGGTCAGCCCGCCGAGCGCGTACACCAGCGCGCCGAAGGCGAAGAACAGCGCCAGCGGATCGCGCCGGTCCCGCCGGAACCGCAGCGCCAGTGCCACGATCCCCAGCGACAGCAGGCCGAACCGCGAGACCAGGTGGTCGTAGAGCGGCCGGTGGATCTCCTCCAGGCCGCCGACACTGAGCAGGGAGAAGAACGAGTAGTACGGCCAGGCCAGCACGATCACCAGCGACAGCGCCACGGCCGCGGCGATCCGCAACCACACCGCACGGCCCGGCCAGGGCCGCGCGCCGAGCAGTATCGCCAGCAGCCCCAGCACGGTCACCACACCGGTGAACTGGTGGCTGAGCAGTACCACCGCCAGCAGCGCGCCGAGCCCGAGGTACGGCAGCCATCCCCAGTCCCTGGACAGCGCGGTACGCAGCAGCGCCCACAGGTGGAACGCCACTCCCAGCGCGAACGTACTGGGGTAGGCGATGCACAGCGCCAGCGAGGTGGCCCCGGGGAAGCCGCTCCAGGTGAACAGCTCCCAGCCGTACAGCAGCGTGACGCACAGGATCGCCAGCGGCACCGCGGCCGGCCGCGTGGTGAGCGTACGGACGAACTGCCGGATACCGGTGATCAGTAGAACGAGGTTGATGGCGGCGGCGAGATGCAGGACGTGGAACGTGGTCGCTCCGCTGACCTTCGCGACCAGCGCCAGGAACAGCATCCACGGCGAGTAGTACGGGCTGTTGACGTCCGCCTTGACCAGCGGATCGCCCGGATTGCCGAGGTCATGCCGGAGCCGCTCGACGGTGGCGGCGTGGATTCCGAGATCGCCCGCCCACGGCAGCTTCACCACCATCAGCGCGAGCAGTACGACGACCAGCAGTGCGGCGGCGGCCACCGCCTTCTCCAGCAGGCTGGTGTCCTGCCAGCGCGTCCGGGCAGACCGGCCCAGGCGCGCTATGCGCCCGGTCGGTCTGCCCGGCCCCGCCGTGGCGTGCTCAGCCGCGGCGGGCACGCGAAGAGTCCAGTCGCAGACGCCAGGGCAGGACCGCCGACTCGAGCTGCACGGCCATGGTCATCTTGGAGGCGCCGATCTGCCGCTCCTCGAAGTGGATCGGGATCTCGACACCCGTGTAACCGGCACGCACCGCCTGGTACTTGAGCTCCACCTGGAAGCTGTAGCCGTTGCTGCGCACCTCGGACAGCCGCATCTCGGTGACCGTGTCGGCCCGCCACATGGCGAAGCCCGCGGTCACATCGCGCAGCCCGGTGCGCAGCACCGTGCTCACATAGGCGTTGGCCCAGCGGGAGAGCAGCTTGCGGTGCAGGCCCCACTCCTCCGCGAGCCGACCGCCGCAGACATAGCGGCTGCCGACGACGAACCCGGCGCCGGTGGCCAGCGCCGTACCCAGCATCTGCGGAACGTACTCGACCGGGTGGCTGCCGTCGGCGTCCATCTGCAGCACGTACTGCGCGCCGTCCGCGACCGCCTGGTCCATGCCCGCCGCGTAGGCGCGGCCGAGGCCGTCCTTGGCGGTGCGGTGCAGCACCGAGATGCGGGTGCGGTCCGGTTCGTTGTACTGCTCGGCCAGCCGCTCGGCGACCTCGCCGGTGCCGTCGGGGCTGTTGTCGTCCACCACGAGCAGCCGCAGTCCCGGCAGGTCGAGCGCCATCAGCTTCTCGGCCATCCCGGGCAGGTTCTCGGCCTCGTTGTACGTGGGCATCACCACGGTCAGCGGGATGCCGCTCCACTCCGGCGGGAGCTGTACCGGCCGACGCAGCGCGGCGGTGGTCGGGACTGCCTGGGGGGTCGTCGTCGTCATTGAGTGGTCTTCTCTATCGGGCCGCGACCTCAGGGCTTCGGAGAGAAGCGGATCGCGGCGTCGGGAAGCGTCGAGTGGCACCACACTCGCGCTCCGCCCTGCAGTTCGTTGTCCTCGCCGACCTCGGCCCGGTCTCCGATCACGGCGTTGTCCAGTACGGTACGCGAGCCGACACGGGCACCGGCGCCCACGAAGGAGGCACGCACCTGAGCACCGGCCTCGACACGGGCGCCGTCCAGCACGATGGAGCCCTCGACCACCGCGTCCGCCGCGATGAACGAACCGGCGCCCACGACAGTTCCACCGGACAGCTTCGCACCGTCCTCCACGGTGGCTCCCGGCAGCACCAGGTACTCACCGGTCTTCCCGGGCAGCGCGGGGGACCGTACGACGCCGCGGACCAGATCCGCGGAGGCCTGGATCAGCGCGGCCGGACGGCCGAGGTCCAGCCAGTACGTCTGGTCGACCACACCGTGCAGATGCGCACCGGACTCCAGCAGCCCGGGGAAGGTCTCGCGCTCCACGGAGACCACCCGGCCCGCCGGGATGGTGTCGATCACCGAGCGGCGGAAGACGTAGCAACCGGCGTTGACCTGGTCGGTGACGATCTCCTCGGGGCGCTGCGGCTTCTCTGTGAACGCCAGCACCCGCCCGGTCTCGTCGGTGGGGACCAGGCCGAAGGCGCTGGGGTCCTCGACCCGGGTCAGGTGCAGCGAGACATCGGCTCCGGCCGCACGGTGGCTGTCGACCAGACCGGCGATGTCCAGGCCGGTGAGGATGTCACCGTTGAAGATCAGCACCGGCTCGTCGGGGCCGCAGGTCAGCGCGTCGGCCGCGTTGCGGATCGCGCCACCGGTGCCCAGCGGCTCGTTCTCGTGGATGTACGTGATGCGCAGGTCCAGGTCCGCGCCGTCACCGAAGTACGGCTCGAAGACCTCGGCCAGGTAGGAGGTGGCGAGCACCACGTGGGTGACGCCCGCGGCCCGGGCCTTGGCGAGCTGGTGCGCCAGGAACGGGACACCGGCGGTCGGAACCATCGGCTTGGGCGTGTATTCCGTGACGGGGCGCAGACGGGAACCCTTCCCGCCGACCAGGAGGATCGCTTCCACTGACTAGTACCTCAATCACTTACGGGTCGACGGACGGGTAGGGATACTACCTACGCCTTTGTTGGGGGATGTCCACGAGGGGCGGCCGGTCGGTCGTGACACCGCGTGGAACAACGTGCCGGGCATCGTAGTGAACGGCGCTATGGGTGGCCGGGACACGCGGCCGGTCTGAGAGAGTTCTCACCGGAATTAAAGGAGTCTTCACCGGATCGCCTCATGGCGACCACCTGAACAGCATCAGCAGCCCGACCGCGTACCACCCGGCGAACACCGCGCCGCAACCGTACAGACACGCCTGCACCAGCCGTGGCAACCGGGCCACGGGGCGTGCCACCAGCAGGAGCAGGATCGGCAGGAACGGCAGCATGAAGCGCGGCTTGGACAGCGGCGATCCCGGGGTGCCGAACATCAGCTCCCACGCTCCGGCCAGCGCGATCACCAGCGGCCAGGGCACCTTGCGGTCCATCGCCAGCGCCACCACGGCCACCGCGACCAGCAGGATCAGCGCCAGCACCACCGGATAGCGGATGTCGATGTGCGCGTAGGTCGCCACCTGCTTGAGGAAGTGCAGTGTGCCGTGCCCGAAGTCGAAGGACTGCCCCCAGGCCTTCTCCGCCTCGAACCAGCCGTCCACCCGGCCCACCCGGCTGCCCAGGTACAGCCAGCTGAAGACCAGCCCGAGCGGGGCCAGCAGCAGCGCGAGCCACGGCCGCCAGCCGTCCCGGCGCCGTGCGATCGCCCACCCGGCGCTCAGCACGAGCACGCCGACCAGCACCGAGGCCGTCGGCCGGATCGTCCCGGCCAGCGCGGTCAGCGCGCCCGCCGCCACCCAGCGCCGAGCGATGATCGCGATCAGCGCCCACATCAGCGCCGCGCTGAAGCAGGCCTCGGAGTACGGCACCCACAGCGCGAAGGCGTACGGGGAGCAGGCCCACAGCCCGACGCACGCATACCCCGCGCGCCGTCCCACCACCGAGCGGGCCAGGGTGTGCACCCCGACCGCGGCCGTGGTCGCCGCCAGCCAGGAGACCACCACGCCCGCGTACGGGTAGCCCAGCCCGGTCATCAGGTGGACGGCTCTTATCAGCCCGGGGACCAGTGGGAAGAAGGCGAGTGTGGACCAGGACGGTATGCCGGTGGGCAGATAGCTGAGGTGGTGGGGGTAGCCGTGCTCGGCGACGCTCAGGTAGTTCTTGCTGTCCCATTTGCGCAGGACCTCCTCGACGCCGTAGTCGAGGTGGTGCGAGATCAGCAGCAGAAGGGCGAAGGCGAGCGCCGACACCGCGAGGTAGATGCCGGCCGCGTTCAGTGCCTCGCGGCGGACGAAACGTATCGTCACCGGTTCGCGGCGCAGTAGCTCGGTGAGCCGTTCCCGCCATCTGGCGACCGCCTCGCCCGCTCCCTCGGTCCCCGGCCCGCTCGCGGCGGCGGGACTGTCGGGCGGCGGGGCTACGTCGACCATGGGGACACTCCGTGCGTCATACGTCGGGGGAAAGCGGCATCACCAAGGCGATGGCCCGTCCGTCTGCCGACGGACGGGCCTCACCTTAGGTCGGGCGTGTCGCCCGGCAAAAATCCGCTGCCCACGGCTGCCGGAACCGGCTGGCCGGGACCGCTGGCCAGGGCTGAGGCCGGCTGGGCCGGAGCTAGTCCAGGCGGCCGCCGCCCAGGTGGTGCACCCGGATCATGTTCGTGGTGCCGGGGACGCCGGGCGGGGAGCCCGCCGTAATGATCACGGTGTCGCCCTTGTCGTACTCGCTGAGCTTCAGCATCTCCTGGTCGACCAGGTCCACCATCGCGTCGGTGTGGTCGACGTGCTTGACCAGGTGGCTCTGCACGCCCCAGGTCAGCGCGAGCTGGTTGCGGGTGGCGACGTCCGTGGTGAAGGCCAGCACCGGCACCGGCACCCGGTAGCGGGCCAGACGGCGCGCGGTGTCGCCGGACTTGGTGAAGGCGACCAGCGTCTTGGCGTCCAGGAAGTCGGCCAGCTCGGCGGCGGCGCGGGCCACCGCACCGCCCTGGGTGCGCGGCTTCTTCCCCGGCGCCAGCGGCTGCAGACCCCGCTTGAGCAGCTCCTCCTCGGCCGCCTCGACGATCCGGGACATCGTCTTGACGGTCTCGATCGGGTACTTGCCGACCGAGGACTCGGCGGACAGCATGACCGCGTCCGCGCCGTCCAGGATGGCGTTGGCGACGTCGGACGCCTCGGCCCGGGTGGGCCGGGAGTTGGTGATCATCGACTCCATCATCTGGGTCGCGACGATCACCGGCTTGGCGTTGCGGCGGCACAGCTCGATCAGCCGCTTCTGGACGATCGGCACCTTCTCCAGCGGGTACTCGACCGCCAGGTCACCGCGAGCCACCATCACCGCGTCGAAGGCGGCGACGACGGCCTCCATGTTCTCCACCGCCTGCGGCTTCTCCACCTTGGCGATGACCGGGACCCGGCGGCCCTCCTCGTCCATGACGCGGTGGACGTCGCGTACGTCCTTGGCGTCCCGGACGAAGGACAGCGCGACCATGTCGATGCCCATCCGCAGCGCGAACCGCAGGTCCTCGATGTCCTTCTGGGACAGCGCAGGGACGTTGACGGCGGCGCCGGGCAGGTTGATGCCCTTGTGGTCGGAGATGATGCCGCCCTCGACCACCAGGCAGCGCACCCGCGGGCCGTCCACCTCGATGACCCGCAGTGCGACGTTGCCGTCGTTGATCAGTACCGGATCGCCCTGCCGGACGTCCCCGGGCAGGCCCTTGTACGTCGTGCCGCAGATGTGCCGGTCACCGGGAACGTCCTCGGTGGTGATGGTGAACTCGTCACCCGCCACCAACTCCACCGGTCCGTCGGCGAAGGTCTCCAGACGGATCTTGGGGCCCTGCAGGTCGGCGAGGGTGCCCACGACGCGGCCGGTCTCCTCGGAGACCTTGCGCACCCGGTGGTAGCGCTCCTCGTGTTCGGCGTGGGTGCCGTGGCTGAAGTTGAAACGGGCCACGTTCATTCCGGCCTCGACCAGTGCCTTGAGCTGGTCGTAGGAGTCGACGGCGGGACCCAGGGTGCAGACGATTTTCGCTCGGCGCATGTGGACGATCCTATCGATATTTTGTTCCGGTCCGGAATTTACCGGGTGGCCCCGCTACGGAGGCCTCCCGTTCCGGCCCGGTTTACGGGCGGACCAGCGAGTAGGCCTGCTGTGCGATCTCCAGTTCCTCGTCGGTGGGGACGACGGCGACCGCGACCCGGCTGGTCTCTGTGGAGACCACCCGTGCCACCGTGCCGCGCACAGCATTGCGTACCGCGTCGATCTCGATGCCGAGGGGTTCGAGGCCACGCAGGGCGGCCTCGCGCACCGCGGCCGAATTCTCGCCCACTCCGGCTGTGAAAGCGATCGCGTCCACCCGTCCGAGTACCGCCGAATAGGCGCCGACGTACTTGCGCAGCCGATGGACGTAGATGTCGAAGGCGAGTTGGGCGGAGGCGTCGCGCTCCGCCATTCGGCGGCCGATCTCGCGCATGTCGTTGTCACCGCACAGCCCGACCAGGCCGCTGCGCTTGTTGAGCAGGTCGTCGATCTCGTCGACGTCCATCGCGCCGACCCGCGACAGATGGAAGATCACCGCCGGGTCGATGTCACCCGAGCGGGTGCCCATGACCAGGCCCTCCAACGGGGTGAGCCCCATGGACGTGTCCACGCACACCCCGCCGCGCACGGCCGAGGCGGAGGCGCCGTTGCCCAGGTGCAGCACCACCACGTTGACCTCGGACGGCTCCTTGCCCAGCAGCTTGGCGGTCGCCCGGGAGACGTACGCGTGCGAGGTGCCGTGGAAGCCGTACCGCCGCACCCCGTACCGGTCGGCCGTGGCCCGGTCGATGGCGTACCGGGCGGCCGCCTCCGGCATCGTGGCGTGGAAGGCGGTGTCGAACACCGCGACCTGCGGCAGATCGGGGCGCAGCTCACGGGCGACCTTGATGCCGGTGACGTTCGCGGGGTTGTGCAGCGGGGCGAGCGGCACCAGCTTCTCGATCTCGGCGACCACCTCGTCGGTGATCAGCGTCGGCTCGGTGAACCGGCTGCCGCCGTGCACCACGCGGTGCCCGACGGCGGCCAGTTCGGGGGAGTCCAGGCCCAGGCCCCGGGCCCGCAGCTCCTTGGAGACCACGCCCAGCGCCTCGGAGTGGTCGGCCACGCTGCCCTCCTCGCCGATCCGCTCCACGATGCCGGAGGCGAGGCGGGAGCCGGAATCGTCGCCGTGCGGCGTAGCCGCTCCGTTGAGAGTGGTGGCGGGCGACGGGCGGGACATGTCGAGCAGCTGGTACTTCAGCGACGAGGAGCCGGAGTTGAGGACGAGGACGCGGGAGGCGGTCACTGGAGTGGGGTCTTCCTTCGGGGACGTCACGGGCTTCACGAGATGACGGCGTCGCCCTGGGCCTGGATGGCCGTGATGGCGACGGTGTTGACGATGTCCTGGACCAGCGCGCCGCGCGACAGGTCGTTGACCGGCTTGCGCAGGCCCTGCAGCACCGGGCCGACCGCGATCGCGCCCGCCGAGCGCTGCACGGCCTTGTAGGTGTTGTTGCCGGTGTTCAGGTCGGGGAAGATCAGTACCGTCGCCTGCCCCGCGACCGCCGAGCCCGGCAGCTTGGTCGCCGCGACCGCGGGGTCGACCGCCGCGTCGTACTGGATCGGGCCCTCGACCGCCAGGTCGGGGCGGCGTTCGCGGACCAACTCGGTGGCCCGGCGCACCTTGTCCACGTCCGCGCCCGAACCCGAGGTGCCGGTGGAGTACGACAGCATCGCCACCCGCGGCTCGACGCCGAACTGGGCGGCGGTGGTGGCCGCCTGGATCGCGATGTCCGCCAACTGCTCGGCGTCCGGGTCGGGGTTGACCGCGCAGTCGCCGTAGACCAGCACCTTGTCGGCCAGGCACATGAAGAAGACCGACGAGACGATCGAGGCCCCCGGGGAGGTCTTGATGATCTCGAAGGCGGGCCGGATGGTGGCCGCGGTGGAGTGCACCGCGCCGGAGACCATGCCGTCGGCCAGTCCCTCCTGGACCATCAGCGTGCCGAAGTACGACACGTCGGCGACCACGTCGTGCGCCAGCTCCACCGTCATGCCCTTGTGGGCGCGCAGCTTCGCGTACAGCTCGGCGAAGTTCTCGCGCAGCGGCGAGGTCTGCGGGTCCACGACCCGGGCGATCGCGCCGGAACCGTGGTCCTCGACGTCCAGGCCGAGGTTGACGCCCAGCTCACCGGCGCGCTTGCGGATCGCGCCCGGGTCGCCGAGCAGGGTCAGGTCGCAGACGTTGCGGCGCAGCAGCACCTCGGCGGCGCGCAGGATCCGCTCCTCGGTGCCCTCGGGCAGTACGACATGGCGACGGCCGGAGCGGGCCCGCTCGATCAGCTCGTGCTCGAACATCATCGGGGTCACCCGGCCGCTGCGGGCGACCGACAGCCGGTCGGTCAACTCGCCGGTGTCGACGTGCAGTTCGAACAGGCCGAGCGCGGTCTCCGCCTTGCGGGGAGTGGCCGCGGTCAGCTTGCCCTCCAGGGAGAACAGCTCGGCGGCGGTCGGGAACGAGCCGCCCGGCACCGCGATCACCGGCGTGCCCGGCGCCAGCCGCTCGGCCAGCGCGACGATGTCGGGACCGGGGCGCTCGTCCAGGGTGAGCAGTACACCCGCGATGCTCGGCGCGCCCGCCGAGTGCGCCGCGAGCGAGCCGATGATCAGGTCCGCCCGGTCTCCGGGCGTGACCACCAGGCAGCCGGGGGTCAGCGCGGGCAGGAACGCCGGCAGCATCGCCCCGCCGAAGACGAAGTGCATCACGTTGCGGGCCAGCCCCGCGTCATCGCCGAGCAGCACATCGGCCTGCAGCTTCTGGACGACCTGCGCCACGGTGGGCGCGGACAGCGACGGCTCCTCGGGCAGCAGGTAGACCGGGACCGGCAGCCTGCTGCCGAGCTGGTCGACGGCGATCTTGACGGCGTCCGGGGCGACCCGGTTGGCGATCATGGCCAGGATGTAGCAGCCCTCGTCGGCGTAGGCCCGGTGGGCGTTGTGCACCTCGGCGACGACGGAGTCCGCGCTCTGGTCGAGGCCGCCGACGACCGGCAGTACGGAGGCGCCGAACTCGTTGGCCAGCCGTGCGTTGAGGTTCAGCTCGGCGGGCAGCTGGGTGTCGGCGTAGTCGGAGCCGAGGACGAGGACGAACTCGTACTCGCGGGCCACCGCGTGAAAGCGGTCGACCAGCTGGGAGACCAACTCGTCGGTACCCTGCTCGGCCTGCAGCCGCGCGGCCTCGTCATAGCCGAGGCCGTAGACCGTCGCCGGGTCCTGGGAGAGCCGATAGCGGGCGCGCAGCAACTCGAACAGACGGTCGGGCCCCTCGTGCATCAGTGGCCGGAACACCCCCACCCGGTCGACCTGGCGGGTCAGCAGCTCCATGACCCCCAGTTCCACGACCTGGCGGCCGTCGCCGCGTCCGATGCCGGTCACGTACACGCTGCGCGTCACGCGCGTTCTCCGTCCTTCGTCGCGATCCGATGTATCGCGCCTGCTCTGCCGTACTGCGCCTGCTCTGCCGTACTGCGCCTGTTCTGCCCTTCGAAGCTAACCCGGGCCCCTGGGCGGCGCGCGCCGGACTATGGATGTGTTCCTGTCCCCGCCACCGCAAAGTTCTCATAAGGTATGAAGGATGTGGTAATCCGGTCACGATTACCCATCGTGACCGTCTGCGCAGACGCGTACGAAAGGCCGCCACCTACACAGGAGATTGACCGCCATGCGCATCGGAGTCCTGACCGCCGGCGGTGACTGCCCAGGGCTGAACGCCGTGATCCGGTCGGTGGTACACCGCGGCCTGACCGGGCACGGCGACGAGATCATCGGCTTCGAGGACGGCTTCAAGGGCCTGCTGGAAGGGCGCTACCGCCCGCTGGACCTCAACGCGGTCAGCGGCATCCTGGCCCGCGGCGGCACCATCCTCGGCTCCGCCCGGCTGGAGCGGGCCCGACTGCACGAGGCCGCCGACAACGCCGAGGAGCTGTGCCAGACCTACGGCATCGACGTGCTCATCCCGATCGGCGGCGAGGGCACCCTGACCGCCGCCCGGATGCTCGCCGACGCCGGAATGCCGGTGGTCGGCGTGCCCAAGACCATCGACAACGACATCTCGGCGACCGACCGCACCTTCGGCTTCGACACCGCCGTCACGGTCGCCACCGAGGCCATCGACCGGCTCAAGACCACCGCCGAATCGCACCAGCGGGTCATGGTCGTCGAGGTGATGGGACGCCACGCGGGCTGGATCGCCCTGGAGTCCGGTATGGCGGGCGGCGCGCACGGCATCTGCATCCCGGAGCGCCCGTTCGACCCCGCCGATCTGGTCGCCATGATCGAGGAGCGGTTCGCCCGCGGCAAGAAGTTCGCCGTGATCTGCGTCGCCGAGGGCGCGCACCCGATCCAGGGCAGCATGGCCTACGGCTACGGCGAGATCGACGCGTACGGCCACGAGCGCTTCATGGGCATCGGCACCCGGCTCGCCGAGGAACTGGCCAACCGCCTCGGCAAGGAGGCCCGCCCGGTCATCCTGGGCCATGTGCAGCGCGGCGGCGTGCCCACCGCGTACGACAGGGTGCTGGCCACCCGCTTCGGCTGGCACGCGGTGGAGGCCGCCCATGAGGGCGCGTTCGGCCATATGACCGGGCTGCGCGGCACCAGCATCGAGATGGTGCCGCTCAAGGACGCGATCACCGAACTGAAGCGGGTGCCCGAGGACCGGATCCGCGAGGCGGAGTCGGTCTTCTGACCCACGGCGATCGTCCGCCCCGGTCGGCCCCCGGACCCGCGGCGGTTCGATTCACCCCTTGACCGCGCCGCCCAGCGCGAACCCGCCGCCCAGCCGCCGCGCGATGGCCACGTAGAGCACCACCACCGGCGCCGAGTACAGCACCGAGAACGCCGCCAACTGGCCGTACACCACGGTCCCGTAGGAGCCGAAGAACGTGTAGATGCTGACCGAGGCCGGGAGTTGGTCGGGGGAGAGCAGCAGCATGAAGGGCACGAAGAAGTTGCCCCACATGGCGATGAAGGTGAAGACGGTCACCACCCCGACCCCCGGCCCCATCAGCGGCAGCACCACCCGCCACAGCGCCTGCATGGACGACGCGCCGTCGGTCCAGGCCGCCTCCTCCAGCACGGTCGGCACCCCGTCCATGAAGTTCCGCATCAGCCAGATGGCGAACGGGAGTTGGGCGGTGGCCAGGAACAGTGCGGTGCCCCACAGCGTGTCGATCAGATTGACCTGCACGAACAGCCCGTAGACCGGGACCATGATCGCGGTGATCGGCAGGCAGGTGGCGAACAGGATGGTCAGCAGGAACGGGCGATTGAACCGGGAGCGGTAGCGGGACAGCGGATAGGCGGCCAGCGTGGCGGCGGCCACCGTCAGCGCGGTGGCGCTGCCGCACAGCAACAGGCTGTTGAACATCGGGGTGTAGGTGGTGTCCGGGGTGAGGACCGCCTGGAAGTTGCCGAGCGTGAAGGGGTGCGGCAACGAGGTGCGCAGCCCCGCGTGCTCATTGAACGAGGCCAGCGCCAGCCAGCCGAGCGGGACGGCGAACGCGACGGCGACCAGCAGCAGCGCGAGGTCCGCCGCCAGCCGGTGCCGGACCCGCCGGGCGGAGCGGAACGAGCGCGGCCTTCCCCCGCGCCGGGCGGACGTCATCGGCGTGCCCCCGCCCGCGTGTGGTCCCGCGCATGCGGTGTCCGGATCAGACCGTCAGTCGCTCGACCTTCCGGTGCGTATGGGCCTCGATGTCCTCGACGGCCGCGTGCAGCAGTTGATGAGCCAGGTCGGACAGCGCCCGTGCGGTGGCCAGCTCGTCCCCGATGTCGGCGATGTTCTCGTCGCTCGGGTTGCAGTGCGCCGTTCCGTCGCCGGTCATCGGCGTCATGCCCGCGCCGGTCAGCTGGGCCTGGGCCTGGGTCATCCGATCGACCTCGTTGATGTTGACCTCGATGGTGAGAGTCTTCTGCGCCATGGCGATCCTCCTCGCACTCTCCTCCACCTCCATGGTCGCCCTCTGCCACCGGCGACGCACGCCGGGCAGCACCCCCGGCACCCCGAAGATCCCAGATCAGACCCATCAGACCTCCGTCCGCAGCAGCCGCAGATACACCACCGAGAACAGCGCCCCCACCACCAGGAGCAGCAGCGCCACCGCCGTGCCGTAGCCGATCAGGCTCTGCTGGAACGCCTTCTCGTACATGAACAGCGGCAGCGTCTGGCTTCTGGCACCGGGACCGCCGCGGGTCATCGCCCACACCAGACCGAAGACCGACAGCGTCTGGAGGGTGTTCAGCATCAGATTGGTGCCGATCGAGCGGCGGATCATCGGCAGCGTCACATGCCACATCCGCTGCACCGCGCTCGCACCGTCGACCTCCGCCTGCTCGGCGATGTCCTGCGGGATCTCGGCGAGCGCGGCGGAGTACACCAGCATCGAGAACGCGGTGCCGCGCCAGACGTTGGCCAGTGAGACGGCCAGGATGGGCAACGTGAACAGCCAGTTCTGGCTGGGCAGATGCAGCCAGCCGAGGATCGCGTTCAGCGTCCCCTCGCGCCGGAAGAACGCGTAGAGCAAGAACCCCGCCACGATCTCCGGCAGCACCCACGCGGCGATCACCACCGCTCCGGTGACGGTACGCACCGGCCGGGAGGCACGGCGCATCGCGGCGGCGAGGCCGAGGCCCAGCGTGTTCTGCCCGATGATCGAGGACAGCACGGTGAAGACCAGGGTGAGCACCACCGCGTTGCGGAACCCGGGGTCGGCGAAGGCGTGCCGGAAGTTGGCCAGGCCCACGAAGTGGGTGCCCGACGCACCGGTCAACTGCATGTCGGTGAAGGCGATGTACGCGCAGTACGCGATCGGCCCGGCCAGGAACAACAGCAGCAGGAGCACGGACGGCAGCACCGGCAGCCCCCGCAACAGGGTGCGTCGGGCTCCCCTCACCGCGCGTTCTCCACGGCCCCGGCCGTGATCGACGACAACTGCTGGTCGTACGACTTGGCGGCGGACGCCGTCGAGGACTGGCCGGTGGACACCGACTCCATCGCCGTGCCGATGGCGGTGGAGACCTGCGGATAGGCCGGCAGCGCCGGGCGGTAGTGGGTGTACTGCACCAGCTTGGTGAAGAAGTCGATGCCCGGCATCGAGGTCAGATACCGGTGATCGGCGGCGACGTCCTTGCGCACGGCGATGTTCGCGCTGCGGATGTCGTACTCCGCCGCGTTCGACTCGCTCTGCAGCGCCTTGATGAAGTCCCAGGCCATGGCGGGATGCTGGGCCTTGGCTGTGATCGCCCAGGTCCACCCGCCGGACATGCTGACCGCGCCGGGCGCCTGACCGTTCTGCGTCGGCATGGCCGCGGTGCCCATCACCTGCGACCACTGCGGCCACGGCTTGCCACCGGTCTTGATCCAGTTGTTGCCGAGCCACGAGCCGTCGAGGTCGATGGCCAGCTTGCCGGACGGGATCCACTCCGTACCGACCACCGGCTGGATGTTGGGATCGAGGGCGTCGGAGATGTCCGGCCCCAGCTTCTCGGTGTACACGGTCCGTACGAAGTCCAGTGCGTCGGAGAAGCCCTTGCCGGACTGGACCCACTTCTTGGACTGCGGGTCGTACAGCGGATCGGCGCCCGTCCCGTACGCGAGCATCTCGAAGCCCTGCATCACCGCCGCCTCACCGGGGGCCTTACCGGTGTAGAGGTTGAGCGGGATGACCCCGGGCACCTTGGCCTTGACCGTACGGGCGGCGGTCAGGATGTCGTTCCAGTCCTTCGGCTGCCAGTCGGCGGGCAGGCCCGCCTTCTTGAAGATGTCCTTGTTGAACCACAGCCCACGGGTGTCGGTGCCGTCCGGCACCCCGTACGTCTTGCCGTCCTGCGCTCTCGCCGCCGCCTTCGCGGTGTCCACGAACTGGCTCCACGCGGGCCAGCCCGACAGATAGTCGTCCAGCGGGCGCAGATACCCCGCCTTGATGTCGGAGTTGATGAGGAACGTGTCCTCGTAGGCCAGATCCGGCGCGGTCTTCGGGGAGCGCATCATCTGCTGGAGCTTGGCGTAGTAGTCGTTCTCGGCGGCGGTGATGGGGATCAGATCGATGTGCCTGCCGGGGTTGGCCTTCTCGAACTGGCCCTTCACCAGCGCGAGATAGTCATCCATCACCCGGACGTTGTCGGCGGGCACGCGCTGGTAGGCGACCTTGATCGTGTTCTTGTCCTCGGTGGAACCACCGCACGAGGTAAGGGCGGTGGCGGCGAGGGCGATGACCGAGGCGGCGGCAAGGAGACGGACGGAACGGCCGACGGGGCGCATGGGCAAGTCCTCCTTCGGTGCGGGACGGAAGGGGATGCTGCGGGTTGCCCGTGACGGTAAGGGCGGGTCAGGGCCGGGTCAATGGGCGTGCGGGGCCTTGATGACAACGTTGTTGGGCAACGGTGGAACGGCGGTGCGATGTGCGCCACGTGGGGGCGTGGCCTAGGGTCGTCCGGGTACTTTCGCGGGGATCCGCAGGGGATGGGAAACGGGGGAGCCGTGGGCGGCAAGGAACCGGACCTGCATATATCTGTGGCTGATCTGAAGTCGTCGGCGCCGACGTTCCAGACGCAGAGCAAGGCGCTGGGGGATGCGGCGTCGGCGTTGAAGAAGTCGTTGGATGACGTGGGTTCGCCGTGGGGCCATGACGACATCGGCAGGAACTTCCATGACTCGTACGGTCCCAGCAAGACGTCGATCGACAAGGCGGTCGGCATCCTGGTGCAGGGCTTGGAGAGCATTTTCGAGGCATTGAAGGACATGGCGGATGGTCATGCGGGCAATGACCATCAGGTCGCGGAGATGTTCAGGAAGGCGGGGGCGAAGCTTCCGCCCGCTGGTGGGGGTAAGGGCGGCAAGTGAGTTTCCTGGGTCTGCCGAGCATCGAGGACTGTTGTGGCTGGCTTGCCAAGCACATGGGGATGCAGTGGCCGGAGGGTGATCCGGGCAAGTGCCGGCAGGCGGCGACGGCTTGGCGGACGTTCTCCAAGGCCGTGGATGGTGTGTGCCATGCGACGGACGGCAAGTCGAGCGCGCTGATCCACAACAACAAGGGTGAGGCGGTCGACGCCTACGCCAAGTTCTGGCACCGCTATCACGGTGGCAAGGACAAGGGCTGGTTGGACGATGTGGCCAAGGCGTCCGAGCAGATGGCGGAGATGCTCGAGAAGTATGCCGATGCCGTGGAGCATGCTCGGAAGAAGATCGAGCATCGGATCGAGATCGACATCGCCGTGCTGGCCGTGGCGATCGGGGCGGCGGCTTTGTCCGGCGGCGCGCTGTCGGGTGCTGCGCTGGCGGTGGCCGACGAGGTGATCACACTGGCGGGAACCGTGGGGATCGAGGTCTCGGCGGCCGCCGCCGGGGTCCTGGGCACCGCGGTGGCCTCCGCCGCCTTCGGCGGGGTGGAGTCGGTGGCGGTCGACGCGGCGATCGCACAGCCGTTGCGGATGGCCGCTGGTCTGCAGGACCACTTCAGTTTGGACGAGCTCAACTCCTCCGCCAAGGACGGGATGATCTCCGGGGCGATCTTCGGTGGCGCGGCTGGTGCCACGAAGGCGGCGATCGAGGCGGGGGCGTTTCCGAGGGTGTTCGGTGACGGGGTCGACCCGTCGCTGCTGTCCGGTCTGCCAAC
Organism: Streptantibioticus ferralitis; assembly: GCF_029223525.1. Taxonomy (GTDB): domain Bacteria; phylum Actinomycetota; class Actinomycetes; order Streptomycetales; family Streptomycetaceae; genus Streptantibioticus_A; species Streptantibioticus_A ferralitis. The sequence goes on along the minus strand of NZ_JARHTQ010000001.1, from coordinate 326,613 downwards.
CGATCTGGACGGACTCGGCGGGACGGGCAAGCCGCCGACTGTGGACGTTGAAAAGCCGCCGTCCGACCCGATCCGCCCCGACGACACCGAACTGCCCGCGAACGCGCGGGACACCAATTCGACCGAGGCGTGCAACGACCCGGTCGACATCGCGACCGGCACGATGTTCATGACGCAGACCGACGTCACCCTGCCGGGTCAGCTCCCGTTGGTGATCGAGCGGACACACCTGTCCTCGTACCGGGCTGGTGGCTGGTTCGGCCGTTCATGGGCCTCGACGCTGGACGAACGGCTGCAACTCGACGCCCGGGGTGTGGTGTTCGCGGCCACGGACGGCAAGCGTCTGGTCTATCCCGTACCGCGGGCCGGGCAACCGGTGCTGCCCGAGCGGGGCCCGCGGCTGGCGCTGGCCTGGGACGGCCGCCCGGACGGCGCGATGACCATCACGGACCCGGCAACCGGCGTGGTGCGCACCTTCACCCACCCGTCGTCGGTCAGGCCGGGCGACACCGTCGATCTACCGCTGGAGTCCATGGAGGACCGCAACGGCCACCGCATCGACATCGACCGCACCGCATCCGGAATCCCCACCGCGATCCGGCACTCCGGCGGCTACCACATCGCCGTCGACATCCACGGCGCGCGCATCACCGCGCTACGGCTGCTCCACGAGGCGCCCTCGCCGTACCGGCCGGTCGCGGACTCCCCGGGCACGGTCCTGGTCCGCTACGGCTATGACGCAGCGGGAAACCTGGCCGAGGTCATCAACTCCAGCGGTAGGCCGCTGCGGTTCGGATACGACGCGGACGGCCGGATCACCTCCTGGACCGACCGCAACGGCACGAGGTTCGAGTACGTCTACGACGAGCGCGGCCGGGTGGTGCGGACCGAGGGCACCGATGGCTTCATGTCCGGGGCCTTCACCTACGACGAGCAGACCCGTACGAACACGTACACCAACTCGCTTGGCGAGACGAGCGTTTACCGCTACAACGACGCATGCCGGGTGGCCGCCGAAACCGACCCACTGGGCCACACCACGACCACCGAGTGGGACCCCAACGGCCAGCACCGGCTGTCGGTCACCGACCCGCTGGGCCGCACGACGCGCTACGCGTACGACGAGGCGGGCAACCTGCTCGCCGTCACCCTGCCGGACGGCTCCATCGGCCAGGCCGCGTACAACGCCCTGAACCTACCGACACAGGTCACCGAGCCCGGCGGCACGGTGTGGCGCCACACGTACGACGACTCCGGCAACCTGCTTGTTTCGATCGACCCGACGGGCGCCGAGACCCGGTACGCCTACGACGGGTCCGGCCACATCACGTCGATCACCGACGCCCTCGGCAACGTCCAGCGCGCCACGTGCGACGCGGCTGGCCTGCCCCTCGCGGTCACGGATCCGCTCGGCAACACGACCACGGTCACCCGCGACGTCTTCGGCCGCGTCGTCGAAGTCACCGACCCGCTGGGTCACGCCACCCGCATGGGCTGGACGACCGAGGGCAAGCCCAAGTGGCGCGAGCAGCCGGACGGCGCACGGGAGAGCTGGGAATGGGACGGCGAGGGCAACCTCGTCTCCCACACCGACCCCGTGGGCAACACGGTTCGCCACACCACCACCCACTTCGACCTCACGGCCTCCCGCACCGACCCTGACGGCACGGTCTACGCCTTCACGTACGACACGGACCTACACCTGACCGGCGTCACCAACCCGCAGGGCCTGACGTGGACGTACGAGTACGACGCGGCGGGCCGCCTGGTAGCGGAAACCGACTTCAACGGCCGCAGGCTGACGTACGCGCACGACGCCGCAGGTCAGTTGAGCTCGCGCACGAACGGCGCGGGCGAGAGCCTGTCGTTCACGCGCGACGCACTGGGCCGCACCGTGGCGACGGCGACGGATGACGGCACGGAGACGACCTTCGCGTACGACGCGGCGGGTCAACTGGCCCGGGCCGCGAATCCCGACGCGGAGCTGGTGTGGGAGCGGGACGCGCTGGGCCGCGTCCTGACGGAGACGGTCAACGGCCGCGCGATGACGTACGCGTACGACGCGACCGGCCGCCGCGTCCGGCGCACGACCCCCGGCGGCGCGGTCTCCCACTGGACATACGACGCGGCGGGCCGCCCGAACGAGCTGCGCACGGACGCCGGTTCCCTGGCCCTCACATACGACGCGGCGGGCCGCGAGGTGGAACGGCGCCTAGGCGAAGACCTACGCCTCACCCAGGCCTGGGACAGCACAGACCGCCTCACCACCCAAACCGTTACGCACCGGCCGAGCGGCGAGGAGGAACTCCTCCTCCAACACCGCACATACGCCTACCGCCCCGACGGCCTGCTCACCGAAATCCGCGAACTGACAGCAGGCACAAGGCGCTTCACCCTCAACAAATCGGGCCGAGTAACCGCAGTTACGGCGCACGGCTGGACCGAGACCTACGCCTACGACGAAGCAGGCAACCTCACCAGCGCCGAAGCCCCCGCCCACCCCGCCGCAGGCGACCGGGAATTCACCGGCACCCTCATCCACCGCGCAGGCCGCACCACATACGAACACGACGCACAAGGCCGCCTGACCCGCAAGACCCGCAAACTCCTCAACGGCCAAACCCGAACATGGTCATTCTCCTGGAACGCGGAAGACCGCCTAACGGACGCGGTAACGCCTGACGGCGAACGCTGGCACTACGCGTACGACCCACTGGGCCGCCGTGTGGCGAAGCGGCGGCTGGTCGAGGACGGCTCGGTGGCCGACGAGACCGTCTTCACCTGGGACGACACCCGCGTCGCGGAGCAGACCGCCGACGACGGCCACACGACGACGTGGGACTACGCCCCGGGAACCCACCGCCCCCTAACCCAATCCGACCGAGCAACCCCGGCAGACCCGGGTTCCCTGATCGCCCGCCTGGGCGAACCGGCCCGCTTCCACGCCGTCTTGACGGACTCCATCGGCAGTCCGACGGAGCTGCTCACGCTCAACGGTGAGATCGCCTGGCAAGCCCGCACTACGCTGTGGGGACCCCAACTCCCCTCGCCAAAGACAGATTTCTCTGCCGATTGCCCCCTACGCTTTCCTGGCCAGTATCAAGATCCTGAAACAGGCCTGAACTATAACTACTTTCGCTACTATGACCCGGAAACCGGGCGGTACATCTCTCCGGATCCGCTGGGCCTCGTCCCGGCGCCCAACCATCACGCGTACGTCACAAACCCGTGTGTAGAAGCCGACTTCCTTGGGCTTTCTCCGTGTCCAGAAGAATTGTCAAAGAGTGGGCAGCGTCCAGACAAGGGGAGGCTAACCCGAGCGGGACGCGAGTACCAGAAGCACATGAACCGCGGTGACCTACCCGTCGTACCCGGCAAACAATTGGATTCGACCGGCCAGGGCCTCCTTGATGATATCCTGAATAGCCCCGATACTGTGCAGGTGTCGGTGACCTCCGGAAACTTTGCAGGAGGAACGCGCTACATCATGCCGGATCCTGCTGGTGGGCGAGGATTTGGGGCGACGTTCGATGCCAGTGGAAATTTCCAGTACTTTGGGCGGTATTAGTGGTAATTGCAATTCAGCCATGGTGTGCGCAGTCGAATAATGGGACTGAGTTTGCGACTCTAGTGGCCGCAGTGTCGCGTGAGGTTCTGGTCGAAGTCCGGTATGCGGCACTGCAGGGCGAAAGCTGGCCCGAAGGTCATAGGGCGGATCGGGCTCATGAAGTCGACCTGGCTGTGGAACTGGTCATGGCCAGCGGCGCCGTATTGGCCTTCGACTGGGCCATGGATGGCCTCAACGAAGGCTTGGCGATTGAGCTTAGGGGTCATGGTGAACAGGGGGCTAGGCCGATGGGTGAGGCTGTCGACGTGAGCAATCACGTCGAATGGGCGAGGTTTTTGGGAAAAACTATTACGGACATCACCCCAGTATGGCATGTTCCTAATGAGGGTTGCGTGGAGATGCCCTGGTCTTTCCGTCTTGATTTCTGTAATTCATCGAGCGTCGTCATCGCGCTTGGTGAATCGAAGGGCGGCGGTTTTACTTATATGCCGGATTCTCTTGTTGTTATTTTTGAAGAATCCATGGCGGCTGCATACAAAATTCCGGCAAGCTCTACCTCTTCACTGGGGTAGCTCGTGAGGCTCAGCGGTCCCACGTCGGAGAGCTGCGGGACGCATGGCCTTCCGGTGGTGGCCCCAGCCTACGGCTCTGCTGACGAAGAGCACCGGTCCGTTGGTCGGGGAGCTGGCCCACGCGTTCGCCCGTCGGCTACGACTTCGGGCGTGCGGTCAACATGGCCCGTTGGGGATTCGGCGCGCGGTACTGCTCGTTCGAGGTCGCCGAATCGGCGATTCGCCAGACGGGCGCGCTGTGCCGGAAGCACTACTCCTCTTGGGCGGAGCTCTCAGCCGGGTACGCGCTGGGGCGCGTGATCCGTTTCGATGATGAGGGGTTCGGGGAATGGTACGAAACCGTCCTTGAGCCGCACCGGCTCCTCATGTCCGATCCCAACAGTCCGTGGCGCACCATCGCATGGGAGCAGTAGGGCCTCGGCTTGGGGGGAGATGCTAGCCACTCCTGTGGGTTATGAAGCGTGGGCCATTTCCCGGGGGCGGGTAGAGGATGCGCCACGGACCGTGGCGGAGGCGGCGATGGTCGGTGCCCCACGGGCGGGACTCTTTGGGCAGGGGGATTCTCGGCAAGTTGGTCGGTCGCCCGGAGGAGGGCGTCAACACCGCCAGGGTCGACTTTGAGCTGACTGGCGGCGGCGTTCAGGGCTGTCGGCTCCCATAGAACCTGCCAGGTCACTCGCCCCTCCCGGCAGCCTCAAGAAGGGCGCGGCGTGCCTCGTCGTGGAGTATGGGGGCATCTGTTCGGCCGAGAGCGCGATCACGCTCAAGGCGGGCGAGCGCGAGTGCGTCCTCAAGGTCTTCGAGCTCGGCCGGGGAGATGAGGACCGAGAGGACGGGCAAGTCCCTCGATCCCCGAAGGGGCGGGGCTTGCCCTTTGGGCCAAACCTGGCGGCGCGACTCGATGTGGGAGTCGGGGCCCGGGAAGATCAGGGACTCGTGGCCGTCATCGAACCGCACGCGGTAAGGCGGCCCGCCCTGGGCGCCACGGACCTCGATGATCTCGCCGACGTGCTCGTTCGTCCCGACGATTCGCCCGCTGACACGGATGCGGTCACCGATGCTTGCGTGCATGTCTCTGGCTCCCTCGCTCTCGCGGTCGCACGGGTGGCTCTACGATTCAGGATGGAGATCCCCGGCGGCAAGAGCGTGTTGACGGGCCGGGACCAGGGCCTGGCCGGCGGATTCATATGCCTGGTTGACTGCCAACGCGCTTGCAGTGCTCACCCGGGGTGGTGCGGGTAGGCGTGGGGATTGGTGTGACGTCGAGCGGTAGTTGGCCAATCCGATTCCTAGTTGGCCACCGGTCGCCGGATGATCTCGTGGCCTTGTGACTGAGCGCCTGCCTTGGCCCATGAGCGCTTCAGGTGGCCCGACTGAGTGGGAGAGTTGATCTGGCCGTTCCCACGGTCGTCATCGAGCTGTCCAAGGGGTCCAGTCGCGGGGCGACGACCTGGTCGTGCTGAGCTCAGGAGTTCACGTAGCGCTCACGATCAGGCGCGCTGCCCTGTGCGGTGCAGACGCTCTCGGCACACCCGGACTTCTTCGAGCTGAAGCGGGAGCGGACCGGTAGCTTGCGGTTCGGCTGAGGACGTGCCCCCGGTGCGTTGCTGTAGGCGGTGCGGCGAGGTTCCCGCTCGGCGGAACACGGGCGTCCCGGCTCCGTCAAGCCAGCAGCGAGGCCGGGGTGACGAGCCGGGCGCGCTCGTAGAGTTCACGGGCGGCGGGGGATTTCTGGCAGGGGCGGATCAGCTGGTACATCGTTCGGACTCGCTGGTCCGCGCGTCCGGACTGGACCAGGGGGTAGTCATCCAGAACCAGATGCCATGTGGCGCACGCGGCTTCCACATGACCGACCGCGAATTGGCGCTCGGCGAGAAGTGCGCGCTCCTTCACGCGGGTGCGTCGATAGACGGCGTACCGCAACTTGTCGGACTGCTGCATCGCTTCGACGGCGCCGTGCATGTCGCCCAACTCGTACCGGACTTGGCTCGTGTGGTAGTTCAGGGCCGCGGGGTCGTATGAGCCGAAAGCCTTTTCCCTGGATTCCGCCTTATCCATGGCCACTTCGGCCTGCCGGAGGTACATGAGGGCGCTGCTGCGGTCCCCGATCTGCGCGGCGGAGTGGGCCTGCTGGCCCGCGAGGAAGGCGCGCATCCTGGGGCCGGCCTGCGGGGACGCGGCGGCTGCGGCGTCCGCCAGCCGCATCGCTTCTCGGCCGTGCCCCAAGTCGACTGCCTGGACGCTCATTCCGCGCAGCGTCGTGCAGTACGTCAGATGGTCTTCTGACGCTCCGGCGAGTTCCAGCGCCTTGAGGTAGTACTGCTGCGCGAGGCCATGAACGCCTTCGTCCACCGCCATGTATCCGGTGAGGTAGCACAGGTCTGACGCGGCCGACATCATCGCTTTGCGGACGTGTTCGGGAGCGTCTGCCCGTAGGTAGGGCGCGACGGTATTCACGAGAAACGCAGCGGCCATGGGGCGCGCGTGCCGTCCGCCGAACTGGTCGTCCAGTTCGGATACACGCTCGGTCATTGCCATGACCATCTCGACTTCGGGCATGCCGATGCGTTGCGTATGGCCGGTTTGGATGGCTTCCATGCGGCCGACCACGTCCTGCCAGCCGGGCACGGTGAGAGCGACGGAGAAAAGACCCGCGCCGAGGACGCTGCGGCGGGATGGGTTCATGTCCTACCTCACTGGGGCTCCGAGGTCCCGTTCGTTGGGGGCAGTGCCGTCGGTGCGGCGCCGTCCGTCAGAATCGGAGCATGTTGCGAGTCGGATCTGTTGTTCTGGGTGTCTCGGATGTGTCGCGTGCGGCCTCGTTCTGGATGGCGGCCCTCGGCTACGTCCCGCGTGAGGAAACGGAAGACGACTGGGTGGTGCTGGTGCCGTCGGAAGGGGCCGGGGTGCCGCTGGCACTGGGTCTCAGCGAGACGCCGCTCCAGGAACATCCGCGGAGCCATCTGGACCTGTACGTCAGAGACGCGGCCGAACAGACCGCCGAGGTCGAGCGGTTGGTGTCCCTGGGCGCCGAGCGCGTCGACTGGGATCTTTATCCAGATGATCCCGACTTCGTCGTACTCGCCGATCCCGAGGGCAACCGCTTCTGCGTCATCGACACCGGCCACCACTGACGGAGAGCGGACGGCCACCGGCTAGGAGGCGGCGAAGTCCCCTGCTTTGACGGCCGATATGAAGGCCGTCCACGCGTCTGCTGTGAAGACCAGGGCAGGGCCTTGGGGGTCTTTCGAGTCCCGGACGGGGACGAGCCCGGTTGTGCTGTCGGCTACTTCGATGCACTCGCCACCCTGGTTGTTGCTATACGTGGACTTGCGCCATCTGGCGCCGCTCAGGTCGGGTCGTGGCGTGTGCATGCGTAGCACTCCTCCATCGCGGTCTTGATCAGGGCCAGTGAATCATCCGGCGGCAAGGCTTGGACCTGAGCAAGATCGTAGGTCAGCGAGTGTTCCGTCACCTGATCCGGTTGCTCTACGAGGATGCCCGGGCCGATGCCTTCCAGATAGGCCACATCTGGGCCATCCGCGAAAGACAGCAGCGTGAGTGAACCGCCCATGATTGCGTACTCGCCTCGGTCGAACGGCATCACCTGCACCGTGACATCGGGAGCCTGTGCCGCGTCAACGATGCGGGCCAGTTGGTCGTGCATGGTGTGCGGGCCGCCGACTGGTCGGCGGATCACGGCCTCATCGAGAACCGCCCATAGGAGCGGCGGAGGTGTCTTCCCCAACAGTTGCTGACGGCTCATTCGGGCCGCCACCTTCTCTTCGATCTCCTCCTGAGACGCCCGAGGGAGACCTTTGCGCAACGCCGCGCGAGCGTACGCCTCCGTTTGCAGCAACCCGGGCACGATCTGGGGCGAATACCGATAGATCTTGGTGGCCTTGGCCTCCAGAAGTACATACTTCTGCACCCAGTCCGGAAATTCCTCCCGCGCCCTCTCCCGGACCATGTGCTCCCACAGCTCGGTGAGTTCGCCACCGGCACCCAGCGCAGCGTCCAGCGCGACGCACATGTCCCAGGTCGGGGGATCCGTTCCCAACTCCACCTGGGCGATGCGGTTGTGGGAGTAGTTGAGGCGGTTGCCGACCTCGCGTTGGGTCCAGCCCAACCGCTCCCGGTGTTTGCGGACCTTCTTGCCCAGCAAGGCGGCCAGAGAAACCGTGGGGTCGAGTTCCTTTGGTGCGGCCATCCGTCGTCGTCCTTCGTTTCAGGGGTTTTCAAGCACCAGATGGCGAGGGGCCGTTGAAGCGGTTACCCCTGGTGAGCGTAGCGCTACGCCCCGATGCTCGGAACGGGAACGAGCGGGAAAGGCGAGTAACAAGTGCTCGAAGCAGGGGCCGTAGTACGGGACGTGAAGACCGACCGCGTCGGCGTGGTGATCGGGATGAATGACGGGCGGGTGAGCCTCCGACCGGCGGGTGGCGGGGCGCCGTGGAGCGCGCGGCGGGTGGATGTGTGTCCGGCGGGTCCGATGGAGGAGTTGCGGGCCCGGGTGGCCGAGGTCAACGCCTGGTCGGGGTGGGGGCGGTGAGCGAATCCGGCTGCGCGGAGTGTGAGCGACTCAAGGCCGAAGAAGTGGCCGCTCGCCGGGAAGGGGACCACAGCCGAGCCGTGGACTGCCGGGTCCTGGCACGGCGGCACCAGCAAGCCGTTCACGGTGAGACGGCTGACCAGCGGTAGCACAGCTCCGGGCGCCCCACCTGGCCGTACTGCGGGCTGCGGACCGCCCGGCCCGTCTCCACCAGGTGCTCCAGATAGCGGCGGGCGGTGATGCGGGAGACGCCAACCGTACTCGCAGCGGCACCCGCTGACAGGCCGTCACCAGCGGCATCGCGTAGCGCAGCCGTCACCGCGTCCAGGGTCGGGGCGCTCAGCCCCTTGGGCAGGGTGGCCGCCTCCGAGCTGCTGCGCAGTACGGCCAGGGCGCGGTCCACCTCGTCCTGGCCGCTCGCCTCGCCGCCGCCCGCCAACTCGTCGCGGAAGCGCGCCCATCGCTCCATCCGGTCGCGCAGCGCCGGGAACGTGAAGGGCTTGAGCAGGTACTGGACCACGCCCACCGAGACCGCCTGCCGGACCACGTCCAGGTCGCGGGCCGAGGTCACCGCGATCACGTCGGCCGTGTGGCCCGCGGCGCGCAGCGAGCGTACGACCTGAAGGCCGTGGCCGTCGGGCAGATGCAGGTCGAGCAGGATCAGGTCGACGGCCCTGCGGTCCAGGAACCGCAACGCCTCCGCGCCGGAGTGCGCGACGGCGGCCACCTCGAAGTCCGGCAGCCGCTCGACGTACATCCGGTGTGCGGCCGCCGCGACCGGATCGTCCTCCACCACCAGTACCTGGATCATGATCTGGCAGCCTCCCGTACCGGAAGTCGGACCGTGAAGACCGCACCCTCCTCGCGGTCGACCCGGACCGCTCCGCCGCATCGGCGTGCGGCCTGCTCGACCAGCGCCAGGCCGATTCCGCGACCGCCGCCCTCCTTCGTGCTCCAGCCGCGCCGGAACACCTCGCGCAGCGCCTGCGGATCCACCCCGCGCCCCGAGTCGGCCACGCGCAGCAGCAGTTCGCCGCCGTCAACGCGGGCGGTGACCTCGACGTACGGGCGCCGTGCGACCGTGCCCGCGCCCTCGACCGCCGCGTCCAGGGCGTTGTCGACCAGGTTGCCGAGGATGGTCACCAGATCGCGGGGGTTCAGCGGGACGCCCTCCACGATGCGGCTGTCGGGGGTGATCCGGAACTCCACTCCGCGTTCGCTCGCCTCGGCGGCCTTGCCGAGCAGCAGCGCGGCCAGCACCGGTTCGGCGACCGCCGCCACCACCTGGTCGGTGAGCGCCTGGGCCAACTCCAGTTCCGCGGTGGCGAATTCGACCGCTTCGTCGACCCGGCCCAGTTCGATCAGCGAGACGACGGTGTGCAGACGGTTCGCCGCCTCGTGCGCCTGTGAGCGCAGCGCCTCGGTGAAGCCGCGCTGGTTGTCCAACTCCCCGGCGAGCGCCTGGAGATCCGTGTGGTCGCGCAGGGTGACCACGGTGCCGCGCTGCTCCCCGCCGGTCACCGGCCGGGTGTTGATCACCACCACCCGCTCGGCGGTGAGGTGCAGTTCGTCCACCCGCGGTTCGGCGGCCAGCAGGGCGCCGGTCAGGGACGGCGGAAGCCCGAGTTCCGCCACGTACCGCCCGACCGCGTCCTCCGGCAGGCCCAGCAGCTCCCGCGCCGCGTCGTTGCACAGGGCGAGCCGCCGTTCGGCGTCCAGCAGCACCAAGCCCTCACGTACGGCGTGCAGCGTCGCCTGGTGGTAGTCGTACATCCTGCTCAGGCCCTCGGCGCCGAGGCCGTGGGTGTGCCGCCGCAGCCGCCGGTTGACGAGGTACGTGCCCGCGCCGCCCACCACCAGCGCGGCCAGCGCTACGCCGACCAGTGCGGCGAGGTGGCCGCGCACCTCGCTGCTGATGGTGGCGACCGTGATGCCCACGCTGACCAGTGCGGTCACCCTGCCGTTGCCCTCGACCGGGGTCACCACCCGGACCGAGCGGCCGAGGGTGCCGGTGTAGGTCTCGGTGAAGGTGCGGCCGTGGAGCGCGGGCGCGGTGCTGCCGAGGAAGTGCCCGCCGATCTGGCGGGGGTCGGGATGGGTCCAGCGGACACCGGCCGGGTTCATGATCGTGATGAAGGTGACGCCGGTGTCGCGGCGCACCCGTTCGGTGTACGGCTGGAGTACGGCGGTGGGGTTCGCGGCGCTGACGGCGGTGTGTACCAGCGGCGAGTCGGCGATGGTCTGGGCGGTGGCCGTCACCTTGTCCCGTGCGTCGTCCTCCGCCTGCCGCTGGGTGTACGTGTATGCCAGCACCGCGCAGCAGACCAGCACCACGGCGACCACGACGACCTGCATCGCGAACAGCTGTCCGGCGAGGCTTCGGGGGCGCCTCCCGCGCGGGGGTCGGGTGTTCTTCTCCGGGGGTTTCACCCCAGGACCCCTTCGCCCGGCACGGGGCGTTCCGGTACGGCGGGCTATCGGCATGGGGTCAGTGTGCACAGGTTCCGTGAACTCTATGAACGTAAACGTGACCGCCGTCACGTCGACCGCGCATAGTCACCGGAACCGACCGGTCGGGACGCCGGTGGTACCTCAGGAGGAAGCGATGGCAGAGCCGACGCCCGCGCGCCCACGCCGGGACCGCACCCACTTTCTGTATCTCGCCGTCATCGTGGCGGTGCTGGCCGGAATCGTGCTGGGGCTGGCCGCTCCGGGCGCGGCCAAGGAACTCAAGCCGCTCGGCACCGGTTTCGTCAGCCTGATCACGATGATGATCTCGCCGGTCATCTTCTGCACCATCGTGCTGGGCATCGGCTCGGTGCGGAAGGCGGCGAAGGTCGGCGTGGTGGGCGGGCTGGCGCTCGGCTACTTCCTGGTGATGTCCACGGTGGCGCTGGCCATCGGGCTGGTCGTGGGCAACTTCCTGCACCCGGGCAGCGGTCTGCACCTGACCGCCGCCGCGAAGGCCGCCGGGCACGGTCAGGCCGCGGGGGCCAGCCAGGGCGGTACGGACTTCATCCTCGGGATCATCCCCAAGACCCTGCTGTCCGCGTTCACCACCGGGCAGGTGCTGCAGACGCTGCTGGTGGCGCTGCTCGTGGGCTTCGCGCTGCAGGCCATGGGCGGCGCCGGGGAGCCGGTGCTGCGCGGTATCGGGCACCTCCAGAAGCTGGCCTTCCGGGTGCTGTCAATGATCATGTGGGCGGCGCCGGTCGGGGCGTTCGGCGCGATGGCGGCGGTGGTCGGCGCGACCGGCGTCGGGGCGCTCAAGGCGCTGGCGGTCATCATGGTCGGCTTCTACGCGACCTGTTTCCTGTTCGTGGTGGTGGTGCTCGGCGCCGTGCTGCGGCTGGTCTGCGGGGTCAGCGTGTTCTCCCTGCTGAAGTACCTGGCCAGGGAGTTCCTGCTGATCTTGTCGACCTCCTCGTCGGAGTCCGCGCTGCCGAGGCTGATCGCGAAGATGGAGCACCTGGGCGTGAGCCGCCCGGTGGTCGGCATCACCGTCCCCACCGGCTACTCGTTCAACCTCGACGGCACCGCGATCTATCTGACGATGTCCTCGCTGTTCGTGGCCGACGCGCTGGGCAAGCCGATGGCCCTCGGGCAGCAGATCTCGCTGCTGGTCTTCATGGTGATCGCCTCCAAGGGCGCGGCGGGTGTCACCGGCGCGGGTCTGGCGACGCTGGCGGGCGGGCTGCAGTCGCACCGCCCGGACCTGGTCGACGGGGTGGGGCTGATCGTCGGCATCGACCGCTTCATGAGCGAGGCGCGGGCGTTGACGAACTTCGCGGGCAACGCGATCGCGACGGTGGTCATCGGCACCTTGACCAAGGAGTTCGACCACGATCGGGCGCGTACGGTGTTCGCCGGTCAACTGCCGTTCGACGAGACGGTGTTGGTCGACGACGGCCGGCCCGCGGCGCGGCCGGAGGGTGTCGGGGGCGTGCAGGAGCCCGCGGTCGTCTGACGCGTTCGGGCTACCGGACCGCGACCGCCTCCGCGAGGCGCGCGGCCCGATCGGCGGGCACGCCCGCTGCCGTCAGTGCGGTGACGGCGGCGGCGCTGCCCGCCTTTCGCGGTGGCAGGGCGCCGTCGTTGACCGCCTGCATCAGGCCGAACAGCACCTGCTCATGGACGTAGGCGAGGGCTTCGGCGGGCAGCGGTGAGGTGAACACGCCCTGGTCCAGGCCGTGTTGCAGCAGTTCGGTGCAGGCGCGGCGGACCGGCTCCAGGCGCCGCATGATGCCCTCGACGGTCACGCTGCGCTGGGCGAGGGAGACCAGCAGCCGGTAGCGGTCGGCGATCTCCCAGACCGCGAGGATGCTGCGGGCCAGCGCCTCGGCCGGATCCTCCACGTCGCGCAGGGCGGCGGAGTGCGCGGCGGCCACGGCCTCGGCGGCATCGTCGGTCAGCGCGCTGATCAGCGCGTCGCGGCTCGGGAAGTGTCCGTAGACGGTGCGGCGTACGACGCCCGCGGCGCGGGCGATCTGGTCCATGCTCGCGTCCGGGTCGCGCAGCAGCTCGGCGAGCGCGACGTCCATCAGTCGGCGGCGGTTGGCGTCGGCTCGGCCGGTCATGGCTGGTTCCTTCCTGGGTCCCCTGCGAACGCTCCCGCGGAACGGGGGTCCGCGAATCCTACGGGTGTGGGCCCTCCGTTCATTTTGCACATCGATGTGCAATGGCGTAACTTGCACATGGCTGTGTAATTGCACAGGCGTGTGCAAGATCTTGGGAGGGTGGAACCGTGCGCCTCGTCCTGACCGAACCGGTCGAGTCCATGGACCGGCCGTACGCCCGCCGGTGGTGGGCGCTACTGGTGTTGTGTCTCAGTCTGCTGATCATCGTGATGGCGAACACCTCGCTCACCGTCGCGGCCCCCGACATGACCGCGGACCTCGGCCTGACCAGTTCTGACCTGCAGTGGGTCATCGACGGTTACACCGTCCCGTACGCGGCGCTGATGCTGCTGCTGGGCGCGATCGGCGACAAGTACAGCCGCCGTGGGGCGCTGCTGCTCGGTCTTGTGGTCTTCGGCGCGGCGTCCGTCGCCGGGTCGCTGGTGCACAGCGCCACCGGAGTGATCGCGGCGCGCGCGGTGATGGGGGTCGGCGCGGCCATGATCATGCCCGCCACGCTGTCGCTGCTGGCCGCCACCTTCCCCAAGGCCGAGCGGGCCAAGGCGATCACGCTGTGGACGGCGACCGCGGGTCTGGCCATCGCGGTCGGACCGCTGGTCGCGGGGATGCTGCTGCAGAACCACAGCTGGTCCTCGACGTTCCTGATCAACGTCCCGGTGGCGGCCGTCGCGCTGGTCGGAGCACTGGTGCTGATCCCGCCGTCCAAGGCGGCGCACCACGGTCGGATCGACGTGGTCGGCGGACTGCTGTCGGTGGTCTCGCTCGGCGCGCTGGTCTACATGATCATCGAGGGCCCGCACTTCGGCTGGGGCACCGCGGCGATCACCGCCGCCGTCATCGCGGGCGTCGGCCTGATCGCCTTCGTGCTGTGGGAGTCGCGGCACCCGCGCCCGGTGCTCGACGTACGGCGGTACCGCGACCGCGGGTTCGCAGGTTCCAACCTCGCCGTGGCGCTGTTCTTCCTGGCGGTCTTCGGCGCCTTCTACTTCCTCACCCAGCATCTGCAGTTCGTGCTCGGCTACAGCCCGTTGGACACCGGGGTGCGGATGCTGCCGCTCGCCGGGGCGGTGTTCGTCGGCGCCGCGCTGACCGGCGTGCTGACGCCGCGGCTCGGCATGAAGGTGACGGTCACCACGGGCATGGTCGGCGGCACGGTGGCGCTGGCGCTGCTGACCAAGGTGGACGCGGGCTCCTCGTACGGGGACCTGGTCATCCCGCTGGTGGTGCTCGGCCTGGCGATCGGGCTCAGCCTGTCGCCGTGCACCGACGCGATCATGGGGGCCTTCCCGGAGTCCGAACTGGGCGTCGGCGGTGCGGTCAACGACACCTCGCTGGAACTCGGCGGCTCGCTGGGCATCGCCATCCTCGGCTCGGTGCTGTCCGGTTCGTACTCCTCGCACCTCGCCGACGCCGTGCACGGCAAGCTTCCGGCCGCCGCACTGTCCACCGCCCAGGACTCGGTGGGCGCGGGGCTCGCGGTCGCGGGCAAGGTCGCGGCGCAGGCCGGGCCGCAGCAGGGCGCCGCCATGGTGCACGCGGTGCACTCCGCGTTCTCCGAAGCGGTGGCGCACACCAGCCTGGTCGGAGCGATTGTGCTGGCCGCGGGCACGGTACTGGTCGCGGTGCTGCTGCCGCGCCGCCGCCGGGCCGCGGTCGCGGAACCCGCCGTGGAGCGGGAGTTGGAAGCCGTCCGGGGGTAACCCCGGAGGCTCAGCGCCGCCAAGGGTTGTGCCCGCCCGTTCCGCCGGGGGGGCACCTCCCACGCCCTCAAGGCAGTGGGGGAGGAACGACTGCCCACAACCCGCTGGCGGAGGGGCTGTCCGCAAGCCTACGGCTCCAAGAGCTTCCAGAAGTGGTCGAGGATCTTCGCCAGGTACGGTGCGCCCTTGTCCTCCGCGGAAGCGGTCGCGCTCCAGCTCAGGGTGGAGGTCATCAACGACTGGTAGTCGTTGTGCAGTTGGCCGAGCGCCCGCTCGATCCGCTCTCTGGGCAGCGGGACGATCGCGTTGACCGGCTTGACGTACGCCTGCCAGCGCACCGCAGCCGCCGAGCGTAGGTATTCGGCCAGCTTCCGGTCCCGGCCGGTCACGGTGACCAACTGCGCCAGGGTGAGGCCGAGGGCCGCGCCGAGCGCGGCGGTCTGCCGCTCGTCACCGGTCCAGCGGTTGCGCTCCTCCATCTTCTGGTACTCCCGGGGGCGCAGGCCGGTGCGGAACGCCACGTCCTCGACGGCCAGCCCACGGGCCCAGCGGTGCTCGCGCAGCGTGGTGGGCACGCCGAGCAGATCGGAAGGCGCGCACCACAGCGCACCGGCCAGCGCGGTCAGCTCCTGTTCGGTGGGGACGGCGTCTCCCTGCTCCCAGCAGAGCACGGTGTCGGGCCCTATCTGCAGCCCAAATGAGGCCCATATTCCATGGGAAACATGGGCGTGTGACATTCCAAGCTGCTGGCGCATGCGCCTTGCGGCGGCAGCATCGAAGGGGGGCGGCACCCGGTCAGAGTACGGCCGATCACCCCGCGTAACGCACCGTGCGGACCGATGAATCGGCGGCTGAAAATCGCCGCCGATTTCGGAGTTTCGTACAGCTTGGGGTGCTCGACTAGGCCGTATTCAACATCGGATTCAACCAGGTCGCAGCCAGATGGTGGCCAGCGGCGGCAGGGTCAACACGCTCGACACCACACCGGAGTTGCCGACCCCGCCGCCACCGTACGCCGCGCTGTCCGTGTTCAGCACCTCGCGCCAGCCGCCGTGCCCCGACGGCGGGTTGACCTTGTAGTCATGGCGTACGACGGGGGAGAAGTTGCTGACGCAGACCAGCGGACGGCCGTCGGTGCCATAGCGGACGAACGACAGCACGTTGTCGTCGGCGGCGTGCGCGTCGATCCAGGCGAAGCCCGCGGGATCGGTGTCCAACTCCCACAGCGCGGGTGTGGACAGGTAGTACGTGTTGAGGTCCCGCACCAGATCGCGGACGCCGGTGTGGTCCCCGGCGGCGCTGTACCCGGGGTCGGTGAGCCACCAGTCGGGACCGGTGTCATGCGACCACTCCGCCCCCTGCGCGAACTCCTGCCCCATGAAGAGGAGTTGCTTGCCCGGGTGCGCCCACATGAAGCCGAGGTAGGCGCGATGGGTGGCCCGCTGCTGCCACCAGTCGCCCGGCGCCTTGGCGACCAGGGCGCGCTTGCCGTGGACCACCTCGTCATGCGAGATCGGCAGCACGTAGTTCTCCGAGTAGGCGTAGACCATGGCGAAGGTCATGTCGCCGTGGTGGTGCTTGCGGTGCACCGGCTCATGGGAGAGGTACGACAGGGTGTCGTGCATCCAGCCCATGTTCCATTTCAGCCCGAAGCCCAGGCCGCCCGCGTCGGTCGGCCGGGTCACGCCGTCCCAGGCGGTGGACTCCTCGGCGACGGTGACGATGCCGGGGCAGCGCCGGTAGACGGTGGCGTTCATCTCCTGCAGGAAGGAGACCGCGTCCAGGTTCTCCCGGCCGCCGAAGGCGTTGGGCGACCACTGGCCGTCCTCACGCGAGTAGTCGAGGTAGAGCATCGAGGCGACCGCGTCGACCCGCAGCCCGTCGATGTGGAACTCCTCAAGCCAGTACACCGCGTTGGCCACCAGGAAGTTCTTCACCTCGGTACGGCCGAAGTCGAACTCCAGGGTGCCCCAGTCCGGGTGCTCGGCACGGCGCGGATCGTCCGGCTCGTACAGCGGGGTGCCGTCGAACCGGGCCAGCGCCCAGTCGTCCTTCGGGAAGTGCGCGGGCACCCAGTCCATCAGCACACCGATCCCGGCCTGATGCAGCGCGTCGATCAGGTACCTGAAGTCATCCGGCGTACCGAGCCGGGCGGTGGGCGCGTAGTACGAGGTGACCTGGTAACCCCATGAACCGCCGAACGGATGCTCGGCGACCGGCATCAGCTCCACGTGCGTGAAGCCCAGGTCCCTGACGTAGGCCGGGAGTTGCTCAGCGAGTTCGCGGTAGGTCAGGCCCGGCCGCCAGGACGGCAGATGGACCTCGTAGACCGAGAACGGCGACTGGTGCACCGGCCGTGTGCCACGGTGAGCCAGCCACTCCTGGTCGTGCCAGGTGTGACGGGTGTCCTCGACCACCGAGGCGGTGGCGGGCGGCGTCTCGGTGCGCCGGGCCATCGGGTCGGCCTTGACCACCTGCCCGCCGTCCGCGGTGGTGATCCGGAACTTGTAGAGCGCGCCCTCGCCGATCTCGGGGACGAACACCTCCCAGATGCCGGAGGAGCCGAGCGAGCGCAGGGGATGGCCGGTGCCGTCCCAGTAGTTGAAGTCACCGACCACCTGGACACCGCATGCGTTCGGTGCCCACACCGCGAACCGGGTGCCGCGGACTCCCTGGTGGGTCATCACTCGCGCGCCGAGGGCCTGCCACAACTGCTCGTGCCGTCCCTCGTGGATCAGGTGCAGATCCAACTCGCCCAGCGACGGCAGCAGCCGGTACGGGTCGTCGACCTCGTGCTCCCCGTCGTCGTACGTCACCAGCAGCCGGTAGTCCGGGATCTCCCGCAGCGGCAGCACCGCGCTGAACAGCCCCCGGCCCTCCGAGCGCAACTCCACCCGTAGACCAGGAGCGACCACGGACACCGCCCGCGCGTACGGGCGCAGCGCGCGCACCGCGATCCCGCCCGCGACGGGGTGCGCGCCCAGCAGTGCGTGCGGGTCGTGGTGGGCACCGGCGAGCAGCCGGTCCGTCTCGCCGGGATCGATGGCGGTGGCCGGTCGCGCCCCGCCCGAGGCGCGCACCACCCGTGGTGTGGCGGCCGGCGGTTCGGGAGCGGCCGGGGGTGCGGGGGCCGCTGGCGGTTCGGCGGCGGGGGGTGCGGGCGGGGCAGGGTACGCCGGTGCCTTGGGGCTCGCGGCGTCCGACGGCCTGCGGCGCGGGGCGGTGCCCGAGGCGGGCGGGCGGTTGCCCGGGGTGTAGCCGCGGGCGGCGGCCTCCGGTTGAGTGCCGGGCGCCGCGGGGATCCCGGGTTTCGCGGGGTTGGAGAACGGGAGGAAGGTGGCTGGTACAACGGATGCCGTCTCCCCGGGGGTCGGGCGCGAGGGATCGCGGGGAATCACGGTCAGGTCCTCCTCGGACGGTGAGTTGGGGTCAGCGGGGAGCGGGCTCGCTCAGCCGCTGGATCGCGGCCATCGGGATGGGCAGCCACTCGGGGCGATGGCGGGCCTCGTACAGCACCTCGTACACGGCCTTGTCGGTCTCGTACGCGCGCAGCAGCACCCGTGCGTCCCGCGGATCGTGCCCGGAGCGCTCCGCGTAACCGGCGCAGAAGGCCGCGCGGTGGCGTTCGGCCCAGGCGGCGGCGTCCGGTGCGGCCGGGTCGTGGTGGCGGGCCGCGTAGTCGAAGGACCGCAGCATGCCCGCGATGTCCTGGACGGGTGACTGCGGCCGACGGCGTTCGGAAAGCGGACGGGCGGGCTCGCCCTCGAAGTCGATCAGCACCCACCCTTGGGCGGAGGTGTGCAGCGCCTGGCCGAGATGGAGGTCGCCGTGGATCCGCTGGGCGGGCAACTCCACGGCGGAGCGGGAGAGTTCGGCGAGGTCATGGAAGGCGCCGCGAAGCCGCTCGGCGTACCGCCCCAGGGCGGGCACCGCGGCCGCCGCGGCGTCGAGCCGGTCGGCCATCGCGGTCGCGAGCAGCCGGATCTGCTGGCGGCGCAGGGTCGCCCCGGGCAGTGCGCGGGCCAGCGCGGCGTGCACTTCGGCGGTGGCGCCGCCGAGCGAACGGGCGTGCCCGGTGAAGTCGTCGTGGGCGGCCACCGCGGCCAGTGCCAGCTGCCAGCCGTCGACGGAACCGGGCAGATACCGTTGCAGGACGCCGAGCGTGGCGGGCTCCCCGTGCAGGCCGAGCGCCTCCACCCAGGCGACCGGCGCGGCCACCCGGGTCGAGCCGGTGCGGGCCAGGGCGAGCGGGAGTTCCAGGTCCGGATTGGCGCCGGGGGAGACCCGGCGAAATAGCTTGAGGATAAACGTATCTCCGTAAACCACGGAGGAGTTGGACTGCTCGATGCCGGACAGCCTGGGGGCGAGTCCGGCGGGAATCGAGATGCCCGACTCGGCGGAGAACCGCAGTGGGCCGGTGCGGCCGGGCGTGCGTAGTCGTTCCAGCAGCAGGGTGGCGAGCCGGGGATCGTACAGCGCCTCGTACACCGTGAGTCCGGCCAACGGGCCGCCGGTGGCGTGCCCGATCAGGGCGGGCGCCAACGGCGGTGGCAGCAGCGGACGGGTGCCGAGCACCAGTTGGTAGCAGTCCGGGGGGACGCCGGGTTGGTTGACGTCGAGCAGCAGATGGAGCAGTCCCGCGCCGCCGACCCGCCCGTCGAGCGGCAGCAGCTCCACCGCGCTGACCAGATCGAAGCCGGAGATCGGCCGCCCCTTACCGGCGAACCACCGCTGCCGCGGCAGCCATTCGCGCAGCAGCGGTGTCAGCGCCTGCAACAGCCCGGAGCCCGCGAGTGACGTTCGCGCCCGTACGGCGGTGCCGTCGCCGAAACCCGTGCCGGTGCGCCCGGCCGCACCCGGCCGGGTACCGGGGGCGGGGTGGTCGGCGTCGTATGCCGGTTCCTGGCACGGGTCCTGACCCGTGACCGGAGGGCGGAGCCGCGAGGTATCCGACATGGCGTCCTTTCCTCGGGCATCGCACGCCCGTTCAGTGCGATGGTTGGCATCAGTGAAGGGGTGCGCGGCGGCGGGTGTCCGGCGGCGGGACCGTGTCGGACGAAGGACCATCCGAGTAGGTGGCGCAAGTGGCGTAGACGTCGTGTCCGACGCCGCTTTGGTAACGGTGAGCCTGCCCTGACGCTTCGCTGTGAAACTCGGGCCATTCCGGCGGATCTACCGGTGGGGTTGCGGTGGCCGCGCACACCGCCGGTCCGTGCCATGGGGGTTGCACGCCGTCCCGGCGGACATGTTCGGGGGCAGGCCCTCGAACCCCCGGAGCGCGGGGGCTCGCCCGCAGCGGGACAGCGGAGGTTGGGGAGTTGACCCAACAGCGTCTTCCGCCGCGACGGCGAGCAACCACGACGAAGGAGCCCGGCGGTCTCGAACCCACCGCAACCCCACCCAGAAGGCGCCCGGGAAGCATCACACGTCGCGCCGCAGGCGGAACCAGTAGAAGCCGTGGCCTGCCAGGGTCAGCAGGTACGGGAGTTCGCCGATCGCCGGGAAGCGGACCCCGCCGATCAACTCGACGGGATGGCGGCCTTCCCAGGTGTGCAGGTCCAACTCGGTGGGCTGCGGGAAGCGCGAGAAGTTGTTCACGCACAGGACGAGGTCGTCCCGCTGCCCCTCAGCAGAGGGAGCCTCGCGCAGGAAGGCCAGTACCGCCGGGTTGCTCGACGCCAGTTCGGTGTAGGAGCCGAGACCGAAAGCGGGGTTCTGCTTTCGGATCTCGATCATCCGGCGGGTCCAGTGCAGCAGCGAACTCGGGCTGCTCATCTGGGCTTCGACGTTGGTGACCTGGTAGCCGTAGACCGGGTCCATGATCGTCGGAAGGTAGAGGCGTCCTGGGTCACAGGACGAGAAGCCGGCGTTGCGGTCCGGGGTCCACTGCATCGGGGTGCGCACCGCGTCGCGGTCGCCCAGCCAGATGTTGTCCCCCATGCCGATCTCGTCGCCGTAGTAGAGGATCGGCGAGCCGGGCAGCGAGAGCAGCAGTGCGGTGAACAGTTCGATCTGGTTGCGGTCGTTGTCCAGCAGGGACGCCAGCCGCCGCCGGATGCCGATGTTGGCGCGCATCCGCGGGTCCTTGGCGTACTCCGCGTACATGTAGTCGCGCTCTTCGTCCGTCACCATTTCGAGGGTCAGCTCGTCATGGTTGCGCAGGAAGATGCCCCACTGGCAGTTGGCCGGGATCGCCGGGGTCTTGGCGAGGATTTCCGAGACCGGGTAGCGGGACTCGCGGCGTACCGCCATGAAGATCCGCGGCATGACCGGGAAGTGGAACGCCATATGGCACTCGTCGCCGCCGCTGGGGAAGTCGCCGAAGTAGTCGACCACGTCCTCCGGCCACTGGTTGGCCTCGGCCAGCAGCACCGTGTCCGGGTACTGGGCGTCGATCTCGGACCGTACACGTTTGAGGAACTGATGGGTGGCCGGGAGGTTCTCGCAGTTGGTGCCCTCCTCGGCGTACAGGTACGGCACCGCGTCGAGGCGGAAGCCGTCGATGCCGAGGTCCAGCCAGAACCGAAGGCCCGCGATCATCTCTTCCTGGACGCGCGGGTTCTCGTAGTTCAGGTCCGGCTGGTGGGAGAAGAAGCGGTGCCAGTAGTACTGCTTGCGCACCGGGTCGAAGGTCCAGTTGGAGGTTTCGGTGTCGACGAAGATGATCCGTGCGTCCTGGTACTGCTTGTCGTCGTCGGCCCAGACGTAGTAGTCGCCGTACGGTCCGTCCGGATCCGTGCGGGAGGCCTGGAACCACGGGTGCTGGTCGCTGGTGTGGTTCATGACGAAGTCGATGATGACGCGCATGCCGCGCTGGTGGGCGGCGTCGACGAACTCCACGAAGTCGGCGAGGTCACCGAACTCGGGTAGTACGGCGGTGTAGTCGGAGACGTCGTACCCCCCGTCACGCAACGGCGAGGCGAAGAACGGCGGCAGCCACAGGCAGTCGACCCCGAGCCACTGGAGGTAGTCCAGTTTGGCGGTGAGGCCCTTCAGATCGCCGATGCCGTCGCCGTTGCTGTCCTGGAAGGAGCGGACCAGCACCTCGTAGAAGACCGCGCGCTTGAACCAGTCGGGGTCACGGTCCTTTGCGGGCGTGTCCTCGAAGGTGTCCTGGACGGGTTCGTTGACTGTCAATTGGGTGACCCTCCGATCGTTGAGGACGGTCGCAGGGACAGCAGGTGCGCGGGGCGGGACCCCGGTTCCAGACGCACGTAGTTGTCCCTGCCCCATTGGTAGGTCTCACCGGTGAGCTCATCGCGCACCGGGAAGGTCTCGTGCCACTCAAGGCCGAGATCCGGCATGTTCAACGAAACGGTCGCCTCACGGGTGTGGTGCGGGTCGAGGTTGACGACCACCAGAACGGTGTCGTGTGCGCCCTCCTGCGTCGGCACCCGCTTGGAGTACGCGATGATCGCGTCATTGTCGGAACCGTGGAACCGCAGGTTCCGTAGGTACTGCAAGGCCGGATGGCGCCGCCGAAGCCGATTGAGACGAGTGATCAGCGGGGCGAGGGAGCGGCCCTCGGCCTCGGCGCGCGCCCAGTCGCGCGGGCGCAGCTCGTACTTCTCGGAGTTCAGGTACTCCTCGCTGCCCTCGCGGACCGGGGTGTTCTCGCACAGTTCGAAACCGGAGTAGACGCCCCAGGTCGGCGAGAGCGTGGCGGCCAGCACGGCTCGTACCTCGAAGGCCGGGCGCCCGCCTTGTCGGAGGTAGGCGTTGAGGATGTCCGGAGTGTTGACGAAGAGATTGGGCCGCATATAAGAGGCGGCATCCTCGCTCAACTGCGTGAGATATCCAGTGAGTTCGTCCCTGGTGTTGCGCCAGGTGAAATACGTGTACGACTGCTGGAAACCGATCGTGGCCAGCGTGTGCATCATCGCGGGACGGGTGAAGGCCTCGGCCAGGAAGATCACATCCGGGTCGGTGCGGTTGATCTCCGCGATCACCCTTTCCCAGAACACCACCGGCTTGGTGTGCGGATTGTCCACCCGGAAGATCCGCACGCCGTGCTCCATCCAGTGCCGCAGTACCCGCAGGGTCTCCCGGGTGAGCCCCTGCATATCGGTGTCGAAAGCCAGCGGATAGATGTCCTGGTACTTCTTGGGCGGGTTCTCCGCATAGGCGATCGAACCGTCGATCCGATGTGCGAACCATTCGGGGTGTTGTTTGACCCACGGATGGTCGGGCGAGCACTGCAGCGCGAAGTCGAGTGCCACTTCCAGCCGCAGCTGCCGCGCCCGCGCCACGAAGGCGTCGAAGTCGTCGAGGGTGCCCAGATCGGGGTGGACCGCGTCATGGCCACCGGCGGCAGAGCCGATCGCCCAGGGTGAGCCGACGTCATACGGCCCGGCGGTCAGCGAGTTGTTCGGGCCCTTGCGGAAGGCGGTGCCGATCGGATGGATCGGCGGAAGGTACACCACGTCGAAGCCCATCGCGGCGATCGCGGGCAGCCGCTCGGCCGCGGTGCGCAGCGTCCCCGAGCGTGGCGGCACGCCCTCCTTGAGCACCGCGCCCTCGGACCGCGGGAAGAACTCGTACCAGGAGCCGAACAGTGCCCGTTTGCGCTCCACCTGAAGCGCCAACGGCCGGGAGGCACTGACCAACTCGCGCAGCGGGAAGCGCTCCAGGACCTCCACGACCTGTGCGGACAGAGCGGCCGTCAGCCGCTGATCGGCGCCGCGCTTGTCGTCCCGCAGCGCGTCCACCGCCTCCAGCACCAGCGCGCGGCCGTCCTTCTTCGGCACGCCGGCCGCCGCGCGCTCATGCAGCGCCGCGCCCTCGGCCAGCACCAGATCGGTGTCGATACCGGCCGGGATCTTGATCCGCGCCGTGTGCCGCCAGGTGTTCACCGGGTCGGACCACGCCTCCACGGTGTACGTCCAGCGCCCCTCGGCCGTCGGGGTGACATCGGCCCCCCAGCGGTCGGTGCCCGGGGCGAGTTCACGCATCGGGGTCCAGGGGCCGGACCGCCCGGCCGCGTCCCGTAGCACCACATTGGCGGCGACCGCGTCATGGCCTTCACGGAAGACCGTGGCGCTGACCTGGAAGGCTTCGCCTACCACGGCTTTCGCGGGACGTCTCCCGCAGTCCACCAGCGGGCGGAGATCCAGTACGGGGATACGACCGATCATTTGCTCACCTGGGCTTGCGTCGTTATGTGGTCTCGGTGCCCCCAATGCCTTTTGTATCTGCTCCCTCGACTGTGCACTCGTCTGCATGGCCGCTCCTGAGCGCGTTCACTCGGTTGGAATGGACGAGACATGACGGAGTAACAGGGTGCGGGGCGTCCTGGAAGCCTTCCCGGAGACTCCTCCCGAACACCATCTTTCGGACCGAGGACGCTCGTACGAAGGGGTGACGCGGTGATGAATCGCCGACCGTGGAACGGCCGGCAGATGACGAGTCAGGGCCGTAAGGGTGAAGGACCGTGCTTCGCGCCCCCGAGAACACCGCGGGCGCCACGGGGAAGCCTTACGTAGGAAATCGTCCTGTACAAGGGACCCGGAGGGAAGGGAATCAGCCAAACCGCGGACACGCCCGAAACGCAAAGGATCTCCGGGATCCTCGCCGAGGAAAGCCGACTTCGGGTGAAACCGGCCGCCGCGCCGCTACCTTCGTACCGTGAAGGCTATCCGTCGATTCACTGTCCGTACGGTCCTCCCCGAACCCCTGCGCCCGCTCGGCGAGCTGGCCCAGAACCTGCGCTGGTCCTGGCATCAGGAGACCCGCGAGCTGCTGCAGTCCGTCGACCCCGGTGGATGGCGGGCCGCGGGCGGCGATCCGGTCCGGCTGCTGGGCGCCGTACCCGCGCAGCGGCTGGCGGCACTCGCCGAAGACCGCCGGTTCCTACGGCGGCTCGCCGCCGCGGCCGAGGACCTCTCCGACTACCTCACCAATCCGCGTTGGTACCAGAGCGCGCACGGCCATGAACTGCCGTCCGCCATTGCCTACTTTTCGCCCGAGTTCGGGATCACCGCAGCCCTGCCGCAGTATTCTGGGGGGCTGGGCATCCTGGCCGGAGACCACCTCAAGGCCGCCAGCGACCTCGGCGTACCGCTGATCGGCGTAGGACTGCTGTACCGGCACGGGTACTTCCGGCAGTCGCTCTCCCGTGAGGGCTGGCAGCAGGAGCACTATCCGGTGCTCGACCCGCACGAACTGCCGCTGACCCCGCTGTGCGAGGCCAACGGCAGTCCCGCGCTGGTCACCCTCGCCCTGCCCGGCGGTCGGTCGCTGCGCGCCCGCATCTGGAAGGCGCAGGTCGGCCGGGTGCCACTGCTGCTGCTCGACTCGGACGTCGAGGAGAACAACCAGAGCGAACGCGAGGTCACCGACCGGCTCTACGGCGGTGGCAGCGAGCACCGGCTGCTGCAGGAGATGCTGCTGGGCATCGGCGGGGTGCGCGCGGTGCGCGCCTACTGCAAGCTCGCCGGACACGCCGAGCCCGAGGTGTTCCACACCAACGAGGGACACGCCGGGTTCCTCGGCCTGGAGCGGATCCGAGAACTCCATGACGGGCCGGACGGGTTGGAGTTCGACGCGGCGCTGGAGGCGGTGCGCGCCGGGACCGTCTTCACCACCCACACCCCGGTGCCCGCCGGGATCGACCGGTTCGCCCTCGAACTGATCGGCCGTCACTTCGGTGAGGGCGGGGAACTGCCGGGGGTGGACGTCGACCGGGTGCTCGACCTCGGCCGGGAGAACTACCCCGGCGGCGACCCCGGGGTGTTCAACATGGCCGTGATGGGCCTGCGGCTGGCCCAGCGGGCCAACGGGGTGAGCACCTTGCACGGTGCGGTCAGCCGGCAGATGTTCGCCGGACTGTGGCCGGGATTCGACCCGGAAGAGGTGCCCATCCGGTCAATCACCAACGGGGTGCACGCGCCCACCTGGGTCGCCCCCGAGGTGTTCCGGCTCGGCGCCCACCAGGTCGGCGTGCAGCGCACCGAGGACGCTTTGGCGGTCGGCGGCTCGGAAACCTGGGAGTCGGTCGCCAACATCTCCGACGCGGCGATCTGGGAGGTACGGCGGGGACTGCGCGAGCAGCTGGTCGAGGAGGTACGGGCCAGGCTGCGCGCCTCATGGCGGCAGCGCGGCGCCGGAGCGCTGGAACTCGGCTGGACCGACGAGGTACTGGACCCCGACGTGCTCACCATCGGCTTCGCCCGCCGGGTGCCGTCGTACAAGCGGCTGACGCTGATGCTGCGTGACAAGGACCGGCTCACCGAACTGCTGCTGCACCCGCAGCGCCCGGTCCAGATCGTGGTGGCGGGCAAGGCGCACCCGGCGGACGACAGCGGCAAGCGCCTCGTACAGGAGCTCGTGCGGTTCGCCGACGATCCGCGGGTGCGGCACCGCATCGTCTTCCTGCCCGACTACGGCATGGCGATGGCCCAGCACCTGTACCCGGGGTGCGACGTCTGGCTGAACAATCCGCTGCGCCCGCTGGAGGCGTGCGGTACGTCGGGGATGAAGGCGGCGCTCAACGGCTGCCTCAACCTGTCGGTGCTGGACGGCTGGTGGGACGAGTGGTTCGACGGCAACAACGGCTGGGCCATCCCGACCGCCGACGACGGTTCCGGTGAGGACCCGGAGCGCCGCGACGACATCGAGGCGGCCGCGCTGTACGACCTGATCGAGTCGCGGGTCGCCCCGCGGTTCTACGACACCGACGGTGGTGGGCTGCCGCGCCGGTGGATCGAGATGGTCCGGCACACCCTGGTCACCCTGGGGCCCAAGGTGCTGGCCGGGCGCATGGTCCGCGAGTACGTGGACGAGCTCTACGCGCCCGCCGCGTTGGCCCACCGCACGGTGACCGCCGAGGCGGCGCGCGACCTCAGCGGCTGGAAGGCCAGGGTGCGTGAGCAGTGGCCGCGGGTCGCCATCGACCATGTCGAGGCCGGATCGGCGGGCGGCACCGCGGAGTTGGGCTCCGCGCTGGCGCTGCGGGTGCGGGTGGCGCTCGGCGATCTCGACCCGCAGGACGTGGACGTGCAGGTGGTCTCCGGCCGGGTGGACGACTCCGACCGGATCGCCGACGCGTCAGCGGTCTCCCTCAAACCGGCGGGCCGTCCCGATCTTGAGGGCCGCTGGCTGTTCGAGGGCCCGCTGGCACTGGACCGCAGCGGCCCCTTCGGCTACACGGTGCGGGTGCTGCCCGCGCATCCGCTGCTGGCGTCCGCCGCCGAACTGGGCCTGATCGCGGTACCGGCGGAGGCGGCGGGGATGACGGCAGGCGTTCTGCGGTAGCCTCGCCGTCCCTTGGCCCCGCGGCGGGCCTGGGGGCGGGGGTGAGGTTCGCGCTCACCCGCTTCGGCGGGTGGGCGGCTGCCCTCCAGGGGCTGCGGCGCCGGCATCCCGCGGCGGCCTGGGGGGCGGTTCACACCAGGCTGTCGCGCCACGCCTGGTGGAGATGGGCGAAGCGGCCGCTGCCGTCGATGAGTTCTGCCGGAGTGCCGTCCTCGACGACCCGGCCGGACTCCATCACCAGCACCCGGTCGGCGATCTCCACGGTGGACAGGCGGTGCGCGATGATCACCGCGGTCCGGCCGTGCAGCACCGTGTCCATGGCCTGCTGCACCGCACGTTCACTCGGCACGTCCAGCGAGGAGGTCGCCTCGTCCAGTACCAGTACCGCCGGATCGGCGAGCAGCGCCCGGGCGAAGGCCACCAACTGGCGCTGCCCGGCGGATATTCGGCCACCGCGCTTGCGGACGTCCGTGTCGTAGCCGTCCGGAAGCGCCGCGATGAAGTCATGCGCGCCGATCGCCTTGGCGGCCGTCTCCATCTCCGCCGCGGTGGCGTCCGGGTTGCCCAGCGAGATGTTCTCGGCGACCGTTCCGGAGAACAGGAACGACTCCTGGGTGACCATCACCACGCCGCGCCGCAGTTCCGGCACGGTCAGCTCACGCAGGTCGACGCCGTCCAGGGTGACCCGGCCGCCCGTCGGGTCGTAGAACCGGCACAGCAGCTTGGCCAGTGTGGACTTGCCCGCGCCGGTCGCGCCGACCACCGCCACGGTCTGGCCCGCGGGTATGGACAGATCGAAGCGCGGCAGCACCTCGCCACCGGTCCGGTACCCGAACCGCACGCCCTCGAAGGCCACCGTCCGGCCGGGGCGGTCACCGGACTGCACGGGCAGCGCCCTCGGCCTGGCGGGCTCCGGCACGGACGGCCGCTGCGCCAGCAGTCCGGCGATCTTCTCCAGGGAAGCCGCCGCCGACTGCCAGGAGTTGAGGAACATTCCCAGCGGATCGATCGGCCCGTACAGCCGGCGCAGATAGAGCACGAAGGCGGCGAGCACACCGAGCTCCAGCGAGCCGGAGGCGACCCGGTAGCCGCCCCAGAGCACCACCAGCGCGACCGAGGTGTTGGCGATCAGCCAGGACGTGACGTTGAACCGGCCCATCTCCACGATCGCATCGCCGTTCGCCCGCTCGTGGGTGCGGTTCAACTCCGCGAACGCCGCGTCGTTGTCCCGCTCCCGGCGGAACGCCTGCACCGGCCGGATCCCGTTCATGGTCTCGGTGAACCGCACGATCACGCTGGCTATCGCGGCGGACCGCCGGGTGTACACCCGGCGGGACCGGCGGTGGAAGGACCGCATGACCCAGGCGAGCGGCAGCGCGGTGGCCAACGCGAACAGGCCGAGGGCCCAGTCCAGATACAGCAGCACCAAGCCGATGTAGAGCACCGAGAGGGCGACGTCGAACAGCTCCTGCATGCCCTCGGAGAGCAGTTCGCGGAACGACTCCACATCGGAGGTCGCGCGGGCGATGATCCGTCCGGAGGTGTAGCGCTCATGGAAGTCCAGGCCGAGTGCCTGCGCATGGCGGAAGATCCGGCCGCGCAGGTCCAGCAGCACGTCCTGGCTGACCGTGCCGGACAGCCTGATGAACGCCCGCTGCAGCACCCCGGCCAGCAGCGCGCAGCCGAGGTACCCGACGGCGGTGGCGATCAGCGGCCCCTTGTCGTGGGCGCGCAGTGCCGGGATCGCCCGGTCGATGGCGTACGCCACGATGAGCGGACCGACCTGCACCGCCGCCTGCTGTACGACCAGTACGACGGCCGCCAGCCAGACGCGCGCCCGATACGGCCGCAGCAACTCGCGTAGCAGCGCGCGTGTGGCGCCCTTGGGCGTGGGCAGCACATCGCGGTCGTAGGGATCGCTCTTCTGTCGCGCCGGCTCGGGCGGGTCCGCTCCGGGCTCGTCGCTTCCGTCCACCGGCCGGTCGGCGAGGGTGGTCATCAGGCGGCGCTCCTCTCGTCGGTGTCGCCGGACATCAGGTGGTGGTACTCAGGGCAGTCGGCCAGGAGTTGGTGGTGGGTGCCGACCGCCGTGATCCGGCCGCCCGACAGCAGCGCCACCCGGTCGGCGAGCAGCACCGTGGACGGCCGGTGGGCGACCACCAGCGCGGTGGTGGTCGCCAGCACCTCGCGTAGCGCGCCCTCCACCAGCGCCTCGGTGTGCACGTCCAACGCGGACAGCGGATCGTCGAGCACCAGGAAGCGCGGGCGCCCCACCACCGCGCGGGCCAGCGCCAGCCGCTGCCGCTGACCGCCGGACAGGCTCAGTCCCTGCTCGCCGACCTGGGTGTCCACACCATGCGGCAGCGCGTCCACGAAACCGCACTGCGCGGTCTCCAACGCCCACCGCAGATCGGCGTCGCTCGCCCCGGGCGCACCCATCAGGACGTTGTCGCGGACGCTCGCGGAGAACAGCGTCGGCTCCTCGAAGGCGATCGACACCATGCCGCGCAGCTGCTCGCGGGTCAGCCGCGCGGTGTCCGCACCGTCCAGCGTGATGCGGCCGGCGGTCGCCTCGTACAACCGGGGGATGAGCGCGGTGAGCGAGGTCTTGCCCGAACCCGTCGCCCCGACCAGCGCCAGCGTCTCGCCGGTCGGTATGTGCAGATCGATTCCGGTCAGCAGGTCCGCGGTGCCGTCCGGGGCGTCCGGATAGCGGAACCGGACACCGCTGAAGCGGATCCCGTCCTGGCCGCGTACGGTCCGGTCGGCGTCGGGCCGGTCGGCGTCGGGCCGTTCGGGCTCGGGCGCGGTTTCCGAGGGCAGCCCGGTGTCCATCACCTCGAAGTACCGGTCGGCCGCGGTGGCCGCCTCGTTGCTCATGGACAGCAGCCAGCCCAGTGACTCGACGGGCCAGCGCAGCGCGAGCGCCGTGGAAAGGAAGGCGACCAGGGTCCCCGCCGACAGCCGGTCGTCGGCCACCTGTACGGCACCGACCACCAGCGCCACGCCGAGCGCCACGTCCGGCACCGCCGTGATCAGCGCCCACAGATCGGCCAGCAGCCGTGCCTTGCGCAACTCGGTGCCCCGCAGTGCGTGCGACTCGCGGCGGAACGCCTCGGCCTGGCTGCGGTGCCGACCGAACGCCTTGATGATCCGGATGCCCAGCACCGACTCCTCGACCAGCGTGGTCAGATCGCCGGTCTGGTCCTGGGCGCGGCGCGAGGCCAGTGCGTACCGCGACTCGAAGTACGAGCAGAGCAGCACCAGCGGCACCACCGGGACCAGCAACATCAGCCCCAGAGACCACCGCTGGACGAGCAGGATCGCGAAACCCACCAGGACCGTACTGGAGTTGACGACCAGGAAGACCATCGGGAACGACAGGAACATCCGCAGGATCTGCAGGTCGTTGGTGCCGCGAGAGAGTAACTGCCCGGATCCCCAGCGGTCGTGGAAGGCCACCGGCAGCCGTTGCAGATGCCGGTAGAGATCGGCCCGCATCCGTGCCTCAAGCCCGGCCATCGGCCGGGCGATCAGCCAGCGGCGCACCCCGAACAGGCCGGCCTCCAGCAGCCCGAGCAGCAGCACGAGACCGCCGCCCAGCCACACCCCCGACGGATCCCGGTGCGCCACCGGGCCGTCCACCATCCACTTGAGGACCAACGGGATCAGCAGCGCCAGACAGGACGCCGTCACCGCCACCCCAGCCGACCCGAACAGCCGCGCGGATACCGGCCGTACATACGGCCACAACCGCACAAGCGACCGCACCGCCGACCGTCGCGCCACGGCCCGCGCCGCGCCCTGGCCGTCCTCTGACCCACCCTGTTCGCCTGCCATCGCCGCCCTCTCCGTCCCTCCCTCGATTGAGAGACTAGAGGTCACCGCTGACAACGCCCACGGGGTTTTATCGGGGTTCGGCCCGCAGCAGCAGCAGGCACCGCTCCGGAACGGTGATCGTGGTGCCCGCGCGGTACCGCCTCGGCCCGGACGGCTCCGCCGAGGCGTCCGGGCCCCGCGAGGTGTCGACCAGGACCTCGTAGGTACGCGCCCACGGCGGGCCCGGCAGGGTGAAGGGTGTCGGGGTGGCCGCGGCGTGCAGCACGGTCAGGAAGCTGTCGTCGTGGACCCGGCGGCCGGTGGGACCGTGCTGCGGAATGTCCTGGCCCGACAGATACATGCCAAGTGTGGCGGCCGGTGCGAACCAGTCCGCCTCCGTCATCTCCTCGCCCTGCGGTGTGAACCACGCCAGGTCCCGCAGCCCGCCCTGGCCCTGTGGCAGCCCGGAGAAGAAGGCCCGGCGGCGCAGCACCGGATGGTCGCGGCGCAGCGCGATCAGCCGTGCCGCCAGGTCGAACAGCTCACGCCACCGCGGCACGTCGAGCAGCGACCAGTCCACCCAACTGACCGTGTTGTCCTGGCAGTACGCGTTGTTGTTGCCGCCCTGGGTGCGGCCCATCTCATCGCCGGCGACCAGCATGGGCACACCGGTGGACAGCAGCAGCGTGCTCAGCAGGTTGCGCAACTGCCGCTGGCGCAGCTCCCGTACCGGCTCCGACGCCGTCTCGCCCTCCGCGCCGCAGTTCCAGGAGCGGTTGTCGTTCGATCCGTCCCGGTTGTCCTCGCCGTTGGCCTCGTTGTGCTTGCGGTCGTAGGAGACCAGGTCGCGCAGGGTGAAACCGTCGTGTGCGGTGATGAAGTTGACCGAGGCGTACGGGTGGCGGCCGCTCCACGCGTACAGGTCGCTGGAGCCGGACAGCCGGTACCCCAGGTCGGCGAGGTCCCCGCTGGCGCCCCGCCAGAAGTCGCGAACGGCGTCGCGGTAGCGGTCGTTCCACTCGGTCCACAGCGGTGGGAAGGCCCCCACCTGGTAGCCGCCCGAGCCGACGTCCCACGGCTCGGCGATCAACTTGACCCGCCGCAGCACCGGGTCCTGGGCGATGACCGCGAGGAACGGCGAGAGCATGACCGGATCCTCGTCGGCACGCATGCCTCGGGCCAGCGCCGCCGCGAGGTCGAAGCGGAAGCCGTCCACGCCCATCTGCGTCACCCAGTACCGTAGTGAGTCGGTGATCAGCCGCAGTACCTGCGGCTGCACCACGTGCAGGGTGTTGCCGCACCCGGTGTAGTCCGCGTAGCCGCGCGGGTCGTCGCCCAGCCGGTAGTAGCCGCGGTTGTCGATGCCGCGCAGGGAGAGCGTCGGCCCCAGCTCGCTGCCCTCGGCGGTGTGGTTGTAGACGACGTCGAGGATGACCTCGATGCCCGCCGCGTGCAGCGCACGCACCATCCGCTTGAACTCGCCGACCTGCTGGCCGCGGGTGCCGGAGGCACAGTAGGCGGCGTGCGGCGCGAAGTAGCCGATCGAGTTGTAGCCCCAGTAGTTGCGCAGGTTCCGGCGGAGCAGATGGTCCTCGTGCGCGAACTGGTGGACCGGCAGCAGCTCGACGGCGGTCACCCCCAGCTCCGTCAGGTGCCGGATCGCCGCGGGGTGCGCCAACCCGGCGTAGGTGCCGCGCAGTTCGGGCGGTATCTGCGGGTGGCGCATGGTGAAACCGCGTACGTGCAGCTCGTAGATGACCGAGTCGGACCACGGCGTCTTGGGCCGGTGGTCGTCCTCCCAGTCATCGTCGTCGTCCACCACGATGCCCTTGGGGACGAACGGGGCCGAGTCGCGGTTGTCCCGCACGGTGTCGGCGACCGGGCGGTCCGGCCAGTCCCGTACGTGCCCGTAGACCTCCGCGGGCAGCCCGAAGTCGCCGTCCACCGCCCGGGCGTACGGGTCGAGCAGCAGCTTTGCCGGGTTCCAGCGGGCGCCGGTCCACGGGTCCCAGCGGCCGTGCACCCGGTAGCCGTACGCCTGGCCGGGCCGTACGCCGGGCACGAAGCCGTGCCGCACCTCGTGTGTCAGCCCGGGCAGCGCCAGCCGGGTCTCGGTGCCGTCGGCGTCGAACAGGCACAGTTCCACCGCCTCCGCACCGCCCGCCCACAGCGCGAAATTGCTGCCTGGCGTGCCGTCAGGGCCGATATGGAAGCGCGCGCCGAGCGGTTCGGGTGCGCCGGGCCACACCGGACGTGGCGGGGCGTCAGGGCGCCGCTGGGCGGCGTCGGCGGCCGGTTGCGCCGGGTGGGTGATGCGGAGCGGGCCGGTCAGCGTCGGGACGGCGGCGCCGTTGCCGCTCGCGGTTCCGCCGGGAGCGGCGGTGGCCTGACCTTGATCGGGTGCGCTCGACACGTGGCGGCCTCCCGCGGCTCTACGGGACCGGCGGCGGTGTCCCGTACCGCGCGCGGTTCCGTTCTCCCTTATGGCTTCATGGTGTCATTCCCGGTTAAGGGGCCGTCCTCACGGAACCCGTAGTCCTGGAAGTCGTTGACCCCGGCGTGACGAGTGCAGTGGTTGCGTGGGTGCGCGGGGCGGTACGAAGGCTGCCGCGTACGGGATCGGTGGCCGGATGCGTGCTGGCCGGTGCGGTCGTGCTGGCCGGGTGCACTGGCGGCGGCGGCACCGGCAGCGGTGCGGGCGGGGACGGGCGCGGCACCGGCGCGGCCGCCCCGGCGGTCTCCCAGACGACGATCCGGATCACCCCGCGGGACGGCGCCTCCGGCGTACCGGCCACGGGGACGCTGTCGGTGACGGCCGAGGGCGGCGTGCTCACCCAGGTGAAGGTGGCGGACGCGGCCGGCACCCAGGTGCCGGGCCGGATCGATTCCGGCGGGCACGCCTGGCATCCGACGGGCAAGCTGGCGCTGGAGACCAAGTACACGGTGGACGCGCTCGCCGAGGACTCGGACGGGCGGCGGGCCGCCAAGCACGCGGAGTTCACCACTTTGGTGCCGCAGCACCGACTCATCGCCTTCTACACCCCGGAAGCGGGGGCGACGGTGGGCGCCGGCATGATCGTGTCGATCACCTTCAACCGCTCGGTGGCCGACCGCGCCGCGGTGGAGCGCGCGATCACCGTCACCGCCCAGCCCGCCGCCCAGGTGGCCCCGCACTGGTTCGGCGCCCAGCGGCTCGACTTCCGTCCGCAGCACTTCTGGACGCCCGGCACCAAGGTCGACCTGCGGCTGCGGCTGCGCGACGTGCAGGGCGCGCCCGGCGTGTACGGCAGCCAGCAGAAGGACGTGGTCTTCACCATCGGCCGCAGCCAGACCAGTGTGGTGGACGCCGAGGCGCACACCATGACCGTGCGCCGTGACGGGCAGGTGGTGCGCACCCTGCCGGTCAGTACCGGCAGCCCGGAGCACGCCACGTACGGCGGGAAGATGGTGATCTCGGAGAAGCTCCCGGTGACCCGGATGAACGGGGACACCGTCGGCTACGGCGGCGAGTACAACATCCCGGACGTGCCGCACGCCATGCGGCTCACCCAGTCCGGGACGTTCGTGCACGGCAACTACTGGTCGCCGAAGGACACCTTCGGCGCCGCGAACACCAGTCACGGCTGCGTCGGCCTGTCCGACGTCAAGGGCGGCGGCGCACAGACCCCCGCGGGCTGGTTCTTCGGCAGTTCGCTGGTCGGCGATGTGGTGGAGGTGGTCAACGCCCATGACGCGACCGTCGCACCCGACAACGGGCTCAGCGGCTGGAACCTGACGTGGGAGCAGTGGCTCGCGGGGTCGGCGGTGAGCTCCCCCTGATCCCACCCGGCTGAGGCCGAATGTCCGCCCTTCTGTACCCAGTTGCGGGCGGTTCGCAGCGGACTGGGACGGAACGGTGACAATCCCGTAGCTTCCTACGCACCATCAGTGTGGTTATCTATCGGCGAGCGTGGATGACGCCTGTGCGGGTGCGGTCAAGGCATCTCGGCGCATACACGGGGGATCAGTGCGAGTTCGACCGGGCAGGATCGCTACCGGGGCATGCCGTCAAGGCGGGCCCGGGGGCGGAAGCGGACGGTCGCGCGAGGGGAGAGACGAGTTGCTGTCACATCAGCCGCCGGTGCGGCGGTCCACCCGGGCGGCGTCGGGCGCCAAGCGGTCTGTGCTGGCCGGGGCGATCGGCGCGGTACTGCTGCTGGCGACCGCGTGCGGCGGACACGGTTCCGGTGGATCGGACAAGGCGGGTTCCGGCGGGTCGGACAAACAGGCTTCGCAGGCCGTGGTGAACGTCGCGCCGAAGGACGGCGCGACCGATGTCGCCACCAGCGGTGCGCTGAAGATATCCGTCGGCCAGGGCAAGTTGAGCCAGGTGACCGTCAAGGACGCCAAGGGCACCGCGATCGCGGGGAAGATCTCCGGGGACGGCACCAGCTGGGTGCCGGACAGCAACCTCAGTACCTCCACCAAGTACACGGTGGACGCCCTCGCCAAGGACTCGCAGGGCCGCGAGTCGGCCAAGCACGCCACGTTCACCACGGTCGTCCCGAAGGACAGCTTCATCGGCTTCTTCACTCCCGATGACGGCGCCACCGTGGGCGTCGGCACCGAGGTCTCGATCAACTTCAACCGGCCGATCGACGACACCAAGGCGGTGCAGAACGGCATCAAGGTGACCGCCTCCCCGTCCGTCCCGATCGTCGGCCACTGGTTCGGCAACCAGCGCATCGACTTCCGCCCGGAGTCCTACTGGGCGCCCGGTACGAAGGTCACCCTGAGCCTGAAGCTGAACGGCGTGCAGAGCTCGCCGGGCGTGTACGGCTCGCAGTCCAAGGACGTGCACTTCACCATCGGCCGCAACCAGGTCAGCTACGTTGACGCCGCCTCGCACGAGATGACCGTGACCCAGGACGGCAAGACGATCAAGACCATCCCGATCTCCGCGGGTGCCCCCGAGCACACCACGTACAACGGGAAGATGGTCATCAGCGAGAAGGACCCGGTGACCCGGATGGACGGCTCCACCGTCGGCTTCGGCGGCGAGTACGACATCAAGGACGTGCCGCACGCGATGCGGCTCAGCCAGTCCGGGACGTTCATCCACGGCAACTACTGGGGCAACACATCGGTGTTCGGCAGCGAGAACACCAGCCACGGCTGCGTCGGCCTGCACGACATCCGCGGCGGCGGTGACAACGGCAGCCCGGCGGCCTGGTTCTACGACCACTCGATGATCGGCGACGTGGTGGTGGTCAAGAACTCCAACGACAAGACGGTCGCGCCGGACAACGGCTTCAACGGCTGGAACATGCCGTGGTCGCAGTGGACCGCCGGTCAGTGATCAACCCTTAGCGGTGACATACGGTGAACGGCCCGCCCCGGCGGGCCGTTTGTCGTAGGCGGGCGCTACCGTCGGGCCATGACTGTTCACCTTGAGGCCGCCGACGGCGTCGGCATCATCCGCCTGGACCGTCCGCCGATGAACGCGCTGGACGTGGCCACCCAGGACCGGCTGCGCGAGGTCGCGGAGGAGGCCACCCGCCGCGAGGACGTACGGGCCGTCGTCGTATGGGGCGGCGAGAAGGTGTTCGCGGCGGGCGCGGACATCAAGGAAATGCAGGCCATGGGGTACGAGGACATGGCGGTGCGGGCCCGTGCGCTGCAGGACTCCTTCACCGCCGTGGCGCGCATCCCCAAGCCGGTGGTGGCCGCGGTGACCGGCTACGCGCTGGGCGGCGGCTGCGAGTTGGCGCTGTGCGCCGACGTACGGATCGCGGCGGAGAACGCCAAGCTCGGCCAGCCGGAGATCCTGCTCGGCCTGATTCCGGGCGCGGGCGGCACCCAGCGGCTGTCGCGCCTGGTCGGCCCGGCCAAGGCCAAGGACCTCGTCTTCACCGGCCGGATGGTGACCGCCGACGAGGCGTTGACCATCGGCCTGGTCGACCGGGTGGTCCCCGCCGAGAAGGTCTACGAGGAGGCGTACACCTGGGCGGCGAAGCTCGCCAAGGGCCCGGCGCTGGCGCTGCGCGCGGCCAAGGAGGCCGTCGACAGCGGCCTGGAGACGGATCTGGAGACCGGCCTGGCGATCGAACGGGGCCTGTTCGCCGGGCTGTTCGCGACCCAGGACCGCGAGATCGGCATGCGGAGCTTCGTCGAGGAGGGGCCGGGTAAGGCCAAGTTCGGCTGAGCCAGGGCCGGTTGGGCGGCCGTGTGGGTGACGGGCGGCAGCGGACATCAGCTTAAGGCCACCTTAAGAGAGGCTTAAGGGAGTCTGGTCCGCGACGGCTCGTCACCCTCGGTCCGCTGGTGATCACAGCAGGTGGGCGGGGCTGTGGAGGGGGTGCTGCTGCCTTCGGCATATGCCTTCGAGGTGGCCGGGAAGCATCGTTGGGGTGGGTTCAATTCCCCCGGTTCTGGCCCGAACCGGTGCTTGGGCGGCCATGATGAACGCATGGTGGGTCGGGGAGGATCTGAGCAGGCACAACGGGCGAGCATCACCGCGGCGGCGTGGGTGTCGATGCCGCCGGACCGGTACGACGCCAGCACTCTCGTACTGCTCGGCAACCCGTCGCTCGACGAGGTGCGGCTCACCTCGCGCCCGGAGTCCGCGTCCACCGCACGCCGGCTCACCCTGGCGGTGCTCCGGCTGTGGGCGCTGCCGCAGCTCGGTGAGGACTGCGAGTTACTGGTCTCGGAGTTGGTGGGCAACGCCGTCCGGCACACCGGGGCACGCACCTTCGGTCTGCGGATGCTGCGCCGCCGGGGCTGGATCCGCGTCGAGGTCCGCGACCCGTCCCGCGCGCTGCCCTGTCTGCTGCCGGTGCGGGAGTTGGACACCAGCGGGCGCGGGCTGTTCCTGGTCGACAAGCTCTCCGACCGGTGGGGGGTGGATCTGCTGCCCCGTGGCAAGACCACCTGGTTCGAGAAGCGGGTCGTCGAACGCTGACAAGAACGCTGACAAAAGAACG
Organism: Streptantibioticus ferralitis; assembly: GCF_029223525.1. Classification (GTDB taxonomy): domain Bacteria; phylum Actinomycetota; class Actinomycetes; order Streptomycetales; family Streptomycetaceae; genus Streptantibioticus_A; species Streptantibioticus_A ferralitis. Next base: position 288,548 of record NZ_JARHTQ010000001.1, on the reverse strand, counting down.
CTGACAAACGAGAAGCCCCCAGCGCCGGGTTGCGGACGCGATGGGGGCTTCTTCGTGACGCCGAGGAGCAAGGGGGGGTGTGGTCCACGGCGCACGTGGCACGACCGAGCCCGGGTCAATGGGGGCCGTTGTCGACGACTCTCGCACGGAGGGCGCGGAGGAGACAAGCGGGCATTTCGGGCGTAAGGCGCATAACCGGCGTAGCGCGGGTGGAATCGAAGGTGATACGCGCCACCACCCTTGAAAGTGGTGGCTAATGCTTGGTAATAGCCTTGCGGGGGCGTGAATCGGTATGCGGCATTAGGAACGAATAGCGGCGTTCCGGACGGCGGAGGGCTGCCCGGAACGCCGCATTTTATGCGGTTCGCTCTACCAGGTGACCGGCAGCCGCTCCGGCAGCCGCTTGATGAAGCCGGTACGCCAGACCAGCTGCCCCAGAGGCACGGCGAGCCGCAGTGACGGCAGCCGCTCCACCAGCGCCCCCAGCGCGACCCGCGCGTGCAGGCGGCCGAGCGCGGAGGCCGGGCAGAAGTGCGAACCGGCGCCGAACGACAGATGCGGGTTGTCCGCCCGGTCGAGGTCGAGCCGTTCCGGGTCCGCGAACACCCCAGGATCGAAGTTGGCGCCCTCGACCAGGACGAGAACCAGTTCTCCCGCCCTGACCAGCACATCGCCGAGCCGTACGTCCGCCGTCGCCAGCCGGGGCAGGCCGTCGCCGATGGACAGGTTGTAGCGCAGCAGCTCCTCGACCGCGCGCCCCACCGACTCCGGTTCGTCCCGGAGCCGCCGCACCAGCGCCGGTTCGCGGACCAGCGCCAGGACGGCATGGACCAGGAACGCCGACGTACTCACCGCACCGGCGCCGAACAGCGAGACCGCCACGGTCGCCAACTGCTCGTCCGACGGCCCACCGCCGTCCTCCGGCGCGCGCAGCGCGGCGAACCGGCCCAGCAGGCCGCCGCCGTTCGGTTCGGCCTGGCGCAGCCGCTCCAGCATGTAGCCGTGGTCCTTGCGCCAGCTCGCCGTCGCACCCGCGAACGGCCGCGCACTGGTCATGAACGCGATGTCCAGTCCTGACATCAGCCGCCGCCAGTCCGCGTACGGCACCCCGATCACCTTGCAGTGCAGCGCCGCCGAATACGGATCGGCGAAGCCGGCCCGCAGATCGACCGGGGCGCCCTCGGCCACCAGGGCGTCGATCAGGTCGTGCGCCCGGTCGCGCAGCCAGTCGGCCAGGCCGGGATCCGAACGCGGTGCGAGCGACCTCATCACGGCTTCGCGCAGTCCGGCGCTGTGTATCTCGCCCATGTTGTCGACGACCTCTGGGGGAATCGTCAACGCGTACTGCCGGGGGACTCCCGGGGCCGCCGTGTGCCGCAGGCTGAACCGCTCGTCCTCCAGCACCTGTTTGGCGAGTGCGTAACTGCTCACCAGCCAGGCCACGTCGCCGGTCAGTGTGCGGACCCGTGCGACGGGCCGCTTTTCGCGCAGCCACGCGCATTCGGCCGGAACCGCGTCCCCCCGCCGGGAGAACGGGAATTCCAGCGGCAGGTCCGCGCCCCCCTCACGCTGCTCGACGGTCATCGCGCACCGTCCTTTCCGGCCGGACCACCGCGTACGCCTGGTTACGGGTCGCCCGCAGCCCCCCACCGCGCCCGTACAGCACTTCGGTGAGCGGCAGGACGACGTGATAGCAGCACACCGACGAGGGCACCCGCAGAATGCTGGGGGTGTCGATGAAGAACGGCAGCTCGGCGGCGATGTAGTCGCGGCAGGCCCGCAGTTGCTCCGCGGTGGCGGGCTGGCCGGAGTCCACCAGCCGGGGCGCGAGGAACTGCTGGATCATCGCGTCGCAGCCCTGGCGCAGTTCGGCGTCGTGGTCGAGCAGGAAGTCCACCCGGCGGCGCAGCAGCCGGTACTCCGGATGACCGGTGAATTCCGACAGCGCGCTGACCCGGATGCGATCCGCGGCGCCGGACACCTCAACTCCGCGCAGGATTCTCCGCCGTACCGCCTTGATCTCCTTGATGGCGCGGCGGGCGGCATGCTCGGGCGTGTACCCGAACGCGGCGAACAACGCGTCGACGTGGAGATCGGCGTGGACGAAGTCCACCTTCTCGAAACGGCGTGCCGCCCACTGTGCGAGAGCGCAGATGCGCGGTGCGGAGAAGTAACTGTTTCCCGGGCTCACGCCGATGAGGACATGGTCACCCTCCTCCCAGATGACCTGGCAGGCGGTGGTGAACGGGAAGACCTCGAATTCTTCCTCAGGCTCTGTCGTGCGGGTCTCAGCCAGCATGATTTGGCTGGTGCGCAAGGCAGTTTCACCTCTCGTGCCGCATGTCCCTGGGAGCCTCGTGCTCCTGGTGTGGCGGCAGCGACCCGAAGTTACCTCGCCACGCCGGAGGGTGACCGTCACCGTCCGACGTTGGCTGGAAGTATGGGCTGGGCGTCCTGAATTGATCGATCGACACCTCTATGAGCATGAACGCCCCCACGGCGGTCGACCAGACCGACCCCGCAGACCGCAGGAGACCCGTCCATGACCTCCGGCACCTTGCTCCAGCAGATCACCGACTACGCCAACCGCGCCAACCCGTATCCGCTCTACGCCGAACTGCGCAGGACGCCGGTGGCCCGCCAGGACGACGGCACCTACCTGGTCGGCACGTACCACGAGATCATCAGCCTCCTGCACGACCCGCGGCTCAGCTCGGACATCCGCAACCTCGTCGGCCGCGGCGGCGGGCTGGCCGCGGAGGAGGAGTCCGGACTGCCGCCCTCCTTCATCAGGCTCGATCCGCCCGAGCACGACCGGCTGCGGCGGCTCGCGATGCGGGCGTTCGGGCCGCCGCACAGCCCGAGGAGGGTGTTCGACATGCGGGGGGAGCTGCTGCGGATCATCTCCGACGTCATCGACGAACTGCAGGGCAAGGAGCAGGTGGACCTGGTCGACGAGGTCGCCTACCCGTTCCCGGTCACGGTGATCTGCCGCCTGCTCGGCGTTCCGCGCGAGGACGAATCCCGCTTCCACGGCTGGGCCGACGCCGTCGTCGCGGGTCTGGACCCCACGGGGGACGAGGGCCAAGCGGACCGGCAGCGCGCCGCCCAGCAGGCCAGGATCGAACTCGGCGGATACCTCGGCGGACTCATCGAGGAGTACCGCCGCAGCCCCAGCGACGACATGCTCTCCGTGCTCGCCACCGACCACGGCCCGGACGGGAGGATGTCACCGATCGAACAGATCACCACCGCGGTACTGCTCCTCATCGCCGGTCATGAGACCACCGTCAACCTCATCACCAACGGCATGCTGACCATGCTGCGGCAGCCGGAGCATCTCAAACGGCTCGCGGACGACCCCGATCTGGCATCCCCCCTCGTCGAGGAACTGCTGCGCTACGAGCCGCCGGTCCAACTGCTGCCGCAGCGCGTCGCGTTGGCCGACGTCGACATCGCGGGAACCGTCATCCCCGAAGGCTCGTCCGTCTGGCTCGCCCTGGCGTCCGGCAACCGGGACCCGCGGCGCTTCAGCGAGCCCGACCGCTTCGACCCCGATCGCCGGGACAACCAGCATCTGGGCTTCGGCAGCGGGATCCACATCTGCTTCGGAGCACCGCTCGCCCGGCTGGAGGCACAGTTCGCGCTCACCGAACTCGCGCGCAGACTGCGCAACCCCCGACTGGTCGCGGACCCGCCCCCCTACCGGCGCAACCCGATCCTGCGCGGCCCCCGCCATCTGCCCGTCGCCCTGGACGGTGTCCAGCCCCGGGGGTGACCCCGCGGCTGAGGAGCCGGGCCGAACGGCGGCTCGTCGGCGACCGGGGCCAGTCCGACGTAGCTCCCCTCGCGGACGGCCATGTCCTCGGTCACCGCAGGGAGTTGGCCCATCGGGCATCGGGCATCGGGCATCGGGCATCGGGCATCGGGCATCGGGCATCCGTCGCACTCGCCGCCTGGCCGGGCGAATACCGCCCCGGGAGCGGGATCGCGTCCGAGCGGACGAGCATCGGCGGCGCGGGCGCCTTCGGGATCACAGTGGACGGAGACCGAGTCAGACCCTTTGGCCGCGCCGACCCAGGCTTATGGGGCAATTCCTTGATCCACGGCAACGTCAGGGACTTCTCAGGGACTTTCTCACCGGCGTACCGCCGGGCGCTGTCTACAGGTCGTCGGGCAGTAGCCGGAACGCCTTGTGCGGGGTGAGTGGACGCACCGCGCGGAAGTCGCGGCGGTCCAGCGTCAGTACGGCGTCGGTGCGATACTCGGCCGCCAGCGCGATGTTCACCGCGTCGGCGAGGTCTAGGTCCAGGTCGGCGTGTCACCGCTGGACGGCTTGTGCTGCGCCCAGGATTTCGGTGCTGGTCTCTGGGACCTGGAATCGCAGGCTGTGCACCTGCGTGAGGATGAACGCGATGATCGTGGTCCGGGCGGTGGGCCCGAAGCGGACCTTGGCCAGGTGGTCGACCTCCGCGAGCACCAGCGGGGAGATGATCACCGGCATCACGCAGTACGCCCTGGCAGGTAGCGGCCTCGGGGGCATTCCGGTCGGAGGCGGCGATGATGCCGGAGGTGTCGGCGATTACGATCACCGCCTGGAGGCTCCCCTGGCGACCGCCGCGGTGACCTCTTCGCCGGTGACCGGTTCACCGCTGCCGTCGAAGGTGGGCCAGTCGAAGGGCTCGTCCCAGACACGGTTTGCCATGGCCGCCAGGTGAATGCCTTCGCGGATGATCTCCGCCTCGGGGATGCCCCGACGGCTTGCGGCTTCCTTGATGAGGGCGAGATCTTCGGGGTCGGCGTAGACGTTGGTCCTCTTCATGGACATGTACCGACGCTAATACATGTGCCATCTTGACGGTGAGGCGCCGGTGGGTCTGGCCCGGGGGCCCTCGTCGGCTGCCCGAGTCACCGACCGGGCTCGACCGGGAGCTGAGCGGCCCTATGACTGGCGGAGGTCGGCGAGTAGTCGGTCGATCAGGTGTTCCTCCTCGACGCGGATGCCGTGGCGGGCCATGGCAGTGCTCAGGGCAGGGTCCCAGGGCGTGGGGATCGGGGATCCGGTGGTGAGCGGGGCGCCGAGGCCGCGTTCGACGGCGGTCAGGTAGGAGGGGGTGTCGTACCGCCAGGGTGTGGCGGTCGGCAGGCGCAGCACACTGGTGGCGATCCGGAAGCCGCCCCAGTCGAAGTCGCCGTGGTAGGCGATGGGGCAGTCCTGGTCGGAGAGGTGGCGCAGGAGGGTGCGCGCGGCGGCGGAGAGGTTGCCCTCGACGCAGACCAGGGGAGGGCAGTGGGGGCCGAGTTCGTCCGCTGCCGCGGCGAGGACGGCCGGGTTCTCGCAGACCCGCACGGTGCGCCCGGCCAGCCCGAGATCGGCCGGCTGCCGGGTGAGCTGGCGAAGTGTCAGCAGGCACGGTTCACCGTCTTCGTGCGCGGCGGCGAGGACACGGCCGGGCGTGGTACGCGGTGAACCGGGCAGGCCGAGGACGAGGACCCGCGAGGAGAGTTCGTCCAACGCCACGCCGACGGTGGCCCAGGCCGCTCGGCGGCCTTCGGCGCCGGTGGTGGCCTCGGCGGGCAGTGCGGCGAGGGCGCGGACGGCCGACAGGACGACCGCGGCGAGCGGGCGGCCGTCGTCCAGTGCGTGGGCGTCGCCGAGGGTGCGGGCGGCGAGGACGGGGAGGGTAAGACCGTCGGCCGGAAGCGCGGAGAGTACCCGTACCGTGTCGGCGGCAAGTCGGCGGGCGGTGGTCGGGTCGGCTTGCGAGAGGCGCTTGAGCAGGCCGGTCGACTCCACCTTGGCTCGCCAGGGTACGAGTTCGGGCCGGTCGGTGACGGCGGGGTGGTCGAGTTCGGCCAGCGCCTGCTGCCAGGCGGCGGCGAGGGCGGCGTCCTGGGCTCGTTTGTCGGTGACCGGACCGGTGAGGGCGACCACGGCAGCCGCGAGGCCGTCCGGGCAGGCCAACGACTCGCGCAGGACGCGGTCGACCTCGGCCAGCGGCACGGTCAGGGAGGTGCCCGCCCGCAGGCGGCGGCCGAGCAGCAGCTCGACCGCGCGGCGCTGTGCAGGGGTGGCGGCCTTGAGGGTGGCGGGGGTGTCCAGCGGCCGCAGGGCGGCCATTCGGTCGCGGGCGCGTTCCAGCAACCAGGCGGTCTCGGGGCCGCCGAGGAGGCGCCGCAGGCGGGGAAGATCCATGGTCAGGCGAACAGGCCCGCCTGGCGCTGGCCCGGCACTTCGGCGTCGGGGATGCGGGTGCGCCGGCGGCCGTCCCACTCCCAGCGGGTGACCAGGACGGCTGCGATCTCGTCCACGCGGGAGAGCTGGGCGATGGCCAGGCCCGGGACCTGCGGGTAGCAGCCCCATTCGCGTTCGGAGGTCATCACCACGTCCAGGTCGAAGGCTCCGAGCAGACCGAGGGACTTGGCACGGGAGTCGTCGTCCACACCGGCGAACGCCTCGTCCAGGGTGACCAGGCGCGGGGCGTGCGGGGTGCCAGCCGAGGCGTAGTGGGAGGAGGCGGCGGCGAAGAGCGGCAAGGAGACGGACAGCACCCGCTCGCCGCCCGAGGCCGGTCCGGTGGCCGACTGCCACCTGCCGTGCTGGTGCCGCTCGATACCGAACTCGTGCCACGCACGGTAGTCCAGGGCCGTGGTGAGGTGTTCCAGCCAGGTGCCGGCCGGGTTGTCGGTGCGGGCACGCCCGATCTGGGCTTGGAGGAACTCGCCCAGGGCGGCGCGGTCGGCGGCGTTCCAGGCGTCGGAGGACTGGCGCAGCAGCCGGTCGCGGGCGGCGGTCAGACCGCCGGGGGCGTTGCGGGCGGGGCGCCAGACCAGACGGAGCAGCATGCCGGTACTGGTCGGGCGGTCCTTGAGCTCCTCGTTCATCCGCAGCACCTGCTGCTCGGCGGCGCCGACGAGTTCCTGAAGGTTTCCGGCCACCTCGGTGATCAGGTGATTCTCGAGGATTTCCTGCTCGCGGGCGGAGAGCAGATGCTGGCGGTCGGCGACCTCGGTGCTCAGCGCGGCGGCCAGCTCGGGGACTGAGCGTTCGCGGCCCTGGAAGACGATGTCGACCACCAGGCCGTCCTCCAGCATCCGGGCGGCGGCCGTGTGGCCATGGCGGGCGAGCGCGTCGGATAGCTCCTTGAGCTCCTCGGTGATCTTGCGCTGAACGCGCTCCCAGGCCGGGTCGGAGTCGTCCACGGACTCCAGTTCGCGCTCGACGGCGCGGGCGAGGCGGACGGCGGGTTCGGGCGCCCACGAGTCGGAGGTGATCTCCAGGCCGGGCAGGGCGACGGCGAGCAGGCCGGTGGCGGCGAAGCGGCGCAGCGCGTCGATGGCCTCGGCGCGGGTCCGGCCGGCCTCCTCGATCTCGGCGCGGACCCGGCTGCGCACGGCGTCGGCGGCGGCCCGGCGACCGGTGGCGGCGTTCTGCTCGCGGTGGGCGGCGCGCTCGGCCTCCTCGCATGCGCGCAGCGCGGCGGCCACGTCGGCGAGTTGGCGTTGCAGCTCGGCGACGGCGGCGCCGACGGTGGCGGCGAGCGTCTCGTGGCGCTCCGCGGCGCCGACGGCCTCGCGTGCCGCCATGCGGGAGCGCTCGGCGAGCTCGGCGGTGTGCTCTGCGGCGCGGGTGTGGTCGCTCTGCTCGGCGGCGAGTGCGGCGCGGGCGGCTCGGGCCTCGCGTACGGCGGGCCAGAGCGCCGCCAGGGTTTCGCGGTAGCCGCCGAGGGCTTCGCGCATCTCGCGCAGGCCGGTGGCGGTAGTGGGCACACCGAGCTCCTCGGCGAGGCAGCGCAGTTCGGCCGTGGCCTGCTCGGCGGCTGCGGCGGCCTCGGCGGCTGCGTGCTCGGCCGCCTCTCGGCGCTCGGCGGCGCGGGAGTGCTCCCGGTGGGCCGCCGCCACGGCGGCGTGCGCACCCCGCAGGGCGGCGTCGTCCGGCAGGGCCTGTTCGGCGGCCAGGGTGCGCACGTCCGCGTCGAGGCTCTCGAAACGAGCCGCGAGGCGGTCGAACAGGTCCGCAATCTGGGCGAGTTCGGCTTCGATGGCGGTGATCCGGGCGCGCCGCGCCTGCTCGCGGGCGCCCTCGCCGAGGTACTCGGCAGCCGGCTTGGACCAGGCGCCGGTGAGCGCGCCGAGGCGAAACCGGCCATCCAGGCCGATCCAGCTACCGGTGCCGGGGAGCAACTCGTCCGGCCCGAGCAGGCCGATGCCGGCCAGCAGCCGGGCGACCAGGTCGTTCGGCAGGGCCGCCGCGGCCGGGTCGTCACGATTCACCGCCGGGCGCAGGACGCCCGCCAGCGAGGGGCCGTCCAGCGGCGCGCCCACGGTGGCGAGGGTGTCCCAGGTGCCGGCGGCGACGACCGTGCCGTCCGGGCCGATCCAGGCGTCCAGCAGTCCGGATGCCTCCAGCGCCGCCTCCAGAGCAGCCTTCTGGTCCTCCGCCAGGCTCTCGTCGGCGAAGTCGACCAGGCGCCACAGCGGTGCGCCGGGGCGGTCCCGCCGCGCCTCGGGGGAGCGAGTGTGCGGGGCGCGCGGGGCGCGCTGGCCTCCGGCGCGCAACTCGGACAGTTCGGCCTGAAGCCGGTCGCGGAGCTCTTGCGCCTCCTGCTGCTCGGCCTCCAAGACGGCGCGGCGGCGGGCGAGTTCGGCATTGATCGCGGAGGCCGCCTGCTGTGCGGCCATCCGGGACGGGTCGGCGCCGACCAGCGTCTCGACCCACTGGGCGAGGTCGTCGAGCACACCCTCGGGGTCGGCTGGGCGGAGCAGGGCGCACCCGGTGAAGTGCGCGCGGACGGCCGCGAGGTAGTCATGACCGGCCTGCGCCGCGCTCTCCTCGGCGTCGGCCCGCAGCTCGGTGCGGTGGGCCAGTTCCGCGTCCGCGTCCTCCAACTGGCGGCGCGACCGGTCAAGTTCGCGCAACGAGCCTTGGGCGGCTGCCAGGTGCTCCTCGACCAAGGCGATCGAACGCAGTCGGCGGGCGGTGAACTCGGCGGCGCCGCGCTGGGCGCTTTGGGGGGTCTCCTCCTGTGCGAGCGGGAGGACGACCCGGTCGGCGTGCTCCCGCTCCAGCCGGGCGGCCGCCGCCGCCTCACCGGCCCGGGCCAGTGCGGCCTCCTGGGCACGCTCGGCCGCCTCCGCCCGGGAGCGCGCGGCACCGAGCCGGGCGGCGAACCTGGCCAGCTCGTCCTCGGCCCTTGCGCGGTCGGTCTCGGCGCGCCCGGCGTCCCGGGCGGTGCGCTCGGCCAGCTCGGCGGCCTGTTCCAGCTCCCGGGCACTGCGCATCTCCGGCCCCGCCCGCAGCACCTCGTCCCGGGCGCGCAGGCCCGCCCGCCGCTGGTCGAGCTCTACCAGCCGGGCCGCGGCCTCAGCGAGCGCCGTGCCGGCTGCCTCGAACTCCTGCTCGGCGGTGTTCAGGTCGGCGCGCAGCGCCTCGTAACGCGAATGCCGTGTGCGGGGCGTTCGGGCCTTGCGCCGGGCGGCGACCTGCGCGTACCGGCGGTAGTGCTGGAGAAAGGCATGGGCAGCGCGCTCGGCGGCGACCATCGCCGCCAACTGGTCCTTCTCCTCGTCCAGAGACCGGAACGCCTCGGCGACGTCCGCGATCACAGCCTGGTCCATCGGCGGCAGCGACTCGGTGAGCGCCTGGGAGAGCGCCTTCTCGCTCGGCCGCTTGGACAGCTGCGGCTGGCGCAGCTGGATCAGCAGGTCGACCAGGGCCGCGTACCGCTGCTCGCCGAGGCCGAACAGCGCCTCGTCCACCGCCCGGCGGTAGGCCCGCGCCGAGTCGTACACCAGGCCACGACCGTCCAGGGCCTCGGCCAGCCGGTCCCGGGTGATCGCGGCGCCGGTGGAGTCCAGCAGCCTCAGCTCCGGGCCGATCCGCTGGTCGGTGACGAAGAACCAGTGCCGGGCGATGCCCCGGCCGGACACCGCCTTCAGGCCGCAGCCCAGGGTGGTGTAGTGCGTGGTGCCGTCCTCGTCGAGGCGGCCGAACTCGATCCAGGTGTAGCCGAGCCGCTCGGGGTGCGGGTGCTCGCCGCCGAGCAGGAGGTTCCACTCCATCCGCTTCTTGGGATCGGCGTCAGGCTCCACCCGGTGCGCGGATAGGTCGCCGTCCAGCAGGAAGGGCAGGGTCAGGGCGAGCACCTTGGACTTGCCGGTGCCGTTGTTGCCGCGCAACAGCAGGCGGCCGGCGCGGAAGTGGAACTCCTCGACGTCGTAGTAGAACAGGTCGACCAGGCCGACCCGCAGCGGCTGCCAGCGGGTGCGGCCGGGGGACGGCAGCAGTGTCCCGGCAGTCGTGTTCATCGGGTCCTCTTGCCCTTCGTGCTCTTCGCGGATTTCTGACGGCCTTTCCTGGGGGCGCTCTGGCCCGGCTCCAGCAGGATCGCCTCGCCGACGCGGTAGCGGTCCAGTGCGGGGCGGGCCCGGACGGCGGGGGCTCCGTCGGCTGCCGTCGCCCGCTCCAGCAGCCCGAGCGCGACCAGCCGCTCCACGGCCTGCTCGGTCAGCTCGGTCTCGGCGCCGGGAACGGTCGCGCTGCGCCGCCAGAACCCGGCATGGTCCAGCGCCCACGCGGTCACCTGCCGGTGGAGCTCCGCCAGCGGGACGGTGCCGCCCCTCCCCGCCAGGTACTCGGCGACCAACAGCGCCACATGTCCGTCGGTACCCTGTTCCGGCATCCGAAGATCCGTCAGGTCATCGTCCGGGTCCACCATCGCGACGCCCTCGGCCCTCACCTCCGGCACCAGGCCGGTGAGCTCACCGATCCGCCGGGTCAACGCGCCCCGCTGCGAGGCGAGATACGCGCTCTCGGCCTCCGACAACTCGTCCAGGTACAGCACCGGATCATCCAGCAGCCGCCGGGTCAGGGTGTGGCGCAGCGCGCGATTGCGCAGCTCGTCGCTGTCCGGCAGCACCTCGGCGTTGAGCTCGGCAAGCCGCTCCTCGAAACCGTCGGCACGCACGGTGCTCGGGCCGCGCCGGGACACCAGGAGCCCCGCCAGCACGCGGCGGTCCACGTCATACAGGGCGTCACCGGCCGCCTTGAGGAACGCATCCTCATCCCCGGCGACCTTGGCCAGCACGCCCCACTGCAGCAGCAGCCGGACGACCGCCACCAGATCGGTGCGCTGTTCGCGGTCGGCCAGCGTGAAGTCGATGCCCGCCGCCTCCAGTGCCGGGTCCGCCGCCGCGAGCACGGCCTGCTCCGCCAGCCGCCCCAGGGCGATCTGGTGCTCGGCGCGCTCCAGCACCGCCAGGCACAGACAGACCAGGACGTAGCGCCGCCGGGAGAACGGAAGCCAGGTGCGCTGATCCCGCGCCGGGTGGCTCGGATCGGTGCCCCGCCCCGGGATGCGGCGCAGCCGGGCCACCTCGGAGTCCACCAGTAAGGCCCAGCCCGTGTTGCGCTCGAACCACGTCCGCAGTTCGGCCGCGTGCTGCCGAACCAGCCGGAACTCGTCACTGCCCGCACGCAGCAGCGGTCGGCGCAGCAGCGCTCGTGCGGCCCGCCGGACCTCCTCGGCCCGCTGCGCGGCGAGGGCGTCACCCAGCCGGTCGTCACTCACCACCCGCTACCGACCGGTTCGCGCTGCGCCGCCAGGTCGATGATCTCGACCACGTGCTCCGGACCCCGCAGGATGCCGTCGAGAGTGTGGATCTCGGCGACCCCGCCGCCGCGCAGCCTGGTCAGCTTGATCTCCATCGTCCCGTCGTTGGTCGTAGCCGACACCGACTCCATGCCCGGCCGCCACGCCGACAGCGCGTCGCCGAGCAGCAGCAGGAACAACCGGAAGGCATCCCGGTCCAACTCGCCGAGGTCGCTCAGGCGCACCTCTCCCCGGGTGGCCAGCCGGGCGCGGGCGGCCGCCGTCTGCCCGGCCTGCTTGCGGGACAGCTCCGCCAGGTACGCCTTCGCCTCGGTCCGGTCCTGCACCGCCCTGGCCCGGCCGCGCCGCTCGTACGAACCGGTTCGGCGGAGCTGTGGGCTGATCCGCACGCCCGGCGCGTCGTACCAGGACGCGGCGGCGGGTGCCGGCTCGGCCTCCTGCTCGGCCAGCGACTCCTGGTCGATCGTCAGATGCCGGGACGAGTACAACCCGAAGGCGGACCGCCACAGCCGGTGACGGGCTTCGTCATCGGGTGCCTCGGCGAACCAGCGGGCGAGCTCCCGGAAGTCGGCCGAGCGGTCCGACCGTCCGGCCCGCCGCTCGTTCAACGCCTGGACCACAGCGAGCAGCTGGGGAATCGACTGGCGGGCGGCCGAACGCAGCAGCTTGGCCTGGGAGTTGCGCCCCGGCACACTCAGGAACCACGCCCGCAGCCCGTCCCAGCGCCCATGCCAGCGCCGCTCGGCGGCAGCCAGCGCCTCGGCGGCGGCATCCGGAGCCGCGTCCGACGCCTCGCGCTCGGCGGCCAGCCGCAGCAGCGGTCCGACCGGACCCTCCGGCGGCGCGCCCAGCTCCGCCAGCAGGCCGGCGATCTCCGAACCCCGGGTGACCAGGTCCTCGATGAACCGCTCCAGGTACTCGATCAGCCGCTGTTTGTAGGCGAGGAACACCTCCACCTCGGCCTCGTGCAGATCGACCGTCCGCTGCAGCGAGTTCATGAACGCCCGGGCGTTCTCCGCCAGCCCCGAGAAGCGGTCCACCAGCGACAGCAGAGACAGGTGCGCCACGGCCGGGTCGGGTTCGGGCCGCTGGGCCAGCGCCAGCAGCGCCCGCAACTGCACCGTGATGTCGGCCAGCGCGACCGCCTGCAGCTCACCGCGCCGGCCCAATGCCTCGTCGTACGCCGCCAGCGCCTCCTCGGCGGCCTCACCGGCACGGGTGAGCTGGTAGATGTGGCGGGCGCGGTAGAAGTCCTCCAGTGCGGTGACCCGGCTGGTGTCCGGATCGGCCCGCAGGTTGCCCCACTTGGCGAGCCGCTCCAGCGCGGTTGCCACCGATTCCAGCGGCGGACGGGCGTCCGGCGGCAGCCCCAAGTGCACGTCCTCCGGGCGCAGATGGACGGTGAACTCCTGCTTGGCCCGCACGAAGACCCCTACCACCTGGCGGTAGAGGGCGCAGTTGTCGGTGGTGAGGTGGGCGAACGGCCGATATGGCTCCTCGTCCCGGCCCGGGTCGCCGGTCGGCGAGTTCGCAAGCGGGTCGGTGACGCTGGACATGGCCTCCATTGTGCCGGAAGGCCGAGCGCACTCTGTCCGCTTCCCGAGCCCGGCCGATCCACCTCCTTCCGCTCTTGTAGCATCACGCGACCCGGCGCCGCGGCCAGTAGGCGCAGTCCGACGGCTTCCCGTCGCTGACGGGCCGACGACTGGCCCATCAGCTCAGCACTCGATGACGTTCACCGCCAGCCCGCCGCGGGCGGTCTCCTTGTACTTGACCTTCATGGCCCCAGCAGACCTGATCATGTCCTTGACCTGCGGGTTTAGGTTCAGTTCCTTGATCCACGGGGCGCCCAGGGACTTCTCAGGGATTTTCTGCGGCTGGGCTGGCGCGAACCACGTGTCCATGGCCGCGAGCCCCCGCCGACCCGCTTCGGGCATGAAGTGAGCGTAGTGGTCCAGGGTGATGTTCGGGGAGGAGTGACCGAGCCACTGCGCGAGGCTCACGATGGACTCTCCAGCCTCAAGCTGCACGCTGGCGTAGGTGTGCCGCAGGACATGGAACATGTCCTCGCGCGAGAGTTCGAAGACGGGGTACTTGCGGATGCGTCCGCCGTACGTTTGGACCTTCTCACCGACGACCTTGAGGACCCCCGCGGCTGCGAGTGCGGGCTTCCAGCTCCGCTCGTTCCACGTCTTGTAGACGACACGGTTCCCTTGCGACGTGCTGAGTACCAACCGGACCGTGATCGGCTTTCGCTGCCGCGCTTCGAGGTCTGTCATCGGCGGCTCAGGGTTGCGCCACGGCAGAGTGCAGGGGACCGGCGGGAACCGCCGGAAGTGTGCGCGGACGCGCTGAGCGAGGTTAGGAGCGATGGGTACGTCGCGGGTCTTGCCCCCCTTCGGCAAGCAGAAGTACGGCCGCCCCTTGCTGTCCCACCGCAGCTGCCGCCGAACGTGGACGACGCCAGCGTCGAAGTCGAAGTCGTCCTCGGCGAGGCCGAACGCTTCCCCCTGCCGGAGACCGAGGCCCACGCCGAGGTCCACCGCGATCTGGTACCGCTCCTGCACGTTCGCGCGGACCGAGTCAACGATCGCCCTCGCCCACGCCTTGGCCTTCTTCTTCGTCCGCTTCGGCGGCTTGACGGTTCGATGAGCCTTGCACGGGTTCTTGAGCAGGCGACCGTCGTCGACGGCCGCCCCGAGAATCGTCGCGAGGTGAATCCAGATCACCTCTGCTGTCGACTCCTCAACGCGGGAGAGCAGCTGTGCCTTCCACATGCGCAGTACCGCCGCGTCGATGTCCCGAAGAGCGAACGCTCCCAGGAGGGGGATGATGTGGTTCCAGATCCTGCTGCGCATCGGCCCCTCAGTGGAGGGCTCGTCGGTTCGCCCTGGCCACCAGTGCTGCTCGATGTAGTCGGCGAGGCGGATGGCCCCATCGCGTGGGTCAATGAACTCGCCGCGTATCGTGCCAGTTTGGGCCGTGGCCAGCCACTGCTTCGCGTCCTCACTGGTATGAAAGGAGCGGTCACGGACACCGGGTATGCCCTTTACGCGATATCGCGCTCCCTTTCCCCAGAGATCGGTGCGCTCCCGCTTCCCGGTCTCCTTGTTCGGCCGCTTCTTGAGCCAGCGGTCCTCTATGTACCCTGACAAAGCTTGACGATCCTTTAGCTGATGTTCATTCGTGAAGGTGGGAGCAGCCGGGGCTATCGCTGCGTGTGTCCGGCACGCGGTTGTGCCTTGGTGTTGAGTGGATCGAGCGCAGGGTTCGAGCGTGAGTCGGCCTGCTCCTGTTGCCTGACCCACTCGTTCAGCGCCGAAATCCGGTACATGACGCGGCGCCCCATGCAGAAGCTCGGCGGCCCCTGCCGCCGATGACGCCAGACGTAGAGAGTGTTCGGAGAGATCCCGAGATATTCGGCAGCCTTGGGAAGGTTCAAGAAAGCCGTCTGGTGGGTCGTGTGCTTCTCTTCGGGCATCGGTCGGTCTCCAGAGGGGCGGATACTTTCGAGCCCATGGTCTGGATGGTCCGGGGTTTGGTCAGGCCGAAGAGATGTGGTATGTGGCCCCGACGTTAGCTATTGACTGCACGTAGGGGTGGGAGAAGTTACGACTAGCCCCCCGGTATTGCGAATCGCTGATGACGCGTTTAGCGACGTGCGCTGTTCGATTGCAAGGGGTGGGAGGTGGCCAGGACCTTGGCCACGGTGGTGGTGACGATCTCTGCGGGGGTCTCGGTGTCAAAGGAGATGCTGTACCCGGGGACC
This sequence comes from Streptantibioticus ferralitis, assembly GCF_029223525.1. Lineage (GTDB taxonomy): Bacteria > Actinomycetota > Actinomycetes > Streptomycetales > Streptomycetaceae > Streptantibioticus_A > Streptantibioticus_A ferralitis. Next base: position 273,167 of record NZ_JARHTQ010000001.1, on the reverse strand, counting down.
GCGTTGGTGCCGGTGACCGCGAGCTTCCAGCCCTCTCCTTCGGTTCCTGGGCGCCCCAGCGGAAACCATCCGAGATAGAAACGGGAGTCCTTGGAACTGATGTGGACGTCCGCTCGGTCGTCCACGATCAAGGTGAAGTCCTCGGCGTCGAACTGATCGATGACCGTGTTTGGCTGGCCTGGTCCGAGTAGCCAAGAGCGCAGCCGAAGGGCCTCGACAGTCGTGAAGAAACCGGGCCGAGCAGCCTCTACGCCCACGGTAAGCACCTCTCTGACATGGGTTTTTCCGGAGGGCTCCACGTTGGCATGCCCCTGCCGCTATCCACCAGTCCTTTCGGGAGCAGTCCTGTCTGCCCCCGGCGAACTGGCGGATGAGTGTCGGTTTTCAGTCCCGGTTCGCTTCGGCAGTGAGGCTGCCCTGTAGAACCTTGACCACAGTCCCGAGTGGGGCTTGGGGGTGCCCCGTCGAGTCGCTGCGGCAGCTACCCAGAAACGTCCCGAGACGTCCTCAAGGCGTCCACCGAAGCGGTTTCGCCGTCCCGCAGACCAGGTCAGCATCGTGCCGCCGGGCAGACAGCCCGCCCCTAGCTCATCACATTCACTGTCCGCACCGGAGTCACGATGCTGTCCCTCCTGTCAGAGCTCCCCTGGAATGTATGTCTTGGGGAGCGCCCCCAACTGGATTCAATAGTGACGACTAGCACAGACGTAGTGCAGGCGGGCCTTTGCGTCGGGATGAAGGCGTTAGATGAATTGCGTAAACTACATCGTCCGGTGGGGCCGGTGCTGTGCTGCATGACCGACCTGTTGGTTCACATCCCTGTGGAGGGTGGCGCCGCGTGGCGTTGGCACGCGCCCCAGGCTCCATGCCGCTACGGCGACTTCTCCTGCCTGGTTCCTGGTCGCGAATGGCAGCACCGCGAGTGCGTCCGCATCTGGTTGCTGCCGCACGGCTCGTCGTTCCCTGTCACCGACAGCGCTGAACTGCATCACTCACTCGCAGCGGTTCGCGCCACCTGGGCTAGAGCAGCGTGAACAGTCGCTGGAGGAAAGCCAGTGGTCCTTAGCGTATCCACGGTTCTCTTTCTGCTGATCGTGGTGCTGCTGCTGGTGAAGCAGGGAGGCTTGAAAACCGGCCAGGCGTTGATGTGCATCCTGTTGGGCTTCTATCTCGCCAGCTCCTCGCTCGCTCCCACGATCCGCGGTCTGACGACCAACGTGACACACCTGGTAGGCCAGCTCCACCTGTAGCGCCGCAGCGAAGGCTAAGCCGGATCTCCTACTTTCTCCCAGTTCAGTCGACGAAGCCTTGAGCATCCGTCGTCCCTATAGCGAGGACCTTCAATGATGCAGATACCGGGGGTGCTAGTGGCGTCCCTGACGGGGGCCACTGCTGCAGCCCTTGGCATGGCACCTTTCCTCATCCGCAGTTGGCTGGGCAGGAAGGCTCAAGTTGAGCGTTGCGCGGCGGTGGAGGAGGGGAACGCTCACCTGACAAGTCTGTGGCAGTCCCTGGAGGCTGAGGTCGGGCACTTGGCCGGGGCTCGCATTCCGGATCTGGTGAGGTCGCTGGCGCACCCGCACGTACCTGTCCGGGGCTTGCTGGATGACCGGTTCGCCGGAACGGATATCGAGCGTGCTCTGGGCTTGGTGCTGGAGCAGGTTCGCGAGGCTGTCACCAAGGAGCGGCTGCGTGTCGATTCCGCGGCTCGGGCTGCGATGCGGGGGTCCACCAGCACGATTCAGGCCATGCTGTACCAGTTGCAGAGCGTTCTGCAGCAGATGCAGGAGCGATACGACGACCCGTACATTGCGCAGGATCTGCTTGCTGCTGATTTTCTCAACGAGCAGACGCTGCGTCGGGTGCAGGCCACAGCTGTGGTGTGTGGAGCGTCCTGGACGGGGCTGATCCGTGAAGACTCCTATCTGGCCGACATCGTGGTCGGTGCGGGGTCGCGGGTGCGCGGGTATGAGCGGGTCCAGGCGAGCAACCAACTGCGTGAGCCGTTCGGTGTGGTTGCCCGCGCGGTGGAGCCCGTCGCCATCACCATCGCCGAATTGCTGGCGAACGCGCTCCACTATTCGCACCCGGACCTGCGGGTTCAAGTCGTGCTGCTGCAGGGCCATCAGGGTGCCTCGGTGGTCATCGACGATGCCGGGATCGGCATGCATCCCGAGGAGTTCCAGCGCGCGGAACGCTTGATGACCGGTCGGGCTCCCGTGCTGCTCACTGAGCTCGGTGACCCGCCTCAGATCGGATTCCCTGCGATCGGGCAGTTGGCCCACGAACACGGGTTTGCGGTCCGCGTCGAGCCGTCCCCCTACGGGGGCGTGCGAGCCATCGTGTACCTCCCGGGCGCCCTGCTCACGCGCATGGATCCCGAGGCCCAGCCCATGTCCGCGATGGCCCCACGCCATCGTTCCGCCACCGCTCCCGCAGCTGCGCCCGCGGCTACCGGGGAGGTCCTACCGCGTCGACGCCGACGTCAGCCCACCGGAGCCCAGCCCGGACCGAGGCGCGGTGAGGCGGCCCCGGACCGTACGCCGGAGGAGGCAGGTCAGCGCTGGGCAGCGTTCCAAGCCGGCACTGAATCGGGCCGGGCTGCAGTGGAGCCTGGCGCCCAGCAAGCAGAAGGGAAGGCGACCTCATGAACGCATTCCGGAAGGCGACCGAGGGCAAGTCGTGGGTGCTCGGCCCGCTATTGGAACTTCCGCACGTGGTTCACGCCGCGGTGTTGTCGGGCGACGGTTTCATCGAAGGCCGCTCTGCGGACCTGACGCAGGAGGAAGCGGAAGGTGCGGCTGCGATGATGTCAGCTCTTCAAGGGGCCGCCCGCGCCGCCACACAGGCCTTCTCCGGTAACCCGAAGCCCCGGCTGCGCCAGACCATCATCGAATCCGACGACGGCTTCGTCTTCGTCATCCCCGCCGGAGGGAACGCTTATCTGGCCGTGTTCGCCAGTCCGGAAGTCAACTTGGGGGTGGTGGCGCATCAGATGCAGGTCCAGGTGAAGTCCCTGGGAGAGAAGGTCATGACCAGTCCGGCACGCGAGCCCGCCGGGGATGCGCAGGGATGACCGGCGGCAGGCACAGCAGACGGCTCGTGCCCGCCTACCTGGCAACCGGCGGGCGCGCTCATCCCAGCCGCAACCATCTCGACCGGCTCACCACGTTGCACGCCGCTTGCGAGGAGATACCAGTCGGCTTGGGCCCGGAGCAGCGCGGCGTGCTGGAACTGATCCAGCCGGGGGCTTTGCCGCTGGTCGATGCCGCAGCGTATCTGCGCCTGCCCGTCAGCATCGTCAAAGTCCTGGTGGCTGATCTGGTCAGCGCCGGGCTCTTGCACGCCCGCCCTCCCATTCCCCAGGCCACCGGGCCCGATATCGAAACAATGGAAAAGGTTCTCGATGGACTCCGCGCGCTCAAGTCCTGACCCCAGGTACCTGACCGGGAACGATCCGGTACTGATCAAACTTCTCATCGCCGGACCCTTCGCCGTCGGCAAGACCACGCTCATCCGAGCCATCTCCGAGATCGCGCCCTTGCACACGGAGGAAGTGATGACGCAGGCCGGTGCGTTCGTCGACAACCTGGCAGAAGCCGAGCACAAGACCACCACCACGGTGGCCATCGACTTCGGACGCCTCACCCTTCCCAACAACCTGGTGCTGTACCTGTTCGGAACTCCGGGACAGCGACGCTTCCGCCTGCTTTGGGAGGACATCGCTCAGGGAGCACTCGGCGCTTTGGTCATGGTCGACACCCGCCGCCTGGACGAGTCCTTCGAAGTTATGGACCTCATCGAGGAGGCGGGGCTGCGGTACGCCGTGGCCGTCAACGCCTTCCCCCAAGCCCCGACATACGACCTGGACACGCTGCGGGACCACCTCGACCTGCGCCCCGACACCCCACTGGTCCTGTGCGACGCCCGCAGCCGCGACCAATCACTCGACGCGCTGATCGCCTTGGTCGAGCACGTCATCGCCCACACGCACCTGGAGCCCGCGTGACAACGCCCTACTCTCCACAGCCACCGGGACCTCCGCCGAACTGCCCGGCCCATGCTGACGCACCCGGTGTAGTCCAGCTCTATGGCCCTCAGTTCGCCGCCAACCCTCAAGCCTTCTACGCGCACCTGCGGCTCCACGGTCCTGTCGCGCCGGTTGAGATCGCCCCCGGTGTCGAGGCGCTCTTGGTCACCGACCGCCAGGTTGCGCTGGAACTGCTGCGCGATACCAGTACCTGGTCGAAGGACCCGCGCCGGTGGCAGGTCACCATCCCACCGGACTCGCCCGTGCTGCCGATGCTGGCTTGGCGTAGCAACGTGCTCTTCAGCGACGGCGAGGCTCACGCCCGCTACCGGCACGTCATCGTCGATGCCTTCGACCTCGTCGAACCCCACGAACTGCGACTCCTGGTCCAACACTGCGCCGACCGGCTCATCCGCGAGTTCGGCGGCGCGGGCCAGTGCGACCTGATCGCGCAGTACGCTCGCAGCCTGCCGCTACTGGTCTTCAACACCCTCTTCGGACTGCCCGACCACTACAGCGAGCGCCTCATCGCCGCGCTGGCCGGGATGCTCGAAGGCAACAGCCCCGAAGAGGCAGCAGAAGCCAACACCGCCTACGGCCAGTACGTAAGGGAACTCGTCGCCCTCAAACGCCAACAGCGCGGAGATGACCTGACCTCCTGGTTCATGCACCACCCCGCAGGGCTCAGCCCAGAGGAAGTCGTCGACCAGATCATCCTGACCATGGGAGCGGGGCACGAGCCCACCACCAACCTGATCGGCAACGCACTGGGCCGCATGCTCTCGGACGACCGCTACTACAGCAGCTTGACCGGCGGCGCCTTGACCGCACAGGATGCCATCAATGAGGTCCTGTGGCAGGACCCGCCCATGGCCAACTACTCCGCTCACTACCCGCTACGGGACATCTACTTCCACGGCACCTGGATCCGCGCCGGGCAACTCGTCCTGGTCTCCTACGCTGCGGCTAGCACCCAGCCAGCCCACACCGCGCCCGGCCAGGCACGCTCGGGCGAGCGATCACACCTCGCCTGGGCCGCTGGGCCGCACGCCTGCCCCGTCAAGCAGCACGCGCTCCTGATCGCCACCACCGCGATCGAGCGCCTCACCGGATGGCTGTCCAACATCGAGCTCGCCGTGCCCTACGAGCAGTTGGTGTGGCGCCCCGGCCCCTTCCACCGAGCCCTCTCCGCCCTCCCGGCCCGCTTCTCCCCTATCAGCCCCGACCAAACAGGAGCCACCCCATGGAACAGCAGCCCGTCGCCATCGACCCCACAGGCACCGACATCCACGGTGAGGCAGCCCGCCTCCGCGAGCTCGGCCCCGCAGCCCTCGTAGAGCTCCCCGGCGGAATCACCGCCTGGGCGATCACCAGCCACCACTTCCTCAAACAGCTCCTAGCCGACCCGCGGGTTTCGAAGGACCCCCGGCAGCACTGGCCGGTCTGGCAGCGCGGCGAGATCACTCCCGCCTCGTGGCTGCACCAGTGGATCGGCGTCACCAACATGTTCACCGCCTACGGCCCCGACCACCGGCGCCTGCGCAAACTCATCGCCCCGGCGTTCACCGCCCGCCGCACCGAGGCCCTCGCCCCACGCATCGAAGAGATCACTCACCAGTTACTCGATGCCATGTCCACCACCCCCACGGGACAACCTGTGGACCTCCGCACTGCCTTCGCCCACCCGCTGCCCATGCAGGTCATCTGCGAACTGTTCGGTCTCCCCGACGCCCTACGCGCTGAGACCGCCCGCCTTGTCGAAGCCATCGTTACCGCCGCCGCGGCCCCAGAACAGGCCGCTACCACCTGGCGTGAGATCCATGAGCTGCTCGCCGACCTCATCGCCCTCAAGCGCGCCAACCCCGGTAACGACATGACCAGCGTGCTGATCGCCACCCGCGACGAAGACGGCAACGCGCGCCTGAGCGACCCCGAGCTGGTCGACACCCTGCTACTGGTCATCGGCGCCGGCCACGAAACCACCGTCAACCTCATCGGCAACGCTGTTCACGCCCTGCTCACCCACCCGGACCAACTCCACCTGCTTCGCACAGGAACGGCGTCGTGGAGCGACGTGATCGAAGAAACTCTGCGATGGGCACCCAGCATCGCCAGCCTGCCGTTGCGCTTCGCCGTCGAAGACATCCCCACCCCCTGCGGCCACACGATCCGCAAGGGTGAAGCGATCCTGCCTGCTTACGCCGCCGCCGGACGTGACCCCGCCCATCACGCACCTGACGCAGACCAGTTCAACATCACCCGCCCCCACACTGACCACCTGGCATTCGGCCACGGCGTCCACCACTGCCTCGGCGCGCCCCTGGCTCGTCTGGAGGCCCATATCGCGCTTCCCGCGCTTTTCGGCCGCTTCCCCGGTCTTCAACTCGCCATCGACGCCGAACGGCTCCAGCCGGTCGAGTCGTTCATCGCCCATGGCCTGCGTGCCCTGCCGATCCACCTGGCGCCCAAGGCGTAGTCGATCCGCGGCCGACAGTCAGCTGCGGCACACCGAGGCGCCTCATGCCGATGTACGCCTAGATCGTCCTGAACGAATCGCCCAGGCATCGAGGGCGCCCAGCACCGGGAAGGACTCCGACACATGCGCCCCGACCTACTCGCCTTCACCGGATTTCCCAAGCAAGGAGGGTCCACGTACAAGGTCACACGCCGACGGGTGAACGGCGTCGCTCTTTTCCTGAACGAGTCCGGGAAGGTGCTGCTGGTCAAGCCGCATGAAACGTGCGACGACGGGTGGACCTTGCCGGGCGGCGGAACACACGCGAGCGAGACACCGCACGAAGCGGCACGCCGTGGGATCCGCGAGCAGACCGGCCTGACACTGTCCAGGATCGAACTTCTGGCAGTCGACTCCACGCCGACCAACCGGAGGCAGGACGCGGTCGAAGGGATCACCTTCGTCTTCCGCGGCTGGACAATCCCACGCGCGGCAGAGAGCGCACTGCAGGAAGCGGAGCTGGATGCCTACGGGTTTGTCCCACTCGCACGGCTCAGCAACTACGTCAGGCCGTGCCAAGAGCGGCGAATCCGAGCCGCCACTGCGGCCGCCGGGACGGGAAGGACCGCTTACTTGGTCTGGGGCCAGCCAGCTGCGTAATCGCTCGCGCCACACCACCGCCCACTTCACGATCACACGAGCGAACCGGAAGCAGCATGCCACTTCACGAGAACACCATCGGCGCACATCTGCCGTTCGAACGAGGCGGGTTGGTGCGTGCCCTCCGCCGCGACGAGCGCAAGGGCGGCGTTTGGATGTTCTCCCGCGTTGTGCCTCACCAGGGCGCCATCACCGCGGCTGAGCCCGAAGCGGCACCAGGCGAAATTGGAGCGGGGCAGACGTCCGCCGCCAGGAGGTGGGGCTCGTGAGCGGCCGGGCACAGCCCGCCGAACTTCCCGCGGAATTGCGGCTGTGGGTGTACCGGATGGTCGGCGAATACGTGGGATGCTGGGACTCTTCGTCGAAGCAGGACGCGTCCCGTGCGTGGCGGATTCTGCGCCCAAGTGGGACCAGCTACTTCGTCAAGATTCCGCCGAACCCGGCGTTCTTTCACCGTGAGGTCTTCGCGCTTCGCCGCGCCGTTCCGTCCCTCGGGCATGGGCAGGCACCACGGTTGGTCGCTGCAAACGCCCGCCTCTGCGCCGTGGTCACCGCGGGTCTGCCGGGAGCGGTGGCCGCAAGTCTGAGCTTGTCGCACACCGATGAGTCCTCCCTGCACCGTCAAGCCGGTCAGCTGATCCGTCGGCTGCACGATGCCACGCCAAAGGCGGCTCTTCCCAAAGCGCCAGCGAGCACTTTCATCCACCACGCCGTGGACAAGCTGGAGATCCTTCTGCAGCGCCTCTCAAGGCTCCCTTCCGACGATGAGGAGGCCCTGATTCGCAAGCATGCTGCCGTCCTGGCTGGCCCAGAAATGAGCGAACTCCCCACTGCTTACTGCCACGGCGACAACCAGCCCCACAACTGATCATGGCACAACTCCCAGAAAGTAGCCGCCCTGCTCAATTTCGAGTGCTGTGAGCAGAACCTGCGTCTACGTGACACCGTCCGACTCGCCTACGGGCCGTGGATCCACCGCGATGACCTTCGCGAGGCATATCTGGACGGCTACGGCCAGGATCTGACCGACGTCGAGCGCGCCGCGCTTCCGGCTTTCGCAGCTCTGGATGCGCTCACCAGGCTGCGATCCGGCCACGCTGCCCTGGACACCGAAGCCATCTTGCGAGCACGCGTCACACTCGCCCACCTCATGGAAGAAAGTAGTCACGCATGATCCCGCGCAACGCCCGTCAAGACCACTGTCCGTGCGACCCGGCGTTACCTACACTGCCCGGTGTGGGACTCGAAGGATGGGCAACGCACATCGCGGAGTCCCAGCTCGCGGAGGCTCTGCCACGGCGCTGGGCACACACCCAAGGGGTCGCGGACCGCGCCCGTTCGCTGGAACCCGTCGTGGGGGAGTCCGCCGACTTGCTTGTCGCCGCGGCATGGCTGCACGACGTGGGGTACGCGCCGCCGCTGGCGGTCACCGGGTTCCATCCCCTGGACGGCGCTCGGTACCTGCGGGACGTTCACGCGTCGCACGAGCTGCTGGTTCGGCTGGTGGCCAACCATTCGTATGCGCTGCTGGAGGCCGAGGAGCGGGGGTTGCGCGAGGATCTGGAGCGCGAGTTCCCGTTGGTGGATGACCCGTTCCTTTTGGACGCCCTGGTCTACTGCGACATGACGACGACGCCCGACGGAAAACGGACCTCGTCCGAGGAGCGCATCGCGGAGATCGTCAACCGGTACGGCACCGACAGCGTGGTGGGCAGGTTCATCCGCCGCGCCGCACCCGATATCCACGCGAGTGTGACCAGGGTGCAAGCACGAGTGGATGCGGCATAGGTTCGCGGGCCGCGTGCCTCAGCCAAGGTAGGGATAGCTACCACTCAGGTAGTCGCCGATCTGCTGGCGCATGCTCGGGTGGATGTCGTAGCGGTCAAGGTCTTCCGGCCGTACCCAACGAACGCCGTCCGCTTCGTCGTTGATGGTCGGCTCCCCGCCAATCGGTCGTCCGATGTAGGCGACTTCGAATTGCTGCCGGATTTCCCCATCGGTGTAGGCGACGATGTGCTTGGGCTCGGAGTACACCCCGAGCAGCCCGGTGACCTCGGCGAGGATTCCGGTCTCCTCCTGGCATTCGCGAACCGCGCATTGGGCCGCGCTTTCGCCAATATCCTGCGCACCGCCGGGAAGAGCCCACTGCCCGGTATCCCGGCGGCGCTGCAGGAGGATTGCTCCTTCGCCGTTGACCACCAGGAGATTGCTGGCGGGGATAAGGGTGTTGGCCTTCGGGGCCGATGGATCGTGGTAGTACTCAATCCTGCCCACGGTGGTGTTTCTCCTATCGCTCGGCTGCCCAGGGGCGTGCGGTCTCCCAGACGGCGTCGAAGCTGGCCATGTAGTGGTCGAACCATCCACTGCCATCGAGGCGTTGGAGATGGAGCAGTGGGTTGGCGCTGGCTGGCTGGCCCCAGATGTGAGGGTTGACCATGAGAATGTCGTCGTAGCGGAACAGCGAGTTGTACAGCGTCGTGTCGTGCAGTCGCACCTCGCATCCGGGTACGCCAGGGAGTTTCCGGTAGTACGTCAGGGAGGCTTTGATCTTGGCGGCGAGCGTACCGCCAAGGCCCTCTTCAGCATCGCGGATGGCAACCGCTCGTCCCTCTGGGTCCCCGAAGCACAGCCGCACCTGTACGCCGTCTGAGGCGCGCTCAGCGAGCATGGCGGCCACCCGCGGATTGCTCTGGGCGAAGAAGGTGCCGGAAAAGACCAAGACGTCTATTTGCTCAACTGCTCCCAGCAGCAGGGAGATCCACACATCGCGGTGAACGCTGGCGCGGTTCTGGTAGACGTCGATGAGTTCTGATCGCGCGGCGGCTTCGCCTGGACCCGCAGTCGCACCGGCTGGCGGCCACAGGTAGGTCTCCTCCACGCCAAGGCGCTGGGCGACGGCAAATCGGTGCCGTCGGTGCGGTGTCCGTCCGGTGCTGATCCAGCGGTCCACCGTCTTGGGATCCACTGAACAGACTTCAGCTAACTTTTCGGGAGGTATGCCCCGCTGGGTGAGGACGAAGCGAAGGCGCTCATTCGGACGCTCGTTCACACTGCCCATCCAAGCGGACACGGTGCGTGTTGGGCAAGGATGTCTCAGCGTTCCGAAGCGTCCAGCAGGACCTCAACGCCTTGGCCGTCTCGGCGTGTTTACGCTGGTCTGGTGCCAGTCATCGTCTTGTGGGATATCGACCACACGCTCATCGAAAATGCCGGTGTGAGCAAGGAGATCTATGCCTCCGCCTTCACCCAGCTTGCCCGGCAGAAGCCGATGGCGCCCGCCCCAACGGAAGGCCGGACGGACCGACTGATCCTCGCGGAAATGTTCCGGCAGCATGGACTGCCGGCTCCAGACTGGCCAAGTGCGCTGTCAGCGCTGGAGACGGCTGGGGCCGCCCACAGCGGGCAGCTGCGGCTGCGCGGCAGAGTGCTGCCTGGAGTACCCGATGCGCTGCGCGCTGTGCGGGCCGATCACCGCATGGTCTCTTCCGTGCTGACCGGCAACATCGCCGCGAACGCCCGGATGAAGCTCGCGGCGTTCGACCTCGACCAGTTCGTGGATCTCTCTGTCGGGTCTTACGGGGCGGACTCCGCCGATCGTGCCGCCCTCGTCGATGTGGCACGCAAGCGCGTGCACGCCGCGTACAGGCTGCCAACGGACACGCCCGTTGTACTGATCGGCGATACGCCACGCGACGTGGATGCAGCTCTGACCAGCGACGCCGGTGTCATCGCCGTCGCGTCCGGCATCCACAGCGCCGACGAACTTCGCCAGGCCGGAGCCGGGACAGTCCTTCCTGACCTTCGCGACACTTCCGCTCTGATGGCCGCGTTGCGCAGCGCCCTTCCAGCGGGCACGTGAAACGTCCCAGGACGTCCCGGAGGCGTCCGCCGAGACGGTACCGCCGTCCCTGCCGCCAGGCCAGCATCGTCTCCCAGCACAGCCGACCCCGACTGTTCAGGAGGAGCCTCGGTGATCAGGGATGTGACCGGAATCGAAAAGATCCGGATGCTGTACCTGCAGTTGCTCTACCGCTGCAACTTCGAGTGCGGGACCTTCTGCTTCCATGGCGAGCGGCTCAGCCACAAGGACGCCTACAGCCCTGCCGAAGCAATCGACCTGCTGGAGCTGGTGCACCGCGACTACGGCACCGAGGCCGTCACTCTCCTCGGCGGTGAGCCCTTCCTCTACCGGCCGCTGCCCGAGGTCATCGAGCACGCCAAGCAGAAGCTGGGGATGCGCGTCGAGATCTGCACGAACGGCTACCGCATCGAACGCCACCTTCCGGCCCTGGCCGGACAGATCGACTTACTCCGAGTCTCCATGGAGGGGCTGAGCCACACCAACGATGAGCTGCGGAAGAAAGGTAGCTTCGACGCAGCACTGCGCACGCTCGCCGCGGCTCGGGACCTCGGGGTACCGACCGGAGTCACGATGACCGTGAACTCCCGGAACATCAGCGAGGTCGTTCCGCTGGCATGCGTGCTGGAGACTTACGGGGTCAGGCAGTTGAAGCTGCACTGCCTGCGCCTCGTCGGCTTCGCCGCCGACCACCCAGAGCTGGCCATCACCGACACACACGCCTACGAACGACTGCGGCGACAACTCGAATCCACGACGTTCGCCATGGAGATGGTCATCGACGAGGACCTCTCAGCCGAGCCCGCGCCGATGACCTCTTCCCCGACGGCAGGCTCCGTCGTCCTGGATCGGATCGAGGCGGACCCGCGGGGCGCGCTGACCATGTCGTGCAAGGCCGTGGGCAAGGACGCTCACGCCTTCTGGTACGACAAACAGCGCCGGATCATCGAACACCGGCCGACCAGCGGCGACGAGATCGCGCTGCCGGTCCCGAACGTGGTGTACTCCCGTGCCTGATCAGCCGCTGTTCGAGAGCTTGGAGGGGCTTCGCGGCGTTGGGAAGAGCACCGTAGCGCCACTTCTCGCCGAAGCGCGAGGGGCGATCTTGGTGCCGACCATCCCGGCGCCCTACCACCAGTTGCGACGACTCGTCGATCAGCAGGAGTGTCCGGACACGCGCATGTGCCTCTACCTTTCGGCCCTGTTCGCGGCCACCCGGCAGATCCGCAGGCACTTGGCCGAAGGCGTCGGCGTCGTGGTGGAAAGCTACTTCGCCAGGTGCCTGGCCACTCATCAATCCATGGGTGCGACTCTAGGCGTCGCTCTGCCCGACGATCTGCCACAGCCGAACACCTACCGTCTCACCTGCAGCGAGGACGTGCGCCGCAGACGACTCGCACGGCGACGCAAGCCGCCCACACGGTGGGACCTGCTGGCCGAGGCCGTCGTAGACAGAACCGAAGACTCCTATGCGGCGTTTTCCATGCAGCCGGTGGACACCACAGAACGCACGCCGCCCGAAGTGGTCGAGGCCATCCTCGCCCTCACGCCCAGCAGGAGCCCGGTATGAAGACCCAGAGCCTGTGGCAGCACACCCTGACCTTCTTCCCTCAGTTCCACACGGTTCTCCAGGAGCAGATAGCCGAGGGCGCCGTCGTGGTGGTCGGGGCCTCCGACGGAAAGTTCGTGCTGCCCCTGGTGGCGTCCGGCTACCACGTGATCGCCATCGAACGAGACCCGGTCGCCATTCATGGCGGAGACGTTGTGCTTCCCGGCGGCACCACGACGCACGCGCCCGGCCTGCTGGCCCGTCTCAAGGCCGAGGGTCTCGAAGACCGGGTGGACATCATGGAAGAGGACTTCCTCAACATCGACTCCCTCCAGGGCGTGGCCGACGCTGTGTGGACGAGTTGCTCGTGGCACTACAGCGTCAACCATCGGCGACCACTGGGTGACTTCGTCGGCCGGATGCAGGACTGCCTGCGCCCCCGGGGACTCTTCGGTGCGGAGTTCATGATGCCCATCGACCAGCGACACAACGTCTTGGAGCACTACACCTCGCCCGAGCGCCTCATCCGCCACAACTTCTACGCATGGAACATTGCGTTGACGCTACGGACCGGCGTCTTCACGGAACGAGCCCACGTCGGTCAGCCCAACGACCATGAACACCGCATGGGGTTCCTCCTCGCCACCCACCAACCCGAAACCGTCTGAAGGACATCAGGCATGAAGCACGAATACGAAGCCAAGTTCCTCGACATCGACGTTGACACCCTCCGCGAGAAGGTCCACCAGCTCGGCGCCGAGCAGGCCAAGTCCCAGACCAAGCTCACGCGCGTCATCTACGAGAACGACACCGTCCAGGGCAACCAGTGGCTGCGCCTGCGTGACGAGGGCGACAAGATCACCCTCACCCTCAAGCAAGTCACCGACGCAAGCAGCATCAATGGCACCACCGAGATCGAGATCCAGGTCAACGATCTCCAAGCCACTACCGAGCTTCTGGGCGCCGTCGGCCTGCGGCGGGTGCGCTACCAGGAGAACTACCGGGAGGAATGGCAGTACGGCGAGGTCGTCTTCGACTTCGACACCTGGCCGGGCCTGCCCACGTTTCTGGAGATCGAAGGGCCGGACGAGGCAGCCGTGCGAGAGGCTGCCAAGCTGCTTCAACTCGACTACGGGGAGGCCCGCTTCGGTAGCGTGGACGAGATCTACAAAAGTGAGCTCGGCCGTGACATTCTTGCCGAACCGACCCTGCTCTTCGGCAACGACCCACAGCCGTAAGCGTCAACACCGGCTGCGGTAGCGGGCAGCGACGAGCGGTCCACCGGCTCCGCAGGTGTGCGGCCGGGCAGACCGCCGCAAGGAGCCTGTCGTGTCGCAAGCCGACCTCTCGAGCACAACCATGCAGTACCCCGACGGCCGCTACCGCACCGTCATCGGCGTCCACCTCATCCTGCAACGCGACCACACCGTCCTGCTGGGCCTGCGAGCCGGCACCGGATGGCGTGACCAGCACTACCACGTTCCCGCAGGCCACCTCGAGGCCGGTGAGACGGTCACCGAGTGCGCGGTACGAGAGGCCGCCGAAGAACTGAACATCCGCATCGCCGAAGAGGACCTGCAACTGGTCCACACCGTCCACCACGCCACGGTCGAAGACGACCCACGCATCCAACTCTTCTTCCGTGCCCAACGGTGGGAAGGCGAACCAGCCAACGCCGAACCCGACCGCTGCGCACACCTTGGCTGGTGGCCGCTGGACGCACTACCCGCACCGATGGTCGATTACACGGCCGTCGCCCTGCGCCATGTACAAGACGGCCAGCCATTCTCGATCGTCGGTTGGGACGAGCGGCCGTGATCACAAGCACGACGATGTCCGAACGATCTGACAGCTCAGGCACGAAAGCCGGAACTCCACGCGCGCGGTAAGAATCCCGTACCGCTCCCGCATGGCCAGAGAACTGCCTGAGCATATGGAGGGAGCGGTATGACCGAGGCGGCTGTCTCGGAGGTACCCAGCGAGGAGCTGCAATTCCGGCTCGACGGGGATTCTCATTGGGAGGCAGGGAAGTCGATCACGGCGCGGCGGATGGCGCGGTCACTGCCACGGCTGGTGGGACGGTCATTACAACTCGTTTGGCAGGTAGACCGACGGTCTGTGATCGGCTTGCTCGGCTGCCAGGTGATCTCGGGGGCGTCGCAGGGCATGGGCCTGCTGGCAACCACAGGCACGATCACGGCGCTGATCTCTTCCGGCGACGTGACACACCGGCTGTGGTCGGCCTGGCCGTCGGTCGCTGTGATGATCGCAGCGGCTGGCGTACGCGCGCTGCTGACGATCGTGGTGACATGGCTGTCATCGCGGCTGGCTCCTGTGATGGCCGAGGAAGCGCATTTGCTGATGTTGGAAGCCTCGGTGACCACCGAGCTGGCAGCCTACGACAGCCCCGGCTTCGGTGATCGAAGGCAGGCAGCCGAACGTGGCGCGGACTTTGTCCGGGACCTGCTCCAGGGATGCCAGGACCTGATATCAGCGATGGCGTCGCTGGCCGCAGGAGCCGCCGTGCTGGCCTCCGTACACCCGGTGCTGCTACCGCTGCTTGTGCTCGCCGCGCTCCCGCAGGGAACGGCACAGGTACAAAGCGCCAAGGCCGCCTACCTAGCGGTCGTTCGCACATGGGGCCAACGCCGGATGCTGTCCGCGCTGCGCTGGCACATGACTGAAGCCCACACCGCCGACCAGGTCCGCGCCGGAACGATGGCCTCCTTCCTTCTGAGCACCTATCGACGCATCGCCGAACGCGTCAACGCCTCAGAACGGCAGGCCGCGGGCCGGGGCGCGCTGATGGCCCTCCTGGGTGCGGCGTGCGGTGGCCTGGCCTCCGGGCTGGTGTGGGCGGCACTGGTGATGCTGTTGGCCACCGGTCGGATATCAGTGGCATCGGCGGGCACGGCGGTGCTGGCACTGAGAACGGTCACCTCGTCCGTGCAGAGCCTCGTCGCAGGTGGCGCCCGGACGTTCCGCATCGGGATGTACCTCGAAGACTGGTCGACCTTCGTCGACGAGGCCGGCGGATACCGCCTGTGCCGCGGCACACTCACGCCGAAGGACCCAGAGGAGATCCGGGCGGAGAACCTCGTCTACCGCTACGAGGGATCACAGCGCAACGCCCTGGACGGCGTGACGCTGACGGTACGGCGGGGCGAAGTGCTGGCGCTGGTCGGGGAGAACGGCTCCGGCAAGACCACGCTCTCCAAGCTACTGACAGGACTGTACGTGCCCACCTCCGGCAGCGTCATGTGGGACGGCGTCGACAGCCAGGAGATGGACCCGCTCGCGGCATGGCAACGGGTAGCCGTGGTGCCACAGGAATACGCCCGCTGGCCGCTGTCCGCCCGGGAGAACATCACCCTCGGCCAGCCCACACCTGGTGGCGACGCGGCAGTGTGGGCCGCGTGTGACGCCAGCGGAGCCGACGACGTGGTCAAGGAACTGCGCTCAGGGCTGGACACCCTCCTGGCCCGTGAATGGCTCAGCGGAGAGGAACTCTCCGGCGGGCAGTGGCAACGCATCGCCATCGCCCGCGCCTTCCACCGCCCCGCAGGACTGCTGGTCCTCGACGAACCCACCGCCGCCCTCGACCCCCGCGCCGAACACCGCATCTTCACCGGGCTGCGTGACCTAGCCGCCACCCGCGCCGTCGTTCTCGTAACCCACCGCCTGACCAATGTCGCCATCGCCGACCGCATTATCGTCCTCGACCATGGCCGCATTGCTCAGCAGGGAACCTTCGACGAACTCGTAGAGAATCCTGGCCTGTTCAGCGAGCTGTGGCGACTGCAAAACGACCGCAGCATCCCCGCAGAGCGCACCACAGACGAGCTCACCAAGCACACGGTCTAGCACACGGTCTAATCGGCCATCAGCACCGACCGGGTGTGCGGCGCACGTCCGAAACCCCGCTTCTGCCCGATGCCGGGGCGCGGGTTGACTCAGACCTTCCGCCCGGCAGTGGGTGGAAGTACCGAAGAGGAAGGAGCACGAGGTGGCACAAAGCGCAACGCCGCCCGCCGACAAGAGCACCCTTCTGGTGGCGGTGGAAGAACTGACAGCCGTCCAGGACCGCTATGACAGCCTGCGGTCCGACAACGCAGGGTCCTCCGGCGATGCGCCGTGGCCCGGTGGCGACGGCAATCTGAACGACGTCGAGTAGCGCACCAGGCGGCGGGGGCCGGCACTGCGCCGACCTCCGCCGCCCCGTCACCATGATCGGCACTCATGAGGAGGCAGTGTGCAACACCGGTTAGTCAGCGCCATCGAGACGGCCCTTGGTTGGGACGGGGCCGGAGCCCTCGGTAAGGAGTTCGCGCAAGGCCGTGTGGATGACGAAGAACTTCTCACCCGCGTCCTGACGGCAAACCGGCTCCTTGACATCGCCATGCGCCGCAGCCTGTACCGCCCGCAGTTCCGGCTCTTCCGTAAAGGGGAAGAGGTACATCCCGCCGTCTATTTGACTGACAGCGTCAGTCCCCGTGGGCAGAGCATTCCCATGGTCAACATGCACCGCCTCGGCGACCTCCTGCGAGAGGGGGCAACGCTCATCATGGACCAGGTCAACGTCTTCGACCCAACGATGGAAGTCGCTTGCCGGGCCTTGCAGTGGTGGGCGCGTGAGCGGGTGCAAGTGAACGTGTACCTGACGACAAACGATGCTGCCGGGTTCCCGTTGCACTGGGACGACCACGACGTGGTCATCGTGCAACTCGCGGGGGAGAAGGAGTGGGAAGTGCGCGCTACTTCCCGCACCGCGCCGATGTATCGGGACGCCGACCCCAACTACACCCCCAGCGACCGCATCATTTGGGCAGGGGTGGTCAAGCCGGGCGACGTCATGCACATCCCCCGAGGGCATTGGCACCAGGCAACCCGAACCCGCAGTGGCTCAGGCAAGAGTCTGCACGTCACCTTCGGTATCACAAAACGAACGGGTGCAAGCTGGCTGTCATGGCTAGCCGACTGGTCACGCGAGCGCGAGACCTTCCGGCTCGACCTTGACCGCTGGTACGGCACTGGCGCTGACGCCCTGGTCGAAGCCGCCGCCGAGCTGGCCCATGAGCGCGGTCCGCAGGAATTCCTCGCCGCGTACGAGCAACAGACCACCCCCGGACGACACGTGCCCTATCTCGACGTCTTCGGTCCACTCGACGTCGTGGTGTGCATCGCCCACTTTCCGCCCCGAATTGAGGAGCACGGGGAGACGGTCGACGTCGTGACGTCTGGGAAGAAGCTCACCCTCGCAGTCAAAGCCCGACCGGCACTCAGGTTGCTGCTGAGCGGCCAGCCGGTTCCGTTGCGACAAGCCACGGCTGTCGCCGGGGCCGAGGTGACTGAGGTAGCCGAGATCCTGGTTCAGGAGGAGATATGCGCCCCGCTCACCCCCGAATTGTCCTCGGGCTACACCGGTCTCGTCACGGGCGCCGTCTTCTGACCCGGGCGCTCGAACTCGGCGTTCAAGCGATCGATACCGGCAGCAACTACCTCGACTTCCAATCGCACAGAACCCTGGCAAACGTCGCTAGTGACCTGCTGCCGAGGCTTACGGTTTCCACGAAGGTCGGATACTTCCCAGGCGCGCAGCACTCTCTCGCGCCAGATCGTCTGCGGAGGGCAACGGAGCGCGCGGCCAGCGACCTGGGCAGGGAGCCGGACGTAGTGTTCCTGCACAACCCCGAGCACAGCCTTACCGAAGCAACGCGGGATGACCTGTTGGAGGCCGCGTGCTCCACCTTGGCGGACGCCTGCGCGCAGGGACTCTGCGATCGCTGGGGCATCTCCTCCTGGGACCCACGACTACTGGTGATCCCCGCTGAGGGAGAACTCCCAAGGCCGGATGTTCTGATGACCCGCGCCGGACTCCTGGTGAGTGCGGACATCCTCGACGCGGCAGAGCGACTGGCCGAGCGGTTGCGGCCGAGAGAGGCGTGGGGCATGAGTCCCTTCGGTGGAAGCACTGCCGACGCCGTGTGGGACAGGTTCGACCCGAGGATCTTCCTGCGAGAACCCAGGACGTCGACGCCGATCCAAGCCGCATTCCGAGCCGCCTACCGACTTCCGTCCGTGAGCGCAGTAGCCGTCGGCACTGATAACCCTGGCCATCTCGGGGAGTTGACCGACGCCTTGGACCTGGAGCTCGACGACCACATGATCCAGCAGTACCGAGAGCTGCTACGGGCGCGCTCTCAACCCGTCTGAAGCTCTTTGATCACCTGCGCCGAGACGGCGCGGGCGGGTTCGAGGCGGGGATCCTCGGGATGCGCATGAGGACCGAGGATCTTCGCGGCAACGAAGAGCGTCATCAGCATGCCGTCACGACTTGCGAAGTCCTCCCTCCGCTCATGGCGGACTCGCTTAGCCAGAGCCGGGACGGCAAGAGAGGCCCCCCACAGCGTCGCGGCATCCAGCCCACGCGGTGCCATACCCCAGTCCTCCCAGTCGAACAGGGAGAACTGCGGCGCGGTCACGTTCGCCCAGTTCAGATCCGCATGGGCCAGCCGCCACTGCTCGACAGTCGTATCCAACGACCTGGGAAAGACGCTCCAAATGGTCTCGTTCACCAACGACTGCGTGATCGTCTCAGTGTCTGGCGTGGCGATGCGGTTCGACTGCTGTGTGGCAAGCGCATCGAGGGAGGCATTCAGCGCCGCCCACCACTCGTCCGACACATCTGGGTCCACGGCCACAATGCTCGTCCCGACCGGAGCCCCCGGCAGGAGGGCGGTCTCATCAGCCCGCCACATGACCCCCTCATTGGCCTCCCGCCAAGACACGCCGCCGAACCAGGTCGGCTTGGCGACCTCCTGCAAGGCTTCCGCGCACGCGGCGCCATCCCAACCCTGCTTGCCGATCCTGTCCAGCCCGCGCCGCTCGATCCGCACCCACGAATCCCGGTCCGTACGCGCCCCCACGGAGCGACGCTTACGCACCATCGTCTCCCGGTCCAGATGCACCCCGAGAGCCCGTTCCACTCGGTCAAGTACGTGACTGACGGGTTCTTTTCGCAAGTCAACAGTGCGAGCGGCAGGAAGCGACAGCGTCATACGCGTGACCGTAGCAACCCTATGCCCTACTCGGGTGTCGATTCGGTCATCAACCGAGCGCAATTGATCTTGCGGGCCAGAAACAGGGCTTGGGTGAAGTAACTGCGGTCGCCCTGTGGCGCCAGGGGCCAAGCCAAGTACGTCCATCCCGTCCGTGGAACGGACTCCTGTCCCGTAACACTGTCGGCGGCGAACCGCTCGTGGCGTCGCGGAGTCCCCTCCGCCAGTGCTCAGCGGAGAGAAGTGAGGCGAAAGAAGTTTACCGATATACATGTGCCAGATGTGCGCTCCCTGAACTAACGTACTAGCCAGTCAGCAACCGGCGTTCACGATCGGGGGGATCTTGTATGCGCCGCTGCTTATCTGCTGTTCTGGCGACCTTAGCCGTCGTCCTCTTCGCCGCGTCCGGCGCCAACGCCCAGCCGTTCAAACCACAACAAGCGACCGGGGTGTTCTTTACGGTCGACGACACTCACCCAACCTTGCCGATCGGTACGACGCTCACCGCACCTCCTGACAATGGAGGCGAGACTCCCGTTCCAGCCGAGTTACACGAACACGGAGATGTCACCGCGCAACAGGTTAGCGTCATCAGGGGAAACGATCCTGCTGATGAGTCGGCTTCCGCAGCACAAGTCAGTGTGGCGTCTTGCCGCTCTCTGTTCGGCAGTAAGAAGGGCGAGCGCGTTCTCAACCACTACAACTACTGCCAGTCAGGAAAGTGCGGATACTATTGGGTCGAAGACAAAAAGATCGTGGGCATCGTCACCTACCGTTGCACCACGGCTGGTCAAGGCACGAAAGGCTCCCGCGCCATCCGGTTCGAGACAGGCTTCGACAACTTCAAAGTCATAGGCAAGCCACCGGCTGATCCGCCTCTGCGAGTCTATTGGGCTACCAACGGATACAGCGGTGTAGACGGCAGCAACAAGCCGTGCTCAGTCCACGGGGACGGCCCACAGTCCCAAGCCGAGTGGGAGAACGGGAAGACAGCGATCTTCACCATCTCCTCTGCGAAGACCGATGGATACAGCCGAGACTTCGTGTCCCGATGCAGCGTGGGCCAGTGGGGAGCCGTGGACAACACCGTCGGGAACAACATCCTGCAAAACGGTGTACGGTTCGACTCCGCCTCCTACCTCGGTTCCAAAGGCGCGGGAATATTCGACCGGGTGAAGGCAGTCATGCATTACAGCCTCTCGTCGTCTCGACACGGTGCCGTCGCCGCCCACATCCACCTCGCTCAGACCAACCCGGCCGCGACCTACCCGCCATTGCCCGGCGGCGGAACCAAGTCCATACCTGGCAGCCCAGCCTCGGGCAAGCCACTGCACCGGCTCATGTCGAGCTGGGACGGAGCAGCGACGACCCGGTACAACAAGAATCGAGCAGTCGTCAGCAATACGTGCGCGGCGCTCACCCATCAGCCAGACCAGGAATGTGACGAGTATCCCTTCGCCTCCACTTGGGAAGGCGCCGGCAAGGGCGATGGAAACTTCTCCGTCCAGTACCTCGACAAAACCCAGAACGGCAACGCAGGAACGGACCTGAACAACTGGTACGTGGCCGATCGGATCTTGCACAACGACGAGTTCTACGTCCAGATCGACCCCTGATCCCGTCATTTCCAGGTGCTCCGCGTCTACTGCGACGCGGAGCACCGCCACATCTGGATCTCGTACCGCTCCAGGCCAGTGAAGAGTGGGGGGGTGGCAGCTTGCTGACGCGCTTGCGCTTCAGGGCCGCCCCCGAATCGGACAACACGAAAGTTGTAGGTGCCCTCCCCATCCAGCTCCAGCGGATCGCCAGCAGGGCCATGCGGCACCGACCAGGCGAACACGGAGCCCGAGGGCACTTCCAACTTCGCTTCACCCAGCGCAGCCCCTTCCCGTTGCTGCGGCTGGCCATCCCAGACTTCCAAGCGAACCACTGTGTCGTGCGCAGCCACGGTACTCGCGACCATGGCACCGCCTCGGCTCACGGCAAGTTGATGGCCACCGAGGCCAGGCAGGGCCCAAGGGTCGTCCTCAAAGGGAATCTCGCTGTCGCATAGAGCGAACTGGCCACGTTCAACGGTCACCTGCTGCTCCGCAGCCCGCAAGAGGCGGCTCATCATCCCCTCCTCGATCGTTGACAGCATGCTAGGTCGGACTTGCTCGTCGCAGGTCCGATCGAGTCAACTCGGGGCAGTGAAGGGTGGGAACAGCAGTTGGCTGAACCGTGACATGGAGTTACCGGTGGTGTGTTAGCCCAGGCAGGAGAGGTTGAGTGGTTTGTCTCTCGTGGCTGTTTCAATCGCGTGTGTGAGGCCGCGTCGATCCGCTCGTGCTGGCCGGTCAGGAACAGGTCGTTGGACCAGCCGCGTACGAGCCCGCCGTCGGCCTCTGGGACACCGAGCATCTCGCAGATCACCGTCACGGGCAGCCGAACGGCGAAGTCGGCCCAGTCGCCCTACGCTGACAGCCGACCGTCAGGACGTGTTCCGCCAGGCAGATCCGGGATACGAAGTCTGGTGAGAATGCCGGGGGTGACCAGGCCAGGCAGGATGATCCGCCACATCTCAGTGACGCGCTCTGGCAGATCCTGACGGCCCGTTGACGCCTCGGACAAGACCTGGACGCCGGTGAAGGACCCCACGAAGAATTGGGCAACCGCCTCCAGCTCAAGGCCAGGCAGGAGTTCGCCTCGCCGCTCGGCTTGTCGCAGCAGTTCAAGGACAGCCTTCTTCGGCCCCCGGTAGGACAGGTCATCCGGCTTTTTGTACGTGGCTTGCTCCACCGCCAGCCGCACCACACCGCGCAGCATTGGGTCGTACATCAACCCCCACGCGTACTGATACGACAACGCGATCATGGCCTGGACCTTGACCTCGCGCTCGGGCGGTCCGAGGGCTTCGTCCTGTAGGGCGACTACCGCATCGGCGATGGACAGCTTGTTCGGGAAGTGGAAATACAACGCACCACGCGTCACGCCGCAGCGTTCGAGAATGTCTGTAGTGGAGGTGCCGTTGTAGCCGAACTCCCCGAAGAGTGCCGCCGCCGCCTCGATGATCGTGCGACGTGTTTTGACAGCTCTCTCCTGCTGCGCCATTTCGGCTTCACCTCATCCCTTGGGCAGGTTTCGCGTGTGACGGCCATCACCCTCGACTCCCCAGAAGGCGGCATTCCTTCTTGATCTGTTCGGGTGACGCCATCCGACCAGCCCTTGATCATCTCTCGCAGAGGCATGCGGGGCGGACAGTCGTGGTCAGTGACATTCACGAGCGTATCCCTTGATGCGGCATGCATAGATTTGCCGGTCGCGACCGGTCGCAGCCGCGCATCACGTAGCCCGGAGGCGCGCGAAGGATCAACTCCCGGGAAAGCAAAGCAACTTGCTCACCCAGCATCCGGCAGAACTACCCGTTTTGACGTCGCTTTCAAGATCGAATGCGCCCAAAGGCTCTATTGCGCTTCGATAACGAGTCGCTCAAGCGCACCTCATGCAGTAGGCATGCACTAGCGCGGCCGGATCGGTCGCGACGCCAGTCAAGGGCAGAGAATGCGCTGGTAGGAACCTTGATCACGGGAATGATTGATGGTTGAACTTGTGGTGCGGGCGATCAGGTCCGGAATCAGGGGCTCCGGTCTGTCGCGTAGTGTCGCTGCTCAACCAGTCCAGTTCTGAAACCGGCAGGGTGCCCCGCTATGGCGCAGGGGGAGTCGCGCCGATGGCTGGCCCCTGTCGAATGTGTCACTCGAGAAGGAGCGATCATGCGGTGGCGCAGCGATCCCTCACGCCGCGCTCTTCTGAAGGAATGCGAGAAACTACTCGCGGACCTCCCTCTGCCCGTTCCCTTCAGCGTCGAGGCGCTGGTGCACAACATGGAGCGCGCGCTGGGCCGCCAGATTCGGCTCGCGTCTCTGGACGAACGCGATGCGGAACTGGGCGCGGCGTGCGGACTTCGGGTCAAGGGGCCCGATGCCACCTTTGTGCTCTACCGGCGGCGGGCGAGCCGTAACCAGACCGAACATGTCATCCTCCACGAGCTTGCCCACGAGTGGTTGGACCACGGAACCACGCTTACGCGAGCCGAGATCGAGCGGTACGTGCCCGACCACATCCGGCAGGGAGTGCTGCGCCGTTTTCCCACCGCCTTGGTCCAGGGGCGAGTCAACTACGACAGCCCCGAGGAACAGCAGGCGGAGTTGTCGGCTTCTTTGATTAAACGGTTCGCCCGTCGGCAGCCGATCGTTGGCGACGACATGGTCAGCCTCCTGGAGTCCTCGCTGTCTCACCCCGTTGCCCCGCTACGTTGCGGCAAGGCGTAACGCCCTTAAGGAGCACCGGTTACGTGCTTGCTTTCTTCGACTACCTCGCCGCAGCTGTGATGACCGTCGTAGCCGTGTGGCGCGTTCCGGCTGTTCGGTACGGCGACGCCCACCGCCGGGCGCTGTGGGGCGGTTACGCAGGATTCGCCGCGGCCTTGTGGCTCAGCACACCTGTGGTGATGCGCGCCGTGGGTCGCGTCCCGGTCGTCGATCTCGATGCCCTGCTCAAACACTTCGCCAGTACCGCGGCCATCCTGGCGGCCTTGACCTACGTCGCCACCAGCTACGGCAAGACCTCGGCGCGCGTGGTGCCCCGGCACGTCGCCGTTTCCCGCTGGATCGCCCACGTCGCGTACAAGGCCGGTGTGGTGGGCGTGATCGTGCTGACCGTCTTGTTCTTCACCGTGGTGGATCGCAAGACGCCGAGCGCCGACTTCGTTACCGACCACGCCGGCCAGTGGGGCGCTGCGATCTATATGAGCGTGTTCTACTTCTTTCCGCTCATCACCACTGCGGTCTGCGGCTACCAATGGTCGAGCGCGGCCCGGCGGGCCGAGACCTCCAGCATGCGCATCGGGTTGGGGCTGATGGCCATCTCGATGTGGATGGGCTTGGTCTACACGGCGGCCCGTATCGCCCTTATCTGGGTGGCGGTGGCCATCCCGTTGAACCCGGTCGTCGAGCAGGACGTCGTCAGAGCCACGGCTATGTGGATGAATGTCTTGTTCCTGCTCGTCGCGGTGGGCGCCAGCATCCCCGCCACCAGCGCGGTCGCCGCTCGCTGGAGGACGTGGCGCACCTTGTACCTGCTTTACCCACTCTGGCGGGACCTGATGGAAGCCTTCCCTGGCACCAGCCTGTACCCGCCCGGATCCCGCCTTCGCGAGCTCACCCGCTCACACGGATCCACCGACGTGCGCTTGGACCGATGGACCGCGGACATCGCAGACGCCTTCGACAAACTGCGCCACTTCGCCCCGGCCAAGCTGCTGTTCGCAGCGGAGGAAGCGGTTGCGTCACACCTCGAACACCCCGACCCCCAGCCAGCGGCAGAGGCATACTGGATCAAGGCCGCGTTGCAGGCTGTCGCCAACAGACGACCAAGTCAGCAACCTTCCCCCATGCAGACCAAGCCGTTCGTCGACACCGACGGTGAAGCAGCCTGGCTGGTGCGGGTACGCAAGGTGTACTGCGAGATCGCCACTGCCCAAGCTCAGCGGCTGCTCGAGGAAGCCGAGGAAGGGCTAGTGGCATGAGTCCACTCGATAGGCCCACGATCGGAACCGGACCACCGGGATGGCAGACTCCTCATCGCCGGGAGCACTACCTCCTGGTGAGGTGCGCCGCGCTCAGCTCGCCGCCGCGAAGTCGGCTGGTGGGCGCGCAGCCACGGAGTGCATCAGTGACACACACTTCGTCTCTGCGCGGTGCACACCCACTCGGCGGTCGTTCGTTGACAGGAGCGCGGCCATGACGCCCGTACTCGCGCGACGCGTCGCTCCGTCTCCCGACTCCCAACCAGCCAGCACCGATCAGGAGAGCACTGCCATGACCACGTCCGTCCCCGGCCCCAGCGGCTTTCCCGCCGGCTTCTCCTGGGGCACCGCCAGCTCCGCCACCCAAAGCCAGGGAGCGACACCAGCGGATAACTGGTGGGGCTGGGAGCAGGCCGGGAAAGCGCCCCGCAGCGGCGACGGCAACGGCTTCGACAGGCTCTATGCCTCGGACTTTTCGCTGCTGGCCGACTGGGGTTTCAGCGACTACCGGGTGTCTTTGGACTGGGCACGGATCGAGCCGCAGCCGGGACAGCACGACCGCCAGGCGATCGAGCACTATCGACAGGTCCTCCTCGCCGGGCGCGATGCGGGCCTGACCATGTGGGTCTGCCTCCTGCACACCGCTCTGCCCGCGTGGTTCGCGGCCGAGGGCGGATTCCTCTCCCCTACGGCAAGCGACACGTGGCTGCGGCACGTCGACTTCATCGCAGAGACCTTCGGCGACCTCGCCGACGGGTGGATGCCGGTGAACAACCCCACCGCTTACGCCCAAAAGGCATACCTGGCCGGTACCTTCCCTCCCGGTCACACCTCGCAGGAAGAATTCCTCACCGCCCTGCAAGCCATCCACCAGGCCGACTTCGAAGCCGCGCTGCGGCTCCGCCAAGGCGGCAAGCCCACCTCCACCAACGAGGCCCTGCTACAGCTGCACCCGGTCGACGACAGCGACGACGCCGCAGCAGCCACCGCCCTCGTTGATGCCGTCGTGTGGGGATCGTGGCTGAACATGGCTCGGACGCCTAGATACGAAGGCGCGTTCGACCGATACGGCTTCAGCTACTACTTCACTGCGGCGGTCAACTCCTCGGGAGACCTCCTGCCCTACCCAGCGGGGGAACGTGTGGGGCCGCAGGGCTATGCGTCTTGGGCACCGGGCCTCGGCGAGGTCCTCACCAGACTGGACACCGAGCTGCCGGGCAAGCGGTTCCTCGTCGCTGAGATCGGTTATGGCGGCGACGACGACACCGTACGGGCCGCCTACCTGCAAGCCGCCCTCGATCAGGTCCGCGACGCCGTCGCCCGCGGCATGGGCATCACCGGCGTCCATTTCTGGACCGGTGTGGACAACTATGAGTGGCTCAACGGGTACGGCGTGCCATTCGGCCTATTCGACCGCAATCGCGTCCCGCGGCCCAGCGCACGCATCATTCAGTCCCTGATCCGCCGGTGATCCGGCCCCCGCGCAGAGATATTTGCCGCGGTAACGCGATGCGCTGCCGAGCGCCTGGC
Organism: Streptantibioticus ferralitis; assembly: GCF_029223525.1. Taxonomy (GTDB): domain Bacteria; phylum Actinomycetota; class Actinomycetes; order Streptomycetales; family Streptomycetaceae; genus Streptantibioticus_A; species Streptantibioticus_A ferralitis. The sequence continues at coordinate 246,460 of NZ_JARHTQ010000001.1, read as the reverse complement.
TGATGCCCTCGCCTCGCTGATGCCGACATAGTTCGGCGCTGCTGCACGGCCTGCTCGACCTGGCCGAGCACCTGATTCGACACCACGAGCCCTCATCACAGCTGGAGTTCCCACATGTCCCACCGCACTGGCCTCGTCCTCGACTTCGGCGGGGTGCTCACCACGCCACTGCTGCCCGCCGTGCTCGCGTTCGAGAAGCGCGAGGGACTGGCCGAAGGCGCGTGCATCACCGCGCTGTACCTCGACGAGGAAGGCACCCGTCGCACCCACTTGCTGGAGCGCGGTGCGATCAGCCAGACAGAGTGGAATGAGGCGGCAGCGCTGAGCCTCGGAGTCGCTCCTGAGAACCTGATGGGGCGAATATTCGGAGATCTTCGTCCTGAGCCACTGATGATCAACGCGGCTGCCGCAGCACGACGAGCAGGGATCAAGGTGGGCATCCTGTCCAACTCCGTCGGGCTCGCCCCCTGGAACCTCTACGACGGACACGACCTCGACACGCTCTATGACGCCGTGGTGATCTCCGAGCACCACCGGATGCGCAAGCCCGACCCGGAGATCTTCCAGATCGCGCTGCAGCACCTGGGGCTGCCCGCAGAGCAATGCGTCTTCGTCGACGACACCGAAAGCTACCTTCCGGCAGCAGTCGATCTCGGCTTCGCGACGGTCCACGCGAAGGAGCCCAAGCAGACGATTTCGCAGCTTGAGGACCTGCTTGGGGTGCCCCTGACCGAGGTCTAGACCCACCCGCAACGCCCTGGTGGCCGGACCCACCGACTCGGTGCGACGACCGGGGCCTTGGACGGAGCCGGGTGGGGCCTGTTCGCCGCGCTGCGCGCGGGCATCGCCGCCACCAGCTACGTAGCTGGTGGGCTAACTCCTGGTCGTGGCGGTCTGCTGGAGCCGCGTCGCCCTGACCCACCACGCGGTCGTGCAGACCGCGGCCAGCACGCCCCTGGGAGCGGTCACCGCAAAAGTACTGCTGCTGTAAAAAGCGCCGTGGCCAGAGCCCGCAATGCGCCAGCGTCAGGCGCTGCCCGGCGCGTCGGGAAGCTTGTCCTGGAGTTCGGCAACGAGCTCGTTGATCTTGGCGATCATCCCGGCCGACAGGCCGGTGTTGCTGCCGCGGGCTGCCAGGGCGAGGATCTGTCCTTGGTGGATCGATCCTAGGAAGCGGATGCCCTCCAGCACCTCCCTCGCCGCGGGGTTCACCTCCGCTCCGTCCTCGAAGAAGGCGGGCTCGACCTGGAAGGCCCGGGCCAGGCTGGCGCGCATCGCCGGGGAAGCGAATGTTTCGGTGCCGGTGCGCAGCGCGCGGACGTCGTCCGCCGTGGCGACGGTCGTGCCAGCCTCATTGATGGCCTGCGCGATCTCCGCATCGGTCGGAGGGGTCTGGCCGAAGTAGGCATTCTGCAGCAGGTAGTTGATCTTCTCGGTCACCGTGCGCGGGACCAGCGCCTGCGCGCTGCATTGCGCAGCGGACGGTGGCGGGGTGGAGATGCCGAACGAGCGCTCCTGCGCCGCCAGCAACTCGTTGACGGTCACCCCGTATGCGGCGGCCAAAGGCCCCATGAAGCGGTCGTCCAGACGGGCAACGCCTCGCTCCGCGTTCTGCACCGGAGTGGCGCTGCGCGTTCCGATGATCTCGCTGGTTTTGTACTGGGGATAGCCCGCATCGCACCGCAGATCGGCCAGATCAGGCTCACCGTCCCGGGGGAACAGCTCGTCCAGGGGGCGCTGCAAGACCCGGGCGTAGCCAGGGAGCTTGTACCCGTCAGGGAAGGAGCGATTGGCCTCATAGCCAGCGATGGTGCCCCGCGATACGTCGAGAGCCGCGCCCACATCGTCCTGCGTGAGGTCGAGGGCCCGCCGCGCTGCCCGCACTCGCTTGCCGTCGAAGTGGCGTGCGGGCATTGCGTGTACTCCTGATGCTGCTCGACCTGCGGGGATAGGCGATGAGGAAAACTGTACCCCCCGCTTGAACGCCCAAACCAACGTACCGTAGGTTTGGGCATCGAACCTGGTCGGGTGGGCGGTATCGCCGTGGACGTGTGGCCGAGGTGCTCGTATGGTTCCGGTCGCTCCACAAGGCCGCACCGGCCGGGCCGATAGCTGTGGAAAGAGGCTTGATGACGTACATCCCGCCGTGAGGCGATCAGCGCAGTTGCGCGTGGACCGGCGTCCGAGAGTTACCAGCTCCCGGACGCCGGCCAGCACCCCGGAGGGTGCGGATTCACAACCAGGCGACGCGGCTGAACTTTTCGACGAGACGGCCGCTCCGCCCTCCTACAAACGAGGAAGTATCGCATGTCCGAAACCTGGAGCGGAACTCCGGCCATATCTGGGATCAGCAAGAGCCAGCGCCGTCTCGCGGCTCTCCTGGCCGACGTGATCCCCGGAGCCGCCACCATCCGGGTCCACTTCCAGAACCCGAGTCGGACCTGGCCCCACCCGCACGCCCACGACACGGCCGGGGGTCTGGTGCCGCCGACCCGGACCCAGGCCAACACCGCTGCCCGCTGGAACATGCGGGCCCACCCGAACGCGGCGCCGTGGGGCGAAGTCCACGAGTTCCACCGCGCCAGCGCCCGGCTCGCCAGCGCGGCCCTGACCGTCGTCGACCGGAGGCGGTAACCGATGGCGAGGATTCGCACCATCAAGCCGGAAGCGTTCACGTCTGAGTCCCTCGCCCAGGTGTCCCTCACCGCCGAGCGGACGTTCTTCGGCCTGCTGACCCAGGCCGACGACCACGGCCGCCACCGCGACCACGCCGCGATCATCCGGGGCCTGCTGTGGCCACTACGCCCCGAGCACACGCCGGTTGACGTCGAAGACGACCTCAACCAACTCGCCGACGCGGGGCTGATCTGCCGTTACACCGGTGACGACGGGAAGAGCTACCTGCACATCGTCTCCTGGCACCGGCACCAGAAGATCAACCGCCCGAGCGGGTCACGCTGCTCCGCCTGCCCTGTGCACGAGGGCGGCACCCCATCGGACCACCGCGAGCCCTCGGTGAAGTCTCACGGAGGACTCACTGAGCCCTCACTGAAGACTCACGAACACCGCAGTGAAGACTCCAGCCGTGTGCAAGGGAATGAGAAATCCCCAGCTCAGCAGGGGTTCACTGAGGGCTCAGTGAACCCTCATGGAGGACTCACTGAGCCCTCCATGAGCCCTCAGTGCACGGATCTTGGACCTAGGACCTTGGATCAGGGATCTATCCCTACGGGGGACGCAAGCGCCCCCGCACCGACGCCCACCGCCCGGCATCTGATCGGCGAATACGTCGCCGCCTGCTCGAATCGCCCACCCGGCAACGTCCTCGGACACCTGGGACGCGAGATCAACAAGATGCTCGGCGAGGGCATCGATCCGAGGCATATCCGGGCGGGGCTGGAGCGCTTCCGGGTCAAGCCGATGCACCCCAGCGTGCTCGCCAGCCTGGTCAACGAGGCCATGAACGCTGGCGGTTTGGCGCGGCCGGGAATCCGACCTAACGTGCCCGCTCACACCGCGTGGACCAACCCGGTCGACGGTGCCGCCGCCTACGCCGAGGAGTTGTGATGCGCACCCGTGACCCGCAGCCTCTCGGCGGAGCTGTCGACCGGGTGACCCGGATCCTGACAGCCCGCAACATCGACCCCGGCACCGCGTCTGCCGCCGGTGACGAACCGAAGACGTACACGCCGCTGGAAGCCCTGTCGGCCGGGTTGCCGCCGCGCTATCGAGACGCGGTGGCCGACCACCCGACGGTCTTGGCCTGGGTACAAGAGGTCGCGCGGCAGGCCGTCGCCCCCAGCATCGGTGCGCGCCGCCAAGTGACCACCGGGCCGTCGCTGCTGATGGCCGGGGTCGTCGGCGCAGGCAAGACGCACCAGGCGTACGGCGCCATCCGCGCCCTGGTCCAGGCCGGTATCGGCGTGCGCTGGCGGTCGACCACCGCCGCCGACCTCTACGCAGACCTGCGTCCTCGCGCCGGGGTGGACACCGAACTGCAACTGGCGGCCGTCGCGCGGTGTCCGCTCCTGATTCTCGACGACCTCGGTGCAGCCAAGACCAGCGAGTGGACCGAGGAGATCACCTACCGGTTGATCAACCGCCGGTACAACCACTGCCTACCGACGCTGATCACCACCAACCTCCCGATCAGCGACCTCCGCGCCAACCTTGGCGACCGCGTCACCTCCCGGCTAGCGCAGATGACCACCCGGGTCGAATTCGACACCGTCGACCGCAGACGGCACAGCGCCGCCTGACCTGCGGCTCGACGCCGGGCCGCGCCATCGCGCCACCCGATGCCCCATAGACCCAGCGCACCCCTCCCTCCGCCGACGCCGACCTTGCGCGCGGAGAGTGAATCGGAGCAATCCCGCATGACCACGACGATCAACCCTGCTCGCCACCGCTCCCTCGGAGACCACACCTGGCACGAAAAGGCCGCCTGCCAGTCCGCTGGACACAACCCGGTCGATCCAGACCTCTTCTTCCCCGAGCCCGACGAGATGGACAAGATCCATGCGGCCAAGCGCCTGTGCGCCCAGTGCCCAGTCAGCCGGATCTGCCTGGACGCCGCCCTGGAACACGGCGACACCCATGGCATCCGAGGCGGCCTGACCGAGGAGGAGCGCAGCCCCCTGCACGACAACCTCCCCTCCCGCCTCGACTACTCCCGCGTCAACGCGGCCCTCGCCGGACGAGACATCCACCTCACCAAGGCCGAACGCCGTGCCGTCGCCCGCGCCGCATACCGCCACGGCATCAGCCCCCAACGCCTCGCCTGGCTACTGAAGATCACCGAAGAGCACGCGCAGAAGCTCTACCGCCAGACCCGCCGCGCGCTGCGCAACCGCAATGCCCAACAATCCGCCGGCACCGGTAAGTCACCCAAGCCCTGCACCGAACTCACCTTGAGCCGCGATGACTTCGGGACAGCCGCGTGAACCTCGCCACCACACCGACGACAGCGCACATCACCGGCTGGGACCGTGCCGTCATCATCCTGCTCGGCGCCGCCGGATGCGCCTTGTCGTACGACGCGCTGCAGCAGATGGCCGTCGCCATCCACGTCCGAGGCTTCCTGACCTACCTGTTCCCCCTCGTGATCGACGGCTTCATCGCCTACGGCGTACGCGCCCTGCTCGTCCTGCGCACCGCACCGTTGGGCGCCCGCGCATACGTCTGGACCCTGTTCGGCACCGCCACCACCGCCAGCATCTGGGCCAACGCCCTGCACGCCGTCCGGCTCAACGAACTGGCAACCCGATCCGGCGGCCTACGGCTCGGGGACACGGTCGTCGCCATCCTGTCCACCCTCGCTCCGCTGGCCCTGGCCGGAGCTGTTCACCTCTACATCCTCATCGCCCGAGGACCAGCAGGGGACGGTCACCGGCGACACCTCGGTCACCGCGGACAGACCGAACGGATCCCGGTCACTCGGCCGGACCGCCCCGGACAGAAGCCAGCCTCCGGTCAGGTCACGCCCGGACAACCGATCAGTGCCCTGACCCCACCCCTCGGACAGGACAGCGATCGGCCCGCCCTCACCGCCGTCACCCAGGACGCGGACGGTCCCATGGCGACCGAGGACAGCACGCCTGCGGACAGCACCACGCCGGACACCGAGCCTGACCGATCCCACCCCGCTGACCCGGCGCTCGGCGGCGCTGACCTGCGCGGTCACCCGGAGACCGCAGCAACGGACACTGACCGACCGGACAACCGCAGGTCGGTCACAGCCCCACCGGTCAGCCGGCCAACGGACGACCGCCCGAAACACGGTCACCCGGTCACTGACCGGACGCCGGAGACTGCTCGGCCGGTTACCGACCCGGACAGCCGGACAACCGGTGACCGCAAGGTTGACCCGGACACCGAGAGGCTGCTGGAGATAGCCCGCGAAGCGGTCATGGCCCAGGACAAGCTGACCCGCAAGGTCGTCGCCGATGCCATCCGCGGTCAGGAGATCCCGTTGTCCAACGACCGGCTGACCGCCCTGATGGTCCGCCTCCGCGAGACGAACGGACAACGCAACCGCGGTCGGGCCGAAGAGCAGCCCCACGAGTGCCGGACCTGACCCGTGCCCCGGGAGGGCGACGGAACCGACATAGCTGACCGGTCGCCCTCCCCGGCTCCAACTTCTCCGCCACCAAATCCCGAAACGGAGCGTCCTACCATGCGTACGACCCCTGCCACCTGGGCTGAAGTAGATACCTGGCTCACTGTCCTGCACCAACGCGGCCATCTGCACCACGCCCAACCAGGTGCAGAAGACACCCGGATCGTGCAACGACACCATCACAGCCGCCCCTGGACGCTGCACCACCCGGTCCTGGCCATGGACTGGATCGCAGAGGTTCTGCGGGAAGTCAAGCAGCAGGCCATGGAGTTGGGTCATTGATCGCCACGGGCACGGCGGGTACCACCCCTCAACCGGAGCGTGAACCTCTCGGGGCGCCTGGCGGAGCAAGTTGTCGCCTTGGATATCCCAACGGGCTATCCAAGGCGGATGCCCTCGCCCAGGGGGACGAGCGCGGCTCTGCCGGAGTTCGGCCGAGGGCGCCCGAACACCGGCAGAGCGACCAGCACCAGGGGGAGCCAGTCGAGGGAGAAGCGCCTACGCAGTCCGAGCCCGACGTCGATGCTTCGTCCGCGCGCACTCCCGCCTTCCCCGATCGTCAGCCACGCCGCCGTGCCTACCAGCCGCGTCACCGCGAAGACGTCATCGCCGTCCGACTGTCATCACAAGAGAAAGCGGAGATCGTCGCCGCCGCCCAGCACGCGAAGATGTACCCCTCCGGGTACATGGCCGCCGCTGGCCTCGCTGCCGCCCGCGGTGCTACCACGGTGGACAACAACGCCCAGCTCGACGCCGCCATCGACGAGTTGGCCGCCCTGCGCGCCCAGATCGCCCGAGTCGGCAACAATGTCAACCAGATCGCTTACATCTACAACGCCGGAGGCCAGCACCGCCCCGGTGAACTCGCCTATGCACTGACCGCGTTGGGCCGCGTGCTGGCCCGCATAGACGATGCGGCTGACGCCTTGGTGAAGAAGCGCACCTGATGGTCCCGAAGATCCGTCGCGGCTCGCGCACCCATGGCTTGCTCGCCTACCTGTACGGTCCCGGCAAGCGCGACGAGCACATCGACCCCCACCTCGTCGGCTCCTGGGACGGCTTCGCTCCCGACCCTGGTCGCGATCCCGAAGCCACCCTCGCCCGCCTCGCTGCCGCGCTGGACCTACGGGTAAAGCAGGCCGGACCCAAGGCCCCGACGGAACACGTCTGGCACTGCTCGGTACGCACCGCACCCGACGACCGCCTGCTCACCGACGCCGAGTGGCACACCGCCGCCCGGCGCCTAGTCCAGGCCGTCGGCCTCGCACCCGAGGGCGATCCGGACGGCTGCCGCTGGGTCGCCGTACGCCACGCCGACGACCACATCCACATCGTCGCCATCATGGTCCGGGGCGACCTGCGACGCCCTCGATTGAACTACGACAAGAAGAAGGCCCAAGCGGAATGCCGTCTGATGGAGAGGGAGATGGGGCTGCGTCAGCTCAAACCCGGCGACGGCACAGCAGCCAAGGCCCCCACCAGTGCGGAACGGTTCAAGGCCGAACGCCTCGGCCGCCCCCAGACCCCGCGTGAGACGCTGCGCGAGAACGTGCGCCAGGCGCTGGCCGGAGCCGCAACGGAGGAGGAGTTCTTCACACGCCTGCGCGACGCCGGCGTCCGCGTCCAACTGCGGCATGCTCCCTCCGGCGACGTCCTCGGCTACAAGGTCGCCCTGCCCGGTGATCGCAACCGCGACCGCGAACCAGTCTGGTTCGCGGGCTCGACTCTCGCCCCGGACCTGTCCTTGCCGAAGATCCGCAAACGCATCACTGCGGAGCGTGCAGTTTCCACCGAGACGGCGTCATCCATCGCGTCCGTCGCTCCATCGACACGGTGGTCAGCGCCTGCCAAGGGCCGTCGACACGCGACCGACGTCGCCGAGCACGCCGCCACCAGCCTGACCACCGACGGCGACGAGGCCGCCAGCCAGCTCGTCGGCGTCGGCGAACTACTCGACGCGCTCGCCCAGACCTCCCCAGCAGCCACGCGCCAGGAACTGCGAGCAGCGACCCAGGCATTCGAACGCGCCACCCGCTCCCATACCCGCGCCCAGCGCGCCGATGCCCGCGCCCTGCGCTCGGCAGCTCGCGGCATCATCCAGGCGGGCAGTGCGCTCGGCCGCGGCGAAGACGGCGGAGCCACGGCGATGCTGCTGTCCACTCTCGTCCTGGTCACCGTCGCGGCGGCCCGCTGGCACTCCGCCCGCCACCATGCCCAGCAGGCCGAAGCCGCCCGCCAGGCCGCCGGACACCTGCGCGCCGCCTACCGCCAAGCCGCCACCACACCCATGCAGACCCTGCGCGACCAAGGTCGGGCCCTGCCGGAAGTCGAGCGGCGCCGCCACGAGGCCACCATCTCGGCCGCCCTCCACCACCGCACTTCGAGCGTTGAAGACGAGTCCGGGCACGCCAAGAACGATGCGCTGGCCGCTACCCTCGCCCAAGTCGAAGAAGCCGGTCACGACCCCGAGACTCTGCTCCAGCAGGCCATCGCCATGCGGGAGTTGGACACCGCCGAGAGCGCTAACGATGTCCTGGTCTGGCGCCTACGTCGCCTCGCCAACCTTCCCGCGCACCCGCAACCCGTCAGTCGACGACCCAGGACCGAGACAGGCACCAATTCGGCGAGCTGCCGCACCACTCAACCGGCAATGCCTGAACCGCGGTCGGCAGCACCCGATTTCCGCAGCCGCCCAGCGCGCCGCTGATTGGCACGAACTAGCAGGCCAGCGACGGCCTGCTGGCTCAGCAGAAGGCCGCTGGACACCAGCCTCACCTGCTATTACGGATAAAACTCAAGGCCACTACTGGGAGATACCCGTGCTCGAAACGACCGACCGCGCCACACAGCCGGTTACCACCCAGCCCACGGCATGCAGCGGTCCGCTGCTGCAGTTGGAGTTCCAGCCCGAGGCGCCGACCGGACCGGTAGCGATCCGCTGCCTGAGACACTGGCAGGAACTCGCGCTCCGCGGTATTCCGGCCTTCTGCTCGGCCTGCAGCGCCAGACGCGACTGGCTACTGATCAACGAGGGCCGCACCGTCTGGATCCAGTGCCGCTGCGGTAATCAGTGGGCGGAGCCGGAGATCACCCGTGCCGACTTCGAGGCCCTCATCAACACGCCAGATCAGGTCCTCTACCCAAGCCTCAACGACGCCATCGCCGCGCAGGGGTTTGATGGCACCTTGGCTGGCAGCTACCTGCTGTAACGAGCGGTAGATGCTGACTGGGCTGTGCAGAACCGTTCGAGCCGCGCAGGGGACTCCCGTAGCCCTTGCGTCTGATCTCCCTTCCACCGCTGACGTCGAGGAGCATGGGCCGAAGGGGGTGGGGCCAGAGCATCTGGCCCCACCCGAGGCTCTGAGCTACTCGATCACTTGATGCACCGGGAAGTAGCAGTTGCCTGTCTCGTTCGCGTGGCGCTTCTTCCGCTTCAACAATTCGTCCAGGTGAATCCGCCCGTCGAGCACACAGAACAGGTCGCCACCGTCCAAGGTGATGAACGAGGTGCAGCGGTTGTACTCACGCAGCGCGCCAGCGGTGAAGCCGTTGACCGCGATGTAGAGGCCGAGCGCGTTGCGGCCCTTGCGCTTGACCTTCTGGTCGAAGATGTCCAGCGCTTCTCGCTCCATGGCGCCCTTATGCCACTTCGCCTCGATGATGTAGTCGTCTGTGTCGAACGACAGCGACCCGTCGATCTGCTCGGTCGCCAGTTTGTAGGACAGCCGGGGATCAAGATCGAACAGCTGGAACAGCTCATTGAGGAAGATCTCGAACAGCCGGCCGGCCTCCTGGCGATTGGGCATCGACCCGACTTCGAGGAAGCGTTCCTTGAGTCTCTCCAGCTCTCCGGAAAAGCTTTGCCGGGCGGCAGTCCGGGCACGGTAGTCCGCGGTGGCGCGCTCGACTGCCTGCCGTTCCTGGAGTGCTCCGCGGTACTGCTCGGTCCACTTCTTGAGGTCGGCGACCGCCTCACGCGCGAGCCCGATCAGGCGGTTCGAATCTGGGTTGCGTTTGAGACCCGGGAAGCTGTCCATCTCCGAGATCTCGACCATGAGGTCGAGTGCCAGCTCGCGGTAACGGCTGTCGCCCTCCATGAGCCGGTCCACGAACTCGTCGGCAACGGTCCGTTTGTACCCGTCGAAGTCGAGGCCGACCAGCAGCTCGGGGAAGTCGGTCACCCGGTGTCGGATGAACTTGGCCAGGTCCTTCTTGTACCAGTAGATGCTGGCGAGGGCCTCGACCAGTGCGCCGTAGGCAGCTGGGTGGATCTGTTGGGTGCGCGTTGACTCCGTGGTCACCGTGCCTCCCGGGGTCCCGACCAGGAGGGATCACCAGCTGGGCGCGGTGACCGACTGTGCGAAGGCACGAGATACTGGACCAACGGACCTCATCCTTTCCATGAGGACGGTTCTGCGACCTGGCGCCACTAACTCTTGCCGGCGGGGTGGCACTTTGGTCTTTGTTCAAGATCGAGCGGCTGGATCGGGTGCTCCCTCTTCCGAATCGGCAGATGGCCGTTCAGGCAGCCGCTCCAAGATCACCTTGATTTGGGCTTCAAGCTCCAACAGGCGCTCCTCAACCTGGCGACCGGATCGTCCTGGGCGCTGGACCGCTTCGTCCAGCGGTGGCAGATCAGTCACAACCAGGTCGGCATCCAGGTCACAACCGGACTCAGCCAGGCCGCCACGGACTGCTGCTTCGTGCTGAAGCCGCAAAATACTGAGTTGGTGACCATCCGCAGTGTGGCCAACGAGGTCTTCCCCCCGCTCCGCTTCCTCGGGCTCGCCCGCCTGGCGGAGCACCCGGCCCAAATTCGCCAAAGCGCTTCGACGCCCTGTCTGAACGACGACGACATGACTGCCTGGGCTCTCGGAACGCAACGCCTCAATGGCCGCTTCAAGAGCTTGCGTCTTGCCCGTGCCAGGCGGACCGTGGAGAAGCAACTTGCCTGGCTTCTCGTTCTCGTAGTCAGTGTCGATGGACAGATCGCCGACTGTGAGTGACTGAAGCGCTGCCACACGCGACTCCTCGGCTGCCTTCGCTCCGACCTCCGCCCACAAGAGGCGGACGCGATCGAACAGCTCGGCAGACGTGGGCTCCTCTGGCGAGTCGCTACCATCCTGCCCGGCCCTAATGTGCCGACCCACGGCGTCTGCGAAACGCCCGTGAGCTGCAGAACGGGTGACTCCGAGAGCCTTGCCGATGGTGCTCCAAGACGCCCCGTCAGAACGCTCAGCCGCCACAGCGGCAAGCAGAAGTTGATCACTGAACTCAGCCAGCCAGGCCGCTGCCTCCACCCGGTCTGCGGACTCGCGCTGCCGTAGGGAGTTGACCAGGGTGCTGGCGATTCTGGTGGCCTCCTCTACCGGTGCGTCCTTGAGCATGGCGGTTGAGATCAGCAGCGCCCGCTGGCGAGCACTCAGCACGGAATCATCAGACATCAACCGTCCTCCTCTCTCGGACATGTTGTCAACACTACCAGGACGCAACGTACTGTCAGTCGGACACCGGGTCGTGTTGCGAATTAGCGGGCCATCAGGTGAAAGCCTGACCTGCACCGGAACCGGAGTATTCGGGCCAGTCGGACGCGAGGGCAGGAAGGCTGTCAAGGGCATCAGGACATGCCACGTCGGGCCGGAGCTGGCGCGACGCGGCCCGCGCTTTGGAGGGCTGCTCCGCCGCGAACTTGGTTGGGCGGTGTCAGAGGGGGTCGATAGAGTGGTGCCAGGTGTTAGGGGTGGTGGTGATTGGGGGAGGGCACCGTGGTTGCGCCCAGCAGCGATGCGAAGGGGCTCGCGGTCAAGGCCGAGTCGCTTGCGGTGTTCAAGGGCCGCGTCGACAAGATGCTCAGCGACTTGGAGAAGTCCCAGGCGTCGCATACCAATGTCGGCGCTCAGGGGATCGAGCACTCGTCGTACGGCGAAGGTTTCGCTGAGGCAGGCGATCTGGCGGGCCTGTACGACAAGGTCCACGGTCGGCTCGTCGCTCTGTCGAAGACGTTCGGGGAGCAGATAGAAGCGCTCGGCATCGCAGTTCAGATGGCCAAGGACGGCTACAGCGGCGCTGATCAGGAGCAGATGGAGCGGCTGATCGCGATCCAGCAGAGCACCGAGAAGTTCTACCAGGCGCCGAAGTCGAGCGGATCGGGTACGCGGTCGACCACTTCGTCGACACCGCAGTCGGCCGAAGGACAGGGTAAGACCGCCGCGCCGGGCAGCATTTAGGCACCGGGGAGAGCAGATGGGGCAAGGCGACGACGGCATCACCGCCGGCCAGATGAATGTCACCGCGTGCTATCGCAGTAAGACCGATTTCGAGGGCAAGTCCTTCGAGGACTTGCATGCCATGGTGGCCAACGCCATGCCCAGCGAACTCACCAGCACTGGGCATGCGCTCTTGGCCGCGCAGAAGCAGATTGAGTCCATCGCCAACGACCTCAAGACGTATGGGCAAGGGGTTGAGTGGGAGAGTGATGGCGCCGATGCCTTTCACCTGTGGGTCGACCAACTGTCCAAGCAGAGCTTCACATTGGCCAACTACACCGGTACGGCGGGCGACCACATCCTCGCGGCTGGTCAGGCGCTCGCCGAGGTGACCGGGACCATGTGGTCGCTGTCGAATGGCGGTGGCAAGGCGAGCGAGTCGGACCACCAAGAGGCCATCAACCAGATGAACAAGCTGACCTCCTACTACGTGACGTCTACGGAGACGATCGCGCAGCAGGAGGAGCCGCGCTTTCAGCCGATGCCAGCCCCCTTGCTGCCGTCGGACCAACACGGCGGAGGATTCCGCCCTTACGGATCGCCCGACGCGACGACCAGCGGTATCACACCACGCGGTGAAACGTACGAGCCAGCGGTATCCCACGGGGACAGCAGTAGCGCTCCCGAACACGCGATGACACCAGGCAATGGCTCGACGGCCACGGCAGAGGACGTTCATCAGCGCGAGCCGCAAGGCGATGTCGGTTCGCATACGACGATTGACTCGGTGACCCATGCTCCCACGACGCCGCCTCTGACCCCGCATGGCAGCAATGCACCGGTGGAACCGTCGGTCGCCCCGCCGAGGAGTATCGGCATTCCTCCCGTGGCTACCATCCCCGGAACCGGCCCTGGCGACGTAACTCCACGAATTCCAGAGAGGGCTGTCGAGGTACCCAAGGGCGTCGGTGGATTCGGCGGTTACCGTCTCCCGACGCGTGGCGGCTTGCCGAGCGAAGCAGGCGGCGATGGGATCGTCGGTGGCATTCCCAGTCGTAACGGGGCTTCCATGTCCTCACCCCGGCTTCCTCGGGGGACCGTCATCGGCGGAGAAGGCGAGCCGTCTCCTACCGGTTCAATGTTCCGTGGGCCGATGGGCACCGGCGGGGTAGCGAACGTAGGTGGGCGAGCGCCAGGCGCTCCCACGAGTCCTGGTCGGCGCCTTGCTTCCGAAAGAGGCGGAGTTGTGGGTGAGGCACATGAGCTAGACCCGGCCGCACGGGAGTTCACCCCTGGCGGTTCCGGCCTGGTGAGGCAAGACCCAGGCAACGGGGTCCTTCCGTCGACTGGCGTAGGGTCAACAGGCGGCGCCCGACGCACCACCCACGCTCGCCCGAACTATCTCGAAAAAGACGAAGAGACGTGGAAGGCGAGCCGACAGGGCGTCGTGCCACGTGTCATTGAGTAGGCCAAAAGGAAGCTGGGGACTGGTGGGAGGCAACGGCGCCATGCGAACGTCGACAGCGAAGGCGGCCTATCGCTTGGCGTCGTTGCTTGCAGCCCTCGGCAGCTTCACGCTCGCATCAACTGCCGCCGCATCAGGGACGTTTGCTGATGATGCTCGCTCGCATCAGTGGTACCTGGACCGCATGCAAGCCGACAGCATGTGGAAGGTAAGCCAAGGGCAAGGGGTGACGGTTGCCGTCATAGACGGCGAGATCGACGGGTCAAGGCCGGAACTGCGGGGCCAGTTGCTGCCCAGCGCGGATCTGAACAAGGGCAAGGCGCCTGCGGGGAGCGACGACAGTCACGGCACGGAGATGGCGGCCTTGATCGCGGGAACGGGCGCCGACGGCGGCATTCAAGGTCTCGCTCCACGGGCAAAAATCCTCCCCCTCAAGTATTACTTCGGCGGAGAGGTGATCTCCAAATATATTCGATACGCCGTGGATCACGGGGCTCGCATCATCAACATGTCATTCGGGAGCATCCTCAAAGGTGAGAGCCCAGATATGCGCTCGGCAGTCAACTACGCGAACTCAAAAGGCGTGTTGATGTTCGCGGCTACAGGGAACGACGGCGACAAGGCCAACCTGCTCACCGCGCCCGCCTCCATGTACGGCGTGGTGGCCGTCGGCGCCGTGGACAAGAACCTCACCGTCACGAAGTGGTCAACCCACGGTCCGCAGGTGGCCCTCGCGGCGCCAGGGGACGACATTCCCATGCACTGCCCCAATAGCACCGGACTGTGTTCCAGTTGGGGTACAAGCCAAGCTACGGCTATCGCCTCCGCGTCCGCCGCCCTCGTCTGGTCCGCGCACCCGGACTGGACAGGCGACCAGGTGCTGCGCGCACTGATCGAGACCGCTGGTAAGCCGCAGGACGGCAAGGTGCCCAGCGAGTACCTCGGCTACGGGATCGTGCGCCCCCGGATGGTTCTCCTGGACCACGAAGGGGATCCTGGGCCTGCCAACGTCTTCCCCCTGCCGAACCCCGCTGGAAGCAACTCCTCGGCCTCCGCGGCACCCAAGCCTGGAACTGCGGCGCATGGCGAGAAGGAGCAGACTGCTGCCGGGGACCACGGCGGCAGCGGCATGATGCCTTGGGCCCTGGGCGGCCTGGGGGCGATCGTCGCCGCGGGAGCCATTGCCGGCTTCTTCATCCGGCGGCGCACCGCCCAAACCACCTGAGTGCCGCTGTCCAACACAGCACAGCGGCTTCAACCAACTCGAGCGCACTCGCACTGGCCGCACGGACAGCGTATGGGCTGGGCCTCCCAACTGATCTGGGCTTGCTGAAGATGGCGCCTGTCCTGACCCGGCATTACGTACCGGTAAGAGGCCAAAACTCGGCTTCCGCTGCCCGATCCCCTCGTGATACGACTAGCCAATCTTGATCGTTTTTACGGGGGGATTGAGTCGTGGGTGTTGTGTTGCCCGACTGGGCCGCCACGATGCTGGACCTCATCGGCGTGTCATGGCCCAACGTGGACGAGGACGACTACCACCACACGGCCGACTCGCTCCGCGACTTCGCGCACGACCTCGACGACAACACCGGCGCCGCCAACCAGCACATGCAACGCCTGCTGGCGTCCGGCCGGGGCCAGTCGATGCAGGCACTCAGCTCCCACTGGGGGAAGGTCAAGGACAAGCACCTGAAAGACCTCGCCACTGCGGCGACAGTGGTGGCAGGGGCTTTGGACCTGGCTGCGGGTGCCATCACAGCCCAAAAAGGCGAGGCCATCACGCAGTTGGGGTACCTGGCCGACGAGACCGGGATCGCGCTTGCGCTGATCCCGGAGACGGGCGGGTTGTCGGCGCTGCTGGACGCGGGTGCGATCGAAGCCACGCAGCAGGTCGTCAAGCAGCTGTTCCAGGCGGTCGCCAAGGACGCGGTCAACTACATCGTCTCGGCCCTGGCCGAGCCCGCGGTGGCGGCTTTGGATGGCATGGCGGTTGATCTGGCGATCCAACTTGCCGCCGATGGCATGGGCGTGCAGGACGGGGTGAACCTCAACGAGGTCAAGCAGGCGGGCAAGGACGGCTTCCATCAGGGTGTGGGCTCCGCGAAGGGGGCACTGCACCTTGACTCCGTCGGCGGCGGAGACGGTAGAGCCGGAGGGGGCGGCGGTGGGGGCTCCGATGATGTCCTGATCGACCACGCCGAGCATGAGCGGGCGAGCACTCACCTCAACGTGGTCGGTGCCGCGGTTCATGGCAAGACCAGGGGCCAGATATTCACGGCGCGCGGGCACTTGGGGCGTACTCGCGGCAGGGGTGTGATCGCCGAGGCGATCGCACCGGTCGCGGAGAAGGCGGTCAACGCGTTGGAGAAGGCCGCCACGGAGCTGGGCGACCATCTCAAGGACCGTCTGCCCAAGGCCGTCCAGCAGATCTCCAAGGACTTCCGCAAGGCAGACCAGGACATCGAGGACGGCTTCCACAAGCTCCGCAAGCACCACGGCGGGAACGACGACCTCCACCTTGCATCCAAGGGCCCTGGAGGGGGGTCGCGTTACAGTAAGCCGGACTCGCTGAGCGAGGCGAAGTCTGACCCGCGCCGTCACGGCATCCAACTGGATAACAAAACCTGCAAAAACGATCCAGTAGACGTCGCCACAGGCGAGATGACCCTGCCGCAGACGGATCTGTCGCTGCCCGGGGTCCTGCCCTTGGTCCTGCGGCGTACGCACCTGTCTGGGTATCGCTACGGGCAGTGGTTCGGCCGCAGTTGGGCTTCCACCCTTGACGAGCGCATCGAACTCGACACCGCGGGGACTGGGGCGGTCTGGGCACGGGAAGACGGCTCCCTCCTGGTCTATCCACGCCTTCCTCAGCCCGGCGGTGAACCGGTTCTCCCCTTGGAAGGCCCGCGCCTGCCCCTGAGTTATGGCGGGGACGAGAACACCGAAATCGTCTACCAGGTAACCGACACGCACACCGGCGCCGTGCGCTGCTTCACCGGAAGTCCCTATAACGAGTCGACCGCCTACTGGCTCACCGAGCTCACCGACCGCAACAGCAACCGCATCACCATCGACCGCCACGGCGACGGCACCCCGACCGCCGTCGTCCATCACGGCGGCTACACGGTCCACCTCACCGCAGAAGACCAGCGAATACGCACGCTGTCCCTGCGCACCCCCGACGGCCCGGTCACCGTCGCCTCCTACGGCTTCGACGAGGACGGCAACCTCAACGCGGTCACCAACTCCTCGGGCCTGCCGCTGCTTTTCACCTACGATCCGGTCGGCCGCATAACGTCCTGGACCGACCGCAACGACTCCACCTTCCAGTACGTCTACGACAATGACGGCCGCGTCGTCCGCACCATCGGCCCCGACGGGCTCCTCTCTTCCACCTTCGCGTACGAGGTCCACCCCGAGACCGGCTACCGCATCACCCGCTACACCAACTCCACCGGTGTCACCACCGTCTACCATCTCAACGACCGCCTTCAGGTCGTGGCCGAGACCGACCCGCTGGGCAACAGCACCCGCCAAACCTGGGACCGTGACGACCACCTCCTGAGCCGCACGGACGCACAGGGCCACACCACACAGTGGAGCTGGGACGAGCACGGCAATCTCACGGCCGTCCGCGAGGCCGATGGCACCGTCACCACTGCCGAGTACGACGAGCGGGGCATGCCGCTCGTCGTGACCGGGCCTGACGGAGCCGTGTGGCGGCGCGGGTACGACGAGGCCGGCAACAACACCGCGCTGATCGCACCCGACGGGACGACCACTCGCTACGCACACGATGCGCGCGGCGGCATCACGGCGATCACCGACGCCCTCGGCGCCACCGAAACCTTCCTGCCCAACCCGGCCGGGCTACCGATGGCCCGCACCGATGCCCTCGGCCACACCCACACCTTCACGCGCGACGGGTTCGGCCGCCCGACCTCCCTCACCGACCCGCTCGGCGCCACCACACGCCTGGAGTGGGACATCGAAGGGAACCTTCTACGCCGCGTCGAGCCCGACGGCAGCGAACAGAGGTGGACCTATGACGGCGAGGGCAACTGCCTGACCGAGACCGACGCGAACGGCGGTATCACCCGCTACGAATACACCCACTTCGACCTGGTCGCGGCCCGCACCGAGGCGGGCGGAGCGCGCTATGAGTTCACCTACGACACCGAGCTGCGACTGACCGGGGTCCGCAACTCAGCTGGTCTCACGTGGGATTACGCGTACGACGAAGTGGGACGCGTCATCCGCGAGACCGACTTCGACGGCCGGACACTGACCTACACGCACGACACCTCCGGCCGCATGGTCTCCCGCACCAACCCTGCCGGTCAGACCGTCACTCACCACTACGATGCACTGGGCCGCCTCGCGACCAAGGACGTCGACGGCGCTGTCACCTCCTTCGCCTACGACCCGGCGGGCAGACTCCTCCAAGCACAATCTCCTCATGCCACGCTGGAGTTGGAGTGGGACGCGCAGGGGCGTCTTACCGCCGAGACAGTCGACGGCCGTACCCATCGCTACACCTACGACGCCGAAGGCCGCCGCACCTTCCGCACCACACCCAGCGGCGCGGTCACGACCCAGAGGTATGACGCGGCAGGCAACCGCACACTCATGGAGTTCAGCGGGCGTCCGCTGCACTTCGCGCACGACGCCCGCGGGCAGGAACTCACCCGCACCGTTGGCTCCGCTGATCGGGCCGTCCACCTGGCCACCGCCTGGGACGCACTGGGGCGCGTCAGCGAGCAGAGCCTGGCCGTCAAGGGCCGAAAGCTGCGCTCACGCGCCTACTCCTACCGGCCCGACCACCACCTCCTCGCCATCACCGACCAACTCACTGGCGAGGCAAAGAGTTTCACGCTCGACGCCGATGGCCGCCCAACAGGCGTCGACGCGCACCACTGGAGCGAGCGCTACCTCTACGACGGCGAAGGCAACCAGACCGAGGCCACCTGGCCCGACCACGCCCCCAGCCCTGACACACGGGGCCCGCGCACCTACGAAGGGATGCGGCTGCGCTCCGCCGGATGCCTGCACTACACCTATGACGCGGCGGGACGCGTCATCGAGCGCCGCAGAAAACGCCTGTCCCGCAAGCCCGACATCTGGCGCTACACCTGGGACGCCGAGGACCGACTCACCTCCTGCACAACGCCGGACGGCGTGCTCTGGACCTACACCTACGACGCCTTCGCGCGTCGCACCGCCAAGCGCAAGCACGCCGCGGACGGAACGGTCGTCGAGGAAACCGTCTTCTCATGGGACGGTGGCCGCCTGTCGGAACAGACCGACACCACCACGCGGACAACGCTGACCTGGGAGTACGACGGCCTACGACCACTCGCGCAAGCCGAGAGCCGCCAGCTCAGCGCCGACCAGCAGTCCGTCGACTCGCGCTTCTTCGCCATCGTCACGGACCTCATCGGCACCCCGACCGAACTCGTCAGCGAGACCGGTGACATCGCCTGGCACAGCCGCCCCACCCTGTGGGGCACCACCGCGTGGAATCGCGGCGCCAGCGCCTACACACCCCTGCGCTTTCCCGGCCAGTACGCCGACCCGGAGACCGGACTCCACTACAACCACTTCCGCCACTACGATCCCGAACCGGGCCGCTACGTCACACCCGACCCGCTGGGGCTGGCACCCGCGCCCAATCCCCTCGGGTACGTGGAAAACCCGGCGACCATCTCCGATCCCATGGGGCTCGCGCCATGCATGGACGCGATGCAGAAGATGGCGGAGCAGATCAACAACCTCAAGCAGAACAAGATTCAACGCGAGAAGCAGACAGTCGCGATCATCCACGCGCAGACGCCAAAGGGTCCCGTAACTTTTGTCTCGGGCACGAGCAAGAGCAAACTCGATGCGGAACAAGTCAAACTGGCCAAGCAACTTGGGCTCGTACCCATCCCCGATGACGCTTATATGAAGGTGCCTCCGCGCGTCAAGGGCGGTCACGCCGAGCAGAACATCCTCGCCTACCTTAGCCGGTTGAACCACGGCAAGGACAAGCCGGACTGGCTACCCACACATGGCGCGGCCTCCAACAGCGTGTGCACAGACTTCTGCTCCCCGCTCATCCGTGGCAGCCACGGAGCCATGTACGGCATGGTGTATCCCCGCACGCAGGGGACGCAGCAGAAACAGTTCTATTGGCCCGCCAGGCATTCTCCGAGGTAGACAATCACCATGAGCTACTCACGCACCACCGCTGAGCTCCTCGCGCAGGAGGAACTGCCGGGTCTCGTTAACCGGTCCCGCAACCACCTCGACACCTTTCTAGTACGCGACCATGCCTGCTGGCTGGTCTCCGAACCCGGGCACGAGATCGTCGTGGGCCGCGTAGCTTCGGATAGTGGTCGAGTCTTCGCCGAGCAGCGCCGCTGGCTCTCCCACAAGCCGGGACAGACGCAAGGGTTCGCCTCGCCACTACCGGACGGGGGGCTCGCCATGGTGGTCAATGGCGTGGTCACGGTCTACGACGCGAGTGGGCGGCAGCGATGGACGTACGAGTTCGAGCCGTGGCCTGATCGGGGAACGGGAGGCCCGTCCTGCGTCGCCGACGCTTCGGGCCACCGCCTCCTCGTCACGACGCCAGGTCCCGACCTCAGCGACCACGCCTACTCCGGAGACGCGTGCGTCGCTCTTGACCTGGCCGACGGCCGACGCGTCACGCAGACGCTGCTGCCGTCCGCTTCCGCGGGGTACATCTTCCAGCAGTCCCTCACTGACCCCACTCAGGTGTTCCTCGACGCGCTGCAAGGGGACACCTTCTACTCGCTGGCGGTCACGTTGGAAGACGACACCCTGCGCACGCAGTCCGTCGGTGGCGACGACGAGCCGTTCGCCGGGGTGAGCCTCAACGGTGTAGTCCTCAAGCTGGACATTGGAGGGGAGTGGCTCAGCCGCTGCGAGGCTGGACAGGAGGACATCGTCGTCGAGGCTGCGGACGTGCTGCCGGAGGGCATGCGTTTCGTCGGCCATCGCCCTGGATTCCTGGACAACGATCGCGTTCTCGTGGCCGTCGCCGAGGAGGAGGACTCGGACGACAACCGCCACCTGATCCTGGAGGCCCACACCCTCCAGCCAGTCGCCGAACTCGACTACCCGGGCACAGTCTCCTGCGACCCCCTCGCCCTCGGGGACGGGACGTGGCTTACAACGGAGGGCGACCTGGTGCGGCGGTGGCGGGTGACCCAGTGATCGGCTGCCCCAATAGGGCCCAGCAGTACAGCTCTGGGCAGATGCCGTAGGACGCCCCAAACGAGAAAAAGTTGACCAGCCCGAGACCGCCCCGGATGCGTGAGTGAGGGGCGGCCGGTGTTGCGGCTCATCCCTACTCGGCGAGGTGATTCGCCAGATGCAGAGCGGCCTTGGCCACCGTGACGGCGGCGCACAGGCCGGTCACCTCATACAGCGTGGTTCGGACAATGCGTGACCAGTCACCGACCAACCCCGGCCAGGTGGCCAGCAGTACGCCGCCGGTGGCGAGCCCGAGGTGTGCGGTGACGTCCATGCCGCCGATCACGGCGGGTTTTCAGCTCAACAGGATCTGCCCGAACGCGAGGCGGATTTGGTCTGCGCCGACCCAGCGGATGAGGACATGGCGGCGGGGCGAAGCCGCTGATGCGCAAACCACTGCGCCGCGAGTGCCAGCGGGCATCGGATTGTGCACGAACGTGGACAGCGGCAGGGAAGAGTCCGCCAATGCGGCGATGGTGTCACTCCGATTCGTGAGGCGCGGGTTACGGCGAAGAGAAGTCGCCCGACGAGCAACGTACCTCGGGCGGGGTGGGTCAGTGTCAGGGCGAAGTCAATAGGGCAGCGGTGAAAGCCCTGATCGCGTCCGCCGGTACGGAGCGCGTGAAGTAGGCGTTCCAGACGGGATCGGCCATGGGCTCCTTGCGCGCTTCGTAGAGCCAACCGTCTTCGTAGAGACGGGCGTTGAGGTGGCCACAGGGCCGGAGTAGGTGGCTGGCAGGCCGTCGTCATCGACGGTCCAGTCTGGGCGGTCAAACAGTTCGGTGACGATGTATGCGGCGTTTTGCGTGTCGAGGTACTCCGTGGCTTCGTCAGAGTCGGTGACATCGGTGGGAGTGCTCGCCTCCCAGTCGAGCAGGGTGCTGACGGTGCGGGGTAGGTATCCCTCTTGGCCGTCCTCGGCGATGAACGCGGTGCCGTCGGCATTGAGAACGCGGCCAGCGTAGTGAGAGAACGGCCAGTCCGGGTTGACGGCCAGGCGGACCGGCAGATCAGCATCCATTTCCTCTAGTTGGCGGATCAGTTGGCCGACGGTGAGCGAGCGAGACATGGGAATCCTTTGAGGGAGCCAGCGAGGTGCTGGCGATGAGTTCAGTGCTGGTCGAGACGGAGCAGTTCCAGATAGGTGCGCAGCCGTCCGATGAAGGGTGGCTGGAGCAGACCCCTCGTTGACCTGGGGTTTCCCCGACACCCGTACGTTGGCATGGGGTGTGCCGATGTACGTAGTCGATTCGGCCCTGGTGGCGTCTGCCGCGAGCGAACTGGTCACACTGGGCCTCTGCAGCGGCGTGCGTGAGACGAGTGGCCAGCCGTGGCTGGGCCTTCGACGAGCCCGCTCTACTACGGTGATCCCTGCAACCAGTCAGCGACAGGGGGTAGACGAAGCAAGCCGTGGATGTTCAGATTCGTCCACACGTTAGCGTTGGGCCCTTCCAACTCGGTATGCCCTTCCACACGGCAATGCAGGTCACTCAAGGGCTGGGCCGGATCAGTCACCGACCAGGAACCGAGCGGCCCCCAGGCGTCTACGTGGTAAGCCTCGATGACTTCGCGTTCCAATTCGTCCTGTCCTTCCCTCAGGACGGGGCGCTGACCAGCGTCGAGCTGTGGCGCTTCCGCGTGGAAGACGCAGACATCAACGTCACCTTCGACGGACTGGACGTCTTCCGCACCCCCAGCGAACAACTGGTGCCGCAAATGGATGAACGCGGGCATTCCGTCGTATACGACGACGGCTTCGGCATCTACGCCCTGCCCGAATCCAAGATGTCCTTCGCCAACAACAGCTCCTACGAGTACCCCGTCGACGCCGAAGGCGATTCCCTGTACTTCGACTATGTCCTGGTCACCACGCAGCCCGTACGGTGATCAACAGGCCGCACCGCACGCGCCCGGTCTGAGTGGCGCTGGCGGTGGAGGAACTGGCTCACGCGGTGGGCTTCCGGCTCTGAGAGGCCCACCGCGCGAACGGCGCGGGGTGACCGGTTACCGGCGCGGCCCGATCGTGGCCGCCCGGGGGCCAGTGGTGGCCGTCGGGCCGGGCCGGTCGGGCGGATGGCCCAAGGCGGGCCGTGCTTGCGTAGAGCGAGCGACGGCGGCTTGGGCCAGCCGAACCCCGGGTACCGAGTGCGCAGTCGCGGCTTCGCGGGCCTCGATCAAGTAGCCGATCCCACGGAGGGCCGTGAGGCTTTCGGCTTGCGCGACGCGTAGTTCGGTAGCTGCGCGGGTGGTCCGTTCCAGGTCGTAGAAGGGCGGCACATATCCCGGCCGAGTCAGGGCGTGCAGTCGGTCTTGGTGGACGGCGACCGCATTGTTCGACACAACGAGCGCGGAGCGCAGATGCATCGCGGCTGTCAGGAGTGGGTCTTGTACCGGGCGGCGAACCGCCAGCGCCTGCAGGTCAGCTATCGGGCGCCCCCAGGCTTTCTCGATCATGGCGTCGGCCTGGGCGAGTGGGGTGGGGTCGGACATCGTGTGCTCCAGGGGGGAGTTGTTGGTCAGCGGCGGGGGCGGGGCTGGGAGTGGCCGACGGTCGGCGCGGTGGTGTTCGGCCGGACCGCGGTGGCCACTCCGGCGCGGGCCGCGGGCGTGGTGGTACGGCTGTGGGCGGCGCGCACGCGCAGGTCCGCTTGCTGAGCGTGTGCAGCGCGTGCGACGGCCGCCGTGACGGCGGCGCGTCGGGCATCGAGCGGGGTGGGCGCTCCCTCGGCCGCAGGGACGTTGGGAGCCACCGGGGCGAAGGAGACCAGGTGTTCTACGTCGCGGTGGATCTGGCGCCGGAGCCGGACGACGGGGGACGGGTCAGCCATGGCGGCGGCCGTCGCTGAGATGAGGTGGGACGGGGTTCGCGCAGTGAAGACGATCTCCGCGCGGGTGCCCCAACCGCGCGGACCAGCCCACAGCGTCCACGTCCCGTTCGCGGCGCCATACAGACGGTTGTCGATCAGGACTCCGGCGTGCCCGTCCGGAGCAACGATCTCGACCGTGCCTCGCTCGGCTGCGCTCCGCGTCCAACCGGCGTCGAACAAGGGCTGGACCCCGTCGGTCCAATGCATTGATGAGTTGGCGAGGAAGCGGTTGTTGCCGTCCGCGTAATCGCGAGCCAAAGCGCTGGTCAGCCCAGCGACGATCTCCGACGGGGTGTTCTGGTTGGCGATTGCTGTCCAGCGAGGCGCGGAGACGGGATCCCCGGCTGCGCTGATCTTCCACAGGTCGTAGTCGTCGCCGAACCAGCCGATCCGTATGCGGTGGTCGGGCGAGGTGACGACGAGTTGGCAGTCACCGTCGTCGAGATGGTGGTGCGGCCAGTCGGCGACAGGGGCGAAGCCCGGGTCTCCGATGGTGCCCGAACCGGCGAGATAGCGCGGAGTGACGTGGTACTCGCGCCACCGTTCTTCTTCCGAGGTGTACGGCACGGCTTTCTCCGTGGGTGGTCAGCGGTGGCGGGTTGGAGCATGCGCAGCCGGATGGCTTGCGGCCGGTGGAGGTGGAGAAGCGGGCCTGATCGGCGGGGCGTTGGGAGTGCGAGCCAAGGCTGCGGACTGGCGCGTAGCGGCGTGCTCGTCTACTGGGGTCGCGGTGATGAAAAGCAGGTTGCGCTCGGGGATATCGGCGAGAGTGCGCTCAACGGGATCGGCACTGCTGAATGCGCGTGCGGTCGCGGCGAGCAGGTGCAGTGGTGTGTGGGCGGTGAAGTCAGCGTGCCAGCGCTCGCCGGCCACTTCGTCAATACCGGCGTGCATCGTCCACAACGCCGGGCCATCGCCTCGAAGTTCTACGTCGTCGGCGAGTTCGCCCCTGCGCATGCGCAGGTAGGCACGCCCATCAGGTGCGTGGAGATAGAGGAATCGGTCGTCGTCTTGGTGATGCCAGCCGAGGTCGGCGAGCACCCCGGCCGGGTGCCAGGACCGGTCCTGTGGATCGTGGGACAAGGCGTGGCGGGCCTCGCATCGCTGGTCGTCGCCGAGGGCGGTGGTGAAGGCGGAGACGATCTCGGCTGGGGTGTTCTCGCTGAAGGCGGCCGACCAGATCGGCATGCCCAGGGGTTCGTGGCACTGGGTGATTTTCCAACCGCCGTACCGGCTTTCGGGCAGGTAGGCGACCTGCACGTCTTGACGGGGGCTGGTGAACATCACCCCTGTGTCCGTGGCTGCCTTCCCCCACCCACGGGTGTCAGGCAGGGCGTCGTAGATCGTGGACGTTTCGCCGTGCCCAGCGAGGTAGACCGGTCGGACCAGTAGGGCGGTGTCAGGCGGGAGATCGGCAGGGAGGAAAGACTTCATGAGTGGAGGGCTCCTGGTGGCGAGCGCGGCGGTGCACAACGCGGGAGATCGGTCAGCAGATGGGGTTACTGGTCGGCCTTCATTCGGGCGAGCAGGATGCGGACCAGGGTTGGGAGGCTGCCGGGTTCGGCGCCGATCCGTATGTGGTCGGCGGCCTCTTCGCGGATGTACGCCGCGTCGTCCAGGAGCGCTTCGCAGATTTCGGTACACGCGTCGGTGATGCGTGATGCGGCGCGCAGGGCCTGGGAGAGTGCCTCGACGTAGTCGCCGGGAGTCAGATCGGCAGCGTCGGCAGCGGCTCGGATGGCGGCCAGTTCCAATGCGGTGAAGTCGACCTCCTCCAGCGGTCGGGAGACAGCATGGGAGTCTTGCGCGGTCTCGTCTGCGGACCGGGGTGGGGCGTGCTCGTTGGGCGCGGTGTCAGGGATGCCCACGTGCGTGCAGATCCTTTCCACGGCCACAGTCAGTTCGCCGAGGGACTCGGTAAGCCAGCCGAGCGCGGAGGCGTAGGACGCCACCGCCAACAGACCGGCGGGTGTGACCGGAAGCGGCTGGGCGACGAGGGCTTCGAGGCGGTCGCTGAGTTCGCCGATGATCTGTGGGCCGGTGGACAGTGCGCCGAGGACGGGGTGCAAGTAGGAGCGGCTGGTCGGGGTGGGGTAGCTGGTGGTGAGGATGGCGGAGATGCGCTCGGCTGCCTCGTCGAGCAGTTCGGCAAGCTCCGCGCGGGTGGCGGTGCGGTCGGCGATCACGACAGAACCTTTCGAGCGGTAACGCGAGCAGGGCCTGCGGGGGCGGTTGGGGTTGTGGGTGTGGGCAGCGGGTTGACCACTCCGGCCTGGGGCGAGCGGGCACGCGCGGCACGCACCCGCGCGTCGGTCGTCGGCTCGGTGACCGGACGGTTCAGGACGGTACGGTTCGTTCGCTGCTGGGCAGTCCGGTAGACCTCGTAGTCCTGCCGGTGGCCTGCGGCGAGGAGGTAGACCTCGCGGGCGTGGGTGGAGGAGGCGGGCGCGTCCCGGAACTGGATGACCATGCGGTAGGCGACGGCGGGATCGACATAGACCTTGTGGAAACCGGTCAGGTGGCCGTCCAGCGGGAGGCAGTCACCGCTGCCGTGGACGAGGTTCTGCAGTTCCAGCAGCGCTAGGTCCCTGATGTTGTCGGGGAGTTGGCGCAGGTCGGCGATGGCGTCCGGATGGGCGGCGAAGGCGAAGCGGGCGCGGCTCATCGCGCCCTCCGGCTCGTCTTCCCTTCGGTGGGGTGTGCTGCTCCTGCGGTGGGGATAGCTGCGACCTGGATTCCGGTGGTTGACCGGGCAAGAGCCACCTGAGCCCGGCGGGTTGTGTCGCGCATCGCCTCGACGGGTTGGGGGAGCGGCGTGTCGCGATTCCACAGCCACTCCTGGGCCGCATCCTCGTCGGCGAATGCCCCTTCGCGGAGGGTGTAGCTGTCGAGGTCCGCGCTTATCTCTTCGAGGAAGATGCGGTAGGGCTGTTCCGCGGAGTCCGGGTGGCTGTCGTGGACGAGCACCCAGGTTTCGACACCGAAGTCGAAGCGTCCGGGACTGTAGGTGTAGTCGTCACGGATCGTGTACCGGCTGCCTGACGACTTCAGCCGTTCCTCCAGACGCTGCGTGAGGTCGTCCTTCGGCTTCGGCGCGTTGGAGTGGGAGACCTCAATGGCCTCGGCGGGGCAGCCGCGCTGGATCAGCCAACGCTGGGCCAAGGGCACGAGCGCTACACGAGCGGCGTCGAACCGAAAGCTGCGCTGCTCGACGTCGCGGTTGAGGTGTAGGGCCATGAATGTAGGAGAACCCGGGACGCCCCAATCCGCCGATTCGTCGAAGAGAACCAGGTAAGTGTCGCGGCCGTCGCCACTGTGGTGTTGGGCGATGGTTACGAAGGTGTCATCCAGGAGCGTGAAGGAATCGAAGTCGTCGGACACGGTGTCGTCCGCGGGCTCGAAGTTTTCGATGCGGTAGTCGGGACGTTCGGGTGCGGTGTTCACTGTTGTGCTCCGGGCTGTGCGGGGGCAGGGGTGGCCAGAACGCGGTGGGTCGGCCGGGCGGGACTGGTGGTGCAGGCCGCGAACGGGCCATCAGGCGCGCGTAGTTGGAGCAGCGCGTGGTCGAGGTGGTCGCGGTGCCAGGTCGACGGCCCGCACAGGCCCGCCTCGGCATCGGTCAGCTGTTGCCAAGCCAGCCAGAGCGCGTGTAGGCGGGCAACGGCCTCGGGGTGCTCGTGCCACTGGTCACACCATGGACGGGTGCTGCCGATCTCGCGTCCATAGACGGGCAGGAGAAGGTGGTTGACCCAGTTCCGTAGGGCGGCGAGTTCGATGTCGTATGCTTCGCCGCCGAGCGCCACGATGAATGCCGAGGTAGGTGCTTTCTGTTCGCCAGCGGCATGGACCGTCTCTCCGGGCTGTCCGGAGGAGGCGTCGTCGGGCTCGGTGGTTTCGTCGGCGAGGCGGTCGAGGAGGACACCGTGCTTACGGACCTCGGCGACGATCTTGGCCAAGGTGGTTGCGAGATCGTCCAGGTCGTCGTCGGGTATGCGGAAGGGCTCGATGGAGCCCTGGAGAGAATCGGGCACGGTAGTGCTTGCTTTCTTCTGTCGGAGGACGGCACGCGGAAGAGGATCCGGCGGATTCGGGATTTGGCGCGGCCGGAAATCCGCGATAGAGGGGCCGCCGTAGGAGGAGCGGCTGCGTGATGTGGTCCGGCACGGTTACGGGACGGCGCACTGCGAGCACCGTGGGAAGGGCGTCAGCAACTGGACGGCATGCTTGGCTTGTTGGGGGACAACACCGTTGCCGAGTGCGATGAGTTGGGCCGGTCGGCCCAGGCCGGGAGTGGCGGTCACCCAGCCCGCAGGGAGCCCTTGCATCCACTCCACGAAAGCTGGTTGAAGGCGTCCTGCGCTGTCGGTTGGAGCTGGTGCCGGTCGGGTGAGGTTCTCCCACCGGGCGATGGCCGCCGCGTACCGTCCCCATTGGCCGGTGGCTATTCGCTGCCCGGGTCCGAGTGGTCCCATAGCGGCAGCACCACCGCCGACGAGGGTAGACGGGCGCTCTTGTTGGCCCTGTGGCCAGGTGTACCCATGTCGCTGGTCCTCGGCGTCGACCACAGCGCCGCCGCCGACGGGAGCGTCAGGTCGCCGTTGCCGTGGCGCTGGTTGGGTGATCCCTTGATCCCGTCGCTGGCCTTCGGAGTGGGCAGCAGCCACTCCACCTCGTCGGCCAGTGACGGGCCGTGGCCGCCCTGCTTGCGCTTGTTCGGGTGCTGACTCCCACCGTTCGTGCCCAGGTTCGATGTTGGGGTCTTGAGCAGGTCGGTCGGCGGGCCAGGCGGCGAGAAAAGTCCGTGCGCGATGATGGGGTGCTCCGACGTCGCTGGCGCGAAGCACGAGCCATCGCGAGTCATACCGGATGTCGGCCAGGGAGCCGAGTACGGCACCAAGTGCCCGCAGAGAAGACTGGGTTGGGCCGTCTCCCAGACACCCCGAGCAGAGTTCCACGTCGCCAGGGGAACCGGCGGGAGACGTGAGGAGCCCTCGGACATTCTCAACCACCAAAAGGCAAGGGCGGAGGGCCTCGGCTGCACGGGCGACGTGCAGCCACAGGCCGGAGCGGGTGTCTTCGTTGAGTCCGGCGCGTCGACCGGCCACCGAGACGTCTTTGACAGGGGAAACCGGCGGTCAGCACGCACACCCGCGGTACGGCGGCCCAGTTGACGGTGGTGATGTCGCCCAGATTCGGCACGTCTGGCCAGTGCCGGGCCAGGATCATGGAAACGTCGGGGTTGATCTCGGCGTGCCAGGCCACGCTGCCGCCGAGGGCGGCCTGGACACCTAGGTCCAAGCCGCCGTATCCCGAGCACAGGCTCCCGATCAGTGGGAGATGGGATTGAGCGTTGCCGGTCATGTCACCGGGCTCGCGTGGTCGCCGCCGCGCGGGGAGTCGCCGGAGCAGGGCCTGTGGTGGGAACGCGCGACGAGTTAGCGACGGCTGTCGGGGTGCGGCTGAGGGCGGCCTTCAGCCGCAGCGTCGGCTGCGCGATCGATGTCGCTGCGCTGTGGAGGGCGGTGGCGGCGTCCTGAAGTGCGGTGTCGGCCTCGGCGAGGGCGTCCTCGATGACCTCCGGGATCCGGTCGTGAACATCGCGCAGGTCCGGCTCGTGGCGCCTGGCCCAGGTGTGGTCGACGAAGGCCAGCTGGTGGCTGACCGTACCGAGCGCGGCGATGGCCTGGCCGGCGGGTTCGAGCGCTGCGGCGAAGGCGGTGGCGACGCGCGCCTCACCGGGAGCGGTCGAGTCGTACACAGCCCGGGAGGCGACCTCGTCACTCAAGTCCGCGACCAATTTGCTGAGTTCGGATATCTGGCGGGAGACGAAGGTGGGCTCGGGCGATCGGTGGGGATCTGCGGCGACGGGCAGCTTGCCGCGCTGGGCGTCGAAGGCGAAAGCCGCAGCGCGCAGAGTATGGGCGGGGGAGGGGGACGACATGGCGAACTCCTGGCCGTAGTGATTCGGAAGACGTGGGCGGGGATGGGCGGGACTGGTCTGCGAGGCATCACGTGTGGCTCCGGGCAGCGGGACGAGTGGAGGGAATGGTGGTGGCAGGCGTTCGAGTTGGGGGCGGGCTCGGGCGCTGGGGTTGGCTGCGAGCCAGGGCCGCGTGAACGCGCTCGGTCGACCGTTCGGTGTTCGCCGCGGGAGCGGCACTCCCGACTGGCGCTGCATTGATGGCGGTACGCCAGCGCTCGTGCACCTCATGGGCCGGTATGAGGGCATGGAGGGCGTAGCCGATCAGACGGCCGGGGGCGAGCGACTCGTCGCGGGCCAGTTCCTGGATCATGTGGGCAGAGGCTGAAGCCGTTCGGACGAGGGAGGAGGCCATGACGCGCTCGCCGAGGAACTCCGGAGATCCAGCGCCGCCGCTCCGGCAGATAACACCGACCTGGTCGGCACTCAGAGTGCAGTCAGCGAACAGGCCGCGTCGCTGGGCTTCCCACTGGACGGTGAGGGCGTCGATGGGCTCACTGCGGTGGTGCAAGGCGCCGATGCAGCGGTAGAGGTCCCCACAGATTGGGTTGGCGAAGTCAGCCGGCCGCAGCCACTCCACCACCTGGCGCATGCCGTCGGGGCGATCGATGAGCAGCCCGATGAGGAGCTGCTCATCCTCGGCCTGCTCATCGCTACTCGCGATGGCGGCCGTCGACGAATGGTCGAAATGGTTGGGTGGTGGAAGCGGCTTGGGGTCGGTGCCCCAGCGTCGGGACAGGTCGTCGAGGACGTTGTTCAGGATCTGGACATGACCCACGGTGTTGTCGGCCACACCTTGCAGGGCATCGGTGTGGGCGACTTGACGCAGGCGGGTGGCGTGCTCCAGCACGCTGCGGTGGATCGCGCCCTCCAGCACCATCCGCCCGTAGACCGGAGCGTTCCCGGCGCGCGGGCAGGCGGCGACCAGGGTGTGCGCGTACGAGGGGGTAAGCCCCCGGATACTGCGAGCTGCCTCGGCGAAGGTGTCGGTCACCCAGGCGAGCGGCACCTCGCCCTTGGCCGTCAGCGCGGAGTGACCGCGTGATCGGAGAGTGAGCATCGCGGCGAACACGGCTTGGTGCGCAGGCCGAAAGAAGTGGTCGGGAGACAGCCATCCAGCCAGCGAGTCGAGCTGGCCGGGGTCGAGCAGGACGGCGCCGAGCACAGCCTGTTCGGCTTCGATCAGCACGTTCACTGCGGCTCCGCGTCGCTCTCGTCGGCGTGCTGTGGGGAGCGGAGTGCTGCAACTGCGCGGTTCGCGGCGGTCATCGCGGCGGCGAACTGGTCCAGTTCGCCGCTGAAGGTGGGATCGGCGATGGGCATGGAGCCGCTGTCGGCGACGAGCCACCACTGGTCGCCGTGGGGAATGACGTGACTGTTGGCCAGCTCAGGGCCGCAAGGGATGTAACGGCACACGGATGCCTCCTGACGAAGGTGTGCAAGGGGATGCCGGGCGGAGATGAAAGCTGGCCTGGACGGAGTTACGGCGTGCCAAGACAGGGCGCCTAAAGTTCATAGACCGAGGAAAGACTGCTGTGGTCCACTGCGCTCATGAGTCTGTTGGTGGATGTCTTCGTCGTCGGATCTGACGGTGAGATGCAGGTGCTCGACGTTCCAGCAGGATCCTCTGACCTCGCCGGATTCGAGCGCTGGCGTACCCGGGTGTGGGGCTCCGAGGTGGTCCGTTCGTTGGGAGCCCGCTTCTTTCCGGTCCTCGCTGGTGCCGACGTACAGGTTGACGTCGAACAGGTGCCAGCGTTCCTGCGCGAGTGCATCCTGCTCCGCGAAAACCTCGAGAAGATCGTGGCAGGAACGGTCCCAGCACGGACGGTTGAGGAACACCGGGACGTAATTTCTAGGCGGTTGGCCAACATTGAGGATGCTGCCAGGCGCGCACAGACGCTGGGCGGCGGGGTCCTCATCTGGTGACCTGCAGCGACGGGATCTGCAGGGCCGTTTCGGCGGTGGTCACGCCGACTGCTGGACGAGGTAGACCACGTGCTTGGTGGCGGGCCGACTGAACGGGCAGGAACCAGGTGCGGCTTGCTCATGCCGCAGTCCCGAAGTCATCACTGCGCAGAGTCTTGGCGATGGCCCGCTCGGTGATCGCCTTCGTGGCGGCTGCGGAGGCGGGGCCGATCTGCTTGGCGGACCGCTCCTTGTACCAGGGCTTGAGGCTGAGCATCGCGACGCGGATGCCGGTGGCCAGCAGGAGTGCCTTGCCCTTGGGTAGGGCTCGGATGGCGTCCGGGGGCAGGATCCGCTCGGTGCGCATCGAGATCGATGTGGATTTGCCGCCGTCGCTGGTGGAGATCGACGAGGTCTGTACGTCGTGGTCGCCGACGAGGCGGGAGACGCGGTCGGCGAAGTCGGCGTCGTCCATACCGGAGCCGATGATCTTGATGGTGGCGGCGGACCACAGTGCGTCCATGCCCGTCTCGCCCCAGACCTTCTGGCCCTGCCGGTAGGACTGCAGGATCGTGAGGGGGATGACGCCGCGGCTGCCGAGGTGCGAGTACAGGTCCGGCAGGTCCGAGATGCGGCACACGTTGGCGGCCTCATCCAGGATCGCTAGGAGCGGCGGGTCGAGCCTTCCACCGGAGCGTTCGGCGACGATCACCGCGGCGCGCATGACCGCGTCGGCGGCTGCGGCGATGATCGCGGAGGCGGAGCCGCCGCCGTCCTTGGACAGCAGGTACAACGTGTCCTTCGAGGTGGCGAAGTCACTGGGCTTGAACTCGGGCACCTCCTCGGTGGGAGTGACCCACGCGGCGATTTCCGGGTCGAGCAGGCAGCTGGCGTACTGTCGCGCGGTCTCGTAGATGCCGTCCCGGGTTTCGGTGGCGCCGCTGACGGTGCCCTGGAGTTGGGCGGCGACGGCCAGGTGGCCTGCGTCGGTGAGCAGGTCGACCGGGGTGCGGTCGGCGGGGGAGGCGAGCCAGGCGAGTACGTCGGTGATGGGGCGGCCGGAGGAGGAGGCTGCCAGGAACAGGGCGGCGAGGGTGTTGCTGGCGGCGGTGGACCAGAAGTCGCCGCCGTTGGAGTCGTCCACGGATGCGGCGACGAAGTGCCCGGCCAGACGCTTGGCTCCGGCCAGGTCGCGGGCGTCGGCGAGGATGTCCCACCACATGCGGCGCGGGTGATGCGCGATCTGCTGCGGGTCGAGCGTCCAGATGTTGCCGACCTTGGAGCGCGCGTCCACGGTGGCGGTGAAGGCGTCGTTCGCCGCCTTGTTGGAGGTCAGCAGCACCGGTCCGGGGGCGGACAAGATTGCTGGGATGGCCAGGCCGGAGGTCTTGCCAGAGCGCGGGGCCATGATTGCCACCAGTACGTCCTCCCAGGAGGCACGGACCTCCGCCTGGCCCGGGTCGAGGGTGCCGAGGAGGATGCCGCGGTCGGCCGGAGGGATCTCCTTGGGCTTGAGCCCGGAAAGGCTTGGCCGCAGGCTCTTCGCCTTGGCGGTGATCTGCTTGCCCAGCAGCGGAGCGAGGTCCGCCTTGCGCGCCAGCCCGGTCGTGACACCGCTACGCCGGGACAGCCAGAAGATCGCTATTGCGGTGAGGAGGGCGCTGAGTAGGACGGCGGGCAGGACCCGCGCGCCGATGAGCAGTGCGGTGGGGGAAAGGTCGGGCCAGAGTTCAGCCGGATGAAGAACCGCTTCTGCCGGCTGGTAGCGGACCCAAGTTCCAGATGCCAGCAGGTAGTTGGTGAGACTACCGCTCAGCCAGGCGAGGGAGCCATAACCGACGGCGGCGCCAACGGCGCCGAACAGCAGACAAAGGAGCGCGTCGGTACCGTCGGTGGTCGATGGCGCGCTGGTACGCGGGGTAGGCATGCAGGTGTCCAAGGAAATGAGTTGACGAAACGGGCTCGTGGAGGATGAGGATCCGCCGGATTGCGAATTTGGCTCGGCCGGAAACGGGTGGTAGAGGCCGGATCGCCCGGGGAGGAGGGGGCGGTGCCTCCGTGTGTTGCGGCACCGCCCCCTGGTCAGACGAATGGGTTCTCACACGGCCGGTCACCAGAAGTGGCAGCGGCCAGGAGCTCGGGGAGGTCGTCAGGTTCGGAGGCGCGGTTGTCGATCCACCAGCCAGCGCGGGTGATGGTCCGAGCCGCGTCCTCTATCTGCTGCCACGCGTCATCGTCCATGTCGCCCTCGAGAACCAGAGCGGTGTAGGCGGCGGACACCAACTGATGGCGGCAGCGCTCGCCCCAGGCGATCCCTCGCTCGCTGCCCTCCAACGGAGGCATCCGGTACTGCGCTGACCAAGTGCCGGCGGCGGCCTGCTCCTCGGCACGCTTGGCGGCCAGCCAGGCCGCCTTGACTTCTTCACGGTCGACGCGTGTGGCCTTCCAACAGTCGGTGCACTCCTGATTGGCCAGCCATTCGGCGAAACCGGCGCGGCGGTCCGCGGGGCGGTCGGAAAGGTCGCGCTCGACCTCATGTCCGCAAGCGTGCGCGATCGTCCAGAATTTCTTAGACGGCGGGGAATTGCGTTGGATGCGTGATCCGGAGTTGGTTGAGCTGGTGTTCTGCGGCTTCATGCCGAGTACCTCTCTTCGAAGTTGAGGCCAGTGGCCTGGGGTGTTGCGCGGGCGAGTGCATCTGATGCATGATTCGCGCGGCTAATGGAGGGGGCTACGGATGCCCGGAGCGGAACTGCGGGAGGCTTCAGCGCAGCTCGTGCTGCTCCAGGGCGTGTCTCTGCTGCATCCCGAGGACGCGGTCTTCGAGGCGATGATCGAGGGCTGGGGACGGCAACAGCGCGGCGGGCGCCGGCTGCAGCCGGACACGATCAGCGATCGACAGAGCGCGGTGCGGCGCTTCGCCGCGTACACCAACGCCTATCCGTGGCAGTGGTCGGCGTCCGATCTAGACGAGTGGATGACGTACCTGATCGCCGAGTTGAAGCGGGCGGAGTCGACGATCCGCGGGTACCAGGGTGCGATCCGGATGTTCTGCGACTACGTCACCTCGCCGCACTACCAGTGGCCGGCCGAGTGCGAGACCCGCTTCGGGGTGCATCCGGTGCAGATCTGCCACGAGTGGAACACCGTCGCGCACCTGGCCGACTACGAGGGCGGCGCCGAGCGGCGGCCGATGACGCGGGAGGAGATCCAGATCTTTCTCGACCACGCGGACGCCCAGGTCGACCGGGCGATCCGGCTGGGGCGCAAGGGAGCGCTCGCGGCCTACCGGGACGCCACCGTGTTCAAGCTGATGTACGGCTGGGGCACGCGCTGCACCGAGACCTCCCGGCTGGACGTCACCGACTTCTACCGCAACCCGAAGGCACCGGAGTTGGGCAACTTCGGTTCGCTGCACGTGCGTTACGGCAAGCGGACCAAGGGATCGCCGCCACGTCGACGTACGACGCTGAGCGTCATGCCCTGGGCGGTGGAAGCGGTGGAGGACTACGTGATCAACGCCCGGCCCCGCTACGCGGCGGCCCCCGAGCAGTCGGCGCTGTGGCTGACCGAACGAGGCGGGCGCCTGCAGGCTCGCGAGATCGAGGACCGGTTCGCGGCCTACCGCGATGCGCTGGGCCTGGACAAGGCGCTGGTCCCGCACTGTCTTCGGCACAGCCACGTGACCCACCAGATCGAGGACGGTGCGGACCCCGTTTTCGTCCAGCGGCAGGTCGGTCACCGCTACGCCTCCACGACCGCCCTCTATACCGGTGTGAGCGGGGACTTCATGAACGCGATGATGCGTAAGGTCTTGGACCAGGCCCTGCAGGGCGGACAGTAGGGAGACGATGTGACGCCGAAGCTTGACTACCGCTGGCATCTGCGGGAAGTGATGGCCACCCGCGGAATGTTCTCCACCACCGACCTGCGTCCCCTGCTGGCCGAGCGCGGCATCGACCTGTCGCCCAGCCAGACTTACCGCCTGGTGGTGGAACGGCCCGAGCGGCTGAGCCTGAAGACCCTCATGGCCCTGCTCGACATCCTGGGCTGCAGTATGGACGAGCTCATCGAGCCCGTCGCGGCGGCCGGTTCGCGGCGCCGTCACAGCGCCGCGGCCGGTGGCGGATCGGCGGCCGGGAAGGATGCCGGGCTCGGCGATTTGCGGCCCAAGCGGGCCCGGATCGTGCCCGAGTAGGCGCCGGTCGTGCCCGATCCTGAGCTGCCACGCTCCGCTACCGAGCCTGAGGCCGTGATCAGCGAGATCGTCCGGTCGGCCGACCCTTCGTGCGAGCGGATCGACGTCGCCGCCGTGCTCCAGGCGGTCTTCCGCCAGCGGCCCCAGCTGCGGACGCTCGCCGAAGTTCTCCAGGCCAGACCGGACCTGCTGACGTCCGGCCGTCCCGAAGGGCCACGCGCGATCGAACGGCTCGTTGGGGCACTGCGCGAGGCCGGCGCGGAAAGGCTGGCGCAGCCCCGCTGCGGTGACTTCGGGCGTGAGCGTCCGCTGACCGGCCTCGGTGACGGCGTACGCATCTGCAGTGCCTGTAAGAACCGCCGCATTTGGTGCGCCAACCCGTGCGTGATCTGCGGAAGCACCACCCTCGCCGGACGCGACCGCGCCGGTCGGCCCCGTTGCCGGGCCCATCCGCCCTGGGGCGCCACAGACCCGGCCCAGGAACTGGCCAAGCTGATCGCCGCCGGCCCGTTCGGCGTCTCGCCCGCGACCGCGCAGCAGGTCATCCGCTCGATTGAACCCACCCGCCCCGGCCAGCTCCGGCTGCTGTGGGCGTTGGAAGACACCCCTGCCCTGCTGACCGGGCGCGGCGCCGAGGGGCCACCCAAGATCTCCGCCCTGGCCCAGGCGCTGATTGATTACGGCGCCCACGGCGTGGTCGTCCCCTCGTGTCCGTTCTGCCAGCGCACCACCGACCTCAAACAGCGTCGTGACGGCCTGCGTTGCTGCGGGCTGTGCTGGCACGACACCAAGGTTGTGATCTGCGCCGGGTGCGGGCGCTCGCGACCGATCGGCGGTCGCAGGTTCGACGGCCAGCCCGTGTGCGGCACCTGCCGCCAGCACGACCCCTTCAACCACAGGCCATGCAGCGTCTGCGGCGCGCTGCGCTTCAGGAAGTCGCGCACCGACGACGGTGGAGTCTGCGCCGTCTGCCGCGAGATTCCCACCGCAGTCTGCGCGACCTGCGGTGAACGCGGCCCCTGCTACTTCGCCGCCACCGATGCCCCCAAGTGCCTGCCTTGCAGCGCCAAGGAGCGCGAGGAGGCCGTGTGTGCCAGCTGCGGCAAGCACCGGCGCGTCAACAACCGCACCGCCACCGGCGAACCGTTGTGCAGCCACTGCGGCAACAAACCCAAGCCCTGCGCCGGCTGCGGCGGGACCTTCCGCACCAGCGGCCGGACCCCCGAGGGCGAACCCCTGTGCCAGACCTGCTGGGCCAAGCACCCCGCCGCCCGCCGTCCCTGCACCCAGTGCGGGTCCGTCGAACGGCTCTACCGGCACGGACGGTGCGCCGCCTGCGCGCGCTCCGCTGACCTGCGCGACGTGCTCAGCCCGCGGGGCGGTCCCGTGCGCCCGGAACTGGAACCGGTCTTCCAGGCGCTGCTGAAGCCGCCGCCTCGCACCGTGCTGCACTGGATCCACAAGGTTCCCGCCCGCCGCGCCGTCCTCCAAGCCCTGGTGACGGAGCACGGGCCGGTCACCCACGAGGTCCTTGACCGCTTCGCCGCCGCGCGGACCGTGGAGTACCTGCGTGCCGCACTGGTCGCCGCAGGAGCCCTGCCCGCCCGGGACGAACAACTGGCCCTATTGGAACGCTGGTTGACCAAAACCATCGCCCGCGTCTCGTCCGCCGAGGAGCGCAGGATCCTGCGCAACTACACGAACTGGCAGCCCCTGCGCAGACTCCGACGCATGCCCGCCGGACAGTTGGTCACCCACGGCCGGGCCGAGACCGTCCGGATCGAGATCCGTAACGTGGCCCGCCTGCTGGAATGGCTCCACGACGGCGGCACCACCCTGGACACCTGCACCCAGGACCAGGTGGACGCCTGGCTCAGCGACGGCCCCACCGCCCGCGCCACGGTCCGCGGATTCCTGCTCTGGACCAGCCGACGCGGCCACAGCCGACCACTGACCGCGCCGGTCATCAGCAACTACTTCACCGCCCGCATCATCGGTAAAGACCAACGCTGGGCCCTGGTCCGCCGGCTCGTCCACGGCGAACAACTCCAGGTCGCCGACCGGGCCGCCGGCCTGCTCCTGCTGCTGTTCGCCCAGCCCGTTGGCCGCATCAGCCGCCTCACCACCGAGCACATCGTCGACCGTGGCGACACGCTCGCTCTGAAGCTCGGGCGAGTCCCCGTTGAGATCCCCGCGCCTCTGGACGGCCTGATCCGCCAGCTCGTCGAGCGACGCAACGGCCGCGCGGCCACTGTCCCGCTCGAGGAACCCAAGTGGCTGTTCCATAGCATCTACCCCGGACAGCCGATCAACCCGAACACC
The DNA here is from genome assembly GCF_029223525.1 of Streptantibioticus ferralitis. Taxonomy (GTDB): domain Bacteria; phylum Actinomycetota; class Actinomycetes; order Streptomycetales; family Streptomycetaceae; genus Streptantibioticus_A; species Streptantibioticus_A ferralitis. The sequence continues at coordinate 208,133 of NZ_JARHTQ010000001.1, read as the reverse complement.
CTGGGTCGGCGGCTGAAGGCGATCGGCATCCCGGCGCAGCTCGCGCGCCACGCGTCGCTGATGGACATCGCCTCGGAACTGCCCGCCATCGCCATCAGCCGACTGCTTGGGTTCCACCAGTCCACCGGAGACAACTGGACCCGAGAGAGCCAGGGCTTTGGCGCTGACTACGCCGCGGAAGTCAGCCGCCGCTGACCCGACGTTCCGCCGCTGCTGATAGCCGGACTTGCCGATATGCCTGCGGCCTGGTTCTCCTGCCCGAACACGGTCCGGTGGCTTTGTAGGCGAGACCTGACACCGCCTGTCGACGAGTTCAGACAGCGCTTGTCGATCACAGTGCCGCGAAATGCCGGTGAGAAGTGACACCACCTCGGAGCTGGAGCCGCACTCGCGGGCGGGGTGCGGCCTTCCAAGGGGCGGTCGGGGATGCACTCTCCCTTCCATCCCGGGCTGGCCACCAGCGTGGTGAGCACGGTGCCCGAGGCGCCGTGCGAGCCCGGCCCCTTCTGTAAAGCAAGCTTGACAGCCCCCGAGGGGTGACAAGTACGCTTTACATGTGCGAAACAGCGTCAGGAAACTGCGGTCATCACGAGAGCTCTCCCAGAGCCAGCTAGGCACAGCCCTCGGGGTCTCACGGCAAACGATCAACGCCATCGAGACCGAGCGGTACACACCTTCCCTGCCGCTCGCCCTGTCCATGGCCAAGTTCTTCGAGGTCAGCGTTGAGGAGATGTTTCATGCCAATGAGAGCCCAGCAGATGACCAGTAACACAGCCAGGCGGTCCGTCCCCGGCTTCTTCCTAGCCCTCGGAGGCGCCTGCCTCGTGGCCGCGACTGTCGGCGGCCACCTCGCTCTCGGCCTGGTGACGTTCGGAATCCTGGCGGTCTGCAGTCTCGCCTTAGTACTGCTGGGACGCCGGAGCGAGACCTACCAGGGCCTCACCGAGAAGGAACCCGACGAGCGCTTCGCCCGGATCGCAGGGCGAGCCTGGGCCGGCACGGGCGTGGTGCTCACCGTGGGGAATCTCAGCGCCTTCATCGGTGACCTGGCATCCGGACGAAGCGGCGATCCGTACTTCTGGTTCGTGGCCACCGCCGCCATCACCTACATCGCGTTCGTCGCCTTCTGGTCTCGGCTTACCTGAGACACCATCGCCTCGAACGGCTCGCCGCCGTACGTCCGACCAGGCAACGCGATCAACCTGGTCACCGCAGGCTGGTGCCAGGCGGGGCTGAGCGGGCGTGGGCAATGGTGGGCACGTCACTTCCCGGCTGAGTCCTGGGCGGCCGCTCAGGCTTGGACTTGGGCGGCATCGGCGCCCCTCACCACGAGGAGAACACCGATCCTCCCACCGCAAGGCCCGAAGTGGTGTCAAATCTCGGCGACATCGCTCTCCGCCAACACCAGGTGGTGTCGTCCGTGACCGACAAGTGGTGTCAGGTCACGCGTACAAAGCCAGTCCGGACGGCGAGAACGGCTGCCGTTGCGACCTCGACCTGCTCGGCGCTGGGGCAGACAGAAGTGGACATATGTCGCCGTGGCACTATTGAGTGCCACCGAAATTCCGACAATGTGTCTGCTCCAGCCGCCTAGTGTCCTGGCCATGGACTCGGAACGGCTCAAGCTCTCTTCGCGCAAATGGATGATCGCGGCCTTCATCGCGCTCGCCGAAGGCCCGTCGTCTCATGACCTGGCGGTCCACCACGCCGGGATCGCTGCCGAGCATCTCCTCAAGTCATACCTGGCCAGCCTCCATCCGGCTCTCGTAGTGGAGGGCAAGGATTTCAACTCCTTGCTGCACGCGACGGGTCACGGGTCACACGCTTCGGTTCCCGCGGAGCAGGTCAAGACCATCGGCTTGGCCGAAGCCCATGCCCGAGCGCAGAAGATCTTGCGGAAGAAAATGCCGGTCGATCAGCGGGCGCTTGGACCGCTAGCCAATGCTCGTAACGGCGTCGCACACAGTGGCATGTACGACCGGTCAGAGGTCAATGCCGTCTTCACCACGTGTCTCCGGCTGATCGACCCCTTGCTCGTCGAGCTCAAGATCAACAACTCCTACTGGGGCGGTTACGAGTCCCTGCACGACCGGCTTCTCGAAGAGAACGTGGAAGCTGTCCGTGTCCGGCTGGAGAGCAAACTTGCTCGGGCCAAAGATGTCTTCACGGAACGTTACGGCCACATGCCCCAGAAGGAACGCGAGCTCGTCCTCGGCGCGATTGCGCGAGTCTTCCCTCCCGGCGGCAACATCGAACACGACGAGCTCGTCACCTGCCCGGCATGCGACTCGCAGGGCTGGCTTAGTGGTGACAAGCACGTCGACGAGGATGAGTGGGCGGTCATGTTCACCCCCTTCGTCTTCAGCTGCCCGGCCTGCGACCTGCTTGTCGAGCACGAGGAACTTGAAGAGTTGGAGGGGCTTGCGGAGGAGGTCAAGCTGGATGAGTCACCAAACGACTTCTACGCGGACTGGGAGCCAGCTGAAGTCCTCTACCGGGACCGGTGACTACCGTGGATCTCCACGGGATGGAGGACCATTCCGCAACTTCTGATAGCCGGACTTACCAACAACGGACATCGGTATGGCTCCATCTGGTGGGTTGGGGCTCAGCGAGAGCGGGAGATGTGGCTACTGGGATCGATTGGGTGTGCCGGAGAGTCGGCGGCCGGTGCGGGGGTTGTCGGTGTGCCGGGCAGGGCGGCCACCGCGGGACTGCGGGCGACTGCGGCATCGCCGTCTGGAAACCGTTGGATGGGGGCGTGCTGCGTACTGGCGCGGAGGATCGCGGACTGGCCGGCGCGATGGTGGGTTACGGCCTGGGCCAGCTCGGGGTGCACAGCCACCAGCAGGTCGGCGCGTTGTGCGGCGAGGGTGGCTGCCGCAACGCGATCGAGTGCTTGCGGGTGGCCTGTGTTATTCGGCAGCGTGTAGATGTCCAACTCGGCGTTGTGTTGCCATCCGTGCTGTTCGAGTAGCTCGCCGCCGACGCGGGCGCGGTCGTCGATGGCGGCGATCACGCCGAGCCGCGGGTGCTCAGCGAACGCCACATCGGGCGTGACCGGTTCGTGGTGCACGAACTGCTGTCCGTGCGCGGCGAGTTCGATCGGCTCGAACTCGACATCGGCGTCCACGGCGAAGCCAGCCTTGCGTAGCATGGCGATGGCTTGGGCGGTGTGTGCCCGGCCGTCGCGGTAGTGGTTGGCCAGCGCGTACAGGTGGGGATGGCCGGGGACGGGGCGAAAGTCGAGACGGTCGAGTATCCACTGACCGGCGGGCAAATCGCGGGTGTTGCGGGCGACGATGCCGTACTGGGGATGACGGCCAAAGGTCAGGTCGGCAGGTTCCATGGCGGTGTTCCTGTGTCGGTCTTCGAGGACAACTGCGTCGCGGTTCCGCTGGTTGATTCAGGCGGCCATGCGCGCGTCGGTGTCGAACAGTTGCCGCTCAGCCGGGTGAAGGAGGTGCTGGACGATGAAGCTGCGACCAGCGACCTTCCATAGCCCTCGGCCCTTGATGAGGGCCGAGACGGCTTGGGTCTCGACACCGGTCAGGCCGAGTAGGGAGGCGGCGGTGGCGAGTTGGTCCGGCTCTTGGCGGTAGATGATTCGGGTGGAGCAGTCGGCGAGGAGTCCCTCGGCCAGGACGCGTCCGCGTGATCCGGCGTCGCCTGCGGAGAGCAGGTCGGACAGGCGGTGGACGATCATGAGGTTGGCGATGCCAAGACCGCGGGAGAGCTTCCACTGGGCCTGCATGCGCTCCAGCAGGCCGATGTGGCGCATCACTCGCCACGCCTCGTCATAGATCACCCAGCGCCGTCCGCCATAGGGGTCGGCGAGGGCGGATTCCATCCAGGCACTGGCGCAGGTCATAGCCAGTACGAGGGCGGTGTCGTCACCAGCGCTGCCGAGCCGGGACAGGTCGATCGACAGCATCGGTGCGTTCGCGTCGAACTTCACGGTCGACGGGGCGTCGAACATTGCGCTGAGGTCGCCGTGGACCAAGCGCCGCAAGGCGTGAGCGAGGTCCTGCGCGGCCGGACCCATCCGCCCAGTTCCCTCGCCGAGCGCGGAATCCAGAAGCTGGGTGTTGCCGAGGGTGTGGGCGATTTCGCCGAGCAGTGGCACCGTGTCGCGTGTCTGGGCGTTGGCGACGACCAGGTCGAGGGCGAGGTCGAGCGCGGTGTGTTCCATCGGCCGCAAGTCGCGCTTGAGTACGGTGCGGGCCAGGCTGCTGAGGAGCAGCAAGCGGCGCTTGCGGACCTCGCTGGCCCAGTCACATTCGTTCACACCGGCCGGTCGGGCCGGGGCGTCGAGCGGGTTCAACCGTCCTGGCAGGCCGGGGCCGAGGGCGATGGTGTAGCCGCCGAGGGCCTGAGCGAGGTCGGTCCATTCGCCTTTGGGGTCGCAGGGGACGTAGATGCGGTAGCCGTGGGCGATTGCTCGGGTCGCGATGCTCTTGGCCAGGGCGGACTTGCCCATGCCGATGATTCCGGCCAACACCGCGTTGGGGTTGGTGAATCCGTCGAGTCGGCCGCTGTTGTACAGGCTGAAGGGGTCGTAGCAAAACGCTGCCTCGGCATGTACGTCGCGCCCGATGAAGATTCCTTCCGCACCCAGGCCGCCTTCGGCGAGGAAGGGGTACGCGCCGCTGGCCGTGGCGGTGGTCATCCGGTGCGCTGGCAGCCGGAGCTTGCCTCCCCGGGCTGACGCCGGCCCAGGGCGCCCGGATGCGGGGTAGGTCGCCCGCAGCTCCGGGTCGACACCTTGGACGGCGTGCTGCTTGCGGGCCGTTGCAGCGTGGCGGGCTTGGCGACGCGCGGCGGCGAACTCCGCTCGCGCGGCGCACTGTTGGGTACGGGAAGACTTGCGGGGGATGTACAGGGGGCTGGCGCTGGCGCGGGTTTTCGGCATGACAGTGCTCTCGTGTGGTCAGTGGCGGATGAGGCCGGTGAAGGGGGCGTACAGCTCTGCCGGGGTGGACTGGCGCCGCACGGTGCGGGCGGCACGCTGGTGGCGCTGGCAGATCGTCAGCTCCGGGGCGCCCTCGGGCAGGCGAGCTGAGTACGCCTCCCGGGTCGGCACCTCGCCGGTGTCCGGCCTGGGGGCCGCGTGGTAGGCGGCGTGCAGATGGTCGGCGGCCTGCCAGATCCGGGTCCGCGCGGCCTTGAGGTGGTCGCCCTCGGTCTGCATCAGCGGCGTCGTGCGTGACACGTGGGCGTCCAGGAGGCCGTGCAGGGCGATCAGGTGGGCGTGCAGGGATTCCAACTCGGTGCGGCTGGCGACCAGGGCGCCGCCGGGGACGTTCAGTGCCCGGTGAAAGTCGATCGCCGCGGTCGCGTACGGAACGAAGTCCTGCGCGTCAGGGGTGGGAGTGCGGGACATGGGGTGGTGCTCTTTCAGCGGAGAGGCGGACCAGCGTCAGGCAGCGAGGGCGAGCGGCATGGCGGCGGCGGTGAAGGCTTCGGCCTGCTGCCAGGTCAGCGGGCGAACGTCGAGCTGAGCAGCGACAGCCGCGGTCTCCACGACCGCGCACGCGGAGCGCAGTTCCTCCTCGCTGTCGGCCGAGACGGTCAGCAGCCCGGTCAAGGCGACATCGGCGTGTCCGGCGATCAGCTGCCGCTCACGGGCCTTGATGTCCTGGTACTCGATGCTGTCCGCTTCGGAATCGACCTGGCCTCGGCGGACGCGTTCGGCCGCGTCCGCGATGACGGATGCCTTCTTGCGCTGGACATCGCGCAACGCGGCATCCAGGCCCTTCGGCTCGTAGGACAGAGTCAGGGTGCGACGGACACCGGCGGTGAACAGCAACTGGTGCAAGAACCCAGCGCTGGTCTCGGTACGGGGCCAGTTCTCCACCCAGTACGTGGTGTGGAACGCCGAATCAGTAGCGATGCAGTCCGCCTTCTCCACAACCACAACCGGACCAGCAGCAGCCGGATCCGCCTCGGGCCGCCCCGTGGAGGACCAACGGTCCAGCGCCGGGAGAGCCTTGGGGTCGTACGCGCTGCGTACGACCGCCGCGATCTCCATAGCGGACAACCAGCCGCTCGGGTTGAGCCCCGCAGTGCGGGCGGCCTGGTCGAACGTCGCCGTCAGCTGCAAGAGGACGCAGAAGGCGCCTGTCAGTCCGCCACCGGCCTGGTTGATCAACCGGCGGGCGGCCTTCATGTCCAGTGCGACCGCCACATATGCCTCGTGCGGGGCGGCGGCAGGACCGGCGTTCTTGATCAGCTCGGTGTAGATGGTGCCTGCGAGTGGCGCGTCGGGCTGGCCATGTTCATCCCAGTAGCGGCGCAGCGCGTCACCGGAATCGGGGACGGTGCGCTCGATCACCTGGATGCGAGCGACCTGGTTGGTGCGGGCCAAGGCGGCCAGGGTGCGGCCCCAACCGGCCACGTTGGCGTTCTGGGTGGCCGGGTCCAGCAGGGCGTAGGCGCGGGAGGAAACCTTCACCACCGCGGTGAGCGTGCCCGAATGGGGGGCATGAACTGCCCCGTATCGGCGGTCAGGAGAGGTGATGACACGCAGGCTGGCGGCTGTACCGGGGAGGTTCAACAGGCCCTCGCGTACAGGGCGGCGCGACGGCCGCACGAGCCAGATCAGCTGTCCGCGCATGCGGCGGAGCGCGTAGCGGGAGACGATCGGTGCCCAGTCCGCCAGGGAGCGGCCCCGGTGGCGGACGAAGACGAACAAGGCGATGACGGCCCAGGCAGGCAGCAGCTGCAGAGCGCCGACCACGCCACGCGTGAGGATCACAGCGAGCAGCAGCAGGCCGGAGACAGCGAGGACGATCAGCTGGGCGGCGGTCAGGCCGAGCAGGATGCCACGGCGAGAGCGGTGCGGAAACGTTACGGCGGCCGGGGTGCTGGCCGGGGTGTCAGACATCGGGAATCCAGGTGGTACGAGCGCGGAACATCGGGCAGCTGGAGGAGGAGCGCTCTTCTGGAAGCCATCGAGGGATCTCCTGCTTCGGTGAAGGAACGAGGGGGAGGCGGGGCAGGCTGTGCCGAGTGGGCCAGCCCGCCCCGCGGATGGATCAGGCTTCGGAACTCGGCGGCTGGTTCGGGAAGTCCCAGCAGGCCGGGGTCGGCGAGCCTGTTGCCGACGGGCCGTTACTGCCGGGTGCCGGATCTGCTCGGCGAGCGGACAGATCGTTGCCGATCGGGGGGATCGTCCTGGGACCCGGGGCTCCAGCGGGTTCCGGACCCGAGGGGGCGGCGGGGACGAAGCTGGTCGGAAGCCCACTCGACGGGCTGCCCAAGGAGACTGGTTGCTGGGCCGAGCCGTCGCTGGCCACAGGCTCGCCAGGCTCGGAGGCGCTGCTTCCGCCTGCCGCGCCAGATCGGGTGATCAGCGGCGGGATACCAGGACGTTGGATCAGAGCGCGGCCCTTGTCACCGGAGGCGTTCGGGTCCTCGCCGTACCGGTACGTGGTCGGCTGCCGGGGCGGCCCAGCATCGATGCCTTCCTTACTGATCCGACCAGTGGGGTCGATGCCGGAGGCGACGCCGCCGGGACCCATGCCCGGAACCTGGTTCGGACCCTGCGGGGCCGGAGCGCCGGTGCGCATCTGCAGTGCCAGGCTGCCCGCGGTCTTCGCCGCGCCTGCGGCAACCGCCAAGCCCGCGACGCCGGAGCGGTGGACCTCGTCGTGGCCGCCGCCGTCGGTGGCCCAGTGGATGAACCGGTAGGTGGCGTACGGGCACAACAGCACCAGGACCATCACCACGATGCCCGCCATGGCGTCCGACAGGGCACTCATGCCGTCCTTGGCATCCGAGTTGCCAATCGCACTGACGCCGATCAGGAAGACCACCGTCATCAGCAGCTTGGACACCACCAGCGTGCCGGTGGCCTCGATCCAGCCGCGCCGCCAACGCCTGGCCGCATCCCAACCGCCACCAGCCCCGGCGAAGATGGCGAGCGTGACGAGGATCAGCACGCCGACCTTACGGGCGACCATGACGCACCAGTACAAGAAGGCGCCGATCGCGCAGCCAACGGCGACCAGGGCGGGGATCGCCCAGCCGAGCTGGAACATCGCCCCCAGTTCGGAGACCTTGATGATGCGCCGCACCGCGTCCGCGATGCTCAGGTTGGCCGCCTTGAACAGCCCGTCGGACAAGGCGTCCACGGCGGTAACGGCAACTGCGGTGAAGGACACGGCACAGAAGGAGAACAGGACGCCGGTCATGGTGCCCCAGGCGGCCTGGGCGAGGGCTCGCTCGTCCCGTCGCCAGGCAGCGAGCATCAACTGCAGGCAGAACGTGCCGACGAGCAACGCGAGACCGATCGGCAAGATCAGGTCGTAGTTGTGCCTGAACCATGAGGCGTTCAGGTCGATGGCTGTCGTCTTGTCGACGGCCTTGGCAGCAAGGTTGGCGGCACTGGTGGCCAGTTCGCCCATGGACTTGGCGATCCACGCGCCGATGCCGTCGGTGATGCTCTTGCCCGGGTCGCTGACGAAGTTGATGCCATCAACCACGTCGCAGACCTTGTCCATCAAGGGGATGTCGCAGACTCCCATGGCAGGTACCTCCTCTCTTTCGGTGTCGGCGTGGTTCAGGGGGCGACGGCGGGCAGGACCCCGACCAGGGCACAGTCCTTGCCGGGGCGGCACTGGACGGCGAGGGTGGTAGATCGGTCTTCGGCCCCGCCGTGGGGTGCGCCGTTCCACGCGATGGACTGCTTGCCGGTGACGGTGACGGCGTAGATGTACGCCTGGGTGATCGCCCCTGGGTCCGCCTGCAGGGCGTGGGTGAACGAGGCCGGGAAGTGTGCCTCGTTGACGGTGGCGGTGGCGTACTGGCGGTCTTGGGCCATCTGCTCCCACAGCTGTGTCGTGGGGACCTGCTGGTTGACCGACGCGACATCGGCGTAGTTGCTCTCGCTCGTCATCCAGGCGTGCAGAGCGGACAGCAACTGGGGTTGGGAGTATGCGCGGGTGTCGTACGTCCACAAGGCGGTGGCCGCCGCCTTGCCCAAGACGATCGGATCGTGCGTCGCCGGAGGCTTGGGCAGCGTGCTTCGCCCGGCAGACGCGGAGGCCGACGAAGACGGCGTGGAAGGAGCAGTAGACACCGAACTCGACCTGGAAACAGGGACCTTGGCGGGACGCCTGCTGTCGCGGGTGGCGTAGGCGAACAGGCCGGCCAGGGCGATAAGTACCGCCAAGACGGCGGTTCCGATCAGCGCCCGGCGGAGCACGCGCGGTGCGCGGCCGGAATAGTCATCGCTACGGGCGGACATCAGTGGACCTGCGTCCCCAGCGTGCTGAAGAACGCCACCACACCGTTCGCCGCGCCCAGCAATAGGGCTGCACCGGCGGAGACCAGCACGCCCTTCTTGCCGTTCGCCTCCGCCTGGTGGCCGCCGGAGTGGTGGCCCCAGGCCCACACACCCGCGCTGACGGCGAGCGCGCCGACCACGGCGATGATGCCGAACAGGTTGATCGAGCCGATCACCTGCTTCAAGACCGGCAAGCCGGGCAGGCCGCCGCTGTTGGGACTGATGCCGGGATCGTAGGCAAGCTGGATGGCCTTGTCGGCGAGTATCACTGTGAACTCCAGTTCGAAAATGGGTGCGCGGGAGCGCGTGGAGAGAGGTAGGGGAGAGGGAAGCGCCAGTCAGACGACGCGTCGGGCCGCGAGGATCTGCGGCTTCCAGTCGGCGAGCGTGGCGATGCGCACCACGTCACCGGTGTGCGGGGCGTTGATGACGAGCTGGTCACCGATGTACATCCCGACGTGCTCGGGCGCCTCCGCCGAACCACGCGTGAACAGCAAGTCACCTGGCTTCAGGGCATCCACAGACACCGACTGGCCGACCTTGACCTGCTCGTAGGTAGTACGCGGCAACGAGACCCCAGCCGCCTGGTAGGACATCTGCATAAGCGAGGAGCAGTCACAGCGGCCCATCGGGTCAGACCCGTGCGGATCCGTGCAGCTACCACCCCACTGATAGGAGGTGCCAAGCTGTCCGAGCGCCCACCGGATGGCGGTACGCACCTGCGGCGGAGAGTCCGCCGGAATCGTGTACCCCGACGGCACCGCCCCGGCGGGAATTGGACCGAAACCGCGGCCGTCGCTGGCCGGACAGCCACCGCTGCCGCTCGCCGAGGAACCGCTCGAAGGCGAACTACTCGGTGACGGGGAGGACTTCGGGTCGCCGGAGTTGGCCAGTAGCGGTTCGAGCGCCTTCTGCAGGGCGGTGGCCAGCGCCTCCCACTTCGCGTAGGCATCCGGGAAAGCAGACCGCTGCACCGCCTGCGCGGCCTGAGTGACAGTCATCGACTGCCAGCCGGACACCTTCTCCAGCGCCGCGTAGAACTCGGTGCTGGCGTGCACCGGATCCATGATCTGCTCAGGCGTGCCCCACCCTGCGGACGGCCGCTGTTGGAACAGGCCGAGGCTGTCACGGTCGCCGTAGTTCAGGTTACGCAGGCTACTCTCCTGCAACGCGGTCGCCAACGCCACGATCTGCCCGCGGGCCGGGATGTGCATGGCGATCCCGGTAGCCACGATCGACTTGGCGTTCGGCACCTGCTCGGCCGGATCACCCAGTCCCGGAACCGACACCGATGTCTTGGCGCCGCCGTTCACGATGGCCTCCACATCGGCGGCGATGGCTGCAGCATCCACAGACTGTGGACCGCCAGTTGAGCAGGAGGCGGCTTGCGCGCTCGCCGCTGCGGCCACCACGATGGGCAGGGCCAACAACAGCGGACCGGCTGCGACGAGCCCGACGGCCGCCGCGGCTGCGGTCTTCTTCATCACCGTTGCCCCACGCCGGTGCGTGCAGCCGAAGCTGCCGGCGGCGTTGGATCAGGCGGCGGATGTATGAGGGCATGCTGCATCGCAGCGTCTCCTTGCTGGTCGTAGGAGGCGCGGTGCCGACTCCTCGTGGAAAGCCGTCGGCACCGCGCCGGTGTGAATCAGCCCAGGGGCTGGCCCGGCAACGGAGTTGGTAGCTCCGGAACCCCGGACGCGAATCAGTCGGCGGCAGCCAGCCGCCCTCGTAATCTCAGCCTGTGCACGCGGAAGCCTCCTCGTACGGACGTAAGGGTGGGCACAAGAGAGCCGATGCGGTTGCGCGGCTGGACGCCGAAGCATGCATCAGCACAGGTCAGCACGGGGGGAGCGGGCTCCGTCGCGATGACAGGGCGAGACAGTAGAACGGATTTCCGGCCGCACCAAACGACCCTCGAACGAACCACCGGCGAAGGAGCGAGGCGTTAGGTGCGGCCGGAAATCGCCGCTAACCTCCGGCGCACTCCTCGCTCCGAACACAAGTCCCCCTGCGACGGCGCTCGAAGCATGGCCGTAACCCGTATCCCCGAGAGGCCCCGATCGATGAGCTACACCCTGCACCGAGGCGACGCCCTGACCGTGCTGAAGGCCCTGCCCGACGAGTGCATCGACGCTGTCATCACCGACCCGCCGTACAACAGCGGCGGACGCACCAGCTCCGAGCGCACCAGCCGCACCGCCCGCGCGAAGTACACCTCCGGCGACGCAGCCCACGACCTGGCCAACTTCCCTGGCGAGAACCGCGACCAGAGGAGCTACCGGTCCTGGTTGACCGAACTGCTCACCGAGGCATACCGGGCCGCCACCGAGCACTCCGTCGCCATGGTCTTCACCGACTGGCGACAGGAACCCACCACCAGCGACGCGTTGCAGATGGCAGGCTGGACCTGGACCGGCACCATCCCCTGGATCAAGCCCGCCTCCCGCCCCCGCAAGGGCGGCTTCAAGCAGTCCTCCGAGTTCATCCTCTGGGGTGTCAAGGGCACCCTGAACAAGGACCGTGACCTCTACCTACCCGGCCACTTTATCGCCTCCCAGCCCCGCAAGGGCCGGGTCCACATCACCCAAAAGCCCGTCGAAGTCATGCAGCAACTCGTGCGAATCTGCCCCGAAGGCGGCACTGTACTCGACCCGTTCACCGGCAGCGGCTCCACCGGCGTCGCCGCCCTGCGCGAGCGACGCAACTTCGTCGGCGTTGAACTGTCGCCGCACTACGCCGACGTCGCGGACGGAAGGCTGCGCAGGGAGCTGACCCAGGACGACTTCGTGCTGGCGGGACCCGAGGCATGAGACCAAGACCATGGCCGGGAAGATCCAAAGACACCAGGGCGGCTGGTGCACCGACGTAACCGGTGCACCAGCCGCCCTGATTCGTTTGCTCAGACCACCTCGAGCGCTCGCTGATTCAAGGGAGTTGCCTTCTCCAGATCAGCGGCCGAACTGATCCGCACTTGCAGATCGCCAGTGCCGTGATGCCCGACACATCGCATGTCCCGGGTGAAGCCCTCCGCCAAGTCGACGGAGTCCGGGTCCAGCTTCAGGTACACCACGACCACGTGCTGAGCAGGGGACGGAACTGGACGCAGATGACGTTCACCATCCGTCGACAGGCGATGTAATGAAGCTTGGCCTGCGCCTCCACACTTGCGCACGCGCCTTTTCAAGCCCCTGTGTTCATGACCACGTTTGTGTGCGTTGCTCGCTCCTCTGGCCGGACCCGGCCCAGCGCGGCCGGTTGGAGGGGATCCGCGACAATCTCGTTGCCCGCATCGCCGAGGCCGAGCGCGAAGGCTGGCTTGGCGAGGTCGAAGGACTGTGGACAGCCTGACCGGTGCCAACGACAAGCTCGCCCAGATCGATCGGCGGACCCCACGGTCGACCTCCCCGTGCCAACCATTGGGATCCACGCCCCGGTTGTCAGGGCCAAACTAGGATCCGTCTTCAAAGATCATCGAGTGGTGGATGACGGTGGGGTGATACGTCGCCATGAACTCACCGACCATGAGTGGGAGTTACTTGCTCCGCTGATACCGCGGGCTGCGACGGGAAGGCCGCGGGCGGAGGACCGGCGGGTCGTCAACGGGATGGTGTACAAGATCCGGACGGGGATCTCCTGGCGTGACCTGCCGGAACGCTACGGACCGTGGAAGAAGACCGTGTACACCCGCTTCCGCCGCTACGCCCTCGACGGAGTGTTCACCCGCGCTCTGCAGGAGATCCAGGCTCGCGCGGAGGCTGCCGGTGAGATCGACTGGCTGGTCCAGATCGACTCCACCATCGTCCGTGCTCATCAGCACGCTGCAGCGACCGGCCGAAAAGGGGGCGGTACCGGCCGGACGAACCGGACGATCACGCCCTCGGCCGATCCCGAGGCGGACTGACCACCAAAAACTACCTCGCCTGCGACGGCAAAGGCTGCCCTCTCGCCGTGCTGCTGACTCCCGGCCAACGGCATGACAGCATTTGCGCACGCCCGCTCCTCGAACGCATCCGGGTGCCACGCACTGGCCTGGGTCGGCCACGCTGCCGTCCCGACCACGTCATCGCAGACGAGGCCTACAGCCCCCTCGGATTTCGTACCTACCTGCGAAGTCGCGGAATCGCGCACACGATCCCTGAGAAGGCCGACCAACGACGGCATCGCCACAACCGCGGGCACCGCGGCGGGCGGCCACCACGCTTTGACCGAGAGGCTTGCCGCCAACGCAACATCGTCGAACGCTGCTTCAACCGACTCAAAGGCTTCCGCGGTATCGCCACCCGATACGAGAAGACAGCCACCTCCTACGAAGCAGCGGTCACAATCGCATCGTTCCTGCTCTGGGCAAGATCCGTTTGAAGACGGACCCTAGAAGGCGTGTCCACGAACGCCAACGACTACGCGTACCCGCGCGGGGCGGAAGCCTGGGCTCGGTATCGAAATGGAAAATCCGGGCGGGACCCCGACCGACAGCCTCACACTCGGTCAACAGGCCTTCGAGGGAGAGATTATGACGAACACAGACCCGGTGATCCTCGGCGCGTTGGACCGCGCGACCCAGGACTTCAGTGCCATCTCCGACGTGGTCGAACGGCTGATCCACGAGGTCAGCGAACTCGACCCCACCACCTACGACACCGTGCACCTGGACGCGGTGCGTGCGGCGATCGGTTTCCGGCTGCTGGCCGATGGAACGTTCTCCGGCGAGTACGCCGGGGCCCTCTCGTCTCCGTGGCCCCGCACTATCGACCAGGTCGGCCCTGACGCGCTGCCGGTGTGGGCTGCGTATGCGGACGCCGCCGCCAGCCCGGTGGTGCGCGCCCACCTGCATCACCTGCTCACCGCGGCCAAGGCCAACCGGCCGCACGTTCATGCCCGGGCGGCGATCACCGCCTATCGCGACGCGGTCCCGACGTTCCAGGCCGCGGACACCATAAGCACCCGGGCCCGGGCGGCCGAATCGCTGGTTCACGCGCTCGGCCTAGCGCGGGGAATGAACCAAAAGGACCTGATCGGGCCGGTCGTCACGGACATCGTCACGATGGTCGAGGACATGCTGGACACCGCACCCCCGGCGCTGGGGCTGCTCCATCGGCTGCTGGATGTGCTGATCGCGGCGAACGCGGACTCCGCCACGGTCAGCGCCCTGATCGAGCGGGCCGTGACGGCCAGCGAGAACGACATCGTCCTGCACCACGCGTTCCTGGGGCTGCTGCGCCGACTTGGCGTCGACGACGTGGGCCGCAAGGCGGTCGACCGGCGGATCGTTGCCGCGATGATTGATACTGCGGAGAAGAAGAGGACCGGCATGCCCAGCCTGTTGCTGTTCAACGACGCGGCGACGAAGGCCCAGCAGGCGGGGCTGACCGACCTGGCCGAACAGGCTCGGAAGAAGATGCAGGCCATGAAGGTGCAGAACCTGGGGATAGCTGTCTCCAGGATGCCGCTGCAGCTGACGCCTGCCGAGCGGGATACGGCGCTGGTCGAAGTCGACCAGGCCCGCACCCTGGCCGAGGCGCTATGGCGGATCGGCGCCATGCCCGCACCGGCAGGCACCGACGCCGAGGCCGAGCGGGCTGCGAGGGCCGTGATGCCGAACGCACCGCTGACCACCGTCATCCCGCGCGGGAGTGTCAACCCTGGGGGGCCGGTGCCCACGGCCCCGGCCAGCACCGATGGGCTGGAGAACACCAAGGCCATCTACCGCAAGATCGCCATTCTGCGTGCTGGCCTCGCGTTCGAGGTGCAACTGGACCGGGTATGGGAGCGCTTCGCGCCCAGCGTCGAGGACCTCGTGGCGGTGCTGGACTGCGCCGAGCTCGGCACCGTATCCCGGACGAAGATGCTGGCCCGGGCGTTCAAGTTCTACAGTACAGGCGAAGACGACGACGCCTCGGTGCACCTTGCGGTGCCGCGCGTGGAGGCCTTGGCGCGGGAGATCATGCGGGGCCGCGGCGTGCCGATGCTCACCGTCGCGCAGGGCGCTACCAACGGCGGCGTCGTCCAGCTGGGCACGCTGATCTCCAACATGGAGAAGATTGGCTTCGACGAGGACCGGCGTTACTCGTTTGCTCTGGCGTTCACCGATGGGGAGCGCGGTCTCAACGTGCGCAACGACGTGTGTCATGGTCTGATCGACTGTCCACCGCGCCCCGTTGTCGCGCTGGTGTTGCAGGCCGCGCTCCATCTGCTTGCAGTCGCCCACGGTGTGATCTCTCTGTCGGCGCCGGCTGCCTCGGCGACGTCGGGTCCGTCGTCCTAGGGCTACCGTGGAAGGACCGTCTCAGGCCACGAAGCTCTAGTTCAGAGAAGACCCGGTCGCGACGCCCTTCTTATACTCGATGACCACCGGCATACCGTTCTCATCCAGCCCCAGTGAATCAACCCGCCCGCGGTGCCACGGCGCCGTCGGGTACTCCGATGCCAGGAGCCGGATGCCCAGCATCGCCTCCATGCGCGCCTCGATCCGGCGCTGCAGTTCGCGCTCCAGGGGCGCCGTGGATCCAGTCATCTCGACATTGCGTCCCTCGTCGCCGAGACAGAACAACTTCAGGTCGGTCAACCGGGCCTCCCCCTGCTGTTGGCGTCATGAAAACTCAATCGGCAACCTCGCACCCGTATCCGACCAAGGTTGAGCGCTCTGCAGCGCGACCACATTGGTCAGTTCCCTCTCGGACAACTGCCGAGGGGCGGTGCTTGTCAGGGCTACGTAGGGGGCAACGGGAGGACCCGGCAGATGACCCAAGGCGCCGCACACAGGTGACAGTGCCCCTGCATGCGGCGCAGGTTGAGAACGGGCCCTCGCGGCAACGCGACCTGCTCTCAATTCCCGGAACCTTGGCTGGAGCCCACAGCGCCCGGGGCCAGAACCAGCGCATCCACTGATCCCGGAGCCTCTCGTCCCAAGGTGCACGATGCCATCGTGCCTGGTCAACCCTGAACAGAAACACGGATGCGGGAATCTGGAGGCGGTGAACGCACTACCTGCAGAAACGGACGAGCTGAGAAAAGCCTGGGGCTCCGGACCAGACTTAAACAAGGGTGCGGAAACGGCCGCAGGAGACGCGGATCGGGCTTGGGCCTGACCGTGGTGGGGTGTCAACATGAGTGCAGCGTTGGAACTGCGTCGGCAACCGCCGTTCCACGTATGGCAGTTGGAGCCCAAAGCCCGGAAGGATCAGCGATGAGTCAGCAATTTCGAGGCGCCGCCTGCATCGAACCCGATGTCAAGCCCCTTGCCCCCGCTGAGGCGCTGTTGGTGATCGTCATCGTCGTTGCGGCGACGGTCCTCGCAGTGGCGGGAATGCCGTCACCTGGGGAATCTGCTCTCTTGGGCGGATCCTGCGCACTTGGCGCACGACTGGTCCGGCGGCTACGAGTCGTGGACCTCCGACACGTATCAACGGAGCTTGGGCAGGCGTAAGCGTGGGGCGCCGGGAGAAACCCATCGGCGCATGCAGTAAGTCCTTGGCCGCTCTCGCGTCGTGGCTGCGTGCCCGGCGCGAGAGCGCGGGACTGAGCTACGCGCGCCTTGCGGAACTCACCCCCTACAGTGAGGACACCCTGGCCCGCGCCGCATCGGGAAGGTACGTTCCGAGGCTGGTAGTGGTGCGGGCGTTCGCCGAAGCCTGTGATGCAGACTTGGCAGAGGCCGAGCGCCTCTGGAAGAGGGCGCGGTATGAAACGCATCCTAATGAGGAACGAGCCAAGCTCCGTGCTGTACATGTAGACATTGTTGGCAACTTCACGGAGCTTCGCGTTGCTTTGGTGGATGTTCATGCGAAGGACGGGCGGCGACCGTATCGGCAGTTGAACGAAGAGGCAGGAGGATTCGGTCGACTACCCGCTGCAACGATCAGTCGTGTCCTTAACGGCCAGGTCATACCAAGCCGGGACTTTGTCATCACTTTCGCCCGGGTGTGCGGAGCGCGTGGTTCTGCGCTCGAAGCGTGGGGCAGGGCATGGGACCGTGCAGACGCCGCGCGTCGGCCATCAGACAACAACCCGTCTTCGAGTAACTGCCTCCAGCGGGAGCGCCATCATCTCGACGCTGCCAGAGCCCAACCTCCTGCTGGCCAAGGGGCCCAATTTCTGCTGCACTCATCGATAGGAGGGGGTAAGACTTACTCGGCGATCGCTGGGCTATCCCGGGTACTGAGCAATGCTGAACATGGGAGGAGACCTGGCATCCCTTGCGTGGCCTGCGGCTATCTCGTTCGCACTCATTCGGACATGGGGGCACGCATGGGCGGGTGCGTATGGTGCATAGCCTGTGCCGGCTCGCTCCAACTGAACGCGTCGTTGATCAACCATGCACGCCGACGCCCGGATCTTCGGCCGACACCTGAGTCTGATCACCTGGGCCAAGTGAGCAGCACAGAAGACGGGCAGGCAAGACCGGAGAACACCTCCTCTTGGGGCGGATAGCGGCCGTTGGCGCCGCGCCAAAGGCTTGGCGGATGCGATGCGCGTACGCGCAATGTCACGTTTGGCAGCGCTGCCGGAGTGGGTCAGGTCATGCACCAGCCGGAGTCGCAAGTGCCTTCCGACTCATCCTCAAGCTGGTCCTCCCCTGCGCTCGCGGGAATCGCCGTGGCGAGTGGCTGGCCATAGCGCGTGAGATACACAGGATCGCGCCCAAGTGCCTTGCGTCGCTGGTTGATTGTGTCTTCCAACTCGACTGCCTGTGAGAAGAGTTCGGGTTCGTCGCGCCGTAGCTGATGCCACCCTTCGACCGTTCTGAACGGGCAGAAGAAACATGCGCTCTTGGGAGGCACGGGCAACCCGGCATCCGCGATGAGCGCTTCGCAGTCAGTCCGGCGTAGGCCCCGGTCCAGCAGGGGGTACGCGACGCGTTCATGCGGTTCCGCCCTGCGCCGGTTGGCTCGATGGATCTCGTCGAGGGAGATCCCAATGCCGACTGTGGCTGGATTGCAGGCGGTGGCGCCCTGCTCACGCAGCCATCTGCCGATCACTTTGATCTTGAACTCGGCGGTGCAGGAGCGTCGTCCAGGGGCGCCGTTAGACATCCGCACGGGAATGGGGATGGATCGGCTCTCTGGACGCTTCAGCTGCTGCATGAGCGTCCAGGTGGAGCCATCGCGTCTCCGTCGAACCAGTTCTTGGAGGTCTAGTCCGTTCTGCGCCGCGAAGGGGATGGCGACATTGCGCAGGTAGGCAAGGGTCGCTGGGTGTTCGCTGTCGTCCCCGACGTTGGCGAAGAGGAACGTGCGGTAGGGGAGACGTTTCTGCGCGGCAAGGACGAGCAGGGCGGTCGACTGGACGCCGCCCCCGTACGAGACGACCTTCACGTCAGCCGCCGGCTCTTCTGACTGGCGGCGGGCGCGCCGTTGCGCGTGGTGGACATGCCTTAGCTCCCATGTGTGGTGCGGTCACGACGTGAGAGACTTTATGGATGTAGTATCGATTCATCAAGTGTTTCTCTCATCGGCGCGTGGGGAGGAGGCCCAGTGGCGACACTGAGTGTTGACGGACACCGACGGGACGCACCGCAGTCGGTAAGTGGTTCACCGCTCTCTGCGGGCTGCCCGGATGACTACCGCGAGGTCCTCGGAGAAGAGCGCGTCAAGGAACGCCACGGCCTCCTTGCGTTCCTTGTAGGTGAACGTTCTGGCCGGTGGGAGCGGCTTGCGCGTAGCGCGCGGCACCTTGTCACCTGTGCGTCGGCCGCGCGGCTGTTGGGCGGGACGCTCACCCGCCAGGATCTGCTGGACCTGATGGTCGTCGATGGAGCGCCCCTGGGTGCGTGCGTCGGCCAGGATGGTGTCGAGCAGCCACAGTGGGGATCCGGACAGGACAAGGTCGGGCTGGGTGATCTGTTCTCTGCCGCGCCACCGTGCGATGGTCTGTTCGTTTCGGTTGAGGACGAGAGCGGTCTCTTTGATACCGACGATGGGTGGCAGCTGGTCGCGAGATGTGACGTCGTAGCCCTGCGGGATGCTCTGCTTGTAGGCGGTGAGGCGCTCGGCTGTTACACGGTCGCGTGCTGCGCTGAGTCGCAGCACGGTGGCCAGCAGCCAGTATGGATTCCCGGAAGCCGTCAAATCAGGGTTGGGCAGCGTTCCGTCGGTTCGCCACTTCTGGGAGGTTTGCTTCTTGACGTCGAAGAGGGCGGCGATCTCGGCATGGCCGAGCAGATACGGCACGCGTACCGCTGCCATGCCTTCTACCTTTTCCGTCGTCGCAGTGGCTGCTTCAAGGTTTGCCGCACGTGCGTGGCAGCCCCAAGATATCGCGTGCGGACGCACGAAGCGGAAGCTGCGCACGCAGTGCCGTCACCGCGAAGGCGGCCCCGTCGACTCTGCATCATCTCGGGAGCAGCTAGACGATCCGCTTCCCTTGCCTGATCTCCCATGGCCCGGTAGGCACGAAGTGGACCTCGTCGAAGTACCGCAGCCACTCGGCGATGGTCTCAACGGCTCTCTGGGCTTGCTCGAGTGTTCGTGCGCCGCTGGCGACGAGCTCTTCTCTTGCCTCCTCCAGGTTCAGACGGCCGGCATCGCTTAGTTTGCGGAGCTCCGGCAGTTCGTGGAGGCGGACGCGGACGGCAGCTGCGAATTCCTCCTCGGGGAGTCCGGGTGCGATGTCGAGCTCGGCGAGATCGCGGAGCACGCCGGCGAGGACGTCCCTGCCGATGTTGCGATGCCGCCCGCAATACACGCGGTACAGGCGTTCCGGACGGCGGGTCTCGGGCAGCCACCGGGCGGACCGGGTCTGCTGCCCAGGGATCATGATTCTGGGGGTCTCCTCGTCGCTCTGGATGAGCTCGGCCTGTTCGCGCAGTTGCCGGGCCAGGTCCAGCGTTGCTGGCACGGAGCTGTGATCGATGGCGTCGAGGACTCGCTGTACCTCCGGGTGCGTGGTTTCTGTTTCCACGAGCACTTCGAGGTTGGGCTCGAGGACGAGGCCGGTTGCCCTTCCGGTGAGGTTGGCTGAACCGACGAGGCAGCGAGTGTCTGCCGCATACAGCTTGGCGTGCAGGTTGTGGCACAGGCGCACCTGCGCGCGCCCGTCAGCGATAGCGAGGTCGACGATCTCGGGATCTGAGACGCCAGCGACAATCTCTGCGACGGACCACCGGGTCACGCAGTTGATGTCGGTGACGTTGTCCGGGATGGCGTCGAGTGCGGCCTGGAAGACTCCCTTCTTGATGAAGGGAGTAATGAGGACGACGCGCTGGTGCGCGGTGTGCAGCAGTTGCTGGATCTGCTGCCAGACGTGATCGTCCCTCACTCGTCGTCCTCGTCGTCGGGGGAGAGGAACTCCCGCGCGATGCGACCCCAGTCCTGACGCATCTGCTTGGCCCGTGCCCGCGGCTTGTCGGGCTGCTCGTCCTCGTAGCGGGCCCACGAAAGGAGCAGCAGCTTGAACGCGTTGGCAGCCGTAACGAGGCGCTCGGCGAGTTCTTCCTTGCTGGCGCTATCGAGGTCCTGGTCGAGTACGGCGATGAGGTCGCTATAGGCCGGGTGGTCCATGTTGAGAGAGACCTGCAGCATCCCGGGGATGAACTCGACGTTGAAGAACGCGGGCGAATCGGGGTTGCGGCTGGTGAGGAGCTGGATATGGCGGTCGTTGGCCGTGGTCTCCGCGATGATGCGCTCAGCATCGGTCGGGCTGTACTTGTGGACCTTGACCAGGCTTTCGAACTGTTGCTGCTGGCGTTCCTCCACGGTCGCCTGGTCAGCCAGTACGTCGGTCAAGCTGGGCTGAGTCTCCTCCTTGCGCCGCCGCAGGACGTGCTCGGCCTTCGCTTCGACCTCCTCATGCCGCTTCCGATTCGACCGGGTTCCGCGGGTCTGGTCGGTCAGATTCGTGCGCAGATTGCCCAGCAGCTTCTCGCGGATGTAATAGACGATCTCGATCAGGGACAGTCGGCTGTCCCCCTCTTCGCGGAGCTGGTCGCGGAACTCTTCGAACGACAGACCCGCCGCCTCATCTCTCCAGTTGAAGCTGGAGAGGCTGGAGAAGATGGTGGCGGCCTGCTTGTTGTTCGTCACGCCGAACACCTCGTCAAGCTGGGGCGGGAAGTCGATCTCGACGCCCCACCAACGCTCTACCGGGTCGTAGGAGTTCGTCCAGCCGGTGTCGAGATCCAGCTCGCGGTCGGCCCGGATGAGTGAGATCCCGAGGTTCTTCGCGGCGTGCTTGCCCCATGGTGTGTCACCGGGGTTGAGCGTGGGAGAGACCTCCCGCGGCCATTCCTCGCCAGAGATGTCGGGTCGCCGGGCGGCGTCCACCGCGATGGAGGCGCGCACAAGTACGGGGTGGTCGGCGCCGTCATGCCCCTTGACCATGAACCGCTCGACGCCGATCTCCCCGCTGTTGCCACCCCCATGGGGGCGGAACATCGGCTTGGCGTCGAACGGGAAAGGCGTAGAACTAGGCGCTGTCAGGTAAAGCGGGTCGTTGGGGCGAGCGTCGCGTTCGCCGGCCAGCGGGAACCATCCTCGTACGGGCACGAGTCGGATGCGCGTGCCCTTGGTGATCAGACGCCGGTAGATGCGGCCGATGAGGCTCTCGGTGTTGGCGAGTGTTGCCTCGGCGCCGCGCCACTGCACACGCTCTAGCTGCGTCCACTGCACCAGGGTGCCCGTGGGACCGAGGGCGTGCGAGAGTCGATGCCACTCCTCCGGGACAGGTTCATGCTTGGGCTCCGGTACCTCTTCGAGGCCCGCGCGCAGCTCAGCCAGGTCAAGGTGGGTGTGCAGCGCGTTGTCGGGCCCGTTGGTCCAAGACCACACATCGACGCGATCGCACTGGGAAATGCTGGAGTTCGGCAGACCGACCCCGAAGCGCCCTATCCCCCTGCGGTGCTGCCTCGTCCCTGCGCCGAAGCGCAGGGACTGCCTGAGTGTCTCGCCGTCCATCCCATGACCGTTGTCGATGACGGCGATCGTCTCCACGCGGTGCCGAGCGCGCTCGGAAGGCCGGTACGTCCCCTCGACGACGAAGAGCTCCACAAGGTCGGCGCCGGCCTCGATGCCGTTGTCGATCAGCTCGGCTATCGCATGCGCCGTTGACTTGTACCCGCTGTCCTGCAGAGCTTTGACTGTCAGGTCGGAGGTGACGATCGAGTACTTGGATGTCATTGGGCCTTCCATACGTCTTCCCAGTTGGTGAACGCCTCTGCCACGTCGCCGAAGCCCGGCAGCTCCGGGTCCACGACAGTGACCACTTCGCATGTGGGGGTTCCGCCCGCCTTCGGCCCACGGATGACCCGACCCACCATCTGGCTGTAGAGCACAAGGGAGCGGGTGGGGCGAGCGATGACTGCGGCGCTTGCAGCCGGCGCGTCGAAGCCGGTGGTTAGCACACCGAAATTGGACAGGACCATGGGCCGAGGGCCTGCCCCTTTGAATCGGCTGATCACCCGGTCTCGATGCCGGGTCGAGGATTCGGCCGTCACTTGGTCCGCGTCCATCCCGAGCATGCCCAGAAGCGCAGTGATCAGGCGGCTGTGCTCCACGGACGCCGCGAACAGCAAAACGCGGCGGTGCTGCGCGGCCAAGTCGAGGACCGTACGGACGACTTGCAGGTTCCACTGCACGTTTGTCGACAGCCGGACGATCAGCTCGTCTGGGATATCGAACGATGCCGCGAGGTCCCGCCGGTCCTGCGCGCTGAGCGTCATACCAGACTGCGCGGCGACAGTACGGAAGGTCGGCCTCGCCAAGTAGCCCTGCTCGATCAGAGCGGTGACCGGGTTGTCGTAGCCCTCGATTTCCAGCGTGACCTTCTGGCGAGCGAAAAGCTCGGCGAGCCTCTCGTCCTCGGCGATGTCGGCCCAGGTGCGTCCGGGTGTCGCCGTGAGTCCCAGCAGGCTGGAGTCGCTTCGTAGCGTCAGGGCATCGAGCACCTTGCGATAGGTGGGGGCGATCGCCTGATGCGTCTCGTCGAAGACGGTCAGGGTCGTCCGCAGGGCCAGACGGTCCAGGAACGTGGGGTCGGCTTTGGCCGCGGAGCCGCCCTTGTCGAGGCCGAGGATGACCACACCGTCGGTGATGTTGTCGAGCTCGGTCGGTGCGTCGCCCCACATCCGCACGACGGTGACTTCCCGGTCACCGAGCATGCTCCAGGCTCGGACGAACTCTAGTGCAGCCTGCTCGAGAAGCTCTCGGCCTCGCGCCAGCCAGACCACCACAGTGGGTTCGTTCTGCCGCAGGTGATCACAGACCAGGTTCATCGCGGTGCGGGTTTTGCCGCCCCCGGTCGGAAGGTGGAGCACGGTTCGTCGCTCCCCGGTGTACAGCAGGCGGCGCACCTTGCCCGCTGCTGTCCGCTGGTAGGGGAACAAACTGTAGGCAGGCTCCACGCCCCGGACGGCGGAGACGGGGGCCTCCGGTGCGCGATCGACCACCAGTCCGAGGAAACCTAAGAACGTCCGGCGCTGCTCCACAGACCAGGGCAGTCGAGCCAGTAATGTAGCTGCTGAAGACCTGTCAGCATGCCCGAGCCGCCTAGCGAGTTCCTCTTGTTTGGCCGTCGGCAGCAGGCGCAGCAACTGTGCGCGTTCGTCCGGATCAGCCACGAGCCGCTCGACAGATACCGCAGAAACGGCGACAGTGCGGAGAGTGTTATCGTCCGGTTTGCTACCCTGTAGGAGCTCCAGCAGCTCGCACACGTGCTCACCGACCAAGCGCCGCACGTACGCAATCGGGGCCGCACTGAGGATGGCACCGAAGGCGATCCCCGGGGAGTCGATCACGCCGCCTCCTCCCGCGCACCCCGCTGCGCGAGACGCTCCCCCTGAGCGCAGTCCAACCGTCCACCTTCCTCTGGGTCCCACCCCGGCCGCCCGGTACCTGCATATGCGGTGGCGGCAGAGTTAACCCTAGACCGCTACGCCGACAACGTGGGCTGTTACTGATGATTCGCCCGCGCATTACCACGGCTGCGCGTTCGCATCTTCCCCACCCCGGGCAGTCGAAGCGGACGCGACTAACTGTGACAAAGAACGCATGTTCTCGTTTCCTGGTCGACACGGCTACGACTAGGTCAAAGGTCGACTTTGGTCTCGCCTGTCCCCGGGGGCGGCTAGGATTTCAGTGCACTCCTGGCGGAACGAGAAGCTCCGACGGTCAAGCTGTCCAGGAGTGCGCCTAGGTCCGTTGCGCGAGGGGGCAAACACATGGCGGAAGAGCCCGCAGGATCCGACATGATCTACCTCGACTACAACGCCACCGCGCCACTGCGTCCGGAGGCGCTTGATGCTACCGTCGCCACGCTCAGGAGCGTTGGAAACGCCTCAAGCATGCACCACGCCGGTCGGGACGCCGCTGAGCGGGTAGACCTGGCACGCCGTCAACTCGCTTCTCTGCTCAACTGCTCTGCAGGTGAGATTGTCTTCACCTCTGGTGCGACGGAGGCCAACAATCTGGCCCTGCGGGCTGCCTGCGCGGGTGGCGGGGCACTGGTGACCACCGCGGTGGAGCATCCGGCCGTGCTGGAAGTCGCTCGGGCGATCACCGATGCAACCCCCAACGCTCTCGTGGTCCTACCGGTGGATGCGGATGGCAACGTCGACCTGGCGAAGCTGGACGACGCGCTGGAAGATGCCGGTGAGCGTGGGACGGCGCTAGTTTCGGCGATGCTCGCGAACAACGAGACCGGAGTCATCACCGACCTGTCGCCCGTGATCAAGGCTGCGCACGCGGCCGGGGCCTTGGTGCATACCGACGCCACGCAGTACGTGGGGCGGTTGCCGATCGACCTTGACGAATTGGATGTCGACCTGCTGTCTCTATCCTCACACAAGTTTGGCGGGCCGCAGGGAGTTGGCGCCCTGTTCGTGCGCCGCAGCACCTCGCTGCCGTTCCACCCGCAGATGATCGGTGGAGGGCAGGAGCGCGGCTGGCGTGCGGGCACGCTCAATGTCGCCGGTATTGCGGGGCTTGGGGCAGCCGCCGAAGCCGCCTGCCTCAAGATGCACGAGGAGGCTGCACGGATCGCCGCGCTCCGAGACACGTTGGAGGCGGGCCTGCTGGCGCATGTTCCGGGCTGCCGGATCAACGGAATCAAGGCGTCGCGCATGCCCGGTGTGACCAGTGTCACGTTCTCTGGAGTGCCCGCGGACGCTGTGCTGGCCGCTATGCCTGACGTGGCGGCCTCCGACGGCAGCGCCTGTTCTTCCGGAGCGCCGAGTCCGAGTCATGTTCTGCTCGCCATGGGGCGCAGCCGTGAAGACGCGGACTCCACCGTCCGGTTGTCTCTCGGCTACGCCACTACACCACGTGACATCGAACGAGGCATCGAAGCGGTCGCGGCGGCAGTCGCGCAGGTCCGCTCATCGTTGGCGGCCGACACGGAGCCCTGAGCGCATAACGCACGGCAGTCCTGCTTTCCGCCAGCCCTCGACCCCCCGAAAGGCTTCCCACGCATGTCAGATATTCGGCTTGCCGATGTCGTAGACCTCTACTTCAGCCGGCACGAGACCTTCGCCCCGCGGTTCGGCTGGCTGCACAAGGCGTACATGCAGGTCAAGGACGTGCACGACATCTTCTACTTGGAAGACGCGCCGGTCCGGCTCGGCGTGGGCAAGAACATGGTCAATGCCATGCGCTACTGGTCGCGAGCCTTCAAACTGACCAAGGAGTACCCCCACAGCGATCCCTCCTCGCGAGCATTGCTCGCCGCGCCAACCTGGCGGGCACGCTGGCTGCTTGACGAAGAAGGTGCCGACCCCTACCTCGAAGACACCGGCAGCCTTTGGCTGTTGCACTGGTGGCTGCTGTCCTCCGAACCCGAGGCCAAATGCCAGGTGCCGAGTTGGTACATCACCTTCAACCTCGCAGCGCGCTCCCGAGCCACCGCCGAGGAGATGGAGAGCGTCATCCGGCGTAATTTGCGCGAGAACTTCGACGAGGAGAAGTTGCCTGCCGCAGAATCCATTAAGCGCGACGTCGATTGCATGATCAAGATGTATGCGCAGGAACAGGAGGTCAACCCTCTGTCGCCGGGCAGCTTCGAAGACCAGCTGATGTCGCCTTTCAAAGAGCTCGGCCTACTTGAGGGCCAGGGCAGGGGCAAGGAACGTACCTGGCGCTTCACCAGCGGTACACGTTCGAACCTTCCTGCGGCGATTCTCGTCTACGCGTGCCTGGACTACGCCTCCCGGTTCTCGAACAAGGCTGGCCAGATCACCCTCGCCCGACTCGCCAGCGAGGCTGGATCCCCGGGGAAGGCGTTCCGAATGAAGGAACCTGAACTGACCAAGGCCATCGAGGCGTTGGTCGGCGCGTATCCGGCTCTGCAGATCGTCGAAGCGCTCGGCCAGCGCAGCCTCGCCTTCGCCACGCCGCCCCAGGACTTGGCCTGGGATGTCCTGGATGAGTACTACGGCCGTGTACGGGAACGCGACGGCTTCCCCACCCCGCAGGAGTGGGTGCGTAAGTACCCGGGCCTCGTCGGCGCCACGATCAAGAGCACACGCAAGACGGCTCCTCGCCAGGCTGAGGAGTTTGAACTGACCGAGGAGAGCGTCGGATCATGACCGCGAACACTGCCCAGCTCCCCGCAGGTATCGCCCTGGTCGGGTCCGAACTGCGCTCCACGAACCTTGAGCGCGACGTCCGTGAACGCCACCTCAACGCCCCCTACGTTGGAGCACGCGCCCTCGACGTGCTTGAACGGATTACCAGCGCGTTGGAGAGTCCACGGCGTACCCGCGCTTGGTCGTTCACCGGGCCTTACGGCTCGGGCAAGTCCACCCTCTCCAACCTCATCGATGCCCTTCTAGGACACGACAAGACCCGTCGGGCCGACGCCGAGAAGGCGGTAGCCGCAACCAGCCCGCGCACCGCGACTCGGCTGAGCCGGGTCCGAGACGAGGTTGCCGAGGGCGGATTCCTCGGCGCCGTCGCCACCGCCAGCCGCGAGCCTCTCGCGGCAACGATCTACCGCGCCCTGCGCACCGCTGCCGAACGCCGATGGAAGACACGGCTGCCCAAGGCCATCGCCCAAGCCTTCGCCACGTGCGAGCAACGGGACGTGCCGTCGGCCGACAGCCTCATGGACGCTGTGACAGCGCTCTGTAACACGGCACCCGTGCTGCTGATTATCGACGAGTTCGGCAAGACCCTGGAGTACCTCGCTGCCGCCGGAGACACTGGCGACGCTGACAGCGATGTATTCCTCCTCCAGCTGCTCGCCGAGAAGGGTGCTGGCCCTTCAGGCCTGCCGCTGTTCATGCTCACCCTGCAGCACCTCGCCTTCACGGACTACGCGGCCCGCTCCAGCAGCATCCAGACCCAGGAATGGGCCAAGATCCAAGGCCGCTTCGAAGACATCACCTTTGCCCCGAACCTCGGGGATGCCGTCCACCTCCTGCGTCGGCGCCTCGACCACAGCCTGGTCACCGAGTCCGGCCGCTCCCTCATCGAGACCCAGGCGCAAGCCGCCGCTGTCGCCTGGATGCAGCACGGCCTCAACCCTGTCGTCGACATCTCCGAGCAGATGTTCGCCGACCTGTACCCCCTTCACCCGCTCACCGTCGTCGCCTCACCGCTCATCGCTGCTCAGATTGGCCAGCACGACCGCAGCCTCACTGGGTTCCTCTCCAGCGACGAGCCCAACACCGTCCGTCGCTCCCTGGAGACCCTCGCGGGCGAGGCGCCGGAGCGTGCCTGCACCATCCGCCTACCTCAGCTGTACGACTACTTCTTCGCCTCCGGCCGTACCACCATCATCGCCTCCGCCAAGGCCAGCCGCTGGCTCGAAGTAGATATGAGACTGAGCGAGGCCCACGGACTCGCCGCTGAAGACCAGGACGTCCTCAAGACGATCGGCATCCTCAACCTCATCGATGTCGACGGCCTCCTTCGCGCCACACCCTCCATGATCCACTTCGCGCTCCAGGACCCGGCCGACGCCGCCGACCCCGAGCGCTTTACCGCTTTGCAAGAGCGGCTCGACAAGCTTGTCGAGGACGGCTTCGTCGTCCACCGCTCCTACAGCAATGAGTACCGGGTCTGGCAAGGCACCGACTTCGATATCGACGCCGGTGTTAAGGCGAATGCCATCGGGGTCAAGCCAGCCGACGTCGTCGCTTACCTCAGCAAGCACCTCGGCACCGTGCTCCCCGAAGCGGTGGTGGCTGGCAAGCACAGCCAGCAGACCGGCATGCTCCGCTACTTCCAAACGGCCGTCAGCCCCACGGGCGAGAAGATCGTCGGTCCCGAGGTTGTCAAGGACCCGGCGGACGGCCTCATGGTCTTCCATCTCGGCACCACCGACACGCTCCCCGCCATCAACTCCCCGCTGCCCGCACTGGTCGGTACGACTGAGAACCCGGAACGGGTTCTCCAGGCGGGCATCGACCTCGTGGCCCTCGAAGAACTCCTCGACGACGATACGATCGACTACGTGGCCGCTCGGGAGATCACCGAGCGCATCGCCGAGATCTCTGACAGCATCGGCACCTTGCTCGATAGGGCCTTCAATCCGCAAAGCCCGCAGTCCACCTGGCGGCTGTGGCACGTTGGCGCCGAGACCGGCAACACCCCCGACGCGGTTATCGAAGCGCGGAGTTACTCGAACCTCGTCTCCCAGGCATGTGAGCGGGTCTTCCCCTCCACCCCCCACATCCGCAACGAGATGGCTGGCCGCCATCAGCTCACCAGCAATGGTGCCCGGGCCCGCCGCGAGCTGCTCACCGCAATGATCCAGCGCTCCGGCCACCCCCTGTGCGGATTCGATGAGAAGGGGTACTCCGCGGAACGCGCCATGTACCACGGAGTTGTCGAATACCTTGGACTGCACCGTTTCGCCGGAGAAGCCACCAACGGCATTGACGGGGACAGCATCCTCACCCACGGCATTTCCCGCCCCACCCCGGACACGAACCCCAGCGTCATGCCCGTGTGGGAAGCCCTCGACCAAGCACTGACCGGCGCCAAGCGGCCCACACCCATCGTCGATATCTACCATCAGCTCATGGCCCCGCCCTATGGCGTCAAGGCCGGAGTCGTTCCCGTGCTCGTGGTCGCCGCACTGATCTTGCGTGCTGAGGACATTGCGCTCTTCGAGGAGGGAAATTACTGCCCTCGCCTCTCCCCCGAGCTCGTTGAACGACTTAACGTCCCTTACCCCGATCGCTTCACCGTAAAGGCCACGCCAGTCGGCCGCGGACAGCGCCGCCTCGTGGTGGATGGCCTCGCCAAGGCCCTCCAGGTCGACCTTCCTCGCTCGCGTTCGGCGCGCAACCCCCTGCTCCTAGCCGTCACCCGAACCATCCTCGAGCGCGTGATGGTCCTCGACCCCTACACCCGGCAGACTAGGAGGCTCGGCGCACAGGCCCTTGCCATCCGCGGCCTGCTGTCACGCGCGACCGACCCCGACGAGCTAATCTTCGCCACCCTGCCCAAGGCGCTGGGATTCCCCGTCATCGCAACGGACGCCACCAAGGACGAAGAATCCGCCCGGGCCTACGTCTCGGCCCTCACCACGGCACTTGACGACATCTCCGGCGCCGCTGCGGCCCTACGCCGGGAGGTCGCCGGAAAGCTCGGCAAGGAATTCCGTCTTCCCTCCGACATCCGGGAGCTGCGGGCCGGGCTGACCGAGCGGCTGCGCGGCTTCGCTGACGCTCCCCTCGAACTCAGCCTGCAAGGGTTCGTCTCCCGCGTCCTCAACGAGAACCTGCCCGACGAGGACTGGCTAGACCCCATCGTCATCCGCCTTGCTAATAAGGCACTTGGCGACTGGACCGACGCCGACGTGGAGAGCTTCCCCCGCAAGGCCAGGGAGGTCGCCCGCGCCCTCGACCGCGTCGGTCACCTGTACGAGGTGCACCAGGCGCCAGCCGTCACCCCGAGCGTGCCCGCGCCAGCGAGGCAGATCGAGACTCGCCTCCTGACGCTCACAACCTCGGAGGGGGCCGAGGAAAGCGCCCTCATCCATGTGCCCAAGCAGTCCCGTCATGTGGCCGACGAACTCGTTGTCAGTGTCATCAGGCAGGCTGAAGAAGCACTAGGTCCCGACGGCGCTCGCATCCTGCTCGCAGCACTGGCCGAACGCCTGGCTGCCACGGGCGGCGACACCGCGATCGCTAGGAAGGAATGAACGCGATGAGCAGTACCAACGACAGCAAGACGCGCCATGTCCTCGGCCTATCCGGAGGCAAGGACTCCTCCGCACTCGCGATCTACATGCGCGATCGCGTCCCCGACATGGAGTACTTCTTCTGCGACACCGGCGCTGAACTCCCCGAGACCTACGAGTACCTCAACCGGCTTGAAGCCGCCGTCGGCAAGCCCATCGTGCGCCTGAACTCAAGTCGCGACTTTGACCATTGGCTGGAGGTCTACCAGGGCACCCTCCCCAGCCCCCAGATGCGCTGGTGCACCAAGAACCTCAAGATCAAGCCTTTGGAGGAGTGGGTCGGTGACGACAACGTGATCTCCTACGTTGCCATCCGCGCCGACGAGAACCGCCTCGGCTACGTCAGCACCAAGCCCAACATCAAGGCCGTCTTTCCCTTCCGCGAGGACGGCATCGACCGCGCCGGCGTCGACCGCATCCTCGACGAAGCCGGTATCGGCCTCCCCGCCTACTACGAGTGGCGCACGCGTTCCGGCTGCTACTTCTGCTTCTTCCAGCGCAAGCACGAATGGGTCGGCCTCCGCGACCGCCACCCCGACCTATTCGAAAAGGCCATAGCCTACGAGGAGAAGGTCAACTACCGACACACCGCCATGCAGGGCCGCCAATACACCTGGTCCCAGGGCGAGTCTCTCGAGGAGCTCATCGAACGCCGCGAAGAGATCGAAGCCAAGCACCAGGCAGCCCTCGAACGCGCCGCCAAGCGCTTCAAGCCGAACCGCCCGCTGCTGGAGATACTCGCCGACGCCCACGATGAGGACGACGATCAAGCAGGCTGCGCAGTCTGCCACCTGTAGTGGCAACAGCTGCGCCCATTCAACGCTCTGGGCGCTTCGCTGACTAGGCCGCGGACAGTCAATCGCTGCTGCGTTGTCCGCGGCCCATCGCTCTCAAGCGGCAGGCACTTCGATCGCGTTGAGCAGTGCCAGGATGGGCTCGTTAGCACCCAAGCAGTGCTCCGCCACCCATTCGAGGCCGTAGTCAGCGTAGCCGGATGCGAGCCTTATGACATCTCGCGGCTGCGCGAGTATTGCCTCGCCCTTTTTGGCCACCGCGAGCAACTCAAGGTGAACGATGCGCCAATCGTCGCTCGCGAAGATGGTGCCATCTGCGAACTTTCGTACTTCGTCCGAACGCTTACGCTGCTGGCCGTGCTTGACACCGATGCACAGACCAAGCCACCACGCGTCGATCATTCGCCCCACCGGTTTTCCCGGCCCGAAAAACTGGCTGATCTTCGGATGCAGGTCTGCCGGCATGGTCATCTCGACAGACGCGTATGGGTTCATACCGCTCACACCACAGATTCCTCTCTGAACCGCAAGCCGAGATCGTTATCCTGGCGCCGCGCGCAGATCTTGCACTGCTCTCGGTGGCTGCAGCCACAGCTGCGGGAATGCGGCTCGTCTTCGGCCCACTTGTACACGAGATCGAGTGGATAGTGCTGGCTAGATGACAAGGTGTTGAATGCGCCAGCCCTCTCGTCGAGGATATGTTCCACGCCAGCGAGCTCGGAACGCGTCAATAGCAGCACGACTTGGTACGGCGTTTCGTCGGGCGCAGGAGGACGTGTGATGGCTTCGACCATGCGCTCCTTGGTGGTGCCTGAGACCATTCCCAGCGGGGTGTCTATGAACCGCGGCGCGACGGTGCCAGCAACTTCCATGAGCGACCAGACGAATGCGAGCGTTAGGGCTCGCTGGGAGGCTCCGTTTACCTCGAAGTCAGGGTCAAGTTTGTTGTCGTGCTGGCTGGAAACGACGATGTCAAAGCTGCTAGTGATTGACGTCGAGGTGATGACACCCGTGGTATCGCCGTTGTCCGCACCAATGATGTCCTTGAACATGCGGTCAAGCCGGTTCGAGACCCGCTGGACGTAGGGTCCCTCAAGCTGTTCCTGCACCGCCCTTGCCAGACTCAGGAGATCGAGTCCGACGTCACGCCTAACGGCAAGATCCCGCGAGATATTGGCGTTACGTTCGGCGTTCCTTTTCTCTTCGCGTTTTTGGTCGCAGTCGTACTGTACGGTCACGCGGCGAGTATCCAGGGTCCCTAGCTTAAAATTAACGTCGCCCTTCTTGCGGTCGAGTTCGGCGAGCTCCTCGGTGAGCTCCCGAACCCTTTCCTCGTCAATCAAGGCACGGCGCTCCTTGGCTGCCTGCAAGGCAGTCGTTTTGCTCCGGATCGAGTCCGCCAGCTTTGCAAAGTCTCCTAGAGCCTCGGCATGCGCTTCTGTGAAGTCCTGCTGATTGACACTGCGCAGTGCCTTCGCGCGGTACCGCAGGTCGGTGAGTCGGTCCGCGATCGGGTCTCTGCCCTGTTGCTCGGCCAGCAACTTGGCGACTTCATCGCGATGAGTTGAGCCTGGATCCAGTGTTTCCCCGCATATGCAGACGCCGAGCTCGAGTCGATCTTCCAAGATCTGTGTCGAGGTCTTCGGGATCTTGCGTAGGTCCGTCAGCTTGTCCAGCCGTGCCAGGGCCATCGTCAGCGGGCCACAGGCAAGAGTCCAAGACAGGGCTTCGCTGCGCAACAGGCCAGTCATCGTGGCAAGGTTCTTCCGCCGATAGCCCTCGAGCGAGGCCAGATCCTGCTCTAGCCCTTGTATTTCTTGGTTGATGGCGTCGAGTTCACCGATGCCTCGGATAGATTCCAGTTCGCGGGTTTTGCGACTTTGGTTCTTCTCGATGTTTCCGAGCCGAACCGTGAGCCTCTCGTATTCGTCATCGATCTCCTTGAGGGCTAGTTCGAGCTTTTCGAGTTCACTCGTGACCCTTTCCAGTTTGCCACCGGCATCCCGGGCGGCCTTACGGTCAAGCGTGCGCTGTACTGCCTCAATATCAACGACTGCCGTCCGAAGCTGACGGATCCCGAGTAGACTCTCGATCGCGAGATGTACCTTCTCTTGCCGCAGCCGAGCTTCTTGCTTACCGGTGATGAACTTCTGAACGTCGTCGCCGTTAGTGAAGAAGATGTCTACGAGTCTCTTTGGAAGCCACTGGTCCAGCCAGGACTCCGGCTGGTCGAGCTCCTTATCGCCTGCTGCAGTGAGCTTTGAGAGCTTCACGACCTCCCGACCACGATCCACTGGTCCGGTCGCCTGGGGGGTTTCCTGAACGTGTCGCGTGAGCCGGTAGTCTGCGGTTCCGGCTTCGTCAGTGATCTGGAAGTCAAGAACGACCTCGATCAAGACCGGTGATCCTGCGGGTGCGGCCTTGGAGGAGAACCGGATATCTCTGGGGCTGGCGATGTTCTTGAGCGCATCCATTCCGTATAGGCCCCAGATAATCGCATAGTGCAGGGACGTCTTGCCTGACGCATTCTCGGCTCGAATGACAGTCAGCGGTTTAGCGGGGTCGATCGAAAGTTGGATGTCGATGTCTCTGAGCAGCTTGAAGTTGTGCACTCTGATACGTTGGATTCTCATTGATCGCTTCCACCGCCGAGTGATGCCGCCATACTCCCCACCTTCTCCACGAGCTTGGTGATGAGCTCCTGCCGCTGCCGAGAGCTCGTCATGTGATCCTGTTGCCTCGTGATTTCATCGAGTGCATCGATGAGGTCCTCGTGATATCCCTCATAACGCAGCGGGAGATGTTTCACCTCGACTCTCGCCACTTCTCGGATGCGAGGAGTTGTTGCCATTCCGCTACCCCTGACTATAGTGCGGTCTCATACTTGCCGATGATCTCGCGAGGGCCGTCGTTGTCGTACTCGTTCTCGGCCGTACTAGCGAACTCACGTGCCCTGGCAAGCTCCCCGTGCAAGATTGAGCGCGCAGCTGTCGTATCAAGCTGCGGCGGAACAACTAGAAAGTCGTGTAACTCGGCGGTCTTCTTCCCAGGGGATTGACGGAGGATTCTCCCTCTCCTTTGAATCCACTCCCGCCGGACTGTGCTAGATGCGAGCAGGTATGCAGTATCTGTCTGCGGGAGGTCCACGCCTTCGTCGAGGACCTTCATAGCCGTAAGGACCTGATAGTCGCCGTCGGCGAAGCGTTCGAGATATTGAGCGGCACTTGAACTGGAGGTTTCTTTATTTGTGTACTGATGGAAGCGGATTCCGAGTCGGCGGAGCGTACTGTTGACGAGGTGGATCTGTGGTGGCCCAGCTAGCGCTACTGGCTTGGCGGAGGTGTATATGAGTGTCCGGGCGACGTTCGCGGGTCCAGCCGCGTCTAGTAGCTGCTCGAGTGCGGGAATCTTGGCCTGCGCCTGTTCAAGTACGGCTCGGCGCTTTCGCAGGAGATGCTCGACCTGGGCGTCATGGCCGAAGTCCTTGCCGTCGTCGGACCCAACGAATCCCTTGCGCTGTAGCTTACGTGTGAGGTCCTCGTACTCGGCTATCTCTTGGTCGGTTAGTTCCACCTCGTGGAGGTGGTAGTTGTATGGCGTCAAGCATCCGGCACTGATGGCGTCCCTGAGCGTGAACTCGAAGACCGGCGGTCCGAAGAACTGAAAGAGCGCTTCCGTGCCGTTGGCATCGTACTGACGAGTTGGTGTTGCTGAGAGGCCCAGGCGAATGTTGAATCGGTGTGGCGCCTTCGTTACGAAGCCCGCCGAGCCGAGGTTATGTACCTCATCGCCGATAAGTACGGCGAGTACTTCATCAGGCAGCTCGGCGATGAAGCTGCGCATGTGCTCGTCTTCGGTGAAGAGCTTTTGGGTGCAGAGAATGACCGCCGTGAACGGGTCTTGTCCTGCGAGTCCTGCGCGGATCTCCTCAAGTAGGCTGCGCCGCCGCGGGCTTGCCATCGTGCTCGGCTGGAACGGCTCAACTCCAAATCCTCTGATGGCTTCTGCCCATTGCCGTACGAGCGGTGCGCTCGGCACGATAACCATGACGAGCGTAGGGCCTTTGTGTCTGTCCTGCTCGTGGACTGCGGTGATCAAAGCAGTTTGCGTTTTGCCGCCACCAGTGGCGATGGCCAGAACCCCTCTAGACCCGTTGCCTAGGAACGCGTCCACAGCGCGGCCCTGATGACCGAACTTACCAGTCCTCCATTCGACGTTCTCTGGAATCGTGAGCAGCCGTGGGTTAGCTACATCGATACCGGGTGGGAGTGGCGGTGCAAGGCCATGTGCATGATCTGTGTGCCACGCCCGCCAGAAGTCATCGATCGACGGGGGCACTGTTCCCGTACGCCGCCGCGCGACCACATGCAGGCCGTCCTTTAGTGCGATGCAGAGAACGTGAGGACTCCTATTCGCCCACTGGGTGTCCCACCGCGACAGGAGCTTCGTTACGCGGGCTTGCGAGGCAGAACCGTCTGCCCACGGTCGGTCGACGCTCATTTGTTCGCCATTGACCAGAAGGCCCCGGGATGTGGCGTTGCCCGATCCGTGGATTGCCGTCCAAGCGCTCCCCGAGCGTAGCAGCCACAGTTTCTTGTGGTACATCCCTTGCTTCATCAGCGCGAATCGAACTACCAGGCGTTTTGCAGCGACAAGATACGCAAGGCAGTCAAGGGTGTGATGGACCAAGGCGTGCTGCGACAGTGCAGCCTCTTCAAGTAGCCGATCTACAGCGTTCTGGATAGCCTCTTCAGGCGATAGCGCCCCGCGGATAAGCGCGTCGCAGTCCGCATCGTTGATTGAGGGGCTGATGAGCAACTCGACGGCTCCATTGCTCCGTTCAAGGAACGAAGCCAGGCCAGGCGCAATCTGAGCCAGGCACTGTGAGCTGAAGAAACCCGCTCCGACTCGGGCATGATCTGCCACGGACATGGCCGGGATCAGGACCTCGCCGATCAGGTCGTCCTCGGGGATGTCGTACAGAGATTCGACGTTAGCGAGAACTGTCTTGAACTCACTCGTCACGGATTCACCTTGGCGTTGATGCGCGCGATCCTCCCGCCAGGGGTTAGGGGAGGCCGGGTGACAGTGCCGCGAACGGCACAGCGCTCCTTCTTGCTCCCCATGGCCCCTCCGAACCAGCAATCCATGCTGACGCCACATCAAGTATATGGTCACAGTACTCTTCGTCACCCTCAATCGGGGTAGCTGGCTCGGATCCTGCAGTGGTCGATCGGCGTCCACGCTGCAGTTCGTGGTCGTGCCGGATCGCAGTTGGGCGCTAACGGCCTGCCCGGCGACTTACGGTTGCGTCGGCGGTGGCATGTGCGGGCGATGGCCTGATGGCTGCGGCGCTAACGTGACGAGTGCAGGCCGTGCCGACCGCTTTCACTGGAGTCGGTTGAGTGGCCGTCACGATCAGCGGCAGGTTGTCGACCATGTCGGCGGAAGCCGGTAGCCCCGCCAGGTCAGCTCCGTTGCGAGGTTCCGGGTCGGCTTCGTCGTCCAGCGCAGCGGCGACATCGGATTGCCCCGCTCATTCGGTCGACCAACGCGCAGGCCCGGGTCCAGCTAGGTCGCTTTTCCGGCCTCCGCCTGCCCGGCACACCCGCCTCAACGAAGCCTGGGAGGAGGCCAGTTCAGTCACCGTGTGTGTCACGGCGCGTTCCCGGACCCACTCGCACGGGCGACAAGCCTGATCCCCGCCATGCCCCAGCGAACCGAGCAGACCGCGAATCAGGCGGAGGCCGCTTTGGTCTGTAGTTGATCAACCGCGCTGTGCGCTGAGGTGGAGCCAGTTCCGGTGAGTGGACCGTCGCGAGTAGCTCAGCACGTCGAATCCCGCCAGGGTCAATTGCTGGATCAGTGGTTCGATTCGATGGAAGACGTACCAGCGCCGGTAGGTCTGCGCGTAGGAAACGGGCTCCCAGCCTTCACCGTCTCCCTCAACCACGCTGAGCGATAGCAGGCCGCCAGGCCGCAGGACACGACTGAACTCGGCCAGCACATCCGGGACCTCGGGTCTGGGTATGTGCAGCATCGCGGCTACGCACCACACCGCATCCATTACTTGGGCTGGCAGCGGGAGCGCGCGCATGTCGGTTTGTACGAGGCCAGGCACACCACCACAGGTAAGCATCTGTCGGGACAGATCGAAGCCGACGACCCGGAACCCACAGTTCCGCAGGAGCAGGGTGTGGTGTCCTGGGCCGCAGCCGATGTCCGCGACGCGAGCATCGGATGGCAGCGCCGCGACTAGGCGATTGAGTTCGGCGTTGACCCACGCAGAAGGTGCGCTCCACCGGTGCGCGTACTGCGCCGCGATGGCGTCATAAGTGGCGCGTGTGGTGCCAACGTAGTCGCTCACGCAGCAACCCTATGGCTCGACTGTCAGCTTCCAGCCCTTGCGGAGCGCACCCGCCGACACGTCAGCGGGCCAGGCAGGCGGCGAGGAACGTTCACGGGACCGGCCGTCGTCGGGAGCGCCTTCATGCCCTGGTCAGGCACCCTGCCGCCAGGGATTTCCCAGGGACTTTTCAGGGACTTTCAGCGCTGTCCCAGGGACTTTTCAGGGACAATCCGCCAGGTAAGCAGGGAAGGCCCTGACAGCGTCGAAAGACTCAAAACTGCAGTTCAGGGCCTATCCGCCTAGCACTCGATGACGTTCACCGCGAGCCCGCCGCGGGCGGTCTCCTTGTACTTGACCTTCATGTCGGCAGCCAGTGATCAGGGCACTGACCTGCGGGTTTGTGGCTGTACGGCTGCTTCGATCGGGCGCCGGGGACAATACGGGGACTTCTTGTCACCGTCAGCTACACCGGACGGTAGGCGGAACCGGCTATGTGGGGTCAGCGGTGCGTGGCCTGGAAGCCGCAGATCATGGGGTGTCCGCCAATGGTCTCGTAATGCGTAGGTCTCGGGTTCGAATCCCGAAGGCGGCTCCATGGGAAACCGCATGTCAAGCCTTTGACCTGCGGATTCTTTTTTCAACCTTGGAATGTGTGCCCAGAGTGTCTTGTCGCCTGTGCATGGGATGATAGGTGAAGGGTTCTACGGCTCCGGAATCGGTGATGCGTTTCTGGTGCCGGAGGATGTCGCTGACCTGCTATTTCTTGATAATCCGCTGACGCTGAGATCAGGGTCAGTAGGGTCGGGGGCGGCCAACGGGTGGCGATCCGTGCAGCGGCAGTGCATTGAAGGAGCCCGAGGCGCTGTGAGCGGAGCCTGAAGAGGCGTTGCTCCTTGTGGCCCGTCGACAAATGCTGGGTTCGGGCATGTGATTTGCGATACGCGCGTGACGGGTGCTCGCGCAGGTCCCGCGCTCCTCACCTGGTGACCGGGCGACCTGCCGTGAAGATGTGTCGGATCTCGCGGAGGGCGCCCAACTCGGTCAACGGGTTGCCGTCGACGACGATGAGGTCGGCGCGCATGCCTGGAGCGAGGGCGCCTGTGTCTGACAGTCCGAGGGCATGGGCTGCGTTGACGGTGGCCATGTCGAGGATCTCGGCATGGGTGAAACCGAGCGAGTCGAAGAATTCGAGCATGCCGACGTAGTCGCCGAAACGTGCCCCTGGCACGCCCGCGTCGGTGCCGGCGATGAACCGGACACCGGCCTCCCGCATTGCCAGGATGACCTCAATCATCGCCTTGGCTCGCTCAGGCCCCATTTGATCGAGGAACAGCCGCCAGTCCCCGGAGACGCAGCGGCAGACGGCCACGTCGTTCTCGACCATGCGGCGTACGACCGCCGGATCGTGGACGATGCCCTCCGCGGTGCGCCAGGAACAGTGCTCGAGCGTACGGACACCGGCGGTCACACAATGGGCGATGGTTTCCGAGCCGTGCGCGTGCGCGGCCACTCCCAGACCGTGGCGCTCGGCTTCCTCGACGATCAGACGCAGCTGACCGGGCGTGAACTGTGCCTCCCACATACGCGGGCCGCTCGGGGTGAGCGCGCCGCCCGAGGCCATCACCTTGATCAGATCGGCTCCGGCTGCCGCGTTGCGGGCGATCTGTGCCCGGATGTCGTCGTCCGTGCTCACTTCACCGCCGAGGAAGCCGCAATGGCCCCCACGTGAGGTCAACGGCGCGGTCGCGGCGATGATACGTGGCCCGACCGTGTCCCCGGAGTCGATGGATGCACGCAATGCCACGGTGAGCGCGTCACGGTCACCGAGATCCCGTACGGTCGTCACCCCGGCGGCCAGCATCTGTTCGGCGTGGTCCGCGATGGAGGCGGACAGCTCGCCCGGGTCTGCCTGGGCAACCGCACTGATTGGATCCGGACCTGCGTCGAAGGCGAGGTGGACATGGCAGTCGATCATGCCGGGCATCACCGTCGCTCCGGGACACCGCAACCGAGGCACCTGCGTATCGACCGCTGCGTCCAAGTCGGCGGCGGCACCGACGGCGGTGACCATGCCGGACTCGACGAACACGGCGCCGTCGACGGTCACCTGATCCGCGGGTCCGGCGATGACGCGGTCCGCGGTGATCAGTACCTTGTTCATGATGTCCTTTCGCGCAGGGCGTGTGACAGAGAGATGAGTTCGTCGGCGTCGGCGCCCAGGTCGGTGGCAGCGGGCGATGCGACGAGAGCGGCGGGAAGTTCGGTGTGCGGGCACTCGGTCGTCGGCTTCAGCGCCAGCGCCTCGGTGATGTGCCGCGCGAGTTGATCGGCCGGGCCATGGGCAAGATCGGCGTCGGGGGCGACACGAGTCAGGTAGGGACTCAAGCGCACCAGTCCGTCACGGCATTCGATGAGCCGACGATAAAATCGCCGCTCGTAGGCACGGTGCTGGCGGAGACGATGCCATCTGGACCCGTCCGGGGGACGGGTCAGGACGAGCTCCGGATAAGCGGCGGTCAGCGCCGTCCACAGTGCGGCAAGCTCGTGATACATGCGGCGGTGGTGCACGAACGACCGCAGGCGGGTGATCAGTTGCACGCCGCCGGAGTAGCAGATTCCGATGAGGACAATGCCCATGGCCCAGTTGGACAGCGACCAGTTCACCGTGTTGAACGCCTCGTGCGACCCGGGTTCGTCAATGCGCAGGGCCACCAGGATCATTCGGTTGACCGACGTGATCGTCAGTCCGATGAGTCCCAGGGCCATGGTCAGCAGGCCAAGCCCGAGGTTCCGGGACGCCCTGCGGGCATAGCGCAGGGCCCACAGGGCGGACGCCAGGTAGGCGTAGACGAAGTAGGCGTTGCCGACGAGGTAGAACGAGGCGATGGCTGGATGTGCCATGTCCGGAGTGCTCAGGGAGTGGTCGCGCATCCCCGCAGGTGTAGCGATCATGGCGAGGACCAGAGCGGTCAGCGTACCGGCGAGCAGGCCGGTGTTGATCCGCAGGTGCCGACGGTATTCGGCGTCCGAGCCACGCATGGCGGAGACGAAGACCAGGACGAGGGTGAAGAGGCCGGACATGTATAGCCCGTTGAACGCCACCTTGCCGAGGCCGACGGCCGTGGCCGTGTCGATCGTCTCGTTGACCTCGGGGAAGCTGAGGATCTCCCCGGCCATCAGGAGGACCAGTGAGGCGACAAGGAAGCGCAGCACCCGGTCGTGCGGGGCACGTATTAGGTCTATGCCCTTCCATAACACCCCGACACTCAGCAGGATGATCAGCGGTACTTGGAACATCACGCCCATCCCCAAGGGGGGTTCAGCGCCGAACGCAGCGGGTCCAGGGCCGGGTCCTCGGGTGTACGGGCACTGACGTAGTCGATGACTATCGCCCACTCCTGGATGATCGTCGCGACCAGTTCGGCCTCGCGTTCGTAGTCCTCGGTGTAGCAGGTGCGACGGAAGCCCCGGGTGATCAGGTCACGGGGGAAGTCCGGGCCGAGATCGGGGAATTCCCCGCCCGGGTCACCGTCGTCTTGGTGATCGGCGAGAATATGGCCGACCTCGTGCAAGATGATGTGATCCTGGTGAACGCGGGTAGTTTCCTCCTGATAGAAGATGACCTCCTCGTTCGGCCGGGACATCCATAATCCGAATGGTCCCGGGACCGGCAGTGCCCAGGGAATCAGCCGGATGGGTTTGCCCAGATGTTCACCGAGTCTGCGACACAGGTCATTCACGTGCAGTGGAGGTTGGATGTCGAGTTTCCGCAGCAGCTGTTTGCACTGCCGGCGCAGCTCGCGTTCACGTACAGCCACTATGTCCCTTCTTGTGATCCAGTGCCTGGATCGGGAGTGTCGTCCTGATCGAAGACCGCAATCATCTTGAACAGTTGCTTGCGCATGGCCGGTGTCATTGCGCCCGCCCGCATCGCGATCGCCCGCACCTGGTGATCAGCGAGTCGCTGCCGCAACAGCTCATCCTCGGGATCGTCCTGGGCGACCAGTGACTGCACTGTGATCGGTGCTGTTCCCGGGGGGCGGTGGTCGTCGAAGAACTTGGCGAGACCCTCCAGCACGCTCAACGTCGGGTTGGTGTGCGACCCGTTGCGCAGCATCGCCAGGTAACTTCGGGACAAGGTTGCCGGATGTGACGTGTCGGCGGTGACTGCCTTGGCCACTTCGGCGGTCGAGTACTCCCTTTGCCGACCGTGGGCATTGGTCAATCGTGCCATCGCAAACAAGGCGTTCAACCGCTCAGCCAGTGACCGCCGTTGCCCCTGGCCGCTCCCTGCCTTCATGATCACACTCCCAGCATAAGTTCGATCGCCGCGCTCTCAACATCGCAAATCGGCCATGTTGCGTCATCTATTGGACTACTTGCGTACCTGGTTGACCTCAAGTGCGGCTGGGCGCCAATATATTGGATGCTTCGCCAAAGTATTGATGGATGGCGCGGAGGGTGCGAGAGGTGCGGTGGCCCCTCCCCGGGGCGAACGGGATCGACCACACACGGGCCCTATCGATCAACCTCACTCGTGAGTGAACCGGCCGCACCCGGCTGAATAGCTACAGATGGAGAATCACGTGTTACTCGGACCGGACTCAGCGCCCCCAGCGCTGCAGCCACTGACCGATTCCGACGCCCTGGCGACCGTGCTGGACACCATGCGCATCCGCAGGGTGCGCGAGCTGCGGCTCGCGCTGCCCCGGCGCCCCTGCGACCGGCTGGTGCGCGAGCAAGCGGTGCAGTTGAGCGCCGAGCTCGCGGGCCGCGGGGCGCAGGTGCGCGTTCTACACCTCGGAGACGCCGACCGCGATCCAGCCTACGCCGACGACACCCGGCGGATCGCCGCGTCCGGCGCGCGCATGCGAATGCTGCCGCATCTGCCGGTCTGGATGGCGGTCGCCGACCGGGACCTGGCCATCGTGCTCCCTGACCCCGGCTTCGGGGACTCGTCGGCGACGCTGCTGCGAGGGCCCATCCTGGTGGGGGCCTATCAAGCTCTCTTCGACCAGGTCTGGGCGCTCTCCACCCCGTCGGCCGACGTACCGGGCGACGCCACGCGCGCGGCGGAGCGGGGCGGGCTGAACACGCGGGAGCGGGAGGCGCTGGTACTCCTCGCCGAGGGTCTGACCGACGAGGGCATCTCCCGCCGAACCGGCCTGTCGGTCCGCACGATCCGCCGCACCATTGCGGGGGTGATGGCTAAGGTGGAAGCCCAGAGCCGCTTCCAGGCGGGAGCGGAGGTGGTCCGGCGGCAGTGGATCTGAGCTGGCGGGGTACGACTGACCGCGGCGGAACCAACGTGGGCGGAAGGGGGGCTGGCTCCCGACCGCGGCGCAACCGGCGCCGACCGCAGCGCCGCGGGGCGAGCAGAACCGGGCCCCACCTCAACAGAACCACCGCGGGCACCAGCCGAACTGATCCGTCCCCAGCCCAACTGGCGCCGACCTGTGGGAATCCACACCGGCCACCGGCAAACACTCCACCCGGCCCACCGACTGACCGCCTACAATCCCGTCCGCGCCAAGTCCCCCTCCGCGTACCGCTCGCCGCTCGGCGGGGTCAGGGTGTCGAGGCGGGCGAATTGCCCCGGGGTGAGGACGACGGCGTCCGCCGCGGCGTTCTCCTCGATACGGGCCGCCCGCTTGGTGCCGGGGATCGGGGCGATGTCGTCGCCCTGCGCCAGCAGCCAGGCGAGCGCCACCTGGGCGGGCGTCGCACCGACGTCCGCGGCGACGGCTTCCACCTCGTCGACCATCCGCAGATTCCGCTCGAAGTTGCCTTCGGCGAACCGGGGTGTGGTCAACCGGAAGTCACCTGGGTCGAGTTCCTTGGTGGAGCGGATCGCTCCCGTGAGGAACCCGCGCCCGAGCGGCGAGTAGGCGACGAGCCCGATGCCCAGCTCGCGGAAGACCGGCAGGAGCGACTCGGCGGGCTCCCGGGACCACAGCGAGTACTCCACCTGCACCGCGGTGACCGGGTGGACCGCGTGCGCCCTGCGGACGGTGTCCACGCCGGCCTCGGAGAGCCCGATGTGCCGGACCTTGCCCTCGCTCACCAGCTCGGCCAGCGCGCCCACCGTGTCCTCGATCGGCGTGTTCGGGTCGACACGGTGCTGGTAGTAGAGGTCGATACGGTCCGTGCCCAGCCGCCGAAGCGAGCCCTCGACGGCCTTGCGTACATTGGCTGGTGAGCTGTCGATCACGTTCAGGCCGGCGCCGTCGTGAGAGACCAAGCCGAACTTCGTGGCGATCACGACCTCGTCGCGCCGCTCGGCGACGGCACGGCCGACGAGTTCCTCATTGACGAACGGGCCGTAGATCTCGGCGGTGTCGATGAAGTCGACGCCCAGGTCGAGCGCCCGCCGGACGGTGCGGACCGCCTCCTCCTCGTCGCTGCCCGCTCCCGTGTAGTAGTCGGACATCGTCATGGCGCCCAGGCCGATGCGTGAGACCTCGAGCCCGCCGAGCGAAATGCGCTGCACTGCGACCGCGCTCCTTTCCTGTTCTGTCAACTCCACGTACACCCAGGCACAGCTGGGTAACACGCACCGAAACACTCCCGAGTTTCTGGCAGGTTACCGCTGCTGTACAAGCCTTCCGCATCCAGGGGGAAGTGCCGCGCCATTGGCAGCTACAGGCCATGAGCCTTTCGGTCACCGTACCGCCGTGTTTTACTCGAATCAGCCCGCCGGTGCGGGCCGCGGAAACAGACGGAGACCTTAATGCCGAAGATGATGCTAGGACCGATGCAGGTCGACCGCTCATTCGAAAGCGAGCAGCTCACTCGGCGCCTGGGTATTGAAATCATCACCTGCGAAAAGGGACTGGTGGTGGGCACCATGCCCATTTCCGGAAATCGCCAGCCGGTGGGTATTCTGCACGGCGGCGCGAACGCGGTGCTCGCCGAGACCCTGGGTTCTGTCGCCGCTTTCCTGTACGCCAGTC
Organism: Streptantibioticus ferralitis; assembly: GCF_029223525.1. Classification (GTDB taxonomy): domain Bacteria; phylum Actinomycetota; class Actinomycetes; order Streptomycetales; family Streptomycetaceae; genus Streptantibioticus_A; species Streptantibioticus_A ferralitis. The sequence continues at coordinate 163,631 of NZ_JARHTQ010000001.1, read as the reverse complement.
CCGGCGGGAACGCGGTGGGCATCGATCTGTCATGCACACACCACAGATGGGTCTCCTCGGGGACCGTTACGGGAGTGTGCCGGCCCCTTGACGAACGGCAGTCCGTGGCCTCGTACGAGATCGTCGTCACCGACGACTCCGGGAACCGGACCTGCACGGCACGGCTGACCTGCGCCATCCGGCGCGGAGGTGGCCGCAGACGCGGTCTGCGCAACGCACCCGGCCAGCGGACCGAGCCGGACGACATCCGACGAACGGAGCACCGATGACCACGAGTTCAGCGCGGACCGTGCTGGCATCCGTCGACGACCACCTGGGACCCGCGGAGCAGCGCTTCTTCGGCCGCGGCTTCCGCCGGGTCGGCTACGACATCGGCGCCACGCACCTCTCCCACACCGCGGACGGTTCCGTCCTGGCGCGTTCCTCGGTGGGCGTCCGGTACCCAGCCGACTGGTCGAAGAAGGGAGCGAGCACCGACCTTCGCCCGCACTTCAGCACCGTCGACGGCATCGTCATCGCCGCCCAGCTGGCCGAGGCGTGCCTGAGCACCCCCGGTGCCGATCTGCGCGACGCCTGGCTGCGCAAGGTGCGGATGACCGCCGGCGCCAGCCCCCAGGAGGACCTCGACCACCTGCCCGCCGAGGCGACCCTGCGCCACACCGACCCGGTCGCCGGGGACCCCACGCGCGCGGTGTCCGTGGTGGACTGCGCGGTCGGCACCATGCGCATCCGCTGCGAGGTCGAGCATGCTTACGCACCGGCCCGCCCCGGGAACTCGGACGAGGAACGGACGTACTCCGGCCTCGAAGCGATCCTCGGCCCCACGGCGAACCGCTACTTCGGCACCGGCTTCACCACCCGCCGCCAACTCGTCCGCGACGTGGACGTGGACCACCGCGCCCTGCGCGCCGACGCTACTCTGGCCGTCACCCACGAGAACGGGGCCCTCGTGCCCACGGCCGGACTCGAGGGCACCCACCAGCCGTCGGTGTCGGTGATCGACGCCTTCGTGACGGCCCTTCAGCTGGCCCAGATCATGCTGTACGACCTCGATGGCATGCGCCGCCAGGACAGCAACACCCTGTGGATGCGCCAGACCACGCTGACCGCGTCCCGGCCCGATCGGCCCACCGAGGGCATCCGGGTGACGACCCGTCTGGACGAGCCCGGACTGCTGCGCATGGGCGGCGGCGTCTGGCGCACCTTGGACGTCGTCGCCGAACTCGCCGGCCTCCACGTGCGGTCCTCCGTCGCCCATCGGCTCCCGGAAGGGACGGCCGCGATATGAGCCGCGCAGCGGTGGTCGCCGGCGTGGGCGGTTACGTGCCCCCGCGCGTGGTGACGAACGACGAACTCGCCCAGCGCCTCGACACCTCCGACACCTGGATCCGCACCAGGACCGGCATCGCGCAGCGCCATGTCGTCGACGCGGGCACGACCACGAGCGACCTGGCCGTCGAGGCCGGTCTGCGGGCGCTGAAGAACGCCAGCGCGGACGGCGCCGACTTGGTGATCGTCGCCACCACCACCCCCGACCGCCCCTGCCCTGCCACCGCGCCAGCCGTCGCCGCCCGCTTGGGCCTGACCGACGTACCGGCGTACGACGTGGCGGCCGTGTGCTCCGGCTTCGTCTACGCCCTCCAGGCCGGCTCGGCTGCGGTGACCGCGAGATTCGCTGAGCGGGTCCTGGTCATCGGCGCCGAGTCGTTCAGCACCATCCTGGACCCGGCCGACCGCACCACCTCCGTCATCTTCGGCGACGGAGCCGGCGCCGTACTGCTGCGGGCTGGCGAGCGCGAGGAACCCGGTGCAGTGCTGGACGTGCACCTCGGCAGCGACGGCTCCATGGCCGACCTGATCACGGTGCGCGGCGGCGGCGTCGAGGAGCGTACCCGGGGCGCGGAGCCGCGCCCGGAGGACCGGTACTTCCGCATGGACGGCAAGTCCGTGTTCTTCGCCGCGGTGCGCCACATGGCGGAGTCCTCGCGCACGGTGCTGGCAAGTACGGGCTGGGAGGTCGCCGACATCGACCGGCTGGTGGGCCACCAGGCCAACATCCGCATCATCCAAGCCGTCGCCGACCAGCTCGGACTACCGCCGGAACGTGCCGTGCTGAACATCGACCGCGTCGGCAACACCTCCGCCGCCTCCATCCCGCTCGCCCTCGCCGACGGGATGGCCAACGGTTTGCTGACGGCGGGCGACCGCGTGCTGCTGACGGCCTTCGGCGGCGGCGCCACCTGGGGCTCGGCCACCCTCACCTGGCCGGATCTCCCGGTCGGCTGAGCTACGTACCCAAACACCCAGTCAAATTCCGTTTCTTTAAAACCACTTGAGGTGACCCATGACCGGTTCCGTGACCACGATGATCATCGAAATCCTCACTGGTAAGTTCGAGATACCGGCGGAGGACGTGTCCCAGGACACCGTCTTCGAGAACCTGGCGGTGGACTCCCTGGCCCTTCTGGAGATGTCGCTGATCCTGGAGAAGCGGCTCGGCGTCTCCATCGCGGAGGGCGTGCTGACCGCCCAGCAGAGCATCGACGAGGCCGCCCGCGTGCTTGAGTCCCTCGGCGCCACCGCGTCCGCCGCCTGAGCGCACCGAACAGGCCGCCGTCATGCGTATCGTGCTGCTCCGCCATGGAGAGACGGACCGCAACACCGCGGACCGCTTCCAGGCCCAGGCCGACATCCCCCTGAACGACGCGGGCGTACGACAGGCACAACAGATCGCCCGCTCGCTGCGGCCCGGCGGCTGGGCCGCGGTGTACTCCTCGCCGCTGGCCCGTGCCGCCCAGACCGCCGCTTACTGTGCGGGCCGGCTCGACATCCCCCACCTGCGCCTCGACGGGCTGCGCGAACGGCACCTGGGCGCCCTCGACGGCCAGGACCGCGCCGATTTCGCCCGGCAGCACCCGCGCACCATGCGGCGGCTGCTCACCGACCCCGACTACGGCCCACCGGACGGCGAGACGGGACGCATCGCGCTCTCCCGCTTCGCCACGGCCGTGCGCGATATCGCGGAAGAGGCCGATCGGTACGCCACAGGGCTCCCCGTCCTGGTCGTCACCCACGGCGGCGTACTGAACCTCCTGACCCGGGCCCTGACCACCGACGTCGAGGCGCCGGACGCGCTGGTCGGTACCTGCGCCGCCGTCTGCCTCGACGTCGGGCGGTCGCCCGGCGACCGCCGATCGGCCGCCCTGCTCCGGTGGGACGTCGCCCCCCACGAGTGCGAGGACGCGCCCACTCCCGCCCGCCCCCTTCCCCTCGTCGCCCTCGACGACCTCATCGCCAAGGAAGTGACCCGCACATGAGCATCGAGATCACCGTTCTCTTCGACGTCGTACCGGACCGGCTGACGGACACCGTCGAAGCCTTCAACGAGCTGTGCGCCGCGACGCAGCAGGAAGAGGGCGTCCTGCGGTTCGACGCCTGGCGGTCCGCGGAGCACGAAAACGTCGTCGTGCTGGTCGAGGAGTGGGCCGATCAGGGGGCCATCGACCTGCACATGAAGGAGCCGTACGTCGCAGACTTCCTCGCGAGGGTCGACGGCGCGTATCTCCGTGCGCCGTACGTCCACCGCCTGCGTCCCCTCGACGCCTGAGCCATGGCACGCGACACACAGCTGCCGCGCGTCCTCGTCGTCGGCGCCGGTCCCGTCGGGATGGTTCTGGCCAGTGAGCTGCTGGCGCACGGGGTCCGGGCCGACGTCATCTCTAAGCTCCGCAGGCAGAGCCCGCACTCGCGCGCCACGATCCTGTGGCCCCGCATCCTGGAACTCCTGGACCGTGTGGGCGTGGGCAGGAAGCTGGTCGACAACGGCCACTACTTCGACCAGATGAACTACTACTCGAACAAGAAAATGATCGGCCTGATCCGGTTCGACCGGCTGCGGGGCGTCGGCTATCCCTTTGCCATCACCATCCCTCAGTGGCGCACCGAGGCGATCCTCGAGGAGCACCTGACGGCGCTCGGCGGCATGATCGACTACGACACCACGTTTGTCGACGGCGCCCAGCACCCGGACGGGGTGGAGTGCCGGCTCCAGCTGCCCGACGGCGGCTCGGAGACCCGTACATACGACTACGTCGTCGGCGCCGACGGCTACAACAGCGTCATCCGCGAAGCGTTCGGCTTCCGGTTCGCCGGCCGGACCCTGCGCACCCGGCTGGCCATCACCGACGCCGAGATCGTCGGGGAGACCACCAGCAGCGAGGCAGCCTACTACCTCACCCGGACCGGGAACATGGTGCTGGCGCCGCTGGGTGACGGGATCTTCCGGGTCGGCGCGAGTGTGCCCGTCGGCTACACCGGCGACACCCCCGACCGCGCCTTCTTCGAGACGTTGCTCGCCGAACGCGTCCCCGGGGCGCGCAGGCTCGGCGAGATGAAGTTCAGCGGCGTCTTCACCGCCCACGTCCGCTCGGCTAGCACCTACGGCAGCGGCCGGGTCTTCCTCACCGGCGACGCGGCCCACGCGATGAGCCCGTCGGGCGCCCAGGGCTTGAACACCGGGATCCAGGACGCGGTCAACCTGGGCTGGAAGCTGGCCGGCGTGGTGCGCGGTGCCTACCGCCCCGAGCTGCTGGACAGTTACGACGTCGAGCGCAGGCCGGCCGTCGACCAGGTCTCTGCACTCTCCACCCGCCTTGCGAAAATCGGCTTGTACCCGACCCGGCACCAGACCCTCGCCCGGGACGCCGTCTACCGGCTGGGCACTGGCACCCAGGTCCTGGAGAAGGTGCTCGCGCCCCGCCTGGCCCAGCTCGACACCCACTACGGCCCCCGCCCGAGGCGCCGTGCCCTGGTGCCGGGCGAGCGACTGCCGCTGGGTTGGCGGGAGTCGAGCACGGCCCCCGTCCTCGCCGTGGACCGCTACTCCGTGCTGCTGTGGCCCGGTCTGCAGTACCGGTACGAGCGGTGGGCCGCGCTCGCCGAACAGCTGCGCGAGCAGGTGACCGCGGCGACCGTCACCGACCTGGGCGGCCGCCCGCCGGGCCCGTTGCTGAGCAAGCTCCCCCGCGAGGCCCACGCCCTGGTCGTCCGCCCCGACGGCCACCTCGATGCCCTCGTCCCGCTGGACGACCGCACCCCCATGACGGTCGTACGCGCGGTCGAACGGACCCTGGCCCGGCACGTTCTGCCCGAGCTCGCACCGGCCCCGCAACTCGCGGGCCTGTCCGCCCAGTAACCCCACTCTGTTCCGGAAACGAAGGAGTCCCACCATGACGACGACCATCGACACGACCACCACCCCCCGCGTCACCCTCACCGCGGTCGCCGACATGACGCCCGAACAGCGGGCGGTCTACGAGAAGTTCGAGTCCAACCTCACCCGCGCCCTGCTGCTGACCAAGAACTCCGCCGCCGCTCACCTCGCACTCGGCGGTACCTTCACCGTCGGTCTGCTGAGCCTGCTGGACCGCGAGGTCATCGTGCTGCGCGTGGCCAAGCTGCGCGACAGCGAGTTCGAGCGCCTGCTGCACTACCCCCTGGCGAAGAAGGCCGGCCTGAACGACACCGAGATCAAGGCGATCGAGGACGGCCTCTACGACGAACTCCCGGCCTGCCGCGCGGCCCTGGTCCGTTACGTCACCGAGTGCATGGTCGACCACAAGGCGAGCGCGGATTCCTTCTTCGCGCTGCGCGAGCACTACTCGCAGAACGAGATCGCTGAGATCACCCACCTGGCGGGCCACAGCGCCATGACTGCCATGTACCTGGCCAGCCTGGACATCCCTCTCGACGAGGGCATCGCCTCCTGGGGCCGACTGACGGAGGTCCAGAACGAGTTCAAGAGCTGACCCCGGCCGCCTGACCCGAGAGGAAAAAGAGGAAGCAAGAGCAAGACGAGAGGAAGAACGTTGCAGTACGTCCGGCTGGGCTCTACCGGCCTGAAGGTGTCCCGGCTGGCTCTGGGCTGCATGAGCTATGGCGAGCCCGGGCTCGGCACCCATCCGTGGTCGCTGCCCGAGGAGGAGAGCATCCCGTTTATCGCCCAGGCCCTCGACCTCGGCGTGAACTTCTTCGACACCGCGAACATCTACTCCCTCGGCACCAGCGAGGAATTCCTGGGCCGCGCCGTGCGCAAACTGACCCGGCGTGACGACGTGGTCATCGCCAGCAAGGTGTACGAGAAGCTCACCGACAACCCGCTGTCCGGAGGCCTGTCGCGGTCGGCGGTCATGCGTGAACTCGACGCCAGTCTGAGCCGGTTGGACACCGACTACATCGACCTCTACATCGTCCACCGATGGGACTATGAGACCCCCGTCGAGGAGACGATGGAGGCGCTGCACGACGTGGTGCGCGCCGGCAAGGTCCGCTATATCGGCGCCTCGTCGATGCACACCTGGCAGTTTGTGAAGGCGCAGTACGTCGCCGACCTGCACGGGTGGACGCGGTTCGTGAGCATGCAGAACCACTACAACCTCGTCAACCGCGAGGAAGAGCGCGAGATGCTGCCGTACTGCCGCGCTGAGGGCGTCGGCGTCACGCCGTGGAGCCCGCTGGCCCGCGGTCGGCTCGCCCGGGAGTGGGACACGGAGTCCGCCCGTACCGCGGGCGACCCGGTCCAGGAGCGCTTCTACGGCCGGACCGAGGCGGCGGACCGCGCGGTCGCCCGGGTGGTCGCGGAGATCGCCGCCGAACGCGGCGTCCCCATGGCCCAGGTCGCCCTCGCCTGGCTGCTGCGGCAGCCGGCCGTCACCGCGCCCGTCGTCGGCGCGACGCGGAAGCGCCACCTCGAAGACGCGGTGGCGGCTCTCGACCTGAAGCTCGACGACACCGAAGTGGCCCGGCTTGAGGCGCCCTATGTGCCGCACGCCGTCGTGGAATACGTCTGACCGACAGGCAGGTGGAGGAACAACCGTGGGAATAGCCGACTTCGCTCTGGAGATGCCGAGCGGGAAGAAGAGCGTCACCGAGGTCAGCCGGGAGTCCGGGTACGGCGTGGAGAAGCTCGGGCAGATCCTGCCCTCGGGCAAGTTCTCGGTACTGGCCGAGGGGGAGACCTCCTGGGGCCTGGGCCGCGACGCCGCCGCCCGCGTCCTGGCCAGGAACCCGGTTGCGCTCGACGAGATCGGCCTCGTCCTCTATGCAGGCTCCAGCGAGTGGGGTACGCCCTTCTGGTCGCCCGCGGCGAGGATCGCCCTGGAGCTGGGGATCGAGCAGGCGCACTGCTACGAGGTCTCCAACTTCTGCAACGCGGGCATGGTCGCCGTGAAGCTCGCGGATGACCAGGTCCGGGCGGGCACGCACAAGCACGCCCTGGTGATCATCGCGGACCGGCTGAGCCAGCTCGTCGAGTACGGCACCGGCTATATCGAGCTGTTCAACTTCGCCGACGGCGCGGCCGCCGTACTAGTCTCCGCCGACGCCAGGTACGAGGTCCTCGGCGGCGCCCACCACACCGATCCGCAGTGGGTGGACTCGTACTATGGCGAGATCAAGGGCGGCGAGATCAAGGTCGAGAGGGGCGAGAAGCTCGACGGTCTCGCCACCGCGTTCATCGACAACTTCACCACGCTGACCCACAAGGTCCTCGCCCAGGTCGGGGCGGAGGTGGCCGACGTGGCGTACTTCCTCGTCACCCACGGCAACCAGGACACCCACCGCACATACCTGGCCGAACTGGGTGTGGACCCCTCCCGCAGCGTCTTCCAGTACGAACTCGACGGCCACCTCGGCGGCGCAGACCCCTTCCTCGCCCTGGAACAACTGGAGCGGGAGGGCCGTATCGCCTCCGGCGACCTGGTCATCGTGGCGACCGCCGGATCGGGCTTCACCTGGGGTGTCACGGCGATCCGGCGGACGTAGCTCCGCGCAGGGCTTCTCGCATACCGCAGCGCGAAAGCCCCCGGTCCTGTTCCTCGGATGCTGACTCTGTCGGGGATCTTGGTGTCGTCTGCTCAGTCTCTGGCGGACCGCCAAGACCTCGGCCGGGGGATTCCGTGCTGGTCCAGGAAGTTCTGGAAGGCGGTTGGCGGCCGGGACGGGGGTACTTTCTCCGGTCGGCTGCCGTCGGCTGAGGCGCTCGATGTTTGCGGCGATGGCTGTGAACACGTGCTGTAGGTGGGCTTTCTGCTGTCCCCGGTAGCGGCAGCGGCGCATGCCGTGTCCGTGAGCGAGCTCGTTGATGGTGCCTTCCACTCCGGAGCGGGCCGCATACCGGGCCTGCCATTCGGGTGTCTGCTGCTCGGCCCGGACTCGGAGTTGCAGATCGCGGAGTTCTCGCGGGGGAAAGCCCACGGTCCGGGCGCCGTCGGTGGTGGTCGTGCAGCGGGTGCGGACCGGGCAGGGACGGCACTGGCTCTTGGCGAACCGTGCCACGACCAGAGGTGCCGCGGTGGGTGAGGAGGTCGGATAGGGGCCGTGCCATCCCGCGCTGGTATCGCCCTGCGGGCAGGTGACCTGCCGGCGATCGAAGTCGATGTGGAAGTCGTCGCGGCCGAAGCCGTCGTTCTTGCGGTGCTGGCGGGTGGAGTTGACCGGCAGCGGTCCGGTGACCGTGACCTGGTGCTTGCGGGCTGCCTGTTCCAGATGGACCAGGGAGGTGTAGCCGCCGTCGACCAGGTGCTCGGCGAGCAGCAGCCCGCGGCGCTTCAGCCGGGTGTGGATGCCGGGCAGAGCCTTCGCGTCGTAGCCGGTGGCGTCGGTGGTGGCCACATCCGTGATCACGTTGACGCCGTCAGGATCACAGGTCTCGGTGAGATGTGCGACGAACCCTGTCCAACGGGTGGCATGTCCGCGGCGCGCGTAGCGGGCCGTCGGGTCGTAGGGCGAGACGACCGCGACGGCCGAGGGCGGCAGCCCGCCGTCCTCGGTGGTGCGCCAGCGCAGGCGACCGGCCCCGTCGCGGTAGTAGTTCTGCACCATGATCTGCCGCAGGGCCTGGACCCGGGGACCGGAGAGGCGATCCGCCCCATTGCTCCCCGACGTGCTCCAGCAGCCGGATGGCGTCGCCGCCTGTGGCAAGGATCCTGGTCTTGGGGCGGGTGGGGTTCTTGCCCAGACGGACCGGATGGCCGTAGCGGCGCCCCCACTCCTCGTCGACCAGGCCAGCCAGCAGGTGCGGAGCGGTGCCGGCCAGCTCTTCCAGCGCGGCGCGGACGGCCCCGGTGACCAGTTCCAGCCGGGTCAGGTCGCGCACCGCAGCCAGGACGTGGGTGGAGTCCGTGCGCTGGGTGGTGCGCTCGCGGACGAGACCGGCCTCCTTCAGGCGCGCGAGCGCGAGGTCGAGGAGACGGTCGGCTCGGCCGCCCTCGGTGAGACGCTCGCGAAAGTCGGCCAGCACGCTGTGGTGGAAGCCGGGATCGTCCAGTTCCATGGCCAGCGCGTACTTGAAATCGATGCGGTAGCGAACCGCCTCGGCCGCCTGCCGGTCCGACAGACCGAGCAGGAACTGCAGCACACAGACGGTGGCCAGCCGGGCGGGCGAGAGACCCGGGCGGCAGTCGCGCGGGTACCAGTCGGCGAAGTCCTGATCACGCCACAGCCCGTCGAGGTGGTCTCTCACCCACATCGCCGTTGTACCGCCCGGGTTGCTCGCTCGCGCCATCTGCACGGTCAGAGAAGGGACTTGCTCACCAGAACGGGCGCGGAGCGACAACGGGCACCTCGACAACTGCATCGGTCCTTGAACAGAGCCGAGCATGCCCGTTGATCATGCTGCCCCGCCGGGGATCCCCAAGGTCCCCGACAGAGTCAGCATCCTGTTCCTCGGACCGGGACCTCCTCCTGTCCGTGTCGGTTCCGGGCCGCTCAGCGGTGGTGCACGGAGTCCAGATCCACCGTGAGGAGCTGCAGCGCCGCCTCGTGCGGGGAGTCTGGCTCCGCGTGGTAGAACTTCAGGATGTTGCCGTCCTGCAGGTCCGCGGACTGGTACATCAACTCCAGTTCGCCGATGACCGGATGGTCGAAGAGCTTCGTCCCCTCGATGCAGTTGGACACCCGCTGACGGCACCAGAGCGCCGCGAACTCCTCGCTCTGGATGGTCAGTTCACCGATCAACTCGGCAAGCCGCGGATCGTGCCGGTGGTTTCCGGAGATGAACCGCAGATACGTCACGTTCGACTCGGACTCCGCCGCCCAGTCCGCGTACAGCGCCCGGACGTTGTCGTCGAGGTAGTTCATCTTGATGATGTTGGGCCGCCGGTCGCCGTCCTCGGTGACGTCGAAGTCGAGGTGCGGCGCGAACAGTTTGTGGTACAGCGAGTTCCAGGCCAGGATGTCGCACCGGTAGTTCAGCACTGCCGCCGCCACATTGCCCAGCGACGCCATCAGCATCTTGGTGCTGGGGCTGAGCTGGTCGGCCTGGGGCGCTGGCTGGTGCGGATCCTGTACGGGTGTGCCGATCTTGAGCAGGTAGTCCCGTTCGTCGGTGCTGAGATCCAGGGCGCGGGCGATGGAGAGCAGCACCTGCGGCGAGGCATGCGCGGTCTGGGACTGCTCGAGACGCGTGTAGTAGGTCTGGCTCACCCCCGCCAGCGCGGCCACTTCCTCCCGGCGCAGCCCCGGCACCCGACGCGAGCCACTGGTCCGCAGCCCCCTCTGCTCCGGCCGGACACGCTCGCGCATCTGTCGTAGATAACTGCCGAGGTCGGTGTTCACGATCTGGTCCACCTTTCTCATTATGAACTCCCTTATGGCATGGGCAACGTCGCCTGGAACCACGGTGACTGGTGCCACAACGGCCGGGAGAGCGGAACCCGCCGCACTCCCGGCCGTACCGGCCACCGCGTCCGTCCGGCGCGGTGGCTGCCGCTACTGCTGTTCCGCCTTGCGTCGCAGCACCAGCCAGAGCAGAAGACCCACGGCGAGCTGGGAGAAGCCGGCCACGCCGATCGCCGTGTGGATTCCGGTGAGTTCCTCGGCGGTGGTCACGGTGCCCTGCCCGATGCCCGCGGCGAACACCGCGCTCACCAGCGGGATGCCGATTGCGATGCCGACCTGCTGGCTCTGGGTAGCCATGCCGGTCGCCATGCCCTGCGCGTCGGCGTCGACGGACGAGGTGGCGATGACCATGAAGCACAGCGCCGCCATCATGGAGAAGAAGGCGTTCACGAACTGGGTCACGATGAGCGGGACCAGCCAGACGGACTCCGAGGTCGCCCACAGCGCCGGCAGCATGAACGCGCCCTGCAAAGCCAGGGAGACTCCGAGCATCGTGCGCGGCGAGACCCGCTGGAGGATGCGCGGACCGACGGTGCCGGCGATGATCTGGCCGACGCCGATGCCGAGCAGCACCAGGCCCGCCACCAGGGGCGACAGGCCGAGCACGTTCTGGACGTACAGACCGGTGAAGAAGATCAGCGCGGTCTCGCCGCCGAAGATGAACAGCGCGGCCAGGTTGCCGAAGGCGATGTCGGGCCTCTTGAGGATCTTCACCGGGACCAGGGCGTCGGCGGTACGGCTCTCCACGGCCCAGAAGACACCCAGCAGCACGGCGGCGACGATCAGCGCGATGCTGGCCGTCAAGTCCAGGCCCTCCTCGCCGACGCGGGTGACGCCGTAGATCCCGGCGAACAGCCCCAGGGTGATCAGCAGTGCACCCGGCAGATCGATCCGGCTGCGCTGCTCGGCCCGGCTCTCGTCGACGACCATCGGCACGACGACGATCGCCGCGATGGCCACGGGGATGTTGATGAAGAAGGCCCAGCGCCAGGAGAACACGTCCGTGAGGACACCGCCCAGGATCGCCCCGACACTGAAGCCGGAACTCATCATCACGCTGTTGAGGCCGAGGGCCTTGGTGCGCAACGCGGGCTCGGTGAAGGCGGTGGTGAGCAGGGCGAGCGCGGCCGGCGTGACGGCGGCGGTGGCCAAGCCCTGCAGCGTACGGGCGGCCAGCAGCATCGCCGGCGACTGGGCGACGCCACCGACGAGCGAGGAGACGGTCAGGACGACCATGCCGACGGTGAAGATGCGCCGGCGGCCCACATAGTCCCCGACCCGGCCGAAGACCAGCGTGCACCCGGCGGCACACAAGGCGAAGGTCGTGGTGATCCACTGCAGGCTCCCCGTGGAGAACCCGAGGGACGTGCCGACTTCGGGCAGCGCCACGTTCAGCACGGAGAAGTCGGCGGCCATCATGAACTGCGACGCCAGCAGCACCACCAGGGCGGCGACCTGGCGCCCGGTCATCCGTACGGCGGTTGGCGTCGACTGCGCGGCTTCTGCCGTCGCGGCGGTATCAGCGGTTGTCATGCTCCCCAGACTCCTGGGCCCCGCTCCCACCAGCCAGATCCCCCTTGACAGCACTCCTGGGGAGACTGTCACTGGCAGTGCCACCTTCGACGGCCGACCGCGCACCTGCGGGTTGAAACTGGCACAAAAATACCTATACATCCCCGTTTCTGCAGGTCAGATGATATTTGCCGGGTGGAGCCCGGGGGAGTCGAACCCGATCAGCACGTCATGAGTGGTTCCATGGCGCAGATTCACCAGTGTGGCCAGCAGTCGGTCGACGAAGACGAGCTTGCGCATCACCCCGGCTCTCACAGCCCGACGCCGCAGCCGAGCCCGAGCTGCTCGTGCCGCAACGTGCCCACCTCAGTGATGAGTTCAGCGATCACATCCGGCAACAGCCCAGTGACCCGGTGGAGAGCAGACCGACGCGCGGTGCCCGTCTGGGCGGCGGCGAGTCCGGTGGACTGCGCGCCCGTGGCCCCGACCTGTGGCCCCAGGACTGCCCCAGCGCGAGTGCCAGGTCCCGGAAGTCGTCGTCGCGCAACAGGGCGTGGAACTCATCCAGTTCGTACGGCGTCACATAGCCGCCCGCGATCAGCTGCTCCCTCGATATGTCCACCGTGAGCCGCCAGAAGTCAGCGAGCCGGTTGCCGCCCCGCAGGTTCTGGGTGAGCTGTTCGCCCCGACGTCCCGGTAGCCGTACCCGAGGAGCGAGCCAGGCCAGTTGCGCGCCCACCAGCTGCCGGTGTCGAGCGTGCCGAAAATCAGGCTGCTCCAGCGCTGCATGACCTCACTGCATGACGTCGTCGCACTGCGGGAGACGGCTGAGCACCAGCCGGGCGTGGATCACGTCGAAGGAGCCGTCCGGGAACGGCTCGGTGGTGACCTTGTGCACCGACTGTCGCAGACGGGCTCCGGCAGCCGGTCCAGCAGCCGCAGTTCCGAGGCCGGAGCACCTGCCCTCCGGCGCTCCCCGTCGGCGGACGGGCTTGGCCAGTGACCCGAATGGGCTGGTCAGCGCCCATCGTGCTGGAGATTTCCTGGGGACTTTTCGGGGACTTTCAGCTCTGTCCCGGGGACTTTTCGGGGACAATCCACCAGGTAAGAAGGGAAGGCCCCGACAGCTCTGAAAGAGGCAAAGTCGCAGGTCAGGGCCATCCGCTCAGCACTCGATGACGTTCACCGCGAGCCCGCCGCGGGCGGTCTCCTTGTACTTGACCTTCATGTCGGCCCCCGTCTCCTTCATGGTCTTGATGACCTTGTCGAGGGAGACATGGTGCCGGCCGTCGCCGCGCAGGGCCATGCGGGCCGCGGTGACCGCCTTGACGGCGGCCATGCCGTTGCGTTCGATGCACGGGATCTGCACCAGACCGCCGACCGGGTCGCAGGTCAGGCCGAGGTTGTGCTCCATGCCGATCTCGGCGGCGTTCTCCACCTGCTCCGGGGAGCCGCCGAGCACCTCGGCCAGACCGCCCGCGGCCATCGAGCAGGCCGAGCCCACCTCGCCCTGGCAGCCGACCTCGGCGCCGGAGATCGAGGCGTTCTCCTTGAACAGCATGCCGATCGCACCGGCCGCCAGCAGGAAGCGGACCACGCCCTCCTCTTTTTCTCCTTCGGAGGCGTCACCGGCCCCGAAGTTCATGTAGTAGTGCAGGACGGCCGGAATGATGCCCGCGGCGCCGTTGGTCGGGGCGGTGACCACCCGGCCGCCCGCCGCGTTCTCCTCGTTGACCGCCATCGCGTACAGCGTCACCCACTCCATGGCACGGGCGGCGGCATCGCCCTCGGCGCGCAGCTGACGGGCGACCGCGGCCGCTCTGCGCCGTACCTTCAGGCCGCCGGGGAGTATGCCCTCGCGGCTCATACCGCGCCGTACGCAGTCCCGCATGACCTGCCAGATCTCCAGCAGACCGGTGCGTATCTCCTCCTCGGTGCGCCAGGCCTTCTCGTTCTCCAGCATCAGCGCCGGGATCGACAGGCCGGTCTCCCGCGATATCCGCAGTAGCTCGTCGCCGGTGCGGAACGGGTACTTCAAGACGGTGTCGTCGAGCTTGATCCGGTCCTCGCCGACCGCGTCCTCGTCGACGACGAACCCGCCGCCGACCGAGTAGTAGGTCTTCTCCAGCAGGGGCGCGCCCTCGCCGTCGTAGGCGAACAGCGTCATGCCGTTGGCGTGGTACGGCAGTGAGCGGCGCCGGTGCAGGATCAGATGCCGGTCGAAGTCGAAGTCGATCTCCTGCGCGCCGAGCAGCTGGAGACGGCCGGTGGCGCGGATCCGCTCCACCCGCTCGTCCGCGGTGTCCACGTCGACCGTGCGCGGCGCATCGCCCTCAAGCCCGAGCAGTACCGCCTTCGGCGTGCCGTGGCCATGGCCGGTCGCGCCCAGCGAGCCGAAGAGCTCGGCGCGCACCGAGACGGTGTGCGCGAGCAGGCCCTCGTTCTTCAGACGGAGGGCGAACAGGCGGGCGGCGCGCATGGGGCCGACCGTGTGCGAACTGGACGGGCCGATGCCGACCGAGAACAGGTCGAAGACCGAGATGGCCACGGGGAGACTCCTTTGTCGGCGCGTGGGTGATGCGCTCTGTGATGCGTGGCGCGGGGCACCGGCGCACGTCCAGTGTGCACGGTGCCCCGTCAGCCGGACCCGGACTAGTTCAGCCCGGGGTACAGCGGGTACTTCGTGGCGAGCGCCGTCACGCGGGCCTTGAGGCCCTCGGCTGTCCCCGCGTCGTAGGACGGCTTCAAGGCCTCGGCGATGATGTCCGCCACCTCACGGAACTCGGCCGCGCCGAAGCCACGGGTGGCCAGCGCGGGAGTGCCGATCCGCAGGCCCGAGGTGACCATCGGCGGACGCGGGTCGTTCGGCACCGCGTTGCGGTTGACCGTGATGCCGATCTCGTGCAGCCGGTCCTCGGCCTGCTGGCCGTCGAGCTCGCTGCTGCGCAGATCGACCAGGACGAGGTGGACGTCCGTGCCGCCGGACAGCACCGAGATGCCCGCCTCCGTCGCGTCCGGCTGGGTCAGCCGCTCGGCGAGGATCTTCGCGCCCTCCAGGGTACGGGACTGCCGCTCCCGGAACTCCTCGGTGGCCGCGGCCTTGAAGGCCACCGCCTTCGCCGCGATGACGTGCTCCAGCGGACCGCCCTGCTGGCCGGGGAAGACCGCGGAGTTGATCTTCTTGGCCAGCTCCGCGGTGGACAGGATCACTCCGCCGCGCGGACCGCCGAGCGTCTTGTGCGTGGTGGTGGTCACCACGTGCGCGTGCGGTACGGGGGAGGGGTGCAGGCCCGCCGCCACCAGCCCGGCGAAGTGCGCCATGTCGACCATGAGGTACGCGCCGACCTCGTCGGCGATCCGGCGGAACGCGGCGAAGTCCAGCTGGCGCGGGTACGCCGACCAGCCCGCCACGATCAGCTGCGGCCGGTGCTCCTTGGCCAGCCGCTCGACCTCGTCCATGTCGACGCGGTTGGTCTCGGCGTCTACGTGGTACGGCACCACGTTGTAGAGCTTGCCGGAGAAGTTGATCTTCATCCCGTGGGTGAGGTGCCCGCCGTGCGCGAGGTTCAGACCCAGGATGGTGTCACCCGGCTTGAGCAGGGCGAACATCGCGGCCGCGTTGGCCTGGGCGCCCGAGTGCGGCTGGACGTTCGCGTGCTCCGCGCCGAACAGCTTCTTGACCCGGTCGATGGCGATCTGCTCGGCGACGTCGACGTGCTCGCAGCCGCCGTAGTAGCGGCGGCCGGGGTAGCCCTCGGCGTACTTGTTGGTCAGGACGGAGCCCTGGGCCTCCATCACCGCGACCGGAGCGAAGTTCTCCGACGCGATCATCTCCAGGGTGGACTGCTGGCGGTGCAGCTCGGCGTCGACGGCGGCCGCGACCTCGGGGTCGAACTCGTGCAGGGAGCTGTTGATCAGCGACATCGGGTCTCCCGGGTCAGTTGCCGGAGAAGGCGGTGTACTCGTCGGCGGACAGCAGGTCCTCGGGCTCGCCGGTCACCCGCACCCTGAACAGCCAACCGCCCTCGAACGGGGCGGAGTTGACCAGCGACGGGTCGGTCACCACGTCCTCGTTGACCTCGGTGACCTCACCGTCGACCGGCGAGTACAGGTCGCTGACCGACTTGGTGGACTCCAGCTCGCCGCAGCTCTCACCCGCGCTCACGGTGTCGCCGACCTCCGGCAGCTGGACGAACACCACATCGCCGAGCGCGTCGGCGGCGTGCGAGGTGATGCCCACGGTGGAGATGCCGTCCTCGGCGGACGACAGCCACTCGTGCTCCTTGCTGTAACGCAGTTCCTGGGGGTTGATGCTCATGACGGAATTCTCCCGGATGTAAGGGCGTGCTCGTGCGGCGGGTGGGCGTTCTGGCGGGTCGGCCCGGCGGGCATTCGCGCTGATGGATCAGCGTGGACGGTCATCCGTGACGGGCGGAGCCGGTCAGCGCTGGCGCTTGTAGAACGGCAGGGCGACGACCTGGTACGGCTCGTGGCTGCCCCGGATGTCCACCGAGACGCCCGGCGTGCCGGGGGCGGCGTGCGGGGCGTCGACGTAGGCGATGGCGATCGGCTTGCCCAGGGTCGGGGAGGGCGCGCCGGAAGTGACCTCGCCGATCACCCTGCCGCCCTCCACCGTCACCGGGTACCCGGCCCGCGGTACCCGGCGGCCTTCCGCGACCAGCCCGACCAGTTTGCGCGGGGGCGTCGCCTCGGCCTGTACGGCAGCCTGCTCAAGCGCCTGACGGCCGATGAAATCGCCCGGTTTGTCGAACTTCACCACGCGCCCGAGCCCGGCGTCGAACGGAGTCAGCGCCGTCGTCAGCTCATGCCCGTACAGCGGCATGCCCGCCTCCAGGCGCAGCGTGTCCCGGCAGGACAGCCCGCAGGGCACCAGCCCGTACGGCTGGCCCGCTTCGGTGAGCGCCTGCCACAACGCTTCGGCATCGGCGGGGGAGACGAACAGCTCGAAGCCGTCCTCGCCGGTGTAGCCGGTGCGGGCGATCAGGGCGGGCACCCCGGCGACGGTGCCGGGCAGGCCCGCGTAGTACTTCAGGCCGTCCAGGTCCGCGTCGGTCAGCGACTTGAGGATCGCGGGCGACTGCGGGCCCTGCACCGCGATCAGCGCGTACCCGTCCCGGTCGTCGCGCACCTCGGCGTCGAAGTCCTTCGCCCGGTCGGTGACGGCGTCCAGCACCACCTGGGCGTTGGAGGCATTGGCGACGATCATGAACTCGGCCTCGCCCAGCCGGTAGACGATCAGATCGTCCAGGATCCCGCCGTCGGCCGTGCAGATCATGGTGTACCGGGCGCGGCCGACCGCCAGCGCCGACAGATGCCCGACCAGCGCGAAGTCCAGCGCCTCGCCCGCCTGCGGGCCGGTGACGGTGATCTCGCCCATGTGGGAGAGGTCGAACAGACCGGCCGTACCGCGTACGGCGTTGTGCTCGTCGCGCTCGCTTCCGTAGCGCAGCGGCATGTCCCAGCCCGCGAAGTCGGTCATGGTCGCGCCCAGCGCGCGATGTACCGCGTCCAGCGCGGTACGGCGTGGTGCTGCGGGGGCGGTGGTCATATACGGGCTCCCAGGTGCAGACGGATCAGGCGTGGCGATGACAATCCTCCCCATCTGTCATCGGAACCTGAGAGGTTCACCACGACCCCGGCGGGGCGCGGCTTGCACCTTGGGTGGGGCAGCCGGGGCTGCCCGCTTTTCAGATCTGCCTAATCCGCGCGGTAACGGGGCCTGAGAGATTCAAGGGAGGACTTGCTCCTTCGGCGCCCCGGCGACGTCACGCATGAGCACGTGTGTCGACCGGGAACTCTCCCGCACGGATTCGAACGGCCGGTATGGAGTTGGCGCGTGCATCATTACACGCCGCGCGGCGTACCGGCCAGGGCCGCTAGGGTTCCGCCAGGCACGACGATGACCGCAGGTGGGTGGAGATGAACGTTCCGGCGCAGTACGGCTACGGGCAGGGGGAGCACGAGGCCCACCCGCCCCACGGGAACCCGGCGCCCGCGCTACCGCACGGCGGCGGCTGGCCCGCCAACGAACTCGAAGAGGTGCTCGCCGCCGCTCTCGGCGAGCCGAACGCCACCCCGCGGGTCCTGGAAGTGCTCGGCCGCTCCTCGCTGTGGGTGCCGCTGCCGAACGGCGGCGGGCCGGACAGCCCTGATCTCGATCTGCCCGGCATGGAGTTGGAAGGCGCCGCGTACATTCCGGTGTTCAGCTCCGAGGAGCAGTTGGTGCGGGTCGCGCCCGGAATGGCCTTCGCGGTGGCACCCGCCCTGGAGTTCGCCCGCGGGCTGCCGCCGCGGGTCGGCATCGCGATCAACCCCGGTGGTGCGGTGGGCCTGCCGCTGCCCGCCGCCGCGGTCGAGGAGTTCTGCCGGGGCGGGGCGCCGGGTGGCGGCCGGGTACGGCTGTGGGAGCCGGGGCCCGACGACGAGCCGGTGGACTTCCTCGCCGCTGCCGCGGGCGAGTTCGCGATCACCCCGGTGGTGCTCTCGGCGCGCCGTGCGCTGGGATCGGTGGAGGGTCAGCCGCCCACGCTGTTCGTCGGTGTGGAACTCGACCGCTGGCAGGAGGAGGACCGGGCCGCGGCGATGGACGCCCTCGGCCGCGCCCTCGGCGCCGTGCCGGTGCGGTGGGCGGTCAACCTGGTGCTGCTGGACGTCGCCCAGGACCTGGTGGGTGACTGGATGCACGAGCGCGTCCGCCCGTTCTACGCCCGGGGCTGACGCGCACCCAGGGGCGCCCGCGCGGTGTTGTTCCTGGGGCGCCCCCCTGGCCGCAGGGTGTCGGGGGGCCCGGTCGCTGGGACCGCCGGAAGCCTGTCAGCGCCCGCCGCGCGGTGTTGTTCCGGGGGCCAACCCCCGTACCCCCGGCCGGGAGGAGCTGGGACGCGTCGGCGAGACTGCCGGAAGCCACTGAGGAGCCGCCGCTACGCTGGGGTGCGACGGCGGACGGAGCGGACCGAGCTACGGAAGGGGCGGGCCCCCAAGGTGAACGCGGGCGCGGCAGGAGGAGCGGGGGGTACCTCGCGGGCAGGCGTGGAGGACGCGCTGCGCCAGGTGGCGCCCGGCCGCTACGACATGTACGAGGCACTGCTGCGCGCGCTGGCCGACGGGCAGGTGTGGATGCTGCTCTGGCACGGCCAACCCGGCACGTCCGACGCCCAGTACGGGAACATGGAGGTCGGCGGGTACGGCTACGCGCCGTGCGTCACCTCCGCCCAGGAACTGACCGCCAGCGGCTGGAACCGGTCGCACGAGGTGGTCACCGGACGTGAGATCGCCGCCGAGCTCTACCGCGAACGCTGGGGCCTGTGGCTCAACCCGCACGCCCCCGGCGGCGGCGTCGGCGTGCCCTGGCTCGATCTGCGGCGCATCGCCTCCGGGCTCGACCGGCTGCCCGCCGGGCCGCTGCAGATCTGCGAACCCACCCTGCAGATGCCGCAGTTCTACGCTGCGCTGTCCCTACACGCCCAGCACACGCCGGTGGTGCGCACGTTGTGCGCCGCGTGGGTGCGGCCCGCGCTCGGTGAGCCGTTCCTGGCGATCGGTGTCGGGCTGTACGACAGCGGGCCGCATGCCGTCGAGGCGGTGCAGATGATGATGCGGCAGTCGGCGAGCGAGGCGCCGGACGGGCTGGCGCTGTCCACGGTGTCCCTGGCCGATGAGTTCGACCCGGTCGCGATGTGGATGCGGGTGTATGCGCGGCCGTTCTTCGACCGCGACGCGTATGGCGCCGTGGCGGCGCCGATGACGGGGGGTTGGGCGCCGTCCCCCCAGCAGCCGCAGCGGGGGTGGCCGCCGCGCCCTCACTAGGGCCCTTCTGGCGGATCTGGCGGATCTTCGTGGG
Organism: Streptantibioticus ferralitis; assembly: GCF_029223525.1. Classification (GTDB taxonomy): domain Bacteria; phylum Actinomycetota; class Actinomycetes; order Streptomycetales; family Streptomycetaceae; genus Streptantibioticus_A; species Streptantibioticus_A ferralitis. Next base: position 143,581 of record NZ_JARHTQ010000001.1, on the reverse strand, counting down.
GTTGCGGCTCGCTTTGACACCGCAACCCCCCCGGGGTCGCCCAAGACCAGGCGTCAGCCGAACCGCAACCCCGAGGTATCCCCGAAGACCAGGCGTCAGCCGCCCAGCGCGGCGTCGATCAACCCCAGGGGTGGGCTGCCCAAAGCCAGGAGCGCAGCGTGAAAGCGCTGGACGGTGAAGTCGGCGCCCCACTCCTTGCGGGCCTGCTCGCGAAGGCGCAGCAACTCCAGCTTGCCCCAGGTGTACCGCCCGTAAGCGGCGTCGAACGTACCGCGCCGCGCCTCCGAGGCGGCCGCCGCGCGGGCCAGATAGGCGTCCCGGATGAACCGTTCGGTGGCCTCCGCGACATCCATCGCACCGGTGTGCAGACCGATCGCGCAGGTCAGCCGGGTGACCCGGACCAGCGCCTCCAGCGCGACCCCGATGGTGAACCGTGGGTCGCCCGCACGGAAACCCTCCTCCAGGCACATCTCCTCCGCGTAGTGCGCCCACCCCTCGCAGAACGTCAGCGAGTGCAGCGCCCGCCGCACATCGCTGGGCGCGTGGCGCAGTGCCCTGCCGTGCGCGAAGTGCCCGGGGGCGACCTCGTGCACGGTGACCGAGGGCAGGCCGGTGCGGCTGAAGAGGGTCAGCCACTCCTCCCGTTCGGCCGCCGACCACTGCGCACTGGGCGGAGTGATGTGGTACCAGGAGGGCGCGTCGGCCTCGAACGGCGCCGCCCAGGTCATCATCGCCGATGACCAGCGGCGGGATTCCGGCGCCGGTCCGACCCGGCACTCCCCGTCGAGATACGGGACGAGGTCGCGGGCCCGGGTGAAATCGATGACCTCGGCGGCCAGTTCGGCCGCCTCGGGGATCACCCCGTCGGCATCGGGATGGTCGGCGAGCAACTCGGGGACCAGCTCCTGGACGGTCCGACGAGGATCCAGCGCCCGGCACGCCTCGGTCAACAGCGCGGCCAGTCGCTCCCGTTCGAGCTGGGCCGTGGCGGCGAGCGCCGACAGGTCCACCTGCACGCCCTCCTGAGTGCCCATCAGCGCGGCCAGTGCCTGGCCGCCCAGCCGCGGATCCGGGTCACCGGTCTCCGCGGCGCGGGCGATGTGCGCGACCAGCCGCTGATGGGCCGCGAGCGCCGGTGCCGCCTCCGGGTCCCGTGTGGCGTCCAGCCCGGCCGCCAGGCCGCGTACCGCCGCCAGCAGCGCACCCGCCACCGGTGCGCTGACCTGGTCGAGCGAGGCGATCGCGGCATCGACGGCGTCCGGCCACTGGGCGAGGTGCCTGCGCCGGGCCGCGGTGCGCTCCTGCTGCGGCGCGTACTCCCGGTCGTATGCGGTGAGTTCGAGGTTCGACAGATGCAGGTACGGGTCCCGGCGGTGCAGTTCGAGCTCGCCGAACTGCACCCGCAGCCCTTCCTCGAAGACGGCCAGATGCGCCTCGTCATGCGGGTCGGAGTGGGGCGCGGCATCGCGCCGCGCCCTGGTCAGCGCGGCGAGGGAGCGCCGGACGCCCTCCGGCGACAGGTCCTGTACGACGCCGTCGTACTCATGCAGCCCGGCCATCTCGCGGACGACAGGCACCATCAGGTCGCAGACCGCCCGTAGTCGGTTGTCCATGGGACGACGTTATCCGCCGGTAACCCCGGTGCGCCTCCGTGTTACCTGCGGCGGTTGACGCCCTTGACGCCAGTTTCTTCACGGCATCGCCCCGCACCCGGATCACGGTTGCGCATCCATTCACTGCCGGGGTCTGGCGAGTGATCTCGGTCACACGTGAGACTCGCGCCGCAAGGTGCTCCTCTCGCGCACGACCCAGAACCACTGCACGTCGAGCCTGTCCACCGCCGGTCACGTCCGGCCAGGGACCACCGAGGACCGATGACCGCACCCCTGCATGAGCCCGGCGCCACCGAGACCGCGCTCGCCGACATCGCCGCCGACCTCCCGGCCAAGGCCATCGAGGGCCGCTCGCCGGGCCGCATCGCCTGGCTGCGGCTCAGGCGAGACAAGGTCGCGCTCGCCGGTGGCACGGTCGTTGTGCTGCTGATCCTGGTCGCGGTCTTCGCGCCGCAGATCGTCGGTCTGCTCGGGCATCCGCCGGACCAACTGCACGAGGATCAGATCGACCCGAACCTGGGCACGCCGATCCATGCGTTCGGCGGAATCAGCCGCCACTTCCTGTTCGGTGTGGAACCGGTCAACGGCCGTGATCTGTTCAGCCGGGTGGTCTACGGGGCGCGGGTCTCGCTGCTGGTGGCGTTCCTGGCCGCGGTGGTCGCCGTGCTGCTGGGCACCTTGTTCGGCATCGTCGCCGGATACTTCGGCGGCTGGGTGGACGCGTTGGTCAGCCGGGTGATGGATCTGCTGCTGGCCTTCCCGCAGTTGCTGTTCATCATCGCGCTGGTCTCCGTCGTACCGGACTCGCTGTGGGGGTTCACCGGTTCCGGTGTGCGGATGGCGGTGCTGATCGTGGTGATCGGGTTCTTCGGCTGGCCGTACGTCGGGCGCATCGTGCGCGGGCAGACGCTGGCGCTGCGCGAGCGCGAGTACGTCGAGGCGGCGCGCAGTCTTGGTGCGGGTCGCGGCTACATCCTCTTCCGCGAACTGCTGCCCAACCTGATCGCGCCGATCACCGTGTACACGACGCTGATGATCCCCACCAACATCCTCACCGAGGCGGCGCTCAGCTTCCTCGGCGCCGGGGTCAAGCCGCCGACGCCGTCCTGGGGCCAGATGCTGTCCGCGGCCGTCACCGTCTTCCAGGCGGACCCCATGTTCATGATCATTCCCGGCCTGGCGATCTTCGTCACCGTGCTGGCCTTCAACCTCTTCGGCGACGGTGTGCGTGACGCGCTCGATCCGAAGGGCAGTCGCTGAATCCCCCCGCGCCGCATTTTTCCAACACCCCGATGAATCCAGGAGGTTGAGACTCCCGTGACGTCAAATCGGTCAACCCGGGTCAAACTGGCGGCCGGAGCCGCCGTCGCCCTGGCCGCACTGCTCGGCACGGCCGCGTGCAGTGGCAGCTCCGGCGGCAGCGGAAGCGGAGGAGACAGCAAGGCGGCCGGTTTCAACGCCGCGGCCGGCAGCGTCGTCCACCCGTCGACGGCGAAGGGCGGCACCCTGCGGTTCACCGCCGCCCAGGACTTCGACTCGCTTGACCCGCAGCGCGGTTACTACGGCTTCATGTGGGACTTCGCCCGCTACTACACCCGCCAGCTCATCACGTACGGCACCCGGCCGGGCAATGCCAGCCTGAAGCTGGTGCCGGACCTCGCCACCTCGCTGGCGCAGATCACGGACGGCGGCAAGACCTACACGTACCACCTGAGATCCGGCTCGACCTGGGAGGACGGCTCGCCGGTCACCTCCAAGGACATCAAGTACGGCATCGAACGCACCTGGGCGCAGGACGTGATCACCGGTGGCCCGATCTGGCTGATGCAGAACCTCGACAACGGCCAGAAGTACCCCGGGCCCTACAAGGACCCCTCGCCCGACAAGCTCGGACTGAAGTCGGTCGACACCCCCGACGACCAGACCATCGTCTTCCATCTGGCCAAGCCCAACGGCGACTTCGAGCAGATGCTGGCGCTGCCCGAGGGCTCACCGGTCAAGCAGTCCAAGGACACCGGGGCCAAGTACGGGCTGCACCCGTTCTCCGACGGCCCGTACAAGTTCCAGGCCTACCAGCCCAACAAGACGCTGGTGCTGGTCCGCAACGACAAGTGGAACAAGGCCTCCGACCCGATCCGCCCGGCGCTCCCGGACCGGATCGAGGTCGCCTACGGCTCCAACGCGGACGACCTGGACAGCAGGATGCTGGGCGGCGACGCCGATCTCGACCTCAACCAGACCGGACTCCAGCAGGCAGCCCGGGTCAAGGTGCTGCAGAACCCGCAGCTCAAGGCGAGCACCGACGACCCGACCACCGGATACATCCGCTACGTCTCGCTGATCCCGGCGATCAAGCCGCTGGACAACGTCCACTGCCGCAAGGCGGTCATCTACGCGACCGACCACAAGGCGCTGCAGACCGCGCGCGGCGGCCCGATCGCGGGCGGCGACATCGGCACCAACATGCTGCCCGACGGCGTCAAGGGCGCCGACGTCAAGTACGACCCGTTCGGCCAGACCGGCAACAGCGGCGCGCCGGACGTCGCCAAGGCCAAGTCCGAACTCCAGCAGTGCGGCAAGCCGAACGGCTTCTCCACCACCATCGCGGTACGCAACAACAAGCCCGCCGAGGTGGCCTCCGCCGTCGCCCTGCAGGCCTCGCTGAAGGCCGTCGGCATCAACACCCAGATCGACCAGTACGACGGTGCGCAGACGCCGAACATCATCGGTGTGCCCAACGTGGTCCACAAGAAGGGGTACGGCCTGATCGTCATGGGCTGGGGCCCGGACTTCTACACCGGCCAGGGCTTCCTCCAGCCGCTGGTCGACGGCCGTTTCATCCTGCCGAACGGCAACAACAACTACTCGGAGATCAACGACCCGGCGATCAACAACGAGTTCGACCAGGCCATCGCCACCACCGACGCGGACAAGGCCGGGCAGCTGTACTCCGACATCAACCACAAGGTGATGGAGGACGCCTACTACCTGCCGATCGTCTACGACAAGGCGCTGCTGTGGCGTAGCAACCGGCTGACCAACGCCTACATCGCCGCCTCCTACAGCGGCAAGTACGACTTCGTGTCGCTCGGCGTCGAGGGCGCGAAGTAAGGGGGCAGGGCGCCGTGCTGGCTTACATCGTCCGGCGGCTGGTCGCCGTCGTGGTGATGCTGCTGGTGGTCACGCTGGTCACCTTCGGCATCTTCTTCCTGGTCCCCAAGCTCACCGGAGGCGACCCCGCGGCACTGTTCGCGGGCAGGCAGGCGGACCCCACCGCCATCGCCGGAATCCGGAGGAAACTGGGCCTGGACGCACCCGTCATCGTGCAGTACGCCAGGTTCATCTGGGGACTGGTCGCCGGGCGCGACTACGCCAACGGCGCGGATGTCACGCACTGCGCGGCGCCCTGCTTCGGCTACTCCTTCAAGACCGAGCAGCCGGTGTGGCCGCTGCTCACCGACCGTTTCCCGGTCACCTTCTCGCTGGCCGTCGGGGCGTGCGTGCTGTGGCTGGTGGTCGGGGTCGGCACCGGTGTGCTCTCCGCGCTGCGGCGCGGCAGCCTATGGGACCGCACCGCGATGACCGCCGCGCTCGCCGGGGTCTCGCTGCCGATCTACTTCACCGGCATGCTCGCCCTCGCCGTCTTCACCTACAAGCTGCACTGGCTGACGGTGAGTTACGTTCCGTTCACCCAGAACCCCTTCGCCTGGGCCCGCGGGTTGCTGCTGCCGTGGATCGTACTGGCCTTCCTGTACGCGGCGATGTACGCCCGGCTCACCCGCGCCACCATGCTGGAGATCCTCGGCGAGGACTACATCAGAACCGCCCGCGCGAAGGGCCTCGCCGAACCGGTGGTGATCCGCAGACACGCGCTGCGCGCCACGATGACGCCGGTGCTGACCATCCTGGGCCTGGACCTCGGCGCGCTGGTGGGCGGCGCGATCCTCACCGAGACCACGTTCAGTCTGCAGGGGCTCGGGCAGGCGGCGGTCCGCGCCATCAGCGACCAGGATCTTCCGGTGATCCTCGGGGTGACCCTGGTCGCCGCGTTCTTCGTGATCGCCGCGAACCTCGTCGTGGACCTGCTGTACGCGGTGGTCGACCCCAGAGTGAGGCTGACATGACGGACGAATCCGAAGTCTTCCTGTCCGTCCGTGACTTGAAGGTGCACTTCCCGACCGACGACGGGCTGGTCAAGGCCGTTGACGGGCTCTCCTTCGAGTTGGCGCGCGGCCGCACCCTCGGCATCGTCGGCGAGTCGGGCTCGGGGAAGTCGGTGACCTCACTGGCGGTGATGGGGCTGCACGGCGTGGGCCAGTACGGGCGCGGGCGGGCCCGGATCTCCGGCGAGATCCACTTGGACGGGCAGGAGTTGACCGGCGCCGACCCCGACAGCGTGCGGCGGCTGCGTGGCCGGGAGATGGCGATGATCTTCCAGGACCCGCTGTCCTCGCTGCACCCGTACTACACGGTCGGCACCCAGATCAGCGAGGCGTACCGGGTGCACCATCCGGTCACCAAGGCCGCTGCCCGCACTCGTGCGGTGGAACTCCTCGGCCGGGTCGGCATCCCGCAACCGGACCGGCGGTTCGACGACTACCCGCACCAGTTCTCCGGCGGTATGCGGCAGCGCGTCATGATCGCCATGGCGCTGGTCAACAACCCCGACCTGCTGATCGCCGACGAGCCGACCACCGCCCTCGACGTCACCGTACAGGCGCAGATCCTCGACCTGATCCGGGACCTGCAGCAGGAGTTCGGCTCGGCGGTCATCGTCATCACCCACGATCTGGGCGTGGTCGCCGAACTGGCCGACGACATCCTGGTGATGTACGCCGGACGGTGTGTGGAGCGCGGACCCGCGGAACGGGTCTTCTACACTCCCCAACACCCGTACACCTGGGGGCTGCTGGGCTCCATGCCACGCTTCGACCGGGAGCGCAGCGAACGCCTCACCCCGGTCAGGGGCGCGCCGCCCAGCTTGATCAACGTGCCCTCCGGCTGCGCCTTCCACCCGCGCTGCCCGCACGCCGATCTGACCGGTGGGGCCAGCCGCAGCACCGTGCCGGAACTGCGCGAGGTGGCGGAGCGGCACTTCGCCGCCTGCCACCTGCCGGTGGCGGACCGCAACCGCATCTGGGAGGCCAGCAGATGACCGCCGCCAGCGCGCAGCCGTTGCTCAAGGTCACCGGCCTGGTCAAACACTTTCCGCTGGCCAAGGGGCTGCTCCGGCGGAAGACCGGGGCGGTGCAGGCGGTGGACGGCGTCGACTTCCACGTCCATCCGGGTGAGACGCTCGGCCTGGTGGGAGAGTCCGGCTGCGGCAAGTCCACCCTGGGCAGGCTGATCACCCGGCTGCTGGAACCCACCGGCGGCAGCGTCGAGTTCGCCGGCCGGGACATCACCCACCTGGGCACGGCGGCCATGCGGCCACTGCGCCGCGATGTGCAGATGATCTTCCAGGATCCGTACTCGTCGCTGAACCCGCGCCACACGGTGGGCACCATCGTCGGCGCGCCCTTCAGGCTGCAGGGCGTACGGCCGGACGGCGGCAGCCGGCAGGCCGTCCAGGAGCTGCTGGAACTCGTCGGGCTCAACCCCGAGCACTACAACCGCTATCCGCACGAGTTCTCCGGCGGCCAGCGGCAACGCATCGGCATCGCCCGGGCGCTGGCGCTCAAACCGAGACTGGTCGTCGCCGACGAGCCGGTCTCCGCGCTCGACGTCTCCATCCAGGCCCAGGTGGTGAACCTGCTCGACGACCTGCAGGGCGAGTTGGGCCTGACGTACGTGATCATCGCGCACGACCTGTCCGTCATCCGGCATGTCTCCGACCGCATCGCGGTCATGTACCTGGGCAAGATCGTGGAGCTGGCCGACCAGTCGGCCCTGTACGCCCACCCCGCCCACCCGTACACCCGCGCCCTGCTGTCGGCCGTACCGGTCCCGGACCCCAAGCGCCGCAAACAACGCGAACGCATCCTGCTGTCCGGCGACGTCCCGTCCCCCATCGCCCCACCCTCCGGCTGCCGCTTCCGCACCCGCTGCTGGAAGGCGACGGATCGCTGCGCGACGGAAGAGCCCCTGCTACGCGAGGTACGGGAGGGCCAGCGGGTGGCCTGCCACTTTCCGGAGAACGCACCGGACACGAATGGGTGATTGAAAAGGGGGTGAATGTCGTATCGGTGGATGAATCGGCTGAGTGGGGGACGTGGTCCGAGCATACGATGCCCGTGTTGAACACGGCGTCACCGTCCGAGAGCACAACGCGTCGACCGAGGAGTCCGAGCGATGACCGCCCCGTCGCACGACTACGCCGACGTCGATCCCGAAGCCGCGCTGAAGTACGCGGTTCAGCGCATCGAAGGCGGCCGCGCTGAGGTCATCGAAGGGGTGATCGAGCAGGCGGCGTCGCATTGGGATCACGAGGCCGCAACCGACGCCATTCGTCGGCAGATCGCCCCGAGGATATGGGAGTTGGGCTGTGTCGCGGGGTCGGGCGACATCGACCTGCCGGGGTCCAGCAACTGGTACACCCCGGATATCGCGGTCGTGGACGAGGGCCTGGCCAAGGGTGGCGGCGCGCTGCTCCCGGAACAGACCCTGCTGGTCGTCGAGGTGGCCTCGGAGTCCAACGGGGACACCGACCGAACGGTCAAACGTCGGCGTTACGCGGAGTACGGAGCCCCCCTGTACCTGCTGGTGGACCGGCAAGAAAAGGCGTGCACCCTGTTCTCTGAGCCCGGGAAACTCGGCTACGCCCGGGTGGCGGGGCCACACCCCTTCGGTACTCCGATTCGGCTGCCGGAGCCGTTCGACCTGGAGTTGGATACCGGCCGCTTCTAGCGGCCGGTATCCAACTCACTGACAGATCAACGCCGTACCGGCGGCAGCGTCGAGCCGGACGGTGCCGGGATCAGGACCGACTCCGGGCCCAGGGCCCTTCCGGTGTTGCCGTACATCGACAGTTCGCCGTCGGACCAGCGGACCAGGTAGTCGTCCGGCCACGGGCCGGTGCCGTAGTTGCCCGCGGTGGTGAGGGTGGCGTTGGTCCACAGCGCGCTGGAGTTGCGCTCACGCACCTCGGTCTTGACGCCGTGCTCGTCCACGTCCGGGTAGACGTCGACCTCGCCGTCGGACCAACGGACCACAAGGTCCCAGGTGTTGGTGCCCGCGAAGTCACCCGCGGCGACGCTGGTGGCGTGGGTCCACACGGAGTGCGGCTTGGCCAGCTGCACCTGGTTGTGCAGCCCGGCGGAGTCCACGTCCGGGTAGAGCGTCATCTCGCCGTCGGACCAGCGCACGATCAGGTCGTCCGGCCACTTGTCGGTGCTCGAGAAGCGGCCCGCGGTGATCGTGGAGGCGTGCTGCCACAGCGAACCCGGCTTCACCAGCACCACCTGCTTGTGCAGGCCGGTGGCGTCCACATCGGGGAAGAGGGACAGACTGCCGTCGGCCCACCGGACCACCAGGTCATAGGTGTTGGAACCGGCGAAGTCCCCGGCGGTGATGGAGACCGCCTTGCTCCAGACGGAGCCGGACTTGGCGAGGGTGATCTCCTTGTCGAACCGGCCGTTCCCCGCACCGCGGTAGAGCGTCAGCTCGCCGTCGGACCAGCGCACGATCATGTCGCTGAAGTCCTTGCCGGGCGTGGGGGAGGGGGCGAAGTACCCGGAGGTGATGGTGGCGGCGTGCGTCATGGTCGACGCGTTCGGCAGGACGTTGGGGCGCGCGGGTGCGGCGCCGGAGACGGCCGTGTCGTACAGGTTCTGGATGTCGGTGCCGTAGTACGAGCTGTAGGAGACGTCGGCGGTGGGACCGCCGGTGTCCCAGCCGCCGATGCTGCCGACCACATCGCCGGTGCCGGTCTGTGGGTTGAAGTTGGCGAGGAACGGTCCGCCGCTGGTGCCGGTCCGGTAGTCCTGGCAGGCGATGCGCAGGAACGACCCGGGTGTGCCGTCGGTGGGGGTGAACTGGGTGGTGTTGGTGGTGCAGGTCAGCGGCTGGGCGTCGTTGCCCGGGTAGCCGATCAGGGTCACGTTGTCGAAGGCGTAGCCGCGGCCGGTGGCAAGGTTGTTGGCGCCTACCACGTCCTGGACCTGCTTGCCGTTGCTGCCGGGGCCGACCTCGGCGAAGGCCACGTCCCACTGGTCGCCCTGTACGCGTCCGCGGTCGTAGTAGTGCGGGTCGATCCAGATCCGGCCGCGTCCCTCGGAGTCCTGGTTGACCGGGAAGATGCCGTACGGCTGCGGGTTGGCCTGCGTCCACTGCGGTACGAAGGCCATCGCGTCGTTGGGCGCCGCGGTGTCCAGGCAGTGTCCGGCGGTGAGCACGATGTTGTGGTGCGGGCTGGCGATCACGCTGGCGGTGCAGAAGTACGAACCGCCGTTCCGCAGCAGGTACATACGGCCGATCATCGGCAGGCCGCCGAAGTGCGTACTACCCGCGGCCGGGGAGGAACTCGTGGACGGCGAGGGGCTGGGCGACGGGCCGCTGGACGGGCTCGCGGAGGCGGAAGGCGTGCTGGACGGCGTCGGGCTGGTGGTCGGAGCAGGTGGGGGACTGCTCGGGCCGGTCCCGTTCGTCGGGCTGTCAGTCGGGACCGGCGATGACGAAGGCAGGTCCATCGTGCTGAAGTCGTGCGCCGCGTCGCGTATTCGGCCGACCGCGGCAGCGGGCTTCGGCACGCCCTTCGCCCCGGGCTTCCTGGCATGGGCGACGGGCTTCTTCGCGTCCTCCGGCAGCGGCATCGGCTTGGCGTCGGCCATCCGCGCGGCAGTCCAGAACTGCTTGGCGTCCTTGGCGGTCCAACGGCGCGACTCGGGAAGCGCCGGGGGCGCTTCGTCGGGTATCGCCTGCGCCGATATGGACTGGTCCTCAGTGAACTGGGCTGTCATAGCAGAGGCGTTGGGCCATAGAAAAGCCCCCGCCACAACCGCCGCGCCCGCGGCGGCGCCGATCATTCCACGGCGCTTCGCGCGGTGTGCTCGACGTCTCGCGCGGCGTGGAAAAAGTGTGCGCACCCTGGTAGACCCCCCACGTGGTACCGGACATGTAGGGGTGACCTTACGTGACCTGTTCGACAGCCGGTGTACGAGTACGACCGACGGACGGCTGAGGCTCGCGGCCGTCGGGGGTGCCGCCGTCCGTTCCCGGCGGATGGTGCAGGTAGAACTGTCTGCGTGACGCCCCACCCGCTCGGTGCCGCCCTGGTCGGTCCCGCTCTCTTCAGCCCCTCCGTGCAGCATCTGCTCGACCTCGTCGGGATCTTCGTCTTCGCGATCTCCGGTGCGCTGCTCGCCGTACGCAAGAACCTCGACGTGTTCGGCATGTGGGTGCTCGCCGAAGTCACCGGACTCGGCGGAGGGGTGCTCAGGGACCTGATCATCGGTGCGGTGCCACCCGCCGCCTTCACCGATCTCGGCTACTTCCTGACCCCGCTGGGCGCGACCGTGCTGGTCTTCTTCCTGCACCCCGAGGTGGAACGGATCAACCGCGCGGTGATGGTGATGGACGCGGCGGGCCTCGGGCTGTTCTGTGTGACGGGGACCATCAAGGCGCATACGTACGGCCTCGGTCTGACCGCCTCGGCCGCGCTCGGCGTCGCCTCGGCGGTGGGCGGCGGTGTCATCCGCGATGTGCTGGCGCAGGAAGTGCCGTCCCTGCTGCGCTGGGACCGCGACCTCTACGCCGTTCCGGCGCTGGTGGGGGCCGCCATCGTGGCGCTGCTGATCCACTTCCACGCGTTCACCGCCTTCGGCAGCGGCTTCGCGGCGGTGGTGGCGTTCGTCCTGCGGCTGCTGGCGATGCGGTACGGCTGGCGGGCGCCGCGCGCCTGGCACCGCCGCAGTTCCGCGACCGAGGCGCCGGACAGGGTCTGAGAGCGCGTTGGCAATCCGGGGCTACCCGCCAGTAACTTCTGGGTGTACCGTGCACGCCATGGCACAGGCGACCATCGGGGACAGTGAGTTCGACCGCGACACCGCGGTCACGCCGCGCCCCGACCACCAGGGCGGACCCGGCGTCTTCGACGCTCACCTCTCCCAGGGCTGGACGATCCTGCGCGCGGTCAACGGCGGCTATCTGCTCGCCACGGCGGCCCGCGCTCTCGGCCAAGTCCTCCCGCACCCCGACCCGTTCACCATCACCGCGCACTATCTGACCCCGTCCGGGCCCGGCCCGGCCGTGATCCGCACCGACGTGATCCGCACCGGCCGCACCATGTCCACCGGCCAGGCCCGCCTGCTCCAGACCGACAGCGCGGGCCACGAGGTGGAGCGGCTGCGGGTCACCGCCTCCTACGGCGACCTCGACGGGCTCCCGGACGATGTGCGCACCAGCGCCAAGCCCTTCGCGATCCCGCCCTACGAGCGGTGCCTCGGCAGGGCCGACGGCCCGGACGTCGCCAGCGCGAGCCCGTTCTCGTCCGGCAGCACCGAGATCACCGAACGGCTCGACATCCGGCTGGACCCGGAAACCGCCCGCTGGGCACTCGGCGCGCCCAGCGGGCGGGGCGAGATCCGGGCGTGGTTCGGCCTCGCCGACGGCCGGGACGCGGACCCGCTCTCGCTGCTGCTCGCGGTGGACGCCCTGCCGCCGACCGCCTTCGACCTCGGCCTGGGCGGCTGGGTGCCCACCGTCGAACTCACCGTCCACGTACGGCAGCGCCCGGCCCCCGGCCCGCTGCGCATCGCCGTCAGCACGCGCAACCTGGCCGGCGGCTTCCTGGAGGAGGACGGCGAGGTCTGGGACAGCGAGGACCGTCTGGTGGCGCAGTCACGGCAGTTGGCGCGGGTGCTGCTGCCCTGACGGCCGGGTGGCCTGGAGTGCACCCCGTCCCGGCGCGATGGCCGCGGGCGGGCTCGTAGAATCGGGTCCACCATGGCCTACCTTGACCACGCCGCCACCACTCCGATGCTTCCGGAGGCGGTCCAGGCGATGACCGCGCAGTTGTCCAGCACCGGGAACGCCTCCTCGCTGCACGCCGCCGGACGGCGCGCCCGGCGGGCCGTCGAGGAGTCCCGCGAAGCGCTCGCCGCCGCGCTGGGCGCCCGGCCCAGCGAGGTGGTGTTCACCGGGGGCGGTACCGAGTCCGACAACCTCGCGGTGAAGGGCCTGTACTGGGCGCGCCGCGCGGCCGATCCGCGCCGCACCCGGGTGCTGGCCAGCCCCGTCGAGCACCACGCGGTCCTCGACGCGGTGCACTGGCTCGCCGACCACGAGGGCGCCAGGATCGACTGGCTGCCGGTCGACGGCTACGGCAGGGTGCACCCCGACGCGCTGCGCGAGGCCATCGAGCGCGATCCCGCCGATGTCGCCCTGGCCACGGTCATGTGGGCCAACAACGAGGTCGGCACCGTTTTCCCGATCCATGAACTCGCCGCGGTGGCACGGGAGTTCCAGGTTCCGCTGCACTCCGACGCGGTCCAGGCCTTCGGCCAGGTCGAGGTGGACTTCGCCGCCTCCGGCCTTGACGCGATGACGGTGACCGCACACAAGATCGGCGGCCCGTACGGCGTCGGAGCGCTGGTGCTGCGCCGTGAGTGGGCGCCGGTGCCGCTGCTGCATGGCGGCGGGCAGGAGCGCGATGTGCGCTCCGGGACGCTGGACACACCCGCGGTCGTGGCGTTCGCCACCGCCGCGACGTTGGCCGCGGAGCGCCGGGTGGAGTTCGCCCGGGAGATCGGCGGGCTGCGCGATCGGCTGATCGCCGCCGTACGGGAGGCGGTGCCGGACGCGATCCTCAACGGGGATCCGGCGTCCGAGGGGCGGCTGCCCGCCAATGCGCACTTCTCCTTCCCGGGGTGTGAGGGGGACTCGCTGCTGCTGCTTCTCGACGCGCAGGGGATCGAGTGCTCCACCGGCTCCGCCTGTACGGCCGGGGTGGCCCAGCCGAGCCACGTCCTGCTGGCGATGGGGGCGGATTCCGCTCGGGCCCGGGGGTCGCTGCGGTTCTCGCTGGGGCACACGTCCACGGCGCAGGACGTGGACGCGCTGGCCTCGGCCATCGCGCCGGTCGTTGCGCGGGCGCGCGCGGCGGGGTTGTCCTAGGGGCGCTCGCGCGGGCGGTTTGGGATATTCCCCTGTTGGCCTTGGCCCTTTGCTTGCGGTTGCGCACGGTTGGCGGTGGGTGCGGGTGCGGGTGCGCTGCCCTGCAGCGGGTGCGTGGTGAGCAATGCCCGCCCACCCGTTGCCCTGGTCCGCAGCGGTGCCGTTGCGCGCGGCTGGTTGTGGGGCGGGTTGTGCCGGGGTGTCTCCTCACTCCAGGTCGGTTCCACGGTTGCGGTACGTCGCGGGGGCGCTGCGGGGACACCCCGGCACCCCCCCTCGCGTGCGCTGCTGCGCTGCGGATAGGGGTGAGTGGGAAAGCGCACCGCAGGGAGAAAGCACCCGCACCGGGAATGGGACAGAAGCCCCCGGCGGGGAAACCGCACCGGGAACGGGGCGGACGCCCGTGCGTACCGGAAACGCGCCGACCGCGGGCAGCGGTCGGCGCCGCGTACCCTGGAGGGGCTATGACTGAATTCCCAGGCGCCCCGACAGGGCCACGTAACGGCTCCCGCCTGCGGGTCCTCGCGGCGATGTCCGGCGGTGTGGACTCCGCCGTCGCCGCGGCCCGCGCGGCCGAGGCCGGGCATGACGTGACCGGCGTCCACCTCGCGCTGTCGGCCAACCCGCAGTCGTTCCGCACCGGCGCCCGAGGCTGCTGCACCATCGAGGACTCGCGGGACGCCCGGCGGGCCGCCGATGTGATCGGCATCCCCTTCTACGTGTGGGACCTCGCCGAACGGTTCCGAGAGGACGTCGTCGAGGACTTCATCGCCGAGTACGCGGCCGGTCGCACCCCCAACCCCTGCCTGCGCTGCAACGAGAAGATCAAGTTCGCGGCGCTGCTGGACAAGGCACTCGCGCTCGGCTTCGACGCCGTGTGCACCGGCCACTACGCCACGATCGTCGTCCGCGAGGACGGCACCCGCGAGCTGCACCGCGCCAGCGACGAGGCCAAGGACCAGTCCTACGTCCTCGGCGTGCTGGACGAGCGCCAGCTGGCGCACGCCATGTTCCCGCTCGGCGACACGCTCACCACCAAGGACGAGATCCGCGCGGAGGCGGAGCGCCGAGGGCTGGCCGTCGCCAAGAAGCCGGACAGCCACGACATCTGCTTCATCGCCGACGGCGACACCCAGGGCTTCCTGGCCAAGCGCCTCGGTACCGCCGAGGGTGACATCGTCGACGAGGACGGCACCAAGCTCGGGTCGCACGACGGCGCCTTCGGCTTCACCATCGGCCAGCGCAAGGGGCTGCGCATCGGCACCCCGGCCGCCGACGGCAAGCCCCGCTACGTCCTGGACATCTCGCCGGTGAACAACACGGTCACCGTCGGCCCCGCCGACGCCCTCGACGTGATCGCGCTGACCGCGGTCAAGCCGCGCTGGTGCGGCACCTCGCCGACCGGTCCCGGCACCTACACCGCCCAACTGCGCGCCCACGGTGGCGAGACGGAGGTCACGGCGGAGCTGACCGGCGGGGAACTGCGGGTGCGGTTCAGTGAACCGGTACGCGGCGTGGCGCCCGGTCAGGCGGTCGTCCTCTACGACGGTACGAGGGTGGTCGGTTCGGCCACCATAGCCACGACGGAACGGCGCAAGGGTGCGGCTACCGTAGCCGTATGAATATCTGCGTCTTCCTGTCCGCGGCGGAACTCGACGAGCGATACACCGCTCCCGCACGCGAGTTCGCGGAACTCATCGGCAAGGGCGGACACACCCTCGTCTGGGGCGGGTCGAACGTCGGGCTGATGAAGGTGGTGGCCGACGGTGTGCAGGACAACGGCGGGCGCCTCGTCGGGGTGTCCGTCGAGTTCCTGGGGGACAAGGCGCGGGTGAACGCGGACGAGATGGTGATGGCCGCCGATCTCGCCGAACGGAAGGCGCAGTTGCTGGCCCGCTCCGACGCGATAGTGATCATGGTCGGTGGCACCGGCACGCTGGACGAGGCCACCGAGATCCTGGAGTTGAAGAAGCACGGGCTGCACACCAAGCCGGTCGTGCTGCTCAACACGGCCGGTTTCTACGACGGCCTCAAGCAGCAGTTCCAGCGCATGGAGGACGAGGGCTTCCTCCCGCTGCCGCTCGCTGACCTGGTCTTCTTCGCCGAGGACGGCGTCGGCGCGCTGGCCTATCTGGAAGAGGCCGTCGGCATCCAGTGACAGCGGTCGATGACAGCATGGCGGCATGAGTACGCACCTGATCACCGGCGCGGGTTCCGGCATCGGCGCGGCCGTCGCACGCCGCCTCCTCGACCGCGGGGACGAACTGTGGCTGCTGGCCCGTGACGCGGGCCGCGCCAAGGAACTGGCCGGAACCTTCCCCGGTGCCCGCACCCTCGTCGGGGACCTGGCCGAACCCGAGCGGCTGTCCTGGGCGTTCGGCCACCAGACACTGCCCGACCGGCTCGACTCGCTGCTGCACATCGCGGGTGTCGTCGACCTCGGCCGGGTCGGCGAGTTGAGCGCGAAGACCTGGAACCGTACGCTCGCCGCCAATCTCGTGGCCCCCGCCGAGCTGACCCGGCTGCTGCTGCCCCAACTGCGGTTGGCCCGCGGCCATGTGGTCTTCATGAACTCCGGCGCGGGCCTGCGCGCCAACCCCGACTGGAGCGCGTACGCGGCCAGCAAGCACGGTCTGAAGGCGCTGGCCGACGCGCTGCGCGCGGAGGAGCACGACAACGGGCTGCGGGTGACCAGCGTCTACCCGGGCCGTACGGCCAGCCCGATGCAGGAGAAGGTGCACCAGCAGGAGGGCAGGGAGTACGACCCGCAGCGCTGGATCGACCCCGAGTCGGTCGCCACGACCGTGCTGACCGCGCTCGACCTGCCGCGCGACGCGGAGCTCACCGATCTGTCGGTGCGCCCCGGAGCGTGATGGGCGGGCGTGCGGGGACTCCCCTGTGCGCCAGTCCGAGCGGCCCCGGCCCGAGGCACTGCCTCCGGCCGGGCCGGACGTCTCTTACGCTTCGTGCGTGAGTACGGAGAACCAGACCCAGCCCAGCACGTTCAAGCCGTCCCCCGGAGCGGCGACCGGAGTGGGATCGATGCCCGGCGGCGATGCGCGGGAGGCCGCGCGGACCGCCGTCGGCACGGTGGAGGCACTGCCCTTCCTCCCGGAGCTCCCCGCACGGGGACCGGGCGCCGACATGATCGGGCGCACCCTAGGCATGCTGGTGGAGCTGTACGCGCGGGTGGAGCCCAGCGGCTGGCGCTTCGCGGACCGGCCGGGCCGCGACACCCGGCGGGCGCGGAGCTGGATGGGGGAGGACCTCGACGCGCTGGAGGAGTTCACCCAGGGCTACGCGGGGCCGCTGAAGGTGCAGGTCGTGGGCCCCTGGACGCTCGCGGCCTGCGTCGAGCTGCGCGGTGGCGAGTCGGCGCTCGGCGACCCCGGCGCCTGCCGCGACCTGACCGCCTCCCTCGCCGAGGGCCTGCGGTTGCACGTGGACGAGGTCCGGCGGCGGGTGCCGGGCGCCGAGGTGGTGCTGCAGCTGGACGAACCGTCGCTCACCGCGGTACTGCGCGGGCAGGTGCGGACCGCCAGCGGATACCGGACCTACCGCACGGTGGACCGCGCGGTGGTCGAAGGGGCGCTGCGCGAGGTCATCGAGGCGGTGCGCACGCCGGTGATCGCTCATTCGTGCGCCCCCGACGTGCCTTTCGCGCTGCTGCGGCGCTCCGGTGTCACCGGTGTCTCGTTCGACTTCGCGCTGCTCACGGAGCGTGAGTGGGATGCCGTCGGGGAAGCCGTTGAGGGAGGCGTCAAACTGCTCGCGGGGGTGGTGCCCGGCACGGACGCGGATTCGGGCACTGATTCGAGGGCATTGTCAGACCCTGCCGGTAGCGTCAGTGGTGTCCGGTCGCTGTGGCGCAGGCTGGGGCTGGCACCGGGGACTCTCGCGGAGTCCGTGGTGGTCACTCCGGCGTGCGGTCTCGCGGGGGCCTCGCCGGCGTACGCCCGCGCGGCACTGGCGCACTGCGCCAAGGCGGCCAGGACACTCGTCGACGACCCTGAGTAGCCGCTCGCAGCGCGCAAGAAGACAACGGAGGACCCGGCATGGAGACACCGGCAGAGGTTCGGGAGCGGCACGCCCAGTTGGCCGAGCAGGTCGAGGAGCACCGCTTCCGCTACTACGTGAAGGACGCGCCGGTCGTCAGCGACGCCGAATTCGACAAGCTGATGCGCGAGTTGGAGGCGATGGAGGACGAGTACCCGGAGCTGCGCACACCCGACTCGCCGACCCAGAAGGTCGCCGGCTCGTATGCCACCGAGTTCACCGAGGTCGAGCACCGCGAACGCATGCTCTCGCTGGACAACGCCTTCGACGACGCCGAGTTGAACGCCTGGGCGGAGCGCATCGCCCAGGACCTCGACGGGTTGCCGTACCACTTCCTGTGCGAGCTGAAGGTGGACGGCCTCGCCGTCAACCTCACCTATGAGCAAGGGCGGCTTACCCGCGCCGCCACCCGCGGCGACGGTCGCACCGGCGAGGACATCACTCCCAACATCCGCACCATCGGCGAGATCCCGAACCGCCTCAAGGGCGACCGGATCCCGGAGCTGGTCGAGGTCCGCGGCGAGGTCTACTTCCCGATGGAGGAGTTCGAGGCGCTCAACGCACGCCTGGTGGAGGCCGGTGAGAAGCCGTTCGCCAACCCGCGCAACGCGGCGGCCGGCTCGCTCAGACAGAAGGACCCGCGGATCACCGCCAGCCGCCCGCTGCACATGGTGGTGCACGGCATCGGCGCCCGGACCGGCTTCGACATCGACCGCCAGTCGCACGCCTACGAGCTGCTGCACGAATGGGGTCTGCCGACCGCCGCGCACTACAAGGTGGTCGACTCCATCGCGGCCGTTCGCGAGTACATCGCGTACTACGGCGAGAACCGGCACTCCGTCGAGCACGAGATCGACGGTGTCGTGGCCAAGCTCGACGAGATCGCGCTGCAGGGCCGTCTGGGCTCGACCTCGCGGGCACCGCGCTGGGCGATCGCCTGGAAGTACCCGCCGGAGGAGGTCAACACCAAACTGGTCGACATCCGCGTCGGCGTCGGCCGCACCGGCCGGGTCACGCCGTACGCGGTGGTGGAGCCGGTGACGGTGGCGGGCTCCGAGGTCGAGTTCGCCACGCTGCACAACCAGGACGTGGTGAAGGCCAAGGGTGTGCTGATCGGCGACACGGTGGTGCTGCGCAAGGCCGGAGACGTGATTCCGGAGATCCTGGGCCCGGTGGTGGACCTACGGGACGGCGGCGAGCGCGAGTTCGTGATGCCGGCCGAATGCCCGGACTGCGGCACGGCGTTGCAGCCGATGAAGGAGGGCGACGTGGACCTGCGCTGCCCCAACGCCCGTTACTGCCCGGCCCAGTTGCGGGAGCGGATCTACTACCTGGCGGGCCGCAAGTGCCTGGACATCGAGAACTTCGGCTATGTGGCGGCCACCGCGCTCACCCAGCCGCTGGAGCCCGCCGAGCCGCCGCTGCACGACGAGGGAGATCTGTTCGACCTCACCGTCGAGGAGTTGCTGCCCATCAGGTCGTATGTGCTCGATCCGGACACCGGCCTGCCGAAGCGCGATCCGAAGACCGGCGAGCAGAAGATCGTCACCTTCTTCGCCAACCAGAAGGGCGAGCCGAAGAAGAACACCCTCGCCATGCTGGAGAACATCGCGGCGGCCAAGGACCGCCCGCTGGCCCGGATCATCACCGGCCTGTCCATCCGTCATGTCGGCCCGGTCGCGGCCGAGGCGCTGGCCCGCGAGTTCCGTGACCTGGACCGAATCGCGGAGGCCGACGAGGCGGAGTTGGCCGCCGTTGAGGGGGTGGGCCCAACCATCGCCGCCTCGCTCAAACAGTGGTTCGCCGAAGACTGGCACCGGGAGATCATCGAGAAGTGGCGGGCAGCCGGTGTCCGCTTCACCGAGGAGGGCTCGGACGAGGGGCCGCGGCCACTCGAAGGGCTCACCGTGGTGGTAACCGGAACCCTTCAGGAGTACACGCGAGATGGCGCGAAAGAGGCGCTCGCCAGCCGCGGTGCGAAAGTGACAGGGTCGGTGTCGAAGAAGACCGGATTCGTCGTAGTGGGCGACAACCCCGGTTCAAAGTATGACAAAGCGGTCCAACTGAAGGTGCCGATCCTCAATGAGGCGGGGTTCGCCGTGCTGCTCGAACAGGGTGCGGACGCGGCTCGTGAGGCGGCGGTCAATCCGACTGAATAACAGGTATACGTCACCCGTTCGGCGCATACCAGAAGGATGAGGGAAGCCGTGTTCCATTCGGGCAACCACGGTGGATCGCTGCCCGCGGCAGGCTTATCCGGCCTACTGTTGAGGAGCGCTCCTGCCGGGCATCAGTCTCATCGCCGGGCGTGGCTACCAACAGGCGCAGCACCCCAGGCTGTGAGAGGGACGGGCATGAAACCGACGGACAACGCCGGGCCGGCTTCGCGCCGACCGCGGTCCGCCGTGCCGCCGGTACCCCCGGCGGTGCTGCGCGGAGGGCTGGTGGCCGCCGCCGCGCTGGCGCTCACGGCAGGCGTGGCACGGATACTGGCGGACGGTCATGCGCTCTTCCCCGGCGGTGCGCCGGGCTGGGCGTTCGCCATCCTGACCGGCATCATCGTCGGCCATCTGGTGGCGCTCGGCCGGGACCGCTGGTGGGGCGGCACCGGATCGGGCGCCGCGCTCACCCTCGCGGTGCTGCTGCTGTACGGCTGGGTGCCGTCCGTCCTGGTCAGCCTGGCCGTGGTGGTGCTGGTCGGCACGGCCCGCAGGCACCGCTGGCGGCAGGCGGTGCTGCACGGAGCCGTGGACATCCTGGGCATCGGGGCGGCCGCCCTCGCCCTCACCGCCTCCGGCAACCATCCCTCCGTCGAACGTCCTTGGCGCCCCGAGACCTGGCAGCTGTCCGCGCTGCCCATAGTCGTGGTGGCCTCACTGTGCTACCTCGCTGCGACCCGCGCCCTGTTGTGGTACTCGGTCGCGCCGCGCGGCGGAGGACTGCCCACCGTGGCCCGCACCGCGCTGATACGCCAGGGCCTGGTCGGGGTCGCCCTGCTGGGGATCTCGCCGCTCATCGTCGTGGTGGCCGATCGGATGCCGGTGGTGCTGCCGCTGTTCGCGGTGCCGCTGATCGCGCTGGACTCCACGCTGTGGATCGCCCGGGCCCGCGCCGAGGAGCAACTGCGTGATCCGCTCACCGGACTGCCCAACCGCCAGTGGCTGCTGGAGCGCACCTGGGCGGCGCTCGACCACGCGGAACGCAACGGCGAACGTGCCGCGTTGGTCCTGATCGACCTCGACCGGTTCCGCTCGGTCAACGACACCCTGGGTCATCTCGCCGGCGACCGGCTGCTGTTGCAGATAGCCGACCGGCTGCGGCTCGCGCTGCCGCGGGGGGCGGAGGCCGCCCGCCTCGGCGGTGACGAGTTCGCCGTACTGCTGCCCGCATGTGACTCGCCGACCCGCGCCCAGCGGGTGGCCCGCACGCTGGTGGGCGCGCTCAGTTCGCCGCTCAACCTGGACGGCCTGACGCTGGTGCTGGAGGCCAGCGCGGGGGTCGCGGTCTTCCCCGACCACGCGGTGGACGCCGAAGGCCTGCTGCGGCGCGCGGACGTGGCGATGTACGAGGCCAAGCAGGACCGTAGCGGGGTCGAGGTCTACGAGGCCACTCGGGACGGCAACACCCCTGACCGATTGGGCCTGTTGGGTGATCTGCGGCGCGCCCTTGACGTGGGCGACGTCAAGCTCCACTACCAGCCAAAGGTCCGCTTCGACGGCCAGGTGGCCGGGCTTGAGGCGCTGCTGCGCTGGGTGCATCCGGAACGCGGCCGGGTCAGCCCGGAGGAGTTCATCGCCATCGCGGAGAGCTCCGGGCTGATGCCGCAGCTGACCGAGTACGTCCTGGAGACCGCGCTGGCCCAGGTGGCGCGGTGGCGCAAGATGGGGATAGAGGTCCCGGTCGCGGTCAACGTCTCGCCGCGCGACGTACACAGCCCCGGCTTCGCGGGCGCGGTCGCCGCCCGGCTGGCACGGCATGGAGTCCCGCCCGGCGCCCTGCAGTTGGAGATCACCGAACACGTCCTGCTGGAGGACCCGCAGCGCGCCGCCGACACGCTGGCCGGGCTGACCGGCCATGGGGTGAAGATGTCGCTCGACGACTTCGGCACCGGCTACTCGTCGCTCGTGCATCTGCGGCGGCTGCCGGTAAGCGAGTTGAAGATCGACAGGTCGTTCGTGGCCCGGCTGGTGGTCGACACCGAGGACGCGGAGATCGTCCGGTGCACGGTGGACCTGGCGCACTCGCTGGGACTGCTGGTCGTCGCGGAGGGCGTCGAGGACGACGAGACCTGGGAACGGTTGCGCGATCTTGGATGCGACGCGATCCAGGGCTGGCTGGTCGCCGCCGCGATGCCGCCGGAGGAGACCACCGCGTGGCTGCGGATCCGGGCCAAGAGCGGGTGGCACCGCGGCGACGACGACTCCGTCGCCGCCGCTCCGGCCCAGGAGGCCGAGGCCTCCCACTCCTCCGGCCAGGTCGTGAAGTAGCTTCTCCCGCCCGGCCGCCCCGGCCGGGGCGGCGCCCCGGAGCCCGCGCCGCCCCGGTCCGTACCCTCCGCCCCGCGGGCGGCGGCGTGACCGGCGGCGCTGCCGGGGACCTCGCCGCCCGGCGGAAGGACAAACCGTTTCGCGGGTCGGGGGGCCGCCGCCATAGGATTGGCCGCGAAACCTACACACTCACCCCCTGAGGATCGCCGCATGCCTGGCATCACGCGCGAGGAGGTCGCCCACCTCGGCCGGCTGTCGCGTCTTGAGCTGAAGGTCGAAGAGCTCGATCACTTCGCCGCACAGCTCGACGAGATCATCGGCGCGGTCGCCCGCGTCTCCGAGGTGGCCGGCGAGGACGTACCGCCGACCTCGCACCCCCTGCCGCTCACCAACGTCATGCGCCCGGACACCGTCCGGCCGTCGCTGACCCCCGAGCAGGCCCTCTCCTGCGCCCCGGCACAGGAACAGCAGCGCTTCAAGGTGCCGCAGATCCTGGGGGAGGACTAAACCGTGAGCGACGTACGCGCGGCCGCCGGGCCGCACCCGACCACGAATGCCGCGCCTTCGCGCCGCGCGGGCGGAGAAGCGAACAGTAAGGCAGCGGCATGACCGACCTGACCAGGCTCACCGCGGCTGAGACCGCCGCGAAGATCGCCTCCGGTGAGACCTCCGCCGTGGAGGTCGCCAAGGCGCATCTGGACCGCATCGCCGCGATCGACGAGAAGGTGCACGCCTTCCTGCACGTGGACACCGAGGGCGCGCTGGCCGCCGCCCGCGCGGTGGACGGCAAGCGGGCCAAGGGCGAGAAGCTGGGCCCGCTTGCCGGTGTGCCGCTCGCGCTCAAGGACATCTTCACCACCGAGGGCGTGCCGACCACCGTCGGCTCCAAGATCCTCGAAGGGTGGATTCCGCCCTATGACGCGACGCTGACCCGCAAGCTCAAGGACGCGGGCATCGTCATCCTCGGCAAGACCAACATGGACGAGTTCGCCATGGGGTCCTCGACCGAGAACAGCGCCTACGGCCCCACCGGCAACCCGTGGGACCTCACCCGTATCCCGGGCGGTTCCGGTGGTGGATCCTCCGCCGCGCTCGCCTCCTTCCAGGCGCCGCTGGCGATCGGCACCGACACCGGCGGCTCGATCCGCCAGCCCGCGGCCGTGACCGGAACGGTCGGCGTCAAGCCGACCTACGGGGCGGTGTCCCGCTACGGCATGGTCGCCTTCTCCTCGTCGCTCGACCAGGGCGGGCCGTGCGCCCGTACGGTCCTGGACGCGGCGCTGCTGCACGAGGCGATCGCCGGGCACGACCCGCTGGACTCGACCTCCATCGACGCGCCGGTTCCGCCGGTGGTCGAGGCGGCGCGCAGCGGCGACGTCAGGGGCCTGCGGGTCGGCGTCGTCAAGGAGTTCGCCGGTGAGGGCTACCAGGCCGGTGTGATGGAGCGCTTCAACGACTCCGTGGAGATGCTGCGCGAGCTCGGTGCCGAGGTCGTCGAGGTCTCCTGCCCGTCGTTCACCTACGCGCTGGCCGCGTACTACCTGATCGCGCCGTCCGAGTGCTCATCGAACCTGGCCCGGTTCGACGGTCTGCGGTACGGGCTGCGCACCGGCGACGACGGCACCCGCAGTGCCGAGGAGGTCACCTCGCTCACCCGCGAGGCCGGCTTCGGCCCCGAGGTCAAGCGCCGCATCATGCTGGGCACTTACGCGCTCAGCTCCGGCTACTACGACGCCTACTACGGCTCGGCGCAGAAGGTCCGCACCCTCATCACCCGCGACTTCGAGCGGGCCTTCGGCGAGGTGGACGTCCTGGTCTCGCCGACCACCCCGACCACCGCGTTCCCGATCGGGGAGCGGGCGGACGACCCGATGGCGATGTACCTCGCCGACCTGTGCACCATCCCGGCGAACCTCGCGGGCAACGCGGCCATGTCGCTGCCGTGCGGACTGGCGCCGGAGGACGGTCTGCCGGTGGGCCTGCAGATCATCGCCCCCGCGCTGGCCGACGACCGGCTCTACCGGGTCGGCGCGGCGGTCGAGGCCGCGTTCACCGCCCGTTGGGGACACCCGCTGCTTGAGGAGGCACCGACTCTATGAGCACCGTGAAGAAGGTCAAGGGCTTCAAGAAGTCCAAGGCCGGCACCTACCTGCAGATCGGCACCTCGCTGTTCGGTGCGGTCTCCGTGATCAAGCAGCTGCGTACCGCGCGGAGCGAGAGCGACAGGCTCAAGCTCGTTGACGCGGTCGTGGGTGCGACGGCCATCGTCACCGGCGTGGCCCTGCTCGTACGCGATCTGCGCCGCCTTGACAGCGGCGATGTCCTCGCCGACTGACGGGTCAGAAAAGGGAAAGTTTCCGTGACTGTCACTGAAGACCTGGTGTCGTACGAGGACGCGCTGGCGGCCTTCGACCCCGTCATGGGCCTTGAGGTCCATGTCGAGCTGGGCACCAAGACGAAGATGTTCTGCGGCTGTTCCACCGAGCTGGGCGCACCGCCCAACTCGCAGACCTGCCCCACCTGCCTCGGCCTGCCCGGCTCGCTGCCGGTGGTCAACGCGGTCGGCGTGGAGTCCGCCGTCAAGATCGGTCTCGCGCTCAACTGCGAGATCGCCGAATGGTGTCGCTTCGCCCGGAAGAACTACTTCTATCCGGATATGCCGAAGAACTTCCAGACCTCGCAGTACGACGAGCCGATCGCCTTCAACGGCTATCTGGACGTCGACGTCGAGGGCGAGACCTTCCGGGTCGAGATCGAGCGCGCCCACATGGAGGAGGACACCGGCAAGTCCACCCACGTCGGCGGTGCGACGGGCCGTATCCATGGCGCCCAGCACTCGCTGCTGGACTACAACCGGGCCGGTATCCCGCTGATCGAGATCGTCACCAAGCCGATCGTCGGCGCCGGTGCCAAGGCCCCCGAGGTCGCCAAGGCGTACGTGGCCGAGCTGCGTGAGCTCATCAAGGCGCTCGGCGTCTCCGAGGCCCGGATGGAGATGGGCCAGATGCGCTGCGACGTCAACCTGTCGCTGCGGCCCATCGGCCGGGAGAAGTTCGGCACCCGCTCCGAGACGAAGAACGTCAACTCGCTGCGCAGCGTGGAGCGCGCCGTCCGGTTCGAGATCCAGCGGCACGCGGCCGTGCTCGGCGGCGGTGGCACGATCGTGCAGGAGACCCGGCACTTCCACGAGGAGGACGGCTCCACCACCTCGGGCCGGATCAAGGAAGAGGCCGAGGACTACCGGTACTTCCCCGAGCCGGACCTGGTCCCGGTCGCGCCGGCGCGCGAGTGGGTCGAGGAACTGCGGGCGACGCTGCCGGAGTTGCCGCGGGTGCGGCGGCAGCGCCTGCAGGCGGAGTGGGGCATCTCCGACCACGAGATGCAGTCGGTGCTGAACGCGGGCGCCATCGACCCGATCGTCGCGACGATCGACGCGGGCGCCCCGGCCGACCAGGCGCGCAAGTGGTGGATGGGCGAGTTGGCGCGCCGCGCCAACGAGTCCGGCACCGAGCTGAGCGCGCTGCCCATCACCGCGGCGCAGGTCGCCCGGGTCTGCGCGCTGGTCGCCGAGGGCACGCTCAACGACAAGCTGGCCCGCCAGGTCATCGAGGCCGTCCTGCTCGGTGAAGGCGACCCCGACCAGGTCGTCGAGCAGCGCGGTCTGGCCATCGTCTCCGACGACAGTGCGCTGGGCGCCGCCGTGGACGAGGCCATCGCGGCCAACCCCGGCGTCGCGGACAAGATCCGGGACGGCAAGGTCGCCGCGGCGGGCGCACTGGTCGGCGCGGTCATGAAGGCCACCCGCGGGCAGGCCGACGCGGCCAGGGCTCGTGAGCTGATCCTGGAGCGGCTGGGCGTCCAGGGCTGAGCTGTCCGTAGGCAACGGGGGCGGCGATCCGGTTCACCGGGTCGCCGCCCCCGTGTATGGGCTGGATAAGGCTCCGATGAAGGGCTGCTGAGAATTCCCGCCCGCATGTGTGAGGAAGCCCACGAAAGCCGCAAAGGATCTTTTTCGGCTGCCACAGTGGACCGCTGTACCCGAGGTTCTTTGAGGGCATTACCCCTGAAAGATCTGTTTGGTAGAGAAGTTCCAGGAAGCAGGGGAATGGCCGTACTCGCCCGGTGGTGTCTGCACCGCCGCCTAGCCGTCATCGTGCTCTGGCTCGCGGCGTTCGCCGGGCTCACCACGGCGGCCTTCGCCACCGGCTCCGCGTACTCCAGCAGCTACGACGTGCCGGGCACCGAAGCCGGTCGGGCGGCAGCGCTGCTGGGCAAGGCGTTCCCGGGTGCGGCGGGCTCGTCCGACACCATCGTCTGGCACTCCGCGCATGGCACGGTCCGCGCCGCCGCCGTCGAGCAGCGCGTCAGCCACGCGCTCGACCAGGTCTCCCATCTGCCCGGCGTCACCGGTGTCAGCAACCCGTACGGCACGGCGGCCAGGACGGCCGACGGCGGTGCCGCGCAGATCAGCCGGGACGGACACACCGCGTACGCCACCGTCACCTTCGCAAAGGACGCCGAGCACCTCAAGGCCGGCCAGGTACGGCAGGTGGTGGCCACCGCGAAGGCCGCGGCGACCAAGAACCTCCAGGTCGAGCTGGGCGGCGACGCCATCGCGCTCACCCAGCCGTCGAGCGGGCAGCTCAGCGAGGTCGTCGGGGTGGCGGTGGCCGCCGTCGTGCTCTTCGTGGCGTTCGGCTCACTGGCGGCGATGTGTCTGCCGATCGTGACCGCTGTGGTCAGCGTCGGCGCGGCCACGATGGGCATCCAACTGCTCAGCCATGTCATGAGCATCGCCAACTTCGCACCGATGCTCGGCACGTTGATCGGCCTTGGCGTCGGCATCGACTACGCGCTGTTCATCGTCACCCGGCACCGAAGGGGCCTACGGCGCGGGCTGGACGTCCAGGAGGCGGCGGAGCGTGCCGTCGCCACCTCGGGGCGTGCGGTGGTGTTCGCGGGCGGCACCGTGTGCGTGGCGGTGCTGGGCATGCTCGTGCTGCGGCTGAGCTTCCTCACCGGCGTCGCGATCGCGGCCGCGATGACCGTCCTGCTGACCGTCGCCGCCTCGGTCACCCTGCTGCCCGCGCTGCTTGGCATCATCGGCAAGTACGCGCTCAGCAAGCGCGAACGGCGGCGGCTCGCCGAACACGGACCGCAGCCGGAGCTGCCCACCGGCCTGGCCGCCCGCTGGTCGAGCTTCGTCGAACGCCACCCGAAACTGCTGGCCGGTGTGGCGGCAGTGGTCATGCTGACGCTGGCGGTGCCCGTGCTGTCGATGCGCCTGGGCACCTCCGACCAGGGCAACGACCCGGCGACCTCCACCACCCGCAAAGCGTACGACCTGGTCGCACACGGCTTCGGGCCGGGCGTCAACGGTCCGCTGCAGCTGGTCGCACAGACCGACGACGCGGCCGACAAGGTCGCGCTGGACAAGCTGACCGACACACTGCGTGACACCCACGGCGTCGCCTCGGTGGCCGCCGGGACCGCCCAGCGCTCCGGCGACGTCACGGTGCTGACCGTGGTGCCCAGCACCGCCCCGCAGTCCCAGGCCACCAGCGACCTGATCAACCGGCTGCGGCACGACGTGGTCCCGGCCGCCGAGGCGGGCACGGACCTTCGGGTGCAGGTGGGCGGTGTCACCGCGGGCTACGACGACTTCGCCTCCGTGATCGTCAGCAAGCTGCCGGTCTTCGTCGGCGTGGTGATCACGCTGGGCGGCGTGCTGCTGCTGCTCGCCTTCCGCAGCCTCGGCATCCCGCTGAAGGCCGCGCTGATGAACGTCGCCGCCGTCGCCTCGTCCTTCGGGGTGGTCGTGGCGATCTTCCAATGGGGCTGGGGCAGCGAACTGCTGGGCCTCGGCCGAGCCGGTCCCATCGAGCCGTTCCTACCGGTGATCATGGTGTCGGTGCTGTTCGGGCTCTCCATGGACTACCAGGTGTTCCTGGTGAGCCGGATGTACGAGGAGTGGCGCGAGACGCGCGACAACCGGCGGGCGGTACGGATCGGGCTGGCCGAGACCAGCCGGGTGATCAACTCGGCCGCGGTGATCATGATTTCGGTGTTCCTCGCGTTCGTGCTCAGCGGCGACCGGGTGATCGCGATGTTCGGCATCGGACTCGCGGCCGCGGTGGCGCTCGACGCCTTCGTCCTGCGCACCCTGCTGGTACCGGCGCTGATGCATCTGCTCGGTGGCGCCAACTGGTGGCTGCCCGGGTGGCTGGAGCGCAGACTGCCCCGGATCAGCATCGAGGCGCCCGAGGCTGAGGTGGCCCCGACGCCGCCTAAGGACCCCCAACCGCACGACGACCTGCGGCCTAAGGCACCCGACACCGCATAGATCGGGAAGTCGCCCGATGCGGCGCGGCCCCCTTGGGGACGAGGCTTGAGGCAGTTCGACAAGCCGAAGTCACCGAGTTCACAGGGGGAGTCATGTACTACTACGAGTCCGAGGCCCGGTCCCGCGCGGCCGAACTGCGGCAGGCCGCCTACCAGTGGCGGCAGGCCCAGGAGGCGCGGCAGGGGCGGGGCGGCCAGCCGCAGACCGCACCGGCGGCCCGCACAGGCGCGGTGGCCCGGCTGCGCTCTCTCATCCGTCCGCGCCTGGCCGCCTGACCCTTCGGTACGGTGACCGCCGTCCCGGTCCGCCGATCGAGGCCCACCGGATTGTCAGACCCCTGTGCGATGCTCAGCATCGTGCAGACGCAGTCCGTATCCCCGGTGTTCGTCGGCCGCATCCGCGAGCTGACCACGCTCGACGCCGCGCTCGCCCGCGCCCGCGCGGGCGAGCCGCAGGCGCTGATGATCGGCGGTGAGGCGGGGGTCGGCAAGACCCGGCTCATCGAGGAGTTCCTCGCCCGCTCCTGTGCGGCGGGCGCGGTCACCGCGATCGGCGGCTGCGTCGAAATGGGCGCCGACGGCCTGCCGTTCGCCCCGGTGGCCACCGTGCTGCGCGCCCTGCACCGGCAGCTCGGCGACGAGCTGGCCACCGCCGCCGCCGGACTGGAGGGCGAACTGGCCCGTCTACTGCCGGAGTTGGGCGAGGCCACCCGCGAAGCGCACAACGAGACCGGCCGGGTAAGGCTGTTCGAGCTGACCGCGCGGCTGCTCGAACGGCTCGCGGCGGACCGCACCCTCGTGGTCGCGATCGAGGACCTGCACTGGGCCGACAGCTCCACCCGTGAACTGCTCAGCTACCTCTTCCGCTCGCTGCACCGCGCCCATCTGGTCGTGGTCGTCACCTACCGCTCCGACGACATCCACCGCCGCCACCCGCTGCGGCCGTTCCTCGCCGAGCTCGACCGCATGCGCACCGTGCGCCGCATCGAGCTGTCCCGCTTCAACCGGGCCGAGGTGCAGGCCCAGATGGCCGGGATCAACGGCTCAGAACCCGGCCAGGCGCTGGTCGACCGGGTCTTCGAGCGCTCCGAGGGAAACGCGTTCTTCGTCGAGGAACTGGCCTGCAGCATCGCCCAGGGGTGCGAGACCGGGCTCAGCGAGTCGCTGCGCGACCTGCTGCTGGTACGGGTCGAGGCGCTGCCGGAGGACGCCGGGCGGGTGGTGCGGATCGCCGCCAAGGGCGGCTCCGAAGTGGAGTACCCACTGCTGGCGGCCGTGGCGGGACTGGGTGAGGACCAGTTGATCGAGGCGCTGCGGGACGCCGTTGGCGCCAACATCCTGCTGCCCACCGCGGATGGCGACGGCTACCGGTTCCGGCACGCCCTGGTCCGCGAGGCCGTCGTCGACGATCTGCTGCCCGGCGAGCGCACCCGCCTCAACCGGCGCTACGCCGAAGCCCTGGAGGCCGACCCCGGTCTGGTACGGGCCGATGAACGCGCCGCCCGGCTCGCCAGCTACTGGTACCACGCACACGACCCGGCCAAGGCGCTGCCCGCCGTGCTTGCCGCCTCCGTCGAGGCCCGCCGTCGATACGCCTACGCCGAGCAAATGCGGCTGCTGGAGCGGGCGTTGGAGCTGTGGGAGGACAATCCGCCGGAGATACGCCAGGCGCAGCGGCCCTTCGACTACGCAGAGGTGTACCCGGCCTGCGGCTGCGACGACCAGGCCCTGAGCCATCTCGACCTGCTCGCCGAGACGGTGGTCGCCGCCCATCTGTCCGGGCAGCGGGAGCGTGCGCTCGCCGTCATCAAACGGGCGCTGCGCGCGCTGGACGGCGGCGCCGATCCCCTGCGCGCCGCCTGGTTCTGGACCCAGCGCGGCAAGCTGATAGAGGGACTGGGCCGCGGCGACGGCTGGGCGGAACTCAGCCGCGCCCAGGAGCTGGTGCGCGGCCTGCCGCCGTCCGCCGTGCACGCCGACGTGCTGGCGCAGGTCGCTGGCTGGAGCATGATGCACGAGCCGGGGCCCGAGGCCTTCGTCACCGCGGAACGGGCGGTGGAGCTGGCCCGGTTGGTCGGCGCCGAGGGCACCGAACTGCACGCCCGCCTCACCCTCGGCTGGCTCAAGGTCGACTCCGGCGATGTCGCGGGCGGCCTGGCCGAGATGGCGGAGCTCTGCGAGCGGGTCACCGAACTCGGCAACGTCAGCGTGCTCGGCCGCGCCTACGTCAACTACGCCTCCGCCCTCGAAGGCGTCGGCCACTCCACCCAGGCGGTGGAGGCGGCGCTCAAGGGCGTCGAGGTGGTGCGCCGGTTCGGGCTGTCCGACGCCAGGGCGCGGTCGTACTGCAACCTCGCGGAGTCGCTGCTCTCACTCGGGCGCTGGGCCGAGGCCGAGGAAGCGGCGCTGGCCGCGCGCCGCCTGGCCGCCGGCGCCAAGCCCCGGGCCACCGCCGCCAGTCGGCTCGCCGAACTCGCCCTGGGCCGCGGCGAGCTGGACGCCGCCGAGCGGGAACTGACGGTCGCCCGCGAGCACTACGGCACCCATGATCCGCAGCCGCAGTACACCATCCCCGTACTCCGGCACACCCTCAGCCTCGCGGCGGCCCGCGGCCGGATCAAGGACGTCCGCGCCGCGCTGGACGAAGCGCTCGCGGCGGGCTTCCCACCGGGTGCGCAGCGCTACGCCTGGCCGCTGCTGCTCTCGGCGGCCAGCGCCGAGGCGGACGCCCGCGGACTGCCCGCCGCCGAACCGGACCGTGCCGAGGTCCTCGGCCGCATACGGACCGCGGCCCGGCGGCTGCCCGGCCGACTTCCGGTATGGGACGCGCACGCCCGCCTGGTGGACGCCGAACTGCTGCGCGCCGAAGGCCGGGACACCGCCGAGCTCTGGGCGGAGGTCACCGCGGCCGTCGAACCCGTCGAGCGCCCCTACCAGTTGGCGCTGGCCCAGTACCGCTGGGCGGAGGCGCTGCTCGCCCCCGGCACGGACGGCGCGGACCGGCAGTGCGCCGCGCGGCCGCTCGCCCTGGCACACGCAGCCGCCGAGCGCATCGGCGCCGGTCCGCTGCGCGAGGGCATCGAGCTGCTGGCCAGGCGCGCCCGGCTGCCGCTGGGCGAGCCGCTCCCCGACAACGAGCCCGAACCGGCGGAGGAGTTGGGCCTCACGCCGCGCGAACGCGATGTGCTGCGCCTTGTCGCGGCGGGGCAGAGCAATCGCCGTATCGCCGAGGAGCTGTTCATCTCGCCGAAGACGGCGAGCGTCCATGTCTCCAACATCCTGGCCAAGTTGGGCGTCTCGGGCCGGGGCGAGGCGGCGGCCCTGGCACACCGGCTGCGGCTGTTCACCGCGGAGTCGGCGACCGCGGCCAACTGACGGCGGCGGGAGGCGCGTGCCCCCACGGGGGTGGGGCGCGCGTCCCCGCCGCGACAGTGCCTGTCGGGCGGGCCTCGGCCATGAGGCCGCCCGCGCACCGCCGGGGTGTTGTGGGTTGGGGCGGCCTGCTGGCGGCCGGTTCACGCCGTTGTGGTTGCCGGCCGTCGTGGCGGGGTTCTGGTACCGCTCGCCTGGGCGCGGAGGATCTCTTACCAGTGCCACGGCGCGTGGTCCCACGGTGCGGACCGGGAGTGCCGAACGGCCGTAACTCGCCGGGGTGTTGTGCATTGGGGCGGCGTGCTGGCGGCCGGTTCACGCCGTTGTGGTTGCCGGCCGTCGCGGCGGGGTTCTGGTACTGCTCGCCTGGGCGCGGAAGGTCTCCTACCAGCGCCACGGCGCGGACCGGCGGTGCCCCTCCGTGGGAGCTCCAGTCGGGGCAGGCTCCCCACGCCCTGGGGGTTTGGGGGCTTGCCCCCAAGAAAGGCCCGTCGCGACGGCGAGTGACCACGACGGTGCGGCCCGGCGGTACCGCACCACCCGCAACCACCGGCCGCCCCGGGCGAACGCTCAGTCCCAAGACCCCTTGGCGGGCGGCAAGGTCGCGATTTCCGCGAGGTCGTCGGCGGTCAGCCGCAGCGCCGCCGCGGCGGCGTTCTCCCGCGTCCAGTGGGACTTCTTCGTACCCGGTACCGGCACCACATGCCGCCCCTGGGCCAGCACCCAGGCGAGGGCGACCTGGCCGGGGGTCGCCTCGTACCGGGCGGCTATTCGCCGCAGACCAGCCACGATGGGCTGGTTCGCGGCCATCATCTCGGCCGTGAACCGCGGGTGCCGGGCCCGGACATCGTCCGGTTCGAAGCCCTGACCCGGGGTGAGCGTGCCGGTCAGGAAGCCGTTGCCCAGCGGCATCGCGGCGATGAGGCCGATTCCGCGCGCCGTGCACCACGGAAGCAGTTCGTCCAGCGCCTCCGGTGCCCACACCGACAGCTCGGCCTGCACACAGCTGACCGGGAACACCTGCTGTGCCCGCCCCAGTTGGCGCACCGTCTCGGCGTGCAGCCCCGTGCCGTTGCGCCGGTTGCCGCGTGCGCCCACCGCGCACAACCCGAGCGAACGCACCTTCCCCACGGCGACCAGTTCCGCCATCGCGCCCCAGGTCTCCTCGATCGGCACCTCGGGGTCGACCCGGTGCAGCTGGTACAGGTCGATCACATCGGTCTGCAGCCGCCGTAGCGAGGCGTCGCAGGCCCGCCTGATGTAGCCGGGGCGGCCGTTGGCCACGATGTGCTGGTCGCCGACGAGCAGCCCGCACTTGGTCGAGACGAAGACGTCGCTCCGCCGCTCCTTCAACACCCGCCCCACCAGTAGCTCATTGGTGAACGGGCCGTACATGTCGGCCGTGTCGATCAGCGACACCCCGGCGTCGAGCGCCGCGTGTACGGCCCGTAGCGAGCCCTCGCCCTCCTGCTGCGAAGTGGTGTACGCCCAGCTCATCGGCATGCAACCCAGCCCCACCGCGCCCACTTCAAGGACTGCCGCACCGATTGTCCTGCGCTCCACCTGGCCCCGTCCTCCTCGTCATCCCCTCCCCGTCACCCCACCACCACACTCAGCGAAGACGCTTCGCGTAGCGGTTGACCCGGAGGCGAACCCCAAGGTAACGCCCTTGTGGCGGGCGCGGTCGTACAGGCTGTCGCATAGCCTCCTGAACATGGTGCGAAGCGTGAACATCCCCCTGACGGTATGGCTGCCGATCGACCCCGCCGCCATCGACGGGCTCCCCGAGGGGCCGCAGTACGTGTACTGGGACGGCGAGGACGAGTTCCCCGCCGATCCGCGCGACATCGACTTCTACGTACCGCCGTACATGCGCGGCGCCGAGATCGCCACCCGGCCGCTGCGGCACGGCGCCCGGCCGCGCGTCGTACAGACGCTCACCGCCGGGATCGACCACGTACAGGACCATGTGCCGCCGGACGCGGTGCTGTGCAACGCGCGCGGGGTGCACGACGCCAGCACCGCCGAGCTCGCCGTCACCCTCACCCTCGCCTCGCTGCGCGGCATCCCCCGCTTCGTACGGGGTCAGGACGGCGAGAAGTGGTACGCCGGGATGTATCCGGCGCTCGCCGACAAGACCGTCCTCATCGTCGGCTACGGTGCGATCGGCGCCGCCGTCGAGGACCGGCTCGCCCCCTTCGAGTGCCAGGTGGTGCGGGTCGCACGCTCGGCGCGCGACACCGAACGCGGTCCGGTGCACGCCGTGACGGAGCTGCCGGACCTGCTGCCCGGCGTCGATGTGGTGATCCTGGTGACACCGCTGACCGAGGAGACCCGCAACCTGGTCAACGCCGGCTTCCTGGCCCGGCTGCCGGACGGCGCGCTACTGGTCAACGTGGGGCGCGGCGGCGTCGTGGACACCAAGGCGCTGCTGGGCGAGTTGGAGTCCGGACGGTTGTGCGCCGCGCTCGACGTCACCGATCCGGAACCGCTTCCTCCGGGGCATCCGCTGTGGCACGCGCCGGGCGTACTCATCACCCCGCATGTGGGTGGTAGTTCCTCGGCGTTCCCGCCGCGCGCCGGGCGCTTGCTGTGTGGGCAACTGCGCCGCTACCTCACCGGGGAGCCGCTACACAACATCATCAGCGCCCCCTGAGCACCCGAAGATCTGACCGAACGGCACCAGATGAACACGCTCTGAAACCGCCATCATCCGCCTGGTTACGCTGTGTAGAGAAGGTATGTCCCTGAGTGACGAGTCTGGTGTATTGTCCCGAGCGGGGGTGCGCCGAACAGGCCACGCTGCGGCCCAGGCGCGCACCGGAAACGAACTACGCGCACCGGTACGAAGAGTCCGATCGGTAGCCGACACCGGACGCTTCAGGACGCGAGGGGGATGACGGGCGATGTGCGGCCAATGGAGACTCACACCGGTACGGACACACCGCCGAGTGCGGTGCCGGGCGGTCGGGTGAGCGCGTCCGGGGCGGTGCTCTCCGGTCCCGCCGCTGCCAGCGGCCGGACGGCACTCGTGCCCCAACTCCTCGTTGCCGTGCTCTGCGGCGGATACGCCACCGGTGCCGCCCTCGGCTGGGGCACGCCCACGCTCGCGCAGTTCATGGGCGACTTCGGGCTGTCCGCCGCCGCGCTGACCGCCAGCGTCTCCTGCCTGTGGTACTCGCGTGCCGTTCCTGGCCGAAACCGGCCCGCCTGGGTGCTGTTCGCCATCTCCTCCGCGATGGTCGCGGCGGGCAACGGCGTCTGGGGATGGTACGAGGTCGTACTGCGCGAGGCCGTACCGCGTGCCTCCGCCGCCGACTTCTGCTTCCTGATGTTCGCTCCACCGGCCATCATCGGTCTGCTGGTGCTCGCCAAACGCCCGGTGAACAGGGCGGGTTGGATCTGCCTCGGCCTTGACGCCTGGCTGATCGGCGGCTCGCTGCTGACCTTGACCTGGAGCCTGGCGCTCGCCCGTACCGCGCAGTGGGACGGCCGCAGTACGGCCAGAATCGCGCTGTCGCTGGCCTATCCGGTACTCGACATCATGCTGGTGTCCCTGGTCCTCGTGCTGCACTTCCGGCGCTCCTCGGCCAACCGGTCGGCGGTGAACACCGCGATCGCCGCGCTCGCCCTGACCGTTGTGTGCGACGCGCTGTTCACCTCTCCGCTGCTGCGTGAGCACTACCGCTCGGGGCAGATCCTGGACGCGGGCTGGTTCGCCGGGAGCATACTGCTGGCGTACGCGCCGTGGGTCGGCAAGCGCGAGACCAGCCGCCGCACGGCGCCACCGCGCGGCTCCCCGGACCGCAGGGGCAGCGGTTCACTCGGCGCGCTCACCCCGTACCTCGCGGCCGCCGTCTGTACGTTGGGCATCCTCTACAACGTGCTCAACGGCCGGAAGATCGACCGGGTCGTCCTGTTCACCGGCTGTACGGTCGCCCTCGTCCTGGTCGCACGCCAGGGCATCATGCTGCTCGACAACATCGCCCTCACCCAGGAACTGGCGCAGAAGGAGAACCACTTCCGCTCCCTGGTCCAAGGGTCCAGCGATGTCATCATGATCGCCGCGAACACCGGCGTGCTGCGGTATGTGAGCCCCGCCGCCAAGGGGGTCTACGGCCGTGACGCCGAGCAGATGGTGGGTACCGAACTCGCCTCGCACATCCATCCGGAGGACCTCGGCAGAGTGCTGCACGAGGTACGGCGCTTCCTCGCCGCGCCACCCTCCGAGGAGCCCGCCACCCGTATCGAGTGCCGGATCCGCTCAGGCGACGGCGGCTGGCTCAACGTGGAGTCCTCCGTCAACCGGTACCAGGGCGGCCTGATCTTCAACAGCCGCGATGTGACCGAACGGGTGCGGCTGCAGGCCCAGTTGCAGCACAACGCCTCCCACGACCCGCTCACCGACCTGCCCAACCGCGCGCTGTTCTCCGAGCGGGTACGCCAGGCGCTAGGCGGCCGCCGAGCCGACGACGGCGACGCCGCCGTGCTCTACATCGACCTGGACGGCTTCAAGGCGGTCAACGACACCGTCGGCCACCAGGCGGGGGACGAACTCCTCATCCAGGCGGCCCGCAGGCTCCAAGAGTCGGTCCGGGCGGGCGACACGGCGGCACGGTTGGGCGGCGATGAATTCGCCGCCCTCATCTGTGGTGGCAAGGGCGAGCGGCACGTGCGCGAGCAGCAGATAGTGGAGATCGCCGAACGGCTGCGGCTCACCCTCTCCGAGCCGTACGCGGTCCTCGCCGGTTCCGCGGCGCGCGGCGCCTCCGCCGAGGGGCATGGCGGCACAGAGCGGAACGCCTCCCCCGAGCACGGCGGGCCGAGGGTCGGGGAGACCACCGTGCGGGTGGCGGCCAGCATCGGCGTCGCCTTCGCCGGGCCGGGCATCGGCCCGGCCGAGCTGATGCGCAACGCCGACCTGGCGATGTACCGGGCGAAGTCCGCCGGGAAGAACCGGGTTGAGCTGTACGCGCCGCAGATGCAAGCCGAGGTGGCGCGCCGTGCGGAACTGGCCGAGCGGCTGCGAACCGCCCTGGACAGGGGCGAGTTCACGCTGCTTCACCAGCCTGTGGTGGACCTGGAGAGCGGGGTCGTCGACGCCGTCGAGGCGCAGGCCCGCTGGCGCTCCGCGCAGGGCATCCTGTTCACTCCGGCCGAGTTCCTGCGGCTGGCCGACAGTCGGCGGGAGGCGGACGAGGACCGCGTCGAGGTCAGCCGCTGGATGCTGGAGCAGGCCGTCGAACAGGCGGCACACCGGCACCGCCTGGGGCACCGGGTGCCGGTTTCGGTGCGGATGTCCGCGCGTCGGCTGATGGGCCGCGATCTGCCGCCCAAGAGCGTGGAGTCGCTGCTGGCCCGCCATGAGCTACCGGCCGGCGCGCTGGTGCTGGCGCTCACCGGCCATGATCCGCGGATCTGCCTGGACGAGTTGGAGCGGCGGCTGATCGCACTGCGCCGGGCGGGGGTGACGATCGCGCTGGAGGGCTTCGGCACCGGATACGCGGGCATGCTCGCGCTACGCCGGCTTCCGGTCGACGTCCTGCGGCTGGACCGGGCCTTCACCGCGGATCTGGTGGAGTCGGCCCGAGTACACAAGATCACTGCCGGGCTGCTGCGGATCGCCCGCGATCTGGGTCTGCGGTCGGTCGCCGACGGGGTGGACCGGCCGGAACAGGTGGTGGCGTTGCGCGAGATGGGGTGTACGCACGGGCAGGGCATGGCGTTCGCCGGGCCGCTGGACGAACCGCGGTTGCGCGGCTCGCTGGCCCGCGGCGGCTATCCGGTACCGATGTGCGCTGAACGGGACGTCGTACCGGCGGGTAGCGGACTGGGACTCAGGGGGGTGTCCCCTGACCAGCCGAATACCGCGCTCACATAAGAGCACCACGCTCACATAATGAGACGACCGTCCCACCCACTTGACACTGATGTCCAAGGGGGAGGAGGGTCGGAGCCATGCGCACCCGAATTCTCGTACTTGGAAAGCGCGTCGGCTGATCCGGGGCCACTCACCCGCCCCGATGACAGCACCGGCGCGCTCCCCTCGCTTGCCTAACGGCACGAGGGGTTTTTTGTTGCACTGGCACCTACCGCCCCTCATACCATTGAGCCGGGGCGGCCTCTTCGAGAAGAGAAACGCAGATGACCGAGCAGGCCACTGGGGCCCACCATCCGCAGCCGCGGGCCCGCAGCGCGGCACAGGCAGCACAGCCCGTCACCGAGCATGTGACGGGTGCCCAGTCCCTCATCCGCTCTCTGGAGGAAGTCGGCGCCGACACCGTATTCGGCATTCCCGGCGGGGCCATCCTTCCCGCCTACGACCCGATGTTCGACTCGAAGCGCGTGCGCCACATCCTCGTCCGCCATGAGCAGGGCGCGGGCCACGCCGCCACCGGCTACGCGCAGGCCACCGGCAAGGTCGGCGTCTGCATGGCCACCTCGGGCCCCGGTGCCACCAACCTGGTGACCCCGATCGCCGACGCGCACATGGACTCGGTGCCGCTGGTCGCGATCACCGGCCAGGTCAGCTCCAAGTCGATCGGTACGGACGCCTTCCAGGAGGCGGACATCTGCGGCATCACCATGCCGATCACCAAGCACAACTTCCTGGTGACCAAAGCCGAGGACATCCCGCACACCATCGCCGAGGCGTTCCACATCGCCGCCACCGGCCGCCCGGGCCCGGTGCTGGTCGACATCGCCAAGGACGCGCTGCAGGCGCAGACCGTCTTCACCTGGCCGCCGCAGACCGACCTGCCCGGCTACCGGCCGGTGACCAAGCCGCACGCCAAGCAGATCCGCGAGGCCGCCAGGCTCATCGCCGAGGCCAAGCGGCCGGTGCTCTACGTCGGCGGCGGTGTGCTGAAGGCGCACGCCACCGAGGAACTGCGGATCCTCGCCGAACTGACCGGCGCCCCGGTCACCACCACGCTGATGGCGCTGGGCGCCTTCCCCGACAGCCACCCGCAGCACGTCGGCATGCCCGGTATGCACGGCGCGGTCTCCGCGGTCACCGCCCTGCAGAAGGCCGATCTGCTGGTCGCGCTCGGCGCCCGGTTCGACGACCGCGTCACCGGCCGGGTGGACACCTTCGCCCCGTTCGCCAAGATCGTGCACGCCGATGTCGACCCGGCCGAGATCGGCAAGATCAGGGCCGCGGATGTGCCGATCGTCGGTGACGCCCGCGAGGTCATCGCCGATCTGATCGTCGCCGTCCAGGCGGAGCACGAGGCGGGCCACCGCGGTGACTACGCGGAATGGTGGGGACAGATCGACTCGTGGCGCAAGACGTACCCGCTCGGCTACGACCTGCCCGAGGACGGCAGCCTCTCCCCGCAGCAGGTCATCGAGCGCATCGGCAGGCTCGCACCGGAGCACACCATCTACGCGGCCGGTGTCGGCCAGCACCAGATGTGGGCCTCGCAGTACATCAACTACGAGAAGCCGTACACCTGGTTGAACTCCGGTGGCGCCGGCACCATGGGCTACGCGGTCCCGGCCGCGATGGGCGCCAAGGCGGGCATGCCGGAGGCGACGGTCTGGGCGATCGACGGCGACGGCTGCTTCCAGATGACCAATCAGGAACTGGTCACCTGCGCACTGAACAACATCCCGATCAAGGTCGCCATCATCAACAACGGCGCCCTGGGCATGGTCCGCCAGTGGCAGACCCTCTTCTACAACGAGCGCTACTCCAACACCGTGCTGCACTCCGGCCCGACAGAGTCCGATAGCGGCTCCGCCGCGGGCGCGGAGAAGGCGGCCGGCCTCGGCACCCGCACCCCCGACTTCGTCAAGCTCGCCGAGGCGATGGGCTGCGTGGGCATCCGCTGTGAGGATCCGGCCGACCTCGACGCCGTGATCGAGAGGGCCAACTCCATCAACGACCGGACCGTG
Organism: Streptantibioticus ferralitis; assembly: GCF_029223525.1. Lineage (GTDB taxonomy): Bacteria > Actinomycetota > Actinomycetes > Streptomycetales > Streptomycetaceae > Streptantibioticus_A > Streptantibioticus_A ferralitis. The sequence goes on along the minus strand of NZ_JARHTQ010000001.1, from coordinate 103,761 downwards.
GTGGTGGACTTCATCTGCCACGAGGACGCGATGGTCTGGCCGATGGTCGCCGCCGGTACCTCCAACGACGAGGTCATGGCCGCACGCGGGGTCCGCCCGGACTTCGGCGACATGGATGACTGAGACCAGGACCGAGAGAAGAAGCGAAGGAAGTCCCGCCGTTATGTCCAAGCACACGCTCTCCGTCCTGGTGGAGAACAAGCCAGGTGTTCTGGCCCGGATCACCGCGCTGTTCTCGCGCCGCGGCTTCAACATCGACTCGCTCGCCGTCGGCACCACGGAGCACCCCGACATCTCCCGCATCACCATCGTGGTCAACGTGGTGGAGGAGCTTCCGCTGGAGCAAGTGACCAAGCAGCTCAACAAGTTGATCAACGTACTCAAGATCGTCGAGCTTGAGCCGTCAACGGCGGTGCACCGGGAACTCGTTCTGGTGAAGGTTCGTGCCGACAACGAGACCCGTTCGCAGATCACCGAGATCGTCTCGCTGTTCCGCGCCAAGACCGTGGACGTCTCACCGGAGGCGGTCACCATCGAGGCCACCGGCGGCGCCGAGAAGCTGGAAGCTCTGCTGAAGATGCTGGAGCCGTTCGGGATCAAGGAACTGGTCCAGTCCGGCACCATCGCCATAGGCCGGGGCGCCCGCTCCATCACCGACCGCTCGCTGCGCGCCCTGGACCGGAGCGCGTAAGCGGTCGTAGACCGCATGGCGAGACCCGAAGACCCATTTGCGCCCACCGGCATACGGTGGGAAGCACAACCTTCACATCAGCCAAGGAGAAGTCCCAAGTGGCCGAGCTGTTCTACGACGAAGACGCCGACCTGTCCATCATCCAGGGCCGCAAGGTCGCGGTTCTCGGCTACGGAAGCCAGGGCCACGCCCACGCGCTGTCGCTGCGCGACTCGGGCGTCGACGTGCGCGTCGGCCTCCCCGAGGGCTCCAGGTCGCGAGTGAAGGCCGAGGAGCAGGGGCTGCGCGTGGTCACCCCGGCGGAGGCCGCCGCCGAGGCCGACGTGATCATGGTCCTGGTGCCGGACCCGATCCAGGCCAAGGTCTACCAGGAGTCCATCAAGGACAACCTCAAGGACGGCGACGCGCTGTTCTTCGGGCACGGCTTCAACATCCGCTTCGACCTGATCAAGCCCCCGGCGAACGTGGACGTGTGCATGGTCGCCCCCAAGGGCCCGGGCCACCTGGTCCGCCGCCAGTACGAGGAGGGCCGCGGCGTTCCGTGCATCGTCGCGGTGGAGCAGGACGCGAGCGGCAACGCGTTCGCGCTCGCGCTGTCGTACGCCAAGGGCATCGGCGGCACCCGGGCCGGTGTCATCAAGACCACCTTCACCGAGGAGACCGAGACCGACCTCTTCGGCGAGCAGGCGGTGCTGTGCGGTGGCGCGTCCGCGCTGGTCAAGGCAGGTTTCGAGACCCTGGTCGAGGCGGGCTACCAGCCGGAGATCGCGTACTTCGAGTGCCTCCACGAGCTGAAGCTGATCGTGGACCTGATGTACGAGGGCGGTCTGGAGAAGATGCGCTGGTCGGTCTCGGAGACCGCCGAGTGGGGTGACTACGTCACCGGCCCGCGCATCATCAACGACGCCACCAAGGCGGAGATGAAGAAGGTGCTCGGCGAGATCCAGGACGGTACGTTCGCCAAGAACTGGATCAACGAGTACAACGCCGGTCTGCCCAAGTACAACGAGTACAAGAAGGCCGACAGCGACCACCTGCTGGAGACCACCGGCAAGAGGCTGCGCCAGCTGATGAGCTGGGTGGACGACGAGGCGTAACGCCTCCGGCGCGGTACCCGAAATCCGGGGGCCCCGCCCCCGGATCCCCACCGGGCCCCGGGCGAGGGCCCGGGCCGGGGGCCAAACCCCCGCCGGGGGCTGCGCCCCCTTGCGGCTCCTTCAAGGGCTACGTCCTGGGGGCGACGCGGGGCCGTGCCGGGGGGCTGCGCCCCAGCCCCCCTCAACGGTTGCAGCCCCGGTAGGGCTGGGGGATGCGTTCTCCGGCCGAGCCTGGGGCTGCCTCCTGCGGGCCGTGCCGGGGGGCTGCGTCCTCGACCCGCTGGGGTGCGGTGTGGGGCCGTGGTCCGGAGGGGGCGGGGCCCCGTGCCAGAATCTCGGCGGCTGCGCCGCTTGATCCGCTTCCATGGCTGCGCCTGGGGTGCGATGTGGGGCTGTGGTCCGGAGGAGGGGCGGGGCCTCGCCCCGGAACCCGCCGGGGTGCTGCGTCCTCGGGTCCCCCCGGGCCCCGCGCCCCCGCGACCCCCTTCTACCGCTGCGGCCGGGCGTGACGCGGCTCCGCTTGGGCTGTGCCCATCGAGCGGGGCGGGGGGAGTGACCCTGGGCCTGAGGGGCCGCACGGCCCCGGCGGGGTTCGGGGCGCAGCCCCCAAGGGGGTCTGGGGCGTAGCCCCGGGCGGGGGTTCGGGGGCGCAGCCCCCGATAGGAGAGAGGGGGACGGTTGCGGTGGTGTGTGGACGACCGCGTAGTGGTTGTCCACGTCGTATAGACCCGTGCGGGTGATCCTGCCGGACCGGCAGACGCAGTCCGGTGGTCCGCCGATACAATTCGTTAACAAGCGCGTCAGGCTCACAGCGTCGTGCGTCTTCCACGCGGCATGCCATCCCTCCCTCCCTGGAGCGGCCGTACGGGACCGGCCGCCCACGAAGGACAAGTGAGGACCCCGTGAGCACTGCTTCATCCACCAAGCCTGTCGTACTCATCGCCGAAGAGCTGTCGCCCGCCACCGTTGACGCCCTCGGGCCGGACTTCGAGATCCGGCACTGCAACGGCGCTGACCGGTCCCAGCTGTTGAGCTCGATCACCGATGCCGACGCGATCCTGGTCCGCAGCGCCACCAAGGTCGACGCCGAGGCCATCGCCGCCGCCCGGAAGCTGAAGGTGGTGGCCCGCGCCGGTGTCGGCCTCGACAACGTCGACGTCTCCGCCGCCACCAAGGCCGGTGTGATGGTCGTCAACGCCCCGACGTCCAACATCGTCACCGCCGCCGAGCTCGCCTGCGGCCTGATCATCGCCACCGCCCGCAACATCCCGCAGGCCAACACCGCGCTGAAGAACGGCGAGTGGAAGCGCAGCAAGTACACCGGCGTCGAGCTCTCGGAGAAGACCCTCGGCGTGGTCGGCCTCGGCCGCATCGGTGTACTGGTCGCCCAGCGGATGTCCGCGTTCGGGATGAAGATCGTCGCGTACGACCCCTATGTACAGCCCGCGCGCGCCGCGCAGATGGGCGTCAAGCTGCTCTCGCTCGACGAGCTGCTGGAGGTGGCCGACTTCATCACCGTGCACCTGCCGAAGACCCCGGAGACCATCGGCCTGATCGGCGATGAGGCGCTGCACCGGGTGAAGCCGAGCGTCCGGATCGTCAACGCCGCACGTGGCGGCATCGTCGACGAGGAGGCGCTGGCCTCCGCGTTGAAGGAGGGCCGGGTCGCGGGCGCGGGCCTGGACGTGTTCACCTCCGAGCCGTGCACCGACTCCCCACTGTTCCAGTTCGACTCCGTGGTCGCCACCCCGCACCTCGGCGCCTCGACCGGCGAGGCCCAGGAGAAGGCGGGCATCGCGGTCGCCAAGTCCGTACGGCTCGCGCTCGCGGGCGAGTTGGTGCCGGACGCGGTCAATGTGCAGGGCGGCGTGATCGCCGAGGACGTACGGCCCGGACTGCCGCTCGCCGAGAAGCTCGGCCGGATCTTCACCGCCCTGTCGGGCGAGGTCGCGGTCCGCCTCGATGTCGAGGTCCGCGGCGAGATCACCCAGCATGATGTCAAGGTGCTCGAACTCTCCACCCTCAAGGGCGTGTTCGAGGACGTCGTCGCAGAAACGGTCAGCTATGTGAACGCCCCGCTGTTCGCGCAGGAGCGCGGCGTCGAGGTCCGGCTGACGACCAGCTCGGAATCGCCCGAGCACCGCAACCTGGTCACCGTGCGCGGCACGCTGGCGGGCGGCGACGAGGTGTCCGTCTCCGGCACGCTCGCGGGCCCCAAGCACGTCCAGAAGATCGTCGGTGTCGGCGACTTCGATGTGGACCTGGTCCTCACCGAGCACATGGCCTTCCTGCGGTACGGCGACCGGCCCGGCATCGTCGGCATCGTCGGCCGGATCCTGGGGGACGCCGGGATCAACATCGCCGGTATGCAGGTCGCCCGTACCACCGAGGGCGGCGAGGCGCTGGTCGCCCTGACCGTCGACGACTCCATCCCGCAGTCGGTGCTCGCCGAGATCGCCGAGGAGATCGGCGCGACCTCGGCCCGAGCGGTCAACCTGGTCGACTGACCCACTCGTGAGTTCCGTGGCCCGGCGCCTTCCGAAAGGCGCTGGGCCACACTCATGCCCGACGGGAGCCGCACAACCAATGGGTTGTTTCCTCCGTCTATGGGGGTGATGAGTTCCCGGTAAAGGGTCGGGGCGGGTCGCAACGAGTAGGGGAGCGCCATGAGTTGGTCCAGGCCGCTGGCCGCTGCGGTGTCCGGGTTGCTGCTGTGCGGCTGCGTCGCGACAGGCAACGCGCAGGCCGCCGCTCCGGCGACGGGGAGTACGGCCGCCGCTCCGGGCCGCGAGAAGCCGGTACTGATGCTGAACGGCAGCACCGAGGCCCGCCCCGGGCAACTCGTCGACATCATGCTGGAGGGCGTCAGCGGCGCCCGGTCGCGGTACGGGGTGACCGCCACGTCGCCCGCGTTCCACAGCCCGACCCGGTTGCGCTGGCACCAGGACGAGGACGCCTACGAGGCCGTGGTGCCGCTGTCCATGACCGACAAGCCCGGCTGGTATCCGCTGGCCGTCGCCGTCGGCGGCCATGTCGTGGCCCGCGACAAGATCCAGATCGTACGGTCCCAGCGCCCGTCGTTGAGCGTGACGGCCTCGGCCGCGGTGGCCCGGCCGGGGGAGCAGGTGGCGGTGCGGTTCGACGACCTGTACCCGGGCGAGACCGGCAGCGGCTTCACCGTGCGCTCCGCGGCGCTGCCCAAGCCGGCCCGGCTGGCCCGCGACCAGATCGGTGACTTCTACAACCCCCGGGCCTTCTCCGCCCAGCCGGAGCTGAAGCCGGACCTCACGGACGGTACGTACACCTTCGAGTTGTACGGTCCGCGCGGCCGGATCACCGAGCAGCGCCTCACGGTCCGGGCGGCGCGCCCCGGTGACGCCGACTATCTGGGCAAGGCACGCGGTCCCGCGTTCTTCACGCCGCACGGCTCGCCGGAGGACGCCCGCGAGCACGGCTACAAGGTCCCGGCCGGCGGCCGGGTCGAGATCCTGTGGCACGACGTGTACCCGGACGCGGGCGAGGATACCCGGCTCGTCGCCACTTCCCCGGCCTTCACCCACCCGGTGAAGCTCCAGCGCGACGAGAGCAAGGGCGCGGACGGTGACGATCCGCGGTACTTCAACCTCGCCACGATGCGTACCGACCTCAGGCCGGGCAGCTACCCGGTGACGGTCGTCGCCCACCACGGCCGGGTACGGATGACCAACTCCCTGGTCGTCACCGCCGCTTCGGCCCCGAGCCGCAGCATGGCCGCTGGCCCCGGCACCGGATGGCTCGGTGCCGTCGGAGGCGCACTGGTGCTCGCCGCGATCGGTGTCGCGACGACGCTGCGCAGGCGCCGCCCCACGACCGGGCACTGACCCGCCAACTCCCCGTCCGCTGACCGCCGGCGCGGGTGGCCGCGCCCAGCCGACCATGGACGCATCCACCAGGCGATCAACGAACCGGGGAGTGGCGGAAGTTGACCGGAATCCTTGACGGCAGGACAGCCGTCGCCGCCACCGCCTGCGCGGCGGCGGAGGGCTGCGCCGGGCGCTGTCGTCGACGGGAGTATGCGGCATGGGAGATTCCGCGGGGGACGGCGCACAATGAAGGTCCAACGATCGTCCATCAGTTCGCCGGGAGGGCCACCGTGGCCACGCCGTTCACCGTACGGATCACCGTCCGCGGCTATGAGACCGACTCGCAGGGGCACCTCAACACCAGCGTCTACCTGCAGTACGCCGAGCACGCCCGGTGGGTGATGATGCTGCAGGCCGGGGTCCGGCAGAGCGCTCTGCTGGACAAGGGGGTCGGCCCGGTGAACATCGAGACCACGCTGCGGTTCCATCGTGAACTACGGGCCGGTGACGAGGTCGACGTGTCGTGCACGTTCCTGTGGGGCGAGGGCAAGTCGTTCCGCATGGAGCAGTCCATCCACACGGCCGAGGGCACGTTGGCCGCCGAAGTCCACAGCGTCGGCGGCCTGATGGACCTCGCGACGCGCCGACTCGTCTCCGATCCGCGCGAGCACTTCCGGGCGCTCGCCGCCGACGCGTCCCTCGTCGGCCTGTGAACCGTCTGGATCCGCTGGTACGCGAGGTAGGCGACGCCTACCTGGCCGCGGTCGACGCACAGTGGCCGTCACTCCACCGCTCAGCGCTCCAACGGCGCACGGAGGTACTCGCGTTCATGGACATGGCCATCGACGACGCGCGCAACTCCCGCCGTCGCGCCGCCGAGTAGCCCCACGGCGTGATCCGGACACAATTCCGCCAAGGCCCGCCGGGCAGGGCCTAGCATGGCAGGGTGGGTGCCAAGGGGGAGGGGACCACGGGTATGTCCTTATGGGGTCGGGCGTTATGCGTTGTGTTCGGGGTCGCGTTGGCGGTCCCCGGCTTCACGGCCTGCAATGACCTGCACAGGTCGGTGGACTGCGGGAAGTCCACGCTGAAGATCGCCGGTGATGTGCAGGACGTGGTGTCGGCGGTCACCAACGTCGGGAACCTGGTGGACTCCGAGCGGCGCAGGAGCACCTCGGAGTCGGTGCGCAAACTCCAGCGCGACGTCGGGGAGTTGGACAAGAGCAGTCACAACGTCGACCAGCGCAAGGCGGCCGACGACGTGGCCAAGGCGGCGCGCAGTGTCCAGGCCGCGGCGGACAAGGGCGCGACGCCGGATGTGAAACCGCTGGCCGATGCGGCGACAGAGCTGTCCAAGGTGTGCGCGTCCTCCTGACCGCGGACCGCGGTCACAGCTTCGCGGCCTTCAGCGCCATGTGCAGCAGCAGCCGGTCCTCGCCCTCGTCCAGGTCCAGGCCGGTCAGCCGCTCGACCCGGGACAGCCGGTAGTAGAGCGTCTGGCGATGGATCGCCAGCGCCGCCGCGGCACGGCCCGCCTGGCCCGCGCAGTCCAGGAACACCTCCGCGGTGTGGGCGAGTTCGGCGTGCGCGGGCTGCAGCAGCGCCACCACCGTGCGGTCCGTACCGGTCGGGAGACCGGTGAGCAGGCGGTACGGGCCGATGTTCGACCACTCCGCCACCGGCCCCAGCCTCGGCTGGGCGTGCGCGGCCCGCGCCGCGCCCGACGCCTCGCGCCAGGCGTCCGCCAACTCGGCGAGGCCCCGGCGCACTTCACCGACCCCGGCGGCGGCGCCGCGGGCGCGTACCGACTCCAGCAGCCGGGAGGCCGCGGTCCTGGCCGGAGTCACCACATCCGCCGACCGCAGCCGGATCAGCGCCGCCAGCCCGTCGTCCCGTACCGTGCACAGCGCCGCCGCGCCCGGAACGCCGCGTACGTCCGGCAGGGCGTCGGAGTCCTCATCGGTGTCCGCGGTGTCCCACGGGGTCACACAGACCAGCGTGAACGGCCCGTCGGCGGACCGCCCCAGGGCGGCTCGCAGTACGTACTCCGCCGCCTCGCGCCGCTCGCGCGGTCCGGTGATCAGCGCCTGCAGCTCCAGGCCCAGGTCGGCTCCGGCGCGCGCCTCCGCGGCCAGCAGGGTGCCGATGCGCGCGGCGACCGCCATCGCCGCGCCCAGCGGCCGCGCCCGGCCGTCGTCGAGCAGCCACACATAGCCGTAGACCACGCCGCGATGGCGCACCGGCAGACAGATCCGCGCCCGTATCCCCGCCTCCGGGTCGGCCGGGATACGCACCGGCGCCTGGGCCCGCGCGATGCCGAAGCCCTCGAACCAGGCACGGACCTCGGCGGTCGAGCCGCGCGTCAGGATGGAACGTGTACGGATCGGGTCCATCGCGCTGGCGTCGCTGTCATGCGCGCAGAACGCGATCAGCCGGAAATCGCGGTCCTCCAGGGTCGCGGGCGCGCCCAGCAGCGCCGACACCTCGTCGACGAGTTCCTGGTAGTCGCTGTAGTCCCCGCGCACCGGATCATTGTCGCTCATACACGTGTATGAGGGGCGGGTCACGGATGCGTGACACCTGTCGATAGCTCACCGTGAGGGGGAAACCTAAATTTCATGGCGGAGCCACCTGCGCGAAGACACCACTTCGCGTGCTTCGCGCCGCGCGGATGCGCTCCACGCACCCCCGCTCTACGCGCACCTTGGAGGAGCCCCCGTGCTGGGTCCCGTGTTGCTCGCCGCCTCGCGCAGCGACCGTATGCGCCGCATCGTCGCGGCCGCCCCCGTCACCCGGCCGGTCGTGGACCGTTTCGTCGCCGGTGACGAGCTGCGCCCCGCCATGGCCAACGTCCGGGCGCTGACCGCCGCCGGGCTTGAGGTCACCCTCGATCACCTGGGTGAGGACGTCACCGACCGGGCCACCGCCAACGCCACCCGCGACGCCTACCTGCGGCTGCTGGACGCCATCGCCGCCGAGGGGCTCGGCAAGCGCGCCGAGGTGTCGGTGAAGCTGTCCGCCTTCGGCCAGGCGCTCCCGGTGGACGGGCACGACATCGCGCTGGAGAACGTCCGGAAGGTCGCCGAGGCCGCCACCGCCGCGGGCACCACGGTCACCCTCGACATGGAGGACCACACCACGGTCGACTCGACCCTGGCCATCCTCGACGAACTGCGCAAGGAGCACCCCGGCACCGGCGCGGTCGTCCAGTCGTACCTGTTCCGCACCGAGGACGACTGCCGTCGGCTGGCCACCCCGGACTCCCGGGTGCGCCTGGTGAAGGGCGCCTACAAGGAGCCCGCCTCCGTGGCGTACCAGGACAAGCGGGAGGTCGACCGGGCGTATGTGCGCTGCCTGAAGATCCTGATGGCGGGCGCCGGGTACCCGATGATCGGCTCGCACGACCCGCGCATGATCGCCATCGGTCAGGACCTGGCCCGGAGCAACGGGCGCCAGCCCGGCGACTACGAGTTCCAGATGCTGTTCGGCATCCGTACCGCCGAGCAGCGCCGCCTGGCCGGCGAGGGTGAGCGCATGCGCATTTACGTGCCGTACGGCGCAGACTGGTACGGGTACTTCATGCGCCGCCTCGCCGAGCGCCCCGCGAACCTCGCGTTCTTCCTCCGCTCGTTCATCCCCGGCGCCTGACCGGCGCCGCAGCACACCCCAAGGTAGAAGGAGACCCCCTCACATGGACGCCGTGACCCAGGTCCCGACCCCGGTCAACGAGCCGGTGCACTCCTACGCGCCGGGGAGCCCGGAGCGTTCCCGTCTCGAAGCGAAGCTCAAGGAGCTCGGCGAGAACCCGGTCGAGCTGCCGATGACCATCGGCGGCGTGAAGCGGATGGGCGCCGGCGAGCCCTTCGACGTCGTACAGCCGCACAACCACGCGGCCAAGCTGGGCACGCTGCGGAACGCCAGCACCGAGGACGCGCAGGACGCCGTCGACGCGGCGCTGGCCGCGGCGCCCGCGTGGCGGGAGATGTCCTTCGACGACCGCGCCGCGATCATCCTGCGCGCCGCCGAGCTGCTGGCCGGTCCGTGGCGGGAGACGATCGCCGCCGCGACCATGCTGGGCCAGTCCAAGACCGCCCAGCAGGCCGAGATCGACACGCCGTGTGAGCTGGTCGACTTCTGGCGGTTCAACGTCGCCTACGCGCGGCAGATCCTCGCCGAGCAGCCGCCTGCGAACTCCCCGGGTGTGTGGAACCGCCTCGACCACCGTCCGCTGGAAGGTTTCGTCTACGCGATCACGCCGTTCAACTTCTCGGCGATCGCGGGAAACCTGCCGACCGCGCCCGCGCTGATGGGCAACGTCGTGCTGTGGAAGCCGTCTCCGACCCAGACCCGCGCCGCCGTGCTGCTGATGGAACTGCTGGAGGAGGCGGGCCTGCCCAAGGGCGTCATCAACCTGGTGACCGGCGACGGCATCGCCGTCTCCGAGGTGGCGCTGAACCACCCCGACCTGGCGGGCATCCACTTCACCGGCTCCACCAGGACCTTCCAGTACCTGTGGAAGACGGTCGGCGCCAACATCGAGAAGTACAAGAACTACCCGCGGATCGTCGGTGAGACCGGTGGCAAGGACTTCGTGGTCGCCCACCCGTCGGCCGACCCGGCGGTGCTCAAGACCGCACTGACCCGCGGTGCCTTCGAGTACCAGGGCCAGAAGTGCTCGGCGACCTCCCGCGCCTACATCCCGCGCTCCATCTGGGACGGCGGCTTCAAGGAGGCCTTCGCGGCCGAGGTCGACGGCATCACCATGGGTGACGTCACCGACCTGGACAACTTCATCGGCGCCGTGATCGACGACCGTGCCTTCGCCAAGAACAAGGCCGCGATCGACCGTGCCAAGGCCAACCCGACCTGCGAGATCATCGCCGGTGGCAGCTACGACGACTCGGTGGGCTACTTCGTCCGCCCGACCGTCGTGGTCTGCTCGGACCCCGAGAACGAGGTCTTCCAGGACGAGTACTTCGGCCCGTTCCTCGCCGTGCACGTCTACGAGGACAAGAACTACGAGCAGATGCTGGCGCAGATGGAGTCCGTCTCCAAGTACGCGCTCACCGGCTCGATCATCGCGGGCGACCGCGCCGCCGCCGCCCACGCCATGGCGGCGCTGCGGTACGCCGCGGGCAACTTCTACATCAACGACAAGTCGACCGGCGCCGTGGTCGGCCAGCAGCCGTTCGGCGGCGGCCGGGCCTCCGGCACCAACGACAAGGCGGGCGCCGCGCAGAACCTGATGCGCTGGACGTCCACCCGGGCGATCAAGGAGACGCTGGTCCCGCCGACGGACTACCGCTACCCGCACATGGGCTGAGCCCTCGCGGCACCCGCGAAAACGGCCCCTTCGGCATATGCCGGAGGGGCCGTTCGCATGGTTGCCGTCTCAGATAGTAGGAAGTCCGAGTAATCGCGGCGACAGATCGGCGAAGTCGTCCTAGCGTTGTAGTCAGGCCGAACGCTTCGCTTGATCCAGCGATCGGCGGATGAGAGCCGGTGCCTTCGCGCAGGTCACCCCTGCGGCGCCCGCCTCCCGCCCCCTCCGGCGCACCCCTCGCCCCCTGTCTTTCGTGGGGGACCCCGTCATGGTTGGAGTTGTGCACCATGGATGAGACCGCCCGCAAGAACGCCGCCGAAGCCCTGCAGCGCGCCCTGGACCGCCGTGACAACGGCGGGGCCACCGGTCACGAGCGTCGCTGATGCCCCGTAACTGCCCGACCGGCTGGGCGACTTGGCCGCTCAGCCAATCGGGCGTCCACATTGTGGATGGCCTATGTCATTGACTGGGACGAGGCGTACAGTGCCCAACATGTCTCGCAGCATCAGCCTCGCAGTGATCCCCGGTGACGGCATCGGCCAGGAAGTGGTGGCCGAAGGACTCAAGGTGCTCAGCGCAGTCCTTCCGCAGGACGTGAAGCTGGAGACGAAGACCTATGACTTCGGCGCCAAGCGCTGGCACGAGACCGGTGAGACCCTCACTGACGCCGATCTGGCACAGCTCAAGGAGCACGACGCCATCCTGCTCGGGGCGATCGGCGACCCGTCGGTGCCGTCCGGAGTCCTGGAGCGCGGCTTCCTGCTCAAGCTGCGGTTCGCCTTCGACCACCACGTCAACCTGCGGCCCGGCAAACTGCTCCCCGGTGTGAAGTCCCCGCTCGCGGGCGACCCCGACATCGACTTCGTGGTGGTCCGCGAGGGCACCGAGGGCCCGTACGTGGGCAACGGCGGTGTGCTGCGCGGCGGAACCCCGCACGAGGTGGCCACCGAGGTCAGCCTCAACACCGCCTTCGGCATCGAGCGGGTGGTGCGCGACGCGTACGCACGTGCCCAGGCCCGGCCGCGCAAGAAGCTCACCCTGGTGCACAAGAACAACGTCCTGGTGCACGCCGGTCATCTGTGGAAGAACATCTTCGACAAGGTCGGCCAGGAGTTCCCCGAGGTCACCACCGACTATCTGCATGTGGACGCGGCGACGATCTTCTTCGTCACCCAGCCCGAGCGGTTCGACGTGATCGTCACCGACAACCTCTTCGGTGACATCCTCACCGACCTGGCCGCCGCCGTCACCGGCGGTATCGGCCTGGCCGCCAGCGGGAACATCAACCCCTCCGGCGAGTTCCCGTCGATGTTCGAGCCGGTGCACGGCTCCGCGCCGGACATCGCGGGCCAGGGCAAGGCCGACCCGACCGCCACCGTGCTGTCGGTCGCACTGCTGCTGCAGCACCTCGGCTACCGCGCGGAGGCCGCGCGCATCGAGGAGGCGGTCGCCGCCGACCTCGCCGAGCGCGGCGAGGCCCAGCGCTCCACCAGCGCCATCGGCGACGCGCTCGCCGCCCGGCTCTCTTGAATCAAAAGGGGGCCGGCTGACCGCCGGTACCTCATCTCCCACGAGGGCCTGTCCGGCGGATTCCTCATCCGCCGGACAGGCCCTCGTGCTGTGCAACGGCGATCCCGGATGCCACCATCGACCTCTGGGCCGCGACCTGCGCCACATGTGCACTTGGTTTTCCCCCCAAGCCCTCTCGGTGATAATCGGACAGAGGGCCGCACTGCGGGAAGAAGCTAGGACGTCCTAGCAACAACCCCGAGGCGGAGTACGCGGTCCGCCACTACCTCACGGTGAAGGACACGCAGACATGACGACGCCCACGATCGAGCTCAAGCCCTCGGCACACCCGCTCTCCGACGCGGAGCGCGAGGCGATCCTCGCCAACCCCGGCTTCGGCCGCCACTTCACCGACCACATGGTCACCATCCGGTGGACCGAGGGCCGCGGTTGGCACGATGCCCAACTGGTGCCGTACGCGCCGCTCTCGATCGACCCGGCCAACATGACGCTGCACTACGCGCAGTCCATCTTCGAGGGGCTCAAGGCGTACCGGCAGCCGGACGGCGGTGTGGCCACCTTCCGCCCGCAGGCCAACGCCGAGCGCTTCCAGGCCTCGGCCCGCCGACTGGCCATGCCCGAGCTGCCGGTGGAGACCTTCATCGCCGCGTGCGACGCGCTGGTCACCCAGGACAAGGCGTGGGTGCCCAGCGAAGGCGAGCAGTCGCTCTACCTGCGGCCGTTCATGTTCGCCACCGAGGTCGGGCTCGGCGTCAAGCCGGCCAACGAGTACCTGTTCATCGTGATCGCCTCCCCGGCCGGTGCGTACTTCCCCGGTGGCGTCAAGCCGGTGTCCGTCTGGCTCTCCGAGGAGTACGTGCGGGCCGCGCCCGGTGGCACCGGTGCGGCCAAGTGCGCGGGCAACTACGCCGCTTCGCTGGTCGCACAGGCCGAGGCCTTCGAGCACGGCTGCGACCAGGTGGTCTGGCTGGACGCGATCGAGCGCCGCTGGATCGAGGAAATGGGCGGTATGAACCTGTACTTCGTGTACAGGGCTGAGTCTGACCGAAAGGAGCGGATCGTCACGCCCGAGCTGACCGGTTCGCTGCTGCCCGGTATCACCCGGCTGTCGCTGCTGCAGATCGCCGAGGACCTCGGCTACGAGGTGGCCGAGGACCGGATCTCGGTGGACGACTGGAAGAACGGCAACGAGAACGGCGGCCTCACCGAGGTCTTCGCCTGCGGGACCGCCGCCGTGATCACGCCGGTCGGCTCGGTCAAGTCCACCCGCGCCAACTGGACGGTTGCCGACGGCCAGCCGGGCGAGGTCACCATGAAGCTGCGCAGGGCGCTGCTGGACATTCAGACCGGCGTCACCGCGGACACCCACGGCTGGATGCACCGGCTCGGCTGACGCCGAGTTCGACGGTTGCCTGGTGGTTGCGGTCTCGGCGCCGCCGGGCCTTGTCGTTGTGGTCGCTCGGCGGTGATGGCCGCCGCGATGGCGGCCATCACCGAACGCGGCCTCGCCGAGCTGACCATCGCCGGGCTCGGCCGCGAGGTCGGTATGAGTAGCGGCCATGTCATGTACTACTTCGGCAGCAAGGACGAGCTGCTGCTGCAGACCCTGGAGTGGAGCGAGGAGCAGCTCGGCGTCGAGCGCCGGGCCGTGCTGTCCAGGCCGGTCCCGGTGCGCGAGCGGCTGGACGCCTTCGTGGACCGCTACCTGCCCGACGGCCCGCGCGATCCGCGCTGGGTCCTGTGGTCCGAGGTGTGGAACCGCTCGCAGCCGGGTGAGGAGGCGTTGCGGCGACAGCTCGAACTCGAACTGGTCTGGCACCGCGCCCTGGTCGCCCTGGTCGCCGAGGGCATCTCACGCGGCGAGTTCCGCACCGCCGACCCGGAGCGCTTCGCGGTACGCATGCGGGCCCTGCTGGACGGCTTCGGCACCCACCTGGTGGTCGGCCTGCCGGGGCGGACCGGGATCAAGTGCTCGGGCGCGTACGGGAGTTCGTGGACCAGTCGATGGGGGCGTGAGGGGTTCGAGTTACGGGTCCCTGTCGATCCAGTAAAGCCTGGGCCAAAACTCTACGCGCGTCATTCACTTGTCGGCTGACATCCATATGTTTGTCATGTCCGCGCTGTACGCAGTGACGCGGCATCAAAGCGATGCGCCTTCACCCCCACACAGGAGGAAGCATGCGCCGTCTCCCGTTAGCACGACTGGCAACCGCCGGCGTCGCCGCCACCGCGGCCCTCGCCCTCATCGCCCCCACAACACACGCCGCAACCGGCACGTACTCCCTGATCGTCCAGCCCGACCAGGGCATCACGCCGATCTACAACCTGATCAACTCGGCGCACAAGAGCATCGACCTGACGATGTACGAACTCGTCGACACCACCGCGCAGAAGTACCTGGTGGGCAAGGCGAAGGCGGGCGTCAAGGTCCGCGTCATCCTCGACCAGCGCCGCAAGTCCACCAACTCCAGCACCTACACGTACCTGAAGAACAACGGCGTCGGTGTGGTCTGGTCGAACAGCACGTACTACTTCACGCACGAGAAGACGATGGTCGTCGACGGCACCCAGGCCGTCATCATGAGCGGCAACATGACCTCGAAGTACTACGCCGCGGACCGCAACTACAGCGTGACCGACACCGACGGCGCCGACGTCTCGGCGATCGAGCAGGTCTTCAACGCCGACTACGCACACAAGTCGATCACCCCCGGCGACGGCGACCACCTCGTCTGGTCCCCCACCGACTCACAGTCCCAACTCCTCGCGCTGATCAGCGGCGCGAAGACCAACCTGTACGTGGAGAACCAGGAGATGGGCGACACCGTCGTCGTCAACGCGCTCACCGCGGCCGCCCAGCGCGGGGTCAAGGTCGAGGTGGCGATGTCCAACACCGGCAACACCTACGCGAGCGAGTTCAACACCCTGAAGGCGGCGGGCGTCCAGGTGAGCACGTACGCGGCCAACGCCCCCCTGTACATCCACGCGAAGGCGATCGTCGCGGACCAGGGGACGGCGGGCGAGAAGGTGTTCGTGGGCTCGGAGAACTTCTCCAGCACCTCGCTCAACAGGAACCGGGAGCTGGGCGTCATCCTGCAGGACGCGAAGATCGGCGACGGCGTGGAGAAGGTGATCGCGAAGGACTTCGCGGGCGGCACGGCCTGGTCGTAACGGCCCGGCGGCAACCACGCGTTGATCGCACGGCCGCGCCCCCGCGAGGTGGGGCGCGGCCGTCAACATGCCGCTACGGCACGGCACCTACGGTGAATGAGGCAGGCCCGTGCGCGCTCCCGCTCCGATGCCACGGTGGGCTACGGCCCCGTCCACGACGAGGGAGGGGCGCGCGGAGCGCCGGACGCCTGCGCGGGTAGGGTCAGGTGATCGCCGTGGGGTAGGAGGCGTGATGGGCAGTGGCGAGTGGGTCGGCAGCTCCATGAGCTATGTGAGACCGTCCGCGAGTGGTGGACAGGATGCGTGGAGCGCAGAAGCGGCCGCGCGTGGTGGACGAGGCTCCCAGCGCATTGTGCAGGCTGGTGAGATGGACGCGTCGTCGGTGGTTGCCGATCTGCTGGGCGTTGCGCGCGGCGCTACGGTGATCGTGCGCCGACGCATTATGTATCTGGACGACCAGCCAACCGAGTTGACCGACACGTACTATCCACTCCACGTTGCTGCTGGTACGCCCCTGTGTGGCACCGCGAAGATCCGTGGCGGTGCGGTCGCACTGCTCGCTGAACTCGGTTACGTCGGCAGGCGGGTTCGTGAGGATGTCGGAGCGCGAATGCCGGACCGCGAAGAGCGTGACGTCCTGCAATTGGAGCCCCATCAGCCTGCCTTGACGCTGGCCAGGGTTACCTTCGACGCTGACGAACGGCCCATCCAGGCCGATCTGATGGTCATGCCCGCTCATCGCCAACGCCTTCGCTACGAATTGGCGATCGGATGACTTCGTGTGCCGCGAGCCGCGGCATGAAATGTGCGCACCCTGAAATGCGTGATCCACGCAGCCGACCTGATGGTCATGCCCGCACCACCGACACCACCCCGTGCGCCGTGCGCAGGTGTCGACGTGCCAGTACACGGCAGTCGACCTCCTGGCTTGGGTTCCGCTGTGACCGGGCCGTGTCCTCGGCGCTCTTCAGCCGGTTGCACTCCGCGCAGTCGGCTACGTACGGCAGGGGGTCGGGACCCCAAGCGGCCTTCGTGTCATCCTTGCTCGTCTCTTGCTCCCCTCGCGTCCAATTGATCCTCCCTAGGGAGGTTGGTGGTCTCGCTATTGCAGCGGACCTCCCTAGGGATGTCAATGCGCGTGCGGCTCGCGCCCGAGGTGTTGTCATGCCCGTTCGCCAGGCGTTCGAGGGTGTGGTTAGGTTGATCACCCTAGGGAGGAACGAAGGGGAGAGCCCATGCCCGAGACGTCCCGGCAGATCGCCGATGACATCAGGGCGCGGATCTATTCCGGTGAACTGGCGCCCGGGGATCGGTTGCCCGGTGAGCCCACGCTGGTGAAGCAGTACGGCGTGGCCAAGATGACAGCGAACCAAGCGCTGAAACTCCTGGTGGGCGAGGGACTGGCGGTGGCCCGTCCTGGCTCGGGCACCTATGTGCGGGAGTTTCGCCCGATCCGGCGGGTCGCGAACGACCGCCTGGACAAGTCGCGTTGGTCGGGCGGCAAATCGATCTGGTCCGCGGATGTCGAGCAGCGCCCTCTTGTGACCGATGTCGAGGTGTACGAGGCCGAGGCGCCCCGACAGGTGGCGCGACTGCTCGGGCTTGACGCGGGAGCGCCGGTGATTGTCCGTCGTCGCCGGTTCGTGGTCGAGGAACGGCCGGTGCAGTTGGCCACGTCGTTCCTCCCGGCCGATCTCGTGCGGTCGTCCGCCGTCGCGCAGCGCGACACCGGGCCGGGCGGCACGTACGCCAGGCTGGCGGAACTGGGCGCTGAGCCGGTCGACTTCGTGGAGGAGTTGCGCGCCAGGATGCCGAGTGACGACGAGCGCCAAGACCTGCGGCTCGCTACCGGGGTGCCCGTAGTGGAGATCTGCCGCACGGCGTTCACCGCCGGGCGGCGGCCCGTCGAGGTTACGCAGATGTTGTTGGACGCCGGGTCCTACGTGCTGGAGTATCGGCTGAGCGGGTCGGGCGCCACGTCGGCCGAAATGCCCGCATCCTGAGACGCCCATCCGCGCGGAAGCGCGCCTGTGCCAAACTGCCCCCGTGTCCTTCGCCATGATTATTGGCTAGGCGCGCCGGTCCGCAGTGGCCGTCGTCGTGCAGACCTGAGCGCGATGGCGATCACCGTGTCCCAGACCCGCGCGCAGACCTCTCGCATCCGCGAGAGGTTTTTTCGTTTCCTGGGCCACCCACCACCAGGCAGCGAGGCGCGAGGGATCATTGGGGGCAAGTGGAGTTGGTTGATCCGTAAACCCGCTCACTCGACAGGAGTCCACCAGATGACGGCAGAAAACGAGCCCACGCTGCCCGACGACAGCTTCCATGTCTTCGACACCACGCTGCGCGACGGCGCGCAGCGTGAGGGCATCAACCTGTCCGTCGCCGACAAGCTGGCCATCGCCCGGCACCTGGACGAGTTCGGGGTGGGGTTCATCGAGGGCGGCTGGCCGGGGGCCAATCCGCGGGACACCGAGTTCTTCGAGCGGGCGCGCAAGGAGATCGGCTTCCGGCACGCACAGCTGGTGGCTTTCGGCGCCACCCGTAAGGCCGGCGTGCGGGCCGACGAGGACCCGCAGGTCGCCGCGCTGCTGGAGTCCGGCGCGCCGGTGATCACCCTGGTGGCCAAGTCGCACGACCGGCACGTCGAGCTGGCGCTGCGCACCACGCTGGAGGAGAACCTCGCGATGGTGCGGGACACCGTCGAGTACCTGCGCTCGCAAGGGCGCCGGGTCTTCGTGGACTGCGAGCACTTCTTCGACGGCTACCGGGCCAACCCGGAGTACGCCAAGTCCGTGGTGCGGACCGCGCACGAGGCCGGGGCCGATGTCGTCGTGTTGTGCGACACCAACGGCGGCATGCTGCCCGCCCAGGTCGCAGCCGTGGTGCGCACGGTGCTCGCCGACACCGGCGCCCGGCTGGGCATCCACGCCCAGGACGACACCGGCTGCGCGGTCGCCAACACCCTCGCCGCGGTCGACGCGGGCGCCACGCACGTCCAGTGCACCGCCAACGGCTACGGGGAGCGGGTGGGGAACTCCAACCTCTTCCCGGTCGTGGCGGCGCTGGAGCTGAAGTACGGCAAGCGGGTGCTGCCCGAGGGCACGCTCGCCGAGATGACCCGGATCTCGCACGCCATCGCCGAGGTCGTCAACCTCACACCTGCCACCCATCAGCCGTACGTGGGCGTGTCGGCCTTCGCGCACAAGGCCGGACTGCATGCCTCCGCCATCAAGGTCGACCCGGACCTGTACCAGCACATCGACCCCGAGCTGGTCGGCAACACCATGCGGATGCTCGTCTCCGACATGGCCGGGCGCGCCTCCATCGAGCTCAAGGGCAAGGAGCTCGGATACGACCTGACCGGCGACCGCGAACTCGCGGGCCGCGTCGTCGAGCGGGTCAAGGAGCGCGAACTGGCCGGATACACCTATGAGGCGGCCGACGCCTCCTTCGAACTGCTGCTGCGCGACGAGGTGCGCGGCGAGGCCACCCGCTTCTTCCGGGTCGAGTCCTGGCGCGCCATCGTCGAGCAGCGGCCGGACGGCGTCCAGGTCAACGAGGCGACGGTGAAGCTGTGGGCGAAGGGCGAGCGGATCGTCGCCACCGGCGAGGGCAACGGCCCGGTGGACGCCCTGGACCGCGCGCTGCGCGCCGGTCTTGAGCGCATCTACCCGCCGCTGGCGCACATGGAGCTGGTCGACTACAAGGTCCGCATCCTGGAGGGGCGGCACGGCACCGAGTCCACCACCCGCGTCCTGGTCTCCACCGGCGACGGTCGGGGGGAGTGGTCCACCGTGGGTGTCGGCGAGAACGTCATCGCGGCGTCCTGGCAGGCGCTGGACGACGCCTACACCTACGGGTTGATCCGCGCCGGAGCCGAATCGCAGGACTGCTGAGCCCCGCCGGTCAGGCGGAGTGCCGCAGTATCTGCCGGGTGACCGGCTGCGCGTAGGGCAGTCCGGCGGCGTAGCGCGCCAGCTCGTCGATGGCGGCGTGCGCCAGGCGCGCCAGCTCGTTGCCGAGCGAGCCCGCGATGTGCGGGGTGAGCAGTACGTTCGGCAGCTCGTACAGCGGTGAGCTGTCGGGCAGCGCCTCCGGTTCCGTGTGGTCGAGTACGGCGTGCAGTCGGCCGCGTACCAGCTCCTCGGTGAGCGCCTCGGTGTCCACCAGCCAGCCGCGGGCGGTGTTGATCAAGGTGGCGCCGTCCGGCAGCAACGCCAGCCGGGCGCGGTCGAACAGGTGCCGGGTCTGCGCAAGTGCGGGCGCGTGCAGGGTGACGATGTCGCTGCGCCGTGCGAGGTCGTCCAACTCGACCTGTTCCGCGCCGAGTTCATGCGCCGCGTCCGCGGCCAGGTACGGGTCGTACACCAGCACCCGCAGATCGAACGGGCGCAGCAGCTCGATCACCCGGCGGCCGACCCGGGACGCCCCGACGACGCCCACGGTGCGGCGGTAGTTGCCCAGCGCGTGCCGCGGGAAGAGGGTCAGCGGATCGAGGGCGGTGCGCCGGGCGCGGTAGGCCAGCGCGGAGTCCAGGACGCGTTTGCCGGAGAACAGGATCGCCGCGATGGTGTACTCGGCGACCGGCAGCGCGTTGGCGTCCGCCGCGCAGGAGACGCTCAGTCCGCGCTCCCAGCAGGCGTCGGTGATGTGCCCCTTGACGGAACCGGCCGCGTGGACGACGGTACGCAGCCGCGGCATGCGGTTCAGCGCGTCCGATGTCAGCGGCGGGCAGCCCCAGCTGGTGAACAGCGCCTCGGCCTCGGCGAGTTCTGCGGCCCGGCCGGAGCCGGAGAAGTCGGCGGGCTCGCTGATCAGCAGCTCGGGGTCGAGCCGGGCGACGCGGCACAGGCGGCGAAGCGCCGTGTGGTCCAAGAGCGCGTCCCGCACCGCGTGGCGCATGGCGAGGACGGCGCGCGGGCGATGGGGCATCCCAGGGCTCCTCAGCCGAGGTCGGGTTCGTCGCGGATCTCCACGAACCGGTCCCGCAGACCGTCGAGTTCGAGCACCACGATCTCGTTGCGGCCCGTGTGCAGCAGCGGCCACGGCAGGTAGAGCGTGCGCTGCGGACCGCGGTCCCAGTACCGGCCGAGACAGAAGCCGTTGACCCAGACATAGCCCTTGGTGCCGCCGGGCAGGGCCAGGAACCCGTCGCCCGGCTCGGCCACGTCGAGGGCGGCGCGGTGGAACACCGGCCCAGGGCGCTGGCCCGCCGCGGCCGTGGAAGCCGCCGAGGCGCCCCACGGCAGATCCGGCAGCGGTCCGCCGAGTGGGACCGTGCGCACCGTCCAGCCGTGTACGTACTGCTGGCCGTGCCGTACCGCGGCGACCCCCTTGCGGTCGCCCAGCCGGGGCCCGTAGTTGACCCGGCCCATCGACTCCACCAGCAGCTCCAGACGGGCGCCCGGGGTGCCGACGGCGATCTGCGGAAGCTCGTCCTCCTCATCCCGCTCCAGCACCGCCAGCGGTTCGCCGTCCAGGTAGACGTGCGCCCGGTCGGCCAGGCCCTCCAGCGCCAGCGGGTACTCGGTGCGTGGCCCGGGCACATGCGCCTCGTAGAGCGCCAGGCCATGGGCCAGCCCGAGGTCCTCGAACGACGGAGGTGCGGGGGAGCGCACGGCCGGGGTGGCGATGGAGTCGAGCAGGTCGAACAGTTGCACAGAGTCGGTGAGTTCCACCCGCGACGGCGGCAGGAGCGGCGGCAGCGGCTCGGGCTCCGGCGGCGCGCCGGGTTCCGCGAACTCGGTGAGCACCTCGCGGAACGCCCAGAACTTCGGCGTGGGCGCGCCGCGTTCGTCGATCGGGGCGTCGTAGTCGTAGGAGGTCACCGTCGGCTGGTACGGGCCGTCGTGCGACGGGCCACCGCGGTTGGCCCCCGCCCAGGTGCCGAAGCTGGTGCCGCCGTGTGCCATGTAGATGTTGACCGAGGCGCCCGAGGCCAGGATCCGGCGCAGGGTGTCGGTGGCGTCGGCCGGATCACGCAGCGCGCGCTTCTCGCCCCAGTGGTCGAACCAGCCGCACCAGAACTCCATGCACATCGGCGGGTTGTCCGGCCGGAAGCGGGCCAGCTCCGCGAAGGCGTCCTCCGGGTGGCTGCCGAAGTTGACGGTGGCGGTGACACCGGGGAGCGTGCCGCCGGTGAGGAAGGTGTCCTCGGGGCCGTCGGAGGTGAACAGCGGGACGTCGATGGCGCGTTCGCGCATCATCGTGCGCAGCCGGTCGAGATACGCCGTGTCGCTGCCGTAGGACCCGTACTCGTTCTCCAGCTGCAGCATCAGCACATTGCCGCCCCGGGTGATCTGGTGAGCGGCGAGGTGCGGCAGCAGCTGGTCGTACCAGCGCTCCACGTGCGCCAGATACGCCGGGTCCGACACCCGCAGCCGTAGCTCGCGGTCGGCCAGCAGCCACCAGGGCAGCCCGCCGTTCTCCCACTCGGCGCAGATGTACGGGCTGGGCCGGACGATCGCGTACAGCCCCGCCTCCGCCGATGCCGTCAAGAACGCGTCCAGGTCGGCGGTACCGGTGAAGTCGTAGCGGCCGGGGCGCGGTTCGTGCAGGTTCCACGGGACGTATGTCTCCACGCAGTTGAGCCCCAGGGCGCGCACCATCCGCAGCCGGTGCGGCCACTGCTGCGGCAGCACCCGGAAGTAGTGCAGCGCGCCGGAGAGCACGCGGAGCGGGCGGCCGTCGAGTTCGAAGCCGGACGGAACGATGCGGAAGGACGACACGGGCGCTCCAGCGTCGGTCGGGTGCGGTGGCTACGTGCTCTGGTCCGCACTCTAAGGCGGACGCCGCCGCTGTTGGAGGTACCGGCGCCGGAAGCCGGTCGTGGCGGTGCGCGGCGGCGCCGGTACCCGGGGGCGGCACGCGGGCCGGTGTGCGGTGACCAACGGCACACGTACTGACCAGTAACGTAACCGCGCCGCCACCCCTAGAGTGAAGGCCGGATGGCGCCGCCGGGACGGGCGGCGACCCGCACCCCTCGATCCGACCAGGGAGACTGGATGCGCTCTCCGAAGGACTTCTTCCGCCCACTGGCCGTCGGGGCACCGACCCCGGTACGGGAAGTGCCGTTCCGGCCGTCCCGGATGATCCACTTCTTCGATCCCGGCAACGAGAAGATGGCGGCGAAGATCCCCGCCATCGCGCCGACCGTGGACGTACTGCTCGGCAATCTGGAGGACGCGGTCGCGGCGGACCGCAAGGAGGCGGCGCGCGCCGGACTGGTCGCCATCGCCAAGGCCACCGACTTCGGCAACACCCAGTTGTGGACCCGCGTCAACAGCCTTGACTCGCCCTGGGTCCTGGACGACCTGATCACCCTGGTCACCGAGATCGGCGACAAACTCGACGTGATCATGGTGCCCAAGGTCGAGGGCGCCGAGGACATCCACTACGTCGACCGGCTGCTCGCCCAGTTGGAGGCCAAGGCGGGCACCGAGCGGCCGATCCTGGTGCACGCGATCCTGGAGACCCCGACCGGCGTGGCCAACGTCGAGGAGATCGCCGGCGCCAGCCCCCGTATGCAGGGCATCTCGCTCGGCCCGGCCGACCTGGCCGCCAGCCGCCGGATGAAGACCACCCGGGTCGGCGGCGGACACCCCGGCTACCTGGTACGGGAGGACCCGCAGGGCGACGCCCCGCGCGCCACCTACCAGCAGGACCTGTGGCACTACACCATCGCGCGCATGGTCGACGCCTGCGCGGCGCACGGGATCCTCCCCTACTACGGGCCGTTCGGCGACATCAAGGACACCGTGGCCTGCGAGGACCAGTTCCGCAACGCCTTCCTGCTCGGGTGCGTGGGCGCCTGGAGCCTGCACCCGGTACAGATCGCCATCGCCAAGAAGGTGTTCTCGCCCGCCCCCGCCGACGTCGCCTGGGCCCGTAAGGTGATCGCCGCGATGGGCGACGGTACCGGCGCGGTGATGATCGACGGCAAGATGCAGGACGACGCCACCTACAAGCAGTGCCAGGTGGTGGCGCGACTCGCGGACGAACTCGCCGCCCGCGACCCGGAGCTCGCGGAGGCCTATGCCGCCGCCGAGAAGGAGTGAACCGCACCATGTCCAACGCGAGCCTGCGACCACGCCGTTCGGTGCTCTACATGCCCGGCGCCAACGAACGCGCCCTGGAGAAGGCCAAGTCCATCCCGGCCGACGCCCTCATCCTCGACCTGGAGGACGCGGTCGCCCCCGACGCCAAGGCCGACGCCCGCAAGCGGGTCGCCGCCGCCGCGGCCTCCGGCGAGTACGGCTACCGCGAGGTGACCATCCGGGTCAACGGCCCCGGCACCGCCTGGCACGCCGACGACCTGCGGGCCGCCGCCGAGGCGGGCCCGGACGCCGTCGTCGTGCCCAAGGTCGAGTCGGCCGAGACGGTGCTGGAGGTCGAACGAGCCCTTGAGGCGGCGGGCGCCCCGGACCGCACCGCGATCTGGGCCATGGTCGAGACCCCGCGCGCGATGCTGGACGCCCGCGCCGTGGCCGCGGCCAGCGAACGGCTGACCGTACTCGTCATGGGCACCAACGACCTGGCCAAGGAACTGCACGCGGAACACGTGCCGGGCCGCGCCCCGCTGCTCACCGGTCTCTCACTGGCGCTGCTGGCGGCCCGCGAGACCGGCAAGGCGATCCTGGACGGTGTCTACAACGACGTGAAGGACCTCGAAGGCTTCGAGGCCGAATGCGTCCAGGGCCGGCAGTTCGGATTCGACGGCAAGACGTTGATCCACCCGGCACAGGTCGAGCCGTGCAACCGGGTGTTCGCGCCCTCGCCCGAGCAGATCGAGCGGTCCCGCCGGATCATCGAGGCGTTCGACGAGGCGGCTCGTGAGGGCCGTGGTGTGGTCACCGTGGACGGCCGTATGATCGAGAACCTGCACGTCGAGGACGCGCGGCGGATCCTCGCGCTCGCTGAGGCGGTCGCCGGGCGCTGACCGGGGCCGCGCTCCGCGGCCGGATCGCGCCGGTCGCCCCGGCTGGTGCGAAAGGTACAAACGAGAGGGTCCCGTCCGCTTCGCACGGGGCCCTTTCGCCACTCCTTTCTGTTGAGTTCCTCCATGAAGTCGCTTCTGACAGTGTGAGAAGTCAACGCCAGGAAAACGGGGCCACCGCTCGTAAGGTCGATACATGACCGTTGTGGACGAGGTGCCGGCCGACGCGAGCGATGCCCGTGGGCGTGTGGCGGAGCTGCATGCGATTCGTGAGCAGGTGCGGCGGGGGCCGAGTGACCGGGCGACCGAGGCGCAGCATGCCAAGGGCAAGTTGACCGCGCGTGAGCGGATTGACCTGTTGTTGGACGAGGGTTCGTTTCGTGAGGTCGAGCCGTTGCGCCGGCATCGGGCGAGCGGTTTCGGTCTGGAGGCGAAGAAGCCGTACACCGATGGTGTGATCACCGGGTGGGGTACGGTGCACGGCCGTACGGTCTTTGTGTATGCGCATGACTTCCGGATCTTTGGTGGTGCGTTGGGTGAGGCCCATGCGCAGAAGATCCACAAGATCATGGACAAGGCGATCGCGGCGGGTGCGCCGTTGGTGTCGCTCAACGATGGTGCGGGGGCGCGGATCCAGGAGGGCGTCTCGGCGTTGGCCGGGTACGGCGGGATCTTCCAGCGCAACACCAGGGCGTCGGGTGTGATCCCGCAGATCTCCGTGATGCTGGGTCCGTGTGCTGGTGGTGCGGCGTACAGTCCGGCGTTGACGGACTTCGTGTTCATGGTGCGGGAGACCTCGCAGATGTTCATCACCGGCCCGGATGTGGTGCAGGCGGTGACGGGGGAGAAGGTCTCGCAGAACGGTCTGGGGGGCGCGGATGTGCACGCCGAGACCTCTGGTGTGGCGCACTTCGCCTACGACGACGAGCAGAGCTGCCTGGAAGAGGTCCGCTACCTGCTCTCCCTGCTGCCGCAGAACAACCGGGAGAACCCGCCGGTCCTGACCACCAGCGACCCGGTGGACCGGCGCGGTGACGCGCTGCTGGACCTGGTCCCGGCCGATGGCAACCGTGCCTACGACATGCGCAAGGTCATCGAGGAGATCGTCGACGACGGCGAGTTCCTGGAGGTCCACGAGCGCTGGGCCACCAACATCATCTGCGCGCTGTCCCGGCTCGACGGCCAGGTCGTCGGCATCATCGCCAACCAGCCGCAGGCGCTGGCCGGGGTGCTGGACATCGAGGCGTCGGAGAAGGCCGCGCGCTTCGTTCAGATGTGCGATGCGTTCAACATCCCGCTGATCACGCTGCTGGACGTGCCCGGCTTCCTGCCGGGCGTGGACCAGGAGCACGGCGGCATCATCCGGCACGGCGCGAAGCTGCTGTACGCGTACTGCAACGCCACCGTGCCGCGGATCTCGCTGATCCTGCGCAAGGCGTACGGCGGTGCGTACATCGTGATGGACTCGCAGTCCATCGGCGCCGACCTGACCTACGCCTGGCCGACCAACGAGATCGCGGTGATGGGCGCCGAGGGCGCCGCCAACGTCATCTTCCGCCGCCAGATCGCCGATGCGGACGACCCGGACGCCATGCGCGCCGCCATGGTCAAGGAGTACAAGTCCGAGCTGATGCACCCGTACTACGCGGCCGAACGCGGCCTGGTCGACGACGTGATCGACCCGGCCGAGACCCGCGAGGTACTGATCCGCTCGCTCGCCATGCTCCGCACCAAGCACGCCGACCTGCCGTCCCGCAAGCACGGCAACCCTCCGCAGTAACCCTGCAGTTATGGAGAACCCTGTGAGCACTCCTACGCAAGCCGCTGCCGAAACCGTCGTTACCGTGCGGCGCGGGCACGCCGAGCCCGAGGAACTCGCGGCCATCACCGCCGTCCTCATCGCCCGCGCCGCCGCCAACGCCCGCCAGGCAGCCGCCACCGAGCCCCGCAACATCGCCCACTGGCGCCGCCTGGAACGCAGCCCAGGCTTCCATGCCCCGCACAGCTGGCAGGCGGTCGCCTAAAGCGGCTGGGGGTGCGGGGGTTATCCCCCGGGATGGTGCGGTCGCGCCCCGCACAGCTGGCAGGCCGTCGCCTGACATCGCCGTCCAGAACGCGAAAGGTCCCCGCACACATCGTGTGCGGGGACCTTTCGCATCACGCTACCGAAGCCGCGCCATCAGGGCGTGCTCGACCAGCGTGATCAGCGTGCTCTTCGCCTCGCCGCGGGCGCGCGCGTCCGTGGTCATGATGGGGGTCTCGGGGCCGATCTGCAGCGCCTCGCGGACCTCCTCGGGACCGTAGGGCTGGTGGCCGTCGAAGCCGTTCAGTGCGATGACGAACGGCAGGCCGGAGTTCTCGAAGTAGTCCACGGCCGGGAAGCAGTCGGCCAGCCGCCGGGTGTCGACCAGGACGACCGCCCCGATCGCACCGCGCACCAGGTCGTCCCACATGAACCAGAAGCGGTCCTGGCCCGGGGTACCGAACAGGTAGAGGATCAGGTCCTCGTCGAGCGTGATGCGGCCGAAGTCCATCGCCACGGTCGTCGTGGTCTTGTCCGGCGCATGCGTCAGGTCGTCGATTCCCGCCGAAGCGGAGGTCATCACGGCTTCGGTGCGCAGCGGGTTGATCTCCGATACGGCACCGACGAACGTGGTCTTGCCCACGCCGAAGCCGCCCGCCACCACGATCTTCGCGGAGGTGGTGGAGCGGGCTGCACCGCTAGAGCTTGCGAAGTCCACTGAGCACCCTTTCGAGCAGTGTCACATCTGGCTGGCCACCGGCGGCTTCGTCGCCACCGGGCTGGTGGATGGCGACGAGTCCGGCCTCCGCCAGGTCGGCGACGAGGATTCGGGCGACGCCGAGGGGGATGGAGAGCAGTGCGGAGACCTCTGCCACCGACTTGATCTCGCGGCACAGATGGCAGATCCGCTGGTGTTCCGGGAGTTGGCCGCGCAGCCGCTCCGGATCAGCGGTCGTGGAGACCAACGCCTCGATCGCCAGCTGGTAGCGCGGTCGGGTCCGTCCGCCGGTCATGGCGTACGGACGGACCAGCGGCTGCTGGTCGGAGCCGAGCGGCGTACGGCCCCGTGCACCGCCGCGCGAGCGCGGCGGTGGCCCCTGCGGGGGCATGTGCGGCTGAATCCGCGGCGCAGGCGGCTGCTGCTCGTGCCGGACAGGTTCCGGCGACGGCTGCATCTGCGGGCTTGGCGCTGAGGGGAAGTTGAATCGCTTCAGCTGCTGCTGCGGATCGCCAAATCCGCCTGGGGGCGTTGCCACGGTTCCTCCTCCAGCTGGGCGGGGTGCCGTTCACCGTCTCCGCCGCAGGGTTGCCGATGCGTTAACGCACCATACGGTCCGGTGACGCATCGGCGCACGCCTGTCCGGTAGTTGGGGGGCTAGACGGCCGTAGAGCCCGACAGGCTAGCCGAGCAGGCTGCCCTGCAACTCGGCACGTAGATCAGGGGTAAGCACGCTGCCCGCCCGGTCGACGAGCAGCGCCATCTCGTAGCCCACCAGGCCGATGTCGCACTCCGGGTGGGCGAGCACGGCCAGCGACGAACCGTCGGAGACGGACATGATGAACATGAAGCCGCGCTCCATCTCCACGACCGTCTGGTTGACGCTGCCGCCCTCGAAGATACGGGACGCGCCCGCGGTCAGCGAGGTCAACCCGGAGGCAACAGCCGCGAGTTGGTCGGCCCGGTCCCGGGGGAAGCCCTCGGACATCGCGAGCAGTAGTCCATCGGCGGAGACGACCACCGTATGGGAAACACCGGGGGTGTTGTCCACGAAGTTGGTGATCAACCAGTTCAGGTTCTGTGCCGCCTGGCTCATCGGACTCAACTAACGCTCCTGGTGGTTGGGGCCGAGGCCCTGGCTGTCAGTTGGGGTGGAATCAGTTCCAGCGTTGCGTCCCTGCTGGACGCCGCGGCGCAGATTGCTCAACCTGCCGCGGACGTCTTCCGGGGCGCGGGAGACCTGTGGGCCGCCCTGCGGGGTCTGGTGCGCGGCACCGGGGACGAGGTTCGCCCGCGGGACCCGCCGTGGCAGGCCGGAGCTGGTGACTCCGCCGGCCTTGGGCTCACGAGCCTGTTCGGCCCGCTGCCAGTGCTCGTCGTTCGCGGAACGCCAGTCGTCGGCGTGCCCATCGCCTCCCTGCTCCCGCGCGGGGCCGTCCGCTAGCGCGTCCTGCCGCTGCGGCGCGGCCGGTTCCGGCTGCTGCCACTGCCGGTTGCGACGCGGCAGCCCCGAATCGGTCAGCGAAGAGGCGCTCGTCGTCTCGGCTTCCGGTGCGTCGTAGCCTACGCGCTCCGGGGCTCCAAGGGAGGAGTGCGAATCCGAAGCCGGAGCTGACCAGCCATCCCGCGGGTAGTCCGGCTGCCACTGGGCGGAGGTGAACTCACCCTCCGGCTGGTAGCCGTGCGCGGGCCGGCCACCGGTCTCGTACGACGGCTGCTGGGGGATCTGGTACTCGCCGGTGTACTGGTTCGGTACCGGGGGCACCGGCCGCTCGAAGCCGGGGTACGACTGCTCGGAGTCGTACGACTGTTCGGGCTGGTAGGACTGCTCGGGCTGGTACGGCTGCCGTTCGGCGATGGGCTCGGGGGTGGCGGGTGCCACCTCGTCACGGAACAGCGGGCGATCCACGCCTTGCTGCCGCTCGCCCGCGGCGGCCTCCAGCGCCGCCCGGCGCTCCTCGCGCCGGAGCTGGCGGCTGATCGGGTCCAAGGACCGCGCGTCGTTCGGGACTTCGTAGGCCCGGTCGTCGAAGCCCAGCTCGGCGGCGGTGAACTGGCCGGAGTGGAACTCGGTCGTCTGGTGCTCGGGGACGATCCGGGAGACGGTGAAGTCGTCCGGCGGCAGTTCCTCGCCACCACCACCGTGGGTGATCGGCTCCGGCAGCATCACCAGCGAGGTGGTGCCCGCCTGCTCGCCCGAGGGGCGCAGCTGGACCCGGATGTTGTGCCGGTCGGCGAGGCGGCCCACCACGAACAGGCCCATGCGCTGGGAGATCGACGCGTCCACGGTGGGCGGGTCGGCCAGCTTGTGGTTGATGTCGGCGAAGTCCTCGGCGGTCAGGCCGATGCCCTTGTCATGGATCTCGACCATGACACGGCCGTCCGGCAGCCGGGTCGCGGTGACCCTGACCCTGGTCTGCGGCGAGGAGAACGTGGTGGCGTTCTCCAGCAGCTCCGCGAGCAGGTGGACGAGGTCGGTCACGGCCGCGCCGTGGATCTCGGTCTCGGGTATCGCAGCCAGCTCGATGCGCTCGTAGTCCTCCACCTCGGCGGAGGCGGCGCGCAGCACGTCTACCAGCGGGACCGGCTGGTTCCAGCTGCGGCCGGGCTCCTCGCCCGCGAGGACCAGCAGGTTCTCGCCGTTGCGGCGCATACGGGTGGCCAGGTGGTCCAGGTGGAAGAGGTTCTCCAGCTGGTCCGGGTCCGCCTCGTTGTTCTCCAGCTCGGTGATCAGCGAGAGCTGGCGCTGGATGAGGTCCTGGTTGCGGACCGACAGGTTGGTGAAGATCGCGTTGACGTTGCCACGCAGCAGTGCCTGCTCGGCGGCGAGTCGTACCGCCTCGCGGTGGACCTGGTCGAACGCCCTGGCCACCTCGCCGATCTCGTCCCGGGTGTTGATCGGGATCGGTGTGACGCGGGTGTCGACCCGGCCGGGATCGGTGCGGGAGAGCTGGTCGACCAGTGCCGGGAGCCGCTGCTCGGCCACCTCGAAGGCCGAGGTGCGCAGCTTGCGCATGCTGCGGCTCATCGAGCGGGCCATCAGGGCGGCGACGACGAAGGCGAGCAGCACACCGGCCAGTACGGCGGCGGAGTTGATGATCGCGTTGTTCTTGGCGTCGGCCGCCACGGCCGCGGCGTCGCTCTCGGCCTGGTTGGCGAGGGTCGATTCGATCGAGCGATAGGCGTTGAAGGCGAGGGTGGAGGAGCCCCACCAGCTGTCCGGGGTGATGCCCTGGGCCCGCAGCGCGGTCGAGGAGGCGCCGGAGGCGATCGCCTTGATCATCGTCACCCGGTCCGGCGGGGCGACGAACGGCAGGCCGGCCGCCTGCGCCTTGGACTTGGCGTCGGCGAGTTGCTGCTTGCCCTGCTGCTGCGCGGCGTCAGTGGCGTCCTGCAGCCGCTGCATGTCGGTCGGCGTACCGCCGCCCTCGTACTCCTGCAGCGCGATGTTCTCCAGGTACGCGTAGGAGGACAGCGCGGTGAGCTGGAGCCTGCGCTCGCTCTCGGGGACCGGGCCCTCGTTCATGATCTGCATGCCGATGGAGCGGGTCAGCGACTCGGCGGCCTTGGCGAGCGAGATGGCGTACAGCGTGCGGCCGTAGCTCGTCATGTTGTTGGTGCCGAAACCGAGGTCGTTGGCGAACTCCATCAGCGGGTGCTGGACCTGGACGTAGCCCTCTTCGGTCTGCACGCCGGGCAGCTTGCTGGTGTACGCGGCCTCGCGCAGCGCGGTGAGCTTCGGCTCGACCTGGCGGAAAGAGGCCAGTCGGCGCTTGAGGTCGGGCACGTTGGGCATCTGCGCGACGGCGGCGTTGAAGGCGTTCGCCGCCCCGTCGGTGGCGGCCCGGCTGTCCACTACCTCGGAATTCTTTGTGTCCCCTTTGAGGAGGGGAACCGCAGAGCGGTCACGTTCGTCAATCAATGCGTGGCCATAGGCAGACGCGGCTCGGACCAGCTTGGCGGTGCGTACCGCGTCGTCCGCCTGCTGGTAGCGGTCCACCGAGTCCTTGACGTTGAAGCCGCCGACGATCAGGGCGACCAGGACAGGGATCAGCAGGATCGCGTTCAGCCGGGTCCGCACTCGCCAGTTACCCGGCGACAAGCGGCTCCCCGTCGGTTCCGACGGCATGACTTCGTCGACCGTCACCCCGGTGTCGCGGCCCGGCGGCGTGAAATTGCCTCGGGCCGGTTGCACGGGGTCAGGCCGTGTCCGCGTCGTATTCCTCACTCGACCAACAACCTCTCGGCGCCGACACACCGACGTGCCGTGTCTACTCGCTGGTTCAACGAATTCCAGCACGTCACAGCGGTCCTTTCCAAACGTCTGGACAGACTTCGCCAACCGCCAAGACAGGACTGATAAAACGGGCATAAGCTCTATTGGGCGGCAAATGACGGGCGTTAAGTGAGCGCTGTGAGACGGATCGTATGCGGGGGGTGTCCGCGCCCCGGTGATTCTCTGTCGAAACGTTATGAAGGAGCGGGCCCGCCGTGTCATAAGACACAGGCGGGCCCGCTCCTAGCTGATCACAACTGGCAAGATCCAACGGCTACTTGAGTCTGGCCAGCAAGGCGTGCTCCACCAGCGTGATCAACGTGCCCTTGGCGTCCGCCCGCTGCCGGGCGTCGGTGACGACGATCGGCGACTCGGGGCCGATCTGCAGCGCTTCGCGGACCTCTTCCGGCTTGTAGGGCTGGTGCCCGTCGAAGCCGTTCAGCGCGATGACGAACGGCAGGCCGGAGTTCTCGAAGTAGTCCACGGCCGGGAAGCAGTCGGACAACCGCCGGGTGTCTACCAGGACAACCGCACCGATCGCGCCACGCACCAGGTCATCCCACATAAACCAGAAGCGGTCTTGTCCTGGAGTACCGAACAGGTAGAGGATCAGGTCGTCATCGAGGGTGATGCGGCCGAAGTCCATGGCCACGGTCGTCGTGGTCTTGTCGGTGACCTTGCTCAGGTCGTCGATCCCGGCCGACGCCGCCGTCATCACCGCTTCGGTGCGCAGCGGGTTGATCTCCGACACCGCACCGACGAAGGTGGTCTTGCCCACGCCGAAACCGCCCGCCACCACGATCTTCGCGGAGGTGGTGGACCGCGCCGTCTGCTGCCCGTAGGCCGCACTGTGCTGGGGCAGCCCGCCCGCACCTTGCCCGTACGGGTCGGCTCCCTGCGGCCTAGAGCTTGCGAAGTCCACTGAGTACCCTCTCCAGCAAAGTCACATCGGGCTGTCCGCCGGCCTCGCCGCTGCTCGGCTGGTGGATCGCCACCATTCCGGCCTCCGCGAGGTCCGCCACCAGGATCCGCGCCACACCGAGCGGGATCGCCAGCAGCGCGGAGATCTCCGCCACCGACTTGATCTCACGGCACAGATGGCAGATGCGCTGGTGCTCAGGAAGCAGACCCTGGTACATCGAAGGGTCCGCGGAGGTACTCACCAGCGCCTCGATGGCCAGCTGGTATCTAGGTCTGGTGCGACCACCGGTCATGGCATAAGGCCGTACCAGCGGCTGTTCGCCTTCCTCCTCCTCGTACGGCAGGTGGTGAGGAGCACCGTACGGGTCGGGCGAGGCGGGTGGCGGGGTCATGTACGTCGTCCTCCGAGCGAAGCAGTAGCAAGCTGGTCCGGGTCATTGCGGGGGGAGTACAGCAAAGATCAAGGATCAGCCGAGCAGAGTGCCTTGCAGCTCGGCGCGTAGGTCGGGAGTGAGCACGGTGCCTGCCCGGTCCACGAGCAGCGCCATCTCGTAGCCGACGAGGCCGATGTCGCACTCGGGGTGGGCGAGTACGGCGAGGGAGGAACCGTCGGAGATGGACATGATGAACATGAAGCCGCGCTCCATCTCCACGACCGTCTGGTTGACGCTGCCGCCCTCGAAGATACGGGACGCGCCCGCGGTCAGCGAGGTCAACCCGGAGGCAACAGCCGCGAGTTGGTCGGCCCGGTCCCGGGGGAAGCCCTCGGACATCGCCAGCAGCAGCCCGTCGGCGGAGACGACCACCGTATGGGAGACACCGGGCGTGCTGTCCACGAAGTTGGTGATCAACCAGTTCAGATTCTGTGCCGCCTGGCTCATCGGACTCAACTAACGCTCCTGCTGGTGAGATGTGCCGGTACCGAAGCCGCGTCCGTCCGTCTGGCCGGACCCGGCGCTGCGGCCCTGCTGGATGCCGCGGCGAAGGTTGGTGAGCCGCCCGCGTACGTCATCGGGCGCCCGCGAGACCTGCGGACCGGTCTGCGAGGTCTGCTCCGCGGTGCCCGGGACGAGGTTCGCCCGCGGGACGCGGCGGGGGAGACCGGAAGACGTGATACCGCCGGCGGCGGGCTCCCGTACCTGCTCGGCGCGCCGCCACCGCTCGTCGTTGGGCGAGGACTGCCATTCCTGAGAGCCCGCGCCAGGCGGTGGGCTCTGTACGCGGGCCCGCTGCGGGCCGCCGGTCAGCGGGGGCTGCTGCTGTGGCTGTGCGACCGCGCCGTTGCCGGACGGGAGGCCGCCCTCGTCCTGCTGCCGGAACCAGTCCGACTCCAGCGACTCGAAGATCGGCGAACGGCCGTCACCGGGGGAACTGGCGGGTGGCAGCGCCATCGGCTCGACGACCGGCGGAAGTTGGGCTTCCGGACGGCGCTCGCGAGGCGCGTTGCCACCCCTGGCCTGCGGGCCGCGCTGGTCCGCCACCGCCGGGAACTCGGCGGTCGTCTCGTACGGGGCGGGCGCGGCGGGACGGCGCTGCTGCGGTGCCTGGCGGCCGCGCGGGCCGAAGACATCGGAGCCCGAACCGGCCTGCTGGCCACCGAAGAAGTCGGTGGACGGGGCCTGCTGCCGGCCGTCCTGCTGCTGCGGCAGCTGGAACTCGCCGGTCGGGGCGCGGAATTCGCCGGTCGTGCTGTTGTCGGGGTACCCGGCGCCACCCTGGGCCTGCGTCACCGGGAACTGACCCGTGGTGGAGGCGTCGCCGTAACCCGGCTGCCGGGCACCCGGGTTGGCGGCCCGCGGGCCCTGGGGGTGCTGGGCGTCGGGGAACGCCGGGCGCTCGAACTGCGCCGTGGACTCCACGTCGTCATGGCCACGCGGCACGTCCGCGCCGTTCCGGCCCTGCTGGGCCCAGCTCGGCGCGGGCCGCTCGCCGGACGCCGACGCCGGGGTGGGCTGCTGCGGCTGCTGCGGCGCGCCCGGACCCTGGCGGGTCGGCAGGCCCGAGTCGGTGCGCGGCTGCGGACGCTCCGGCGGGGTGGCCGGGCCGGAGTCGCGGTTTCCGGTCAGCGCGGGACGCGGGCCGACCGGCGGGACCTCGCCCCTGGTCCTCGGCCCCGGCTGCGGGCCGCGGCCGAGCTGACCCGCCCGGCGGACGCCGCCCTCGGCGGAGGCGCCGCGTGCCGCCGCGATGTCCCCGGCAGCGCTCTTGGCACCCGGCACCGGCGGGATGACCCCGCCGCGCTTGCCCTGGCCCGCACCGGCGTTCGGCTTGGCACCGCCCTGCGTGAGGTCCACCGGCAGCATGACCAGCGCGGTCGTACCACCGGAGTCGGACGGACGCAGCTGGATCCGGATACCGTGCCGCAGGGACAGGCGGCCGACCACGAACAGACCCATGCGCCGGGAGACGGAGACGTCCACCGTCGGCGGGTTGGCCAGCCGCTCGTTGATGTCGGACAGGTCCTCGGGCGACAGACCGATGCCGGTGTCGTGGATCTCGACCAGCACCCGGCCGTCCGGCAGCGCGTGACCGGTGACCCTGACCTTGGTCTGCGGGGAGGAGAACGAGGTGGCGTTCTCCAGCAGCTCGGCGAGCAGGTGCACGAGGTCGTTGACGACCCGGCCCGCGACCTCGGTCGGCGGCACCGCGGTCAACTCGATGCGCTCGTACTGCTCCACCTCGGACGCCGCGGCACGGAGCACGTCGACCAGGGGCACCGGCCGGGTCCAGCGGCGGCCCGGCTCCTCGCCCGCGAGGACGAGGAGGTTTTCGCCGTTGCGGCGCATACGGGTCGCGAGGTGGTCGAGCTTGAAGAGGTTGGACAGCTGGTCCGGGTCGGCCTCGCGGCTCTCCAGCTCGGAGATGAGCGAGAGCTGGCGCTGGATGAGGCCCTGGCTGCGCCGCGAGAGGTTGGTGAACATCGCGTTGACGTTGCCTCGCAGCAGCGCCTGCTCGGCGGCGAGGCGGACCGCCTCGCGGTGGACGTCGTCGAACGCGCGGGCCACCCGGCCGATCTCGTCGCGGGTGTTGATGCCGATTTCCTCGACGGAGGTGTCCACGTCCTGCGGGTCGGACTCCGACAGCTGCTTGACCAGCTCGGGCAGTCGCCGCTGGGCGGCATCCTGCGCGGCGTCCTGCAGCCTGCGCAGCGAGCGGATCATGGAGCGGGCCACCACGAACGCGCCGACCAGCGACACACCGAGGACGAGCAGGATCAGCGCACCGTTGATCAGTGCGTCCTGCTGGGCGGCGGAGCGCAGCGAGAGCGCCTTCTGCTGCATCTGGTCGAGGAGCTCGGCCTCGATGCGGGACATCTCCTGCATCTTGGTGTCGGCCTGGTCGTACCAGTCCAGGTACGACTTGTGCTCCTGGGCGATGCCGTTCTGCGTCTGCAGGACGCGGTCGCGGTACTGGTCGGCCTGGGTGATCACGACGTTTCCGCCGTCCAGCGCCTTCATCAGCTCGGCGGAGCCGGGGCCGTAGATCTCGGAGAACCGTTTGATCTCGGAGTTCTCGCTGTCCGAGGCGGTCTGTGCGTACAGCCGGTCACTGTTGGACAGCGAGGGACCGCTGGAGTTGGCGAGAGCGGCACTGATGACCGCCCGCTGGATCGACTCGTACTCCTTGGCAGCGGTGAACGCGGCGAGTGCCCGGGTGCTGCGGATCATGTCGGGGTTGCTGGTCGCCTGCGCCATGTCCTGGGAGAGCGAGAGCAGCGAGTTGATCAACTGGTCGTAACCACTGACCGTCTGCGAGATGTACCCGGGGTTGTTGTACGCGTCGCCGCGGATCTGCTTGAGGCTCTGCAGCTGGCGGGTGATGTCGATGATCGTGCTGCGGACGCCGACCAGCGAGCTGTCGTTGGTGTTGATGCCCGCGGTGGCGTCCTGGAAGCCCTGGATCTGCTGGTCGGTGGCCTGCCGGGAGGCGACCACCGAGTCGTCTTTGGAGTGGCCGCTGGTGATCGGGCCCGCCGAGCTGTCGCGCTCGTTCTGCAGGGCGTCCGCGAGCTTGGTGGCGTGACCGGTCATCTCGGTCAGCAGCTTCATGTGGTCGAGCTGGTTGACGTTGTCCAGCTGCTGCTGGATGCGCAGCGCACCCAGCGTGGTCGCGGCGACCACGGGCAGCGCCAGCAGCGAGACCAGTCGGGTACGGATGCTCCAGTTGCGCATCGCCAGACGGGAGGCGTGCTTGCCCCGCGAGCGCGTGGTGGCAGGGGGCTCGACATCGCCGCTTGGCGCGGCTGGGGTGCTCGTGGCACGGGGGCCGGCGTCCGTGCCGGACGAGCCGCCCTTCGCGCCGGGCTGTCCGGTGGCCGGGGGGCCCGAGTCGGCTGATGGCATGGGGGGAGTCACTCGCGGCTCCGGACCACGTCCGGCTCCGTCGCGCGCCTCCGGGTCTCCCGCGGCGCCGCCATCCCTCTTGAAACGTCCCTGCACTAGCGTCGCAACCTCTGGACCAGGCGTCCCCCGCGCGCACGGCGGGACGGTGTCGGTTCTTGGGGGCCCGCGGCCCCCTGGGGAACGGTTGACCGGCGAGTGCCCGTTGCACCGCCGCTCGACGCGCCTGCGCGCCCCCTGCGTGCCGGTCGTCTGGTCGCGGCGGTCCGTGGAATTCCAGCACAGGCGGAGAAGTCCAACAAGGTGCGCAGCCGACCTGTGACAACGGTTACGCACCGCAGACAACAGATCACCGCGAGTCGAGGACCATGTCGGCGATAACGGACTTTTACCCGCGAGCCCGGTACGTGGCCGTGCTGACCCGGTAACGCCGTTCGGCGGAGATAAGGGGTGATCGGTCCTCAATGCCGGTTTCTGGTCGCGGAATTGGCCAGGCGATTTGCGTAAATTGCCGGGCTGTTCGTGAGCAAAATCACACGATGATCGTTGTCCGGGTCACGGATTCGCGGGAATGCGCACGCATAGCCTGAGCCTTTACACAAGGTGGAAGTTCGACAAACGCCGCCGCACGGCGGCCCAACTGCAAAAGGTCTGGACCGAAAAGTGAAGACGACGATGCTGATGCGTCCGATAGCCAACCCGCGTCGCACCACGCTCGCCCATCTGAAGGACGCCGACGAGCTGATCCCGGCAGCCGTCGCCGAGGAGCCCGCGGCCGAGGCCCGCGACCTCCCCCAGCAGACCGCGAACCCCCGCCGCACGGTCCTGGACACCCTGCCCACCGCCTGACGGGCCACGCGCGCCCGGGAGGAAATGGCGGAGGGTGCTCTGCCGCCCCGCGATAGCCTGGAGCGTCAGTCTCCAACCTGTGAAGGGCGCAGCTTCCGTGCGCATCGCCAGATTCTCCATCGACGGCAATGTCGCCTTCGGCGCGGTGGAAGGGCCGGTGTCCTCAGGGGGGACACCCCCTGGGACCCAGCCGGACGACCAGCTCTCGATCAACATCATCAAGGGCATCCCGTTCGCCGAGTTCGAACTCAGCGGCACCAAGGTCCCGCTGAGCAAGGTCCGGTTGCTGCCCCCGGTGCTGCCCAGCAAGGTCGTCGCGTTCGGGCGCAACTACGCCGAGCACGCGGCCGAGCTGGGCAATGAGGTGCCGGACGCGCCGTTCGCCTTCTTCAAGCCGTCGACCTCCGTCATCGGCACCGGCGACCCGGTCCCGTACCCCACCTTCTCCGCCGAGCTGCACCACGAGGCGGAACTCGCCGTGGTCATCGGACGGATGTGCCGGGAGGTGCCGCGGGAGCGGGTGGCCGAGGTGATCCTCGGCTACACCTGCGCCAACGACCTCACCGCGCGTGATGTGCAGCGCACGGAGAAGCAGTGGGCCCGCGCCAAGGGCTTCGACGCCTCCTGCCCGCTCGGGCCGTGGGTGGAGACGGACATGGATCTGGAGACCGCGGCCGACCTGGCGATCACCTGCACGGTCAACGGCGAACTGCGACAAGCGGGCCGCACCAGCGAGATGACACACAAGATCGAGGATCTGATCGTCAACATCACCGAGGCGATGACCCTGCTCCCCGGCGACGTCATCCTGACCGGCACCCCGGCGGGGGTCGGCCCCCTCAACGTCGGCGACGAGGTCGCCGTCTCCATCGAAGGCATCGGAACTCTCACCAACAAGGTGATCAAGCGTGGCTAGCGCACCCGTACGCGTACGTTTCTGTCCCTCCCCGACCGGCAACCCCCATGTGGGCCTGGTCCGCACCGCCCTGTTCAACTGGGCCTTCGCCCGGCACCACAAGGGCACCCTGGTCTTCCGTATCGAGGACACCGACGCGGCCCGCGACTCCGAGGAGTCGTACAACCAACTGCTCGACGCGATGCGCTGGCTCGGCTTCGACTGGGATGAGGGCCCCGAGGTGGGCGGCCCGCACGCGCCGTACCGGCAGTCACAGCGGATGGACATCTACGCGGACGTGGCGCGCAAGCTGCAGGAGGCGGGCCACGCCTACCGCTGCTACTGCACCACCGAGGAGCTGGAGGCCCGCCGTGAGGCGGCCCGCGCCGCGGGCAAGCCGTCCGGCTACGACGGCAAGTGCCGGGAGCTGTCCGCTGAGCAGATCGCGGCGTACGAGGCCGAGGGCCGCACCCCGATCGTGCGCTTCCGGATGCCCGACCAGCCGATCACCTTCACCGACCTGGTGCGCGGCGAGCTGACCTTCAGCCCGGAGAACGTGACGGACTACGGCATCCTCCGGGCCAACGGCGCCCCGCTCTACACCCTGGTCAACCCGGTCGACGACGCGCTGATGGAGATCACGCACGTGCTGCGCGGCGAGGACCTGCTCTCCTCCACCCCGCGCCAGATCGCGCTGTACGCGGCGCTCGCCGACATCGGCGTCGGCAACGGCAGCACGCCGCAGTTCGGCCATCTGCCGTACGTCATGGGTGAGGGCAACAAGAAGCTGTCCAAGCGCGACCCGCAGTCCTCACTCAACCTGTACCGGGAGCGCGGCTTCCTGCCCGAGGGGCTGCTCAACTACCTCTCGCTGCTGGGCTGGTCGCTCGCCGAGGACCGCGACATCTTCACCATGGAGGAGATGGTCGCCGCCTTCGACATCAAGGACGTCAACGCCAACCCGGCGCGCTTCGACCTGAAGAAGTGCGAGCACATCAACGCGGAGCACCTGCGCCGACTCGATGTGAAGGACTTCATCGAGGCCTGCGGCCCGTGGCTGAAGCCCCCGCACGCGCCCTGGCGCCCGGAGGCGTTCGACCAGGCGGCCTTCGAGGCCATCGCCCCGCACGCGCAGACCCGGCTCACGGTGCTGTCCGACATCACGGCCAACGTCGACTTCCTCTTCCTCGACGAGCCGGTGGAGGACGAGGCGTCCTGGCAGAAGGCGATGAAGGAGGGCTCGGACGCGCTGCTGCGCACCGCACGCGCCAAGCTCGCGGACGTCGCCGAGTGGCAGGCCGACGCGCTGAAGGAGGCCGTGCTGGCCGCCGGCGAGGAGCACGGCCTGAAGCTCGGCAAGGCCCAGGCCCCGGTCCGGGTGGCGATCACCGGCCGTACGGTCGGCCTGCCGCTGTTCGAGTCCCTTGAGGTACTCGGGCGCGAGCGGACCCTGGCGCGCATCGACGCCGCGCTGGCGAAGCTGACGGACTGACGCGCCCGCACAACAGAGGGGGCGGCGGCCATGGTGGCCGCCGCCCCCTTTCCCATGCGTTTTTCTCATGCTTTCCAACGGCGCTGCTGGGTTTGCGTAGTTCGTACGCGGCGACGGCCAGGCCTCCGGCACGCCGGCCAGTCACCCGTCCCACAGGGGGAGTTCGCGGCGCGCCGCACCTCGACCGGACGCGGCGTCCGACCACGGCCGCACGCTGGTCCGCGGCTGGCGGGCATCGAGGCCACGGACACCTCGTCGTGACCGTGTGCCGCGGGAGGGTCCTGGCGGGCCCGTCCGGGCCGTCTGGCCGCGCCTGCGGCGGGCGGGAGGAGGCAGCCTCCCGCCGGGCGGTCACGGAGTGTTCAGGCGCCTGTGAGGGATGGCCTGGTGGTGGGCACTGGGGGGTAAGGCGGCGGTCACGCACCGTACACGGTCGGTGGTCCGGCTATTCGATTTTGGCGCCACGGCAGGCATCCGGTAATGTTCTTTCTGCGCCGCCCGGGCGGGCCGAAAAAGGCCGGACCGGAGGGCGTAAGCGCCAAACAAGGCCTCCACCGGGGGGTTGAGTTCGGTGGGGTATGGTGTAATTGGCAGCACGACTGATTCTGGTTCAGTTAGTCTAGGTTCGAGTCCTGGTACCCCAGCTGATCGACGTAATTCGATCAAGCCCCCGTTGTGTAGCGGCCTAGCACGCTGCCCTCTCAAGGCAGTAGCGCCGGTTCGAATCCGGTCGGGGGTACAGATCCTGACACCGTCACCATCCGGGTCGCACCCGGAGGCGATGCTGTGAACAACGCGGTTGGCGCCGTGTGAAGGATCGCTAGGGCCCCCGTTGTGTAGCGGCCTAGCACGCCGCCCTCTCAAGGCGGTAGCGCCGGTTCGAATCCGGTCGGGGGTACGGTAAGGCCTCCTGCTCAGCAGGAGGCCTTTTGCGTTGTGGCGGTACGGCTGCTGTGAAGGCTCGGCACTCAAGTGCCCGGCGCTGTACGGGGCTTCTCCGGGCGGGCCCCTGATGCCGAGCAGGCCGGGCATCGTTGGGGGATTGGGGGCTCGCCCCCAATGATCTTCAATCCGCCGCGACGCCGAGCAACCTTCCGGCGGAGCCCGGCGGCGCCGAATCCCCCGAAGCCCCCGAAGACCAGGCGTCAGCCGTTCCGGCGCAGGGCCTCGCTGAGGCGGGCCGCCGCGTCGACCACCGCCTGGGCGTGCATACGGCCCGGGTGGCGGGTGAGGCGCTCGATCGGGCCGGAGACCGATACCGCGGCGACCACGCGGTTGGACGGCCCGCGTACCGGCGCGGAGACGGACGCCACACCCGGCTCGCGCTCACCGATGGACTGGGCCCAGCCGCGCCGCCGTACGCCGGACAGCGCGGTGGCGGTGAAGCGGGCGCCCTGCAGACCGCGGTGCAGCCGCTCCGGCTCCTCCCAGGCCAGCAGGACCTGGGCGGCCGATCCGGCCTTCATCGGCAGCGTGGAGCCGACCGGCACCGTGTCCCGCAGTCCGGACAGCCGCTCGGCCGCGGCCACGCAGATCCGCATGTCGCCCTGGCGCCGGTAGAGCTGCGCGCTCTCGCCGGTCACATCCCGTAGATGGGTGAGTACGGGGCCGGCGGTGGCGAGCAGCCGGTCCTCGCCCGCGGCGGCGGACAGTTCCGACAGCCGTGGTCCCAGGATGAAGCGGCCCTGCATGTCGCGGGCGACCATGCGGTGGTGTTCCAGCGCGACCGCGAGCCGGTGTGCGGTGGGGCGGGCGAGGCCGGTGGAGGCGACCAGTCCGGCCAGGGTGGCCGGTCCGGACTCCAGCGCGCTGAGCACCAGAGCTGCCTTGTCGAGAACGCCGACGCCGCTAGAGTTGTCCATGAAACGATACTTACGTCT
Organism: Streptantibioticus ferralitis; assembly: GCF_029223525.1. Taxonomy (GTDB): domain Bacteria; phylum Actinomycetota; class Actinomycetes; order Streptomycetales; family Streptomycetaceae; genus Streptantibioticus_A; species Streptantibioticus_A ferralitis. The sequence continues at coordinate 61,775 of NZ_JARHTQ010000001.1, read as the reverse complement.
CACAGTGTGAAACGCAAGTTCAATTTTCCGAGGAAGCCGTCACGCTGGAAGGCAACGCCGGATCGGCGTTCGGCATCGCGGTGTGCCGCACACCCCCCGCGTACCAGCGGCCGGACGCCGCGGCACTCGGACGAGCAGGTCGGTGCAGACGCCGACCGGAGGGAAAGCGATGGGACGGACACTCGCGGAGAAGGTCTGGGACGACCATGTCGTTCGGCGCGCCGAGGGCGAGCCTGACCTCCTCTTCATCGATCTGCACCTGCTGCACGAGGTGACCAGCCCGCAGGCCTTCGACGGGCTTCGCCTCAGCGGCCGCACCGTGCGCCGCACGGACCTGACCATCGCGACCGAGGATCACAACACCCCGACCCTCGACATCGACAAGCCGATCGCCGACCCGGTCTCGCGTACCCAGCTGGAGACGCTGCGTAAGAACTGCGCCGAGTTCGGGGTGCGGCTGCATCCGCTCGGGGACGTCGAGCAGGGCGTGGTCCACGTCGTGGGCCCGCAGCTGGGACTGACCCAGCCGGGCACCACTGTGGTCTGCGGTGACAGCCACACCTCCACGCACGGCGCGTTCGGCGCGCTGGCCTTCGGCATCGGCACCAGCCAGGTCGAGCACGTACTGGCCACCCAGACGCTGCCGATGCCGAAGTTCAAGACCATGGCGATCACCGTCGAGGGCGAACTGCCCGACGGTGTCACCGCCAAGGACCTGATCCTGGCGATCATCGCGAAGATCGGCACCGGCGGCGGCCAGGGCTATGTGATCGAGTACCGCGGCTCCGCCATCGAGAAGCTGTCGATGGAAGCCCGGATGACCGTGTGCAACATGTCGATCGAGGCGGGCGCCCGCGCCGGAATGATCGCGCCCGACGAGACCACGTTCGCCTACCTCAAGGGCCGTCCGCACGCCCCCGAGGGCGAGGACTGGGACGCGGCGGTGGCTTACTGGAAGACGCTGCGCACCGATGACGACGCGGTCTTCGACCACGAGGTCTACATCGACGCCGCGCGGCTGGCGCCGTTCGTCACCTGGGGCACCAACCCGGGCCAGGGCGCGCCGCTGTCGGCCGCGGTGCCGGACCCGGCGTCGTTCGCCGACCCGAGCGAGCGGCTGGCCGCCGAGAAGGCGCTGGAGTACATGGGCCTGCGGCCCGACCAGCCGCTGCGCGACATCGCCGTGGACACCGTCTTCGTCGGCTCGTGCACCAACGGCCGTATCGAGGACCTGCGGTCGGCCGCGTCCGTGCTGGAGGGCCGCAAGGTCGCCGACGGGCTGCGGATGCTGGTGGTACCCGGTTCGGTACGGGTCGCCCTGCAGGCCGTGGAGGAGGGCCTGGACAAGGTGTTCACCGCCGCGGGAGCCGAATGGCGGCACGCGGGTTGCTCGATGTGCCTGGGTATGAATCCCGACCAACTCGCCCCCGGGGAGCGGTCGGCGTCCACCTCGAACCGCAACTTCGAGGGACGGCAGGGCAAGGGCGGCCGCACCCATCTGGTCTCTCCCCAGGTCGCCGCCGCCACGGCGGTACTGGGCCACCTCGCCTCGCCCGCCGATCTGTCCGACGTCCGTACCCCCGTGGAGGCCTGAGCGGTCATGGAAGCTTTCACCACACACACCGGCCGGGCTGTGCCGCTGCGCCGCAGCAATGTCGACACCGACCAGATCATTCCCGCGCACTGGCTGAAGAAGGTCACCCGCAACGGTTTCGAGGACGGCTTGTTCGAGGCCTGGCGCAAGGACCAGGACTTCGTTCTCAACCAGCCCGAACGGCATGGTGCCACCGTCCTGGTCGCAGGTCCCGACTTCGGTACCGGCTCGTCCCGCGAGCACGCCGTGTGGGCCTTGCAGAACTACGGCTTCAAAACCGTGCTCTCCTCCCGCTTCGCGGACATCTTCCGTGGCAACTCGCTGAAGAACGGTCTGCTCACGGTTGTTGTGCCGCAGGACGTCATCGAACGGCTGTGGAAGCTGACGGAGAGCGACCCGGCCGCCGAGATCACCGTCGACCTGGTGGCCCGCGAGGTACGCGCGGAAGGCCTAACGCAGTCCTTCGAGTTGGACGACAACGCACGGTGGCGGTTGCTCGAAGGCCTGGACGACATCAGCCTGACGCTGCGCCATGAAGCCGACATCGCCGAGTACGAGTCGAGTCGGCCCGCCTACAAGCCCCGTACGGTGGAAGTCTGACCTCCCGCTTTCCCAGTACAACACGTACTATCCGCAACGCGCTCCTGGCCCACGAGGCTGGGGGCGCGTTCGGCGTGTGGGGCGCGGTGGACGCGTGTGGCGTACGGCGAGTTGACCCCTGCGGAGGTGACAACTCGCCTCAGATGGCACAATTGGCACATGGACCGCGATGACCAACTCAAGCTCTACGGGGTCGTTGCGGCACGCCTGAAGGTGGCGCATGCCCGAGTGCGGGCACTGCAAGTCCCCGACGACGTACGGGTGGCGATGACCCGCAAGCTGCTCGTCATCACCGCCGCCGCCAAGCACGACGTGGTTGGCGCACAGCAGCGGTTGGAGCGCTTCATGCGGGACTTAGACGAGGGGCGGTTCCCCGATCCCGGAACTCAGTGAGAGCCGAGTTCGTTGCGGCACAAGGGTGATTCGCCCGTTTCGTATTTGATTTGCGGTATATATCTGCCTAACGTGCGAAAAAGCTTGATCTGCTTGGACACGGTTTTCGTTCCAGCAAAGTTTCCGAAGGGGAAGACGTGAACAAGGCGCAGCTCGTAGAAGCGATTGCCGACAAGGTCGGCGGGCGGCAGCAGGCGGCGGAAGCGGTCGACGCCGTTCTCGATGCGATCGTCCGGGCCGTTGTCAGCGGCGACCGGGTCTCGGTCACCGGTTTCGGCTCGTTCGAGAAGGTGGACCGGCCCGCGCGTTACGCCCGTAACCCGCAGACCGGCGAGCGCGTCCGGGTCAAGAAGACCTCCGTGCCGCGCTTCCGGGCGGGTCAGGGCTTCAAGGACCTGGTCAGCGGCACCAAGAAGCTGCCGAGGGGCGGCGAGGTCGCGGTGAAGAAGGCGCCCAAGGGCAGCCTCACCGGCGGCGTTACGGTCAAGAAGGCGGTAGCGAAGAAGGCCGCGGCGAAGAAGGCGGCGGCCAAGAAGGTCACCGCCAAGAAGGCCGCAGTGAAGAAGACGGTCGCCAAGAAGGCCGCCGCCAAGAAGACGACGGCAAAGAAGGCCGCCGCCAAGAAGACGACGGCGAAGAAGGCCACCGCCAAGAAGGCCGCGGCGAAGAAGGCCACCGCCAAGAAGGCTCCGGCCAAGAAGGCCACCACACGCAAGACCACCGCCAAGCGGACCGCGAGCAGGTAGCCGGACCACCCGCAGCGAGCGGAACAGTCCCCTCAGGCCGCAACGGGCCGGGCCCCCGGACGGGAGCCCGGCCCGCGCCGTGTCGCCGGTGGATCAGGCCCCGGGATCGTCGAACGTCTGCAGCGTCACAAAGACCACGCGGCGCGCCTCGCCCTCGCCCTCGACCCTGATGCGCACCCGCTGCCCGACCCGCAGCAGCCGCAGCCCTCCCGCGTCGAACGCCGCCGCGTCGAACGGCACTGGCGTGCCGTCGTCCAGCAGCACGCTGCCGCAGCGGGTCTCGGGGTCGAAGGTGTACGAAGTCGCCTGCATGGCTGGCAGCCTAGTCGGCTGCCAGCGGGGGGATCGCTTTCCGGGGTGCGGGTGCGGGTGCGGGTGCGGGTGCGGTTGGGGCCGCGTTGTGGGGCGGTTGGGCACCGCCGGGCCTTTGCGGGGGCCTGACCGTTCTGGTTGCGGTGCGTTCGGGACCGCCGGTCTCCATCGTCGGGGTTGCTCGCCGCGGCGGCGGTTCCTTGTTGGGGGGCAAGCCCCTAACACCCCCATTCGTCTGGGGCCGGGTCCACAATGCCCCCTCGCGGCTTCTGGGGGTTTGGGGCTTGCCCCGGAAGAAAACGCCGCGGCGGCGAGTGACCGCGATGGTGGGTACCGGCGGATTTGAAGCCGCCGCAAGCCGGTGGGGGATCCGCCGGAAGGGCCTACGCGCGAAGTGCGGTGACGGCTGTCGCCGTGCGTGGGCCCACGCCCAGTGCGATGGCCGCGCGTAGGTCGTCCGCGGTGTCCACGTCGCGCCGTACCGAGTCCACGCCGGGCAGGGTGATCTCCCGGGCGCCGGAAGCGCGGTGCCGGGCCCGGGAGGGGCCGCCGAAGGCCGGGGCCAGGGGGACGCCGCCGGACGCGGTGAGCAACGTGGTGCCGATGCCCGCCGCGTCCGCGAGGAACGCCCGCTCGGCCTCGGCGGCCGAACCGAGCACCGATTCCAGTTCCGCGGGGCGCAGCGCCGGAAGATCGGCGTTCAGCGCCGCGACCGCGGCGCCCGGCCGCTCGGACCGCACCGCGCGGGCGCCATGGGCCAGCGCCGCGTTCAGGCCCGCCGCCGGGGCGTCCGGCACGATCCGCGCACCAAGCGCCGACAGCTCGGTCGCGGCCAGCGGATCGTCGGTGACCACGCACACCCCCCGTACCACCGCACAGGCCAGCACGGCGGCCACGGTGTCCTGCGCGAACGCCAGGGCGAGTCCGGGCCGCAGATCGTCGCCCGCGGTGGCCGCCAGCCTGCTCTTGGCCAGGCCCAACGGTTTGAGCGGTATGACGAGATCCCACACCCTTTGGCTGCGCATCCGGTCATTCTCCCCGTGGGCGGTCGCGACGGCCTCGGCAACCCGCGTTACGGTGTCGGTACCGTCCCCGCCGCCACCGGCCGCGAACCCCTTACGGCGGGTGCTTCTCGACAGAGCGCGGGCCTGGGGCGAAACTTGTGCGGCTGTCCGAAAGCCCAGATGAAACCGAGGGCAGCGCCAATCGAGGAGGATGTCCTGGTGTCCCGCCGCAGAATCGGCTTCTGGTACCGCTTGGCCGCCGTCATCGCGAAACCATGGCTCATCGTGTTCTTCAAGCGGGACTGGCGCGGAATGGAGAACATTCCGACGGACGGCGGATTCATCACCGCGGTCAACCACAACTCGTACCTGGACCCGTTCTCGTACGCGCATTTCCAGTACAACACCGGACGCGTCCCACGCTTCCTGGCCAAGTACGCCCTCTTCAAGGCCCCGCTCGTCGGCGCGCTGCTGCGCCGCATCGGCCAGATCCCCGTCTACCGGGAGTCCACCGACGCGGCCAACGCCTTCCGGGCCGCCGTCGAGGCCATCAACTCCGGCGAGTGCGTGGCCTTCTACCCGGAGGGCACACTCACCCGCGATCCCGATCAGTGGCCGATGGCGGGCAAGACCGGCGCGGCCCGGGTCGCCCTGCTCACCAAGGCGCCGGTGATCCCGGTCGCGCAGTGGGGCGCCAATGAGGCGCTGCCGCCCTACGGCAAGCTGAAGCTGTTCCCGCGCAAGACGTTCAAGGTGCTGGCCGGACCGCCGGTCGACCTGTCCGCGTACTACGGGCTGGAGCCCACCGCGGAGAACCTGCGCGGCGCCACCGAAGCGATCATGGACGCGATCACCGAGCTGCTCGCCGAGCTACGTGGTGAGCCCGCGCCCACGGAGCGTTACGACCACCGCAGGTCGGCCCGCGCGAGGCAGACGGCTCGACGTGAGACGGTGACCGAGAGCGCCGGGAGCGCCGGGAGCGCCGACAATGCAGACGACGCGGACAACGCAGGGAACGCAGAAAAGAGTGGAGCGTAAGTGACGACGCGCTGCGCGGTGTACGGCACCGGATCCTGGGGCACGGCCTTCGCGATGATCCTCGCCGACGCCGGCTGCGAGGTGACCCTGTGGGGTCGCCGCGCCGCCCCCGTCGATGCCATCAACAGCACCGGCACCAATCCCGACTACCTGCCGGGCGTCGAACTGCCGCCCGGGGTACGGGCCACCACCGACCCGGCGGAGGCGGCGCGCGACGCGGAGTTCGTGATCCTCGCCGTACCGTCCCAGACGCTGCGCGCCAACCTCACCGAGTGGGCCCCCCTGCTGCCGCCCGACGCGGTCCTGGTCAGCCTGATGAAGGGCGTTGAACTCGGCACCGCCAAGCGGATGAGCGAGGTGATCGAGGAGGTGGCCAAGGCCGGTCCGGAGCGCGTCGCGGTGCTGTCAGGGCCCAACTTGGCCAAGGAGATCGCGGCCCGGCAGCCCGCCGCCTCGGTGGTCGCCTGTCGCGACGAGGCGGTCGCCCAGCGGCTGCAGGCGGCCTGTCACACCGCGTACTTCCGGCCCTACACCAACACCGACGTGGTCGGTTGCGAACTCGGCGGAGCCGTGAAGAATGTCATCGCGCTCGCGGTCGGCATCGCCGACGGCATGGGGCTCGGCGACAACGCCAAGGCGTCGTTGATCACCCGCGGACTGGCCGAAACCACGCGTCTCGGCTTGGCGATGGGCGCCGACGCGCACACCTTCGCGGGCCTCGCCGGTCTGGGTGACCTGGTCGCGACCTGCTCCTCGCCGCTCTCCCGGAACAACACCTTCGGCCGCAACCTCGGCCGCGGTATGACGCTGGAGGAGACGGTCGCGGTGACCAAGCAGACCGCGGAAGGCGTCAAATCCTGTGAATCCGTGCTGGATCTGGCCCGTCGACACGGTGTCGAGGTGCCGATCACCGAGACCGTGGTGGAGATCGTGCACGAGGGCAAACCGCCGCTCGTGGCGCTCAAGGAGCTGATGTCGCGGTCCGCCAAAGCCGAGCGTCGCTAGTCTGTCCGGAACCGAACGGTAGGGTCACAGCGACATGAGCAACATGCCTTCTCCCCACAGCACCGAGCAGCCGCCGCGTAAGCCGCGGGTTGCCGTCGTGTTCGGCGGCCGCAGCTCCGAGCACGCCATCTCCGTCCTCACCGCGGGCGCGGTACTGCGTGCCATCGACCGCGCGAAGTACGACGTCCTGCCCATCGGCATCACCACCGAAGGGCGTTGGGCGCTGACCGCCGACGACCCGGAGCGGATGGCCATCGCCAACCGCGCGCTGCCGAACGTCGAACAGCTAGCCGAGTCACCGGACGGCTCCGTCGTCCTCCCGGTGGATCCCGCCAACCGCGAGATCGTCTACACCGAACCGGGTGCGGTGCCCAAGGCGCTTGGCGAGGTCGACGTCGTCTTCCCGGTACTGCACGGCCCGTACGGCGAGGACGGCACCCTGCAGGGCCTGCTGGAGCTCTCCGGCGTCCCGTACGTCGGCGCGGGCGTGCTCGCCTCCGCCGTCGGCATGGACAAGGAGTACATGAAGCGGGTCTTCGCCTCCTTCGGGCTGCCGGTCGGCCCGTACGAGGTGATCCGGCCGCGCGAGTGGGAGCAGGACCCGGTCGCGGCCCGCCGGAAGGTGGTGGACTTCGCGGCCGAGCACGGCTGGCCGGTGTTCATCAAGCCGGCGCGGGCGGGTTCGTCGATGGGCATCAGCAAGGTCGACGAGATCTCCGGGCTCGACGCGGCGATGGCGGAAGCACGCCGTCACGACCCGAAGGTGATCGTCGAGGCGCTGCTGTCGGGGCGCGAGATCGAGTGCGGGGTGCTGGAGTTCGAGGACGGCCCGCGGGCCAGCGTCCCGGCCTGGATTCCGCCGGTCACCGCCCATGAGTTCTACGACTTCGAGGCCAAGTACATCGACTCCGCCGAGGGTGTTGTCCCCGCGCCGCTCACCGCCGAGGAGACCGCCGAGGTGCGGCGGCTGGCGGTCGCGGCGTTCGAGGCGGCGTCCTGCGAGGGTCTGGTGCGCGCGGACTTCTTCCTCACCGACAGCGGCCAGTTCGTGATCAACGAGATCAACACCATGCCGGGCTTCACGCCGATCTCGATGTACCCGCGGATGTGGCAGGAGAGCGGAGTGGGCTACCCGGAGCTGATCGACCGGCTGCTGCAGGCCGCGCTGCGCCGCTCGACGGGCCTGCGCTAAGTGCGCCGTACCGCCGGGGCATCGGTGGCGACCAGCCGTTAAAGCCCCGGCGGGTCCGACTTCTTGACGGCGTCGGCGAGATCGGTGAGCGCACTGATGTCACCGTACGGTCCGGTGTACTTCGCCGGGATTGTCACTTCCACGAACGCCTTGCGCAACGTGGTGGTGTTGCGCACGCTGCCGTCCGACTGCTTTTCCGGCAGCCAGTCCACGCCGTTGATCGACGCCGCCTCGGTGGTCGGGTTGTAATGTTCGCTGCCGGAGTTGAGGACATCGGGTGTGGGCACGCCGCAGCGCAGCACGATGGCGGGGTCGCCCCACGCGGCGGTGAAGTCCGACGCCGGGCTGGTGGGATGCCGGGCCAGCCCGTTGACCGTCTTCGGCAGCGCGTTGTGCAGCGCACGGCACACCGCTGCCTGGGCGGCCGAAGGGGTCGGCACCGCAACGATGTACGAGGCGTTGGACGAACAGCCCGTCGCCGCCAGTAGAACGGCGGCAACGGGCAGTGAGTCATAAAGGCGAGCCAGTCGGAACAACTTGGACAAACGGTGCGGCCGGCGGGTGGATGAGCTCACCGACCGAGCATAGGCGGGGCTACAGATGGACGACCGGGCAGGTCAGAGTGCGGGTGATGCCGTCCACTTGCTGGACCTTGGCGACCACCATGCGACCCAGTTCATCCACTGTCTCCGCTTGGGCGCGCACGATCACGTCGTATGGACCGGTGACGTCCTCGGCCATCATGACTCCGGGGATGCTGGAGATCACCTCCGCTACGGCCGAGGCTTTGCCGACCTCGGTCTGGATCAGGATGTACGCCTGTACCACGGAACCTCCACGGCGGCTACGAGGATCATGTGGGAAGGGGACGGCAACCGTACCGCGTCGTCGCGTGCAGCGGGGAGACCCGCGCGGCGCGCACGGCGCGGCGAAGGGGGCACTTCCCATGGCCTTAAGGCTATGGGGGACGTTCCTGTGCGGCGGATTGACGAGCCGACGGCCAAGGCGGCCGACGGCCCGCGGGTGAAGGGGACTGCGTTGCACAAGGTGTTGCTGAAGGAGCGAGTGGGATGAAGGGGACCGTGGGTGAGCTGGGGGAGTTCGGGCTCATCAGGGAGTTGACCTCCCGGCTCACCGCCACCCCGGCCGTTCGGCTGGGGCCCGGCGACGACGCGGCTGTGGTGGCCGCGCCCGACCGGCGGGTGGTGGCCAGCACGGATGTACTGCTTGAGGGGCGGCACTTCCGGCGGGACTGGTCCACAGCCTATGACGTCGGCCGCAAAGCGGCGGCGCAGAATCTCGCCGATATCGCGGCCATGGGAGCCGTACCCACCGCGCTGCTGCTCGGCCTGGTCGTTCCCGCGGAACTGCCGGCGACCTGGCCGATGGAACTGATGGACGGGCTGCGCGACGAGTGCGACGTGGCGGGCGCGGCCGTGGTCGGCGGTGATGTGGTGCGTGGAGAAACCATCACCGTGGCCATCACGGCGCTGGGTGACCTGCGCAATCGCCAGCCCGTCACCCGGTCCGGCGCCCGGCCCGGTGACATGGTGGCGGTCACCGGCTGGTTGGGGTGGTCGGCGGCTGGATTCGCGGTGTTGTCCCGCGGCTTCCGCAGCCCTCGCGCCTTCGTCGAGGCGCACCGGCGACCGGAACCGCCGTACCACGCGGGCCCGGCCGCCGCCGATCTGGGCGCGACGGCGATGACCGACGTCAGCGACGGCCTGGTGGCCGACCTCGGACACATCGCCACGGCCAGTGGTGTCCGCATCGACCTGAAGTCCGGCGACATCGACGTACCCGCGCAGATGAAGGACATCGGCCAGGCGGTCGGTGTCGATCCGCTGCAGTGGGTGCTCACCGGGGGAGAGGACCACGCGATCGTGGCGACGTTCCCGCCCGACGCCAAGCTGCCCGCGCGCTGGCGGGTGATCGGCGAGGTACTGGCGGCGGGCACGGCCGGGCCACAGGTGACGGTGGACGGCGCGCCCTGGGAGCGGGCCGGAGGCTTCGACCACTTCGGGGAGTAGGGTCCCGCGGGCCGCGCCGGGTTACCGGTGCGTCCAGCGGCTTTGTGTGCCCGCGGGCCCGCGACCGGATGTGAGATCCGCCGGAAGGCCTGACGTTCGCTGCCCGTTTACGGGCCGTTGAACGTTGACCGGCTAGGTTCGGTCGTTATGAGGATTCCTCCACGTGTCCTGACCGTCGCCGGTTCCGACTCCGGTGGCGGCGCGGGCATCCAGGCCGACCTGAAGACGATGCAGGCGCTCGGTGCGCACGGCATGAGCGTGATCACCGCGGTGACCGCGCAGAACTCGCTCGGGGTGCAGGGCGCCTGGGAACTGCCCGCGGAGGCCGTGCGCGCCCAATTCCGCAGCGTCGTCGACGACATCGGGGTCCAGGCGGTCAAGACCGGCATGCTCTCCTCCGCGGAACTGGTGCGCACCGTCGCCGAACTGCTGGACGGACTCGAAGCCCCGGTCGTCGTCGACCCGGTCGGCGTCTCCAAGCACGGTGACACGCTGCTGGCCACCGAGGCGCTGGAATCGGTACGCACCCGGCTACTGCCCACCGCGACCGTCGCCACCCCCAACCTGGACGAGGTCGAACAGCTCACCGGCGTCAAGGTGACCGGGGAGTCGGACCTGCCGGACGCCGCGCGGGCCATCCTGGCCCTCGGGCCGCGCTGGGCGCTGATCAAGGGCGGCCATCTGCCCGGCGCACCGGTGGATCTGCTCTCCGACGGAACCGATGAGCACTGGTTCCGCGCCACCCGCCACGAAAACCGCCATACCCACGGCACCGGCTGCACCCTGGCCAGCGCCATCGCCACGTACCTCGCCCAGGGCGTGGGCGTCCCCGAGGCCGTGGGATCCGCCAAGCGCTATGTGACCGGGGCCATCGCCGCCGGCTTCCCGCTGGGCGCCGGGATCGGGCCGGTCGACCACGCCTGGCAGTGGCGTTGAGCGCCCGAACGGCAAAAAACCGGCCCACCGCAAGGTGGACCGGTTTTTGATCAGCCGCAGGGCTGCACTACGACGACGCGGTGGACGTCAGCGCGCGACCTTGCCGGCCTTGATGCACGAGGTGCAGACATTGAGGCGCTTCGGCGTCCGACCGACCACAGCGCGCACCGTCTGGATGTTGGGGTTCCAACGACGGCGCGTACGGCGGTGCGAGTGGGAGATGTTGTTGCCGAAGCCCGGCCCCTTGCCGCAGACGTCGCAGTTGGCAGCCACGGGTCACTCCAAAGACTTCAGATGCACGTACGGTGAGTTCTCGGTGGGACCGAGAGAAAGGCCCGACTGGTGTCGGGCAACCGGAGCAGCATACAACGCCTGCTCCCGTACAGAAAAACTACCATGGTCGCGACGGACCCCGCCGCGAGCCGTCCGCCGACCGGGGCACGCCGCCGCCACCGTCGAACAAGGCCCTACGGGTCGCTGCTCCTGCGCACGCCACTACTGTCGGGTGCCACACGTCGGCCGCCCCACAGGAGGAAACCGGTGCCGCACACGCTCGACGCCGCCGCGGTGCGCACCTGGTGCCGTCTGGCCCTGCGGGCGCTCGGCCAGGCGCGCGAGGAGATCGACGCGATCAACGTGTACCCGGTCGCGGACGGCGACACCGGCACCAACCTCTACCTGACCGTCGAGTCCGCCGCCCAGTCCGTGGACGCCGTCTTCGACGGCTACGCCGCCTCCGGCAGCACTCCCGGGGTGGCCGAGGCGGTACGGACCATGGCACACGGCGCGCTCATCGGGGCCTGCGGCAACTCCGGCACCATCCTCGCGCAGCTGCTCCGGGCGATGAGCGAGGTGCTGGCCGAGCGACCCGACGCCGCCGGGCTGCGCACGGCGCTGCGGGCCGCCGCCGGATCGGCGTACCAGGCGGTCGCGCATCCGGTCGAGGGCACGATGCTCACCGTCGCCACCGCGGCGGCCGACGCCGCAGCCTGCGCCGAGGGGGAGCCCGGCACGCACGGGGCCGACGAGCTGGTGGCGGTCGCCACCGCCGCGTACCAGGGCGCGCGCGCCGCGCTGGCCCGTACTCCCGCACAGCTCGACGTGCTCGGCCGGGCCGGGGTGGTGGACGCGGGCGGGCGCGGTCTGGTCGCGGTGCTGGGGGCGCTCGCCGAGGCGCTCTGCGGGGACGTCCCCGACCGGCTGCCCGCCTCCCCGGGCCTGCACCCGCCGCTGGTCCCGTACGGCTGCGCGAGCTGCGGCGGCGACGCGACCGGTGACCCGCACGCGGTCCCGGGCGGCCCCGCCTTCGAGGTCATCTACCTGCTGGAGGCCCCCGACCAGGCGGTCGACCGGCTGAAGACCCAGCTGGACGCGCTGGGCGACTGCCTTGTCGTGGTCGGCGGCGACGGCCTGTGGAACGTGCACGTCCATGTCGACGACGCGGGCGCCGCCGTCGAGGCCGGGGTCGAGGCGGGGCGGCCGTACCGCATCCGCATCACCCACTTCGGCGACGCGGCCCAAGGAGCGGCGGCCCGGCCCGCGGCACCGGTGCGCCGGGCGATCGTCGCCGTGGTCGAGGGCGACGGGGTGGCCGCGCTGTGCACCCAGGCCGGGGCCGTCGTCGTCCCCTCGCGCCCCGGCGAACCGCTGGCCAGCGGCGAGATCGCGCAGGCCATCCGGCAGTCGGGAGCCCGTGAGGCGGTACTGCTGCCCAACGACGACGAGTTGCGGCACACCGTCGCGGCGGCGGCCGAGCGGGTCCGCACCGACGGTGTGCGGGTCGCGCTGATTCCCACCCGGTCCGTCGTCCAGGGCATCGCGGCGCTCGCCGTGCACCAGCCGTCCCGCCGGTTCGACGAGGACGTGGTGGCGATGACGGCGGCCGCCGGGGCCACCCGCTACGCCGAACTGGCCGTCGCCGAGCACGAGTCGTGGACCATGGCGGGCGTCTGCCAGGCCGGGGACACGCTCGGCCTGATCGACGGCGATGTGGCGGTCATCGGCGGTGACCCCGTGCACACCGCGGTCACCGTGCTCGACCGGATGCTCGCCGCGGGCGGCGAGATGGTCACCTTCGTCCTGGGCGAGGACGCCCCGCACGACCTCGCGGACCGGCTGCGGGCCCATGTGCACGACCGCCACCTGGCGGTGGACACAGTGGTCTACACGGGCGGGCAGGGCAGCCGCCTGCTGCTCATCGGTGTCGAGTAAACGCGCGTTGTCACAGCCGTGCGCCAAGATGGACAGCGATGGCTGCCCTGGACGAATCCCTGCGCAAGGTCGTCGGTGACCGCACCGCGAAGGTGCTCGCCGACCACCTCGACCTGCACACCGTCGGCGATCTGCTGCACCACTATCCGCGCAGGTACGCCGAGCGCGGCGAGCTGACCCGGCTCGCCGACCTCCCGCTGGACGAGCACGTCACCGTCGTCGCGCGGGTCGCCAAGGCCGAGAAGAAGACCTACAACCACGGCAAGGGCGTGCGCCTGGAAGTCGTGGTCACCGACGGCAGCGGCTCGCTGACCCTGGTCTTCTTCAACAAGGCCGCGCACTTCCACCACCAGAAGCTGCTGCCGGGCCGCCGAGGGATGTTCGCGGGCAAGGTGACGGTCTTCAACCGGGTGCGCCAACTCGCCCACCCCGACTACCAGTTGCTCGACGTCGAGGACGGCCAGGAGGCCGTGGACGCGTTCGCGAACCGGCTGCTGCCGCTCTACCCGGCGTGCAAGCAGATCGCGTCCTGGCAGATCGCCCAGTCCGTCGACACCGCGCTCAACTCGCTGCAGGCGACCGGCTGGACGGGCATCGGCGAACCGCTGCCCGAGACGCTGCGGACCGCGCGCGGCCTGGCCCCGCTGCCCGAGGCCCTGGAGAAGGTGCACCGGCCGCGTACCAAGGCCGATATCGCGGACGCGCGCGAACGCCTGAAGTGGGACGAGGCGTTCGTGCTGCAGGTCGCGCTGGCCCGGCGACGGGCGGCGGACGCCAGCCTGCCCGCCGTCGCGCGGGTGCCGAGCGAGGCCGGGTTGCTGAGCGCCTTCGACGCCAAGCTGCCGTTCACCCTCACCGAGGGGCAGCGCGCGGTCAGCACGGAGATCTTCGCCGACCTGGCGACCGAGCACCCCATGCACCGGCTGCTCCAGGGCGAGGTCGGCTCCGGCAAGACGCTGGTCGCGCTGCGCGCGATGCTCGCCGTGGTCGACTCCGGCGGGCAGGCCGCGATGCTGGCGCCCACCGAGGTCCTCGCCCAGCAGCACCACCGCTCGATCACCGAGATGATGGGCGAGCTGGCCGAGGCGGGCATGCTCGGCGGCTCCGACGTCGGGACCAAGGTCGTCCTGCTGACCGGTTCCATGGGGACCGCCGCCCGCCGCCAGGCGCTGCTCGACCTGGTCACCGGGGAGGCCGGGATCGTCATCGGCACCCATGCGCTGATCGAGGACACCGTCCAGTTCCACGACCTCGGCCTGGTCGTCGTCGACGAGCAGCACCGCTTCGGGGTCGAACAGCGCGACGCGCTGCGCGGCAAGGGCACACAGCCCCCGCATCTGCTGGTGATGACCGCAACCCCGATCCCGCGCACGGTCGCCATGACCGTCTTCGGCGATCTGGAGACCTCGGTACTGGACCAGTTGCCCGCGGGACGCTCCCCGATCGCCACGCATGTCGTACCGGCGAAGGACAAGCCGCACTTCCTCACCCGCGCCTGGGAGCGGGTACGGGAGGAGGTCGAGGCCGGGCACCAGGCGTACGCGGTGTGCCCGCGCATCGGCGACGAGGAGGAGCCGAAGCAGAAGTCGCCGGAGGACGAGGCCGAGCGCCGTCCCGCGCTGGCGGTGCTCGACATCGCCGAGCAGATCGCCAAGGGCCCGCTGCACGGGCTGCGGGTGGAGGTGCTGCACGGCCGGATGGCGCCGGACGCCAAGGACGACGTGATGCGGCGCTTCGCGGCCGGGCAGGTGGACGTGCTGGTCGCCACCACCGTCATCGAGGTCGGGGTGAACGTGCCGAACGCAACCGCGATGGTGATCATGGACGCCGATCGGTTCGGCGTCTCCCAACTGCACCAGTTGCGCGGCCGGGTCGGCCGGGGCAGCGCGGCGGGCCTGTGCCTGCTGGTCACCGAGATGCCCGAGGCGAGTGCGGCGAGGGCGCGGCTGGACGCGGTCGCCGGCACACTGGACGGCTTCGAGCTGTCCCGTATCGATCTGGAGCAGCGCCGCGAGGGCGATGTGCTGGGACAGGCGCAGTCCGGCACCCGGTCGTCGTTGCGGATGCTCGCCGTCATCGACGACGTGGACGTGATCGAGGCGGCCCGCGAGGAGGCCACCGCCCTGGTCGCGGCCGACCCCGAACTGACCGGTCATCCCGACCTGTTGAGCGCTTTGGACAGCCTGGTCGACGCCTCCCGCGAGGAGTATCTGGAGAAGGGCTGAAGGCCCGTTCCGGCACCCTCGATTGTCAGACCCCCCTGGGAGAATGGAACCAGTCCGAGCCAATCCGACAGCGGATGGGCTGACTTGGACCCTTGGGGGCAGAATCATGGCGTTTCGTCATCTCAATGAACTACCGCTCGGCGAGAAGGTCTTCCGGATCGAGCTTGCCAGCGAGGACGACACCACCGTCACGTTGACGCTCACCGGCTGGACCGAGACCGACCCCGGCACCCCGCTGGCCTCCGGCCAACTGCGGCTGCCGATGGCGGATGTGGCCACCTTGCGCATCGCGCTGAACCGCGCGCTGCGCGCCCTGGCCCTGGCCGCCGACGTGGCCGAGCCGATCCCCGACCGCGATGTGCTGCGGGAGCTGTTCCCCGGCCACGGCGCACCGTGGATACCGCAGCACGAGGAGGAACTGGTCCGCCGGTTCCACGACGGTGAGACCATCGCCCGCACCGCCGCCCGCTTCGGCCGCACCCCGGACTCGGTGCGCACCAAGCTGCGTGAACTGGGCCATGACCCCCGCCACCCCGAACACTGCCCGCCCGACGGCTGCCTGTCCTGGTCCCGCTATGCCTCACCCACCCTCGTGGGTTCGGCACCGTCGGCCACCTCGGCCACCCCGGGAGACGGCGAGGCGTAGCCGCGGGCTGCGACGAGTTCGGTACCGCCGGTCCACACCACGGGGTTGCCCACCGCTGCGACGGCAAGAGGACTCCGGCCCGACGGCCGGCAGCATGGCGCGGAGGCTCCGGGGTGGAACCCCGGAGCCGGGGGTGCGGCAGCGGGGCCGCGCCCCCCGAAGCGGGGCCGGGGCCGCGCCCCCGGAACCGAAGTCCGGGGGCGCAGCCCCGCTGGCGAGCCCGGAGCGGGGTCCGGGGGCGGAGCCTGGAAACGGTGGGCCTGCGGGCGAGCCCCGCCAAGCGTCCCCTGGGGATGAGCGACCTCCGGAGCGGGGTCCGGGGGCGGAGCCCAGGAACGGTGGCCTGGGGTGAGCTTGCGGGCGAGCCCCGTGAAGCGTTCCCCGGGGGGTGAGCCACCTCCCGGAGTGGGGTCTGGGGGCGGAGCCCGGGAACGGTGGGCCGGTAGAAGTGCGGGCGAGCCCCGCCAAGCGTGCCCCGGGGATGAGCCACCCTCCGGAGCGGGGTCCAGGGGCGGAGCCCCGGAAGGGGGGTCCGGGGGCGGAGCCCCCGGGGGAAAACCCCCTTTACCCCCGCAGGCAGGCCTGCCGGGGGCTACGTATCGTGGTGGTGCGGCGTCATCACCGACGCCGCTCCACCACGGAACGCAACGGCGACGCAAAGGAACGTGACCGAGGGTGACCCGCGTGATTGCCGGTGCCGCAGGTGGCCGCCGGTTGGCCGTCCCACCAGGACAGGGCACCCGGCCCACGTCCGACCGGGCGCGCGAAGGCCTGTTCTCCACCTGGGAGTCGCTGCGCGGCTCCCTGCACGGAGCGCGGGTGCTCGATCTGTACGGCGGTTCCGGCGCGGTCGGCCTGGAGGCGCTCTCGCGCGGCGCCGAGCACGTCCTGCTGGTCGAGGCGGACGCCCGAGCGGCCCGCACCATCCGGGAGAACGTCCGCACCATCGGGCTGCCCGGCGCCGAGGTACGTGCCGCCAAGGCCGAGAAGCTGATCGCCGTACCGCCCCCCGCCGCCCCGTACGACGTGGTATTCCTCGACCCGCCCTACGCGGTCACCGATGACGAACTGCGAGAGATCCTCCTCACACTCCGGGCCCAGGGGTGGCTCGCCGACGACGTGCTCGCCACCGTGGAGAGAAGCACCAGGGGCGGAGAATTCCGCTGGCCCGAGGGCTTTGAGGGGCTTCGGGCCCGTCGCTACGGCGAGGGCACACTTTGGTACGGTCGCGCCGCCGCGACACGCGCCGACGCCCAACCGTCGCCCGCCGCCGCCCTCAAACGAGGCGCTGCGCGCCGCAGTGACGACAGCGCCGACGCGTCATGACCGCATCGGAGAGCGAGGAACCACTGTTGCGCCGCGCCGTCTGTCCGGGGTCCTTCGACCCCATCACCAACGGACACCTCGACATCATCGCCCGCGCGTCCCGGCTGTACGACGAGGTCTACGTCGCCGTGATGATCAACAAGGCGAAGCAGGGTCTGTTCACCATCGAGGAGCGCATAGCGCTGATCGAGCAGGTCACCTCGGAGTTCGGCAACGTCCGGGTGGAGGCCTTCCACGGCCTGCTGGTCGACTTCTGCAAGCAGCGCGACATCCCGGCCATCGTCAAGGGCCTGCGTGCCGTCAGCGACTTCGACTACGAGCTGCAGATGGCCCAGATGAACAACGGGCTGTCCGGTGTCGAAACCCTCTTCGTACCCACCAACCCCACCTACAGCTTCCTGTCCTCCAGCCTGGTCAAGGAGGTCGCCCAGTGGGGTGGCGACGTCTCCCACCTGGTGCCCGAACCCGTACTGCGGAGCCTGCGCGAGAAGCTCGGGCGAGGCTGAGCCGCCCGTAGCGCCCCGCAAGTTTCTGACGGTTCGTCAGTCACTGTGCCGGGCGCGGCCGGTGGCCGTAGAGTCTGATCCATCCATCCACCCGGCCGAGCCGGGCCCGCCGAGGAAAGACACCACGAGACATGGACGTGCAAAAGAAGCTCGACGAGATCGTCGCGGCCGTCGAAGGCGCGCGCTCCATGCCGATGTCGGCGTCCTGCGTGGTCAACCGCGGCGAGCTGCTGGCCCTGCTCTCCGAGGTGCGCAACGCCCTCCCGGACTCGCTCTCCCAGGCGCAGGCGCTGCTCGGCGACCGTGAGCAGATGGTCGCCGAGGCGTACGCCGAGGCGGAGCGGATCATCGCCTCCGCGCATGAGCAGCGCGGTTCGCTGGTCTCCGACACCGAGGTCGCCCGGCGGTCCCAGGCGGAAGCCGACCGGATCCTGGCCGAGGCCCGCCAGGAGGCCGAGGAGATCCGCGTGGAGGCGGACGAGTACGTCGACAGCAAGCTCGCCAACTTCGAAGTGGTCCTCACCAAGACCCTCGGCTCGGTCGACCGCGGCCGCGAGAAGCTGCTGGGCCGTGGTCCCGGCACCGACGAGCACGGCATGGCGGACGAAGAGACGCCGGAGCGTACCGGCGACCCGGAGGAGCTGCGCCGCCGGGCCGACGCCTATGTGGACGCCAAGCTCGGCGCCTTCGAGGCGGTGCTGGCCAAGACCCTGGAGGCGGTCGGCCGCGGCCGGCAGAAGCTCACCGGCTACCGCCCCACCGACGAACTGGCCGCGCACATGGCCGCCCAGGACGGCCTGGCACCCGACGGCACGCCGATGGCCGCCCACCAGTCCGACGCCGAGTACCTGGCGGGCCTGGCCGGCGCCCCGCAGGAACCGGCGCTCCATGAGCCGCTGCACCAGGAACCGGCGCTCCAGGAACCGGCCGCCGCTCCCGGCTACGACTACCCGCAGCAGTCCGAGTACGCCCCGATGGCGACCGAGTACGGGGGCTACCAGCAGGACCCGTACCAGAGCGGCGGCTACGACGCCTACGGCTACCCGCAGCAGCCCGAGTACGCCGATCCTGGCGCGTACACCTGGCAGCAGCAGGGCTACGAGCACCACATCCCGCAGCAGCACCAGCCGCACGAGCACCAACAGACGCAGCAGTACCAACAGCACACCGCACAGCCGGGCGGCCTGGACGAGACCAGCTTCTTCGACACCGGCCTGATCGATCTGAACCACCTGCGGGAACTCGAACAGGGCCGTTGACCGGGCCTGTGCGGCGCTCGCCGGTCACTGCCGGGCGGTGGGCGAAGTTGGGCCAAGGACGCGCGTCCAGTATCCTGACACCTCCGGCCCATTTATGAGCCGGTTTCCGGCTGCCCTCTTTCAGGTCGGCCCGCGCCGCACGGCACAAGCACCAAGGAAAGCAGGAAGCCATCAACGCCCGCCTTGACCATCGCGACCCTCTCGTGTTCGACACACGCGAGCTGGGCCGTCGGCCTGGCGCGATGAAGAGGGTCTCCCGTACGGTGCCCGCGCCCGCGGATCTCGGCATCGCCGGGGTGATCGGTGTCCCGGAGGGGGCCTCGATCGAACTCGACCTGCGACTCGAATCGGTCATGGAAGGCGTGCTCGTTACGGGCACCGCCCATGCGCTGGTCGCGGGCGAGTGCGTAAGGTGTCTGGAGTCGATCGAGTGGGAGCTCGATTCGGACTTTCAGGAGCTGTACTCCTACCCCGACGCCGATGAGCGCTTCGGCGGCAACGCCGAAGAGGCTGAAGACGGCGACGAGGAGGAACTGCTCGTCCTCGAGGACGACATGTTCGACCTCGAATCCGTGCTGCGCGACGCGGTGGTGCTGGAACTGCCGCTGCAGCCGGTGTGCCGGGAGGACTGCCCGGGTCTGTGCTCCGATTGCGGAGCCCGGCTCGCGGACGATCCGGAACACCACCACGATGCTGCCGACATCCGTTGGGCGGCACTGCAGGGACTCGCCGACAGCCTCAAGGCCGGCGAGAAGGACAACATGGGCGGCGCCGAGCGCGGCGTCGACGAGAAGCAGGAGAAATAGCCGTGGCTGTTCCGAAGCGGAAGATGTCGCGCAGCAACACGCGCCACCGCCGGTCGCAGTGGAAGGCTGCGGTCACCCCCCTCGTGGCGTGCGAGCGCTGCCACGAGCCGAAGCAGCAGCACATCGCGTGCCCGAGCTGCGGCACCTACAACAAGCGTCAGGTCCTCGAGGTCTGATCGGTAGGTGACAGGCTTCATGTCAGACGCAAAGTCGTCGGCAGACGCCATCAAGGCAGCCTCGTCCCACACGCTTCTGGAAGGGCGGCTCGGGTACACACTCGAACCCGCCCTTCTGGTGCGTGCGCTCACCCACCGGTCGTTCGCCTACGAGAACGGTGGCCTGCCGACCAACGAGCGGCTGGAGTTCCTCGGGGACTCGGTGCTCGGCCTGGTCGTCACCGACACGCTGTACCGGGTCCACCCCGACCTGCCCGAGGGCCAACTGGCCAAGCTGCGGGCCGCGGTGGTCAACTCGCGTGCGCTGGCGGAGGTGGCTCGCGGCCTTGAGCTGGGCAGGTTCATCCGCCTGGGCAGGGGCGAGGAGGGGACCGGCGGCCGGGACAAGGCCTCGATCCTCGCCGACACCCTGGAGGCGGTGATCGGCGCCGTCTACCTGGACCAGGGTCTCGACGCCGCGTCCGAACTGGTCCACCGCCTCTTCGACCCGTTGATCGAGAAGTCCTCGAACCTCGGGGCGGGCCTGGACTGGAAGACCAGCCTCCAGGAGCTCACCGCGACCGAGGCGCTCGGGGTCCCCGAGTACCTGGTCACCGAGTCGGGGCCGGACCACGAGAAGACCTTCACGGCTGCCGCCCGCGTCGGTGGTGTCACGTACGGCACCGGCACCGGCCGCAGCAAGAAGGAGGCCGAACAGCAGGCGGCCGAGTCCGCCTGGCGGGAGATCCGCGCCAAGTGCGAGGAGCGGGACGGCTCCGCGCAGGAGAAGACAGCGGAATCCGCGGCCCACTGAGTCGCTGTTCAGCACCGTGTGACACGCTACCGCCAACTCCGCGGCCCCAAGGGCCCGGTTGAGGGCGGTGGTGGGCGACGAACGGGCCTGCCACCGATCATCGGTGGTGGGCCCGTAACGCTTGGAGGGGACATGCCCGAGCTGCCCGAGGTGGAGGTCGTCCGCCGGGGACTTGAGCGCTGGGTCAGCGGCCGTACGGTCACCGACACCGAGGTGCTGCACCCGCGTGCGGTGCGCCGCCACCTCGCGGGCGCGGCCGACTTCGCGGACCGGCTGCGCGGGGTCACCCTCGGCCCGGCCTACCGCCGCGGCAAGTACCTCTGGCTGCCGCTGGGCAACGGCACCTCGCTGCTCGGGCACCTCGGCATGAGCGGCCAGCTGCTCGTGCAGCCGCAGAACGTGCCCGACGAGGCGCACCTGCGGATCCGGGTCCGCTTCACCGACACCGCGGCGCCGGCCGCTGGCGAGGCGGGGACATCAGCCGCGGGCGAGGCGGGCGGCACCGAGCTGCGCTTCGTCGACCAGCGCACCTTCGGCGGACTGTCGGTGCACGACTGCGTACCCGACGGCCCGGACGCCGCCGTGGGCCTTCCGCTGCCCCTCGCGCACATCGCCCCCGACCCGCTGGAGAAGGCGTTCGACGAGGACGTCTTCCACGAGGCGCTGCGCCGCCGCCGCACCACGATCAAGCGCGCACTGCTGGACCAGTCACTGATCAGCGGTGTCGGCAACATCTACGCCGACGAGGCGCTGTGGCGCAGCAAACTGCACTACGACCGTCCCACCGCCGCCATGACCCGCCCGCGCACCGCGGAACTGATCGCCCACATCCGCGAGGTGATGGGCGACGCACTGGCCGCCGGCGGTACGAGCTTTGACAGCCTGTACGTCAACGTCAACGGCGAGTCGGGGTACTTCGACCGCTCGCTGGACGTGTACGGCCGGGAGGGAGAGCCCTGCCGGCGCTGCGGGACGCTGATCCGCCGACGGCCGTGGATGAACAGGTCCAGCTACTTCTGCCCGCGCTGTCAGCGTCCGCCGCGGGTGTCGTAGGCCTCCCGAGCGGCCAGTACCTCGGGCATCCGGTCCTCCACCAGATCGATCAGCGACAGCAGGCGCTCGACCACCGCGCGGCCCAGCGGGGTCAGGCAGTAGTCCACCCGCGGCGGATTGGTGGCCGCCGCCTGGCGATGCACCAGTCCGTCGCGCTCCAGCGCGTGCAGGGTCTGGGAGAGCATCTTCTCGCTCACGCCGTCGACCCGGCGCCGCAACTCGTTGAAGCGCAGCGTGCATTCACTGAGCGCGCCCAGTGTCAGGCTGCCCCAACGGCCGGTGATGTGCTCCAGCGTGGCGCGTGACGGGCAGGCCTTGGCGAACACGTCGAACGCCTGCGCTTCGTCCTCGGACGAAGGACAGGCGGGGGTCTCGGTCGTAGCCATAGCACAAGCGTACTCGGGCACAGCGCTAACTGGTGGGTTGCGCTTTCGATTAGGAAGTGCTCTCCTGGTGATGCCACCCCGGGGCCCACGCCTTTCGCCCGGGGCCGATCGCATCTAGGAGCGCAACCGTGACCACTCCCGTCACCCCTGTCGTGGCCATCGCGTACCACTCCGGCTACGGCCACACCGCCGTCCTCGCCGAGGCCGTCCGCGACGGCGCCGCCGCGGCGGGTGCCACCGTCCACCTGGTCAACGTCGAGGCGATCACCGATGAGCAGTGGGAGCTGCTGGACTCCTCCGACGCCATCGTCTTCGGCTCGCCGACCTACATGGGTACCGCGTCGGCGGCCTTCCACGCCTTCGCCGAGGCCAGCTCCAAGCGCTGGTTCAGCGCGGCCTGGAAGAACAAGCTGGCCGCCGGATTCACCAACTCCGCATCCAAGAGCGGTGACAAGCTGCACACCCTGCAGTTCTTCACCGTGCTCGCCGCCCAGCACGGCATGCACTGGGTCAGCCTGGGCCTGCACCCGGGGTGGAACGCCTCCACGGCCTCCGAGAACGACCTCAACCGCCTCGGCATCTTCCTCGGCGCGGGCGCTCAGACCAACAACGACGAGGGCCCGGACGGCGTCCACAAGGCGGACATCGCCACCGCCGAGCACCTCGGCCGCCGGATCGCCGACACCGCGCGGATCTTCGCCGTCGGCGCCGCAGCCTGACGTAACGTCACGGCGGCTGCGCTGTGGGCCTCGTGTGCCTGGTGAGTCGCCAGGACCACGAGGCCCTCAGAAGCCGAAGTCCTGTGTCCACCAAGGGCCACCGGAGTCGAAATCGACGCCTATCCCTATGGTGTGGTACTCGCAGTCGAGGATGTTGGCCCGATGGCCAGGACTGTTCATCCAGGTCTCCATCACCGCCTGGGCGCCGGCCTGGCCGCGGGCTATGTTCTCGCCGCCCAGATTGGCTATCCCGAGTGGCGCGGCCCGGTCCCAGGGCGACTTGCCGTCCGGATCGGTGTGGCCGAAGAAGCCGCGGGTGGCCATCTCCTGGCTGAAGTCCTGGGCGAGCGTGCCGAGTCGGGGGTCCTCGGTGAGCGGGACGCAGCCCGCCTTGGCGCGCTCCTGGTTCACCAGGGCCAGGACCTGGCGCATCGCTCGGGCGTTGGCGCCCGGCGCGGCCGCCTGGCCGCTGGTGCCGTAGGGGGCATCGGTGCCGTTCGCGCCATCCGTGTCACCCGTGCCGTCCGTGCTGGACGAGGCGGTTGGGGCGGCAGGTGCGGCGCCGCGCTGTGTCGGCAAGGCCGTCGCCGAGGCACTGGGCGACGGCGTCGCCGATGCGCTGGACGAGGCCGTGGGCATCACGCCGCCCGGGACGGCGCCGCGCCCGGTGTCCCGGCTGGTCGGAACGGAGCCGCGGCCCGACGGGCTCGCCGGGGCGGCGACCCGTACCGGGGTGGTCGGTGTGCCGTCGGCTCGTGGCAGGTTGTCCGGGGCGTCGTCCGGCGCGCCGAAGGTGTAGCGGCCCGACACGCCAGGCAGTCCGCCCGGTACCGGCACCAGGCCGGAGGTGACGGCCACCGCGCCCACCGCGAGCGCGGCGGAGACGCCCAACAGGCCGGTGCGCGCCGGAGGATTGCGCCGCCGGTCCGTCCCGCGGCCGTGCACCGACCGGCCGGGCTCCGAAGGGGGCGGTGGGACGGGTTCGGCGGAAGTGCGGCGATGGCGGCCCATCTGCGCGGTCCTCGCTTCCCGGTGTCGGCTGTGCCCCGCGGGGGCGCGGAACGGCACCTGCTTTCACTCGAACGAGTGAGTCCTGATGCGGCGTGACTGTATCGAACCCCGGCCGTTATCGGAGCGAAGCCCACGTAATTGACGGGATGCCGCATTTCACGGAGGTGCGGTGACTGATCGGCCGACGGCTCGCGTCCGGCCCGTTGGCGCCCGCGTACGGTAACTTCCGTCGGCCGCCCCGGACCCCGGTGCGCACGGCCAGCCGACCCGCCGACCCGGGCATATGCCAGGGGGTTGGACGCACGCCATATCGAGAGGGACGACCCGGTGAACGACTCTGCCCGCAATGGTGATGGGGGCACCCGAAACGGTGACGCGGACAACGCCCAACAGGGTCACGCCGTCATCGGCGCCGCCGCCGAGGAGGTGCGGCTGACCGCATGGGTACGCGGCCGGGTCCAGGGCGTCGGGTTCCGCTGGTGGACCCGGGCCACGGCACTGGAGATCGGCGGCCTCTCCGGCTACGTCTCCAACCTCGCCGACGGGCGCGTGCAGGTTGTCGCGGAGGGCACCAGGGGGCGGTGCGAGCGACTGCTCGACTGGCTCAGAGCTGGCGAAACCCCAGGTCGGGTGGATGGTGTCACAGAGATCTGGGGTGTGCCGCGCGGCGGATATGACAGATTCAGCACTCGCTGATGGCGTCATCCGCGGGCCCGCGCATAAGCTGCGGGCAATTGGTCGGCACAGCTCAGTTTCGGCAGTTGCCATTTCGGCACCGGCGTGCCAGGCTGCCGCGAAAGGATGATCTCTGAGCCCCCTGCGGGTGCCCCCGCGGCGAGTGACGCGCCGCGTGACGTTGACGGCGCGCCGCACGACTGGGGTGTGATCGTGTTGACCGTCAAACCATTTGGTGAGACGCTGGAAGCCCCGCGCACCTTAGCTGTTTGGCTGTGAGAAGGACAACGGCGGCGGCGCAAACGGCGGGTGCGGTAACCCCCTCACGACCCACACCGCTCAGGTCGGTCACTCAGCGTGGAGGACCATCCATCATGGCAAAGGCGCTTCTCGGTTACGTCGGCGGTCCCGACCCGCGACTCCTCGCCGAGATGCGACGGCTTCAGCAGCGTGTACAGGACCTGGAGTCCGAGCTCGTACGGATCCAGGCCGAGAACGACGCTCTGGCTTCGTCGCGTGAAGAGTCGCTGCTCAGCTCCATCGACGTTCCCCAGGCGGAGCCCGCGCTGGCTTGATCCGGCTGCTGGCTTGACCCGGCC
Source organism: Streptantibioticus ferralitis (assembly GCF_029223525.1). Lineage (GTDB taxonomy): Bacteria > Actinomycetota > Actinomycetes > Streptomycetales > Streptomycetaceae > Streptantibioticus_A > Streptantibioticus_A ferralitis. Next base: position 36,534 of record NZ_JARHTQ010000001.1, on the reverse strand, counting down.
GATACCGCTCGGTCCGGATCAGCACACCGCTTGAAGTTCTGTAAAGGGACGCTTCGGCGTCCCTTCGTCGTGTCCCCCCTTGCCACACCCCCGTGATCCTCTTCGGTTCTTAACCTCTGGTGTGCCCTGCATCCTCCCCGGCGAAACCGGGCCCGAACTGTAGAGTCCGACTCCTCGACAGCGACATCAGCGGCTGCCGCTGCGGAGCGGAGGAGGAGAGCTCGGCGTGCATCTGAAGAGCTTGACCCTGCGTGGGTTCAAATCCTTTGCCTCGGCCACGACCCTGCGCTTCGAACCCGGCATCACCTGCGTCGTCGGCCCCAACGGCTCGGGCAAGTCCAATGTGGTGGACGCCCTGTCCTGGGTCATGGGTGAACAGGGGGCCAAGAGCCTGCGCGGCGGCAAGATGGAGGACGTGATCTTCGCGGGCACCACCGGTCGCCCGCCGCTCGGCCGCGCAGAGGTCTCCCTCACCGTCGACAACAGCGATGGCGCACTGCCCATCGACTACGCCGAGGTCACCATCACGCGGACGATGTTCCGCAACGGCGGCAGCGAGTACCAGATCAACGGCGACACCTGCCGACTCCTCGACATCCAGGAACTGCTGTCCGACTCCGGTATCGGCCGCGAGATGCACGTCATCGTCGGCCAGGGCCAGCTCGACTCCGTACTGCACGCCGACCCGATGGGCCGCCGCGCCTTCATCGAGGAGGCGGCGGGCGTCCTCAAGCACCGCAAGCGCAAGGAGAAGGCGCTTCGCAAACTGGACGCGATGCAGGCCAACCTCGCGCGCGTCACCGACCTCACCGCCGAGTTGCGCCGCCAGCTCAAGCCACTGGGCCGGCAGGCCGCCGTCGCCCGCCGCGCCGCCGTCATCCAGGCCGACCTTCGGGACGCCCGGCTGCGGCTGCTCGCGGACGACCTGGTCACCCTGCGCGCCGCGCTGCGCACCGAGATCGCCGACGAGACGGCACTCAAGGAGCGCCGCGACGCCGTCGAGACCGAACTGGCCGCCGCGATCCGGCGCGAAGCCCAACTGGAGGAGCAGGTACGCCAGATCGGGCCGCGCCTCGCCGAGGCCCAGCAGAGCTGGTACGCACTGTCGCAACTCGCCGAGCGGGTACGGGGCACCATCGGCCTGGCCGAGCAGAAGGTCAAACACGCCACCGCGCAGCAGCCCGAGGAGCGGCGCGGCCGGGACCCGGAGGAGATGGAGCGCGAGGCCGCCCGGATCCGCGAGCAGGAGGCCGAGCTGACCGCGGCGCTGGAGGCCGCGCAGTTCGCGCTGGAGGACACCGTCGCCCACCGCGCCGAGCTGGAACGCGCGCTCGCCCAGGAGGACCAGCGGCTCAAGGCGGCCGCCAGGGCGATCGCCGACCGCCGCGAGGGCCTGGCCCGGCTGCACGGCCAGGTCAACGCGGCCCGCAGCCGGGCGAGCGCCGCCGAGGCCGAGATCGGCCGGCTGACCGCCGCCCGCGACGAGGCGGCGGAGCGCGCGGTGACCGCGCAGGAGGAGTACGAGCAACTGCGCGCCCAGGTCGACGGCCTGGCGGTGGACGACGCCGAGTTGGAGGAACGCTACGAGTCCGCCAAGCGCGAGCAGGAGCGGGCCGAGGAAGAGCTGGCCGCCGCCCGCGAAGCCGCCACCACGGCGGAGCGCGAACGCGCGGCGCTCGCCGCCCGGCACGACGCCCTGGCACTCGGCCTGCGCCGCAAGGACGGTACGGGCATACTGCTCGGCGCCGACGACCGGCTGACCGGGCTGCTCGGCCCGGCCGCCGAACTCCTCACCGTGGCGCCGGGATTCGAGGTCCCCGTCGCCGCCGCCCTGGGCGCGGCCGCCGACGCCGTCGCGGTGGCCCACCCCGCTGCCGCCGCCAACGCCCTGCGGCTGCTGCGTAAGGACGACGCGGGGCGGGCCGCGCTCCTCATCGGCGCGGCACCGGAGGCCGACTCCTCCGGGGGCACCTCGGGAGCGCCGGTGGCCTCCGACGCCCGCCCGGACACGGGCGCCGCGCCCGGGCCGCGGCACGTCGACCCCGCCGGGGCTGCCGAATCGTTTCCCAGCGGCGCTCGGCCTGCCGCCGAACTCGTCAGCGGGCCGGCGGAGTTGGTACCCGCACTGCGGCGGCTGCTGCGGGACACCGTGGTGGTGGGCACCCTCGCGGACGCCGAAGCGCTGATCGCCCGGCACCCTCAGCTGACCGCCGTAACCGCCGACGGCGATGTCCTGGCGGCGCACTTCGGGCAGGGCGGCTCGGCAGGAGCGCCCAGCCTGCTGGAGGTACAGGCCGCGGTGGACGAGGCGGCGGCCGAGCTGCGGCGGCTCGCGGTGCGCTGCGAGGAGCTCACCGTGGTCCAGGCCCGGGCGAAGGAGCGCCGGACCGACAGCGCCCGGGCGGTGGAGGAACTCGCCGCCCGGCGGCGGGACGCGGAGAAGGAGAAGTCGGCGGTCGCCCAGCAGCTGGGACGCCTCGGCGGGCAGGCACGCGGCGCGGCGGGCGAAGCCGAACGCGCCGCGGCAGCCGTCGCCCGCGCGGAGGAGGCACTGGCCCGGGCCGGCGCGGAGCTGACCGAGCTGACCGAGCGGTCGCACGAGGCCGAGCAGTCACCGGCCGAGGAGGAGCCGGACACCTCGCAACGTGACCGGCTCGCCGCCGACGGCGCCAACGCCCGCCAGACCGAGATGGAGGCGCGGCTGCAACTGCGTACCCACGAGGAGCGGGTCAAGGCGCTCGCGGGCCGCGCCGACGCGCTGGACCGGGGGGCGCGGATGGAGCGCGAAGCGCGGGCGCGCGCCGACCGCCGCAAGGCGCGCCAGGAGTACGAGGCACGCGTGGCCTCCGCCGTGCTGGCCGGTGCGCGGGGACTGCTGGAGTACGTGACCGTCTCGCTGGCCCGCGCCGAGCGCGAGCGGTCGGCGGCCGAGCGGGCGAAGGCCGAGCGCGAGTCCCGGCTGGCAGCCGAACGGGACGCCTCACGCGGCCTGAAGTCCGAGCTGGACAAACTCACCGACTCGGTGCACCGCGGCGAGGTGCTGGGCGCCGAGAAGCGGCTGCGGATCGAACAGCTGGAAGCCAAGGCGCTGGAGGAGCACGGGATCGAACCGGCCGGGCTGGTCGCCGAGTACGGCCCCGACCAGCCGGTACCGCCGCCCACCCGGCTCCCTCCACCACCTTCGACCGAGGCGCTTCACGCCGCAGCGCCGATCTCGCCCGCCGAGGGCGAGGCGCCGGACACCGAGGCCGCGCCCCGCCCGTATGTGCGCGCCGAGCAGGAGAAGCGGCTGCGGGCCGCCGAGAAGGCATACCAGCAGTTGGGCAAGGTCAACCCGCTCGCCCTTGAGGAGTTCGCGGCCCTGGAGGAGCGGCACAAGTTCCTCTCCGAGCAGTTGGAAGACCTCAAGAAGACCCGCGCCGACCTGTTGCAGGTGGTCAAGGAGGTCGACGAGCGCGTCGAGCAGGTGTTCACGGCCGCCTACCACGACACGGCACGGGAGTTCGAGGGGGTTTTCTCCCGGTTGTTCCCGGGTGGTGAAGGCCGGCTGATCCTCACCGATCCTGACGACATGCTGGCCACCGGCGTCGAGGTCGAGGCCCGGCCGCCGGGCAAGAAGGTCAAGCGGCTCTCACTGCTCTCCGGCGGCGAACGGTCGCTGACCGCGGTGGCGCTGCTGGTGTCGATCTTCAAGGCCCGGCCCAGCCCGTTCTATGTGATGGACGAGGTCGAAGCGGCGCTCGATGACACCAACCTTCAGCGTCTGATTCGGATCATGAAGGAGCTCCAGGAGAGTTCGCAGCTCATCGTGATCACCCACCAGAAGCGCACGATGGAGGTCGCCGACGCGCTGTACGGCGTGTCGATGCAGGGCGACGGGGTCTCGAAGGTGATCAGCCAGCGGTTGCGGGACGGCAAGAAGTAGTCCGACCGCCTCCGCGTACCTCTTGTATCGGCTTGGCGACGCTTCCATCAAAAGTTCAATATATGAACATCATGTGACCGGAATTATGTCCAAGGAGACCCACCACCCCCTCTTGACTTCGAAACTTGAAGGCATAGTCTCTGCAACGTCGCTTTAACTTTCGATGGATAGCCGAGTGGTGACGGTCGACGGACCGCCTGACACTCGAAGCAATCGAAGATCCAGGCCCCCACGGGAGGGCTCTGTGCAGAGCCCCAGGAGTTCACGTTGACCACCAGCACCGCATCGGACGTAGCGCCCGGCGGCCATAAGGCCGCGCCGGACCACCTCGGCCATGTCATCTTCATCACCGCCGCCGCAGCCATGGGCGGATTCCTCTTCGGCTACGACAGCTCCGTGATCAACGGTGCGGTCAACGGCATCCAGGGCAAGTTCGGCATCGGCCACGCCCTGCTCGCCCAGGTGGTCGCCGCGGCACTGCTCGGGTGCGCGATCGGCGCCGCGACCGCGGGCCGCATCGCCGACCGCATCGGCCGCATCCGCGTCATGCAGATCGCCTCGATCCTCTTCGTGGTCAGCGCGATCGGCTCGGCGCTGCCGTTCGCGGTGTGGGACCTCACCCTGTGGCGGGTGATCGGTGGCTTCGCCATCGGCATGGCCTCGGTGATCGGCCCCGCGTACATCGCCGAGGTCGCACCCCCCGCCTACCGCGGACGCCTCGGCTCTTTCCAGCAGGCCGCGATCGTCATCGGCATCGCGATATCGCAGCTGGTCAACTACGGCATCCTGCAGATGGCCAACGGCCAGCAGCGCGGCAAGATCGGCGGCCTGGAGGCCTGGCAGTGGATGCTCGGTGTGATGGTCGTGCCCGCCGCGCTCTACGGACTGCTGTCCCTCGCGATCCCGGAGTCGCCGCGCTTCCTGATCTCCGTCGGCCGTGAGGCCGACGCGCAGAAGGTCCTCGCCGAGGTCGAGGGCAACGGCGCCGACCTCGACGCCCGGGTCGCCGAGATCCGCCAGGGCATGCACCGCGAGCACAAGGCGAGGTTCAAGGACCTGCTCGGTGGCAGGGCGGGCTTCCTGCCGATCGTGTGGGTCGGTATCGGCCTGTCCGTCTTCCAGCAGCTCGTCGGCATCAACGTGATCTTCTACTACTCGGCGTCGCTGTGGCAGTCGGTCGGTATCGACCCGTCCAGCTCGTTCCTCTACTCGTTCACCACGTCGATCATCAACGTGATCGGCACCGTGATCGCGATGATCTTCGTCGACCGGATCGGCCGCAAGCCGCTGGCCCTCATCGGCTCCGTCGGTATGGCGATCTCGCTGGGCCTGGCCGCCTGGGCGTTCTCGTACAAGACCGGCTCCGGCGCCGCCATCCACCTGCCGAACCTCCAGGGCACCGTCGCGCTGGGCGCGGCCCACGCCTTCGTGCTGTTCTTCGCCCTGTCCTGGGGCGTGGTGGTCTGGGTGCTGCTCGGCGAGATGTTCCCCAACAAGATCCGCGCCGCGGCGCTCGGTGTGGCGGCCGCCGCCCAGTGGATCGCCAACTGGCTGATCACGGTCAGCTTCCCGACCCTGTCCGACTGGAACCTGTCGGGCGCCTATGTGATCTACACCTTCTTCGCCATCCTCTCGATTCCCTTCGTGGCGTTCTTCGTCCGGGAAACGAAGGGCAAGGCCCTGGAGGAGATGGGCTAAACCACCCCCCGCTGCCCGCTCTTCCAGTTCCGCCGCCCCGGCTCAGCACCATGGCTGAGCCGGGGCGGCGGGCTTTTCCGGACCGGCGGGCGCTGTGTGCCGACGGCACCGGATCGACCGGCGGCGCAGGGGGAGCGCCGGACGCGGGGCTGCCCGAACTTTCCGCTGCGGGCGGCGCAGTCGAACGAACACCGAGGGCGCGGGCGGCCTTGAGGGCGAGTGCCGGGCCGTTCCGGTCCGTGGCGTCCTGGGCCGGGCCGCGGCGTCTCGCGGGGGCACCGAGTCCTGCGCGGGTACGCAGTGTCCCCGTGGGGCCCGCATCGTCCCGAGCCGGTCCGCAGCATTCCGTGCGGGTCGTCAACCGTCCGTACGGGACGTCACCTCCCACGCGGGTTTCCCAACGTCCCCTACGGAGACGGCAGCCGGGGCGCGGCCTGGCTGATGCGCCAGCAGAAGCGGCACCCCCGCACAGAAACGTCCCCCCTCCGCCGGAGACGGCGAAGGGGGGACGACGCGCTTGGCGTTGGGTCAGCTGACCAGTTCGCTCGCGGGGTCGGCGGTCTCGACCGCCTCCGCCGCCTCACCGCTGACCGCGGCCTGCTCCCGCGGCAGCACCGCGTACAGCACCGCGGCGATGACGATCGTCACCGCCCAGCCCAGGCCGTTCTTACCGAGCCAGGTGCCGGCCAGCGGGCCGGAGAACCAGGAGACGGAAGTGAAGCACAGACCGATGACCAGACCCGCCGCCCAGGCCGTCATCGCCTGCCAGGCGAAGCCGCCCTTGTACCAGTAGGCGCTGGTACGGGTGGTGTCCATCAGCGCCTTCGGGTCGTACTCCCGGCCGCGCAGCATGTCGACGCCGAAGACGCCGATCCACGCCGAGAACGAGACCGCCAGCAGGGTCAGGAAGGAGATGAACGAGCTGATGAAGCCGGACGCCACGATCATCAGCAGCGAACCGAAGACCAGGCTGATGACCGCGTTGACGCTGACCGCCCAGGCACGCGGGATCTTGAAACCCAGGGTCTGCGCGGTGAACCCGGCCGAGTACATCGACATGCTGTTGATGAGCAGCATGCCGATCAGCGCGATGAACAGATACGGAACCGACAGCCACATCGGCAGCAGCTTGCCGATGAACGAGACCGGGTCGCTGGCCTTGGCCAGATCCGGCGTACCGACCGCCATCACCGCGCCCATCAGCACCAGCGGCACCACGACGATGCCCGCGCCCGCGACCGTGTTGCCCACGATGCCCTTGCTGGAGGCCGTGCGCGGCAGGTAGCGCGAGAAGTCGGCGCCGGACGGCGCCCAGCTGAGGCCACCGGCCGCGATGGTGCCAACTCCGGCCACCAGCAGCGCGGTTGAGCCCGCCGGACGGGAGAAGACCGCGGACCAGTTGGTGTCGGCGACCAGATAGCCCAGCACCGCGAGGCTGAAGGCGCCGAAGAGGTACGCCGACCACCGGTTGCACAGCAGCAGCACCTTGCGGCCCATACCGCTGACCGTGAAGGTGGCGCCGACGAAGAACAGCAGGGTGACGATGATCAGGGGCGTGCTGCTCTTGATCCCGAACAGCAGGTTGAGGATGGTGAGCACGGCGTACGCGCCGGTCACCGCGTTGATCGTTTCCCAGCCCCAGCGTGCGATCCAGGTCACCGCGCCGGGGAGGAGGTTGCCGCGCTGGCCGAAGACCGCGCGCGAGAGCGTCATACCGGGCGCGCCACCGCGCTTGCCCGCGATGGTGAGCACACCCACGATGCCGTACGACACAATGGGGGCGAGGACGGCGACCAGCAGGACCTGGTAGAAGTTCAGGCCGTTGGAGACCACCAGGCCCGCGCCCATGGTGAGCAGCAGGACGCTGATGTTGGCCGCCACCCAGGTGGGGAAGAGCTCTCTGACGCGGCCCTGCCGCTCGGAGTCGGGGACGGGCTCGATGCCGCGGGTCTCGATGGCGCCTTCTGCTTCGAGAGCAGGCGTCTTCTCCATAACGGTGGTTTCTCCGAGCGGGAAGTCGGGGGAGGGGGAAACGGCGACTACGGGACCATCGCTAAGGGCCCTCTACGCGCATTGCAGATCAGGATCGTATGCGGGTCGGGAAAACGTCAAGAGTGACCTTTGTCCCATTAAGTTGCTTTAACTGTGTGCCCCGCGTCTTCCAGGGCGCGGCCCTTGCGCAGTGGCCGATACTGGAGGGCGTTATGGAAACCGTCATCCTTGCTGTAGTCATCGCCCTGGTCGCGGTCGGCGCGCTGAGCGGCCTCGTGGTCAGCAGTCGCCGCAAGAAGCAGCTGCCGCCCACGCCGCCGCCGTCGGCAGAACCGAAGATCACCACCCCGCCGGCCGAGCCGCACCTCGGCGAGGAGGCGGAGGAACCGCACGACGAGCCCCGCAGGACCATCGAAGAGGTCGACCTGCCGGACGCCCCCGCGGCCACCGAGGTCGCGGAGGTCGAAGAACCCGAGACGGTGGCCGGGGAACCGCTCGCCCCGCCCGTCGAGGTGCCCGAGCCCACCGAGGGCCGACTGGTACGGCTGCGGTCCCGGCTGTCCCGCTCGCAGAGCACCCTCGGCAAGGGACTGCTCACCCTGCTCTCCCGTGACCGTCTCGACGAGGACACCTGGGAGGAGATCGAGGACACCCTGCTCACCGCCGACGTCGGTGTCGCCCCCACCCAGGAACTGGTCGAGCGGCTGCGCACCCGGGTCAAGGTGCTGGGCACCCGGACCCCCGACGAGTTGCGCGCACTGCTGCGCGAGGAACTGCTGACGCTGGTCGGTACCGACATGGACCGCGTCCTGCACACCGAAAGCCCGCAGGACACCCCCGCGGTGCTGATGGTGGTCGGCGTCAACGGCACCGGTAAGACCACCACCACCGGCAAGCTGGCCCGCGTTCTGGTGGCCGACGGCCGCAGTGTGGTGCTCGGCGCCGCCGACACGTTCCGCGCCGCCGCCGCCGACCAGCTGCAGACCTGGGGCGAGCGGGTCGGGGCGCGCACCGTGCGCGGCCCGGAGGCCGGCGACCCCGCCTCCGTCGCGTTCGACGCGGTGAAGGAAGGTATCGCTGAGGGCGCCGATGTGGTGCTGATCGACACCGCGGGCCGACTGCACACCAAGACCGGCCTGATGGACGAGCTCGGCAAGGTCAAGCGGGTCGTGGAGAAGCACGGCCCGGTCGACGAGGTGATCCTGGTCCTGGATGCCACCACCGGCCAGAACGGGCTGGTCCAGGCCCGGGTCTTCGCGGAGGTCGTGGACATCACCGGTATCGCCCTGACCAAGCTCGACGGCACCGCCAAGGGCGGCATCGTGGTCGCCGTCCAGCGGGAACTGGGCGTACCGGTCAAGCTCGTCGGCCTCGGTGAGGGGCCCGACGACCTGGCGCCGTTCGAGCCGGAGGCGTTCGTCGACGCGCTGATCGGCGACTGACCCGCCGAGTAGGTCCGATGGGTAAGGGGCGCCCGCCACTGGCGGGCGCCCCTTACCCATCTCCATCACAACGTCCGCACCGGCATCCTGTGCCGGTGGCACACGTACGCCAGCGTGCCCAGCAGCAGGCGCGCCTCCGGCGGCTGCCGGTCGGGGGAGGGCGGACGCAGCCAGCGGACCGGGCCCAGACCCCCGAGGTCCGAGGGCGGCGCGGTGACATGGTCGCCCAGACCCCGGCAGCGCAGATCGAGAGCGGCGTCGTCCCAGCCCATCCGGTAGAGCAGCCGTGGCAGCTCGTCCGCCGCGCCGGGCGCGACGAAGAACAGCGCCCGGCCGTCCGGTGTGCCGATCACCGGCCCGAGCCGCAGCCCCATCCGCTCCAGGCGCACCATCGCCCGGCAGCCCGCCTCCTCCGCGACGTCCAGTACGTCGAACGATCGCCCGGCGGGCAGGAGTACGGCCGCGCCCGGTGTCTGTGCCCAGGCGGCGGCGACCTGTTCCCCGTTCGCGCCCGCCGGGATCTCGGCGGCGAAGCCCAGCGCGTGGGCGCCGGGCGCCGCGCATTCCGGGTCACCGCAACTGCACTGGCCACCGCCTCGGGTGGCGCGGGCGCCGGGGGTTACCGCCCAGCCGTACACCGCCGTGTACTCCGCGATCGTTGAGCGGACCGAGGCGCGGGTGCGGCGGCGCACGCCGGGCGCGATGTCCCGGATCTCCCGGAAGCTGCCGATCGTGAAGCCCATGTCACCTCCAACACTCCGAATTCGTCGATGGTTACGCCCTCCCGTCGCCCACCACCACCCTCAAAGGAGGCCCTGACGGGCCGCTGCGTTGGATTTGCCGTCGCCCACCACCCCTTTGCGGGTTCTCTGCGGCTGACTGCCCACCCGCAGCTCGCGACGCGCCGTCGGGGGCGGCGCGTCGGCAGCGCATCGCGGCGCGGGGAGTGGTGCGCGGCGCAGTGCGCGCCCTGCCGCACCTCGCTCCACTCGGACCTGATGTTCATCTGTCAAGTGAATCGTGTGCGGCGGGGGAAGAGTTCATTCGAAGGGGTGGCGAATGGTGGCGATTCGGCATCCGCCCTCGCCGGATGGGTGATCACGGGATTACTTTCGGTTTACGAGCCCCCGGAAGACGCGCCGTCCGCGGGCATGCCGGAGGCAGGGCACTCACGAGCATTCGGTCACCGGGGGTGGCGCGTTGAGGACAAGGAGCCCCAACTGGCGGCATCCTTTGGAGAGTTCGGCGAAGAGAAGTGGGATGGGGGCGTTCCGGTGGTCGGAAGCGTCACAAGCGGCGAGGCCGACGCCAACGGCGTCGGCGAGAAGCAGGCCAACGAGCAGCTGGGTTCCTGGTTCGTCCGCAGCGGCTGGTCCAAGGGCGAACTCGCTCGCCAGGTCAACCGACGGGCACGGCAGATCGGTGCGCACCACATCAGCACCGACACCTCGCGGGTGAGGCGCTGGCTCGACGGAGAGCAGCCGCGCGAGCCGATCCCGAGAATTCTCTCCGAGCTGTTCTCCGAGCGCTTCGGATCGGTCGTCGCCATCGAGGACCTGGGCCTGCGCAGCGCACACCAGCCGCCCGCCACCTCCGGCGTCGACCTGCCGTGGGCGGGCACCCAAACCGTAGAGCTGATCAGCGAGTTCTCCCGCAGCGATCTGATGCTCGGGCGCCGCGGCTTCCTCGGTGCCTCGCTGGCGTTGTCCGCCGGGCCCGCGTTGATCGAGCCGATGCAGCGCTGGCTGGTGCCCGCACCGCCGGGCGTCCCGGTGCCCGACCTGGGCGCCGCGGGCCGTACCGCGCACGCCGAACGGTCGTCCCGGCCCGCCAAGCTCTCCGGGCCGGAGCTCGATCTGCTGGAGGCCACCACGGTCATGTTCCGCCAGTGGGACGCGCAGTGCGGTGGCGGACTGCGCCGCAAGGCGGTCGTCGGGCAACTCCACGAGGTGACCGACCTACTGCAGGAGACCCATCCGCAGCCGGTCACCAAGCGGCTGTTCAAGGTCACCGCCGAACTCGCCGAACTCGCCGGGTGGATGAGCTACGACGTGGGCCTGCAGCCCAGCGCGCAGAAGTACTTCGTGCTCGCGCTGCACGCCGCCAAGGAGGCGGGGGACCGCCCGCTCGGTGCGTACGTGCTGTCCAGCATGAGCCGTCAGATGATCCATCTGGGCCGTCCCGACGACGCGTTGGAGCTGGTCCACCTCGCGCAGTACGGCAGCCGGGACTCCGCCACCGCGACCACCCAGTCGATGCTCCACGCGATGGAGGCCCGCGCCTACGCCAGCATGGGCCAGGTGCAGAAGTGCCACCGCGCGGTACGGATGGCCGAGGACACCTTCAGCGACCGCCGCCCGGCCGAGGACCCCGACTGGATCCGGTTCTTCTCCGAGGCCGAGCTGAACGCGGAGAACGCGCACTCCTACCGCGACCTGGCGTACGTCGCCGGTCGCAGCCCGACGTACGCCTCGCTGGCGCAGCCGGTGATGGAGCGGGCCGTCGAGCTGTTCGCCCAGGACCCCGAGCACCAGCGCAGCTACGCGCTGAACCTGATCGGCATGGCCAGCGTCCATCTGCTCCAGCAGAACCCCGAGCACGCCTCGGAGCTCGCCGCCGAGGCGATCGCCGTGGCCAGGAAGATCCGCTCCGAGCGGGTCAACACCCGAATCCGTCGCACCACGGACACCGCGGTACGCGACTACGGACAGGTGGCCGAGGTCATAGCGCTCAGCGACCAACTGCGGACCGATCTGCCCGACGACTGCGAACTGGACCCGGCGGCCCAGGCCGTCTGACCCCACGGACCTCTCCACTCCGGCCGCGGCGGCCACCCCGATCAGCCCGACTAGGCTCCCCCACCGCCAGGTCGACGGGCAACCGCCGCGGCCGGTTCCGTATCCCCGCCCGGGACCCGCCGGGACCCGCCGGGACCCGCCGGGAAACGCACGGGACACCCCGGAAATCGCAGTGGCACCCGGTATACGGAGCAATGCGTTCACCATGAGCGGCGAGCACCGGTTCACCGGGCCGTAACACGCACGCCATCTTCGTCACGACGGTGAAACACCGCGCTGCGGCGACTGAAACCCGGCTCCGCCACCCTCTTGGCGATAACCGGCCCTTTCAGTTCCCCCCACTCCCCGCCCGCACGGGCCGTACCGACGACGAGGAGACGCCGATGCCGACTGGCATCCTGACGACGCTCGCTGCCGACAAGCCCGTTCTCGACACGGGCCATACCGCGTTCATGCTGGTCAGCGCCGCACTGGTGATGGTGATGACCCCCGGTCTCGCCTTCTTCTACGGGGGCATGGTCCGGGTCAAAAGCGTGCTGAACATGCTGATGATGAGTTTCATCAGCCTCGGCATCATCACCATCCTGTGGACCCTGTTCGGATTCAGCCTCGCCTTCGGCACCGACCACGGTGGTTTCATCGGCGGCACCGACTGGCTCGGAATGCGCCACATAGGGATCACCGAGCTGTGGCCCGGCTACGGCATTCCGATCTATGTGTTCGCCGTCTTCCAACTGATGTTCGCGATCATCACTCCGGCGCTGATCAGCGGCGCGCTCGCGGACCGGGTCAAGTTCACCGCCTGGTCGCTGTTCATCACCTTGTGGGCGATCGTCGTGTACTTCCCGGTGGCGCACTGGGTGTGGGGCACCGGCGGCTGGCTGGCCAAGCTGGGTGTGATCGACTTCGCGGGCGGTACCGCCGTCCACATCAACGCGGGTGCGGCGGCGCTCGGTGTCATCCTCGTCATCGGCAAGCGGGTCGGCTTCAAGCGCGACCCGTTCCGGCCGCACAACCTGCCGCTGGTGATGCTCGGCGCGGGACTGCTGTGGTTCGGCTGGTTCGGCTTCAACGCGGGATCGTGGCTGGGCGCTGACGGCGTCGCGGCTGTCGCGTTCACCAACACGCAGGTCGCCACCGCCGCCGCCATGCTCGGCTGGCTCGCCTATGAGCGGATCCGGCACGGCTCCTTCACCACCCTCGGCGCCGCCTCCGGCGCGGTGGCCGGACTGGTCGCCATCACCCCGGCCTGCGGCTCGGTCTCCCCGATGGGCGCGATCGCCGTCGGCGTGATCGCCGGTGTGCTGTGCGCCTGGGCCGTCGGACTGAAGTTCAAGCTCGGCTTCGACGACTCCCTGGACGTCGTCGGCGTCCACATGGTCGGCGGAATCGTCGGCTCGCTGCTGATCGGCCTGTTCGCCACCGGTGGTGTCGGCCAGACCGCCAAGGGCCTGTTCTACGGGGGCGGGTTCGGGCAGCTCGGCAAGCAGGCCGTCGGTGTCATCTGTGTCCTGCTGTACTCGCTCGTGGTTTCTGCGATCCTCGCCAAGGTGATCGATCTGGTGATGGGCTTCCGGGTCAGTGAGGACGACGAGGTCTCCGGGATCGACCAGGCGGAGCACGCCGAGACCGGCTACGACTTCGCCGGTGTCGGCTCCGGCGCCCGGATCGGCGGACTCCCGGTGGCCGCCGAGAGCAAGGCCACCACCGGTAAGAAGAGCGAGAGCCCCTCCGAGGCCGCACAGTCGAAGGTGGACGTATGAAACTCATCAGCGCAGTCATCAAGCCGCACCGCCTTGACGAGGTCAAGGCCGCCCTCCAGGACTTCGGAGTGCAGGGCCTGACCGTCAGCGAGGCCAGCGGATACGGCCGGCAGCGCGGCCACACCGAGGTCTACCGGGGCGCCGAGTACACCATCGACCTCGTGCCCAAGATCCGCATAGAGGTCCTGGTGGAGGACGCGGACGCCGACGGACTGATCGAGGTCCTGGTGAAGGCGGCGCGAACCGGAAAGATCGGTGACGGCAAGGTGTGGAGCGTCCCCGTCGACACGGCGGTCCGGGTACGGACCGGCGAGCGCGGCCCCGACGCCCTGTAGACCGGCCCGCCGTAGACCACTCAGCTGCGACGATGCGGAACCGCGCTTGGCATTGGGAGACCGTATGACCGACCGTGCCGTCCCGGAGACCTCCGGGACCCCCCACCGTGTACCGGAGGGCGCACGGTCGCCCGGTGTCGGCTACGCGGCGGCCCGGCTGGCCCTGCTCAACGAGGAGGGCCAGCCGGGACCGTCGCGTCGTGCCAGGCTCGCCGAGCTGACCGACCAGTGGCTCGCCGGACTCTTCCCCACCCCGCACGCCGGTACGGCACTCGTCGCAGTCGGCGGCTACGGGCGCGGCGAACTCTCGCCGCGCAGCGACCTCGACCTGCTGCTGCTGCACGACGGGTCGGCCACCACCGGCGAGGTCTCCGCGCTCGCCGACCGCCTCTGGTACCCGGTGTGGGACCTGGGCCTCGCCCTCGACCACTCGGTGCGCACCCCGGCCGAGGCCCGCAAAACGGCCGAGGACGATCTCAAGGTGCAGCTCGGCCTGCTCGACGCCCGCCACATCGCGGGCGACCCGGAGCTCACCGCCTCGCTGCGCACCGCCGTACTCGGCGACTGGCGCGCACAGGCGCCGAAACGGCTGCCCGAACTCCACGAACTGTGCCTGGAACGGGCCGCCCGGCAGGGCGAGTTGGCCTATCTGCTGGAACCCGATCTGAAGGAGGCGCGCGGCGGACTGCGGGACGCCACCGTGCTGCGCGCCGTCGCCGCCTCCTGGCTGGCCGACGCCCCGCGCGAGGGCCTGGCCGAAGCCCGTACCCGGCTGCTCGACACCCGCGACGCCCTGCACCTGGTCACCGGCCGGTCCACCGACCGGCTGAGCCTGCAGGAGCAGGACCAAGTCGCCGACTGGCTGGGCGTGTTGGACGCCGACACCCTGCTGCGGCAGGTGTACGAGGCGGCGCGCACGGTGGCGTACGCGAGCGATGTGACCTGGCGCGCGGTCGGCCGGGTGCTGCGGTCACGGTCGGCGCGGCCCCGTAAGCGCTTCCTCACCCGCGGCCGAACCGAACCGGTCAGCGCCGAGCGGATGCCGCTCGCCGAGGGCGTCGTCGAGCAGGAGGGCGAGGCGGTGCTCGCCCGTACCGCCAGGCCGGAACGCGACCCGGTGCTCCCGCTGCGCGCGGCGGCCGCCGCCGCCCAGGCGGGCCTGCCGATCTCGCTGCCCGCGGTACGGGCGCTGGCCGCCGCGGCGCACCCGCTGCCGGTGCCCTGGCCCGCCGAGGCGCGGGAGCAGCTCGTCACGCTGCTCGGCGCGGGCGAGGCCACGGTGGCGGTGTGGGAAGCGCTGGAGGCCGAGGGCCTGATCACCAGGCTGCTGCCGGACTGGGAGCGGGTACGGTGCCGTCCGCAGCGAAACCCCGTACACCGCTGGACGGTTGACCGCCACCTCGTCGAAACGGCCGTCCAGGCGTCGTCGCTGACCCGGCACGTCAGCCGCCCCGATCTGCTGCTGATCGCCGCGCTGCTGCACGACATCGGCAAGGGCTGGCCGGGCGACCACTCGACGGCGGGCGAGGTCATCGCCCGGGACGTGGCCGCCCGGCTGGGCTTCGGCCGCACCGACGCCGACACGCTGGCCCTGCTGGTACGGCACCATCTGCTGCTCATCGAAACGGCGACCCGGCGCGATCTGGACGACCCGGCCACCGTCGAGTCCGTGGCGAAGGCGGTGCGGTCGACCGAGTGCCTCGACCTGCTGCACGCGCTGACCCAGGCCGACGCGCTCGCCACCGGCCCCGCGGCGTGGAGCGCCTGGCGGGCGTCGCTCGTCGCCGAACTGGTGCGCCGGGTGGCGGGCGTGCTGGCCGGCGGAGCGCCGCCCAGCACGCCGACCCGGGAGACCTCGGCCGAGGAGGAGCGCCTTGCGGTCGAGGCGGCCCGCACCGGCGGCCCGGTGGTGGCGCTGCAGGCCGAGTCGGAGCCGGTGACGGAGGACGGCACCGAGCCGGTCGGCGTGGAACTGCTGCTGGCGGTGCCGGACCGCCCGGGCCTGCTGCCCGCGGCGGCGGGCGTGCTGGCGCTGCACCGGTTGACGGTGCGGGCGGCGGATCTGCGGACCGCGGACCCGATCGGGGCGGGACCTGTGACCTTGCTGAGCTGGCGGGTCGCGGCCGAGTTCGGCTCGCTGCCGGAGGTCGCGCGGCTGCGTGCCGACTTCGCGCGGGCGTTCGACGGCTCCCTGGACATCGAGTCCCGGTTGGCGGAGCGCGAGGCCGCGTACCCGCGGCGCAGGGGCGTCCCGGCCCCGCCGCCCAGGGTGACGGTGGCCACCGGCACCTCGGAGGTGGCCACCGTGATCGAGGTCAGGGCGCAGGACGCGCCGGGGCTGCTGCACCGGATCGGCCGCGCCCTGGAGGACGCGAGCGGGGTCGCGGTGCGCTCGGCCCGGATCAGCACCCTCGGCGCCAACGCGGTGGACGCGTTCTACGTGGTGGGCGCGGACGGCGCACCCCTCCCGCCGGACCGGGCGGCCGAGGTGGCCCGGGAGGTGGAGGGGGCGTTGCGGTAGGGCTGGCCTACTTGGCCTTGCGATCGGGGAAATCGCTGGTGTCGATGTCGATGCTCCGGCCGTCCGCGAGGCGCAGTTCCACATGCTCGCCGAAGGGGATTTCCGTGCGCTCGGCATATCCCGTGGGCGTCGGGCCTTCGAGGAGTGTGCACACCTGCTTGAACGGGTCGATGATCAAGTACGTGGCGATGCCGAAGCGGCCGTACTTGGCCACCTTCGTCACGTAGTCGTTCACGTCGTTCTCAACCGAGACGAACTCAACCGCGGCCAGAACGTTCGTGCACACGTACCTGTTGCCGTGCCGTACGGCGTCCGCGTCGAGGATGGCGACGTCTGGTGCGAAGGAGGTCTCGCCGGGGAAGTCGACGAAGACATCCGACGCGGTCTTCACGGACTTACCGTATTGATCGCGGATCTGGCTGCGGACATCGAAGATCGTGTCGTCCCGGTCAGGCCCCTGGGGGGTCATGATCACCCTTCCGTCGACGACATCGATGACGTAGCCCTCGGTCTTGATGTCCGCGTGCGGGTTGGCACGTAGGTCGTCCAGGATCGACATGATCACTTCCTCGGCGTTCGACGACGCCGTCATTGTCCCACGCGCATATGCGCCGCCGTCTGAAGATCCAGCCGCGAAGCGGCCTCGCACCGCGATGGAGACCGGACCTGGACGGGCCAGATACCCTGGAGGGCGATATCCGCCCGCCCCCGACACGAGGACCCGCGACGCCGTGTTCGACACTCTCTCCGATCGCCTCGCAGCGACCTTCAAGAACCTCCGGGGCAAGGGCCGCCTGTCCGAGGCGGACATCGACGCCACCGCGCGCGAGATCCGCATCGCGCTGCTGGAGGCGGATGTCGCCCTTCCCGCGGTCCGCGCGTTCATCAAGCAGGTCAAGGAGCGGGCACTCGGGTCCGAGGTCTCGCAGGCGCTGAACCCCGCACAGCAGGTCATCAAGATCGTCAACGAGGAGCTGATCGGCATCCTCGGCGGCGAGACCCGCCGACTGCGGTTCGCCAAGACCCCGCCGACCGTGATCATGCTGGCCGGTCTGCAGGGTGCCGGTAAGACCACCCTCGCCGGAAAGCTCGGCCGCTGGCTGGCGGGCCAGGGGCACGCCCCGCTGCTCGTCGCCTGCGACCTGCAGCGTCCGAACGCGGTCAACCAGCTGGCCGTCGTCGCCGAGCGCGCCGGCGTCGCGGTCTACGCGCCCGAGCTGGGCAACGGCGTCGGCGACCCGGTGAAGGTCGCCAAGGACTCGATCGACTACGCCCGCACCAAGCAGCACGACGTGGTCATCGTGGACACCGCGGGCCGCCTCGGCATCGACCAGGAGATGATGGAGCAGGCCGCGGACATCCGCGACGCGGTCAGCCCCGACGAGATCCTCTTCGTCCTCGACGCCATGATCGGCCAGGATGCGGTCAACACCGCGCAGGCCTTCCTCGACGGCGTCGGCTTCGACGGCGTGGTGCTCTCCAAGCTCGACGGCGACGCGCGCGGTGGTGCCGCACTGTCGGTGGCGCATGTCACCGGCAAGCAGATCATGTTCGCCTCCAACGGCGAGAAGCTGGACGACTTCGACGCGTTCCACCCGGACCGCATGGCGTCCCGCATCCTCGGCATGGGCGACGTGCTCTCGCTGATCGAGAAGGCCGAGCAGACCTTCAGCCAGGCCGAGGCCGAGAAGATGGCGGCCAAGCTGGCGAAGGGCCCCAAGGAGTTCACCCTCGACGACTTCCTCCAGCAGATGGAGCAGGTCCGCAAGATGGGCTCCATCTCCAAGCTGCTCGGCATGCTGCCCGGCATGGGCCAGATCAAGGACCAGATCAACAACCTCGACGAGCGGGACGTGGACCGCACCGCCGCGATCATCAAGTCGATGACCCCGGCCGAGCGCACCGACCCGACGATCATCAACGGTTCGCGGCGGGCCCGTATCGCCAGGGGCTCGGGTGTCGAGGTCGGCGCCGTCAAGAACCTCGTCGAGCGGTTCTTCGACGCCCGCAAGATGATGTCGCGGATGGCACAAGGCGGCGGCATGCCGGGGATGCCGGGCATGCCGGGGATGCCGGGCATGGGGGGCGGCGCGGCCCGAAAGAAGAAGGCCAAGCCCGCCAAGGGCAAGCAGCGCAGTGGCAACCCGATGAAGCGCAAGGCCGACGAGGCCGCGGCAGCCGCCCGCCGGGAGCAGCAGGCAGGCGGCGCGTTCGGGCTCCCGGCCGACAACGACGGCAAGGGCTTCGAACTGCCCGACGAGTTCAAGAAGTTCATGGGCTGACCGGGTGCCGCACGAGAACACCATGCGCGTGCACATCAGGCCGCCCCGGCCATCGGACGCGGCGGCCTACGCCGAGGCCGTCGTGCGGTCCGCCGAGCACATCGGCGCGTGGAACCCGGTCGACCCGGACGGGTTCCCCGAACTGCTGCGCAACCAGGGCCCGTCGCTGCAGACGTTCCTCGTGATCGACGGCGCGGACGGCGGCATCGTCGGCAAGTGCAACGTGACCAACATCGTGCGCGCCCGGTTCCGCAACGGTGTGCTCGGCTATGACTCGTACCTGCCGTACGCGGGCACCGGACGGATGACCGAGGGCATGCGGCAGGTGGTGGACAGGTGCTTCAGCGAACTCCCCGACGGTCTGGCGCTGCACCGGCTGGAGATCAACATCCAGCCGGACAACGTCCGTTCCATCGCGCTGGCCAAGCGGCTCGGGTTCCGGCACGAAGGTTTCTCCCCGCGCATGCTCTACATCAACGACGCCTGGCGGGACCACGAGCGGTTCGCGCTCACCGCCGAGGAGTGGCCCGGCCTGTGACCCCCCGCGGTCGCGCACGTTCCGGATGCGGGTCCCGGCACCTGTCACTGCCTGTACGTATGGTCGGGGCGTGACCAACCCCGTACCGCCCCGACAGAGCCCGGATCAGCCGTGGCGGTCGGAGGGCGCGCCCCCGCCGCAGCGGCCGCGCCGTCGGATGGGTGGCTGGGGCGGCATGATCCTGACCGCCCTCGCAGTCTTCCTCATCACCGACGCGTTGCTGTCGTTCTTCGGCGGCCCGACGAGCCAGTCGATCTCGTACACCGAGTTCAGCAAACAGCTCGGCGCGGGCAACATCGCGACCTGGAACCGGTCACCAACATCGTGCGCGGCATGGTCGCCCGTTGGGGCATGAGCGAACGCATCGGCCCGCTCACCGCCCTCCCGCAGGACGCCCAGCAGGCCTACGGTCTGGCCGCCGCACCCGCCACCCTCGACGCCGTCGACGCGGAGATGCGGCGCATCGTCGACGAGTGCTACGAGGAGGCGTGCCGGCTCCTCACCGCCCACCGCGCCCAACTCGACGCCCTCGCCAAGGCGTTGCTGGAACGCGAAACACCGGAGGAGGCCGAGGCGTACCGGACGGCGGGCATCCCGCGCCCGGACCGCCCGGACAACTAGCCCCACGGGCCCGCCCGGCCCACCGGGTGCGGCCTTCCAGCGGGTTGCGCCCGGCTCCGCCCTTCGGGGGCTCGCCGTGGCGGCGGACAGTCCTCCGTGATCGTTCCGGATTCCGGGCCGGGTGGCCCGCTGTGCGGTGGGCAACCCCGTGGGTCGCGTGCTGATGGGGGTCGCGCGCTGCCTGTTTCCGCCGGGCTCCGCCGCGGGCGCCGCCCGCCGTCGCGGCGGACGGTTTCCGGGCAGCGGCCGCGATGCTGTGGACCCCGGCGGCGCCGAACCGGCCGTGACCCGATGCGGCCTCCGCGGCGGGCCGAGGGCCGCGTTCTGGCGGGAACGGGCGGTTGCCGGGTCGGACGGCAAAGATCTTCCGCCCCGACCGGGAGCGACCACGACGCCGTGGACCGGCGGCGCCGAACCGGGCAGTCCCCCCGTCGAGGCCGTCCGCGGCGAGCCGAAATCCGCGTCGCGACGGGAGCGTCCGTGCCGGGCCGGGCGGCCTGATGATCTCCCGCCGTGATGGCGAGCGACCACGACGCCGTGGACCGGCGGTGCCGAACCCACCGCGACGCTTCGAGAGGGGTGTCGTCCGGGCCTCAGACCCGGGCGACCACATAGCGGAAGACGTTTTCCATCCGCACCGTGCCATCCGGGCGGCGGTACCGATGGAGGGCCTCCGCCAGTTCCTTGTCGACCTGCGGGCGGTCGGTCGCCTCGATCGCCGTGTCGAACAGACCGGTGGAGACCAGCCCGCGCACCGCGCTGTCCATGTCCGGGTACGCGAAGGGGCACGCCACCCGCCCCGAACCGTCCAACCGCAGCCCGGCGTCGTGCGCCCGCTCCTCCAGATCATCCCGGGCACTCACCCGCACCGGCTCCGCCAGCCCCGCCAGCCGCTCCGCGACCCGCAGCACATGCGCCGTCGCACACCGCTCCGGCGGCCCCCAACCGGCCAGCACCACCGCCGCACCCCGCCGCGCCAGCCCGGCCGCCGACCGCAGCGCGAGCACCAGCCACTCGGCGGGCAGCGTCGGATCGAACGCCGTCACCACCGTGAACGCGGACCCGCACTGCGCCGCCGCGCACTCCGGACCCCCAAGGGCGAGCCGCGCCTGCCCGTAACCGGACCGCCGCGCACCCCACTGCGGCGCGGGCAGCAGCCGCTCGCGCGCCAGCGCGAGCCGCCGCCCGTCCCGGTCCACGCCGGTCACCGCCGCGCCGCGCGCGGCGGCCAGCAGCAGCGCCAGTCCCGCACCGCAGCCGACCCCCAGCAGTCGGGTCTGCGGTCCGACCTCAAGCCGCTCGTACACGGCCTCGTACAGCGGTACCAGCATCCGCTCCTGGATCTCGGCCCAGTCACGCGCGCTGCCATCGGTGCGCTCCGGCCGTCCGGTCAGCCCGGGCGCGGAGGAAACGAGCATGGGTGTCATCGAGCGGCCTCATTCCAGCGAGTCGTCGTCGAGTGCCCCCGCATTGCGCCTCACGTCGTACGCGAGATCCCCCGCAAGCCAGGGAACTCCGCTTCCCGTCCGTAGTCCAGAGGCTACGCAGGAGCGCTTGAACGCGCCCTCCGTGCGCCCCCTTCGCCGTATCCCGGAGCCCGCGTACGGCGCGCACCCCGAGCCCGGGGAGCAGCCGATTCACGCTCAGGCGCGCCCTCCCCGTACGATCTGCGCCATGGCAAAGGCTCCCGTTCTCACCCCCCAGGCGGACGACTTCCCCCGCTGGTACCAGGACTTGATCAACAAGGCCGAGCTGGCCGACAACGGGCCGGTGCGCGGCACCATGGTCATCCGACCGTACGGGTACGGGCTGTGGGAGCGGATGCAGCAGGAGATGGACGCGCGGATCAAGGACGCGGGCGCGCAGAACGCGTACTTCCCGCTGTTCATCCCGCAGTCCTACCTGACCAGGGAAGCCGAGCACGTCGAGGGCTTCGCCCCCGAGCTCGCCGTCGTCACGCACGCCGGCGGCAAGGACCTCGAGGAGCCGGTGGTCGTCCGGCCGACCTCCGAGACGATCATCAACGAGTACTTCTCCAAGTGGGTGCAGAGCTACCGCGACCTGCCGCTGCTGATCAACCAGTGGGCGAACGTGGTGCGTTGGGAGATGCGCCCGCGCGTCTTCCTGCGCACCACCGAGTTCCTCTGGCAGGAGGGCCACACCGCGCACGCCGGCTACGAGGACGCGCGCGACTACGCCGCCCGCATCCACAGCGACGTCTACGGCGACTTCATGACCAACGTCCTCGGCATCGACGTGGTCCTGGGCCGCAAGACCGCCAAGGAGCGCTTCGCGGGTGCGATCAACACCCTCACCCTCGAAGCGATGATGGGCGACGGCAAGGCCCTGCAGATGGGCACCAGCCACGAGCTCGGCCAGAACTTCGCCCGGGCCTTCGAGACCCAGTACCTGTCGAAGGACGGCCGGCAGGAACTGGTCTGGCAGACCTCCTGGGGCGTGTCCACCCGCATGGTCGGCGGACTGATCATGTCCCACGGCGACGACAACGGCCTGCGCGTCCCGCCGCGCCTGGCGCCCGTCCAGGCCGTGGTGCTCGCCATCAAGGGCGACGACGCGGTGATCGCCAAGGTGCGGGAGATCGGCGACCAGCTCAAGGCCGCAGGCGTACGGGTGCAGGTGGACGACCGCACCGACACCCCCTTCGGCCGCCGCGCCGTCGACTGGGAGCTCAAGGGCGTACCGGTGCGCATCGAGGTCGGCCCGCGCGACCTGGAGAACGGCACCGCCATGCTGGCCCGCCGGATCCCCGGCGGCAAGGAGCCGGTCGCGCTCGACGCGCTGGCCGCGCTGCTGCCGAAGCTGCTGGAGGAGGACCAGGCGCTGCTGCTCCAGCAGTCCCGTGACCGGCGCAAGGCCCGTACCGCCGACGTCGACACCGTCGAGGAGGCCGCCGAGGCGGCGTCGACCGGCTGGGCCCGCATCCCGTGGTCGAAGCTCGGCCCGGAAGGCGAGGCCAAGCTCGCCGAGCAGAGCGTCACCGTCCGCTGCCTGGTGGCAGAGGACGGGTCGGTGCCGCAGTCGGACGACGCACCCGGTACCGTCGCCTTGGTCGCCCGGGCGTACTGAGCCGGGCGCACCGAGCCAGAAGTGGCCCCGCGCTGACCACACGGGGTCTGTCACAAACGGGCACACCAGCCCGTACATAGCGCGCACACGAACCAAACGGGGCGTACTACTGCGATTTCCAGGGGAGTCATCTCCTGGGCCCGTCGCAGCAGTACGCCCCGGCTTGTTCTATGGACGCACAGCTCATCCACAGACGTCCGCACCCGCCCTCAGTCGGATGCATGAGCCCGAACTGACGAGTACGTGCAAATTATTTGGGATAGCCCCGGAATCGGAACACACCGGCATGTCTACTCGTTGTCACGACGTGAGCACGACACCACCAGTTCTCGCCGCCGAGCTGGCAGTCGCGTGGGCCGACATTCAACGGCACCACCCCGAGCTGCCGGACCTGGCCGCCCCCGAGTCCCTGATCGGAGAGTCCTCGTCCGCCTGCGGTACGGAGCTCTCCTTCGAAAGGCTGCTGCACGAGGCCGTGCACGGGATCGCCGCCGCCCGCGGCGTACGTGACACCTCACGCGCCGGCCGCTACCACAACCGCCGGTTCCTGGCGATCGCCGACGAACTGGGCCTGGACCACTCCGAGGAGCCGCATCCCAGCAGCGGCTTCTCGCTGGTCGTGATGCGCCCGGACACCAGAAAGCGCTACCGGCCGACGATCGAGCGGCTGCAGCGTGCGCTGAAGGCCCACACCATGGCGACCGCAGCCGACAGCAGCCGCTCCTTCCGCGGCCCCGCCGCCCGGCACGGCTCGTCCGGCGGCGGCGTACGCGTCAAGGCCGTGTGCGACTGCGGGCGCAACGTCAGGGTCGTTCCGTCCGTACTGGAACAGGCGCCGATCATGTGCGGCGCGTGCGGCCAGCCCTTCCGCATCCCGGAGGTGGTCGGCGCGGCGTGAGGCGTCAGCGACGTGGCGGCCGTCGGCGCGGGGACCGGCGGCACGACGTGGCAGCGCGGTGTGGCAGAATGGTCCGCTGAGCACTCGGCAGCCGTGCAGGACCCCTCTCTCCTTCGGCTGACGCGTCCGTCGGGCAACCGGCTCCCACAACCCCACGTGGCGATCCGCGCTGCCCAACCACGTCAAAACCAGGAGAACCCACTCCCGTGGCAGTCAAGATCAAGCTGAAGCGTCTGGGCAAGATCCGTTCGCCTCACTACCGCATCGTCGTCGCCGACTCCCGTACCCGCCGTGACGGCCGGGCCATCGAGGAGATCGGCCTGTACCACCCGGTGCAGAACCCGTCGCGCATCGAGCTCGACAGCGAGCGCGCGCAGTACTGGCTGGGTGTCGGCGCGCAGCCGACCGAGCCGGTCCTCGCCATCCTCAAGGTCACCGGCGACTGGCAGAAGTTCAAGGGCCTGCCCGCCCCGGCCCCGATGAAGGTCGCCGAGCCGAAGGCCGACAAGCGCGCCCTCTTCGAGGCCGCCGCCAAGGAGGCCAAGGACGAGCCGAAGGGTGAGGCGATCACCCCGAAGGCGAAGAAGGCCGAGAAGAAGGCGGACGAGGCTGCCGAGGCCGAGTCCACCGCCGAGTCGACCGAGTCCTGAGCATGCTTGAGGAGGCTCTTGAGCACCTCGTGAAGGGCATCGTCGACAACCCGGACGATGTGCAGGTCGCCTCGCGCAACCTGCGCCGTGGGCGCGTACTCGAGGTCCGGGTCCACCCGGACGACCTCGGCAAGGTGATCGGCCGCAACGGCCGCACCGCGCGCGCCCTGCGTACCGTCGTCGGTGCCCTCGGCGGCCGCGGGGTCCGTGTCGACCTTGTCGACGTGGACCAGGTCCGCTGAGCAGACCGGGCTTCTTCGGGGGCGGACGCCCCCGGCAAACCCCAACACCGGCTCGGGCCGGGACGGCTACGGCCGCCCCGGCCCGAGCCGTTGCCGGTGATCCGGGACCTGCCCCCAGAATTGAGTGGGGGCGCGGGGAGCAACCCCCCGAAACCGCCAAGCCATACCCTCACCGGGAGGTGACAACGTGCAGCTCGTAGTCGGCCGGATCGGCCGCGCCCACGGCATCAAGGGCGAGGTCACGATCGAGGTGCGCACCGACGAGCCCGAGCTGCGGCTCGCGCCCGGCGCCGTACTCGCCACCGACCCGGCGGCAACCGGCCCGCTGACCATCGAGACCGGCCGGGTGCACAGCGGCCGCCTGCTGCTGCGCTTCGAGGGCGTCACCGACCGCAACGCCGCCGAGGCGCTGCGCAACACGCTGCTGATCGCCGACGTCGACCCGCAGGAGACGCCGGAGGACCCCGAGGAGTACTACGACCACCAGCTGATCGACCTGGACGTGGTGACCGAGGACGGCACCGCCGTCGGCCGGATCACCGAGATCTCCCACCTGCCGTACCAGGACCTGCTGGTCGTCGAGCGACCGGACGGCAGCGAGGTGCTGATCCCGTTCGTCGCCGACATCGTTCCGGACATCGACCTGGAACTGCAGCGCGCGGTCATCACCCCGCCACCCGGCCTGCTCAACGAGGGCGAGGCGGAGATCGACAGCAAGCGCGACCGGGAAGAAGCCTGATGCGGATCGACGTCGTCACGATCTTCCCCGAGTACCTCGAACCGCTGAACGTCTCGCTGGTCGGCAAGGCGCGCGCCCGCGGCCAGCTGGACGTACGCGTACACGACCTGCGGGAATGGACGCACGACCGGCACAACACCGTCGACGACACCCCGTACGGCGGCGGACCGGGCATGGTCATGAAGCCCGAACCGTGGGGCGAGGCGCTGGACGCCATCGAGGCTTCCGGCGCGTCCGACACGGAGCCGGCCGCCCCCGTGCTGGTCGTACCGACACCCAGCGGGCGCCCCTTCACCCAGCAACTCGCCGTCGAACTGTCGGCGAAGCCATGGCTGGTCTTCGCGCCCGCCCGCTACGAAGGCATCGACCGCCGGGTGATCGACGCCT
The DNA here is from genome assembly GCF_029223525.1 of Streptantibioticus ferralitis. Lineage (GTDB taxonomy): Bacteria > Actinomycetota > Actinomycetes > Streptomycetales > Streptomycetaceae > Streptantibioticus_A > Streptantibioticus_A ferralitis. The sequence goes on along the minus strand of NZ_JARHTQ010000001.1, from coordinate 10,616 downwards.
ACGCCGAGCGGTGGGAGGTGCACGAGGTCTCCATCGGCGACTACGTACTCGCCGGCGGTGAGGCCGCGGTGCTGGTCATCACCGAGGCGGTGGCGCGACTGCTGCCCGGAGTGCTCGGCAACGCCGAATCGCACCGCGACGACTCCTTCGCCCCCGGCGCCATGGCCAACCTGCTGGAAGGCCCGGTCTACACCAAGCCGCCGGTATGGCGGGACCGGGACATCCCCGAAGTGCTGGTCAGCGGCCACCACGGGAAGATCGCCCGCTGGCGGCGGGACGAGGCCTTCCGCCGCACCTGCGCAAACCGGCCCGACCTGATCGAACGCTGCGACCCCGCCGCCTTGGACAAGCGCGACCGCGAACTCCTCGCCGAGCTGGGCTGGGTGCAGGGCCCGGACGGGCGATTTGGGCGAGCGGCCGAGCCCGTGGAACAATAGGTCGCTGCTGTACGCCCGCCGTGCGCCCCTGCCACAGGGGGAACGACGCCCGGACGGCGAAGCGGCACCAGAAACCTCATTCCTACCTACCGCTGATGACCTGTGGCATCAGCGAAGAAAGCAGAGCACCATGTCGCACCTGCTCGACGCCGTCGACGCCCAGTCCAAGCGCGAGGACATCCCGAGCTTCCGCCCGGGTGACACCGTCAACGTCCACGTCCGCGTCATCGAGGGCAACCGCTCCCGCGTGCAGCAGTTCAAGGGCGTCGTCATCCGCCGCCAGGGCTCCGGCATCCGCGAGACCTTCACCGTCCGCAAGGTCAGCTTCAGCGTCGGCGTGGAGCGTACCTTCCCGGTGCACACCCCGATCGTCGAGAAGATCGAGCTGGTGACCCGCGGTGACGTCCGCCGCGCCAAGCTGTACTACCTCCGTGAGCTGCGCGGCAAGGCCGCCAAGATCAAGGAGAAGCGCGAGAGCTGAGTCTCGCGCGCCCGCCGCGACGGATCGCCGCCAGGTGATCCACTCGCGGTGGACTCGTGCCAGCGGGCACAGCCGAGCCGGATAGGCTCTGCGCCCGATGGACACCGAAGCACAACGTGACGTGGAGCGCGACAGCTCATCCCCCCTTCGGGGGCGGATCGGGCGGTCGCGCTTCGCCGTTTCCGGCCCGCGCGGCTTCCGCGTCCGCCTCCGCGCCCTCCGCGCCCTCCGCGACTGGTGGGACGGGCTGCCCCTGTGGCAGGAAGCCGCGCTGCTGGGCGTCGTCTGCCTCGGCGTGCTCTCCCTGGTCAACGCCCTGCTGGTGCAGCCCTTCCTGATCCCCAGCGGATCGATGGAGAACACCTTGAAGGTCGGCGACCGGGTTGTGGTCAACAAGCTGGCGTACCGTTTCGGCAACCAACCGCGGCGCGGCGACGTTGTCGTCTTCGACGGCGCCGGATCCTTCGTCCAGGACCCGCCGTCGGAGAACCCGCTGACCCATCTGCTGCGCACCGTGGGCAGCATGGCCGGGCTGGCACAGCCGGACGAGACGGACTACATCAAGCGCGTGGTCGGGGTGGGCGGCGACCGAGTCACATGCTGCGACAGGCAGGGCAGGATCATGGTGAACGGACAGCCGGTCGAGGAGGACTACCTGTACCCCGGCGACGTTCCCTCCCAGGTGCCGTTCGACATCGTGGTGCCGCCGGGGAAGCTATGGGTCATGGGCGACCACCGCAGCGATTCGCGTGACTCACGCGACCACCTCGGCGACCCCGGCGGCGGCACCGTCCCGGTGGACCAGGTGATCGGACGCGCCGACTGGATCGGCTGGCCGTTCGGCCGGATGCGCACACTGCACCGCCCGACGGGCTTCGCCCACGTACCGCCGCCCACGCACATGGCTGCGGACGGTGCGCATGGGTAACCGCGGCCGCCCCCGCTACGGGCACCACCGCGCGGCCGCCGACACCGCGGGAACGGTGCGCGGCGACGTACCCAGATCACCGGGCCGGGCGGAGCGGCGGCGCGCCGCCAAGCGGGTCAAGCGGCGGCGCCGCAGGTCGGCGGCGAAGGAGGTGCCGATCCTTATCGGGGTCGCGCTGCTGATCGCCCTGGTCCTCAAGACGTTCCTGGTGCAGGCCTTCGTGATCCCCTCCGGATCGATGGAGGAGACCATCCAGATCGGCGACCGGGTGCTGGTCGACAAACTCACCCCGTGGTTCGGGTCGAAACCGCAGCGCGGCGACGTCGTGGTCTTCAAGGACCCCGGACACTGGCTGGACGGCGAGCCCAAACCCAAGCCGGACCCGGCGGGCGTGAAGCAGGTCAAGGAGTTCTTCACCTTCATCGGCCTGCTCCCGGCGGCGAACGAGCAGGACCTGATCAAACGGGTGATCGCGGTCGGCGGCGACAAGGTCGCCTGCTGCGACACCCGGGGCCGGGTCACGGTCAACGGAAAGGCGCTGGACGAGCCGTATGTCGCCCCCGGTAACCCGCCGTCGCAGATCCGGTTCAGCCTCACCGTCCCCTCGGGGCGGCTGTGGGTGATGGGCGACCACCGCAGCAACTCGGCCGACTCGCGCTACCACATGGACGAGCCCGGAGGCGGTACGGTCGCCGAGAGCCAGGTGGTGGGCAGGGCGTTCGTGATCGCCTGGCCCTTCTCACACTGGCGGACGCTGCCCGAACCAGGAACGTTCGCATCGGTGCCCAACGCGGGCGCCGACGGGACGGCGGCCCTGCGGAAGGCCAATAATCGGCAAGGAATGGTCCAACTCCCGACTCCTGCGGAACTCCCGCTCGTTATGGGAGTGATGGGCCTGCATCGCGCGCGGAGCAGGCTGTGGCGCGGAGTGAGGAGTGGAAGTGGGGGACCTGGTGGTCGGCGCACGGTCCGGACCCGGCGAGCCCGAAGGGCAGGGCCCATCGGTCGGCGCCGTCGAGGAAGAGGCGACGGCGGTGAATCTCGGCAAGTCCCCTGACGAGGACGGTATGCGGCGGTTCGAGCAGGGCTCGGACGGCACCGGCGGCTCCGGCGGAGCGGGTGCGTCCGGCGGCCGGTGGAGCTGGGGCAGGCGCGAGCAGGAGTCCGGTGCCCGGGCGGGCGGAAGCGAGCGGAAGAAGCCGCGCTCCTTCTGGAAGGAGCTGCCGATCCTCATCGGCATCGCACTGGTCCTCGCCCTCATCATCAAGACGTTCCTGGTGCAGGCCTTCTCCATCCCGTCCCAGTCGATGCAGAACACGCTGCAGGTCGGCGACCGGGTGCTGGTCGACAAGCTGACGCCGTGGTTCGGCTCGAAGCCGTCGCGCGGTGAGGTCGTGGTCTTCCACGACCCGGGCGGCTGGCTCGAGGAGAACCCGCCGACCACCACCAATCCGGTCGCCTCGGGCATCCAGAAGGTGCTGAGCTTCATCGGCCTGATGCCGTCCGCCGAGGAGAAGGACCTGATCAAGCGGGTCATCGCGGTCGGCGGTGACACGGTCGAGTGCAAGGGCACCGGGCCGGTCGTGGTCAACGGCAAGGCGCTCGACGAGCCGTACATCTTCCCGGGCAACACCCCCTGCGGTGACAAGCCGTTCGGCCCGATCAAGGTCCCGCCGAACCGCATCTGGGTCATGGGCGACCACCGCCAGGACTCGCTGGACTCGCGCTACCACCAGATGCTGCCCGGCGGCGGCACGGTCTCGGTCAACCAGGTCGTCGGCCGCGCCATCGTGGTCGCCTGGCCGGTCACCCGCTGGAGCACGCTGCCGATTCCCTCGACGTTCAACCAGCCCGGCATCAACAGCGCCGCAGGAGCCGTCCCCGCGGCGGCCGGGCTGGCGGGCGCGGTTCCGCTGGTGCTGCTGCGTCGCCGCCGCCTGATCAAAAAGCAGCGGAAGGACTGCTGACCGCCATGGGTACCGCCCGGTAGGGTGCCGCCCATGAGCAGCCGGGATACCCACGCGAACAGCGGCAGCGGCCGCCTGGGCACCGTCCTGTCCGGGTTGGCGGTGGCCCTTGGCTGTCTGCTGTTCCTGGGCGGATTCGTCTGGGGCGCCATCGTCTACCGGCCCTATACCGTGCCCACCGACTCGATGCAGCCAACCGTCAACCCCGGCGACCGGGTGCTGGCGCAGCGGATCAAGGGCGACGAGGTACGCCGCGGTGACGTGGTCGTGTTCAACGACCCGCAGTGGGGCAATGAACCCATCGTGAAGCGGGTCGTCGGCGTCGGCGGCGACAAGATCGCCTGCTGCGACAAGCAGGGCAGGCTGACGGTGAACGGCGCCCCGATCGGCGAACCGTATCTGCTGCAGCAGGGCCAGGCGCCGATTCCGGCCACCACCGTCCCGCGCGGCCAGCTGTTCATGCTCGGCGACAACCGCCAGGTCTCCATGGACTCCCGGGTGCACCTGGCCGACGGCGACCACGGAGCCGTGCCGAGCAGCGAGGTCGCCGCCCGCGTCGACGCCACCGTCTGGCCGCTCGGCCAGCTGAAGGAGGTGACCCGCCCGGGCTCCTTCGCCGCCCTGCCCGGCGGCGTCTCGCAGCCCGGCCCGATCACCTGGATCGCCTCGGCGGTCACGGCGGGAGTCGTGCTGATCCTCGGCGGCGCGGCGTACGGGCCGATCGCGGGCCGACGGCGCAAGCGTGCGGAGCGGCGGCGTGTCCTGGCCCGAGCGTGAGCCGGTGAGCGAGCCGGAGGCCGAGCGGGCGGCAGCGGTCGGATCGGCTGGGCAGCCGCGCCGGGCGGCCCGCGTCATCCTGCTCGATCCGGCGGACCGGATCCTGCTGCTGCACGGCTTCGAGCCCGCCGACCCTGCCACGACCTGGTGGTTCACCCCCGGCGGCGGGGTCGAGCCGGGGGAGAGCCTGCGAGCCGCCGCGCTACGCGAGGTGGCGGAGGAGACGGGCATCACGTCCGTGCGGCTGGGCCCGGCAGTGTGGCAGCGCTCGTGCGCGTTCGACTTCGACGGTCGGCGCTGGGAGCAGGACGAGTGGTACTACCTGGGCCGCACCCACGCCGCCGAGCCGCACACCCAGGGGCATACGGAGCTGGAACGGCGCAGCGTGCGCGGACTGCGCTGGTGGACCTGCGAGGAACTGCTCGCCACCCGTGAGACGGTGTATCCGACCAGGCTCGCCGAGCTGCTGCGTAGGCTGCTTGATGAGGGGCCTCCGCCGTCGCCGCTGCTCCTGGAGACGGAGCGCGACTGAAAGACGGCGGGGGAACGTACCGCTGAAGGGGAACATGCCATGAGCGCCGAGGACCTCGAAAAGTACGAGACCGAGATGGAGCTGAAGCTCTACCGGGAGTACCGCGATGTCGTCGGGCTGTTCAAATACGTGATCGAGACCGAGCGGCGCTTCTACCTGACCAACGACTACGAGATGCAGGTGCACTCGGTCCAGGGCGAGGTGTTCTTCGAGGTGTCGATGGCCGATGCCTGGGTGTGGGACATGTACCGGCCGGCTCGCTTCGTCAAGCAGGTGCGGGTGCTGACATTCAAGGACGTGAACATCGAGGAGCTGAACAAGAGCGACCTCGATCTGCCGTCCGACGAATCCGGCTTCAACGCCTGACGGCCACTGTCGCCCCCGACATCCTGAGGTGCCGCCACCGCGAACTGCAGCCGATCGTGCGGATCGCCGCTGACCCCCTGACCTCACCCTCCTGATCTCACTCTCGCGGGTGGTGGAGTTGTCCACAACCGGCCAGTAACCCACAGAATCCGTTCAAGATCATCTGACCGTCTCCGGAACCGCCACAGTCGGACCCGGAGGTGGTACCCATGAACGCCCGCACAGCCCTCGGCCACTACGGCGAAAACCTCGCCGCCCGTCGCCTCACCCACACCGGCCTGACCGTCCTCGCCCGCAACTGGCGATGCACCGCAGGAGAGATCGACATCGTCGCCGCCGACGGCGACTGCCTGGTGATCTGCGAGGTCAAATCCCGAAGAGGCGACGCCTACCAACACCCCATGGCCGCCATGACACCACGCAAAGCACAGCGGCTACGACACCTCGCGGAACACTGGCTCGCCCAACACGGCGGACCACCACCAGGCGGCGTCCGCATCGACCTCATCGGCGTCCTGGTCCCCGAACGCGGCGCCGCCCGCCTCGAACACGTACGCGGGGTGGCGTGATGGGATTCGCCCGCACCTGCTCCGTCGCCCTCGTCGGCGTCGAAGGAGTGGTCGTCGAAGTCCAAGCCGACCTCGAACCCGGCGTAGCCGCGTTCACCCTCGTCGGACTGCCCGACAAAAGCCTCTCGGAAAGCCGAGACCGCGTCCGCGCAGCCCTCGTCAACAGCGGCGAGACCTGGCCGCAGAAAAAACTCACCGTCGGCCTCAGCCCGGCGTCCGTACCCAAAAGCGGAAGCGGCTTCGATCTCGCCGTAGCCTGCGCCGTACTCGCCGCCGCGGAACGCATCGGACCCGCCGCCATCGCCGACCTGATGATGATCGGCGAACTCGGCCTCGACGGACGAGTACGGCCAGTACGCGGCGTCCTGCCCGCCGTACTCGCCGCCGCCGACGCCGGATACCGCCACGTCGTCGTCCCCGAACGCGCCGCCGCCGAAGCCTCCCTGGTACCCGACATCGCCGTACTCGGCGTCCGCAGCCTGCGACAACTCATCGCCGCACTCAACGACGAACCCGTCCCCGACGAAGAACCCGACGACGGCGACAAACGCCCCGACACCATCAGCGCAAGCCTCACCCTCCCCGGACTCGGCCTCGGACTAGGACTCGGCACCACCCGCAGCCAACGCCCACCAGACCTCGCCGACGTCGCCGGACAACCCCTGGCCCGCAAAGCCCTGGAAATCGCCGCCGCCGGAAGCCACCACCTCTACCTGTCAGGACCACCCGGCGCAGGCAAGACCATGCTCGCCGAACGACTCCCAGGACTCCTGCCACCCCTCACCGCACAACAGGCCCTAGAAGTCACCGCCGTCCACTCCATCGCCGGAATCCTCCCGCCCGGCAAACCCCACATCGACACAGCCCCCTACTGCGCCCCGCACCACTCAGCCACCATGCCGTCCATCGTCGGCGGCGGCACCGGACTCCCCAGACCAGGAGCCGTCTCGCTCGCCCACCACGGCGTGCTGTTCCTCGACGAAGCCCCCGAATTCAGCACCCGCGTACTGGAAGCCCTCCGCCAACCCCTCGAATCCGACCATGTCGTCGTCGCCCGCAGCGCGGGCGTGATGCGGCTACCCGCCAAGTTCCTGCTGGTCTTCGCCGCCAACCCCTGCCCCTGCGGCCGCCACGCCATCCTCGGCGGCGGCTGCCAGTGCACACCCAACGAAGTACGGCGCTACCAAGCCCGACTCTCCGGCCCGCTGCTCGACCGCGTCGACCTACGCGTCACCGTCGACACCGTCACCCGCTCCGAACTGATCAGCCACGGAACCGGAGGCGAGACCACCGCACAGGTCGCCGAACGAGTCCACACAGCCAGGAAGCGAGCCGCCACCCGCTACCAAGACCTGCCCTGGAACACCAACAGCCAAGTCCCCGGACACGAACTACGCACCCGCTGGAGAGTACGCACCGGCGCCATGCGCGACGTCGAACGCGAAATGGAACGCGGCCTGCTCACCGCACGCGGCCTGGACCGAGTCCTACGCGTCGCCTGGACCGTCGCCGACCTGGCCGGCCACGACCGACCCGACTACGACGACGTAGGACAAGCACTCCAACTGCGCACCGGCGTATACCGCGGAGTACCGGCCACCGTAGGGAGCGGCACATGACCACCGAACCGGCCACCGCCACCACCCGGCCCGAAGAACGCCGGGCGCGCGCCGCACTCACCAGAATCGCCGAGCCCGGCGACCCCACCGTCGGCCGATGGCTCCGCGAACACGGCCCCACCGAAACCCTGCGCATGCTCACCGCCCAAGAGCCACCACCCGGCATCAGCAACGCCCGCGCCGCCGGATACCGACTACGCGGACAACACGCGCGGCCGGACCCCGACCTGGCCACCATCGAAGCACTCGGCGGACGCTTCATCTGCCCAACCGACCCCGACTGGCCCAGCCAACTCGACGACCTCGGCGACCAACGCCCCATCGGACTGTGGGCCGTCGGCCACCCCACGCTACGCCCCTGGGCACTGCGCTCCGTCGCCGTCGTCGGCGCCCGGGCCTGCAGCGACTACGGCACACACATGGCCGCGACCCTCGCCGCCGACCTGGCCGAAGCCGGCTGGACCGTGGTCTCCGGTGCCGCCCACGGTATCGACAGCGCCGCACACCGGGGCACGCTCGCCGCCGGGGGAGCGACGATCGCGGTGATGGCCTGCGGAGTGGACATCCCCTATCCACGCGGAAACACCGAGTTGATCCGGCGCATCACCCAACAAGGCCTGACCCTCGCCGAATTGCCCCCCGGTGACCACCCCACCCGAAGCCGCTTCATCCAACGCAACCGCGTCATCGCCGCGTTGACCCGGGGCACCGTGGTCGTGGAGGCCCAACTACGCAGCGGCTCACTGATCACCGCCCGACGCGCGACCGCGCTCGGCCGCATCACCATGGGAGTACCAGGCCCGGTCACCTCAGGACTGTCAGCCGGCGTCCACCAGCTCCTACGCGAAGAAGGCCAACTGGTCACCGACGCGGCGGACATCATCGAACTCGTCGGCAGCATCGGCGAGGACCTCGCGCCCGAACGCCGGGGCCCGGTACTGCCCCGAGACCTCCTGACACCCGCGACCGCCGCGGTACTCGAAGGGCTGCCCGGCCAAGGCGACGCCGACACCGCACACATCGCCCGCACCGCGGGAACCGGCGTCGACGAAGCCGCCGGCAGACTCCACGAACTCCAGGCGCTCGGCTACGTCGAGCGCCATGGCACCCGCTGGCGGCTGACCACCGCCGCCCGAGAGGGTGGTACACCCCGGATCCGGTGACCCGGTCAACACACCATCAGGTGACAGGAAGGTTCTTGACCTGGGGCGACCCGATGGCGAGGTTAGGGACATGACCGCTGAACGCTTTAATGCGCAACATCCATGGAAGGAAAGGGCAAAGAGACTCCAAGCCCTGACCCCCAAATGGCGGAACGTATCTGCGTGAGGCTCACCCGAACGTCGTAGCACTACGCGACGCTCAGCTCACGCTACGCTCGCGGAGACCCGAATCCCCACCAACGTCACGGCAGAACGGCTCAAGGCGACGCATGCCCCAGCACACCTCCGGGCCTGACCGCGCGACCGCGGCCACCGACGACCGCGGAGTTCCGCCGCGCGCGCAGACCGCCGCCCCCACCGCACTGGACGAGTTGTGGCGCTCCTACAAGGCCACCGGGGAGGCACGACTGCGCGAGCAACTGATCCTGCACTACTCGCCACTGGTGAAGTACGTCGCCGGCCGGGTCAGCGTCGGCCTGCCGCCCAACGTCGAACAGGCCGACTTCGTCTCCTCCGGCGTCTTCGGACTCATCGACGCCATCGAGAAGTTCGAACCCGAACGCTCCATCAAGTTCGAGACCTACGCCATCAGTCGAATCCGCGGCGCCATGATCGACGAACTCAGGGCACTCGACTGGATCCCCCGCTCCGTACGCCAGAAAGCGCGCGCCGTCGAACGCGCCTACGCGACCCTCGAAGCGAAATACCACCGCACGCCCTCCGAAGCCGAAGTCGCCACCGAGATGGACATCGCCGTCGAGGAACTGCACACCATCTTCGGCCAGCTCTCACTCGCCAACGTCGTCGCGCTGGAAGAACTGCTGTACGTCGGCACCGAAGGCGGCGACCGGCTGAGCCTGGTCGACACCCTGGAGGACCGCGCCGCCGACAATCCCGTCGAGGTGGCCGAAGACCGCGAACTACGCCGACTGCTGGCCCGCGCGGTCAACACCCTCCCCGAACGCGAGAAGACCGTGGTCACCCTCTACTACTACGAGGGCCTCACCCTCGCCGAGATCGGCCATGTCCTGGGCGTCACCGAGAGCCGAGTCAGCCAGATCCACACCAAGTCGGTACTTCAGCTGCGCGCCAAACTGGCAGATGTCGGACGCTGCTGACCCCACCGAGGGCCGCTGTCCGTAGAGTGGTGGGGTGCCCAGGATTCGAGCGGCCTCAGTGGCCGAGCACCGGACGATGCAGCGCAGCGCCCTGCTGGACGCCGCGCGTTCCCTGCTGTCCGAGGGCGGTACGGAGGCGCTGACGTTCCCCGCCCTCGCCGAACGCACCGGCCTCGCACGCTCCTCCGTCTACGAGTACTTCCGCTCCCGGGCAGCCGTCGTCGAGGAACTGTGCGCCGCTGACTTCCCCGTCTGGGCCGCCGAAGTCGAAGCGGCCATGGAAGCCGCCGACACGGCCGAGAACAAGATCGAGGCCTACGTACGGCAGCAGCTCGCCCTGGTCGGTGACCGTCGGCACCGCGCGGTCGTCGCCATCTCGGCGGGCGAACTCGACGCGGGCGCACGCGAGAAGATCCGCGCCGCGCACGGCGGACTGATCGCCATTGTCGTCGAGGCACTCAGCGCCCTGGGCCACGAAGAGCCCCGGCTGACCGCGATGCTCCTCCAGGGCATCGTCGACGCCGCCGTACGCCGCATCGAACTCGGCGCAGCCGAGGACCCGGACGCGATCACCCAGGCCGCGGTCTCGGTGGCCCTACACGGGGTTAGGGGCGCCAGGGCCTAGCCCCGGGGGGCCTCCCCCCCCGCCCCCACCCCCC
>NZ_JARHTQ010000019.1 GCF_029223525.1 Streptantibioticus ferralitis | reverse complement strand
CGACCACCGCCACGACCGCGACCACAACGGCGACCACCGCCACGACCGCGACCACAACGGCGACCACCGCCACGACCGCGACCACAACGGCGACCACCGCCACGACCGCGACCACAACGGCGACCACCGCCACGACCGCGACCACAACGGCGACCACAACCGGCGTCACGACCGCGACCACAACCGGCGTCACGACCACCGCCGTAAGGAGGACCGCCGCCAGGACAACCGCCGTCATCACCACTACCGGGGCCGCATCATCGCCCACAGTGGCCTCAACGTCCGCCAGCGCCCGACCACTCACAGCCGTATCGTCGGCTGGCACGCGCACGGATCCATCGTCAGCATCCGCTGCATGGTCCGCGGCGAGTCGATCAACGGCAACTCGCGCTGGTACCGGATGACCGACGGCAAGTACGGCTGGTCCTCCGGCCGCTACATCCACGACCTCGGCCGGACCCCGCGCTGGTGCACCCACAACGCCCACACCGCCCATCACGGCCACTGACGTAGCACCGCCTCGAAGCAACGCCCAAGCGCCGACGGGATTTCCAGACGCACCATCCCGGAAATCCCGCCGCGCGTACCCGAACACCTGGTTAGAGTGGGCGCACTCCAAAGATCACGCCCCCCAGAAGTACGCCGCAGAATGGGAGCGATCCCGCAGCACGGTCCGTGCAGTGGGCCGAGGAGGGGCGGCATGAGTGAGTCATGCCCTGAGCCCTTCCGAAGGATCGATCCCCGTGACACGCATCGACATAGGCCTCGGCCTGCCCATCAGCGACCCGGCGGCCCTGCTGACCTGGGCCCGGCGCGCCGACGAAGGCCAGCAGTCGCCACCAAGTGCACGACGCCGCGTTCGGGCGAGGTGACCCGTACTGCGAACATCCGCCAGGCATGCGCTAACGCTTCCGCCGCTACCAGGAACGGCACTGGGGTCTGCCCCGGGTGCAGCCTGACGACGACCGCCAAGCCGTTCGGCATGGGACGCGGGAAGGAGATGCGCGGCGCGATCGGTCGCAGCGCCTCGCCCTTGACCGCCAGGCCGCCGAGCATCGCTCGCGTCGGCTTGTGCGTTACCGATAGGTCGTTGAGCTGTGCGACCTTGCCCCATGACGCCAGCACCCGGAGTGCGGCGACCGGGTATCCGGTCAGGTACCAGTGCCAGGCGGGACGCCGCTCACGTACGATGCGCCCGAGACGGAACCGCCAGGCCAGCACGCCCAGGACCAACGCGAAAACGATGGGCCCCTGCATCAGGCACCACCGCCCTTACCCGCACGGGCGGTTGCTGACCCCGGAGCATCCGGTACGGGGGTGATGGCCGCGGCACGGAAGCTGATCCCGTGCCGGTCGCCCATCGCCCATCGCCCACGAAAAGGCTTCCAGGCCGGTGACCTTGACCAGGCCGCCCTCTTCGCCGCCGACCGGCTACTCCGGGACCCCGCCACCGGCACGCGCACCCTGCACCGCGTACTCATCCCAATGGCTGTCGCCGCCGACCACAACGAACTAGCCGACAACCCGGCAACCGAGCCCGAACAGATCTACGCCCTCCTAGCCACCGCCGGACACAAGCTCACCTGGACCGAGACCGTCCGCGCCCGCATGCCGCTCCCCGACGAGCGCACCACCCTCGAACTTCCCGACGCCACACCGGTCATCGAAACCACCCGCATCACCCACGGCAACGACAACCAGCCACTCCTCCTGGAAGAACTCCGCGCCAGCGCCGACCACGCCCAACTCGCCTACCGCATCACCGCCGACAGCCCCCGGACACTGCGCGCCGTTCACCCGTGAAATAGGCATCCGGGTTACATCTGGAGTTTTTAGCCTATTACCGGTCGCGCCAGGGCGGGTGCCAATGTCCCAATGTTTCCGATCATCCCATTTAGGGCTGCTGACGGAGCACCACGGGTTGGCATATCCGGCTGTCAGTAGTCCCTGCACGGACGGAAAGGGCAGGGATGCAGATGAAAATCTCATTGACACACGCCAGCGGAGCGCGAGCGGCGACGGGGGACCGACAACCCGAGCCAGGACCACCGACAGACTCCCCGGCCTCGCCCCGGTGCCGAGGGCTGAGGTGGTTCCTTGTCGCCGCACTGACGTCCCTTCTCGCCCTGACAGGCACGCTCGCACACGCCCAGGGCGCATGGCTGACCCTGCCTCCGATGCCCACCGGCCGCAGCGGACTGGCGGCGGCGACCGCGCCCTGCCCCGAGAACGTCAACGGCCTCAGTGGGACCTGCGTCTACGCCATCGGCGGCTTCAAGGGCTCCACCCTGAACACGGTGGAGGCATACAGCCCCGCCACCAACACCTGGGCGACCCTGCCCTCCATGCCCACCGCCCGCGCAAACCTGGCGGCGGCGGCCGCAACCTGCCCCAAGGCCATCGAGAGACGGAAGGCGACCTGCGTGTACGCCCTCGGCGGCACCAACGGCTCCGACCTGAACACGGTGGAGGCCTACAACCCAGCCGCCAACGTCTGGGCAACGCTGCCCTCCATGCCGACCGCCCGTCAGGGCCTGGCGGGGGCTGCCGCGCCCTGCCCAGCCGCGTTCACCAGGGATATGCGCGCCCCCTCTGGGCGAGCGATGGAAGAACGGGATAGTCGGCAGAGTCTTGGGAAAGGGAAAGCGGCCTGCGTGTACGCCGTCGGCGGCCTCAACGGCTCCATCCTGAACACGGTGGAGGCCTACAGCCACGCCGCCAACGTCTGGGCGACGCTACCCTCCATGCCCACCGCCCGCGTTGCACTGGCGGCGGCAACCGCACCGTGCCCCGACGCCTTGCGCCGTACGTGCGTGTACGCCATCGGCAGCGGAACCACGGCAGAGGCGTTCGACATTCAGGCTTCCACATTCAAGCCCGGCAGCACCGGCAGGTAAACCCGCGGGGCGGGGACACACGGCCAACCATGTGTCCCCGCCCCACCGTTGCGACACCCGTCACCAAGCCGGAACAGATCCACGCGTCCTGGCCGTCGCGGGGGGGCACAAACTCACCTGGACCGAAACCGTCCGCGTGATCACAAATGACCAGCGGGCGGGGGTTGTCCTGCTCCGAACCGACCATCACAGCACCTCTTGCATCGACGCCCGGAAGTACCCGGTGACCGTGACGCGGAACAACGTGTGGCCGGTACGACCCGCGTGCTGCAGACACCACACCTGTGGCCCCTCCCAGTTATCCGCACCTGCTGACGTCTCGTCACATTCGGCACACTCGGCAGCATGGATCGGCGGCCCGCTTGCCGTCTCCGTGGTCAGCAGCCACTGCGCGAAGCGCATCCGCGACTTGACCGAACCGCTCTCGGGCACACTCACTGCCCTCCCCCGCCCCCAGGAACCACCCTCACCTGCTCCGCAGCGTGGACGCGCATCCGCCGCCCGGACTTGAACACCAGCACCACGACGGGGCCGCCAGAGTCGTAACGGCCGTCGCGCACTGCTTTGACCTCCTCCTCCCGTCCACCCTTCGTGCTCACCACGTCCCCGCGCCGCACCTTGAACGCCGACTTCGACCTGTCACGCGCCACAGCAACCACCCTCTCCATCAGGTGAGTTGATCTCCGCCCAAACGACCTTTCCCGCGCCCTCTCGCGGCGCGACACTCCACCTGTCAGCGAGTGCCGCCACCAAGATCAATCCCCGACCGTTCGCAGCCTCCACCACCAGCGGTCGCTTCTCTGGGCGTTGGTCAGACGCGTCGTGCACCTCAATGCGGACACCGCGAGGGGTACGCATGAAGCGCGTCTCAATCTCTCGCCCGGGCGAGACCCGGGCATGCCGCACAGCGTTCGTCAGCAACTCGGAGAGGACCAGCGTCGAAGACTCGGTGATCTCTCCCAGGCCCCATCCCGCAAGCGTCGCGCGCAACTCGACACGTGCTAGCCGGACGGACTGCGGTCGGCGAGACCACCGCCGCACTACCACGTCCTCCATAGCGTCCATCTGTCGCAACTGCATGGCCATCAGCCTCGCGGTCAACAAATGGAGCAAGTAGTCCAGCGTGATTACCCGCCATGGGTAACATCACGTCAGGTAGGGCGCAGAGACCAGTGCGAGCCGCGCATCCACGGAGCACCGCTCATGTCCAAGTACGAACCACCGCAGGAGCTTCCGGCACGGTTACTTGCCGACACGGAGATGATCGAAGCATGCCGTCAGCGTGACTTCTCCAAGATCTTCCAGCTCGTCAAGCACCACGCAGGAATCTATCCATCGCTGATCGCACGACGCTGCGACATGACGCCGAGCCGAGTCGGCGAGGTGCTGTCGGGCCATCGCGTCGTGAAGGACATGACCGTGATCGAGCGGGTAGCCGACGGTCTTCGCATCCCCGGTCGACTGCTCGGACTCGCTCGTCGGGCCTGGGAACCGTGCGATGGGCAGCAACCTTTGTTGCCCGTGTCAGCCGTCGTCCCCACATGGACGCCACCGGACGCATCCTCGGGCAACGCGTGGGCTACGTCGTCCACCGACAACACGACTGACCCCGAATTCTTGATCGCGCTGATCGAGAGCCAGCTCCCCCAGCATTACCAGGGTGCGAACTTCTTCGGCGCGCGGCAGACCCTCCCTCCACTGCTGCACTACGCGCAGAGCATTACAGGCTTGCTGGAGACCGCCAACGGGGCTACTCGACAAGGGCTCTTGCGCATCGGGGGACTGGTCGCCGAGTTCCTAGGCTGGCTCTTCCAGGATCTTGGAGACTTCCGAACGGCTGCCTACTGGTCGGACCGGTCGATGGAGTGGGCGCAGGAGGCTGCCGACGACCACATGCAGTCCTACGTACTGTTCCGCAAGAGCAACCAGGCCACATCGCGAGTGAGCGCCGAAAGGGCGGTAGGTCTCGCCAGGGCCGCGCAGCGCATCCCTGGACTGACGCCGAGGATCACCGCACTCGCCGTGCAGCAGGACGCCCAGGGTTACGCGCTCATGCGTAACCCCAAGGCGGCTCTGGCCAAGTTCGACGAGGCGTACGTGCTTGCTTCCGAGACCGACCCGGCAGGGTTGGTGACCACAGTAGATGCGTCGTACTGCACTCCTACATACATCGAGATCCAGCGTGCGAACTGCTGGATCGACCTTGGCGATCCGATGCGCGCGGTACGCCTCTTCGAGAAGGAACTCGCCACGCTCCCGCAGGTCTACCGCAACGACCGCGGTGTCTACCTCGCTCGGTTGGCCCGCGCCTACGCCAAGGCAGACGAGCCCGAGCGGGGAGCCGAAGCCGCGACCAAAGCGCTGGCCATCGTCACACAAACAGGGTCCGCGCGGACGTTGGCGGAACTGGCCGCCGTCGCCAAAGCCGTCGCCCACCGCCGGGAGGTACCCGAAGTCGCGGTATTCACTGAACACTTTGAGGCGATCCGCGATCGGTTCGCATCGTGATCGGATCAGGAGTGATGGGGGATGCTGGGATCATGGATGCTTTGATCACGCAAGCCACGTCCGGCGACGAACGCCACAGGGGACCGGCCGTCGCCGTCCTCCCGGTGGGCAGCTTCGAGCAGCACGGGGACCACCTGCCACTGATCACGGATACAGCTATCGCCTGCCTGATAGCGCGCCGCATCGCCGACGATCACAGCCTGTTCCTCCTGCCACCGGTAACCATCTCTTGCTCCCACGAGCACGCACCGATGGCCGGGACGGTGAGCATCAGCGCCGCCACGCTCTACGCGATGGTCAACGACATCTGGCGGTCACTCGAAGCGTCCGGCATCCCCGGGCTGATCATCGTCAACGGGCATGGCGGCAACTACGTCCTGTCCAATGTCGTCCAGGAGATCAACGCCGCAGGCCCCCGCGTCGCCCTCTTCCCTGCACACGAGGATCGCGCCAAGGCCCGCACGGACGCGGCATTGGAGAGCAGTAGCGCAGAGGACATGCACGGCGGAGAATTCGAGGTCTCCCTCCTCCTACACGGGGCCCCGCATCTCGTCCGCGAAGGAGTGGAAGGCGACGACCACTCGGCGCCGAACCGGCCCCATCTGCTCACACTGGGCATGGCTGGCTACACGACCAACGGGATCATCGGCCAGCCCTCGCTAGCCAGCGCGACCAAGGGCAAGGCGCTCCTGGACAGCTTCTCCCGCTCGGCCGAGGCGCACCTAACCCTGATCGGCCAGGTCCCCGCCCAGTAGAGGCGTTGGGCAGTACCTGGAACACGAAGAGGCCCCAGCCGCAGCCGGGACCTCTCCTGAGTGCGCAGGGGGAAGCGGGATCTAGTCCGCCAGCGGCAGATAGACCCGGTTCCCCGCCTCCGCGAACTCCCTGGACTTCTCCAGCATCCCCGCCTCGATCTCCTCAGCGGTGGCGCCGTCGGCCGCGTCGCCGCCGAACCGCTCTGTGATGCTTTGGCTAATCTTCATCGAGCAGAACTTCGGCCCGCACATCGAGCAGAAGTGCGCCGTCTTGGCGGGCTCCGCCGGAAGCGTCGCGTCGTGGAACGAGCGAGCCGTGTCCGGGTCGAGGGCCAGGTTGAACTGGTCCTCCCAGCGGAACTCGAAACGCGCGTCCGACAGCGCGTCGTCCCACACCTGCGCACCGGGGTGGCCCTTGGCCAGGTCCGCCGCGTGCGCCGCGATCTTGTAGGTGATGACACCGGTCTTCACATCGTCGCGGTCCGGAAGTCCCAGGTGCTCCTTGGGAGTTACGTAGCAGAGCATGGCCGTGCCCCACCAACCGATCATCGCCGCGCCGATACCGGAGGTGATGTGGTCGTACCCAGGCGCCACATCGGTGGTCAGCGGGCCGAGGGTGTAGAACGGGGCCTCCTCGCAGATCTCCTGCTGGAGGTCGATGTTCTCCTTGATCTTGTGCATCGGGACATGGCCCGGGCCCTCGATCATCGTCTGGACGTCATGCGCCTTGGCGATCTGGTTCAGCTCGCCGAGCGTACGCAGCTCCGCGAACTGGGCCTCGTCGTTGGCATCGGCGATCGAACCGGGACGCAGACCGTCGCCCAGCGAGAACGTGATGTCGTACGCCCGCAGGATCTCGCAGAGCTCCTCGAAGTTCTCGTAGAGGAAGCTCTCCTTGTGGTGCGCCAGGCACCAGGCGGCCATGATCGAGCCACCGCGCGAGACGATGCCGGTCTTGCGCCGGGCCGTCAGCGGCACATACCGCAGCAGCACACCCGCGTGCACCGTCATGTAGTCGACGCCCTGCTCGGCCTGCTCGATGACGGTGTCCTTGTAGATCTCCCAGGAGAGTTCCTCGGCCTTGCCGTCCACCTTCTCCAGCGCCTGGTAGAGCGGCACGGTTCCGATCGGAACCGGCGAGTTGCGCAGCACCCACTCACGCGTGGTGTGGATGTTGCGGCCGGTGGACAGGTCCATGACCGTGTCGGCGCCCCAACGCGTCGCCCAGGTCATCTTCTCCACCTCCTCCTCGATGGAGGAAGTGACCGCCGAGTTCCCGATGTTGGCGTTGACCTTCACCAGGAACCGCTTGCCGATGATCATCGGCTCGATCTCGGGGTGGTTGACGTTGGCGGGGAGCACGGCGCGCCCGGCCGCGATCTCCTCGCGGACCACCTCGGGGGAGACGCCCTCGCGCAGCGCCACGTACTCCATCTCCGCGGTGGTCTCACCGCGCTTGGCGTACGCGAGCTGGGTCACCGCCTGCCCGTCGCGCCCCCGTCGGGGCAGCCGCGGGCGCCCGGGGAAGACCGCGTCCAGGTTGCGCAGGCCACCGCGCGGGGAGGTGTGCTTCAGCCCGTCGTCCTCGGGCCGCAGCTCCCGGCCCGGGTACTCCTCGGTGTCGCCCCGGGCGATGATCCAGTTCTCCCGGAGCGGGGCCAGCCCACGCCGCACATCCGTCTCGATGTTGGGGTCGGTGTACGGGCCGGAGGTGTCGTAAAGCGTCACATCGCGGCCGTTGGTGAGGTGCACCCGGCGCACGGGCACCCGCAGATCCGGACGGGATCCTTCGAGGTAGCCCTTGTGCCACCCGATCTCCGAGGAGGTTTCAGGCGTGCGTGCATCCTGCATGGTCATGAGACCCACTCCCTACGCCGGCATTACCCGGTAACAGGTTCAGCGGTCGACGCAGCGGCTTCCGTACGTTCTCTCGTACGGAGATCAGCGCCCTCTCAGCCCGGTGCTCCGAGCTCCCGCGATTGCAAAGGTACGCACAACGCTAGCGGGTCACCCGGGCGCGGCGCCAGGGGCCCTTGCCATCATCTGCCCGTGGACACGACGGACACGTCGGATACGGCGGGCACGGCGCACCGGCTGGCGGCGCAGGACGCGCCGGGCGCGGCGCGAACGGCCCGCGCCCGCCCGCGGGCACACTCGCACAGCCATGGACACGGTCCGGCCCATCCGGTCTCCGCGCACCTGCGCAAGGTGATCGCCGCGATTCTGGTGCCGTTCGCCGCGGCCGTCGCCGTCGGCCTGATCGTGCTGTGGCCGAACGGCGCACCGGCGCATACGCACACCGGAGTCGGCTTCGACCAGCGGACACAGTCGGCCGAGATCATCCGCGTCCAGAACGTGCGGTGCTCCAACGGGCCGATATCGAACGCCACTTCCGGCATCTGCCAGCAGGCGGAGGTCAAGGTGGCCTCCGGCAAGGACACCGGCCGTACGTTCACCGAGGTCGTCCAGCCGGGCCAACTGCGCCGCTATACCGCCGGGCAGCGGGTGGTCGTCGCCTATTCGCCCAGCGCACCGGCGAACCTGCAGTATTCGGTCACCGATGTCGATCGCACGGTCCCGATGGCCGCGCTCGCCGGGGTCTTCGCGCTCGCCGTTGTGGCGGTGGGGCGGTGGCGCGGGGTGAGCGCGCTGGTGGCGCTGGTGATCAGCTTCGCGGTGCTGACCCTCTTCATGCTCCCGGCGATCCTGCAGGGCGACGATCCGCTGCTGGTGGCGGTGGTCGGGGCCAGCGCGATCATGCTGGTGGCGCTCTACCTCTGCCACGGCGTGGGCGCCCGCACCTCGGTCGCGGTCCTCGGCACCCTCTGCTCGCTGCTGCTGATCGGACTGCTGGGCTCGGTGTTCATCGACTGGGCGCTGCTGACCGGCGACACCTCGGACGAGACCGGCCTGGTGCACACCCTCTACCCCGGTATCGAGATCCGCGGTCTGCTGCTCGCGGGCGTCATCATCGGGTCGCTGGGCGTGCTCGACGATGTGACGGTGACCCAGGTCGCGGCGGTCTGGGAGCTCAAGGAGGCGGATCCCGCGGCGTGTTGGCGCAGGTTGTACGGCGCGGGAATGCGGATCGGCCGCGATCACATCGCCTCCGTGGTGAACACACTGGTGATGGCCTACGCGGGCGCCTCGCTGCCGCTGCTGCTGCTGTTCTCCATCGCCCGCAGCGGGGTGATGACGGTGGCGAACAGCGAGATCGTCGCCGAGGAGATCGTGCGGACGCTGATCGGCAGCATCGGACTGGTCGCGTCGGTGCCGCTGACCACGGTGCTGGCGGCCCTGGTGGTCTGCGCCGACCGCCCCGATCGGGCGCATCGCAGGGGCCGACGCCGCAGATCCTGAGCTACCCTCCGGACATGGTGGGGCTTCAAGGACGAGTGACGGGGACGATCGGCCCGGGTCTGGTGGGCGAAGTGATCGTACGGGTACGGGGTGGCGCCGAGCACTTCCTGGCGTACCCGATGGAGGCGGGCCAGCGCATCGAGACCGGGACGCTGGTCGTGGTCGTCGAGTACCAGGCGCCACGCACCGTTTACGTCGCACCCTTCGCTTAGGCACCTGGCTTAAACCCGAAGATCGATAACGGTCTGGGCGCGGCTGTGATTCAAGGATTCGACAAGTGCGATCGGCGCGGGTCGGCGTCTTGGTGCCCGCCGTAGGCGGGAGCAGACTCTTGTACGTCGGCTCCATCAGGGGAGCCGTGGTACAAGGGGGCATGTGCCGATGGTCATCGGCGTCGTGGCGGGTGCAGCACTCGTCGCAGTTATCATTCTGGTCGCGTTGTTCAAGCTCATGTGGCGCGTGGCCGAGCCCAACGAAGCATTGGTCATCTCCGGCTCCAAGCACCGCACCGAGGGCCTTGAGGAGGGGATGGGCTTCCGCATCGTCACCGGGCGCGGAACGCTGGTACTCCCCGGTATGCAGGCGGTCCGCAAGCTCTCGCTCGATCTCAACGAGTCCGAGCTGTCGGTGGACTGCGTGACCAAGCAGGGCATTCCGCTGAAGGTCCGTGGCGTGGTCATCTTCAAGGTCGGCGATGACTTCGTGTCGATCGCGAACGCCGCCCGCCGTTTCCTGGACCAGCAGAAGTTCATGGGCGACCGGGTGCACAACGTCTTCGCCGGTCATCTGCGGTCCATCGTCGGCGGGTTGACCGTCGAGGAGATGATCCGCGACCGTGAGAAGCTCACCGCCCAGACCCGTTCCGCTTCGGGCACGGAGATGGATAAGCTCGGCCTGATCGTCGACTCGTTGCAGATCCACGAGATCGAGGACCCGACCGGCTACATCAGGAACCTGGCCGCGCCGCACGCGGCCGCCGTCCAGCGGGACGCCCGTATCGCGCAGGCGGAGGCGGACCGGCTGGCGACCGAAGCCGAGCAGAAGGCCGCGGCCCGGATGTCCGAGGCGACCCGGGACAGCGAGATCCTGCAGGCGGGGTACCAGGCGGAGCGCGACAAGGCGGCGGCCACCGCCCGCCAGGCGGGCCCGCTGTCGGAGGCGGCGGCGAAGCAGGAAGTCGTGGTCCAGGAGACCCGCGTCGCGGAACTCGAAGCGCACCGCCGCGAGCAGCAGCTGCAGGCGGATGTCCGCAAGCCCGCGGACGCCAAGGCGTACGAGAAGCGCACGCTGGCCGAGGCCGAGCGCGACGCCCGGATCTCGGCGGCGCAGGCCAAGGCGAAGGAGACCGAGCTCGCCGCCGCGGCCGAGGCGACCCGGGTGAAGACCGCCGCGGCGGCCGAGGCCGAGGCGACCAAGGCTCGCGGTATGGCCGCGGCGTCGGCCACCAAGGCGACCGGTGAGGCGGAGGCGGCATCCGCTCAGGCCCGCGGTCTGGCTGAGGCCGAGGCGGCCCGGGCGAAGGGCCTCGCCGAAGCGGAGGCCATCAAGGCGCGGGCGGCGGCCCTGGCGGAGAACCAGGAGGCCGTGGTCGCCCAGCAACTCGCCGAGAACTGGCCGGAGATCGTCAAGGCAGGTGCCGCCGCCTTCGGCAACGTCGACCACATGGTGCTGCTCAACGGCGCCGACGGGATGTCCGACATGTTCGCCAAGGCGCTGACGATGGGCGGTACCGGTCTCGGGCTCGCCCGTCAGCTCCTCGCCTCCATGAACACCGAGGGCGCCAAGGGCACGGTCTCGTCGCCCAACGGTTCGGCGCCGCGTCCGGAGCGGGTGTCGCTCCAGGATGACTCCGGCAACTCCTAGCGGTCAGCCGCAGAACAGCGACGCTCGCGGTACGGAGTCCTGCTCCGCCGCGAGCGTTCGCTGTGCGTGCCGGTCCAACGCCATGGGCGGCTACCAGTCGCTACGCGATGACGATGACGAGGTGAACTTCTTCACCAGGTAGACCAGACCGCCGACCAGCGCCGCGAACAGCACCACCTTGAACAGCAGGGTGGCGATGAACCCGATGATGCTGGCGATCAGGCCGCCGAAGACGACCAGTGCGATCACCGGCACGGCGACCCACTTGACCCACCACGGCAGTCCGTTGAAGAACCCGTTCGCGCTCATGTTCCGACTCCCTCCGCCCTTACTTGGCTTATGTCTTGAGCTTACGGTCACGGATACCCGGATCCGAGGGTCAACGGACCCGATCCGCCCCTGATCGGACCCTTACGGGACCCTGAAGCCACCGGTCATCCCTCGGGCGGGGAGAAGACCACCAGCACCCGCAGATCCTCGGAGATGTGGTGGAAGCGGTGCGTCGTCCCGGCCGGTACGTAGACGACGCTGCCGCGCGCCACATGGGTCGTCTCCTCCCCCACCGTGATCGACGCCCGACCGCTCACCACCAGGTAGATCTCGTCCTGCCGGTGCGGTGACTGCGGATCGTTACCCCCCGCCGGGAGCGCGTACAGCCCAGCCGACATGTTGCGTTCCCGCAGGAACTGCAGATACGCCCCGTCGTTCGCCGCGCGCTCAGCGTCCAGATCGTCCAGCCGGAACACCTTCATGTGCCGGGTCCCTCGCCTTCTCTCCACCAGTTCTTCCTTGCCCTGACCAAAGTCTCTGCGACGATCGCAGCATGAAGAAATTCGTAGTCAAGACGCTGGCCAACGCAGTGGCCCTCGGCGTCGCGGTCTGGTTGATCAACGGCATAACGCTCACCGGCTCCAACACCGGACACAAGGCGCTCACCCTCGTTCTGGTCGCGCTGGTCTTCGGTGTGGTGAACTGGCTCGTCAAACCGATCGTGAAGCTCCTGTCATTCCCGCTGTTCATCGTCACCCTCGGCCTGTTCACGCTGGTCGTGAACGCGCTGATGCTGCTGCTCACCTCGTATCTGTCGACCAAACTCAAGCTGGACTTCCATGTCGCGGGCTTCTGGCCGGCGCTGGTCGGCGGCCTGGTGGTGAGCATCGTCGCCTGGGCGATGCATCTGATCCTGCCGGACGAGGACGACCGCCGCTGATGTCCATGTCGGCTGATGTTTCACGTGAAACACGGCATCACGGGGTGGCGGCCAGCGCATAGCCGAAGACGGCCGCCACCCACGTCCACAACAACGCGAGCGCGATATGCGCGGCAGTCCGCCATCGGTGGCCGCGCCACAGCCGCGCCGGGAACACCGCGAACTGGAACACCCAGCGCAGCCCCCAGAAGACCGTCTCACCCGCCAGTAGCGCCGTGCCCAGCGGCGTCCCGGCGAGGAGGTCGGGCGCGAGCGCCAACGGCAGCAGCCCGAGCAGAACACAGGCGAGACCGATGAAGAACAGGTGGGCGTAGGACACCTGCCGGGTCAGCAGTGTGCTGCCGGCCAGATCGGCGGGCCAGCCCATCAGCCGGGGGAGCACGGCATGCACCGCGCCCATGATCACCAAGGCCAGCCCCACAAGCCGTAGCTGCCCCTCCAGTGTGAGCAGCGCCATCACGTCCGGGCCCGCCTTCGCAGCACCAGTACGGTGACATAGCGGGCGATCCGGCTTTCGTGTGCGACCGTGAGGCCCGAGCGCGCGGCAAGCCGCAGCCACTCACCTCGCGGCATGAAGTGCCAGGCACCAGGCCCGTAGACCGCCGCATTGGCGGCATCACGGCAGTGCTCGACCAGCACGACGGCACCGCCAGGACGCAGCAGCCGAGCGCATTCGTCGAGCAGCGCCTCCCGGTCGACGGCCCGGCGTAGCTCATGGACCGCGAAGGGCGCGATCACCGTGTCGTACGAGGCGTCGGCGCCCGGCAACCGCTGCGCCCATGCGGTCAGGGACCCCGGCTGCGGTGGAACACGGCGGCGCGCCCGGCGCAACGAGGACTCCGTCACCGGTAGCCCGTCATACAGATCGGCGATGGTCTGCGGAGCCCGCGGATGGCGGGCCCGCAGCACCTCACTCGCCTCGTCCAGCCCGGCCGAGACGACGAGATGGCGTCCAGGGCCTTCCGGCAGCACCACGTCCAGCCAGCGCCAACTGTGCAGCGTCGAGCGGTCGTAGACGCGGTGGCTGGCGATGAGACTGGAGGACAGCCACCAGGCGGCGAGCGCACTTCCCGCCCAGGCCGCCCGGTATCTGCGTCCGATCACCGCACCGGCGAGAACCGCTGCCGAACCGGCCGTGTACATCGGCCAGTTGTAGGCGAGGACGTGCCGGGCGCCGGAGGGCGGAAGTGCACCGTGCGCGGCCCTGCCGGTCATATGCGCGTCCCGTCGGTTCTGTGCCGTACCCCCGCGTGCCAGCCGTAGTCGACCCACGCGACATGGAAGGCGTTGGCGAGCAGCGGCCGGGTCCCGGCGAAGAGACCGTGCTCGAAGAAGGTCAACCGCCGCACATCCACGGCCACCGGTCGAGGCTCCCAACGGGTGCGGAACGCCTTGACCACCGTGACGCTGTCATCACGCGGCTCGTACTCGAAGGTGTACGGAAGCGGTCCCGCGAAGCGACGGGCATCGCGTTCGGAAGCGAAGGGGCTGCCCTCGGGCAGCGGAGCGGCGTCCTTGATGTTCGCCGCGACCCGCAGATCGGCCGCCGTGTCCCGGGACCGGACGGCGAACTCCAACCGGTCATCGGTCAACCGGCAGCCGAGCTGGGCTAGTTGGTAGTGGTAGCGGGTCAGCACATTGCCGCCGAGCGCCAGCACCCGGCTGGAGGTGTCACTGCGCAGGATGCGCAGGCCCCGCATGGTCCGGCCGCCCGGGGTGCGGAAGCGGGTGAAGATCCGGTAGCCGGTCATCAGATGGTCGGTGCCGAGCACTCGGGGGGCGAACGGCGGCCTTAGCGCCCTCAGATCCACGAGCGCGACCGCCGCGAACCCGTACTCCCGCTCACCCGCGGTATAGGTGTCGAGTTCCAGCCCGGGAGTCAGCGCCGGGCGTAGGACGTCGGCGGGAAAGGCATAGGTCAGGACGAGCGAGTGCGCGAAGTGCGTATGCAACGGCAACGGATGGCGACGCAGCAGATGCCTCACGCCATGCCTCCTATACGCGTCAGGTGCACCGTTCCCCACAACGGGCAACGGTCGTCGGTGGACCCCGGCCCGCGCAGACTGCGTAGTACGGCGACTCCTCCCGGTCGGACCGCACGCTCCACGGCCGTGCGTAGCCGCCGCGCGTACGAACTGCCGGGTCCGTCAAGAACGTTGGAGAGGGTGATGGCGTCATAGCTGCCCGGCGTTACGGACTCCAGGTACTCGGCGACCTCGGCGTGCACAAACCGCACGCCCGGCGTCGGCGCCGGATCCGGGGCCGCCTCGCCGAGCAGCAGAAGCCGCAGCAGGGGGTTGTCCGCATTCGGATGCCGGGCGACGGTGTTCGCGATGCGCTGCCGCAGCAAAGTGTCGAAGCGAGCGGGCACCGCCCCTCGGAATCCGGGGCGCAGCAGCGCCGCGAGCAGACCGGCGGGCCGTAGCGCGGCGCCCATGAGCAGCCGCAGCCCTGGACCGTCGAGCCGTTCACGCCACCACGTCAACTGCCGTACGGGGTCGTCGAGATCGAGGAAGGCGGCGAGGGACGCGGGCCGCCAGGCGGGAAGGACGGCGGCGGCTTGGCGCCCGACGGCCGTCAGGTGTTCCGCGGTACCGGTGCGGGCCGGGGCGCCTCGCCTCACACGGCCGGCGGCGTAGCCGAGTTGGCGGGCGTTGATGTCGATGGCGGTGACGTCATGCCCGGCATGGGCGAGGGCCGCCGCGGTGTCGCCTGCCGAGGCGATACACAGGACACGTG
Source organism: Streptantibioticus ferralitis (assembly GCF_029223525.1). Taxonomy (GTDB): domain Bacteria; phylum Actinomycetota; class Actinomycetes; order Streptomycetales; family Streptomycetaceae; genus Streptantibioticus_A; species Streptantibioticus_A ferralitis. Next base: position 147,778 of record NZ_JARHTQ010000019.1, on the reverse strand, counting down.
CGGGCGCGGCGGGGAAGGCTCTCAGTTCGACCCTCGGATCCTCGTACATCCGCCCGAAGAGCAGCCGGGGGCCACCGCTCTGTGCGGTGAGAATCCGCCCGGCCGACCAAGGGTTCCCCGTCATCGGGCCGCCTGCCGCTCAGCGACCAGCCAGATCAGGGCGATCAGCGCCAGGTTCATCACGATCAGCCGCCCGGGCTCCGTTATGCGGTCCGTCGCGAACAGCAGACCGCCCAGATTGAACGAACCGATCAACCAGGTCTGCACACCCGCCACCAGATACGGGCGCCTGCCGCTGAGCACCCATACCCCAACCGCCGCCTCCGCCAAGCCGATTGCCACCATCAGCGGTGTTACCGCCCAGCCCGGCAGCAACGGGATCGCCGCGATGATCGCGCGATGGTCCGGCCGCCCGGGAAAGACCTTGCACCACAGGCCTTCGTAGAACCACACCAGCGCGACAGCGGCGCCGGGTGCCAGAGCGCACCATCTCGGGATCGCCCGGCCTCTTAGGATCACAGGCCATATACAACCAGCGCGCAGCGGCCCGCCCATCGGCGGGATCGTGGTTTCACGTGAAACATCGATCGTCCCAGCAGGAGGCAGTGATGTCCGAGCAGTCCCCCCGGGTGGGAGACGGCACCCGAAGCGTTCACGCCGGGCGACCGCCTGCCGAGGCGTACTCCCCCTCGCTGCCGGGACCCGCTTTCGTGGCGCACTACCATCTGCCCGGCGAGCCGATCGGCCCGTATACCTATGGCCGCGACGAGAACCCGACGTGGAGCCGCCTGGAAGAGGCGATCTCAGGGCTGGAGTCGCCGGATGTCCCGGCGCAGACGGTCACCTTCGCCTCGGGCATGGCCGCGGTCTCGGCTGTCCTCCTCGCCCAGGTGCGGTCCGGGGACACGGTCGTTCTGCCCTCTGACTGCTACCAGACGACTCGTGCGCTCCAGCAGCGCCTTGAGTCGTACGGTGTCCGGGTGCGGCTCGCGCCGACAGGTGGCGATGCCCAGCTCGATGTGCTCGACGGCGCGAGGCTGCTGTGGATCGAGACGCCCTCCAACCCAGGGCTCGACGTATGCGACATCCGGCGACTGGCGGACGCCGCACACTCGGCTGGCGCCCTGGTCGCGGTGGACAACACCTTGTCCACACCGCTGGGTCAACGGCCTCTGGAGCTGGGCGCGGACTTCGCGGTGGCCAGCGGTACCAAGGCGTTGTCCGGCCACGGTGATCTACTGCTGGGCTATGTGACCGTGCGGGACGCGGAGTTGGCAGCCTCGGTGCGGCTGTGGCGCAAGACCGTGGGGGCGATCCCCGGCCCGATGGAGGCATGGCTGGCGCATCGCTCACTGGCCACGCTTCACCTTCGAGTCGATCGGCAGCAGCGGAACGCGCTCGCGTTGGCGTCCGCCCTGAGCCAGCGCGAGGAGGTCACCGGGCTGCGCTATCCCGGCCTGCCAACCGATCCCGCGCACCAGGTGGCCACCAGTCAGATGCGGAACTTCGGGCCCGTGGTCTCCTTCGTACTGCCCGGCCGGGATCATGCAGAGCGCTTTCTCGCCGCGCTGCGCATGACCGGAGAGGCCACGAGCTTCGGCTCGGTGCTCAGCACGGCGGAACGCCGGGCCCGTTGGGGCGGCGACGCCGTCCCGGGCGGGTTCATCCGCTTCTCGGTGGGTGTGGAAGACGCACAGGACATCGTGGCGGACGTGCTCCAGGCGCTGGACGCGGCGAAGTAGCCACCGCGGCGCGGCGCCGGACACGAGGCTCAGAGAGGTTCCGCGTCCGGCGCCCGCCTGGGCATCAGAAGGCGAAGACGTTTCCGGTCTGCCGGGCCGCCACGCAGTTGTTCACATAGGTCCGTGTGAACGAGACCCGCCTGCCCCACCAGTGGCCGCGCGCCCTGATGGTGACCGGATCGACGATCATCGGACACATCCGCACCATCCGCCGAAGTTCCCTGAATTGTCCGCGCGCGTCCTCCAGCGCCGCGCACGCCGCCTGCGGATCCGGATGCGTGCCGCCAGCGGGCCCGCACAGCAACAGGACGCTGGTCGGCGCGGACCGGCCATGGTGGCCGCGGTGTTCGACGCTGAGCATCAGCACCGCCCGGGCCACCGGTTCCGCGGCGACAGGAGCTGCCGCGAACGGAGCCAGCACAGCGGACACCGCGAGGGCCAGCGGAACGGTACGGCGGGCGATGGCGCCCATGGGGATCTCCTCTGCTTCGGGGACGACTCACCGAAGCAATAGCGACTTACCGGACCACTCCCGGTGATCGTCACTCGAATGGCGGCGTGTCGGCCGAAACCGCGAGCAGCGACCGTTCCCCCAGAGCGCACCCCAGGCCCTGAAACGCCCCAGAAACGGGAACGGGCGGTCAGAGCCTCCCCCCTCGTGGCTCTGACCGCCCCGCCCCTCTGCGCGAAGTCGCGCCCCCACAAGGTTAGTTGACTCTGCGTCAGTGTCCAATCACAGTTATAGAGCGTGCCCATCGACATATTTATCGTTGCCGATTCACCAGGCAAACGCCTGATGCATACGCACCGAACAAGGAGCACCCATGGATCTGGCCCTGTTGCGCACCTTCGTCGCGGTGCACCGGGCCGGCTCGTTCACCAGGGCCGCTCAGCTGCTGGGGCTCTCCCAGCCCGCGGTCACCGGGCAGATCCGCAGTCTTGAACGCCAGTTGGGCCGCCCGTTGTTCCGCCGCCTGCCGCGCGGCGTCGCCGCCACGACCGTGGGAGACGAACTCGCGCACAAGGTGGCCCCGCATCTCGACGCCCTTCGCGAGATCGCCGAGACCGAGCTGAACGGCGCTGCCCAGGACCGGACGCTCCATCTCGCCGGTCCCGCGGAGTTCACCGCGCTGCGGGTGCTGCCCGCACTCGCACCGCTCGCCGAAGAGAGCTTCGCCCTACGGGTCGCGTTCGGAGCCGGAGACGAGGCCCTGACCGGCCTCGCGGAGGGACGGCATGAACTGGTGATCGGCACCACCCGGCCACGGGCCCGGCTGCTGCACGCGACTCCGTTGTGGGACGAGGAGCAGATCCTGGTCGCCTCCTCCTGCTGGGCGGAACGCATCGGTGCGCTCCCCGCCGCATCAGCGCCGGAACACGGGTCGAGACCCGGCCCCGGGGCCGTCAGCAGACCCGGTACGCCCCTGGTCTCCGAGCCCACCGCGGAACTGGTCGAAGCGCTCGACAGCGTGCCCCTGGTCGGCTACGAGGAGGATCTACCGCTGCTCGTCGGCTACTGGACGGAAGTGTTCGGCGGCAAACCGGCGGCCGACGCCACCGTGGTCGTACCGGACCTCAGAGCGGTGCTGGAGTGCGTACGGGCGGGCGCGGGGATGGCCGTGCTGCCCCGCTATCTGTGCGCCGCCGCGTTCGCCGCCGGTGAGGTCGTCCCGGTACTGGAACCTCGGATTCCACCGCTGCGTACGTACTACCTGGTGGTTCGCGCCGGCACGCTCGCGCTGCCGCATGTCGCACGAGCGCAGGAGCGGCTGCTGAACGCCGCTGCCGAGTGGTAGTGGGCCCGCGGTGAAGGCGCGTGCCAACCCCGAGCGTCCCTGGGGATCCCTGGAATCTCACATTCCGATCCGCTCCGTCCAAGGCGTTTCGCCACCGCCACGGCGCGGCATTTTTCCTGCATGGCAGCGGACACCCCAGACCCTGTTGCCCGGCCGGTGGTCAAGCGCACCGCACGGGCGATCCTCCTCGACGGTGACCAGCTCCTGCTGATCAAGCGCACCAAGCCTGGTGAGGCGCCGTACTGGATCACCCCCGGTGGCGGTGTGGAGCCCGGGGACGCCACGGTCGTCGACGCGCTGCACCGCGAGGTCGACGAGGAACTGGGCGCCAAGGTGGCCGACGTCGTTTCCGCCTTCGTCGACACCGTCGAACACATCCGTGAGGACGGGGCGCGCGGGGTGAAGGTGCAGCACTTCTTCGTCTGCCGCCTGGCGTCGATGGACCTGTCACGACGGCACGGCCCCGAGGTCGACGAGCCATGCGGAACCTACGAGTTCGTCCGTGTCCCGTTCACCCGCGAGGGCGTGGCATCCGTAGACGTCGTCCCAGCGTCCCTGCGGGCCTATCTCGACGCCAACATCGAGGGTGTGCGGGCACTGCTCGCCACCGACCTCGGGTGAGAGGTCCTCAGCCGAACCAGCCGTCGAAGCCGCCCTGTTGGTCGGCTCCGGGCGCGCCGGGCGCCTCGGCGGACACCCGCTGGCGCGCCTCGGTCAGCGCCCGTTCCGCCTCCCGCCGCCACCTCTCCCGGTCCGCCTCCGCCAACTCCGGCGGTGCCTGGAGCGGGAGGCTGCGCGGCGACGCGGACGGCTCGGCCTCGGTACGAGCCGACGCCCGGCGCGCCTCGCGAGCCTGGGCGGCCGTGCCGAAGTAGTCCCCGCCCTTGCGTTTGACGTCGTCGGTGCCCCAGGCCTGCTCGCCGTCCGCAGCCGGGGCTCCGGCCCGCAGCGGCGCCTTGACCAGCCGCGGAATGTGCTTCGAGCAGTGGATGTACGCCTCCACGACCGTGACCTCCACCCACACCTGCGCCCGCCGCCCCGGCACCGGATCGACCGGCAGCTCCGGATGCGCGGCACGCATCAGGTCGTCGGGGACGAGCCGGGCGCGGCCGTTGATGTGCAGACCGATGCGGTCCCGCGCGAAGTCGATCATCAGGATCCCGATGTGCGGGTTCTCCTGGATGTTGCCCAGCGAGGCCATGACGCCGTTGCCCCGGTATTCGGGGTACGCCACCGTCTTGTCGTCCAGCACCTGGATGAACCCGGGCGGCCCCGCGCGGAACGAGCTGTCGCATTCGCCTTTGCGGTCGGCCGTCGAGACGAACAGCATCTCCTGGCGGGCGGTGAACTCCCGCATCTTCGCGTTGAGTCGGTCGCGGACCTGATCCTCGTAGAAACGATCGGCACGGGCCACCGTGCCGAGTTCCCGCTGAATCTGGTGCTCGCCATCGCTACCGGGTCGCACAGCTCCGAACGCAGGCTCAAGCTGATCTTGGTTCAACGTTTCTCCTGAGACGTGCTGAACACAGTGTGCTGAGCGCGCTCACCGCTCAGTGGCCTGCTGCGGCGACCAGCTCCGCGACCGAGTCATGACGTATGCGGTGGGCGGGCATGCCGATGCCCACCAGCGCGTCGACACTGCTGCGGATCATCCCCGCCGGGCCGGACAGGTACGCGTCGTACGAGTGCCATGGACCGCACCGCAGCACGACCTCGGAAAGCGGCCCGGTCAGCCCGCCGGCCGGCCCTTCGGAGACCACCGGTCGCACCGACAGCCATGAATGCTCCTGCTGCAGACGGAGCATGGTGTCCAGGTCGTAGAGGTCATGGCCGCTACGGGCGCCGTAGAAGACCTCGACCGAGCGTCTGCGGCCGTGCTTCGCCACATCCTCGACCAGCGCCTTGATCGGCGCGATGCCGGTACCGCCGCCCAGGCACAACAGCCCGTTGTCAGTGCCGTGGTCCACAATCATGGAACCGGCGGGAGGACCGAGTCGGATCACGTCACCGGGGCGGGCGCGGTTGACCAGAGCCGAGCTGACCCAACCGGCCGGTACGGCCTTGATGTGGAACGAGAGGAGTCCGTCCGGGCGGGGGGCGGAAGCGAACGAGTAGTGCCGCCATACGCGCGGCCACCACGGGGTTTCCACGCTGGTGTACTGCCCGGCGAGAAAGGGGTACGGCTGGTCGGGACGGACCGTGATGACGGCGATGTCCTGAGTACGGCGCTCATGCGAGACGACTTCGGCGTGCCACCACGGCGGTGAGGTCAGCTCGTCGGCCGCCGCGGCGTCGATCATGATCTGCGAGATGGCGGTGTACGCGCGGACCCAGGCGGCTTCGACCTCTTCGTTCCAGACGTCGGGGGCATAGCGGGTGAGCGCACCGAGCAGGCATTCGCCGACCGCCGGGTAGTGCTCGGGCCGGGTGCCGTACTTGCGGTGTCCGCGGCCGAGATGGGAGAGGTACTCGGTGAGGGTGTCGGTGTCGTCCACGTGCTTGGCGGCGGTCAGCAGCGCCTTGAACAGCCGGTCGCGCTGCGCGTCCATCGCCGCGGGGAACAGCTCTCGCAGCTCGGGATGGCGGAGGAAGAGAAGCGCGTAGAAGTACGAGGTCGTCTTGTCCGCGACCGGCTCGATGGCGTCCATCGTGCGACGGATGAGCACGGCGTCGGGGGAGGCGGCCGCGGCCCGGGCGGACGTCAGGGTCGGCTCGGCGGACGACCGCGCCGCGTCGGTCCGTTGAGCCGCGGATCCTTCCCGCGACGCGGGGGCTCCGGGCGCCTGGTGGGCGTGCGGCCGGGGAGAGGTCGGCTCCGCGGGCGCCGACGACCGTGTCTCCGTGACCGGTTGGGACGGGGCACCACCGCCGGGCATCGTCGGGACGTGGTCCCGTGGGGCGGTGGGCGGGTTCGGCGCCTCGGACGGCCGCGCCGCGGGCGCCGGATGGGGCGTAGGGGTGCCGGGCACCGGCGGAGTCTGTCCCCAGGCGGCGGACGCCTCCGTGGGTGCCGCCGGTCGGGACGTCGCGCCGACACCGGGTACCGGCGGGATGTGGCCCAGTGGGGCGGTGGGCGGGTTCGAAGTCGTGGGCTGCTGGTGTTCGGCAGGATGGGTCGGCGAGGGAGCGAACCAGGATCCTTCGGCGGGGGGCGTCGCCTCGCGCCGTGGTACATGGGGGTTTGGTCCGGCTTGTGAACCTTGCGCCCCGGGCGGACCGGGGGGCGTCACCCCCCGGTCCGTCGCGTCGCGTTGCGGGGTCCGCTGCGCGGGCACCGTCTCCTGCCACCCGCCCTCCGGCGCGGTGGGGGCACCTTGGTCGGCTGACCGCGTGGACTGCGTGGGCCGGGTCGGCAGGCGCGGCCGGGACGCTTCAGCCGAGGACGGCAGGTCTCCCCACTGCGGGGGGCGGTGATCGTACAACGGCGTGGGGGCCGGGTCCTGGCCCCCGGGGTCGGTGCGCCGAGTGCTGTTGCCGACCGGCCGTATCGCCGTCGGGGTACGGCTCGGTATCGCGGCATCACCGCCGTCCGCCGACCGCTGGTGCGGATCGGCCGCTTGCTGGCCGCCGTTGGAGTAGTCGCTGGTGGCGGGATCGTCGTTAGCTGGATCGGCCGTGGCCTCCGGCTTCGCCGGAGTGAACCAGTCCCAATCGCCCTTGTTATCCGACGGGGAAGCAGCGGGAGCGGCGTTCGCGTCGCCGGCTCGGCCATTGGCGTATCCGCTATCGGATCCGGGCCCCCGATCGGCCGAACTGCTGGTCAGAGCGTCCATGGTCTGCCTCGCCTCGAACATCTCCCGGTCGGTTTCCATACATCACAATCGAAACGCATCAGGCGGCGTTCCGGCTGTTTCCCCCATTCAATGTCCGCATTCCGCCGTTCCGGCGCTTCCACCTGAGCCACGCCAGTCCTGGCAAAGCGGGCGAGCCGCACCGCCCTCCGACACAGCCGTCGGCGGCCGGTCGCGACGGGGAGAGCGTGCCACGTCCCGCATCGGCATAGGACAAATAGCCGGAAGTCCGGGTAACGGAAGGCCTGTTCAGGTTAAGGTGGGTTGACTCACGCCTTCGCCCCTGCCCTCGCTGCACATCCGATTCCACCTGACGGACTCTTCGGCTTCGCGGCACCAGGCCGCGAACGATCGCAGTCGACCATACCGGGCGGCCGGGAATCCACAAGCCCCGATACCCCCGACGGATCCAAGTTCCGCCAAATTCCGTGATTCTGCCCACAGACGCCCAGAATTCACTTATCGAGCATCGCCCGGGGCTATCAACTTCTTTCGCGCAGCGGCCAAGCGGAACACGCCGGACAATACTCACCAGTAATATTCAGCGCACCCCGCTCGCCCGGGCCGCGATTGCGCTGGTCAGCCGCCCAGCGCCAACTCATAGGCAGCCCGCAGGTCTTGCCCCGCATACGAGAACGTGGCGAGCCCGCTCACATGGTGGTCACCGTTCACCGCCACCGAGGTCGGCACCGCCGCGAACAACGCGGCGTCCGACATCGAGTCCCCGTAGGCCACGCACTGCGCCCGCGTGACCCCGTACTCGGCGCACAGCCGATCCGCGATCCGCACCTTCGACTCCGGAACCAGAACACCGGACACGTCCAACGGCGCACCGTGGAAAGGAAGTTCCGGAAACCTCCCGCCGAACGCCGCATGCGCGCCCCACGCGGTAAGCCGCCGTACGAAGAAGTCCGGCGAAAGCGAGATCACCGCGCAGTACTCCCCGCGCTCCCGGATGTCCGCCCAGACCTCACGGATACCGGCCAACCACGGCGAACGCTCGAAGGCGGCCGCGACCCGCTCGACGGTCAGACCTTGCCAAAGCCGGTACGCCCGCCGGGCATAGCCGGGCGCGTCGAGCAACCCGGCCGTGAACTCGGCGTCGAGGGCCCGGAACTCCTCGACCAGTCCCAGTTCCCTGGCCAGTTCCACGTTTGCGGTCGAGCCGTACAGGAGCGTGCCGTCCATGTCGAACAGGTGCAGCTTCCCCACCGAACCCCCCTCATCCGTGTCAGGGCACGATATCGGCGGACGCAGCGCCGGCGCGGGCGGCCTGCTCCCCGCGAAGGCCCCGTGAATACTCCCACTGTGCGACGCCCGAGAGCGCGGTCCACGCGACGGTGGGGCGCATGAACCTCACCCGCCGGACCCGCCGCGCCGTCCTCGTACTCCACGTCACCGTCTCCGTCGGCTGGCTCGGCCTCACCGCCGCGCTGCTCGCCCTCGGCATCACGGGCGCGGTGAGCCGTGATCCGCGCACCGTCGAAGCCGCCTACCGCGGTATGCGGATCTTCGGCGACTGGTTGGTCATCCCGGTCAGCCTGGTCTCGCTGCTCAGCGGTTTGCTGCTGTCCCTCGGCACGCACTGGGGGCTGGCCCGGCACCGCTGGGTCTACACGAAGTTCTGGCTGACGCTGGCCGCCACCGCGGCCTCGATCTTCGCGTTGCGCACGATCATCGGGCAGGCCGCGGACGCGGTGGCGGCCGAGGCTCCGGTGCCCGCTGGCGGCAGGGACCTCGTCGTCGCGCCGAGCGTGGCGCTGTCCCTGTACGTCTTCATCACCGCGATCTCGGTCCTCAAGCCCTGGGGACGCACCCGCCGCGGCGCCGAGGCCTTGTCACGTCCTTAACGCCCCCACTCCTGCCACGACCCGTTGCACTGTTCTATAAAAGCTATAACAGAACGACAGTTGGAGCCCGAACGTGATCCTCAGCCTCGACCTGGACAGCGAGGTGCCGATCTACCAGCAGATCCGGAACCAGATAGTCGAGGCCATCGCGTCCGGTGCACTGGGCGAAGGCAGTTCGCTGCCCTCGACCCGGCAGCTCGCCGTCGATCTCGGCATCAATTTCCACACCGTGAACAAGGCCTATGACCTGCTACGGCGGGAGGGGCTGCTGCGGATCAACCGCAAGAGCGGCGCCATGGTGCAGCGTGACGCCCGCACCGGCCCGCCCGAGCCCGGCTTCACCGACGAGTGGGAGACCCGGCTGCGGACGCTGCTCGCCGAAGCGGTCGCCCACGGCGTCGGCGACCCGGCGGTTCTGGACAGCTGCGGCTGCGTCCTGACCTCGTTCACGTCATCCGCGCTCGCCACACGCGGCGCGGACCACGGCGCAGACCAAGGAGATTCGGCGTCATGAACAGCGGAGCATTACTGGTCAACGCGGCCGTACCACTGGTGGTCCTGGCGGCGGCGTGGCTGACGCCCTCGATGACCAGCCCGACGCTGCCCTTCGGGGTGCGAATACCCGCCGCGCGGGCGGACGCTCCGGTGATCGCCGAGCAACGCAAGCGCTATCGCTGGCTGGTGAGTACGGCCGGTGGAGCGCTGGTCGCCTTGAACGCCGGACTGTCGGCCACGGCCCATCTGCTCTGGTCCGGCCTGGTGCCGGTACTGCTCTTCGCCGTGTGCGCTGCCGCCTACTACCGGTCCCGGGTGGCGATCGCGGCGGCCAAGCGGGACGAGGACTGGTACCGCGGCCTGCGCCAGGGCGTGGTGACCGACACCTCGCTCCGCACCGATCCGGAAACCTTTCCGTGGCTCTGGTCGATCCCCGCGCTGCTGATCGTCGCGGGCACGGCGGTGGTCGCCATCGTCTTGTATCCGTCGGTGCCCGACCGTTTCCCGGTGCACTTCAACGCTTCCGGCACCCCCGACCGCTTCGCCACCAAATCGGTCGGCAGCGTCTTCTTCCCGGTCTTCCTACAGGCCGGGGTGACCGCGACGATCCTGGTACTGGCCTGGTTCGCGCTATGCGCCCGGCCGGAACTCGATCCGGCGCGACCGGCCGACTCCGCGCGCAGGCACCGCCGTTTCTCGGTGCGTGCCGCGATCTCCCTGCTGCTGCTGGCCGCTTGCGTCGACCTGTCCATCCTCGCTGGGGCCTGGCCGATCTGGCATGCCGACCACAAGCTGTCGCCGGTACTCGTGATGCTGCCGCTCCTGGTAGGTCTCGCCATCGTCGTCGGCGTCGCGATCCGTACCGGGCAAGGGGGCAGCCGACTGCCCGCCGCGGACTCCGGGGTGCCGGAGGAGAACGCCGGTGTGGTCCGACGAGACGACGACCGGTACTGGCGCGCCGCGGGATCGCTCTACGTCAATCGTGACGATCCGTCGCTGCTCGTGCAGAAACGGTCCGGTTTCGGCTGGACCCTCAACTTCGGCAATCCGCGGGCGCTGCTGCTGTTCGCGCTCATCACGGGCCTTCCGCTCGCCCTGCCGTTGATCGTCCGCTGACGCCCGGCGGAGTCACCTAGCGGACCACCACCCTTCCTGTTTTCTCAACTCATCGGGAGAACACATGCGTTGGCGCAATACCACCTGGCGGCGCCGCACACTGGCCGTACTCCTGGCCGCGGTCGCCGTCACCACGGCCGGGCCGGTGTCAGGAACGGCTGAAGCGGCCACCTCCACCCGCTCCCCAGCCCTCGTACCCGCCAGCGATCGTCAGGTGCGGTTCACCGCCGACGGCACCACCGCGTACGGCACCGTGCACATCCCCGCCCATCGCGCGGGCCACCGGCTCGCCGCCGCCCTGCTGATCTCCGGCAGCGGCCTGACCGACCGCAACGGAGACCAGCCGCCCTCCTTCACCCCGCACACCCTCGCCCTGTTCGCGAGCACCCTCGGCGACGACTGCGTGATGAGCCTGCGCTTCGACAAGTACGGCACCGGCCGTACCGGATGGGGCCGGTACAAGGACTCCGACCACATCGACATGGCCGCCTACACCAGACAGGCCGTGGCCGCGTACGACACCCTGCGCGCCCAGCCCGAGGCCGACCCGCACGCGCTGCTCATCGTCGGGCACAGCGAGGGAGGCCTCCAGGCCCTGTTCGTGGATCGCTCCGTACAGTCGAAGCCCGCCGGTCTGGCGCTCATCGCCCCGCAGGACACACGGCTCCTGGACACGATCGACTACCAGCTGGCAGGCCTGCTGGACCGAGCCGTCGCGGTCGGCCGGCTCAGTGCCCAGCAGGCGCGGTCGAACAAGGCGGGTGTATCCCGGGCCATCGCGGACTTCCGTGCCCACCGCCAGGTGAACACCTCGGGACTGCCGCCATCCATCGCCACCCTTCTGAACGCCATGTTCGGTCCGCACAACGCCACCTTCGTCCGCAGCGACGACGCCAGCTATCCGCCGCACATCGCCCGAAGCGTCGCCCACGGCACCCGCACCCTGGTCACCTGCGGCACCGCGGACACCAACGTGCCGTGCTGGACCACGCCGCCGCTGCTCGGCGCCCTGGCCGGCGCCCGTATCACCGGACCCGGGCTACGCACCCTGCCCGACCTCGACCACCTCCTCCACCCCGCGGGCACACCGGTCAACGACCAACCGCTCGCCCCGGCCGCGCGGCGCGCCCTGCACGGCTTCGTCCGCCCCTGGCGGCAGCTCACAGCGAGCTGAGGAACTCACCGACGGCCAGGGCGAATCCGGTGGGATCGCCCTGGTGCACCGTGTGTCCCGCGGGAAGTTCGACGAGCTGTGTGTTCCGGCGCCGGGCCGCCATCTGCTTGGCGTGCTCGGCGTCCAGCGTGTCGCTGAGCGTGCCGCGGACGAGCAGCGCCGGGCAGTCCGTGGCCAACCAGTCGTCCCAGTGGTCACCGACGAGCTGCCGCTGCGAGGCGACCATGTCCGTGGGCCGGAAGGCCAGCCCCCAGCCGTCCGCGAACTCGCGTATGGAGTCCGTGAGATAGCGCGCCGCGTCCCCCAGCCGCTCGATCAGCGCCGCACGGGTGGGCGCGCGCCTGGGCCATACCAGGCAGAAGGAGAGGTCGTCGTCGACCACGGCTCCGATGTCCTCGATCACCAGCGCGCTGACCAGATGCGGATGGCGGGCGGCCAGCTGGTACGCGTTGACTCCGCCGAGCGAGTGGCCCAGCACCACCGCGCCGCCGAGGCCGAGCTGGTCGAGTACGGCGGCCGCGTCCTCGACGTAACCGGAACGGGAGTAGTCCGGCTTCTCCGCCCCCGGCAGGGTCGGCCGGTCCGAGCGGCCGTGGCCGCGCTGGTCGGGCGCGATCACCCGCCAGTCGGGGGCGAGTTCACGGGCGAGGTGGGCGAAGGTGCGGCCCTCGCAGAAGTGCCCGTGCAGCGCTACCAGTGGCCGCCCTGGACCGCCGAAGTCCACGTACGACAGCTGCCGCCCGGCCAGCTCCAGGCACCCGCGCACCGGCTCCGCCTCCTCGGCCGGGACCTCGGGCAGCGTGGAACCCAGCTGCTGTGCCAAGCGGCGGCGCAGCAGCAGATACTCCTGCCGTCTGCGCGCCAGCGGGCCCGGTGGCCGTGTGACGATCCGCCCTCCGACGACGGTCTCCCCCAGCCGGAACTGCTCGCGCGTGAGGTCCACCTCCACCCCGCCGGGCAGCCGGTTCCACCAGTGGTGACCGCGGCCTTCGTCGCCGAGACGCACCTGGCCGAGCACCAGATCGCCGCCGAACAGGTCGTTCACCACAAGCGCGGTGATGTCGCAGTGGCCCCACGCGGGGTTGGCCGGCCGCCAGGGAGCACGCGCGACATCGTCCGCCGAGCAGGTGTCAGCGGCCCAACTGGCCTGCAGCGCACGCTGGATGTGGGTGAGGGTCCACGGAGTCGACGGCTTCATGGCACCAGACTGCCAGGCACCACTGACAACGGCGGGGGCTCTCCGGGGCGGCCGGTACAGACGCAGGGGAACGGCAGACGGCCGCCGTGTTGAGATTAGTTGGCCTTTATCCGGGTGATTGACGGCAAAAGGACTGGACTGACAAATCCATTGTCAGGGCCTGTGCATGGACCGGGTGGCAGTGTAAATTCCCGGCTACCGGGCTGCGGTCCGGACCACTGGCGTTGCCGTGCCGACGGGGGGAGGCATGTCTTTCTTGTCACGGCCGCCTGACTCTACTTGCGGGTAACAGAACTCTGCGTATGGGCGAGGCCGTCCGGCGCCGATTCACCGCCGTTGACGATCGCCACGCCGCGCCCGCCATTTCGCATTCCCACAAACACCGCAGTACAGAACGGGGAGAGGTGTCTGCCATGATAAGCAGGCGTTCGCTGTTAAGAGCCGGCGCTGGTGTCGGCGCCGCGGCCGCATTCACGGTGGCCAGCGGCAGCATGGGTTCGGTATGGGCCGCCGGATCGCCGCCGTGGAGCACACTGCGCGACAAGCTCAGCGGACGTCTCGTCCTACCGACCGACTCCGGTTACGACGTGGCGAAGCAGCTGCAGCTGGCCCAGTTCGACGCGATTCACCCGCAGGCGGTCGCCTATTGCGTGAGCAGCACGGATGTGGCGACCTGCATACGCTTCGCCCAGGACAATTCCATACCGGTGGCACCGCGCAGTGGCGGCCACAGCTACGGCGGCTATTCGACGTCACCCGGCCTGGTCATCGATGTCTCCCGGCTGAACGGCGTGCGGGTGGGGCAGAGCACCGTCCGGCTCGGACCGGGCGGCCAGGGCGTGGACATCGCCGCCGCACTGGCCCCGTACAACGTCCAGGTCGCCACCGGCACCTGCCCGACCGTCTGCTGCGGCGGATGGCTGCAGGGCGGCGGACTCGGCCAGCAGGCGCGCAAATTCGGAATGGGCTGCGACCGTCTGGTGTCCGCCGAAGTCGTGCTGGCGAACGGAAGCGCGGTCCGCTGCTCCAGCGACCAGCATCCCGACCTGTACTGGGCACTGCGCGGCGGCGGGGGCGGTAACTTCGGCGTCGTCACCGAATACGAGGTACTCCCGACCCAGGCGCCCAGGATCACCAACTACAACCTGAACTGGGACTGGTCCGACGCGCTGGACGTCATCATGGCGTGGCAGGAGTGGGTGGCCAACGGGCCGAGAGAACTCTCGGCGGAACTGCTCATCGAGTTCCAAACGGACAGCGCCGCGGGCACCCAGCCCCTCGTCGTGGTCACCGGCGGATACCTCGGGGCGAAAGCAGATTGCGACAGCCTGCTTGACGGTCTGATATCCGCCGTGGGCCGACCGAATACCACTCGGGACGTTCAGGAACAGCCGTATCAGCAGGCGATGATGACGGTGTTCGGCTGCGGCGATCGCACAGTGGCACAATGCCATCGGGTGGGGTACTCATCCGAGGCACAGTTGCCGAGGGACATTTGGGCAACCCAACGGAATCTATACTTCCGTGATCCACTGAGCCGTTCGGCGGCCTCGGAGGCGCTCAGGGCATTCCTGGCAGACAGCCGGGGCGGCCAATTCCGCTTCTTCGGTCTATTCGCCTACGGTGGGAAGATCAACGATGTCCCGCCCACCGCCACCGCGTTCGTCCACCGCGACTCGCTGTTCGCGGCGGGCTATCAGATCGGCCTGACGCAGCCGAACCCCGCCCAGGCCGACATCGATTCCGCGCAGGGCTGGGTGAACCACGGCTATACGACTCTGGATCCCTACTCGAACCACGAGTCGTTCCAGAACTACATGGACCCGGCGCTGACCGACTGGCGTCAGGCGTACTACGGGCAGAACTATCCGCGGCTGCAGCAGGTCAAGCACTGCTACGACCCGTACCACTTCTTCCGCTTCGCCCAGAGCATCGACTGACGGAGCTTTCGCTTGGGGGCGGCCAGTTGGCCGCCCCCGAACGTGGTCGCCACGGCCGTCAGCGGACGGCCAGTCGGTCGAGGATGCCAGCCACCTGCGCCGGTCGCAGGAGGAACCCGGCATGACTGGTGTCCAGAGTGTGCACGTCAAACGGGTTGTCGGGGGTCAGGGCGTCGGCCTCGGCGATCAACCGGTCCTGCATGGCCACCGGAAGCGACCGGTCGCCGGTAAGACGGATGTAGGTGCGGGCGATCGTGCCCCAGGTGGCGGCGTGCCCGCGGGCGTCGCCCGTCATCACCGACAGCGACTCGTCCGGCTGCAGGATGTTGAGGAAGGCCCGGAACTGCTCATCGGTGCCGTCCGCCATGACCGCCGCCTTGAGGGCGGCGAGCAGGGCCGGGTCGGCGGTGCGGTAGTTGGCCCGCCCGACACCGAGTTCGGCCGGGTCCCCGACGTTCAACGCGTACAGCGGGCCCAGCAGGTTGGCACCGAACTCGGGCTCCCGCATGTACTCGACGGGGTTGGAGTGTTGTACGCACGACCAAGCGGAGATGTACACAAGCCGATCCACCAGATCGGGGACGGTGTTGCCCACCCCCGTGATGGTGGTCCCACCGAGACTGGCGCCCACCAGCACCACCGGCCCGTAACGGACCACCCGGCGTACGACATCAACGACCGCGTCGACGTTGTCCCGCAAGGTGACCTTGGCCAACGTCGACGGCTCGACCGCCAACGCGTCGAGATCCTGCGGCGCCTGATAGGCGACGGGGTACTGGGCGTCGAACCCGTGCCCCGGCAGATCGACGGCGAAGCTGCGGTGCCCGAGCAACGCGAGTTCACGCTGGATCGGTGCCCACATGAAGGAGCTGGAGCCAGAACCGTGCACCAGCACGAACGTGGGTCCGGCATCGCGGGCCTGTCGTGGGTGGGCGGAATCAGGGCATACGGAAGCCATTTGAGAAATCAGTCCATTTCTGAGGCGGCGCGGCAGGCACGCCTGTGGCGACATCCACACGGCAGTGCCGACTGAAGACCCTGCTGGTCTGTTGTGGGGTTACCTCGACAGCCGTCGATCGCTCAGCGACCGACGGCTGAGCACCCTGTCTCAGGCAGTCCGAACGCGGACGAACATGTAGGCCACACCGGGATCGTACCGACCGCACGGCCGTACGGCCTCCGATTTTCTCCCGCCCCCCAAGAGCGGACTCCGCCTGAAAAAACCCGCCCCGCCGTGCCGGTCCCCACGTTGGGCGTCACGACTTCGTTCGACTCGGTCAGGATGCCCGGCCGCGCTGGTGCGTCGCGTCTTCTACGGGAGGCCGACGCGGTTCGCGAGCACCTGCAACGCCTCGTCCAGCGCCCTGCGTTGATCGGCCGTCAGTCCGCTCCCGAACTCCTCGTCCAGGGCGCGCGCCGCGGACTCGCAACGGTCCAGCAGTCGGCGGCCCTCCTCGGTGAGGGTCAGCACCTGGCGCC
The DNA here is from genome assembly GCF_029223525.1 of Streptantibioticus ferralitis. Classification (GTDB taxonomy): domain Bacteria; phylum Actinomycetota; class Actinomycetes; order Streptomycetales; family Streptomycetaceae; genus Streptantibioticus_A; species Streptantibioticus_A ferralitis. Next base: position 131,197 of record NZ_JARHTQ010000019.1, on the reverse strand, counting down.
GCCGATCCTGCGGGTCGCGTACCCGCTGGACTGCGCCGAGCCCCTCCAGATGGTCCGCCAGCGAGACCACCAGGCTCGGCGCGATGCCCATCCGCGCGGCCAGCTCCTGCTGCGACGCCGCTCGCCCTGCTCGCGGGGGACGATCGGTCCGGCCTCGTCCCCGTCCTCTCCATCGCCGGACTGGCCCAGGCTGGCGACTCCGCGATCGGCGTGTGGCAGCGCAACAACCGGATGGCCGTCTCCGCCGGCCTGTGCGCCGGTCTCCACCTGGCATCGGCGTGATGGTTCCACCATCACAGACGGGCCGGGCGACCGACCACCTGAGCAACCGGCCGCCGGACCCCGGAGGTTAGGACCGCGTAGGGTCTCGCGGCTCGTGTCATCCGCCGAGTCTCTAATGGGTCTGACCTGGGCGTTCCGCAGGGTCTCACGCCGTGTCACCCGTCGGTTGTCTCAACTTCCGTGTCATTTCCTCAGCTCTCCTGTTCTGTCCTGTCGCAGCGCATCTGTCCGATGGCGAGCCGTTGACCTGCTGGGATGCCAGGTCGTTTGAGAAGGCGGAGGCCCGGGGTTCTCGAACGGCCTGGCATTCGCGGAAGTCGCTACCGTCCACGGAGTGGAGGAGTGCGTGCCACCTGCGCGGTCTCGGCCCGCGGGCTCAGACGAGGGCGGCGGCCAGCAGGGCGAAGGCGGCGATGATGACGGCGACGCGGACGTAGTGGAAGCGGTCCCAGCGGTTCGCCTGCTCCTTCCAGTCGGCGGGCCGGTTCTCGGGGGCCCACGTCTTGCCCCGGTTGTTGATCGGGACGAGCAGCAGAAGCGACATGATCACGCTGAGGATCAGCAGCGCGCCGGCGATGACGACGAGGCCGGCGCCGTGGCGGTGCCATCCGGCGATGGCCCAGACTGCGGCGAGGACGAGCGAACCGATGTACCAGAACGGCATCACGGCGCCGAGTATCCGGCCCCCGTGGGCGCGGCCGCTCAGGCAGCTGTCGTCCGGGAGGGCCTTGAGGATCCGGTTGATGACGAAGGCGACGGAGAACTCCACCCCCACCATCACTCCGACGACCACGATGGTGACGACCTTGAGTGCGTCGAGCATGATGACCCCTCCTGGGATCTAGCGCCGCTAGATGATGAGGTGACGCTAGTACTGCCGCCGCTCGATTGTCTAGCGGTGCTAGAATCGAACCATGTCGGTACAGGAACGCAAGGAACGCGAACGGGCGGCCCGCGAGCGCCTCATCGTGGCCACGGCCCGTGAACTCGCCGAGCAGCAGGGCTGGGACGCGGTCACCACCCGCCGGCTCGCCGACCGCATCGAGTACAGCCAGCCCGTTCTCTACAGCCACTTCCGCGGCAAGCGCGAGATCATCGGCGCCGTCGCCCTCCAGGGCGCCGCCGAGATGGCCGCGGCGGTGCGGGCCGCAGCCTTGGCCGCGGCCGGCCCGCGCACCCGGGTCACCGCCCTCGCCCGCGCCTACCTCGACTTCGCCGAGCGCAATCCGGCGGTCTACGACGCCATGTTCCAACTCGACGGCGGCCTGGCCTTCGCGGCCGAGGACACCCCGGAGCCGTTGAAGGACGCCTTCGCCGCCCTGCTGGAAAGCCTCGGCGAGGTTGCCGGGGATGGCGTCCACCCGGGACTGTTCACCGAGGTGTTCTGGGCGGCCCTGCACGGGCTGGCCACCCTGACCCGGGCGGGACGGCTGCCGCCGGCGGAAGCCGAGCGGAGGGTGGAGCTGCTGGTGGAGCGGCTCGCCATGGCCTGACACGCCGTCTGGGCCGAAGGGCAGCCGGGGTCTTCCGGCCTGGCTGTCGGCCTACGGCATCGCCGCTCAAGAGCCACCGCACTGAGAATCTGCCAGCACGAACGAGACCGAGTGGGAATCCGACAGCTTCAATGCGACAGGACACGTTCGATGCAAGCCGCTGACCTGCGACATGACATCCGCGTGAGACTGCGGCGGAGAAAATGACACGGAAGTTGAGACCCTACAGACCGTGTAGGTTCTCAGCCGCTGTGTCATGCGGCAGCGCGGTGACCTGGACATTTTCAGGCTGTCTCACGTCGTTTCATCTGCCTGCTGTCTCAGCGTCGTGTCATTTCCTCAAGTGAGTGCGGAACGGCCGACGACTCCTCAGTCCTGGTCCGCGCCGTCTGCCGTGTGGGGAAGCAGGGGGAACAGTCGAGTGATGAGGGCCACCGGTCGAGCGCCGTCGGGCCGGGCCAGGGGGCGTTGCTCGCGGTCCTGGTAGGGCGCGAGGGCTCGTCGGATCACGTCCGCGACCCGGCTCATCTCTTCGGGCGTCAGGTAGGCAACGGCGCTGAAGGCTTCGTCGTGGCGCCATTCGGACGGCGCTTCATCTCGCTGGGTCAGCCATCGCTGCCAGCTTTCGTCCTCCAGCCCACGAGCCAAGTCGCCGAACTGCTCCTCCGCCATGGGACCGTCGGCAGCGGGGGTGCGCCGCCTCAGACGCCATGGACGTGCGCGGCCCCCTCGGTGAGGGGCTTCTTCGATGTATCCGTGGCGTGCGAGCTGACGTAGGTGGAATGAGCAGAGGCCAGAGCTGTAACCCAGCCGGGAGGCGGCTTCGGTCGCCGTGACGGTGCCGACTTCGGCGAACAGGTCCAGCAGGGCTGTGCGGACTTCGTGCTCACGCAATTCTTCGCCGCTGTCGGCCGCCTGGTTGTCCGGGGTGTTGACGTCATCTTCAGTCACTTTGCAAAGTCTGCTACTTTGCAAAGGCCTTGGCAAGGGGCAGTCCGTGCTGAAGGCATCCGCTGCGGTGACCACCGCGGCATCTGTGGCATGCGCAAAAGGGAGACGACCATGTCTGTTCGTCACGAGCGGCCCCGTCCCGTCGACCGGCGAGTCCGTGTGCAAGGCAGCCCAGTGGACGCCTATCCGGCTCTGCCACCGGAGGCGCAACGGGGTTCGGTTCGCAGGGTCACGGTGGTGGGTGAGGAGGTGCTGAGCCGTCCGTGCCGGGAGGTGACCGGGTTCGGGACTCCGGAGTTGTCGGCGTTAATCGACGACATGTTCGTGACCATGTATGTGGCCGATGGTGCCGGCCTGGCTGCCAACCAGGTTGGCGTTGACCTGCGCTTGTTCGTGTATGACTGCCCGGACGACTATGGGATCCGGCATGTCGGTCACATCATCAACCCGGTTCTGGACCTGCCCGATCCGGGTAGCCGCCGGCTCATTGACGACTTCGAGGGCTGCCTGTCCGTGCCCGGCGCAGGCATGGCGGTTCCCCGCACCGATCGTGCCGTCGCTCGCGGGTTCGACAAGGACGGCAACTCTCTCGTCATCGAAGGGACGGGTTACTTCGCCCGATGCCTCCAGCATGAGACCGATCACCTCGTCGGCCACACATATCTTGATCGGCTCTCCAAGCGGGACCGCAAGGACGCGCTGCGGCAGATGGCCGAGCGCCGTGAGGACGTCTTCGCCCAACGCGCGATCAAGGCCGCCCGCCTGGGCCAATGAGGCGCTTGGCTGCAACGGCCACTTTTCTGCCGAAGGGCGTGGGTCGCATCCTGCGCCCCCGTTCAGCACGTTCGATCAGGGGGCGGCCCAGGTCCCTTTCGAGCCGGTTGATCTGGGTTGTCAGTGTTGATTGGTGAATGCCGAGGGCTCGGGCGGCTTCGGTGACGGTGGGGTAGGGCAGGGCGGCAGCGAAGCGTTCGAGTCGCTGCCGGGCATTTGGGCTCGTCAGGGCGTCACGCAGGATGGCGGGGGCATCTGCGGCCTGCTCGGGCGTGCGGAGGGCGGTGTGGTGGCTGGCTCCGCCGCGTGGCCGGAGTGGGATGTTGTGGATGTGGGCCCAGCGGGCCATATTCGCAGTGCTCATGCCGGTTTCGCGGGCGAGGTCGGGCAGAGTTCGGCGGCGGTGGACGTACTGCTCGATGAGCCAGTCCCGTTCGATGGTGCTGCGGCGCTTGTAGTCCTGGGGACCTTCGCGGAGCGGGATGCCGTACTCCTTGGCGAGATCGGTCAGCACTCTGCGGGAGAAGCCCGTCAGGGTGGCGATCTGCTGGAGGGACCGGTGCTCGCCGAGGTAGAGCTGGGTGAAGTGCTCTTCCGGGATGGCTTGCCGGGCTTGCTGCCGGATGCGGCCGGTGGCTCTGGCGGCGTTCTTCGTCAGCGGGGGTTCGGGGGCTGGGTGTTCGTCGAGGACATGCCGGATGGCCTCGACGGTCGTGCCCAGGACCTGGGCGGCGTGCTGAACGGGGTGCTGGCGCTCTCGGACGAGTTGGTGCAGGCGGGGTAGGTCGACGTGCATCGGGTCGGGTGCGGGAAGGGAGAGCCCCGCCAGCAAGGTGGCAGGAGGCTGCCAGGTCACGGGCTCGTCGTGGATGTGGTGCGAGGCGAGGAATTCGAGGGCCTCCTGCCGGAGGGCGTGTGCGAGTTCGGGTGTCTGAAGCGCGGTGAAGTGCAAGGCCGTCGCCCGGAACTCTGCGCTGTCGAGCCCGCCCAGGTCGTCGGGAGCAGACTCGGCAGGCAGGCCGCTGAGGCGTCGGAAGAGCTGGCTGCGGGCGATGCGTTCGCGCCTTCCGGTCCCCGGCGGTGTTTCGGTGCGGCGGCAGATCTCCAGCCAACGGTCGCGGGGAAGCAAGCCGGTGTAGTCGAGGATTCGGCGTCGGCCGTAGTCAATGGGGACGTCATCGGCGTCAAGGTGGTCGGTGAGCCGGTCCAGGGCGGTGACGATGTCCGGCCATTGTGGAAGGTCGTCGAGTTCCTGGAGGAGGCGTGAGATCTCGATGCCGTCGACGACGTCGCCGACCAACCCGGCGGCCTGGTCCAGGGAAGTACGGCTGTCGGGGATCAGCAGCAGGGCTGCAAGGACGGGGGCCAGGGCCCGTGCATGGATTCCTTCGGGCGGTGTGAGCCGGACCGTCCAGGACGGCCAGAACATCGTGGGGATCTTCCTGGCTCGCTGCTCGATATCCCGGGTGGCCTTTGTCGGCCGACGGGGAGTCTCGGTCGTGGTGCGGTAGCGGAGGTGCTCGCTGGGGCGGAGGGTAGGGGCGAGGGCGGCCAGGTGCACGGACTGCAGCACCGGGCTGATGCCGCGGCCCCAGTCGTCGATGCTGGTCACAGAGATCTGCGTGAGTTCCTCACGTACTGCTTCCAGCAGGCCGCGCAGGGCCTCGCCGGCCGAGTGGATTCCCGGCTGTTCCAGGATGCCCAGGGCCATGGTGACCGCGGCGGCGGCATCTGCGGCTCGGGGTGGGGCCATGAACCCCGGGCGGTCCGCCGCCTGTTCGGGGTGCGGGGAGACCGGATCGGTGGCGAGGTGCGCTTCTGCGATGTCGGCCGGTATCTGTTCCCGCAGGACGGCGGCGGGAAGGCTGCTCAGGACGCGGATGCCCAAGGCCCGGATGTCGGCCAGCACCGCCGGTGCCGGCTGGGGAACATCCCGGTAGGGGCCGAAGGCCACCGTTGCCCCATCGATGATCTCCATCGTCCGGTCCTGGGCCGTGAGAACCGGGTGGCCAGGAGGCAGGCGAAGCGTCGAAGCGCAGGTCAGATCGGCGCCGCAGCCAGCCGTAACCGGACCGCCGGGGCGGATCGGCGGATTGCCGCAGAGTTCAGGCTGGGGAACGGACCGCCCGGAGCGGGGCCGTTGCCGCGGAACCCGCCCGCAGTGCGGGCAGCGGTCCGCCAGCAGGCGACGGTGCTGGGTGCAGGCGAAGGAGAAGCCGAGCCTCCAGGACAACTGCCAGCGTCCGCCGCTGGAGTGGAGGCAGTCCGGGCAGAACCGGGATCCCCGTCCGCGTCCCCATAGGACATGCCGTGTCACAGCCCGGCCTTCGGGACTCATCTGCAGGGCCCGTCCGTCATAGTGCGCCAAGGTCATGGCAGTGACCACCTCCGGGACCGTGCCGGTGGCGTGCGCGACGGCAGCGGTCAACCGCTCGTCGAGGAAAATCGTCCAGTCCGCTGGGATGTCCCGGAACTGGTTTCCGGCCCGCTGCCGGACCGGGAACCCGAAGTGCAGCAGGACGTCACCGAGTGTGGTGTCCATCCGCCTGGCCGTCGCTTCCAGCCAGGAGTCCAGTGCCTCGCCGGGCAGTGGCGGCAGCCGGATCGGCAGGGTGCGGGCCGACGGCCTCATGCGGCTCGTCGGCCCCGGGGCCGCGGACGGCTGGTCAGCCGCTTCTTCTCTAGCGCGGCCTGAAGTTCCAGGCGGGCTGCCTCGGACGCCTCATCGTTCTTCACCCGGTCCATCAGCTCCTGGTCCAGCCGTTCCACGCCGGTGCGAACCGCCCGCTGGCAGCCACGGTTGATCAGCGTCATCAGCGAACCGATGTGTCCGGTGCTGCGGGCGAAGAGGTAGTCCGACAGGTCGTCCGCGAGCATGCCGGGGTACTTGTCGGTGAGCACGACACGCTGTTCGAGGGCCAGCAGCATCTGCCGCCACTCACGGCGCCCGGCCTCCGCGTCGATGGTGAACGGACGCAGTCCCAAGCGGGTGGTGCGACGGCCGGTCTGGGCCAGAGCCGTGTCGCGCCCGTTCGTTCCCTCGCCGAACAGGCCCTTCTCCGCGAGCTCGACCCCCACCATCAACAAGGTCACCGGGAACTCGTTGGCGATCCACTTCAGGTGATTACTCACCTCGATGCCGCTCTTCTGTCCCCATTTCAAAAAGTGCAGATCGTCCAGAACTACCAGTCGGACATCGCAGGACAACACGCAGTCCAGAACCCGCCGTCCGAACTGGGCGGTGGTGCCCCGCCCTTGTCCGGGGTGGCCGAAGAACTCCAGCATGGCCCGGTTCAGGTCCTTCATCCCGGTGTTCCCGGTCAGCCCAACCCGGCAGACCGGGATCCGTTCGTGCCCCTGGCTCGTGAACGGACCCGACTCCTCGATCTCCCGCTGGTGGAAGTCACGGGCGAAGGCAAGCACCGAGGTCGTCTTGCCCAGCCCCGGGAACGCGTCGACGGCCACCGCCCCCTTGGCCTTGTCGCCATCCTGCTCGTTGCTGTCGACGATGTCCCACAAGTCCTCGTGGAGCTCCACCAGTTGTGGTGTCTTGACCGGTCCGATGTTCGCGTGCCACTTCCGGCGCTGCCGGTCGTAGTCCGCCCGTGCCTGCGTGTCCAGGGACTTCAGCTGCTTGCGGGTCAGCAGATCGGGCCGACTGCGGCGAGGGCCCTCGGCGAACGCCTTGAAGTCCTCCTTCCGCGACAGGGCGAAGCTGTCCGGCTCAGGAACACGCTCCTCGCTCACACGTCCTCCAGAGCATCGGCGTAGAAGTCGTTCTCCTCAGCGAGGTCATCCAAGTCGGCCGCGTCGTCATCCCCCGTCTCCGTCGCCACCTCGGGCTCCTGCGCTTCCGCAGCCTCCTCGTCCTGGCCGAGGGCCTTGCGTACGGACGGAAGCGAGACGACCGTCTCCGCCTCACTCTCCGGAAGTTCGATGGCGGCCTGCTCACGTGAGAGTCGCAGGGCCATGCGCCGCTCGGCGATCGTGGTGCCCAGTCCGAGGTTCCACCGCTGAAGCAAGTCAGCGACGGCGAGCCGGTCGTCGGGAAAGCGATACTTCGAGGCGGCCAGCTGCCGGGCGAATGTCAACGCGTCCTCGCTCAGCGGCATCTCGGTCGACGGCGCGTGCTCCCAGACCAGCGTGTGCCAGGCCCGGGTAGCCGGATCACGGAAGTAGATCCGTGTGATGTCGTCGGGGTCCACCTGGAACGGCCAGCCATTCTTGACCGGGCCGTCGTACGGACTCCGGATACCACTCAGGCCCTTCAGACCGGGGCCGCTGTAGCGGCGACGGCCAATCTCGACACCGTAGTGCTGGATCGTGCGCCACTCGGTCTTCAGGAACTCGTAGGCGAGGTTCGGGTCCCGGGGAGCTTCGATGTAGCCCGCCCGCGCCATGCCGTGCTCGAACATCTTCGCCGGAGACATCCGCAGTCCCGGCAGCGCCGGATCGACCAGGCTGGAGTGCGGCCTGCAGTGATACACCGACGCGGTCCACTCCCGGATGATCGCCTCAAGCTCGTCGAGGAAGAAGAACGCGTCATCCTCCGGGTTCTCTCCCCGCGAGTAGATGTCGGGCCCCTTGTAGCCGGGCAGCACCTGCAGCAGCCCCTCCCGCAGGGTCCGGAAATAGCGCTCCACCGGCCCCTTGTCGCGGCCCGTCCGGAGCCGGGCCGGCTGGATGGAGATGCCCATCCGGCGGCAGACGCTGGTCAGATGCTCCGAGACGTAGACCTTCCCGTGGTCAACGACCAGCGTCTCGGGAACCAGGGGTGGCGAGGCCAGGCCCGGTCCGCTGGCGCCCTCGACGTCGACCAGGACGGTGCGGGGGATGCCGTGCTCGGGCCAGACCGCGTGCCGCGGCCAGTCCCGCCCCGCCGGCCTCGGCCGGAACGACTGGAAGAGCACCGCGCTGACATCCACTGCCTTTGTCGAGACCGGCGTCAGCCGGATCCCCGTGATGCAGCGGGTGTACCAATCCATCCCGACACTCAACTCGGCCTGCACCCACTTGAGCGTCAGCGGGTCGAACGCGAAGACGTCCAGGCGGGTGGAGTCCATCAACAGGTACTCACCCGGCCGCGTCGGCCGCAACTTGCCGTACGGACCCTCCGGCCGATCCGCGATATCCCGGTTCCGCTTCGTACTCAGCCGGAACAACGGATGGCGACACTCCAGCTCCGCCAGAATCCGGTAAGCCGTTGCCTGGCTCGGCAGACGGACCGCGTCAGGGCCATACCGGGCGATGACACGTGCCCGGGTGCGTTCAATCACCATCTTGCGCGAGGGCTTCGACTCTCCGGTGTGCTCGACCATCACCTCCAAAGCCGTCTCCACCCACCGCTCATCAGCTCCAGCCGCCGCCCCGCCAGACTGCTTCCTCTTCGCAACCAGTCCGGCCTCTCCGTGCCGCCGGAAGTCCGCAACCCACTGCTTGACGGTGCGGACATGAACCCCAAGTTCCATCGCCTTGGCGGCGTACTTGGGCTCCACCGGCCCGCCGGGCGCATAATCGCGACGAGGTTCCCCGTCGTGGACCCGCTCAGGACTTCCAGAGCGGAAACCCGTCAGCACCTCACGGACATGTGCGGCCCGTTCGAGAATCTGAAGCCGTTCACCTTCGTGCAGCTGGTCCAGCACCACCGAGGCGATCTCCTCGGCGTCGTCAGCCGCTGGGCCGGGCTGGTCGGGAATCACGGCCGCCCGGTCGGAGAACAGCAGCTCCTTCAACGACAGGCGCAGAAGCCGACCCTGGCCGTCCTTGAGAACCACCTCATTCCCCGCAGTGGTCGCGGCCATCTCCACCACTTCGACGGTCTCCCCGTCGTAGCGGAAACGCGTTCCGACCCCCACCCGGGCCCCGGCCCTGCTCACGCTGCCTGCCGCAACACCCGTGAAGGGCTGAGGGGTCGGCTGAGTTCCGTGTGAAGATCATGCACCCAGAGCAGGTGATAGACCGCGGCACGAACGTGGATCTCGGGCCAACCAGGCAGACACCGGGCTGCCTCACCCAACAAGACACCGTCAAGGTCAGCTCGGCGAAGCTCATCCAGGATCTCGGGTGAGAGCAACCAGTCCCGCCGATAGCCGGCCAGAAAGCGGATGTTCTCCAGTTCCGCCTCCGGCGGCTCACTCCAAACCTCGTACTGCCAGCCGCGAGACTCCACCACACGCCGGGTCCAGTCGAAGGTGGACGCCACCTCGGGCATGGACAGCCGTTGACGTGGCTTGACATCCACCACCACGGGCCCCTGGCCGGTGATCAGCAGATAGTCAGGGATGTGCTTGCGGACCTTGTCCGCCACCACGGTCTTCATCAAGAACGGCTGAGCCACGATGCGGTGTACGGACGGATCGAAGTCAGCAAAGAGAAGCCTCGCCAACTCAAGCCGCGACTCATAGATCACGTGGTCCCGCATCGTCGCCGACCAGTACGCCCCGGAGTAGTGCTTCTGCCCGCGATACCAACGGAACGTGCGCCACGGGGCCGCCGACCCCAGCAGGTCGACAGACGCCGTCATCCACGACAAGTCCTCGACACTCTTGCCATTTCGGGAGCGAACACTGACTACTGCGGTGGGACTGTCCATGGCGTACCCCCAGCCGAGTGAGGCCCTGTACGCCCACGATGCCCACCCTGGCGTGAGGAGAGTGGGCAGAAGCGACTCGTACCACCCGAATGAGTGAGTACGCTGAACTGCAGGTCTCAGCACAAGGCCATATATGGCCCTGATATGCAGTCAGCCCTGAGAATATGGCCCCGTTCTTGAGACCCTACACCGCTGTAGGTTCTCAGCGCCCGCGCCATATACCGGCGCCGTGACCTGGGTGTTCTCACGGAACATCTCGCCATGCGGCCCACGCGATTCTCAACTCCGGCCCATATCCGCGCGGTTCGCTCCGGCGGGGCGGGAACGTCCGAGGCGGCGACCAGCGCGTTCTCAGCGCTGACGCCACATGTGTGGTCGATATGGCGTCGCCGCTGAGAATATGGCGCGGATCTTGAGAACCTACACCGCGTCAGACGTTCCCCGCCATGTCCACGAAGCGCGAGTAGTGGCCCTGGAACGCCACGGTGATGGTGGCCGTGGGGCCGTTTCGGTGCTTGGCGACGATGAGGTCGGCTTCGCCCGCGCGCGGGGACTCCTTCTCGTAGGCGTCCTCGCGGTGCAGCAGGATGACCATGTCCGCGTCCTGCTCGATCGAACCCGATTCACGAAGGTCCGAGACCATCGGCTTCTTGTCGGTGCGCTGCTCCGGGCCACGGTTGAGCTGCGAGAGGGCGATGACCGGGACTTCCAGCTCCTTGGCCAGCAGCTTGAGGTTACGGGACATCTCCGAGACCTCCTGCTGGCGGCTCTCGGGTCGGCGTGAGCCGCCGGACTGCATCAGCTGAAGGTAGTCGATGACGACCAGCCGCAGGTCGTTGCGCTGTTTGAGACGGCGGCACTTGGCGCGGATCTCCATCATCGACAGGTTGGGCGAGTCGTCGATGTACAGCGGTCCGGCCGAGACCTCCGGCATGCGGCGGGCCAGCCTGGTCCAGTCGTCGTCGGTCATGTTGCCGGAGCGCATGTGGTGCAGCGCTACCCGCGCCTCGGCGGACAGCAGACGCATCGCGATCTCGTTGCGGCCCATTTCGAGGGAGAAGAAGACGCTGGGCAGGCCGTACTGGATGGAGCAGGAGCGGGCGAAGTCCAGCGCCAGGGTGCTCTTACCCATCGCGGGGCGCGCGGCGACGACGATCATCTGGCCCGGGTGGAGGCCGTTGGTGAGCGCGTCGAGGTCGGTGAAGCCGGTGGGGACGCCGGTCATCTGACCGCTGCGGGAGCCGATCGCCTCGATCTCGTCGAGGGCGCCCTCCATGATCTCGCTCAGTGGGAGGTAGTCCTCCGAGGTGCGCTGCTCGGTGACCGCGTAGATCTCGGCCTGGGCCCGGTTGACGATCTCGTCGACGTCTCCGTCGGCCGCGTACCCCATCTGGGTAATGCGGGTGCCCGCCTCGACCAGTCGGCGCAGGACCGCGCGTTCATGGACGATTTCCGCGTAGTACTCGGCGTTGGCGGCGGTGGGGACCGCGTTGACCAGCGTGTGCAGGTACGCGGCGCCGCCGACCCGGGTGATCTCGCCGCGTTTGGTCAGCTCGGCGGCGAGGGTGATGGGGTCGGCCGGTTCGCCCCTGGCATAGAGGTCGAGGATCGCGGTGTAGATCGTCTCGTGGGCCGGGCGGTAGAAGTCCGCACCCTTGAGCACCTCGACGACATCGGCGATGGCGTCCTTGGAGAGCAGCATGCCGCCGAGCACCGACTGCTCGGCGTCGAGGTCCTGCGGGGGGACCCGCTCGAAGCCGCCTTCTGCCCAACCGCCGCCGTCCCGCCCGTTGTCCCTCGTCCCGTCGCGGCCGCCGTCACGGTCAGTGCGGCGGTAGCGAGCCGCCGGGAGCCGGTCGCCGGGACCGTCGGGGAACGGCGGATCGATCGGCGGTGCGTCCCCCCAGTGGTCGTCCGCGGGCTCAGGCTGGCTCACCCCCGTCACCTCCTCCCGGTCCTTCGGACCCCGGTCCGTGCCCCTCTTTCTTACGGCACGGCTCTGACAAAAAGACACGCGACTCCGCTTGCGGCGCGTCGAGTGCGAGGACCGGACGGAAGGCGGGCGCCGGACTACGGTAGGGCCCCGGCCCCCGTCAGCCAAGATGGTTATCCACAGGCCATGTGGATGAACGACGCAAGGCTGTGGAGAAGCCCGCCAAACCTGTGTACAGGGCGGGGGAAAGCGCTGTGGACAAGACTCCGGCGCCTCGATCACACACCATCTGACCTGCACGTTCATCATCCACTGGCTGTGCAGGAGAAAAACTTTCCCGGTTGGCGCAAGATCACGACAAACGGCGCGGACCCGATCACTCAGCGCCACCAACAGTAATGACCACAAGCGCATTGCATCTATTACCTGTGGAAGATTATCCTAAGCCTGTGAAATCGGCCTCCGAGAGACCCACGACCGCTTCGCGGGAGCGCACCGGCGCTCCCGCGAAGCGCCCGGCCCGGCTCCCCCGGGAGGTCCGGCGACATCATGACCGAGAGATCGTCGCCCTCGCCCTGCCCGCCTTCGGCGCGCTGGTCGCCGAACCCCTCTTCGTCATGGCGGACAGTGCGATCGTCGGCCACCTCGGCACCCCGCAACTGGCCGGTCTCGGCGTCGCGGCCGCCCTGCTGAACACCGCGGTCAACGTCTTCGTGTTCCTGGCGTATGCCACCACGGCCGCCGTCGCCCGTCGGATCGGTGCCGCCGATCCGCGGTCCGCGATCCGCCAGGGCGTCGACGGCATCTGGCTGGCGCTGCTGCTCGGCGCAGCCGTGGTCGCGGTCGTCATCCCCACCGCCCCGCTGCTCACGGAACTCTTCGGCGCCTCAGGCAACGCGACCTCGTACGCCGTGACCTACCTGCGGATCAGTTCGCTGGGCATTCCCGCGATGCTCGTGGTGCTCGCCGCCACCGGTGTACTGCGCGGGCTGCACGACACCCGTACCCCGCTCGTCGTCGCGATCGCGGGCTTCGCCGCCAATGCCGGACTGAACGCCGGACTGGTCTACGGGGCCGGGCTCGGCATCGCCGGATCCGCATGGGGCACCGTCATCGCCCAGTGCGGTATGGCCGCCGCCTACCTCACCGTCGTCATCCGGGGCGCGAAGCGGCATGGCGCGCCACTGCGTCCGGACGCCGCGGGGATCCGCGCCTGCGCCACCGCCGGAGTGCCGCTACTGGTCCGCACACTGAGCCTGCGGGCCATCCTCATGATCGCCACCGCGGTCGCCGCCCGGCTCGGTGATGCCGAGGTCGCCGCGCACCAGATCCTGCTCACCTTGTGGAGCCTGCTGGCCTTCGCGCTCGACGCGATCGCCATCGCGGGCCAGGCCATCATCGGGCGTTATCTGGGTGCCGAGGACGCCTCGGGTGCCCAGGCCGCGTGCCGTCGCATGGTGCAGTGGGGGATCGCCTCCGGCATCCTGCTCGGAGTGCTGGTGGCCGTCTCACGGCCGCTGTTCATCCCGCTGTTCACCAGCGACCCGGTGGTCCATGGGCAACTGCTGCCCGCGCTGCTGGTGGTCGCTGTGACCCAGCCGGTGTCGGGCATCGTCTTCGTACTCGACGGTGTCCTGATGGGCGCGGGCGACGGTCCGTATCTGGCCTGGGCCATGCTCGGGACGCTCGCCGTCTTCGTCCCCGTCGCGCTGGCGGTGCCGGCGCTCGGGGGCGGTCTCACTGCCTTGTGGTGGGCTATGGCGCTGTTCCTGCTGACCCGCCTGGTGTTTCTGTGGCTGCGGGCCCGCTCCGGCCGCTGGGTGGTGACCGGCGCGGTGCGTGCCTGACGGGCGGCGCTGTTTCACGTGAAACAGCGCCGCGGTCACGGTTTCACGTGAAACATCACGGCGAAGGGCCGGCATCCCGATGGGATGCCGGCCCTTTCAAGCGACTCTGCGCGGAGCGCGTCAGGCAGCGACGACCTCGAGGTCGAGCTTGACCGAGACCTCCGGGTGGAGGCTGACGGTCACCTGGTGCGAACCGACGGTCTTGATCGGCGCGACCAGCGCGACACGGCGCTTGTCGACGGCCGGACCACCGGCGTCCTTGATCGCACCGGCGATGTCGGCCGGGGTGACGGAGCCGAAGAGACGGCCAGTGTCACCGGCGCGGGTCGCCAGCTTGATCTTGACGCTCTGCAGCTGCGCCTTGACGGCGTTGGCGTCTTCGAGAGAGGCGATCTCGCGGATCCGGCGCGCACGGCGGATCTGCTCGACGTCCTTCTCGCCACCCTTGGTCCAGCGCATCGCGAAACCGCGCGGGATCAGGTAGTTGCGGGCGTAGCCGTCCTTGACCTCGACGACATCGCCAGCGGCGCCGAGGCCGCTGACCTCGTTGGTGAGGATGATCTTCATGCTTCGGTCACCCTCTCTCAGCGAGCAGTCGAGGTGTAGGGCAGCAGCGCCATCTCACGGCTGTTCTTCACGGCCGTGGCGACGTCACGCTGGTGCTGGGTGCAGTTGCCGGTGACCCGGCGGGCACGGATCTTGCCGCGGTCGGAGATGAACTTCCGCAGCAGGTTCGTGTCCTTGTAGTCGACGTAAGTGACCTTGTCCTTGCAGAACGCGCAGACCTTCTTCTTCGGCTTGCGCGGGGGCGGCTTAGCCATTGTTTCTCTCCACTGTGATCAAGAAGTTTTGTTGCTCGTCGCCCTTAGAAGGGCGGCTCGTCCGAGTAGCCGCCACCGGAGCTTCCGCCCCAGTTGCCACCGCCGCCTTGGCCCTGGCCCTGGCCCTGGCCGGCTGCCGGGGCACTGGTCGCCCACGGGTCGTCGGCCGGTGCGCCGCCACTGGGACCGCCCTGCGGGCCGCCCCAGTTGCCGCCACCCTGACCGCCGCCGTATCCGCCCTGGCCGCCACGACCGGCGGTCTTGGTGACCTTGGCGGTCGCGTTGCGCAGGGAGGCGCCGACCTCGTCGACTTCCAGCTCGTAGACCGTCCGCTTGACGCCCTCGCGGTCCTCGTAGGACCGCTGCTTCAGGCGGCCCTGCACGATGACGCGCATGCCGCGCTGCAGCGACTCGGCCACGTTCTCCGCCGCCTGTCGCCAGACCGAGCACGTGAGGAAGAGGCTCTCGCCGTCCTTCCACTCGTTGGTCTGCCGGTCGAAGGTGCGGGGAGTGGACGCGACACGGAACTTCGCGACCGCCGCACCGGAGGGGGTGAAGCGCAGCTCGGGGTCGTCGACAAGATTGCCGACAACCGTGATGACGGTCTCGCCTGCCATGGTGGGTGACCTCTCGGCGGGTGTGCTGTGCTGCTGGCTGCTCGGTCGCCGTACTCAGCTCTGGCGCTTAAGCGCTCAGTGCATTTCCGGACGGAGGACCTTGGTCCGAAGGACCGACTCGTTCAGGTTGAGCTGACGGTCGAGCTCCTTGACGACCGCGGGCTCAGCGTTGATGTCGAGGACGGAGTAGATACCCTCGGGCTTCTTCTTGATCTCGTAGGCGAGACGACGACGGCCCCAGGTGTCGACCTTCTCAACCTTGCCGCCGCCGTTGCGGATCACGGCAAGGAAGTTCTCGATCAGGGGGGCGACAGAGCGCTCCTCGAGATCGGGGTCGAGGATGACCATCACCTCGTAGTGACGCATGGTGGAACCCACCTCCTTTGGACTCAGCGGCCACGGCGTTTCCGTGG
The DNA here is from genome assembly GCF_029223525.1 of Streptantibioticus ferralitis. Classification (GTDB taxonomy): domain Bacteria; phylum Actinomycetota; class Actinomycetes; order Streptomycetales; family Streptomycetaceae; genus Streptantibioticus_A; species Streptantibioticus_A ferralitis. The sequence continues at coordinate 115,474 of NZ_JARHTQ010000019.1, read as the reverse complement.
CAGGAGGGTTGCGTTGCGTCGCAACGGTAACGCGCGCACCCGATCCGGCTGGGAGTGCCGGTGGGAGCTACACAGAGACCGGTGCAGACGGTACACACTACCCGCACACCGCCTTCCGCTTGAAATCGTCCAGGGAACCTGGACAATCTGTACACGACGGTTTGCATGGCGCCACGAGGCGCCACCTTCCGCTCACGGAGGTGCCCCATGGCACAGACCTTCCGGCCGCACGGTGTCCTCGCCATCCTGAACACGGACGGCAAGGCCCATCCCAAAGAGAACTCCTTCGTCGCCATCTCGGCCGTACTCGGTGCGGTCGCGATCATCACCTCGATCTTCAGCAACCTGCATCTGCTCACCTCGTGGACCGGCCTGGCCGGAATCTTCATGGGAGCCTACGGGCAGTTCATCTCGGCGACGACGGGCGAGCGCTTCGTCCTCGTGCTCAGCCTTGGCGCGTCAGCGGTGGGCTTCTTCCTGGGCGTGGCCCACGGCGGGCTCTGGGGCGGGATCTAGCGGCGGTTGCGACCGGTCACAGAACGGGCTCTTCCCCTCGCGCAGTAGGCTTCGCCGGGAAGTCCGGTAGAACCTGCAGCGATGGGGAGCGCCCCGAATGAGCCTGACCCTGAGGACCATCAGCCGTGAGCAGCATCTGGCATACATCCAGAGCCTGCCCGCGGCGAGCCACATGCAGGTTCCCGCCTGGGCCGACGTGAAGGCCGAATGGCGCTCCGAGAGCCTGGGCTGGTTCGACAAGAACGGCGAGCTGGTCGGCACCGGCCTGGTGCTCTACCGGCAACTGCCGAAGATCAAGCGTTACTTGGCCTACCTTCCCGAGGGCCCGGTCATCAACTGGTACGCGCCGAACCTTGAGGAGTGGCTGCAGCCGATGCTCGCCCACCTCAAGCAGCAGGGCGCGTTCTCGGTGAAGATGGGCCCGCCGGTGATCATCCGCCGCTGGGACGCCAGCGCGATCAAGACCGGCATCGCCGATGCGGACGTCAAGCGGCTGCGCGACGTCGAGGCCTCCTTCATCGAGCCGCGCGCCTTCGAGGTCGCCGACCGGCTGCGCCGCATGGGCTGGCAGCAGGGCGAGGATGGCGGCGCCGGATTCGGCGACGTACAGCCGCGCTACGTGTTCCAGGTGCCGCTGGAGAACCGCAGCCTGGAGGATGTCCACAAGGGCTTCAACCAGCTGTGGCGCCGCAACATCAAAAAGGCCGAGAAGGCCGGTGTCGAGGTCGTCCAGGGCGGCTACGACCAACTGCCCATCTGGCAGCAGCTGTACGAGGTGACGGCCGAACGCGACCACTTCCGGCCGCGCCCGCTGTCGTACTTCCAGCGGATGTGGACGGCCCTCAACAGCGAGGACCCCAACCGGATGCGGCTGTACTTCGCGATGCACGAGGGCGAGGCGGTCGCGGCCGCCACCATGCTCATCGTCGGCGGCCACGTCTGGTACTCGTACGGCGCCTCCGCCAACCACAAGCGTGAGGTCCGGCCGTCCAACGCCATGCAGTGGCGGATGCTGCGGGACGCCTACGCGCTGGGCGCGAGCGTCTACGACCTGCGGGGCATCAGCGACTCCCTGGACGAGAACGACCACCTCTTCGGTCTGATCCAGTTCAAGGTGGGAACGGGCGGCCAGGCCGCCGAGTACCTGGGCGAATGGGACTTCCCGCTGAACAAGCTGCTCCACAAGGCGCTCGACATCTACATGTCGCGCCGCTGACCCTGCCCCGCCCCCCACTCAAGGAAAGGTCCCGACCCGGCCATGGCGCTCACCCTGTACGTCGACACCGCGCGCTGGCGTGCTCACCAGAAGACCGTGGTGGACCAGTTCCCCGGCATAGTGCCGGTCTGCAAGGGGAACGGCTACGGCTTCGGCCATGAGCGGCTGGCGGACGAGACGACCCGGATGGGCGCCGATCTCCTCGCCGTCGGGACGACCTATGAAGCGGCCCAGATGAAGGACTGGTTCGGCGGCGACCTGCTGGTCCTGACCCCGTACCGGATGGGCGAGGAGCCGGTGCCGCTGCCGGACCGGGTGGTGCGCGGTGTCTCCTCCGTCGAGGGCGTGCGCGCCCTGGTCGGCGCGCGTGTCGTGATCGAGGTCATGAGCACCATGCGAAGGCACGGCGTCTCGCCGGACGACCTGGCCAAGCTGCACGGCGCAATAGACGATGTACGGCTCGAGGGCTTCTCCATCCACCTGCCGCTGGACGGTGTCGAGCGCGCCGTCGAGCCGGTGGAGGAGGTGTTCGGCTGGATGGAGCGGCTGCGCGCCGCCCGGCTCCCGCTGCGCACGATGTTCGTCAGCCATCTGAGTGCGACCCAACTCGCCCAGCTCCAGCAGCAGTTCCCGCAGACGCGGTTCCGCGCCCGGATCGGCACCAATCTGTGGCTGGGCGACCCGGCGGCGCTGGAGTACCGCGGCGCGGTGCTGGACGTCACCCGCGTGTCCAGGGGCGAGCGCTACGGCTACCGGCAGCAGAAGGCCGCCGGAGACGGACACCTGGTGGTGGTGGCCGGTGGTACCTCGCACGGTGTGGGCCTTGAGGCGCCGAAGGCGGTACACGGGGTGATGCCACGGGCGAAGGGCGTCGCGCGGGCCGGACTGGCCACCGTCAACCGGAACCTGTCACCGTTCATCTGGGCGGGCAAGCAGCGGTGGTTCGCCGAGCCCCCGCACATGCAGGTGTCACTGCTCTTCCTGCCCAGCGATGTGGCCCCGCCCGCGGTGGGCGACGAGTTGGTCGCCCACCTGCGGAACACGACCACCCGAGCGGACCGGGTGGTCGAGCGCTGAGCCGTCAGGCGTCGGCGTTCTCCCTGCCCCATTCGACATAACCACTGGTGAACTGGGCGGCGTGTCGCGGCTGATGCGCACGCCGCCCGAGTACGAACACGTCTCGCGCACCGTCCAGCACACCACCGGACGGGTCATCCGAGCCGTCCTGCCGCACGGGGTCCCGCTCCGCCATCAGCACGTCGCGCACGATCACCGCGCACAGGTAGAGCGTGCCGAGCAGATGCAGCGCGATCGCGAAGTCATAACCGCCTTCCGGCAGGCCCTTGTTGTTGCCCCCCGTGGTGTAGGCGAGGTACATCCAGATCCCGAGGAAGTACATGACCTCGCAGGCCTGCCAGACCAGGAAATCCCGCCAGCGCGGCCGGGCCAGCGCGGCGAGCGGGATCAGCCACAGCACGTACTGCGGTGAGTAGACCTTGTTGGTCAGGATGAACGCGGCGACCACCAGGAAGCCGACCTGCGCGAACCGCGGCCTGCGCGGCGCGTACAGGATGAGCGCCGCGATGCCCGCGCACATCAGCAGCATCAGCGCGATGGCGTACGCGTTGGCGCCATCAAGCGGATCGCCGGTCTGCTGCGAGATGATCAGCCAGAGCGAGCCGAAGTCGACGCCGCGCGACTGGCTGTAGGTGTAGAACTTCTCCCAGCCGTCCCAGGCGAAGACCATCACCGGCACATTGACCACCAGCCAGGCGACAGCCGCCCCGCCGAAGGCCTTCCAGTACGCCCGCATCCGCCCGGCCCGCAGACACAGCAGCAGCAAGGGCCCCAGCAGCAGTACGGGATAGAGCTTCGCGGCGGTCGCGAGACCGATCAGCACCCCGGCCGCCACCGGCCGGCTCCGCGCCCACATCAGCATTCCGACGGCGGTGAGCGCCACCGCCAGCAGGTCCCAGTTGATCGTCGCGGTGAGCGCGAAGGCAGGCGACAGCGCGACCAGCAGACCGTCCCACGGGCGACGCCGGTGGGTGCGCGCCACGGCCACCACCGTGACCACCGCGCAGATCAGCAGCATCGCCGCGTTGACCAGCCAGTAGACCTGCTCGCGGTGCACCAGGTCCGAGCCATGGGGGGTGAACCAGGAGGCGATCTCCATGAACAGCCCGGTCAGCACCGGGTATTCGAGGAATCCCATGCCTCCCGAGGTGGCATCGGGGATGTGGTCGAAGTACGGCACCAGGTCGTCGGCGAAGCCGCGGGCGAAGAACAGGTGCGGGATGTCGGAGTAGCAGGCGTGGGTGTACTGGTCGTTCGCCCCGAAGAACCAGCCGCTGTCGTAACACGGCACCTTCTGCACCATGCCGAGCGCAAACATCCCAATGGCGACCAGTGCGAGGACCCGCAGCGGATTCCACCAGCCGCGCCGACCGGTCGTGGCACGCCGCCCGATGGGACCGCCGATCAACTCGCTGCCCGCCTCGGCCAGGGGATCCTCGGCGGTGGGCGGTACGGTCGCGGGCTGCACGGGGGCGGCGCTCTCGTCGTTCTCGCGCGCGGTCGTCATGCCAGACATCCTGCCGTACGAAGCTGAGTGGCGGCCGTGCACGGTGTACGGAAAAGGCCGCGGAGGGCGAGATGCCCTCCGCGGCCATGTTGTCCGGAGTGTCGCGGGCTACCGCGTTTCCGTGATCCGTAGGCGTGGCCACGGATCCCGACGGGCGCCGATCAGCCGCCCGGCCCGCCGAACAACCCTCCGTTGCCGTTGCCCCTGGAGGTGCCGCCTGTGCCGGGCCCAGTGCTCGACGAGGGGCCGCCAGTACCGCCGCCAGGACCGCCACCGGATGTCGTACCGCCCGGCTGGCAGCCCCAGGCCAGCGGACCACAGGAGTCCGAGGGCGATGGGCTCACCGAGGGCGCGTGCGAGGGCGAGGGTGACGTGGACGGCTTCGTGCTCGGGGTGTTCGACGGCGTGGTCGACGGCACCGCGCTCGGGGACGGGCTCGCGCCGTCACCGTAGACCACCGTGCCGATGTCCTGCGGGTGCTCGAAGGTCTGGGCCGGCTGGTCGGCGAGCGCCGTCTTCATGTACTCGGTCCAGATCTCGGTGGGGAAGGAGGCACCGTAGATCTTCTGCAGGCCGCCCACGCCGTACATCTTCAGGAACGTGGGGTTCTTGGACTGGTCGTCCATCCGGTACATGCCGATCGAGGTCGACAACTGCGGCGTGTAGCCGGTGAACCACGCGGACTTGTTGTCGTCGGTGGTACCGGTCTTACCGGCCGCCGGACGGCCGAGCGCCTTGGCGGCGGTGCCGGTTCCGTCCTGGATGACGCCCTGGAGCACATCGGTGACGTTGTCGGCGACCGCCGGGTCGAAGGCCTTCTTGGTCTTGGCCTCGTGCTGGAACTGCACGCCCTTGGAGTCCATGACCTTGGTCACCGAGTAGGGCTCGGCCTGCAGACCGCTCTTGGCGAAGGTCGCGTACGCGTCCGCCATCCGGATCGCGCTGGGCGAGGACGTACCGATCGAGAAGGAGGGGCCGTTGGTGCTGGCCAGGCTGTCCGAGGTCACACCCGCGTCCAGGGCCGACTGCTTGACCTTGTCCAGGCCCACGTCCATGCCGAGCTGGACGTACGTGGAGTTGACCGACTGCTCCATCGCGCTCTTGAGGTCGATGGACTTGAACGACTCGTTGTCGTCGTTCTGCTGCAGCCACTCGTTTCCGTCCTTGTCCTGCCAGACGGAACCGTCGTAGTTGAGCACCTTCCACTTGTTGACGCCGGTGTACTTGCTCTTCGGCGACACCGGTGTGCGCATGGAGGCGGGCTGGTCCGCGGGACCGCTGGGCTTGCGGACACCGTCCCGCATCGCCGCCGCCAGCACGAACGGCTTGAAGGTCGAACCGACCTGGGCACCGGTGTAGTCCGCGTTGTCGGTGAAGTGCTTGAGGTAGTCCTCGCCACCGTAGATCGCGGCGATCGCACCGTCTCCGGGTACCACGGAAGCCCCGCCGAACTGCACGTACTTGTCGGTGTCCGGGCGCAGGTCCGGCCTGATGTTCTTCTTGCGGACGTCATCGACGGCGTTTTGCAGCGCCGTCATGTCCTTCTTGTTGAACGTCGTGTAGATCTGGTAGCCGCCCTGGGCCAGTTTCTGCTGGGTGATGCTGGTGTTGTTGAAGATGTACTTGTCGGCCAGATCAGTCAGATAGCCGATCTGCCCCGCCTTGTCGGTGGACCGCTTGGGCTTCTGCGGCGTCGGGAAGTCCTGGTACTGCTGCCGCTGCTGCTGGTTCATGTCGCCGGTCTTGACCTCGCGGTCGAGCACCTCGCCCCACCGCGCCTTGGCGCGCTGGGTGTTCAGCTCGGGCGTCGCGTTGTCACCGACGCCGCCCGCCGGGTCGTACAGGTTCGGTCCGTTCAGCACGGCGGCCAGGAAGGCGGCCTGCTCCGGCTTGAGCGCGTTGGCGTTGACACCGTAGTACGCCTGTGAGGCGGCCTGGATGCCGTAGGCGCCGCGACCGTAGTAGGCGGTGTTGAGGTAGCCGGCGAGGATGTCCGGCTTCGACACCTTGACGCCCACCTTGATCGAGATCATCAGCTCCTTGAGCTTGCGGGTGACCGTCTGCGACTGGTCCAGGTAGGTGTTCTTCACATACTGCTGGGTGATGGTCGAGCCACTCTGGGTCTCGCCGCCTCTGGCCATGTTCACCACCGCGCGCAGGATGCCCTGGGGGTCCACACCGTGGTCGGTGTAGAACGAGGCGTTCTCCATCGAGATCACCGCGTTCTGCATCGACTTGGAGATCTGGTCCAGCGGGACGATCTGCCGGTTGAGGTCACCGCCGCCCGACACCACCATGCGCGAGCCGTCAGCCCAGTAGTAGACGTTCTTCTGCGTCTTGGAGGCGAGACTCGCGCTCGGCACGCTGACCATCGCGTAGGCGACGGCGACGAGGCCGACCAGCGTGCCGAGGAACACGACGCAGATCGCCGAGATCTGCTTGAAGGACGGCATCCAGCGGCGCCAGCCGCTCTTACCCCAGCGCGGGTAGTCGATGAAGCGCTTCGGCCGTTCGCCGCCCGGGCCACCGGTGCCCCGTCGGCCGCCGCCACGCCCTCCGGCGCCGCCGCCCCCGGCAGCGGCGGTACGGCGGCGACCGCCACTCTGTGCCGCCCGCCGGGCCTCCGCCCGGCTTCCGTACGACTGCTCCGCGGCGTCCTCACCACGGGGTCCGGCCGCGGACGGTCCTCGCGTTCCGTACGCGTCTGAACCACCGCGTGGTGGTGTGTCCCGCCTTCCCGGGGAGGGGGGCGGGGACGGCTGGGCTCCGCGCCGTGGCGCGGCTCGCCCGCCGCCGTTCGGCTGCGGCGGCTTTCGGCGGTGCTCGCTCATGGTTCCAGCTACTCCTCGGGCAGGCGGTCTCGCCTGAAGGTCGCAGTTGACTTCCGGTCCCCCCGGATTGCGGCCCCGCCGGGCCACACGGCACCCAGGACCATGACGCTTGCTGGCGCCACACGGTTCCCGTTGGTTTGCATGGCGAACAGAGTACGCACCGTCAAAACCTGAACTACCTCAACCTTCGCCGCATAACGGACAGTTGACAGCTCACGAACCTTCTCTCAAGCGCCGGATGTGACGCCGTTCACGATGCCATGTCTTGCGGGATCAAGATGACCGTTCTATCGTCGCGATGTATCGACTCGATACATCAGAACGAGATAAAGAAGATCCTTACAGCACGGACAGCAGGTACGGACGGGACCACCACGGCTGGCCAAGAGCCAAGGAGGCGAGGATGAGCAGGCGCTCCGGCGTCCTCGAATTCGCGGTCCTGGGGCTGCTCCGGGAGTCGCCGATGCACGGTTACGAGCTGCGCAAGCGGCTCAATACCTCACTCGGAGTCTTCCGCGCCTTCAGCTACGGCACCCTCTATCCGTGTCTGAAGGCGCTGGTCACCCAGGGCTGGCTGACCGAGGAGAGCGCTCTGGACGATCCGCTCGCCGCGCCGCTCGCCGGCCGACGGGCGAAGATTGTCTACCGGCTGACCGCCGCTGGGAAGGAGCACTTCGAGGATCTGCTGGCTCAGACCGGACCGGACTCCTGGGAGGACGAGCAGTTCGGCGTGCGCTTCGCCTTCTTCGGCCACACCGAACGGGATGTACGGATGCGGGTGCTCGAAGGGCGCCGTAGCCGCCTGGAGGAACGGCTGGAGAAGATGCGTGCCTCGCTGGCGCGCACCCGCGAACGGCTCGACGACTACACCCTCGAGCTGCAACGGCACGGCATGGAGTCGGTGGAGCGCGAGGTCCGCTGGCTCAACGAACTGATCGAGACAGAGCGGGCGGGCCGAGGCCGCGCCAAGGGCCGCCCCGCCGACCAAGGTCGCGACGATACGGATCCGACCGACACCACCAAATGAGGCCCCGCACACGTAGGGGCCCCATCGAGCAATCGAGTACACAGGGAGCAACCGGAATGGGTTCGGTTCGCGTAGCCATTGTCGGCGTGGGCAACTGCGCCGCGTCGCTGGTGCAGGGCGTCGAGTACTACAAGGACGCCGACCCGGACAGCCGCGTGCCCGGCCTGATGCACGTGCAGTTCGGCGACTACCACGTCCGTGACGTGGAGTTCGTGGCCGCCTTCGACGTCGATGCGAAGAAGGTCGGTCTTGACCTCGCGGACGCCATCGGCGCCAGCGAGAACAACACCATCAAGATCTGCGACGTCCCGCAGACCGGTGTCACGGTCCAGCGGGGCCACACTCTGGACGGCCTCGGGAAGTACTACCGGCAGACCATCGAGGAGTCGCCGGACGCCCCGGTGGACGTGGTGCAGGTCCTGAGGGACAACCAGGTCGACGTTCTGGTCTGCTACCTCCCGGTGGGTTCCGAGGACGCCGCGAAGTTCTACGCCCAGTGCGCCATCGACGCCAAGGTCGCGTTCGTCAACGCCCTGCCGGTCTTCATCGCCGGTACGAAGGAGTGGGCGGACAAGTTCACCGAGGCTGGCGTGCCGATCGTCGGCGACGACATCAAGTCCCAGGTGGGCGCCACCATCACGCACCGTGTGATGGCCAAGCTGTTCGAGGACCGCGGCGTCATCCTGGACCGCACGATGCAGCTCAACGTCGGCGGCAACATGGACTTCAAGAACATGCTCGAGCGTGAGCGCCTGGAGTCCAAGAAGATCTCCAAGACGCAGGCCGTCACCTCGCAGATCCCGGACCGCGACCTGGGCGAGAAGAACGTCCACATCGGCCCGTCCGACTACGTTGCCTGGCTGGACGACCGCAAGTGGGCGTACGTCCGCCTCGAGGGCCGTGCCTTCGGCGACGTCCCGCTGAACCTGGAGTACAAGCTCGAGGTCTGGGACTCCCCGAACTCGGCGGGCGTCATCATCGACGCGCTGCGCGCCGCGAAGATCGCCAAGGACCGCGGCATCGGCGGCCCGATCCTCTCCGCGTCCTCCTACTTCATGAAGTCCCCGCCGGTTCAGTACTTCGACGACGAGGCCCGCGACAACGTCGAGAAGTTCATCAAGGGTGACGTCGAGCGCTAGGACAACTGGCGCCGTGCGCTAGCGACTCGCGGCGCCTGGCCAGCGAGCCTGGGTGCCGCACCAGCGGACGCAGCGCCCGCGCCGGCCAGGCGCGGGACCGCGGCCAGCGAGCCCAAAAACTAAGCGCTGGCAACGCATCGGCAACGTCTTGATCGCAGGCCCCCGGACAATCCGTCCGGGGGCCTGGCGCTTGTGTGAGGCTGTCGGCATGGCCGTCGTACGGGATCTTCGCGTGCTGCTGCGGTTCCGCGATTTCCGGCGGCTGCTGGTGGTACGCCTGCTCTCGCAGCTGTCCGACGGCGTGTACCAGATCGCGCTCGCCGCCTATGTGGTCTTCACCCCGGAACGACAGGCCTCACCCGCGGCGATCGCCGCCGCGATGGCCGTGCTGCTGCTGCCGTACTCGCTGCTCGGGCCGTTCACCGGCGTGCTGCTCGACCGCTGGCGCAGGAGGCAGGTGCTGCTCTACGGCAACCTTCTGCGCGCCGTGCTCGCAGCGGGCACCGCCGCGTTGATCCTCACCCATGTGCCCGACTGGGTGTTCTACCTGTCCGCGCTCTCCGTCACCGCCGTCAACCGCTTCATCCTGGCCGGGCTGTCCGCCGCGCTTCCCCGCGTGGTGGACCGAGAGCGATTGGTGGTCGCCAACTCGCTATCCCCGACAGCGGGAACCATCGCCGCCACCGCGGGCGGCGGAGCGGCCTTCATCGTTCACCTCTGGATGGCGGCGGGCGTCGGATCCGACGCCTTGGTCGTCGGGCTGGCGGCGCTGCTCTACCTGTGCGCCGGGCTGTCCGCCCGGACGATGCCGCCCGATCTCCTCGGCCCCGACCCCGATCTCCTTCAGCCACGGATCGGCGCGGCTGTGGCCAGCACGGTACGCGGACTGTTCGAGGGGCTGCGGCACTTGGCGAAGCGTCGCCCGGCGGCGTACGCGATGGGCGCCATAACGGTGCTGCGCTTCTGCTACGGGGCGCTGACCGTGACGCTGCTGATGCTGTGCCGGTACTCCTGGGCCGCGCCTTCGGACACCTCCGGGGGTCTGGCGCTGCTCGGGCTCGCGGTCGGTGTCTCCGGCGCGGGCTTCTTCGTGGCCGCGATCATCACGCCATGGGGTACGGGCCGGTTCGGTATCGCGGGCTGGATCACGGTGTGCGCCGCTGCCGCCACGGTCCTGGAGCCCGCGCTCGGTCTGCCGTTCAGTCCGGCGCCGATGCTGGTCGCGGCGTTCCTGCTCGGGATCACCACTCAGGGCGCGAAGATCGCCACCGACACTGTCGTCCAGGCCTCCGTGGATGACGCCTACCGCGGCCGTGTCTTCTCGCTCTACGACGTCTTCTTCAATGTCGCGTTCGTCGGCTCGGCCGCGATCGCCGCGGTGATGCTGCCGCCGGACGGCCGCTCACCACTGCTGCTCATCTTGATCGCAGTGCTGTACGGAACTGTCGCCACCGGGATGGCCCTGCTGCGCCAGCGGTGAGGAGCGCTGCGATGTTTCACGTGAAACACGACGGCGGCCCGGCGCCATGTTTCACGTGAAACACAGCATCGGGGGACACCGCGTTTCACGTGAAACATCGCACCGGACCGCCTGGGTGCCATGCCGTGGCTACTGCTGCCCGGCCCACCATTCCTTGAGGGCCGCCACGGCGTCATCGTGGGCCATCGGGCCGTTCTCCAGCCGCAGTTCGAGCAGGTACTTGTACGCCTTGCCGACTTCCGGACCCGCCGGAACCCCCAGGATCTCCATGATCTGGTTGCCGTTGAGGTCCGGCCGGATGGCGTCCAGTTCCTCCCGCTCCTGCAACTGCGCGATCCGCTCCTCCAGGGAGTCGTAGGTACGCGCCAGCGCCACGGCCTTCTTCTTGTTGCGGGTCGTGCAGTCCGAGCGGGTCAGCTTGTGCAGCCGGTCCAGCAGCGGCCCGGCATCCCGGACGTAGCGCCGTACCGCGGAGTCCGTCCACTCGCCGCTGCCGTAGCCATGGAACCGCAGGTGCAGTTCGACCAGCTTCGAGACGTCCTTGACGATGTCGTTCGAGTACTTGAGCTTGGTCAGCCGGGACTTGGTCATCTTCGCGCCCACCACCTCGTGATGGTGGAAGGAGACCCGCCCATCCGGCTCGAACCGCCGCGTCTTGGGCTTGCCGATGTCGTGCAACAGCGCTGCCAGGCGCAGTACGAGATCAGGGCCCTCCGTCTCCAGGGCGATCGCCTGCTCCAGCACCGTCAGGCTGTGCTCGTAGACGTCCTTGTGCCGGAAGTGCTCATCGCGCTCCAGCCGCAGCGCGGGGAGCTCGGGGATGACCCGCTGCGCCAGCCCCGTCTCCACCAGCAGCCGAAGGCCCTCGCGCGGGCAGTCGCTGAGGATGAGCTTGTTCAGCTCGTCGTGCACCCGCTCCGCCGACACGATGTCGAGGCGGTCAGCCATCTCCTTCATCGCGGCAACCACTTCAGGGGCCACATCGAAGTTCAGCTGCGCCGCGAAGCGTGCCGCACGCATCATCCGCAGCGGATCGTCGGAGAAGGACTGCTGCGGGGTACCCGGCGTACGCAGGACCCGCTCGGCCAGGTCCTGAAGACCACCGTAGGGATCGACGAACTCGATGCCCGGCAGCGCGACCGCCATCGCGTTCACCGTGAAGTCCCGGCGCACCAGGTCCTGCTCGATCGTGTCGCCGTAGGAGACCTCGGGCTTGCGCGAGTTCCGGTCGTAGGCCTCCGACCGGTACGTCGTCACCTCGATCTGGAAGTCGTTCCCCTCAGCGTCCGACTTGCGGCAGCCCACGGTGCCGAAGGCGATGCCGACCTCCCACACGGCGTCCGCCCAGCCGCGCACGATCTTCAGCACCTGCTCGGGGCGGGCGTCCGTGGTGAAGTCCAGGTCGTTGCCGAGCCGGCCCAACAACGCGTCCCGGACCGACCCGCCGACCAGGGCGAGCTTGAACCCGGCCTGCTGGAAACGCCGGCCTAGGTCGTCGGCGACCGGCGATACGCGCAGCAGCTCACCCACTGCACGGCGCTGGGCCTGATTCAGTGCGCTGGCTTCCGCGGAGGGCGAGGATTGAGAGACATTGTTGGCGTTCGGCACAACAGAACAGAATACGTGGCCGCCGAGGGCACGTCCGCCAGGTTTCCCGGCCCCCCTGGTTGATCTTGGAGAGTACTCCGCAGCACTTACCCTCAGCAGCCATCGTTACCATGCCAGGACGCACATCCGATGGCGACGAGAGACGGACGGACGAGCGCGTGGGCGAGGCGGCACGGCACCCCGGAACCACCCCTGCTCGTTCTTGGCTGCGCCGCGCCGCGGCAACGCTGGTCGGCGCCGCCCTCCTGACCGGTCTCGTACAGCTTCCCGCGGCGACCAGCGCGTACGCGGACGGGGCGAGCGGCTCCAGCACCGCGGAACTCGACGTGGACTCCCTGAGCCCCGCCACACCGACCAAGAACGACACGCTCACCATCAGCGGCACCATCACCAACAACGGCGACGAGACCATCGCCAACGCCCACGTCGGCCTGCGGCTGGCCGCCAGCGGCCCGCTGGCCAGCCGCAGCGCCATAAGCAACACCGAGGCGAGCGGCGGCTTCTCCTCGCTCGACGGTGGCGAGGTCCCGGGCCACAGTGCGAACCTCCCGGACATCCCCCCACATATCAGCCTCCCCTTCACCCTCGATGTACCGGTAAGCGCACTCGGTCTGGGGAACGACGGCGTCTACCAGCTCGGTGTGACCGCGTCCGGCAGCACCAAGGACGCCAACTACCAGCACGTTCTCGGCATCAAGCGGACCTTCCTGCCCTGGTACTCCCAAGCCGGCGGGCAGAAGACCAAGACCACCTTCCTGTGGCCGCTGATCGATCGCCCGCATATGGACATCCGCACCCCGGGCGACGATCAGCAGTCGCCGCTCTTCCGCGACGACGACCTCGCGGCGGAGCTGGCGCCGGGCGGCCGACTCGAACAGATGGTGTCGATCGCCAAGGGCCTGCCGGTGACCTGGGTCATCGACCCGGACCTGCTCGCCACCGTGGACGCGATGACCAAGCCGTACAAGGTCCTGGGGCCGGGCGGGGACCCCAAGCAGACCACGCCGGGAAGCGGCACCGAGTACGCCAAGCAGTGGCTCAACGAGCTCCAGAACGCCATCCAGGGCGATGAGGTGGTCGCCCTGCCGTTCGGTGACCCGGACATCGCCTCCATCGCGCACCATGGCAAGGACGTCTCCGGGACGATCGGCCACCTCAAGGCCGCCACCGACCTGGCCGCCGTGACGGTGCAGACGGTGCTGGGGGTCACTCCGCGGACCGACTTCGCCTGGCCCGCGGACGGCGCCGTCGACCCGTCGATCGTCGGGGTGGCGACGGCGGGGGGCGCCGACAAACTCATCGCCCGCAGCGACAGCCTGCGCGAGACGGGATCGCTGGGCTACACCCCGTCCGCCGCCCGCCCCATCGGTGGCGGGACCACGGCGGTCGTCGCCGACAGTTCGCTGTCCAAAGCGTTCATGAGTGATCTGACACGGGCCGACAGCTCGACGCTGGCCGTCCAGAAGTTCCTCGCCCAGTCCCTGATGATCAACCAGCAGGCGCCAGAGCAGCAGCGGAGCGTCGTCGTCGCCCCGCAGCGGATGCCCACCACGAGCCAGGCGCAGGCCATGGCCGCGGCGATCTCCGCCAGCCGTTCCGGTGGCTGGACCGACCCGGCCAGCCTCAGCGCCGCCGCCAAGGCCACCCCCGACCCGGGGGCGAACCAGTCCGTGCCCGGCGGTGACGCCTATCCCGCCACGCTCCGGCGGCAGGAACTGTCCATTGACGCCTTCCGGCAGATCCAGTCCGTCCAGGACTCGCTCAACAGCTTCCTGGTGATCCTTTCCCGCAAGGACCGCGTCACCACCCCGTTCGGCACCGCGGTACTGCGCTCGATGTCGACCCAGTGGCGTGGCGACACGGACAACGCCTGGTCCTTCCGCGGCGATGTCGCGTCCTATCTGAGCGGTCTCACCCAGGACGTGCGCATCATCGACAAGAAGTCGATCACCCTTTCCGGGCGCAGTGCGACGATCCCGGTGACCGTCCAGAACAGCCTCGCCCAGCAGGTCACAGGGTTGGAGCTACGTCTCACCTCCAACCAGAACAACCGCCTCGACGTGGGTGCACCGCAGACCGTGGACATCGACGGCGGTCACAACCGCTCGCTGAAGTTCCGGACGACCGCCAGCGCCAATGGCAAGACCTGGGTGTCGGCACAGCTGTTCACCACCGACGGCACCCCCTATGGCCAGCCCATGGTCTTCCAGGTGAATGTCACCTCAATCACCGACACCGTGATGCTCGTGATCGCCGGCGGACTGCTGCTGCTCGTCCTGGCCGGTGTCCGGATGTACCGGCAGCGAAAGCGCCGGGCGCTTCGCGAGGCCGAAAGCCGGGACGCCGGACCGGACGCATCGCAGAGCGGCTGCGGGGGAGACGTCGAGAGCAGCGGTACGGTCCCCGAGCAGCCGGGTGACCCGGCCGCGGACACCGCAGCGCAAAGCCCGGGCGACCGGGCACCGGGTGAGAAGGTGGACAGATAGCCAGGGGCAGGGCCTGGGCCGGAAACCTTAAGGTGGGGCAGTGATGAACGCGCCGTACGACGGAGAGCGTGACCGGGCGTCGTCGTACGACGACGCGACGGCCGCGAGCCCGCCGCCTCCGCCCGAGCACCGCTCCGGTCCCAGCCCCTACCCGCCGGAGATGTACGCCCAGAACCCGTACGCCCAGCAGGGCCCGGCACCAGAGGCCCGCTACGACCGGCCCGCGCCGCCCCCAGCGCCGTCGGGGCAGCCGCCGTACCCGCCGCAGGCCTACCAGCCCGCGCCGCAGCCCCCCGCCGACCCCCGGCAGTGGGCGCCACAGCCTCACCGCCAGCCGGACGGCCAGCCGCAGCAGTCTCCGTACGCCGCCGTCCCGGCGAACCCGTACGCGGGCGACGGCGGGCCGGCCCAGGCCCAGCAGCAGCCGGGCGAGGACCCGTACGCGCACTTCTTCCGCGACCAGCACGGCGCCGCCACCCAGCAGCAGCAGGCGTTCGGCTACCCGGACTACACCGACGCCCCCGACGAACCGGCGCCGGAGTCCGTCGCGGCCGAGGCCCCCGAGCCGGAGGCCACCCGCTCCGGGGGCCGCGCGAGCAGCCTGCTCAAGTCCAGCGCGCTGATGGCCGCGGGAACGCTGGTCTCACGGCTCACCGGATTCCTGCGCACCCTCGTCATCGGCGGTGCCATCGGCGTCTCGACGCTCAACGACAGCTACCAGGTCGCCAACACCCTGCCGACGATGATCTACATCCTGGTCGGCGGCGGCGCGCTCAACGCGGTGTTCATCCCGCAGCTGGTGCGGGCGATGAAGAACGACGAGGACGGCGGCGAGGCCTACGCCAACCGCCTGCTGACCCTCGTCGTGGTGGGTTTGGCCGCCGTCACCACGGTGATGGTGCTAGGCGCGCCGGTCCTGGTGCGGTTGATGTCGGACAAGATCGCTTCCGACCCGGTGACGATGAACATCGCCGTGGCCTTCACCCGCTACTGCCTGCCGACCATGTTCTTCATGGGCGTGCACGTCGTTCTCGGACAGATCCTCAACGCCCGCGGACGGTTCGGCGCGATGATGTGGACCCCTGTCCTGAACAACATCGTCGTCATCGCCACTTTCGGCGCCTTCATCTGGGTGTACGGCACGGCCCGCACATCCGGGGTGGACGCCTCCTCGATCTCCCCCGAGGGCGTACGACTCCTCGGCATCGGCACCCTGCTGGGCCTTGCGGTCCAGGCACTGGCCATGATCCCGTACCTGCGGGAGTCGGGCCTACGCATCCGGCCGCGCTTCGACTGGCGCGGGCACGGCCTCGGCCATGCCGCCAAGCTCGCCAAGTGGACGTTCTTCTTCGTCCTGGCCAACCAGGCGGGCATGGTGGTCGTCACCCAGCTCGCCACCTGGGCGGGTGCGGTCGCTGACAAGCAAGGCCACCCCGGCACCGGTATCACCGCCTACAACTACGCGCTGCTGCTGTGGCAGATGCCCCAGGCGATCATCACGGTCTCGGTGATGACCGCGGTTCTGCCGCGCATCTCCCGTGCCGCGGCCGACGGGGACGCTCCGGCGGTGCGCGACGACCTCTCGTACGGACTGCGGACATCGGCCGTCGCGATCGTCCCGTGCGCGTTCACCTTCCTCGCGCTCGGCGTTCCGCTGGCCACCCTGATGTACTCCAGCTCCGGTGAAGCGGGCGCGCGCAACATCGGCTACGTCCTGATGGCGTTCGGCCTCGGGCTGATCCCGTACTCGGTGCAGTACGTCGTCCTGCGCGGCTTCTACGCCTACGAGGACACCCGCACGCCCTTCTACAACACGGTGATCGTCGCGATCGTCAACGCGGCGGCCTCCGGCCTATGCTTCCTCACGCTCCCCGCCCGCTGGGCCGTCGTCGGCATGGCCGCCTCCTACGGCCTCGCCTACGTCGTCGGTGTGGGTGTCGCGGTGAAGCGACTGGGCAAGCGGCTCGGCGGCGACCTGGACGGGTCGCACATCGTCCGGACCTACGCCCGCCTCATCGGCGCCAGCCTCCCGGCGGCTCTGCTCGGTGGAGCCGCCGCCTACTGGATCGGTGGAATGCTCGGTGACGGTTTCTTCGGCTCGCTCGCCGCGCTGGTCGGCGGCGGCATCATTCTGCTAGGGGTCTTCTATGTAGCAGCTCGACGGATGCGCATCGAAGAATTGACAGCGATGGTCGGTATGGTGCGCGGGCGGCTGGGCCGCTGACACAGCGTCCGCGGGCAACCATCCCGCGCCGTCGCGTGTCGTGCATAGCGGCGGACTGTGGGCACAATTGTCTTTGGCTTTGATACGGACGGCTTCGGTATAGACGCTGTGCACGACGCGTCCAACGGATGGGGAGGCAGGAACGACGGTGGCGGAGCGGAGCACGGCTGCCGTCGACGTGGCCAACGAGAGCGGTCAAGCGCCGCTCGCCGCCGGCGCGGGCGGGGCCACGGGCGACGGGGCAACGGCCCAGAGCAAAACGCAGGACGCTGAGCAGAAGACCTCGGAAGAGGCCGCGCCGACGACATCGATCCCCGAACCACCGGAGCTCCACAGCGGCCACAGACTCGCCCGGCGCTATCGTCTCGAAGAGTGCGTCACCCGCGTTGACGGCTTCAGTAGTTGGCGGGCCGTCGATGAAAAGCTCCGCCGCGCCGTCGGCGTCCACCTGCTGCCCGCCGATCACCCTCGGGCTCGCACAGTGTTGTCAGCGGCCCGCTCGGCGGCGCTGCTGGGCGATCCACGCTTCGTTCAGGTCCTCGACGCCGTCGAGGAGAACGACCTCGTCTACGTCGTCCATGAATGGCTGCCTGACGCAACCGAGTTGAGCCCGCTGCTCGCTTCGGGACCGCTGGAACCGCACGAGGCGTACCAACTCGTCAGCCAGGTCTCCCAGGCCATGGCGGCCGCGCATCGCGAAGGCCTCTCCCACCTTCGGCTCAACCCGAGCTCGGTACTGCGCTCGGAGTCCGGTCAGTACCGCATCCGGGGACTCGCCGTCGCCGCCGCGCTGCGCGGAATCGAGTCGGACCGCCCCAAGCGCACCGACACCGAGGCGATCGGCGCGTTGCTGTACTCGGCACTGACCGGCCGCTGGCCTTACCCGGAGGACGCCCACGGGCTCAAGGGCCTGCCCAAGGACCTCGGTCTGGTCTCCCCCGACCAGGTGCGGGCGGGTGTGCACCGGGGTCTTTCCGGGCTGGCGATGCGTGCCCTGATCAATGACGGCGCCCATCCGTCTCGTCATGAACAGCCGCTCACCACCCCTGAGGAACTCGCCAAGGCCGTCGCGGCGCTCCCCAGGATCCGCCCCCCGGAGCCGCAGGCACCAACGTTCCCTCAGAACGCCTACCGCCAGCCCCCAGCACGTCCCGCCCAACCGGGCGTCACCCGACATGCCCCGGTGGCACCGCCGCCGCCACCGGCGCTGTCCGGCCGGGCGGGCAAGGTGTTCAAGTGGAGCGTCGCCGCTCTGCTCATCGCCGCTCTGGGACTTGGCAGTTGGCAGGTCGCGGACACCCTGATGAACCAGGGCGGTCAGTCGGGATCCAACCAGCAGCAGCCACCGCAACAGCAGAAGGGCAGCACGGGCGGTACACAACACGGCGCCCCCAAACCGCTGGCCATCGCTGGCGCGAAGGAGTACGCGCCGGACAACGTCCCGCAGCACCCTGGTCAGGTCAATGACACCTACGGCCACAACGGGTCGAAGTACTGGATCAGCCGCACCTTCAACGAGGGTCCTGTGCTGGCGCCCTTCAAGCAGGGCGTCGGCATCGTCTACGACCTGGGCTCGGCGCAGAAGGTCAGTGGCGGCACGATCACGTTCCGGTACAGCGGTTCCTACACGGCGCTCACGCTGTACTCGGCGGACTCACTGACGCCGTCGACGCAGCCCTCGGGAATGCACCAACTCGCGTCGGCGCGGACCGAGGGCAGCACCGCCCAACTATCCGTCAAGGACCCTGTGCCGACGCGGTACGTCCTCGTCTGGATCACCGCGATGCCGAACTCCCCTGAGGATTCCAGCACGTACAGCGGCGCGGGCTACAAGCAGGCCATAACGAACGTGTCGTTCACCGGCCTGTCATCGTAGGAGGACGCGTGGCGTTGGGCGAGGGATCGCATGAGGAGGCCAGTGATCTGGAGCTCCTCTCCCGCCATGTCGCGGGCGATCCCGACGCCTTCGGGGAACTGGTACGCCGCCACCGCGACCGTCTCTGGGCGGTCGCGGTACGTACTCTCGGCGACCCCGAAGAGGCCGCGGACGCGGTGCAGGACGCCTTTGTGTCGGCGTTCCGCTCGGCCCACACCTTCCGCGGCCAGTCCGCCGTCACCACATGGCTGCACCGCATCACCGTGAACGCCTGCCTCGACCGGGCTCGCAAGGCCGCCTCCCGTCGCACCGCACCGCTCGCCGACACCGAGCAGTTGGAGACCCTGGTCGAGCCGCACGAATCCGCCGAGGTCCCGGCGGAGCGCGGGGAACTCCACCGCGAGCTGATCCATGCGCTCGCCACGCTCCCGCCCGATCAGCGCGCCGCTCTGGTCCTCGTGGACATGCAGGGCTACCCGGTCGCCGAGGCCGCCAAGGTCCTCGACGTACCGCCCGGAACGGTCAAGAGCAGATGCGCCCGGGGCCGCGCCCGGCTGCTTCCGCTGCTCACCCATCTGCGTGCGGCCGGTAGGGATAGCGCAGGTCCCGGCAGGGGAAGGAACCGGACGGAGGCGACATCCGTCCCAGAGACGTCAGCGAAAGATCCGAAGGGCGCCGTGAAGGGCGGAGGTGGTCAACAGTGACATCCACGGCCAGCACGGACGAACACCCCGAGGTCTCTGAGATCTCCGCATTCGCCGAAGGCATCCTTCCGCCCGAGCGCACCGCCATTCTCCGCGGTCACCTTGCCGACTGCGTCGTGTGCACCGATGTACGAGACTCGCTGGACGAGATCCGGAACCTGCTGGGCAACCTTCCCGGACCGCCGCGGATGCCCGCCGATGTCGCGGGGCGAATCGACGCCGCCCTCGCCGCCGAGGCGCTCATCAACGCCACCGCGCCCGACTCGACATCCGCTGCCGCGCCGACACCGACGCAGCCATCCGCCACGGCGGCCAAGACCCATGTTTCACGTGAAACAGCGCCGTCGGCCCACCGGCCCGCCGGGCATGCCCCCGCTTCCACCGGCCCGGGGCGGACCGGTCCACGGCGGCGCCGGGGCCGCACGCTGCTGGCCACCGCGAGCGCTGCCGCTGTACTCGCCCTGGGTGGACTCTTCGTGAACTCCCTCGGGTCGTCCCACAGCAGTTCTGAAGGCCGCGCCACCGCGGGCGCCCAGCAGCCCGGCGCCTTCTCCGGCACGGCGCTGCCCACGAAGGTCCATGAGCTCCTCGACAACGGCGGTACCGCCGCCTCTCCCAAATCCGGTGGAAACGCCGAAGAGACGCCCTTCGCCACCCACGCCGCGCCCGCACCATCCTGCGTTCTGAAAGGCACCGGCCAGACCGGGACCCCGCTGGCCTTCTCCCAGGGGATGTACGAGGGACACGCCGCATATCTGGTCCTGCTTCCGCACCCGTCCGACTCGGCCCAGGTCGACGCCTATGTTGTCGACGCGTCGTGTGTAAGCACGGGATCTTCCACACCCGGGCATCTCCTCACCCAGCAGACGTACAGTCGCCGCTGAGCCGCCACAGCCAGCCGCCCTGGGCGCTTCCACCGTGTGAACCTTTACCGCGTGAGCTGACGGAGAGCGGTAACGGTCGGGCCCCCCGGGAATTCGCGCATCGTAGGATCCGTTAGGCGGGGTGAAGCTTCCGCACAGGGTTCCCAAGCAGTCGGCAGAGACGAGGAAGACAGCCGTGAGCGATGTCCGCAACGTGATCATCATCGGGTCCGGGCCAGCGGGCTACACCGCGGCCCTCTACACTGCCCGCGCCTCCCTGAAGCCCCTCGTCTTCGAGGGCTCGGTGACCGCCGGCGGTGCGCTGATGAACACCACCGAGGTGGAGAACTTTCCCGGCTTCCGCGACGGCATCATGGGCCCCGACCTGATGGACAACATGCGGGCCCAGGCTGAGCGCTTCGGCGCCGAGCTGGTTCCGGACGATGTGACGGCAGTGGACCTCACCGGCGAGATCAAGACCGTCACCGACTCGGCCGGCAACGAGCACCGCGCCAAGGCGGTCATCGTGAGCACCGGGTCGCAGCACCGGAAGCTGCACCTGCCCAGCGAGGACGCGCTGTCCGGACGTGGCGTCTCGTGGTGTGCCACCTGTGACGGCTTCTTCTTCAAGGACCAGGACATCGCCGTGATCGGCGGTGGCGACACCGCGATGGAGGAGGCCACCTTCCTCTCGCGGTTCGCCAAGTCCGTGACCGTGGTGCACCGCCGTGACACCCTGCGGGCCTCCAAGGCGATGCAGGAGCGGGCGTTTGCCGACCCGAAGATCAAGTTCGTCTGGGACAGCGAGGTCGCCGAGATCCACGGCGACAACAAGCTCTCCGGCCTCACGCTGCGCAACGTGATGACCGGTGAGACCTCCGAGCTGCCGGTGACCGGCCTGTTCATCGCGATCGGCCATGACCCGCGCGTCGAGCTGTTCAAGGGGCAGCTGGAGCTGGACAACGACGGCTACCTCAAGGTCGACTCGCCCAGCACCCGCACGAACCTGACCGGCGTGTTCGCCGCCGGTGACGTGGTCGACCACACGTACCGTCAGGCCATCACCGCCGCGGGCACCGGCTGCTCCGCCGCACTGGACGCCGAGCGGTACCTGGCCGCTCGTAGCGATGCCGAGAAGACCGCAGAGCCGGAGAAGACGGCCGCCGCCATCTGAACCACCCCCCGTAGACCCACCCCTGCACGCAGCAACACTGAGGAGAATTCCGTGGCTCTCAAGTCCGTAACCGACGTTAGTTTCGAGGAAGAGGTCCTCAAGAGCGACAAGCCCGTGCTCGTCGACTTCTGGGCCGAGTGGTGCGGACCGTGCCGCCAGGTGGCCCCTTCACTGGAGGCGATCGCCGCGGAGCACGACGAGATCACCATCGTCAAGCTCAACATCGACGAGAACCCGACCATCACCGCCAAGTACGGCGTGATGTCGATCCCGACGATGAACGTCTACAAGGGCGGCGAGGTCGTCAAGACCATTGTCGGTGCCAAGCCGAAGGCCGCGATCGAGCGCGACCTGGCCGACTTCATCGGCTGATCTTCCCCGGCACAGGAGAGGGGGCGCCCATCGGGCGCCCCCTCTCCTTGTTTCACGTGAAACGTCGCTCACAGCGGCCGCAGGGCCGGTTCCTTCTGGACGGCACCGAGCAGACGGTCGATGGCCATCTCGACATCTTCCTTCCAGGAGATGGTGGTCCGCAGGTCCAGTCGCAGTCGGGGGTACCGCGGATGTGGCCGCACCGTTTTGAAGCCCACCGCCGTCAGATGGTCCGCGGGCAGCACGCAGCCGGGCTCCTCCCACCGCGCGTCGCCGAAGGCCTCAATCGCCTTGAACCCCCGCCGCACCAGATCCTTGGCCACTGTCTGGACCAGCACCCGGCCAAGCCCCTGGCCCTGGTAGCCCGGCAAGACCCGCGATGTCATCAACTGGACCGCGTCGGGAGAGACGGGGCTGGTGGGAAACGCCATGGACCGAGGCACATAGGCGGGCGGGGCATAGAGCACGAACCCGGCCGGTACTTCGTCCACGTACGCGACCCTGCCGCACGAGCCCCACTCCAGCAGGACAGCCGAGATCCACGCTTCCTTCTCCAGCTCCGGCTTTCCCGCCTGGGCTGCCGCCTCGCCGCTCACCGGGTCGAGTTCCCAGAACACACAGGAGCGACAACGCTTGGGCAGATCCGGAAGGTTGTCCAAAGTGAGCGGTACGAGCCGACGCCCCATGGCCTCAGGCCCTCATCTCTACCGGCCGACCGGCCGACCCCGAGGACGTGCAGCGCTGCGCCGCTACTCGGCGAGCGGACAGGGGGTCCTCAACATCGTTGGCCGGATGGGCAGTGGCCGCCTTACGTGCTGCGGCGAGTGCGCGGCGCTCCTTCAGCAGGCTGCCGACAAAGCCGCCTACCGCCCCCAGACTCAACCCAGTGGTCACAAGCGTCGTCTTGTGCCACTCATGACCCAGCAGAGTGCGGCTCACCGATCGCATGGGCTTCCCTTCACCGTGGAGCGCCATACCCACCCGCATCGTAACCGGGTCGCGACCTGGCCGATACCGAGGGCCCGCAAAGGGCGGGTCGCGTTCCGAGAAACGCGACCCGCCCCATTCGAATCCAGGAGAGCCTTCAGCTCACTCCGATTCGTCCTGCTCGGACTCCGCCGCCAGTCCCTGCTCCAGCACCCTGCCCTCGCCCGGCGCGATCTCGCCGAGAATGCGCTCCAGATCCTCTATCGAGGCGAACTCGACGACGATCTTTCCCTTGCGCTGCCCCAGGTCGACCTTCACTCGGGTCTCGAAGCGGTCCGAGAGCCGGGTGGCGAGATCCGTGAGGGCAGGGGACAGCCGCCTGCCCGCCCGCGGGCCCTTGGGCTTCTTCGTGGAGCTGGGCTCGGCGGCCATCAGCGCCACGATTTCCTCGACCGAACGCACGGAGAGCCCCTCGGCGACGATCCGCTGGGCCAGCCGGTCCTGCTCCTGGACGTCGTCCAACGCGAGCAGCGCGCGGGCATGCCCAGCCGACAGCACACCCGCCGCGACCCGCCGCTGGACGGGGGCAGAGAGCTTCAAAAGCCTCAGAGTGTTGGAGACTTGAGAGCGGGAGCGTCCGATGCGGTCGGCCAGCTCCTCATGGGTGCAGCTGAAGTCATGCAGCAACTGGTCGTAAGCAGCGGCCTCTTCAAGCGGGTTGAGCTGAGCCCGGTGCAGGTTCTCCAGCAGCGCGTCCAGCAGCAGCTTCTCGTCATCGGTGGCCCGAACGATGGCGGGGATGCGCTCCAGTCCCGCCTCACGGCACGCCCGCCACCGGCGCTCGCCCATGATGAGCTCATGGCGCCCGGGACCGGTCTGTCGCACCACGACCGGCTGGAGCAGGCCGACTTCCTTGATGGAAGTGACCAGTTCAGCCAGTGCGTCCTCATCGAAGACCTCACGCGGCTGCCGCGGGTTCGGAGAGATCGTATCGATCGGCAGCTCGGCGAAGTGGGCTCCGGCAACCTCGGAGGGCTCCACTTCGGTGGTGACAGCCTCGGTTTCACGTGAAACGGGGATGTCGGCCACTGATGGGGTCTCGCGTCCCCCGTGGTCCACCAGCCCCGCGACCTTGGCCGCCGCGACTCCGCGTTCCGGCGATAGCACCGGCACCGCGGACGGCGAGGTGACCGCCGTGCCTACCGCCGAGCCTGACTTCTCGGATCCCGTCGGCGCAGCGGGAATCAGCGCACCGAGCCCCCGCCCCAACCCTCTGCGTCGCTCGCTCACTTGGTCCCCTCCGACATACTGTGCTGGCTGTACTCATTGTTCTGGTGAGCCATGTGCGCGTGCTGCCCGTCGTACTCCACGCCCGGCCCGACGCCGCGAAGCGCCATTTCCCGCGCGGCCTCAAGGTAGGACAGCGCCCCGCTGGAGCCTGGATCATAGGTGAGCACCGTCTGCCCGTAGCTGGGTGCCTCGGAGATGCGCACCGAGCGCGGGATGCTGGTCCGCAGCACCTCCTTGCCGAAGTGGCTGCGCACTTCCTCGGCAACCTGCGCTGCGAGCCGGGTACGTCCGTCGTACATGGTCAACAGGATGGTCGACACATGCAGCTTGGGGTTGAGGTGGCCGCGCACCAGGTCCACATTCCTCAGCAGCTGGCCAAGGCCCTCCAGGGCGTAGTACTCGCACTGGATGGGGATCAGCACCTCTGCACCGGCGACCAGTGCGTTGACTGTCAACAGGCCCAGCGACGGCGGGCAGTCGATGAGGATGTAGTCCAACGGCTGTTCGTAGGACTCGATCGCACGCTGCAGACGGCTCTCCCGAGCCACCAGTGAGACCAGCTCGATCTCGGCGCCGGCCAGGTCAATGGTGGCGGGCGCGCAGAACAGCCCCTCGACGTCCGGGACCGGCTGCACCACTTCGGAGAGCGCTCTGCCCTCCACCAGAACGTCGTAGATGGACGGAACTTCGGCGTGATGGTCGATGCCCAGCGCCGTGGAGGCATTGCCCTGCGGGTCCAGGTCCACGACCAGTACTCGCCCACCATGCAAGGCGAGGGACGCGGCGAGGTTGACCGTTGTGGTGGTTTTGCCCACCCCGCCCTTCTGGTTGGCGACCACGATCACTCTGGTCCGTTCGGGCCGAGGGAGCCCCTCACCGGCCCTTCCCAGTGCCTCTACCGCCAATTGGGCGGCCCGGCCGATCGGGGTGTCGTCCATGGGAGGCAGCGTTTCACGTGAAACATCCTCCCCTGTCGATTCACTACGGGGGCCGGGGACCGGGTCGGTCATCGGTCCCGCGGTATTGGCGTCGGACCGCAAGGATTCACTCTCCTCGACTGCAGGCTCGCGATGCACAGAGCCTGCCATGTTTTCCGGGTCGTGAACCAGTGAGGCCCGTTCTCCTGTGGATGAATCTGTGGATGAGTCCACCGCATGGAGGGGCTTACGCAAGCGCCCCTCGGCCGCCGCGCGGCCACGGCTGAGGATTCCTGGCAGCAGTGAGCGACGTTTCACGTGAAACACGATGCACAGACAGCCGTCCGTTTAGTTCACGACACTCCGAAATATGTAGTTTTGGCCGTTTGTATGGAGCACAACGACGGGGATCACACAGCGTCAGCGACGCCGACGACCGCCCTTCTCGGGACGGTTCGCCCGCGCCGCCTTGGCCCTACGGGTCGCGGCGCGCACCCCGCCCGGACTCTCACCGACCAGCACCCGGACCACCGTGGACGGCGGATCCATCACACCCACGCCCGCCAGCACAACGGAAGTCTCCACCGCTCCAAGCTTGCTGAGTGCGGCACGCGCGGCCTTCAGCTCCTCCTCCGCGGTGTCGCCCTTGATCGCGAGCATTTCCCCGTGCGGCCGAAGCAGCGGAAGCCCCCACCCCGCGAGCCGGTCCAGCGGCGCCACCGCCCGCGCGGTGACCACATCCACCGGGGGAAGGTGGCCGATCATCTCCTCGGCGCGGCCGCGGACCACCGTGACGTTGTCCAGCCCCAACAGCATCACGACCTCCTCCAGGAAGGTCGTCCGCCGCAGCAGGGGCTCCAGCAGGGTGATCCGCAGATCCGGCCGCGCCAGCGCCAGCGGAATCCCCGGCAGCCCCGCACCTGAGCCGACATCGCACACCGACACCCCTTGCGGGACCACGTCGGAGAGCACAGCGCAGTTCAGCAGATGCCGTTCCCACAGCCGAGGGACCTCGCGAGGGCCGATCAAGCCTCGGCGCACCCCGGCGTCGGCAAGCAGTTCTGCGTACCGCACGGCATCAGCGAACCGATCACCGAAGATCGCGTGCGCTTGCTCGGGCGCGGGGGGAAGCTCGGCTGCCTCCGTCACGGGACTGTCCCTTCAGTTCCACGGTGCCCATACCGCGGCGCGGCCAGGGCCCGACTAGCAGGCTGACAAGTGTCGGCCCCGCCTGCGTCTACCCCGGGGCGCCCCCGGGCCCCAGGCGGGGCCGTCCAACATGGTGCGTACAGCGTCAGGCCGGGAGAACGACCACCCGGCGCTCGGGTTCCTCGCCCTCGGACTCACTGCGCAGCCCCGCCGCCGCCACCGCGTCGTGCACGACCTTGCGCTCGAACGGCGTCATAGGCCGCAGCTTGACCGGCTCACCGGTGCCCTTGGCCTCCTCGGCCGCCTTCGCACCGAGCTCGGTGAGCTCAGCGCGCTTACGGGCCCGGAAGCCGCCGATGTCCAGCATCAGTCGGCTGCGGTCGCCGGTCTCCCGGTGCACCGCCAGACGGGTCAGCTCCTGCAGCGCCTCCAGCACCTCACCGTCCCGGCCGACCAGCTTCTGCAGGTCGCGGCTGGCCGAGTCACCGACGATCGAGACCGCGGCACGATCGCCCTCGACATCCATGTCGATGTCACCGTCGAGGTCGGCGATGTCCAGCAGGCCCTCAAGGTAATCGGCGGCGATCTCCCCTTCCTGCTCAAGGCTGGTCAGGGCGTCCTCGCCCTCGACAACGGGGGTGTTGCCTTCCGTCACGGATGGACTCCTATCCATATGCGCTGCGCTCGCTCGGCGCGGATTCTTCCGGCGCTACTTCTTCGACGGGTGCTTGGACCGCTGCTGGCCCTTGCGCTGTCCGCCCTTGGACTGTCCGCCCTTGGACTGCCCTGCCGAGCCACCGGACGGCTTGGCGTCCTCGGGCTCCTTGGTCGGCTTCGGCTCGTCACCGGCACCGGACGAGTCCTGGGCTCCCGGGTCGCTCTTCACCGAGTCGACGGGCGTCGTCTGGCCGGCGCCCGACTGCCGCTGGGCCTTGGTCTGCCGCTTGGGCTGCTGGCGCTTGACCGGCTGGCCGCCCTCGGTGGTCCTGGCGGCGGTCTTCGCCGGCTCCTCGACGAGCTTGCCCTTGACCCGCAGCCGCTCCTGGCGCTCCTGGTAGGCGAGGCTGCCCGGGGTGGGGTTGCGGCGGATGACGAACATCTGCTGGCCCATGGTCCACACGTTGGTGGTCAGCCAGTAGACGAGGACACCGACGGGGAAGTTGATGCCGAAGACGGCGAACATGACCGGGAAGACGTACATCAGCATCTTCTGCTGCTGCATGAACGGCGTCTTCACCGTCATGTCGACGTTCTTCGTCATCAGCTGGCGCTGCGTGTAGAACTGCGACGCAGACATCAGGACGATCATGATGACCGTGACGATCCGCACATCGGTCGCCGAGGCACCGAGCGAAACAATCTTGCTGGCGCTGTCGGTGAACTTCACCGACAGCGGCGCGCCGAAGATGTGTGCGTGCCGGGCGCTGTTCAGCAGGCTGCTGTGGATGACGCCGACCTCGTGGCCGCTGGCGATGTTGTGCAGCACGCCGTACAGCGCCATGAAGAACGGCGACTGAGCGATGATGGGCAAGCAGCTGGAGAGCGGGTTGGTACCCGACTCCTTGTACAGCTTCATCATCTCTTCGGACTGACGCTGCTTGTCGTGCTTGTAGCGCTCCTGGATCGCCTTCATCTTCGGCTGGAGCACCTGCATGTTCCGCGTCGCCTTGATCTGCTTGACGAACAGCGGGATCAGGCAGATCCGGATCAGGACCACCAGCGAGACGATGGACAGACCCCACGCCCAACCGCTGTCAGGGTTGAAGATCAGGCTGTAGAACGCGTGGAACTGGACGATGATCCACGAAACAGCGGTATAGAGGGGACTCAGGATCGTTCCCACAGATCAGGCTCCTTGGGCAGTGGGCTGGGTCTTGGTCGCCCTGTTGGCATCGACGGAGGGGGGTCCGCCCTGGTCTTTCCGTAGCGCTTGGCGCAGTCGAGCGTGCCACGGCGGTCGCTTGCGCGGCGGCGGGTAGTCAACGCCGCCGAGGGACCACGGGTTGCACCGCAGGATGCGCCACGCGGTCAGGGCCGAGCCCTTGACCGCGCCATGCACGGCGATGGCCTCGTACCCGTAGTGGGAACAAGAGGGGTAGTACTTGCAGACGGGCCCGAGCAGCGGGCTGATCGTCCACTGGTACAGCTTGATGAGCCACATCAACGGATATTTCATCGCGCGCCCTTCCCCCCCAGTAGCCGCCGCAGTGCGGCATCCAGGTCGCGGGCCAGGCTTGCGTGATCCGCGGCGCCGGCGCCGGGCAGTGCCCGTACAACCACCAGGCTACCTGGGGGCAGCTCGGACAGTCGTTCGCGAACGAGGTGTCGAAGGCGGCGCTTCACGCGGTTCCGTTCGACGGCACCGCCCACGGCCTTGCTCACGACGAAACCCGCACGCGCCGGGGGAGCACTCCCCCCCGTAGCGTGCGGGTCCGTGATGTCTCGCAGGTGCACGACGAGTAGTGGGCGTCCGGCTCGGCGCCCTCGTCGTACCGCTGTCGCGAAGTCCTGGCGCCGCCTCAGCCGGTTCTCGGTGGGCAGCACGGCATGACCCGTGCGATCAGGCGGACAGGCGCGCGCGGCCCTTGCTGCGGCGCGTCGCGAGGATGGCGCGCCCGGCACGGGTGCGCATGCGCAGCCGGAAGCCGTGGGTCTTCGCGCGGCGGCGGTTGTTCGGCTGGAAGGTGCGCTTGCTCACTCGGGGGCTCCAGGAATGCTTGGTGTCTCGTCCGTTTCGTCCGAGACCTGTGTGGGGCGTCGCTTGGCTGTCACCGTGCGCCCACGAAGCTCGCGATACGCCCTAGGTGTACCGCTTATCCAGTCACCTGAAGTGATCTGTGCCCTTCGTAAGGCAGGCGGCAGCAGCCATCGACAACTCGACCTGGTCACGGTACGCGGGGCTGAGCCGTCCGGTCAAACCCGGCCCCCTAGGACGACGCGCCGACCCCGACCCACTGAAGCAGGCCCCGCTGGCACATGGCACATTTGTACACACCCTGTGGACAACGACTTGAACCACGTACGGGCGCTGACTACCGTGGCTGAACTCAGTTATCCCTCACCGAACCAACCCGACATACTTCCCGCACTTCCCGAGAACCACACCTTCGTGGGACACGTCGGCGCCCTCTCATGCCAGCGAGCGACCCCACCCAACGAGCGAGAGAGCGTGCCCTGTGGCTGATGTGACTGCCGATCTAGCCGCAGTGTGGCCACGCGTGCTCGAGCAGCTCCTCGCCGAGGGCCAGGGCGTCGAAGCCAAGGACCAGCGGTGGCTCAAGGTGTGCCAGGCACTGGCACTCGTCGCCGACACGGCACTGCTCGCCGCACCCAACGAGTACGCCAAGGGCGTACTCGAAGGCCGCCTGCTCCCGTTGATCACCGAGGGCCTGAGCCGTGAGTTCGGCCGCCCGATCCGGATCGCGATCACCGTCGACGCCAGTACGGACTCGGCTGCCCCGCAGAGCGGGCCGGTCCAGGCGCCGCCCGCGGCGCAGCCCCCCGCCCCCGCCCCGTACGCCGAGCAGCGCGGGCAGTGGGACGAGTACGGCCGCCCCGGCGGCGACGGCCCGGTGATGCGCCGTGCCTACCCCGACTACCCCTCCGGCCGCGAGACCACCGGCGGGTGGCAGCGTCCCCCGGGCGCACCTGACGCGTACGGCCACGGGCCGAGCCACGGCCGCCCGCAGGACGACGGCCACGGCCGCGGCCCCGTCGATGCCGACGGCTGGCCGCAGCAGCACCACGGGGGCTTCGCCGAGCGCGACGCGTACCCGCCCGTACCGCAGCGGGACTACGGCCAGCAGCAGCCCTACCAGCAGCGGCAGCACACCGAGCGGCCGGGCGGCGGCCGTCCGCAGGATCCGCTGCCCACGTCGCCCAGCGGCGCCCCAGGACCACTGGCCGCACAGCCCGCCCCCGCGACGGGACCCGGTGAGCCGACGGCCCGGCTGAATCCGAAGTACCTCTTCGACACCTTCGTCATCGGCGCCTCCAACCGCTTCGCGCACGCCGCGGCGGTCGCGGTCGCCGAGGCACCGGCCAAGGCGTACAACCCGCTGTTCATCTACGGCGAGTCGGGCCTGGGCAAGACACACCTGCTGCACGCGATCGGGCACTACGCGCGCAGTCTCTACCCGGGCACCCGGGTGCGGTACGTGAGCTCCGAGGAGTTCACCAACGAGTTCATCAACTCGATCCGCGACGGCAAGGGCGACGCGTTCCGCAAGCGCTACCGCGAGATGGACATCCTGCTGGTCGACGACATCCAGTTCCTGGCGAGCAAGGAGTCGACGCAGGAGGAGTTCTTCCACACCTTCAACACGCTGCACAACGCGAACAAGCAGATCGTGCTGTCCTCGGACCGGCCGCCCAAGCAACTGGTGACCCTGGAGGACCGGCTGCGCAACCGCTTCGAGTGGGGACTGATCACCGACGTCCAACCGCCCGAACTGGAGACGCGGATCGCGATCCTGCGGAAGAAGGCGGTGCAGGAACAGCTCAACGCCCCGCCGGAGGTACTGGAGTTCATCGCCTCCCGGATCTCGCGCAACATCCGCGAGTTGGAGGGCGCGCTGATCCGGGTGACGGCCTTCGCCAGCCTCAACCGGCAGCCGGTGGACCTGCAGTTGACCGAGATCGTGCTCAAGGACCTGATTCCCGGCGGCGAGGACGCGGTGCCGGAGATCACCGGGAACGCGATCATGGCGGAGACGGCCGCGTACTTCGGGCTGACCGTGGACGACCTGTGCGGCTCCTCGCGCAGCCGGGTCCTGGTCACGGCGCGCCAGATCGCCATGTATCTGTGCCGGGAGCTGACGGACCTGTCGTTGCCGAAGATCGGCGCGTTGTTCGGCGGTCGCGACCATACGACGGTGATGCACGCTGACCGGAAGATCCGCGCGCTGATGGCCGAGCGGCGGTCCATCTACAACCAGGTGACCGAGCTGACCAACCGCATCAAGACCTGAGAGCGCGCACGGATTCACCGCTGGCGCCCTGGAAGTTCACTTCCAGGGCGCTTCTTGTTGTTCGATTCTGCAGCTCGACATGCTCGTACTCCACAGGTTCCGGCCGATTCGACTGTCCACAGGCTGGGGAGTACGAAGTTGTCCCAACTGCCTCCACAGACAAGGCTGTCGTACACCCATCGCCCCTGCTCAGCGGCGTGTGGAATTGTGGTTAACCGCCCTCCACAGCCTGTGGACAACAGGGGCCTCCACAAGGCCCGTTGGCGGTTGTCCACCGGCTGCCCACAGGTGGAGCGCGGTTATGAACAGCTTCTCCGGGCTTCTCCACACCCCTGTCCACTGTTCGGCAAGGCGACGGCCGTCGTCGCCGGATGGAGTGAAAGGCGTCACACCAAGTCGACTGGTTGGGCTGGGGAGAACGCGGGTATTCCTGGGGACGAGGCTGGGGAGAACCGGGGGACATCTGTGCATCGCGTGTGCACAACTTCCGGTCGTCCACAGATGGGGCGGGTTGTCCACGGCCTCCGCCCACAGGCCCGGTGGACAAAAAAGCAGCCCTGACCTGCGCTGGAACCGGTTATCCACGGTATCCACACCCCCTATTACTACGACCACGTAGAGATACCGGGGAAGCAAGATCGAATCGGCGCCTGTGCACAACTTCGCCTCGGAGCGCTCGACACCGGAAAGCTCGGCTTGACCCCAAGCCGCACTTGTTGTCGGTGGTGTGCGTCAGACTGTTCTCCGGCAGATGGCCATGAGACGAGAGACGGCCAGGCACAGACGGCCAGCAACAGCAGGAGGCGGTTCCGGTGAAGTTCCGGGTGGAACGCGACGTACTCGCGGAGGCAGTGGCCTGGGCAGCCCGCAGTCTCCCGGCCCGCCCACCGGCGCCTGTCCTGGCCGGTCTGCTGCTGAAGGCCGAGGACGGGCAGCTGAGCCTGTCCGCCTTCGACTACGAGGTCTCGGCGCGGGTCTCGGTGGAGGCGGAGGTCGACGAAGAGGGCACCGTCCTGGTCTCCGGCCGGCTGCTCGCCGACATCTCGCGCGCACTTCCCAACAGGCCTGTGGAAATCTCCACCGACGGGGTGCGGGTGACCGTGGTGTGCGGTAGCTCGCGATTCACACTCCACACCCTGCCTGTGGAGGAGTACCCGGCGCTGCCCGCGATGCCGACCGCCTCCGGCACCGTGCCCGGCGAGATCTTCGCCGCCGCCGTCTCCCAGGTCGCCATCGCCGCCGGACGCGATGACACGCTGCCGGTGCTGACCGGCGTACGGATCGAGATCGAGGGCGACACGGTCACCCTGGCCGCCACCGACCGCTACCGCTTCGCGGTCCGCGAGTTCCTGTGGAAGCCGGAGACCCCGGACCTGTCCGCCGTCGCGCTGGTCCCCGCCAAGACCCTGCTGGACACCGCAAAGGCGCTGACCAGCGGTGACACCGTGGCGATCGCGCTGGCCGGATCCGGTGCCGGGGAGGGCCTGATCGGCTTCGAGGGCGCCGGGCGCCGCACCACCACGCGGCTGCTGGAGGGCGACCTGCCGAAGTACCGGACGCTGTTCCCGACCGAGTTCGCGTCGGTGGCGGTCATCGAGACCGCGCCGTTCGTCGAGGCCGTCAAGCGCGTCGCGCTGGTGGCCGAGCGGAACACGCCGATCCGGCTGAGCTTCACCGACAGCGTACTGACCCTGGAAGCCGGGTCCAGCGACGATGCACAGGCTGTGGAGCGGGTCGACGCCCAGCTGGAGGGCGACGACATCTCCATCGCCTTCAACCCGACCTTCCTGCTCGACGGCCTGAGCGCCATCGACTCGCCGGTCGCCCAGCTCTCCTTCACCACATCGACCAAGCCCGCCCTGCTCAGCGGCAAGCCCGCGCTCGACGCGGAGGCGGTCGAGGCCTACAAGTACCTGATCATGCCGGTCCGCCTGTCCGGGTGACCCCGGCGGGACGGCGGCCGGCCGGCCGCCGCGCCCCGGCCACCGGCCCGAGGGGACCTGCAGCCTTGCCCTGCGACACCGAGGACAAGGGACCGAAGCCCCGGCGCCGACCAGAACCGGAGTACCGCCCCGGTCCGCGTTCAGGGCCCGGGGCTAGGCTCGGGACTAGGTCAGGCACGCTTTGAACGAAGGATCTGTGATGGAGCTCGGTCTCATCGGTCTCGGCAAGATGGGCGGCAACATGCGCGAGCGCATCCGCCGCGCCGGCCACACCGTCATCGGCTACGACCGCAACCCGGACCTCGCCGATGTCCCCAGCCTCAAGGCTCTGGTGGACAAGCTGCAGGGCCCCCGCGTCGTATGGGTGATGGTCCCGGCAGGGGAGCCCACCCAGGCGACGATCGACGAGCTGGCCGACCTGCTGTCCCCCGGTGATGTGGTCGTCGACGGCGGCAACTCGCGCTGGACGGATGACGAGAAGCACGCGAAGGAGCTGGCCGAGCGCGGCATCGGCTTCGTCGACTGCGGTGTCTCCGGTGGCATCTGGGGCCTGGAGTACGGCTACGCGCTGATGTACGGCGGCGACCCGGAGAACGTGGCCAAGGTCCAGCCGATCCTCGACGCGCTCAAGCCGGAGGGCGACTTCGGCGCGGTGCACGCGGGCAAGGTCGGCGCCGGCCACTTCGCCAAGATGGTCCACAACGGCATCGAGTACGCCATGATGCAGGCGTACGCCGAGGGCTGGGAGCTGCTGGAGGCCGTGGACTCGGTCACCGACGTCCGCGAGGTCTTCCGCTCCTGGCGCGAGGGCACCGTCATCCGTTCCTGGCTGCTCGACCTCGCGGTCAACGCGCTGGACCAGGACGAGCACCTGAACAATCTGCGCGGCTACGCGGAGGACTCCGGCGAGGGCCGGTGGACGGTCGAGGCGGCGATCAACCACGCGGTGCCGCTGCCCGCGATCACCGCGTCGCTGTTCGCCCGGTTCGCGTCGCGCCAGGACGACTCCCCGCAGATCAAGATGATCGCCGCGCTGCGCAACCAGTTCGGCGGCCACGCGGTCGAGACGCCGAACGTCTGATCAACAGCAGTCCAGCAGGGGCAGGGGAGGCCGGCGCGATCCGCGCCACAGCAACGCGATGTACGTAGCGCACCTTTCGCTCGCCGACTTCCGCTCCTACGCCCGGGTCGAGGTCCCGCTCGACCCGGGCGTCACGGCTTTTGTGGGCCCCAACGGCCAGGGCAAGACCAACTTGGTCGAGGCGGTCGGCTATCTCGCCACGCTCGGCAGCCACCGCGTCGCCTCGGACGCGCCGCTGGTACGGCTCGGCGCGGACCGGGCCGTGGTCCGCGCCTCCGTCGTGCACGGTGACCGCCAGCAGCTGGTCGAACTGGAGATCAACCCGGGCAAGGCCAACCGCGCCCGCATCAACCGCTCCTCGCAGGTCCGCCCACGCGATGTGCTGGGGATCGTGCGCACCGTGCTGTTCGCCCCCGAGGACCTGGCCCTGGTCAAGGGCGACCCGGGCGAACGCCGCCGCTTCCTCGACGAGTTGATCACCGCACGCTCCCCGCGGATGGCGGGCGTACGGCAGGACTACGACCGGGTGCTCAAGCAGCGCAACACCCTGCTGAAGTCCGCCGCGCTGGCGCGCCGGCACGGCGGACGTTCGGGGGCGGACCTGTCGACGCTTGACGTGTGGGACCAGCATCTGGCGCGCTCCGGCGCCGAGTTGCTCGCCCAGCGCCTGGACCTCATCGCGAGTCTGCAGCCGCTCGCCGACAAGGCGTACGAGCGGCTGGCCCCCGGCGGCGGCCCGGTCGGCTTCGAGTACCGGGGCTCGGCGGGCGAGGCGGACCAGGGCGCCACCACCCGCGAGGAACTGTACGAGGTGCTGCTGGCCGCCCTCGCCGAGGTGCGCGGGCAGGAGATCGAGCGCGGCGTCACGCTGGTCGGACCGCACCGCGACGACCTGCTGCTGACCCTGGGCCGAATGCCCGCGAAGGGGTACGCGAGCCACGGCGAGTCCTGGTCGTACGCGCTGGCGCTACGGCTGGCCTCGTACGACCTGCTGCGCGCGGAGGGCGGCGCGGGCGGAGAGCCGGTGCTGATCCTCGACGACGTCTTCGCCGAACTGGACGCCACCCGCCGCGACCGCCTCGCCGAACTGGTCGCCCCCGGTGAACAGGTGCTGGTGACGGCCGCGGTCGACGACGACGTGCCCGGTGTGCTGGCGGGCGGGCGGTTCACGGTGGCCGAGGGGACGGTGCAGCGGCGATGACCGAGCAGCAGCCGGAGGAACCGCAGCTGTCCGGGGTCGATCTGGCCCGGGTCGCACTGCGCGCCGCCAAGGAGCAGGCGCGCGCCCGGGGCGCCGCCGCCCAGCAGAAGCAGCAGGCGCGGCGCGGCGGCCTGCGCAGCGGGGCCCGCGCCGACGGGCGTGATCCGCTGCCGCTGGGCGCCGCGATCAGCCGGCTGATCACCGAGCGCGGCTGGGAGGCCCCGGCCGCGGTCGGCGGGGTGATGGGCCGCTGGCCGCAGATCGTCGGCGAGGACCTGGCCAAGCACTGTGAGCCGCAGCGGTACGACGAGGAGGAGAAGGTCCTCACCGTACGGTGCGACTCCACGGCGTGGGCGACCCAACTGAGACTGCTCGCCCCGCAGTTGGTGGCCCGGCTCAATGCGGACCTGGGCCACGGCACCGTAAAGTTGATCAAGGTGCTGGGGCCGTCCGGTCCCGCCCGTTCGTACGGGCGGCTGCGGGCCCCGGGCAGCACGGGTCCGGGGGACACCTATGGGTGAGGTGTGTCACATTCGGCGCCCGTCGCTGAGCCGGTGCTCAAAGTAACCACCCCGAAGCCCTGAGCGCCGTTGTGAGCGTCTCAGAGCCCAGGTCCGCGTATGGGGAGTCGGCGCAAGGTCCCATCGGGCGGCACATGCGAACTCAGGTACCGCCAAACCCCCATCTATGTCACCGCTACCGGTAGACTGGGGGACAACCGCCCACCCCTCGCCTCCGGCAGGGGGAACCCCAGCGGAACATGTCGAACGACGCAGCCGCTCCTGCACGCACGGAGTCGGCTCGTGCTGTGCCAGAAAGGGCGCTTCGTGGCCGATTCCGGCAACCCCAACGAGAACCACACATCCACAGCGGGCTCCGACGCGGCGCCGGGAGGCGCGTCGTACGACGCCAGCGCGATCACCGTCCTCGAAGGCCTCGACGCGGTCCGCAAGCGCCCCGGTATGTACATCGGCTCCACCGGCGAGCGTGGTCTTCACCACCTCGTCCAAGAGGTGGTCGACAATTCCGTCGACGAGGCGATGGCCGGGCACGCCGACACCATCGACGTGACGATCCTGCCGGACGGCGGGGTGCGCGTGGTGGACAACGGCCGCGGTATCCCGGTGGGCATCATCCCCTCGGAGGGTAAGCCCGCCGTCGAGGTCGTGCTCACCGTGCTGCACGCGGGCGGCAAGTTCGGCGGCGGCGGCTACGCGGTCTCCGGCGGTCTGCACGGCGTGGGCGTATCGGTCGTGAACGCGCTGTCGACCAAGGTGTCGGTCGACGTCAAGACGGACGGCTACCGCTGGACGCAGGACTACAAGCTGGGTGTGCCGACCGCGCCGCTGGCCAAGAACGAGGCCACCGAGGAAACCGGCACCACGGTGACGTTCTGGGCGGACCCGGACATCTTCGAGACCACCGAGTACTCCTTCGAGACGCTTTCCCGGCGCTTCCAGGAGATGGCCTTCCTCAACAAGGGCCTGAGCATCTCGCTGACCGACGAGCGCGCCGAGCACGTGGACGAGGACGGCAAGCCGCTGTCGGTCCGGTACCACTACGACGGCGGCATCGTCGACTTCGTGACGTACCTCAACTCCCGCAAGGGCGAGGTGGTTCACCCCTCGGTGATCGACATCGAGGCCGAGGACAAGGAGCGGATGCTCTCCCTCGAGGTCGCGATGCAGTGGAACACCCAGTACACCGAGGGTGTCTACTCCTTCGCGAACACCATCCACACCCACGAGGGCGGTACCCACGAGGAGGGCTTCCGCGCCGCGCTGACCGGCCTGGTCAACCGTTACGCCAGGGACAAGAAGCTGCTGCGTGAGAAGGACGACAACCTCAGCGGTGAGGACATCCGCGAGGGTCTGACCGCGATCATCTCGGTCAAGCTGGGCGAGCCGCAGTTCGAGGGCCAGACCAAGACCAAGCTGGGCAACACCGAGGCCAAGACCTTCGTCCAGAAGGTGGTCAACGAGCACCTCAGCGACTGGTTGGACCGCAACCCGAACGAGGCCGCGGACATCATCCGCAAGTCCATCCAGGCCGCGACGGCCCGCGTCGCCGCCCGCAAGGCGCGCGACCTGACCCGCCGCAAGGGCCTGCTGGAGACCGCGTCGCTGCCGGGCAAGCTCAGCGACTGCCAGTCCAACGACCCGGCGAAGTGCGAGATCTTCATCGTCGAGGGTGACTCCGCGGGTGGCTCGGCCAAGTCCGGCCGCAACCCCGAGTACCAGGCGATCCTCCCGATCCGCGGCAAGATCCTCAACGTGGAGAAGGCCAGGATCGACAAGATCCTGCAGAACCAGGAGATCCAGGCGCTGATCTCGGCCTTCGGCACGGGTGTGCACGAGGACTTCGACATCTCCAGGCTCCGCTACCACAAGATCATCTTGATGGCGGACGCCGATGTCGACGGTCAGCACATCAACACCCTGCTGCTGACCTTCCTGTTCCGCTTCATGCGTCCGCTGGTCGAGGCCGGGCATGTGTACCTCTCCCGTCCGCCGCTCTACAAGATCAAGTGGGGCAAGGACGACTTCGAGTACGCCTACTCCGACCGCGAGCGCGACGCCCTGATCGAACTCGGGCGGCAGCGGGGCAAGCGCACCAAGGACGACTCCGTACAGCGCTTCAAGGGCCTCGGTGAGATGAACGCCGAGGAACTGCGGGTCACCACCATGGACGTGGACCACCGGGTGCTCGGCCAGGTCTCCCTGGACGACGCGGCCCAGGCGGACGACCTGTTCTCGGTGCTGATGGGCGAGGACGTCGAGGCGCGGCGCTCGTTCATCCAGCGCAACGCCAAGGACGTCCGCTTCCTCGACATCTGAGTCGAGTCGGCCCCCGAACTGCCTGTAGCGCGAAAGGATTTGACCAGCAATGGCCGACGAGACCCCCATCACTCCTGAGGGTTCCCCGACCCCCGTCACGCCCGAGGGCGGACCCGCCGCCGTCGAAGGCGTCGGGCTTCGCGTCGAGCCCGTCGGGCTTGAGACGGAGATGCAGCGCAGCTATCTCGACTACGCGATGAGCGTGATCGTCAGCCGCGCCCTGCCCGACGTACGCGACGGCCTCAAGCCGGTGCACCGCCGTGTGCTCTACGCGATGTACGACGGCGGGTACCGGCCGGAGAAGGGCTTCTACAAGTGCGCCCGTGTCGTCGGTGACGTCATGGGTACGTACCACCCGCACGGTGACGCCTCGATCTACGACGCCCTGGTGCGGCTCGCGCAGCCGTGGGCGATGCGGATGCCGCTGGTCGACTCCAACGGCAACTTCGGCTCTCCGGGCAACGACCCCGCGGCCGCCATGCGCTACACCGAGTGCAAGATGGCCCCGCTGTCGATGGAGATGGTCCGGGACATCGACGAGGACACCGTCGACTTCCAGGACAACTACGACGGCCGCAACCAGGAGCCGACGGTCCTGCCGTCCCGGTTCCCGAACCTGCTGATCAACGGCTCCGCCGGTATCGCGGTCGGCATGGCCACCAACATCCCGCCGCACAACCTGCGCGAGGTGGCCGACGGCGCCCAGTGGTACCTGGCCAACCCGAACGCCTCCAACGAGGAGCTGCTCGAAGCCCTCATCGAGCGGATCAAGGGTCCGGACTTCCCGACCGGCGCGCTGGTCGTCGGCCGCCGCGGCATCGAGGAGGCGTACCGCACCGGGCGCGGCTCCATCACCATGCGCGCGGTGGTCGAGGTCGAGGAGATCCAGAACCGCCAGTGCCTGGTGGTCACCGAGCTTCCGTACCAGACCAACCCGGACAACCTGGCGCAGAAGATCGCCGACCTGGTGAAGGACGGCAAGATCGGCGGCATCGCCGACGTACGCGACGAGACCTCGTCGCGTACCGGTCAGCGCCTGGTCATCGTGCTGAAGCGGGACGCGGTCGCCAAGGTCGTGCTCAACAACCTCTACAAGCACACCGATCTGCAGACCAACTTCGGCGCCAACA
Organism: Streptantibioticus ferralitis; assembly: GCF_029223525.1. GTDB lineage: Bacteria > Actinomycetota > Actinomycetes > Streptomycetales > Streptomycetaceae > Streptantibioticus_A > Streptantibioticus_A ferralitis. Next base: position 75,929 of record NZ_JARHTQ010000019.1, on the reverse strand, counting down.
TGCTGGCGCTGGTGGACGGGGTGCCGCGCACGCTCTCGCTGGACGCGTTCATCCGCCACTGGGTGACGCACCAGATCGAGGTCATCGTCCGGCGCACCAAGTTCCGGCTGCGCAAGGCCGAGGAGCGGGCGCACATCCTGCGCGGTCTGCTCAAGGCGCTGGACGCGATCGACGAGGTCATCGCGCTGATCCGGCGCAGCGACACGGTCGAGATCGCGCGTGAGGGCCTGATGGGCCTGCTGGAGATCGACGAGATCCAGGCCAACGCGATCCTGGAGATGCAGCTGCGCCGGCTGGCCGCCCTGGAGCGCCAGAAGATCGTCGCCGAGCACGACGACCTGCAGGCGAAGATCAACGAGTACAACGCGATCCTGGTCTCCCCCGAGCGGCAGCGCGGCATCATCAGCGAGGAGCTGACCGCGCTGGTGGAGAAGTTCGGCGACGACCGCCGCAGCAAGCTGGTGCCGTTCGACGGCGACATGTCCATCGAGGACCTGATCGCCGAGGAGGACATCGTCGTCACGATCACCCGTGGCGGCTACGTCAAGCGCACCAAGACCGAGCACTACCGCTCGCAGAAGCGCGGCGGCAAGGGCGTGCGGGGTACCCAGCTGAAGCAGGACGACATCGTCGACCACTTCTTCGTCACCACCACCCACCACTGGCTGCTGTTCTTCACCAACAAGGGCCGGGTCTACCGGGCCAAGGCGTACGAGCTGCCGGACGCCGGACGTGACGCGCGCGGCCAGCACGTGGCCAACCTGCTGGCGTTCCAGCCGGACGAGCACATCGCCCAGGTCATGGCGATCCGCAACTACGAGGCGGCGCCCTACCTGGTGCTGGCCACCAAGTCGGGTCTGGTGAAGAAGACCCCGCTGAAGGACTACGACTCGCCGCGCTCCGGCGGCGTCATCGCGATCAACCTCCGCGAGATGGCGGACGGCCGCGAGGACGAGCTGATCGGCGCCGAGCTGGTGGGTCCGGAGGACGATCTGCTGCTGATCAGCCGCAAGGCGCAGTCCATCCGGTTCACCGCCACCGACGACGCGCTGCGGCCCATGGGCCGGGCCACCTCCGGTGTGAAGGGCATGAGTTTCCGTGAAGGTGACGAACTGCTCTCGATGAATGTGGTGCGGGCGGGTACGTTCGTCTTCACCGCCACCGACGGTGGGTACGCCAAGCGCACCCCGGTGGACGAGTACCGGGTCCAGGGCCGTGGCGGCCTCGGCATCAAGGCCGCCAAGATCGTGGAGGACCGGGGCTCGCTGGTCGGCGCGCTGGTGGTCGAGGAGACCGATGAGATCCTCGCCATCACGCTCGGTGGCGGTGTGATCCGTACGCGGGTCAGCGGGGTCAGGGAGACGGGCCGTGACACCATGGGCGTCCAACTGATCAACCTGGGCAAGCGGGACGCCGTGGTCGGCATCGCCCGCAACGCCGAGGCGGGCGAGGAAGCCGATGAGGTCGATGAGGTCGACGCCCAGGCAGCCGAGAGTGCCGTGGGCACCGAGTCCACGGTCAACGAGCCGGAGGAGTAAACCGTGAGTGGAGCCACGGGCGCTGCCGCGGGCGGCGCAGGGGCGGACGGACGGCCGGGAGCCGCCACCGAGGCCGCCCCGGTAGGCGGTGCCCGTGGCTCCGCCGCGGACGGCACGGGGACGCAGGCGGGCCGGGCGCACCCGGCCCAGCCGCACCACCCGCCGCAGGCCTACCAGCCGCCGCAGGGCGTCGCCGGACTGCCCGTACAGGGCGGTGTGCGCAAGCCGCGCCCGGCGGCCGTCCGGGCTACGCCGCGCACCCGCAGCGCCCGGCTGCGGGTCTCCAAGGCCGACCCCTGGTCGGTGATGAAGGTCAGCTTCCTGTTCTCCATCGCGCTCGGCGTCTGCACGATCGTCGCGGTGTCCGTGCTGTGGATGGTGCTGGACGCGCTGGGCGTCTTCTCCACGGTCGGCGGCACGATCAGCGAGGCGACCGGCTCGGGCCAGCAGCACGGCTTCGACCTGCAGTCCTTCCTGTCGCTCTCGCATGTCGTCGCGTTCACTTCGGTCATCGCGGTGATCGACGTGGTGCTGATGACGGCGCTGGCCACGCTGGGCTCGTTCCTCTACAACCTGACGGCGGGCTTCGTCGGCGGTGTGGAGCTCACCCTCGCCGAGGACGAGTAACCGCCCTCCGCTATCGATTTTGGGACAGCGCCACCTGTGCGCTAATCTTTCGGTGCAGCGCGGGGCTATAGCTCAGACGGTTAGAGCGCTTCCCTGATAAGGAAGAGGCCACAGGTTCAAGTCCTGTTAGCCCCACCAGCGCGAAGGGGCCGGCCACTCAATCGAGTGGCCGGCCCCTTCGGCTTGTCGCTGACGGGAGTTGACCGAGTCGAGCCTAGGTCACCGTTCTATATCAACCGGTGTGTATCATCGGGCCCATCGGAGGACTCCCAACGTAAGAAGGACGAGGTCGCGCGGTGAAGAAGTTTCTCCTGGTCGCACTGGCCGCCATCGGCGGGCTCCTCGTGTACCGCCAGATCCAGGCGGACCGCGCCGAGCAGGACCTGTGGACGGAGGCGACCGACTCCGTACCGGCAGGTTCCGGCACGAGCGCCTGAGCCCCGTAGTCGTAGTCTCAGCCGGGCCCCGACCGCCTCGCGGTCGGGGCTTCGCTATTGAACTCACTATTGAATTCGCATACGCACATCAATATCTTCGCGTAAGCAAAGATCGAGGGGTGGGGCGTGGCAAGGGACCGGCTAGGCATCCTGGCGGCGCTCGCGGTGTCGGTGGCCCTTGTGCTGCCGGGCGCGAGCGCGGTGGCGGACACGTCCGGTACGGCCTGGGTGCCACACGGTGAACGGATCGCCGGAACGGCGAAGAGCAGCACCGCACCGCAGTTGACGGCCGGACACACCTACCGGGACACCCTCGCCAAGGGCGGCACCAAGTACTACGCCGTACGGCTGGACGCCCTGTCCTCCGCCTATCTGTCGGTCTTCGCGCTGCCCCCGCACGGCAGCAGGGTCGGCTTCCTGGACGGCGTCAGCCTGAAGTTACTCGGCAGGGACGGGACCGAGTGCGACGCGTACGACGCGCAGTTCGGCGCGGACGGCGCGATGCAACCGGTGGGCGGCGCGGTACTGCGCACCATCAAGCTGGACGCCACCTGCCAGCAGGCCGGTGACTACCTGCTGTCCGTCCAGCGCGTCAGCGCGACCGCGTCCAGCACCGAGGACTGGCCGCTGGACATCCGGTATATGTCCGAGCCCCCGGTGAGCGGGGTGGGCTCCGGGCCCGTCCAGAGCTATGAAACGGCAAAACCCCCGGAGGTCAGCGGCTCGCCCAGGCCGGTGGTGGGCGACCCGGACATGGACGGCGGCGGCGCCCGGCTGCCCGGGACCGGGGTGTACCAGGACCATCTGGCGCCCGGTGAAACGCACTTCTACCGGGTGCCGGTCGACTGGGGCCAACGGCTCACCAGCACCGCCGAGTTCGCCAACGCCGACAAGTCCGGCAGCGGCTTCTCCGCCAGTGGGGTCCGCCTCGTGATGTACAACCCGGCGCGCGGACATGTGAGCGGCGCCGATGCCTCGTACAGCGGCGCCCAGGCTGCGGTTACCGCCCAGACGCCCACGGTGGACTATCTCAACCGGGAGTCCGCGGATGTCAGGATCAACTCCGCGCCGGTGGCAGGCTGGTACTACGTGCAGCTGAGCCTGCACCCTGATGTCGCGCGGTACACCACCGGCGGCGTGGACGTCACCCTGCGGCTCGCCGTGACCGGCACCCGGCAGCCCGGCCCCCGGTACTCGGGAGACGCCGCCAAGGCCGGATTCGGAGTCACCGCGAGCGCGGCGGCGGGCGGCGACGGCGCCGGTGCCCCGAACCGCATGCTGCTCGCCGTCGGCTACGGCGGACTGGGGACGGGCACCCTGCTGGTGGCCGGTCTCGCCGTGTGGGCGCTACGGGCCCGCAGAAGGTGACGTCCGCTACGCCGCGGTGAGCGCCCAGATGCCCACCGCGAAGCAGAGCACCGCGACCACCAGCACCGGCACCACGACCCTGGCCCTGGGGCCGGGGGCCCTGCGGACCGGTGCCGGTTCGTCGGCCACCGGCACCGAGGTGTACGGCCGGGTGGCCCCGGCGAGCGGCCCGGCCGCCGAGGCCGCGGGCTGCCGCGGGACGGCTCCGCTCGCGGTACGGACCCGGGCCTGCGGTGCGGGCAGCCGGAAGCCGCCGCTCTCGGGGAACTCCTCGGTCTCGACGATTCGTGGGGCGGCCCGGATCGGACCGTCCGGGCCGAAGCCCTCGGGCAGCGGCCCGAGTTGGTCGAAGACCTCGATGGGTTCGTCGTCGATGTCCGGCTCGGGCAGCAGCTCCACGGCCGACGCCAACGCCTTGCGCGCACCCGTGGCGGTACGGAACCTGGCCTCCGGGTTCGGGTTCAGCAGCGTGGCGATGACCTGCCACAGCGGCTCCGGAACGCCCTGCGGGGCGTTCGGAACGCCGTACTCCAAGAACCGCTCGACCAGCGCCTGGGAATCCGGCTTGCGCCCGGTGAGCAGATAGAGGGCGACCAGGCCCACCGCGTAGAGATCCGCGGGGAAGTCCGGCTCGGCGCCCATCAGTTGCTCGGGAGCGAAGTAACCCGGAGTACCCACCACGTAGTTGGTGTCGGTGAGCCGTGGCTCGCCCTTGCGCATCGCGATGCCGAAGTCGGAGAGCCGCACATGCGGCCGACCCGTTCCGGTCGCCTCCAACAGGACGTTGGCGGGCTTGATGTCCCGGTGCACCACGCCCTCCGCGTGCACCGCGGTCAGCCCGGCCAGCAGTTGGTCGAGCAGCACGCACACATACCGTGGCGGCAGCGGCCCGTAGTCCCCGACCAGGTGCGCGAACGACCCGCCGCGCACCAGGTCCATGGTGAACAGCACCTTTTCGTCGTCGGCCGCCCAGCTGGCGGGGGCCAGCACATGCGGATGGTCGATCCGCAGTGCCTGCTCCCGGACGAAGCGCAGCAGCGAGTGCGCGTCGCCCTGCTGGAGCACCTTGGCCGCCACGTATCTGCGCCGCCGCAGATCCCAGGCCCGCCAGACCGCTCCCGCGCCGCCGCGCCCGATCGGGTCGACCAGTTCGTAGCGGCCCGCGAAAACCTCACCCATGCCGCGCGCCCCTCAGCCCTAGTGTTCAGTCCTGATGCGCCTCGAAGTGCGCCACCGCGTCGTCCGTGCGCCCCGCGCCGTACACACGAAGGAACTCTGCCAGTTGCGGATGGCTGTCGGCGAGGGCGCCTGCCGCGCCGAGCAGCTCGTCGGCGGAGCCGAGCGAGCGCAGCAACGACTGGATCTCCCGCACCACCCGGCGCGGCGACGGCGCCGGCCGGCCGCCCGTGGACTGCGTGGTGCTGCCCAGCAGCGCGGACCCGGCCGCCTCACGGATCTCCTCCATCCGGACGGCCGCCTCAGCGGCCGTCACCACACCGTCCGCCACCTGCGCGGACAGCTCCCGCAGCAGCTGCAACCGCTGCACCACCGCCGGATTGCCGATCTTCGCCCGCTGCCCGCTCATCAACTGCGACAGCATGGGCGCGGACAGCCCGAGGACCGAGGCGAGCCGCGCCTGGTTCAGCCCGAGGTCCCCGATCAGCCGCCGGAACAGATCCCCCAGCGGTTCCCCGTACCACTCACGTTGCTGCTCCTGGGCCCGCACGGCGGCGTCCTGCGGCGGCGAGGTGTCCATCCCAGCTCCTGTTTGCGGCTGCGAATACAGCAAAACCATCCTACGGAGCCCGGCCCACCCCCGCTCCGGTCAAAACCGTGTACATGATTCCCCCGATCACCCGGTACCCTGGTCTGCGGCGTGCTCCGCCGCACGCCGAGGGGCCTTAGCTCAGTTGGTAGAGCGCTGTCTTTGCATGGCAGATGTCAGGGGTTCGACTCCCCTAGGCTCCACGCGGTAAATGCCCTCTGAACTTCGGAAACGTGGTTTGGAGGGCATTTTGGTGCGCACACGGTGCGCACATGGGGCGGGGGAGCGAGGGGGAGAGCCCTTGGGTTTCAAGGGTCCTGCGTGATTGGTGCTCCCCTGCTGTTCCCCTGGCATTCCCCCGGTCGCGCGCGAGGAGAGGCCTGGTCCGGTTCGCTGTGTGTGGCGGCTGTGACCGTACGGATCGGGTGGTAGGGCGCGATCGCGCGTGGCGGCAGCAGGACGCGGTGGCGGCGGGGCACAGTCGCTGGCCGATCACTTTTGGTGCTGGGCTGACGAACGGTCACTGTCCATACTGAAAGCGGCCCGGGTCACCCGGCCAGGAGGGCACGCTTGCGCAGGAGGTCGATACCGGCCCGGCCGAACATCTGCCGCTTCAACATCTTGATCCGGTTCACCTGTTCCTCCACCGCACCCGAGCTGAACGGCGACACCAGCGGCATCCGGTCAGACCCGGAGATCAGCTCCCGACGCGTCGCCGATCCTGTGAGCACGCTCGCCCGTGGCAACGCTCATGCTGGCGGGCCGGGCTGGCGCCCAGTTGGCTGCGGTCTTCGAAGCCGCCGCAAGCCGCTCCACCCTGCTCCGGCTGATCCGTTCACTGCCCGATCCGCCACCGTCCACGCCCCGCGTCCTTGGCGTGGACGACTTCGCCCTGCGCAAAGGCCACGTCTACGCACGGCGCCTTGGGGAACGACACGTCGTCGATCACCCACACCGCGGCATCGACCACAGGCACTGTCTTGGCGACCACCGCCCGCAACACCGCGGTGTGGACGCACGGCGGTTGGTTCACGAACTGCTGCAAGGACCGCATGTCGCCATCCGGCAGCCGCTCAGCCCTCTGCTGGATCGACGTTCTGCGACCACTCGCGAGGCATGCACCCGGCCGGCATCGACGACGACCGCGTTGGGGTCCATCCACCGTCCCTGGCTCTCCCGATCTCGCCGGCGCCGCAGGTCGTGGAGGTTTTCGGTGAAGTGAAGCCATGGCTGCGCAAACGGGCAAGGCAGCACGTACCACAAGGCAAAAGCACTGACTATTACATGGCGGGTGTGGCGGGAAAAGGGGGTCGGATACCGCACTGGCAGCCGGTCCGGGCCGAATCGCAGGTCGAGTTGAAGATCTCCCGCGCCTCGTGCCCAGCTTCGTTCCCGTCGGCCGACGAATGCCGTGCCTCCCAGATCAACCCCCAGGCCGTATAAGCTCCCATGCTTCATCCGGCAGGTCGCTCGGGTACGGCTTCCGCTTGCCCACGTCCACCGGCATGCCGCGGCCACGGCCAACCGCAAGCCCGAAAACCGGCCAACCTGGAGAGGGCTCCGTTGGCCGATCTGCGACTGGCCCTGTAACGGCCCTTGCAGCACAGTGGATCAAGCCAAAGCACCGGGGACATTGTGGCTTCTCTTTCGGAAGACCGGATTTCCTGCAGGGATCTGTCTGCCTTCGCCGAGGAAGAGGCACATGCATTCCTTTGGTTTTGACTGAGCCGCACCTCGGCTCTTCATGGCATTCCGTCAGAATGCCCGTCACCACGGCAGCAGCTGATGGTGGTCGCACCCGGTCGACGGCGTCGGTAGAAGACTAATCCAGTGGATCGTGCGTCAATCCCTGCAATTTTTGGCCACGCTTCAAACCTGCGTGAAATGGGAAACAATATGACGGCAAGCACTGCAACCGCAATTCACGACAAGGTCACCGCGCTCATGGACGAGCTCGAGCGACACGTCGTCTACGACAACGACTACTTCAAGCTCCTCGAAAAGACGCCGTGGAACAGCCAGACCTACGACTTCCACCGGGCGAACTTCTTCCAGCGGACCGAGGGCACGGTCAAGGGCATCGCTTACGTGTGCGCCCAGGCGGCCGCCAACGATGACCGTGACACGCTGGTCCTGTTCTCCTACATCCTCAACGAGGAAGCCGGGAACGGCCAGGCTGCCGCCTGCCACGAGGTACTGATGGAGAACGCCCACAACCGGCACGGCCAGGTCGAGTTCGGCCTCCCGCCGCTGCTCGTGAAGGAGGCGCGCAACAGCAGCCTGGTCATCCCCGAGACGCTGGCCTACCGGGAGCGCACCCGGGAGCTGATCGGCGCCAACTACCACCGCATGCTGGGCGTCGCGATGGCCCTGGAGTCCCACGCCGACAAAATGCTGCAAGTGTGCCGTACGGCGTTCCGCAACAGCAACAACGAGCTGCCCAAGTCCGAGTTCGTCGACAACGTGGAGATCTACTTCAACGTCCACGTCGGCCAGGAGGGCGTCGAGGAACGCCATGCCGCCGATGCGAGGAAGTGCGTCCTGAACAACTGCCGTACCGAGGCGGACGTGGCTGAGATCGCCCATGGCGCGACAGAGACCCTGAACATACAGCTGGAGATGTGGAACGCCATGTACAAGGCCGTCACGAGCTGAATTCTGTAACCGGAGAGAGGGAGCTCGTACGACTGTGCAGAAAACTCGTGGCATTTCGAATGCCGTCCTGAGCATTCCGGAGTCGGCAACTCACGGGACCGCGGCGAAGCTTGTCACGCTCAATCGCGAACTCGCCGAGGGCGACCAGATCGTCGACCTCAGCATTGGTGCGCTGGACACGCCGACCGACCCCCGGATCGACCGAGGCGTAGTCGAGTTCATTCAGACGCAGTCCGGCACGGTTCATGCGTTCGCGCCGGTCAGGGGATTTCCGTTCCTGCGCGAATCCATTGCGGCGCGCGTCACTCGGCTACACGGAATCGAGTACGATCCGGACACTGAAGTCATGGTCACCCCGGGCGGGGTGAAGGGTTCCATTTCGGTGACCTTCCATGCGTTGCTGGACCCGGGCGACGAGGTCGTGATCCCCGTCCCCAACTGGCCGCACTATGCGGACATGGTGCGGCTGCACGAAGCCATCCCGAAGACCGTCCTGGTCACAGCGCGCGATGGTTTGACAGCGCCGGCTCTCGAGGAAGCGATCTCGGAGCGAACCAAGATCGTCGTCCTTGGTGACTGCATCAACCCGACGGGCAAGGTCTACTCCACCGAGGAGTTGTCGGCGCTGGCCCACGTTGTGGCCCAACACAACGTGCGGCGCGAGTCCCGCGGCGAGAGCCCGATCTACGTCCTGTTCGACACTCCCTACGAGGCCCACATCCTGGGGGCCCGCGCCAAGACGTTCGCCGCCATCGACGTCCAGCTCGCCGACGGCAGCCACTGCTCGATGCGGCCGTGGACAGTGGCGGTGACCGGACCGGGCAAGACGTACGGCATGCACGGCGATCGGATCGGCTATCTGTGCGGTCCGGCGGACATCGTGGACGCGGCCGCGCGTGCGCAGGTCAACATCACGTCGTTCGCGTCCACCTACGGACAGATCGCGACCAACGTCGCGCTGCAGCCGGAGATGGATGCGGTGGCGACCTCCAGGGCGCGGGACGCGCGCACCAACCTTGAGGTCGTGCTGCGAGAGCTCGATGCGATCCCCTCGCTGCAGATCATCCCGCCCCAGGGGGGCTACTTCCTGTTCGCCGACCTGTCGAGGTACGCCGACGCCTACCAGAAGCACGGCTACGCTACGGCCGATCAGTTCCTGCTGGCCGAAGCAAGGGTCGCCACGATCTGCGGTAGTCATTTCGCGGAGGGCGAGCCGCTGGATCATTTCGTGCGGATCAACTGCGGCCGGACGAGATCGCTCCTGAGCGTAGCCGTCGCACGTATCAGGCGCGCCCTCACCGGCTTGGAGTCCTGACCTGAATCCCATCACGACGGGAACCGTCAAATACTGCATCGTCGGTACCGGCTTCGCGGGCACGTGCGCCCTGTGGCATCTGGTTCAGCGGCTGACCGATCCCGACCGACTGCCCTCACTCCCGCCCTCGGCCATCGCGATCACCACGGTGGAGCAGGGGCCGGTGAACGGGCCGGGCTATCCGTACGCACAGGACAACGTCCAGCTCGCGCACCGGTGCAACAACGAGGCGAGCACCATGGGAATCCATGGCAATGACTTCGTCGACTGGATGGTCGAGAGCAAACCGTGGCTCATCAGAGATCATCCGGAGGTGGTCCTTGAGACCCACCCCGGGATCGAGCTCGGTGAGTGGCGGCCCGACAACGGTGAGTTCTATCCGCGCGCGCTGTTCGGCATGTACCTCGGACAACGCTTCCAGGAGGCCGTCGCGAGGGCCCGCGCACACGGCATCGAGGTTCAGCAGTACACGCGTCATGAGGCCGTCGACGGCTGCGCGACGAAAGAGGGCTTCTCCGTCTCCCTTCGTGAACTCGATACCGACCGCGAGTTCATCCTGGACGGGTTCGACCGCGTGCTGCTGAGCACCGGACACTGGCAGGCGGCAGCGGCTGACGGGCTTTCGGGACACGGTGGGTACATCGCGTCGCCGTATCCACCCGTCGCGTTGAAAGCCGCTGTCGCCGACTGGATCCGGTCGCGGGGCACGCGTGGCGAGCGGCCCTGTGTGTTCGTTCAGGGAATGGGTCCGAGCGGCATCGATGCCATCATGACCCTGTGCAGCGACGGTGAGTTCACATACACACACGATGGTCACGTGGCGTCGTACCAGCCGGCGACGCGCACAGGTGAAGAGCCGTTGCACGTTGTCGCCGGATCGCGCTCCGGGTTCTTTTCTCCCGTTCGGGGTCCGCTCGCGGACTACGAGCTGCACCACCTCACGGAGGAGAGCCTCGCCGCGATCCGGCGCGATCACCAGGGGTCTTTGAAGGTCGAACGGATTCTGGAGCTCCTGGACAAGGATCTGCTTCGTGCGACCGGAGGAGCGGTGGGGTGGAACGACGTCAAGAACCCCCGCTATCGCTCAGCCGGGGAAAAGCTCGCAAGCGATCTCCGGGACTCGTACACCGGAAACCCCGTCTACACGGTTCTCCTGAAGGCGCGAAGGATGCGCTTCTACAACCAGCTTGAACCGGGTGACAAATCCGTGTACGACCGCCTGCTCGACACCCACTTCATTCGAACGGCCGTACCGATGCCGGCTGCGAATGCGGAAAAGCTCCTCGCTCTCATGGACGCCGGAATACTGACGACCGTGCGGCAGGGCTATGATGCGCCGCGGCCAGAAGTGGGGGACGACGGTGATTTCCTGATCACCTACAGGTCCGACGACGGTGGGCGGTCGACCCTGCGGGCAGACGGCATGGTCCGTGCCACGTCGCAGGACTTCGGAATGGAACGCCACCCGTCACCATTTGTGCAGAACCTTCTGCGGCGAGGCGAGATCGTCCCGCACGAGGAAGGGGGATATGTGACGGGCGGCATCGCGCTCGACGCCCGCGGCGGGTATCGGGTGATGAAGCGGATGGGCGACGTCTGTGTTCCGTCGCCGCATCTGGCCGCCTACGGCTCGCCCGTCAGGTTCTGGCAGAACGAACACAATTACGCTGGTGCGTTCGTCAAGGCGGCCGAGTGGGTCGCCGACGAATGGCTTGAGGCCGCGGCGGCGGCCGGATCGGAATCCGCCGCGGACAATCCTGGGTTGGTCAGTAACGAGATAGGGGGATGAACAATGGAGATGAAGGAATTCTATTACCAGGACGGCCTGCGGGTCAGTGTGTTCAATCTCGACCACAAGGCGATCCCATATCACTTCCACGGCGAAGTGTCTGACATGATGTATTGCTCAAGGGGTCAGATCACGATCGAGCTCCCCGATGCGGACGAGGTGTACACCGTCCACCCGGGCGAGGTGTTCCAGGTCCCCCACCCGAGCAAGCACCGGTTCGTCAACGGAGCGCCTGTCGGGACGCTCTCACGCTATGTCCTCCTGCAGATCGGCGCGTTCGACATCAACTTCGTCCCGGCCGCCAAGGAGATCGCGGGGCAATTCGCCGGGCGCGCTATGACGCACGTCGCGGACGGCGCTGTCTACATCGAGGGCCGCAAGAACGACATCATCAAGCTCGCCGATCACTTCGAACAGGAGAAGCCCGAAGTCCTGACCCCGGAAGAGCAGGCCGACGTCGTGGAGGCACTGCGGTGCTTCGCGTCCCGCGGGATCGAGGCAGGGCACCCACAGGCCGCCGGCCAGCGATGACCGGCACTCACCCCGTCTCGTTCGACGCAGTCGGCATCACGTTGATCGTTCTGACGTTCTTCCTGGGCGGGGTGATCAAGGGATTGACGGGCCTCGGTCTGCCGCCTGTCGTCCTCGGTGTTCTCACCGCGACGATCGGAATCCAGCCTGCAAAGGTGCTGATTCTGATTCCGACGTTCCTGACCAACGTCCTGCAGGCCGTCCGTGGCGGTCACGCCAGGAAAGTCATTGCAATTACGTGGCCGTTTTTGCTGGCCGCCACGGTGTTCACCGCGTCGGGCGCGTTCACACTGGGCTATTTCCGGGCAGACGTGATGTCGTCCCTGCTCGGCATGGGGCTCGCAGTGTATGGGGCGCTCGGACTGTTCAGGCTGCGGGTGAACATCGGAGACAAGTGGTGGAACCATCCCATTGGTGTGCTCTTCGGAGCCACCAATGGCTTCCTCACCGGAATGACCGGCTCGTCAGCCGTACCTGGGGTCTTCTACCTGCAATCCCTGGGGTTCCTGCGCGATGAACTCGTTCAGGGCATGGGGATCCTCTTCACGCTCTCGACCACGGGTCTTGCGTGGTCGCTGCGGACGCAAGACCTGCTCAGCGTGAATCTCCTTGTCATGTCGGCTGTCTCCTTGATCCCGGCGCTTGTCGGGATGTCGATCGGAAACCGGATCCGCCGGGGGATCTCGGAGGAGAAATTTCGCATAGTGCTCTGTGTCGCTCTGTTATGCCTTGGGCTGTACATTGCGATTCAAAGCCTGACCCACTCGTGAGGCGCTATGAGGCGAGCAAGGGAAGCACTGTGGAACCAGGTCTGATCGGGCTGTTGCGCGAGTTGGAGGAATTCGGCGAAAGCAACGATGCGGCGACCGATGACCGCACCCGGAAGATGCTGAACATCACGCACGACACCGGCACGTTCCTCGCGTTGGTCGTCAGGGCCGGCAAGTGCAAGAACGTGCTGGAGATCGGGACGTCGAACGGCTACTCGACGTTGTGGCTCGCCGATGCCGTAGGCGCGGACGGGTCGGTCACGACCGTCGAGCAGGCGCCTCACAAGATCGCGATGGCTGAGCAGAACTTTCAGCGCTCCGGGCTCCATTCCCGCATTCAGCAGATCTCGGGCGAGGCCGGTGGATTCATCGAGTCGCGCGATGTCGGCGAGTACGACTTCGTCTTTTTGGACAGTGACCGTGCCCAGTACGCGACATGGTGGCCCTCGTTGCAGCGGATCCTCGCGGACGGCTGCCTGATCGTGGTCGACAACGCCGTCTCCCACGCACATCAGTTGGAAGACTTCAACCGGCTGGTAGCGGCCTCGGACGGCTGCCTCAGCTCCCTCGTCCCGATCGGCAAGGGCGAACTCATGATCTTGAAAGGCATGTGACCGAGCACGGTGACGGGCTGTGCCCGCGGCGTCGCCATCGTTCGTCGCGGTTCGTAAGTGCTCTTCGGTCTTCCAGCGGACAACGGCGATACGGACCGGGTCGGCGGTGCCCCGACCGGTAGCAGACCGCCCGGGCGATGTTGACCCGCCCCCCGGTCGCGGCCGCGTACCCGCACCACCGGCCGGGCCCCGCGGGGCGCCGAGGTGTGTCCCTTCGGCGGCCTCAGCCCCTGGCCGCACGCCGCAGATCACCAGGGTCGGGGGCGTCCCCATTCACATCGCCCTGTGGACACCTCTTGGCGCTGCGAGCCCGTCGCAGCTAGACCGGCCGCTTCGGGTAACGACGCTGTTCGGGGAGCGTTCGCGAGTTTGCGAAATGTGCTTTCGCAATGCGTGCGCACGTGTGCGCACGCCACCCGGATCGAGGGGAGTCGAGGGGGATCGAGGAGGGTGGAAACGGGGGTGTTTGCCCCGCTGTCCGGCAAAACCGCAGCTCAGAAGGGTAACGGTTTCGGGTTCGACTCCCCTGGGCTCCACCCTTGTGATCAGTCGGGACGCCAGACAGGCGGCCCGGCTGATGTGTTTTGCCCGGCTTTCGTGCCGTCCCACCTCTCCAGTGACCGCCGGATCGTGGAGTCGTCAGCGCGATCAAGGGACGATCGGGCCTGGGCGATTCGGGATTCCGGGGGAGACGCGAGCGCTGAGCGCCGATGGTGGGGCGGCGGCGTTTGGTGGGCGGGCGGCGGGCGCTGTTCGCGTTGCCGTTGCCGCACGCCGGACGCATCGTGCCCGCTCAGCGGTTGGTCGACGGACTCCACGGCGAGGATCCCCCGGCGGGCGCCGCCAACGCGGTGCAGTCGCAGATGTCCCGGCTGCGCTCCGCGCTCGACGAGCCCATCGAGCATCATCTGGCCGGATACCGGTGGGCCGTCGACCCGGACCAGGTGGATGTGCACCGGTTCGAGCGTCTTGCCGGGTACGGTCGCGCCGCCCTCGACTCGGGTGACGCCGTCCGGGCGGCCGGGCTGCTGCGCGACGCGCTCGCGCTGGGCGGGGGCCCGCGCTGGCGGACGTCGGTGCGGCGCCGTTCGCCGCGGCGCAGATCACCCGGCTTCGGGAACTGCGGCTGGCGGCCGTGGAGGACCGTATCGCCGCCGAGCTCGCGCTTGGCGCCCACCGGGACCTGGTCCCCGAGCTACGCGATCTGGTGGCGGAACACCCCTGCGGGAGCGGCTGCGCGCCCAGTTGATGCGCGCGTTGTACGGCAGTGGGCAGGGCGCCGAGGCGCCGGCCGCCTACGAGGAGGCGACGGCTGCTGGCCGAGCCGCTCGGCGCCGACCCGGGGCCGGAGTCGGCTGGTGCGCGTCTGGCGGTGCTGAGGGCGGATCCGGAGCTCGGCGGGGCCTGCGAGCCGCCCGTCCGTCACTCACTCCCTGCCCAACTGGGCAGCTTCGTCGGCCGCATTGACGAACTCGGTGCCATCGAGAAGCGGTTGGCCACCGCGCGCCTGGTCACGCTGATCGGGCCCGGCGGAGCGGGCAAGACCCGGCTGTCGGTGGAGACGGCCGGACGGCACCCGGGCGAGGCGTGCTTCGTCGGCCTTTCCGGGGTCAGCGACGGTGCCGAGGTGCCGCAGACGCTGCCGGCCGCGCTCGGGGTGCGGGAGCCCGGACTGATGCCCGCCGCCCACAGCGCGCAGGATCCTGCCGTGCGGCGTGGTGTCCGTGCTGACCGCGTACGCGGCGGGGCTGCCGGAGCCGGTGCGCTGATCGCCACGTCGCGGCACGCCTGTATGACGGGCGTTCACATCAACACCCGGTCGGCGCGGTGCTGCTGGCCGTGGGCAGCGTGGTCGCGCTGCTGGCGCTGCGCGGCGCCCCGGCGGTCATGGCGCAGAACACCTAGGCCGCCGGGGTACGAGTGGCGGGAGACGTGCCGTCTCCCGCCCGGCATCCGGTCAGCCGTGGTGGCCGCGGTTCTTCTTCTCCCGTTCGGCGGCCTCCGCCTCGGCCTGCTTGGCCCGGACCTCGGGGTCGAGGGCGTCGCCCGAGCCGTCCACGGCGTGCAGCGTCGTGCGCTGTTCCGTGGTGTCCGCGACCTCGGTCGCGGAAGGCGGCTCGACCAGCCAGTCCGGGCTGGTCTGCCGACGCCACCAGCGCACCGCCGCGACCGAGCCGCCCACCAGCACCCCAAGCACCGCCGCGCGCTTGGCGAACCGGCCGACCCGGCACCGGCGGTCCCGCCGCCTGGCCAACTGCTCGATGTCGGCCGCCGAAACCCCGGCGCGCAGCGCGGCGAACGCCGCGGCGGCGCGTGTGGCGGCCTCCTCGCGCACCGGCTCCGCCGCGGCACGGGCCGCCTGGGCGGCCTGGCCCACGCGCGGGACCGCGTAGTCGGCGGCCTGCCGGGCGGTCCTGCGGGCGCGCTTGGTGGCCTCGGTGGCCGTCGCGCTGACACCTGGCGGTACGGCGTCCATCGCCTGGGCGATGCGGGGTTGCAGATGGGCGCCGTATTGGGCGCGGGCCTGGATCGCGGCCGAGTTCGCGGCGGACGACACCTTCGGCGCCAGCTTCCGGCGCGCCTCGTCCGCGTAGTGCACAGCGGTGTCCTTGGCCGTGCCTGCGTACGGTGCCACCACCTCCGCCGCGTGCAGCACGCCTTCCTTGGTCGCCGCGGCTGCGTGGCGCACGCTTTCCTTGCGGGTCACGAGAAACCTCCTTCTCGGTGGCGGTCGGTATTTCGCCTTTCCACCCAAATAGAGATCATGCCCGCTCGCGGGCCGGATGGCATGTGCGTTCAGTCATCCGGGGCACAACCGGCCCGTCGTGCGGTCGGGCTACTCGCCGCAAGTCCACCCGTGCGAGGATTCATGGTTGTCAGTGAAGTCTATGGAAGGTACGTCGTGGCCGAGCAGCTCTACGCCACCCTCAAGACCAATCAGGGAGACATCGACGTCCGGCTGCTGCCGGACCACGCTCCCAAGACCGTGAAGAACTTCGTGGAGCTTGCCAAGGGTGAGCGCGAGTGGGTCAACCCGACGACCGGCGCGAAGACCACGGACCGCCTCTACGACGGCACGGTCTTCCACCGCGTCATCTCCGGCTTCATGCTCCAGGGTGGTGACCCGCTCGGCAACGGCACCGGCGGCCCCGGCTACAAGTTCGCCGACGAGTTCCACCCCGACCTCGCCTTCAACAAGCCGTACCTGCTGGCCATGGCCAACGCCGGCCCGGGCACCAACGGCTCGCAGTTCTTCATCACGGTGGCCCCGACCGCGTGGCTGACCGGCAAGCACACCATCTTCGGCGAGGTCGCCGACGACGCGAGCAAGAAGGTCGTCGACGCCATCGCCGCCATCCAGACCAACCCGCGCACCGACCGCCCGGTCAACGACGTGGTCATCGAGAGCGTCGTCGTGGAGTCGCGCAAGGGCTGAGCCCACCCCGGTCTCCGGGAACTCCGACGCCTCGCCCGTCCGTATTCATTCGTATGGACTCATTCGTATGGACAGGCGGGGCGCGAAGTGCGGCGAGGTAGCGCACTCAGGCGTGGCGTGCGCCGGCAGAGGGAACCTACGTCGGTAGAGGGAAGAAGATGACCATGGACCAGGCGGTCTGCTGCTACCGGCATCCCGACCGCGAGACGGGCGTGCGCTGCACCCGCTGCGAGCGTCCGATCTGCCCGGAGTGCATGGTCAGTGCTTCGGTCGGGTTCCAGTGCCCGGAGTGCATAAGCGAAAGCCACCAGTCGTCGCCGCGACCGCGCACCGTCGCGGGTGGCACCATGGTCGCCAACCCGCGCCTGATCACCACGATCCTGATCGGGATCAACATCGCGGTCTTCCTCGCGGTGCAGGCGCAGGGCAGCAAGCTGGTCGCCGACCTGGCCCTGGTCGGCGCCTGGCCGCCGCCCCCGTTCCACGCCACGATCGGTGTCGCCGAAGGCCAGTACTACCGGCTGCTGACCGCGATCTTCCTGCACCAGCAGCTCATCCACATCGGCTTCAACATGCTGTCGCTGTGGTGGATCGGCCCCGGCCTTGAGGTCGCCCTCGGCAGGGCCCGCTACCTGACGTTGTATCTGCTGTCCGGGCTGGGCGGCAGCGCCCTGTCGTTCCTGGTCGCCGGGGCCGGTTCGGAGTCGCTGGGTGCGTCCGGGGCGATCTTCGGTCTGCTCGGCGCCACGTTCGTCCTGATGCGGCGGCTCAACTACGATCTGCGGCCGATCGTCGCGATCATCGTGCTGAACCTGCTCTTCACCTTCGCCCAGTCGCAGACCATCGACTGGCGGGCACATGTCGGCGGCCTGGTGACGGGCACGGTCATCGCCTACGGAATGGTGCACGCCCCGCGCGAGCGGCGGGCCCTGGTGCAGTGGGGAACCTGCGCCGCGATGGGCCTGGTGATCATCGGCGCGGTGGCCGCGGGCGTGATGCGGATCAACGGCTGAGCACGGGCGTTCATCGCACTTATCCACAGAGTGTGCAAGGCCCTGTGCATCCTGTGGGCGGCACCCTCGCGACCTGCCCGCATATACGTTTCACCAGCAAGATCGCGGCAAGCCGGGCCGGTCGGGGACGACCGGTGTGGCGGATCGCTGGTCACACCGGTGTCAACCGGCGAGAGGTTATCCACAGATCTTCCGACCTTTTCCCCACTGTGGATGCGCCTGTGGATAACTCTGTGGACGGCTGGGGTGAGAGGTTGACCAGGGCCGCCCGCCCGCGCGTGGCGGCCCTGGTCACACCCTCGTCCGGAGGCCCCGCGCGGGGGCCTGCGACGGAACCGCTACTTCCACTGGGTCGAGACGACGAACCCCGCCGCGATGAAGCCGAAGCCCACCACGATGTTCCAGTTGCCCCAGGCCTCGATCGGCAGGTTCCCGGTGGTCACGTAGAAGACCACGATCCATGCCAGACCGATCAGGAACAGCGCCAGCATCAGCGGGGCGACCCAGGGGCGGCCCGACTTCAGCTTGAACGTGGCGGTCTTCTCCGGCGGCGGAGTGAAGTCGGCCTTCTTGCGGATCCGTGACTTCGGCACGAGGGGCTCTCCTGTCGATGCGCTGCGGGACACGCAGGGCGGATGTGGTGTGATTCGCCTGGCCGGGAGCGTGCTGTGCCGCTCCCGGGCGTCCGTTAGCGTAGTGCTTCCGCGGGTGCGAAGGAGATAAGGGTCCCATGAGCGATTCCGCTGGTGCTCCGGCACGCCCCGCCCGACGCCCCGCACTGCCGAAGGTACTCTCGGCCGCCGTCTTCGCGCTCGCCGGTGTGCTGTTCTGGACCAGCTTCGACACCGCGCACGGCGGCAACATCCGCAGTGACGATTCTCTACTGCGTACCTCCGACCTGATCCGCAGCAAGAGCCACCAGAACGCGGAGCTGGAACAGCAGCTCTCCGGGCTACGCGGCGAGGTCGACTCCCGCGCCCACCGTGAAAGCGGCCAGAGCGCCGCCGACCAGAGCAGGACCGACGCCCTGGCGCGCACCGCCGGCACCAAGCCGCTGATCGGCAACAGCATCACGGTCACGCTCAACGACGCACCCCCCAACGCCACCGCCCGAGTCCCCGGCGTCCCCGAACCCCAGCCCAACGACCTGGTCATCCACCAACAGGACCTCCAGGCCGTGGTCAACGCCCTGTGGCGGGGCGGCGCCCAGGGCATCCAGGTGATGGACCAGCGGCTGATCTCCACCAGCGCGGTCCGCTGCGTGGGCAACACCCTGCTCCTCCAGGGCCGCGTCTACTCGCCGCCGTACACGATCACCGCCGTGGGCGACCAGAACGCGCTGCGCACCGCACTCGACCAGGACCCGTCGATCACCAACTACCGGCAGTACGTGACCGCGTACGGGCTCGGCTGGAAAGTCGAGGCGCACAACCAGGTGACTCTTCCCGGGTACTCGGGCACAGTGAATCTCCACTACGCACAGCCCATGGGATAGCACCCGGCAGTGGCTGGAGGGGATCCGCGTGACGCTGACCGTACGCGGGATCGTACGCACCATCAGCGAACTGTGCGTCACAGCGGGGGCGTTGATCGTCCTGCTGGTGGTCTACCTCCTCTTCTGGACCGGTGTCCGCGCGAACCACGCGATGGACGACGAGGTCGGTACGCTGCAGGACCGGTGGGCGAGGACCCCGGTCAGCTCCGCCGCCACCCCGGCCCCCGCCGCGTACCACGACGGGCAGCCGTTCGCGATCATGTACGTTCGCCGGCTCGGCGCCGACTGGCACAAGCCGGTGCTGGAGGGCACCAGCACCGACGACCTGCAGCACGGCCTCGGCCACTACGCGGGCACCGCGCACCTCGGCGCACAGGGCAACTTCGCGGTGGCGGGACACCGCCGCACCTACGGTGACCCGTTCGAGGACTTCCCCACACTGGGACCGGGCGACAAGGTCGTCCTCACCGACGGTGTCACCTGGTACACCTACGTGATCGACAAACCGCCGTACCTCACGCTGCCGGACGACATCGGCGTCATCAACCCGCTGCCCGCCCCGCTGGACAGGTCCGCGACCCCTTACACCGCCCCCGGCCGCTATCTGACCCTGACCACGTGCGACCCGCCGTGGGGGCACAGCCACCGGTTGGTCGCCTGGGGCCATCTGGACTCCACCCAGCCCGTTGAACAAGGGATGCCGAGAGCTTTGCTCAGCTGACCCGCAACACCCACCCCTCTCCCCTTACTCTGGTGCGGAAGCGGCCTGAATAAAAAGGAAGGCACCGAATGTACGGCTGGATCTGGCGGCATCTGCCGGGCAACGCGTGGGTGAGGGCGCTCATCTCACTCGTGCTCGCCCTGGCGATCGTCTTCGTCCTGTTCCAGTGGGTGTTCCCCTGGGCGGAGCCGCTGCTGCCGTTCAACGACGTGACGGTGAATGGTGGAGGCAACGCGGGCTGATGAACGCACGGATTCTGGTCGTCGACAACTACGACAGCTTCGTCTTCAACCTCGTCCAGTACCTGTACCAACTCGGCGCCGAGTGCGAGGTGGTACGCAACGACGAGATCACCACGGCGCATGCGCAGGACGGCTTCGACGGGGTGCTGCTCTCGCCCGGTCCCGGCGCGCCGGAGCAGGCCGGGATCTGCGTCGACATGGTGCGGCACTGCGCGGTGACCGGTGTGCCGGTGTTCGGCGTCTGCCTCGGGCTGCAGTCGATCGCGGTGGCGTACGGGGGTGTGGTGGACCGCGCCCCCGAGTTGCTGCACGGCAAGACCTCACTGGTGACGCATGAGGGCCGGGGCGTCTTCACGGGGCTGCCATCCCCGTACACCGCGACCCGCTACCACTCGCTCGCGGTGGAACGGGACACCGTCCCGACCGAGTTGGAGGTCACCGCGTGGACGGAGACCGGCGTCATCATGGGGCTGCGGCACCGTGAACTGCCGGTCGAGGGCGTGCAGTTCCACCCCGAGTCGGTGCTGACCGAGTGGGGCCACCGCATGCTCGCCAACTGGCTCGACGTCTGCGGCGACAAGGGCGCCGTCGCGCGGTCGGCAGGACTCGCGCCGGTGGTCGGCAAGGGCGGGGCGTGACGACGCTACGGCCTGAGAACGCGGCGGGACCCTCCCGCCCGTCACCCACCACCACCCTCAACGGAGAGCCCACGGCTCACGGCGCCCAATTCCCGTCACCCACCACCACCCTCAACGGAGAGCCCACGGCTCACGGCGCCCAATTCCCGTCACCCACCACCACCCTCAACGGAGAGCCCACGGCTCACGGCGCCCGTTTCGAGGACACCGGCGAGTTCGAGGCCGCGGTCGAGCAACTCGCGGATCCGTTGACGGATCCGCTTCCGATACCCGGCGGCGGCTCCTCGCCGTGGTTCCGCTCGACGGCGGCGGCCACGCCGCCCGCCGGGGATACGGGCGCCCCCGGCCCGGGCGTGTCCCCGTACGCCGGGCCTGGCCCGGCCGCGGCTTCCGGTCACGCGTCGGCGGGGGCTTCCGGCTACCCGTCGGCCCGCGTCTCGGCTCCGGGGTCGGCTGCGGGTCACGCAGCGCCTGCGGCCCACGGCCGCGCCTCGGCCCGAGCCGCGGCCGCGCCCGCCGCACCGGGTCCCGCCGCGGCGGCCTCCTGGCAGGCGGCCGACAGTTCCGACGCCGTGCAGACCGCCACGTTGCCGGTGACCGACGCCACCGCGCGGCTTCCGATCGTGGAGCCGGAGCCCGCCCCCGCCGGCCGGGTCGCCCGCAGGCGTGCCGGGCGCGTCGAGACGACGGCGCCGCTGCCCGTAGTGGAGCGCACCGAACCGGAACCCGCGCCCGGCGGCCGGGCCGCCCGCCGCCGTGCCGCGCGGGCCGGGAACGCCGCCGAACCGCCGCCCCCCGAACGGGAGTTGCCGTCCACGCCGGGCGGCCGGGCGGCCAGGCGCAAGGCCGCCAAACGCGGCGGCGCCCGACGCGCCACCGGACCCGCACCGGCTTCCGGAACCGACGCGGAGGTCGCCAGACCGCCCACGTCCCGGCTGGAGGCCAGACGCGCGGCCCGAGCCGCCAAGGACAGCCCGGGCGTGATCGCCAGCCGTGTCCTCGGCGAAGTCTTCATCACCCTCGGCGTGCTGATGCTGCTGTTCGTGGCATACCAGCTGTGGTGGACCAACGTGCTGGCACACGAGGCCTCCTCCAGCGCCGCCAACAGCCTGCAGCACCAGTGGGACAGCAAGCACAGCTCCACCGACGACCGCAATCCCGGCGCCTTCTCACCCGGCCAGGGCTTCGCGATCATCTACCTCCCGAAACTCGACGTGAAGGCCCCGATCGCCGAGGGCATCGACAAGCACGCCATCCTCGACAAGGGCATGGTCGGCCACTACTCCGGTGCCCAGGAGACCGCGATGCCCTGGGCCAAGACCGGCAACTTCGCCCTCGCCGGGCACCGCAACACCCATGGCGAGCCGTTCCGCTACATCAACAGGCTGGTCCCCGGTGACAAGGTCGTGGTGGAGACGGCGAGCACGTACTACACGTACGAGATCACCAGCTTCCTTCCGCAGACCTCGCCCTCCAACGTCGGGGTGATCCAGCCGATTCCGGTCGGCTCCGGCTTCACCAGGCCCGGCCGCTACATCACGCTCACCACCTGCACACCCGAGTTCACCAGCACGTACCGCATGATCGTGTGGGGCAAGATGGTCGACGTCCGGCCACGCGGCCAAGGCAAACCGGACGCACTGCTCGGCGGATGAGTGCGGTTCAGCTACTCGTACACAGAACGGGGTGACCGGTGGCGACCACCGAGCACGACAACGACACCGAGGTCGCGCCCGCGACCCACCGGCGCCGGCGCGAGCGGGGCCGGAACGGGCGCGGCCGGATCGCCGCCACGGTCAGCTTCATCGGCGAACTGCTGATCACCGCAGGACTCGTCCTCGGGCTCTTCGTCGTCTACTCGCTGTGGTGGACGAACGTCATAGCCGACCGCCAGGCGCAGCAGGAAGGCGACAAGGTCCGTCAGCACTGGGCGCAGCAGGCCGACGGCGGGCCGCCCGGCAAGCTCGACACCGCTGACGGCATCGGCTTCCTCCATGTCCCGGCGATGGGTAGGAACTTCGAGGTGCTGGTCACGAAGGGGACCTCGGTCGACGTGCTCAACGAGGGCGTGGCGGGCTACTACACCGATCCGGTCAAGTCCGCGATGCCGTGGGACAAGACCGGCAACTTCACCACGGCCGCGCACCGCGACGGCCACGGCGCCAAGTTCCACAACATCGACAAGATCAAGGACGGCGGGCCGATCGTCTTCGAGACCAGGGACACCTGGTACGTCTACAAGGTCTACGACATCCTCGACCAGACCTCGAAGTACAACGTGCACGTCATCGACCAGATCCCCAAGGAATCCGGCAGGACCAAGCCCGGCCGCTACATCACCCTGACGACCTGCACCCCGGTCTTCACCTCCGAGTACCGCTACGTCGTGTGGGGCGAGCTGGTCCGCACCGAGAAGGTCGACGCCAAGCGCACCCCTCCGACGGAGCTGCGCTGACCGCCGGTAAGGCGCTCGACGGGGCCGACCCTCGACAGGGCTCCAACAGGCCAGGGGCCGCGGACGATCAACGTCCGCGGCCCCTGGCCGTTGAGTGTGCGGTCGACTAGCCGAACGTGCCGCCGAACAAGCCGCCGCCGTTGCCGCCGTTGCCGCCGCCCGGGGCGTCCATGGTCTGCAGGGTGACCGGGTCGCCCTGCTTGACCGGGCTGCCCGGGGCCGGGTTGCTGCCCACCACGACGGCCTTCTCGTCAGCCGGACCGGAGACCGAGAGCTGGAGGTTCAACCCGGACAGCTCCGACTGCACGTCCTTCAGCTTCTTGCCCACGATGTCGCCGGGCAGCGTCTCCTGGGCCGGTGCCTGGGCGATGGTCAAGGTGACGACCGAGCCGATCGGGGCCTGGTTGCCGGGGCCAGGGCTCTGGCTGATGACCGTGTTCGGCGGCTGCGGCGAGTCCTGGTTCTTCGTCTGCACCTTGAAGCCGAGCTGCTGCAACTGCGCCTGGGCGTCGGCCAACTGCTTGTTGGAGACGTCCGGCACGTTGACCGTGGTCGGCGCCTTGGCGACGGTCAGGGTGATCGCGGCACCCTTGTCGGCCTTGGAGCCACCAGGCGGGTTCTGGTCGAGGACCGTGTTCGGGGTCTTGCCCGAGGTGCCGTCGTCCTGCTTCTCCTGGACGTTGGTGAAGCCCTTGCTCTGCAGGTCCTGCTGGGCGTCGTTGAAGGACTTACCGGTCTCGTCCGGTACGTCGATCGGCTGGGCGCCCTTGGAGAGCACCACGGTGATCGTCTGGTCCTTGGTGACCGATGCGCCCGCCGCCGGATTCTGGGTGCACACCTGCCCCTTGTCGTACTTGGGGCAGTAGTCCTCGCCGCCCTTGACCACCTTCAGCCCGACATTGCTGGCGGAGGTCTGGGCGTCCTGCAGCGACTGGCCGCGCAGATCGGGCGCGGAGATGCTGCCCGAATTGGTGTTCCCGGAGAACAGCGACTTGCCGATGAAGATCGCGCCGATCAGCACCAGGATGCCCGCCAGGACCAGCAGCACCGTGGAGGTGCGGCTCTTCTTCTGGCGGCGCCGACCCGGGCGGTCGTCGTATCCGCTGCCGTAGCCGCCGTCGTCGCTCAGCGGCGGCATCATCGACGTCTTGGGGCCACCGTCCTGCGGGGGCAGCGCGGTGGTCGGAGCGCCGTCGCTGTAGGAGCTGTTGCCGTAGCCGTAACCGGCCGCACCCATCGCGGCGGTGGCGGCGACCGGCTGGCCGTCGAGGTAGGCCTCGATGTCGGCCCGCATCTCGTCGGCGCTCTGGTAGCGGTAGTCGGGGTCCTTGGTCAGCGCCTTGAGGACGATGGCGTCCATCTCGGGCGTGACCTCGGGGTCGAACGCGCTCGGCGGCTGTGGATCCTCGCGTACGTGCTGGTACGCGACGGCCACCGGGGAGTCGCCCACGAACGGCGGTCGGACGGTGAGCAGCTCGTAGAGCAGGCAGCCGGTGGAGTACAGGTCGGAGCGCGCGTCGACCGTCTCGCCCTTGGCCTGCTCGGGCGACAGGTACTGCGCGGTGCCGATGACCGCCGCGGTCTGGGTCATGGTCATGCCGGAGTCGCCCATGGCCCGGGCGATGCCGAAGTCCATCACCTTGACCTGGCCGGTGCGCGTCAGCATGACGTTCGCCGGCTTGATGTCCCGGTGCACGATCCCGTTGCGGTGCGAGTACTCCAGCGCCTGCAGGATCCCGACGGTCATCTCCAGCGACCGCTCCGGCAGCAGCTTGCGGCCGCTGTGCAGCAGCTCACGCAGCGTCGAGCCGTCCACGTACTCCATGACGATGTACGGGATCGAGACGCCGTCGACGTAGTCCTCGCCGGTGTCGTACACCGCGACGATCGCGGGATGGTTGAGCGAGGCGGCCGACTGGGCCTCCCGGCGGAACCGGGCCTGGAACGACGGGTCACGGGCGAGGTCCGCCCGCAGCGTCTTCACAGCGACGGTGCGGCCGAGCCGGGTGTCATGGGCGAGGTACACCTCGGCCATACCACCGCGGCCGAGCACCGAGCCCAGCTCGTACCGGCCGCCGAGGCGACGCGGCTCATCCATAGTCTTCCAGCCTCTCCCTGCTGTCGGCTTTTGGCTGCTTGCTGCTCGGGCATACCGTACCGGCCACGCCGTGGCGATCCCTGCCCTGACCGCAAGCCGATACACGACTGGTACCGCGACGTGCGGAAACGCAGCTCACCCGGCGGCTGGACGTGACCGGAGTCACTTGTTCAGGACGGCCTCCATCACACTCTTGGCGATCGGCGCGGCCAGACCGCCACCGGAGATGTCGTCGCGGTTGGCGTTGCCGTCCTCGACCACCGCGGCGACCGCGACCGGCGACCCCTGCGCGGTCTTGGCGTAGGAGATGAACCACGCGTACGGCAGCGCGCTGTTGTTCAGGCCGTGCTGCGCGGTACCGGTCTTACCGCCCACCGTGACGCCGTCGATCTTCGCCATGGTTCCGGTGCCGTCCTGGACCACGGTCTCCATCATCTGCTGGAGCTTCTGCGCGGTCGCCGGCGACATCGCCTGGCTGAACTCCTTGGGCTGGGTCTGCTCGATCACGTTCAGGTTCGGCGCGCGCAGCTGGTCGACCATGTACGGCTGCATCAGCTTGCCGTCGTTGGCCACCGCGGCGGCGACCATCGCCATCTGCAGCGGGGTCGCGGCGGTGTCGAACTGGCCGATGGACGACAGTGCGGTCTGCGGCTTGTCCATCGAGGTCGGGAAGTTGCTCGCCACGGCCCGTACCGGGGTGTCGATGGTCTGGTCGAAGCCGAACTTCTTCGCCTGCGCCAGCATCTTGTCCTTGCCGAGGTCCGCGCCGATCTTGCCGAAGACCGTGTTGCAGGAGTACTGCAGCGCCGCCCGCAGCGTGGCGTTCTGGCAGGGGATGTTCCCCTCGTTCTTCAGCTCGGTGGTGGTGTTCGGCAGGGTGTACGGCAGCGGGGAGTTGGTCGGCTGGTCGACGTTGGAGTACAGGTTGTTCTCCAGCGCCGCCGCGGCCGTGACGACCTTGAAGGTGGAGCCCGGCGGGTAGGTCTGCCGCAGCGCCTTGTCGATCATGACGCTGTCCGGGTCGTTGGGCTTGAGGTTCGTCCAGTTCGCCGTGTCCTGCTTGGACATTCCGGCGATGGTGCTCGGGTCGTAGGACGGCGTGCTGACCAGCGCCAGGATCTTGCCGGTCTGCGGGTCGATCGCGGCGACCGCGCCCTTCTTGCTGCCCAGCCCGTTGAAGGCCGCGGCCTGCGCCTTGGCGTTCAGCGTGGTGACGACATCGCCGCCCTGCTGCTTCTTGCCGGTGATCATGTCGATCGTGCGGTTGAAGAACAGCCGGTCGTCCTGACCGGTGAGGATCTTGTCCTCGATGTTCTCCAGCGAGTTGGAGCCGAACGCCTGCGAGGCGAAGCCGGTGACCGGTGCCCACATCGGGCCCGCGGTGTAGGTGCGCTTGTACTTGAAGTCGCTGCCGCTGACCGTGGTGGAGCCGGTGACCGGCTTGCCGTCCACGATGATGTCGCCGCGCGGCTGCGCGTACTCCTCCATCATCACGCGGCGGTTGTGCGGGTTGTTCTTGAGCGAGTCTGCCTGCACGAACTGGACCCAGTTGTCCCGGAGCAGCAGGGCGAAGACGAGCAGGCCGCAGAAGATGGCGACCCTACGCAGGGGCTTGTTCACAGTCGGACCACCTGGGTCGGCTCGGCGTCGGGGGACGAGGCGGGAGCGGGCGCCGGGCGGCGAGCGGTGTCGCTGATCCGCAGCAGGATCGCGACCAGCGCCCAGTTGGCGACCACGGACGAACCGCCCTGTGCCAGGAACGGCATGGTCATACCGGTCAGCGGGATGAGGCCGGTGACCCCGCCCGCGACCACGAACACCTGGAGGGCCATGGCGCTGGACAGCCCGATCGCCAGCAGCTTGCCGAACGGATCACGGGCGGCCAGGGCGGTGCGCACTCCGCGCTCGATAAGCAGACCGTACAACAGCAGCACCGCCATCAGACCGGCGAGGCCCAGCTCCTCGCCGACGGTGGCGAGGATGTAGTCGCTCTTGACGCCGATGCCGCCGATCAGCCGGGAGAACCCCTGGCCGAGTCCGGAGCCCAGCACCCCGCCGGAGCCGAAGGACCACAGCACCTGCGCGGCCTCGGTCGCACCGTGCTGGGCGATGCCCGCGAACGGGTCGAGCCAGTTCTGGATGCGGACCTTGACGTGCCCCGAGGTCATGCCGACCGCCGTGGCACCGCCGGAGGCCAGCAGCAGCCCGAAGACCACCCAGCTGGTGCGCTCGGTGGCGACGTACAGCATCACCACGAACAGGCCGAAGTACAGCAGCGTGGAGCCCAGGTCGTCCTCGAGGACCAGGATCATCATGCTCAGCGCCCAGATCGCCAGGATCGGGCCGAGGTCCCGCCCGCGCGGCCAGTACAGGCCCAGGAAGCGGCGGCTGGCGAGGGCCAGCGCGTCCCGCTTCACCATCAGGTAACCGGCGAAGAAGACGGCCAGGATGATCTTGGCGAACTCTCCTGGCTGGATCGAGCCGAGCCCGGGGATGACGATCCACAGCTTGGAGCCGTTGATCGCCGGGAAGAACACCGGGGCGATCAGCAGCACCAGCGCCACCGCGCCCGAGATGTAGGTGTAGCGCTGCAGGATCCGGTGGTCCTTGAGCAGCACCAGGATGCCGATGAAGACCGCGACCGCGAGGGCGGACCACAGCAGCTGGCCGGGGGCCTTGGGGCCGCCGAGTCCCCTGGTGGTGACCGCCGGCTCCAGGTCGAGCCGGTAGATGAAGACCAGGCCCAGACCGTTGAGCAGGGTCGCGATCGGCAGCATCAGCGGGTCCGCGTACGGCGCGAACCTACGCACCATCAGATGCGCCACCCCGGCCAGCAGACCGAGCCCCAGCCCGTAGCCGAGCAGCCCGCCCGGTACCGAACCGTCCTTGGCCAGGCCGACGTTGGCGTACGCGAGGACCGGGACCAGCACGGCGAACAGCAGCAGCACCAGCTCGGTGTTGCGACGGTTCGGTGCCCCGATCGACGAGATCGTGGTGGTGTTGGTGACAGTGCTCACTTGCAGGCCGCCCTCCTGCTATTGCGAGCCGCTGTCGCACTGCTTGGCCTGGTTCTGCTCATCGACGGAGAGCGTGGGGCCGGGCGACGGAGCGGACTGGGTGGTGGTCTGCGACGTCTTCGTCGTGGTGTGGGGGAGATCGGCCGAGTGGCTGGGGCTGGGGTTGGGGCTGCCGCTGGGCGCGCCGCCCTTGACGTTGGTGTCGCCGGGCTTGCCCGCCGTGTTGCCGGAGGCGCCGCTGGCCGGCCTGGACTTGGCGTCGGCGACCGCCTTGCAGATCGTGGCCTGCTTCTGCAGGTCGCCCGCCTTCTGGGTGGCCTGGTCCAGGTTGCCCTCCGTGATCGTGCCCTGGACCTGGGTGCGCTGGTAGCTCGGCAGGTACTTGAGTTCGACCTGCGGATAGTCCTGGTGGACCTTGGACAGGTTCATCCCCAGCAGGTTCTGGCTGATGCCCTGGTAGACAGCTACGTGGTCGCCGTTGGCGCCCACGTAGTACTGGCTCTGGGTCCACTGATAGCCCTCGTAGAGCCCGCCGCCGATCAGTCCCAGCACCACGATCGTGATCGCCGAGCGCTTGAGCCACTTGCGCTTGCGCTTGGGCTTGGCGTGTCCTTCGGCCGCGGTCTCGTCGTACGGGCCGAAGCTGCCCATCGGCGGCGCCGCCACCGGGTCGCCGCTGTCCGGCGGGCCGAACGCGCCCTCGGGGGCGGGCGACTGCTGCGGTACGGAGCGGCCGAGCTCGGCGGCGCGGCCGGCCGGGGTCTGCAGATGGCTGGGGTCGTGCAGCACGTGCTGGTTCTCGGCGACCGCGCCGACGACCACCGGGCTCTCGTTGAACTGACCGGCGAGGGTGTCGCCGTCCTCGACGTCGAGGACGTCCGCCACGATGCAGGTGATGTTGTCCGGGCCGCCGCCGCGCAGTGCGAGCTGGATCAGCTCCTGCACGGTCTCGTACGGGCCCTGGTAGCTGGCGAGCGTCTCTTCGAGCGTCTGGTGGCTGACCACCCCGGACAGGCCGTCGGAGCAGATGAGATAACGGTCACCCGCCCGCACCTCGCGGATCGACAGATCCGGCTCCACCTGGCCGCGGCCGTCCAGCGCCCGCATCAGCAGCGAGCGCTGCGGGTGCGTACCGGCCTCCTCCTCGGTGATCCGGCCCTCGTCGACGAGCCGCTGCACCCAGGTGTGGTCCTGGGTGATCTGGGTCAGCACACCGTCGCGCAGCAGATAGCCGCGCGAGTCGCCGACGTGCACCAGACCGAGCCGCTGGCCGGTCCACAGCATCGCGGTCAGCGTGCAGCCCATGCCCTCGAGCTGCGGGTCCTCCTCGACCATCACCCGCAGCTGGTCGTTGGCGCGCTGCACGGCGGTGCCGAGCGAGGTGAGGATGTCGGAGCCGGGAATGTCGTCGTCGAGTGTGACGAGGGTGGAGATCACCTCGGAGCTGGCGACCTCACCGGCCGCCTGGCCACCCATGCCGTCGGCGATGGCGAGCAGCCGCGGACCGGCGTAGCCGGAGTCCTCGTTGCCCTCCCGGATCATGCCCTTGTGGGATCCGGCGGCGAAGCGCAGGGACAGACTCATGCGCACCTCGCCGGTCGGCTCGGGGTACATCCGCAACGTCCCCACCCTCCGTTGATGAGCCTGCCGAGGCCACCCTGCCTCATTCGCTCGCCCATTGCGCGACTACTTCCGCAGCTCGATGACGGTCTTGCCGATGCGGATCGGGGCACCGAGCGGAACCGGCGTCGGTGTGGTGAGCCGCGTGCGGTCCAGATAGGTGCCGTTGGTGGATCCGAGGTCCTCGACGATCCACTGACCGTCGCGGTCCGGATAGATCCTGGCATGCCGAGAGGACGCGTAGTCGTCGTCGAGCACGATCGTCGAGTCATGCGCCCGGCCGAGGGTGATCGTCTGGCCCTGCAGTGCGACGGTCGTACCCGTCAGCGAACCCTCGGAGACCACCAGCTTGGTCGGCGCGCCGCGCCGCTGGCGGTTGTTCCGGCCCTGCTGGGCCTGCGGCTGCTGCTGGCGCTGCTGCGGCGGCCGCTGCTCCGCGGCTGCCGCCGCGCGGCGGGTGCCGCGTTGGGTGACCTTGGTGCCGAACAGATCACTACGGATGACCTGTACGGCGACGATGACGAACAGCCACAGCACGGCGAGAAAACCCAACCGCATGACCGTCAGGGTCAGCTCTGACATTCTCCCCGCTTCACCCTTCGGCTTGCCGGTACACGATGGTGGTGCTGCCCACGACGATGCGTGAGCCGTCGCGGAGCGTAGCGCGTTGGGTGTGCTGCCCGTCCACCACGATTCCGTTGGTCGACCCCAGATCCTGGATCACGGACGGCGTTCCGACCCGGATCTCGCAGTGCCGGCGCGACACGCCGGGGTCGTCGATCCGCACGTCCGCTTCCGTGCTGCGGCCGAGCACCAGGGTCGGCCGGGAGATCTGGTGGCGGTTGCCGTTGACCTCGATCCAGCGGCGGGTGTTCGCCGAGGGGTCGCCGGTGCCGGGCAGCCGGGTGACCGGTGCCTGGCCGGGCCGCCCGGGGCCGGGCGGACTCGACGGCATCGGCGGCGCACCGGCGGGCTGCGGCGGCGGAAAGCCGTACCCGCCCGCGCGCTGCGGGGCCGGCCCGCCCTGCGTCGGTCCGCCGACGTGCCCTCGGGCGTCGGCGGCGAGTGGCTGGGACTCGCTGGAGGCGAGGGTGCGGCTACGCACCCGGTACAGGCCGGTGTCGAGGTCGTCGGCCTTCTCCAAGTGGACCTTGATCGGTCCCATGAAGGTGTAGCGCTGCTGCTTGGCGTAGTCCCGGACCATGCCGGAGAGCTCCTCGCCGAGCTGCGTCGCGTACGGGCTGAGCCGC
This sequence comes from Streptantibioticus ferralitis, assembly GCF_029223525.1. Lineage (GTDB taxonomy): Bacteria > Actinomycetota > Actinomycetes > Streptomycetales > Streptomycetaceae > Streptantibioticus_A > Streptantibioticus_A ferralitis. Next base: position 44,535 of record NZ_JARHTQ010000019.1, on the reverse strand, counting down.
TCGTAGTCCGAAGTGCTCAGCTCCACGATGAAGTCGTTGGGGACGACCGTGCGCTCGCGGTTCCAGATGGTCGCGTTGTTGTCGCACTCCCGCTGGAGCGCGCCCGCGATCTCGACTGGCTGGACCTCGGACTTGAACACCTTGGCGAAGGTGCCGTTGACGAGCCCTTCGAGGCGCTGTTCAAAGCGCTTCAGTACTCCCACCGGGGCACCTCCCTCCTAGACGTTCTCGTACGTTGACGTGTCTGCGTTGTCGTACTGCTTACTGATCGTATCCACGCCTCGGGGAAACGGGTGGTTCCCCTTGGCTGTCGACTACAACAGTGTCGACCCTCACAGAGTTCCCCGACCCTGGTGGGGCGCTCGAAGCTCTCCGTCCGGTTGTCGCACTGCAGTGCCGATGTCTCCACAGGGATGGTAGATGGGCCCCCGGCCAGTGTCCCGCAAGTACCGAGGGTTCCCTCCTCCCGGGGGCTTCGAAACGGATGTGAACCCACCCTCCGGCACGTGCTAATGTTCTGGATGTCGGAAGGCGCTCCCACAAGCGCCGGAAGCGCCGGTCCACCGGATCGGGCCCCCCGGAGAGTGTGGCAGAATCCAACGACAACACCCATGCGCGGGTGGCGGAATAGGCAGACGCGCTGGATTCAGGTTCCAGTGCCCGCAAGGGCGTGGGGGTTCAACTCCCCCCTCGCGCACAATAGGTAGTTCACGTAACTACCCACGGCAGATTGACAGAACCCCTGGTTCGGAGAGATCCGGACCAGGGGTTCTTCGTTGTGTCTGGGTGCGGGTACCGCGAGGGGCGCATGGCGGCCCGTTGTGACGATTTTCGCACGTTTGTCCTGTCGGTAGGCGTTCGACCCAGCCCGTGGCGGGACGTTTTCTTGATCTCTGGCCTGATTCCGGGCAGGGCGGGGCCGCGCTGCGTGCTCGGGTGGTGATCGCGGGGGCTGGGGTAGGTCAGCCTGGGGGCTCGCCCGCGGTCAGGGTGGCGAGAGTGGTGGTCCGGCGCTTGGTCCCGGTCCGCCGGGTCTTACGGGGCTGCTCAGGCTCGCCGGTCAGGGTGGCCCAGGGGTCGGGGCGCTGGCGCTTGGCGTGCCAGTCACGAAGCAGCACCACATTGAGGCCTGCGATGGCGAAGGCCAGCAGGAGGGTGTTCTTGAGGGTGCCCATGACGCGGGTGAATCCGCGGTCGATGTGGAGTCGGTGGGTCTTGATCTCGGCGTTGCCGGATTCGACGGCGGAGCGCCGTCCGTAGTCGGCGGCCCATGCGCTGGTGCCCCACACGGTGCGCTGCCGGGTCCAGGCCATGTCCTGGGGGCCGAGGGTGATCGTCTTGCCGCACGCGCAGGGCATCCCGCGGGCGCAGCGGGTGGTCGGGCGGTCGTGAGGCAGGCGCAGGGATGGGGGGTAGTTCGGGCAGCGGACGCGTTTGGCGACGGCGGGGCCTTTGAAGCGCTGGTAGCCGTCGATGTCGGGGCGGCTGTGTGGGGTGAAGGCGTAGGCGGCGCGCTGGTCGTAACGCTGGTGGAGTGCAGCCTTGTCCTCCTTGGCCATGCCGATGGGAAAGCCCGGTAGGCGCCGCAGGGGTGGGGGTAGGGCGTCGGTGAACAGGGTGCCGTCGATGATGACGGTGCCGGGGATGGGGCCGGGGTGCTGTCCGCGCTGGTTGGGGTGCAGGTCGATGGTCGCTTCGATGCCTCGGGCGCGGACGGGGTGGGCCCAGCGTGCGGGGGTGCAGTAGGAGTAGCCGCGGTCGGCTAGGACCTCAGTGATCGGCGGCTGGTCGGGGCGGCGGGCGCGGACCTGGTCAATGAGGGCGATTCCGGCTTCGCCCTTGTGGGATCCGGCCGGGGCCAGGTGCAGGCCGGTGAAGACGAAGGGGACTTCGGGGCCGGTGGTGGTGCGGGCGTTGACGGCCAGGTGGAGGTCGAAGCCGCAAAAGACCTGACCGCGCCCTCCGTTGGTGCCTGAGCGGTAGCCCTCGCGGGCGTCCCAGTCGACGGTGTGCTGGGCACGCCCGTCGTGGCCGATTCGGGGCCAGGTGGGCTCGTTAGGGAGCCGCTTGTCGTCGTGGGTCTCGTCGTCTTGGACGGGCAGGTGGTCGGGGTCCACGTCGGGGGCACGGTTCCACGAGCGGCGCCTGGCCCAGGTTTCGAAGTCCGTGGAGTCGATGGCCAGTACTCCGGTGAGTTGCAGGCTGTCGGGCACGGAGGCATCGAGGAGACGGCCGACGAACTCTCCTGTGGTGATGGGCTGGTGGGGGCAGTGCGCCGGGCAGGGCAACAGCTCACCGGTGGCGCGGTTGACCCAGTGGTGGTTGTGCGGGATCGCCAAGGAGCCGGTTTCCAGGGCGCGGTTGAGGCCGGTGAAGGCGTGCCAGAGCATCCGGTAGGTGGCGGCTTCCTCGCTCAGTCCTAGGTCGTGACGGGCGGAGGGGGAAAGGTCGGCGAGGGTGGACAGCACTTTCGTCAGGTGCATCTCGCCTAGGCGTAGTGCGTGTGTGGCCAGCCCTACGAGGAGGGCGCGGGCGGTGAATTCCCGTGGCGCACCGGTCTCGGCATGAAGGTGCGCTTGGACCGCGGGCAGGAGGCCGGAGCGGTCGACCAGCAACTGGGCGCGGCGGACGGCTTGTTCGAGGGTGAGCTTGCGCAGGCCTGTGCGGTGCAGGGGCACCAAGCGGGCAGGGTCGCTCACCGGGCGGCCCCAGGCGCATGGGCGAGGGCATCGGCGATCCGCTGGGCGGCGTCCTGTGCGGAGAGGCGGGGAACGTGCGGCAGAAGATCGACCAGGGTGCCGGTGCTGGCCAAACCGGCGACGGCCAGTAGTTCCGGCAGTGGTATCCCCGCGGTCATCAAGGTCACCAGCCAGGTGGTGCGCAGGCGGGGTGCGGTCAGGGCGGGAAGCCGTGCGGGCACTTCGATCCGGCTGACCAACTGGTTGAGACGGTTCTTACTCTTTCGTCCGGTCGTGCCGATGAGCGGCTCGTCGGGGAAGCGGGCGGCCAAGGTGCGCACCAACGGCGCGTAGGCAGCCAATATCGGGATAGGCCGCGCCCTGGTACCGGCGATGTTGAGGACGGTGACGTCGTCCACATTGCGGGTGACGGACGAGCCGGTGATGATCAGGTGCTCGCCCGGCATGAGCCCTGCGCCGAGCCCGCCGGCGAGCAGCCCGAAGGCGGCTCGGGTCCGCGCGCCGGTGGGTTGTTGCTCGGCGACCTCGAAGTACGCGGCCACTTCCTCCTCGGAGTAGGGAGGGGCCAGGCGGTTGCGGGGCAGTGCGGCCTGCTGCGGCGGCCATGGCGCGCGCCGGGTGATCTTCCTGCCCATCGTGGCCAGGCGTGAGCGGTGTGTGCGCCGCGAGGACTCTTGCAGCGTGGGCATGCCGACCGCGGTGAAGCGCTCGACGACGTCGGGGGTGAACAACTCCTCGGCCTGCAAGGGCAGATACTCGGCAAGCGCCCACACGCTGAACTGGGCGGTGGTGGACAGGTACTGCACGGCGGCCCAGGGTGATGCGGGCTCGAAGGCGGTTACCGAGGCGCGGGCGAAGGATGCGACCTGAAGCCAGGCGGCCAGGGGCAGCCTTCGGGGTTCATACAGGGCGATGGCGGTGGGCACGTCGGTCACCACCACCCCCCCCAGGACGAGCGGACGCGGCACGAGCGTCTCCCCCGAACACGGAGTGGTCTTATAGGTCCACTATTTTTCCATGTTCGATTGATGTTCGGAAGGCTGTTCGCGTCACAATCCCGGACGAGGCAAGGGATGCGTGCTCCTGCCGCGGTTACCGTGGGGTTGTGCCGCGCAGCCATGGAGACGACGCCCCCGCCAGTTACCTGGCCGAGGGGCAATGGCCGGACGGGCGGCTGCGCGATGACGCCCCGGTCAGCGCGGTCTACGCGCAGGCGTTCACCCGCCAGCTGCGCGCCGTCATCGGCGAGCGAGGGTTGAACCCGTTCGCGATCGAGCGGACCTGTGGGGTCAGTCGCCGCACGATCGAGCGCACGCTGAAGGGGCGCACGCTGCCGGACTTCGGCGCCATCGCGCGCCTGGAAGCGGCGTTGAAAGTGGACTTGTGGCCGCGCCGCGAGCACGCGCGCAACGCGGAAGAACAGCAGCAACAAACGCCATGACCGCCCAACGCCCTTGAAAAGGGCACACGTTCGGGTGACACGGCACGGTGCGCGGAATGAACCTGGTGCTACGCTCGCAACGCGACGTGACCCGTGAAATGCAGCTCGCAAGGTGCAGATCGGTGAACTCGTTTTTGAGGCACCTTCTGGTGGCCTCGTTTGAGGGGCACCTCCGGGCGGCAATCCCGGAGGTGCCTGCTTTTGTGGGCTATCCGCTCACGGGTGCCTCCTGCTGCCGGGCGAATTCGGGTGCCAGTCGGTAGAAGACGTGCTTACGGCCGGGCTCCTTGTGCTTGATGAGCTGGCCTTGGCGCACCATGTCGCTGAGGATGCCGCGCAGTTTGCGGTGACCGTCTACACCGATCTCGACGCACAGGTCGAGGGCCGACCACCAGCGCTGCGGCGCAGCCAGCATCAAGGCGATGATCCATTCCCGACGCGTCTTCGGTGTGGCCTTGTCGGATGTCTCCTTGGCAGGCGCTGGCCGCTGCGGCGGGATGCCAGCGCCCGCGTCGCTGAAGGCATCGAATGCCATGTCAGCTCGGTTGGCGAGCCCCTGCGCACCAGCAGCCACATCCTGCGGGCCGGCGGCCGCGTCACTGAAAAGTGGGCTGGCGGCGGTCTGCGTCGGTGAGGAGGCAGGGCCCATGAGATTGACGTTCTGCCACTGCTCGTCGCTGCCGACAATGAGGTCCAGCGTGCTGAGCATTTCGCCGAGCACACGCGCCTTTTCCTCGGCCTGCTCCTTCTCTTGCCGTAGTGCGATGCGGAGTTGGTCGGGTGTATGGCGACGGAGGGCATCGGCCCAAGAAGTCATCGAGGCCACAGTGCGTGACCCTAATGGCGCCGATGCGGATCTTCCTAATCATGGGCCACACCGTCACCTAGGCGAGTGAACGAGGGGGTTTCCCGAAACCAGCGAGATGGGATCCCATCCCACATACACGCCACCCAAACCCTCCTGGTCACAACCGTAGGGAAGACACTGAGAACACCGTCTTTGGCACGGCAGGACAGACACAGGGAGGGAAAGGCTGCACGCCATCAGGCACAGGTGCTTCCTGCGCACAGGGCACCTGAGCTACCGCACCCGGTGGGATAGGGAAACTCCCGGATGGGCGAAGCCCTGTACTAGGTGAGGGCGCCGACACGGGCGGCGAACGACCGCACCCCGGGAAGGATGTGGTCGTGCCGCATCAGGTTGGCGGTCATGGTCCGCACCGAGCTGCGGCGCACTTCCTGGGGTGCGGCGTGCTCGGCAGCCAGCAGGGCGCGGTAGCAGCGCTCTGGCTTGCCCCATTGGTCAAAAGCACGGGCGACGTCGATCCAGTACCGGGCCTGGCGTTCGGTGGTGGGCAAAGCGGCGACGTTGACGTGGCGGGCGTGTTCGATGGCTTGGCCCGCGTCACCGAGCAGGTGACTGATCGAGATCTGGTGCAGCAGGACCTGGCTGGGCCCAAAGACGCTTCCACGCGCCAACTCGTCATGGCCAAGGCGTGCGGCGGTGGCGTGGGCCTCGGCGATCAGCTGGTGCGCGGTGTGCCGGTCGCCTTGCTTGGCGGCGGTGTAGGCGGCTGTGGCGTACAAGTTCCCCTGCACCGACAGGCGTTCTGTCTCGTCCGAGGTGCGGTCGGTGGCCAGGTGTTGGGCTGCGGTGACGGCGACGTCGGTGGCGCGGGCGTAGTGGCCCTGGCGGCGCCAGGCGGAGGAGACCATGCGGTGGGCCTCCGCCACGGTCAGCGCGTCCGCTCCGTTGAACGCGGCGGTCAGCGCCCGGTCGGCGGTGACGGCTGCCAGGCCGTCTTCACCGAGCTTGATGCACAGCCTGGTTGCGGTGTTGTACAGCTCGGCGACCGCGGTGGCCGCCCGCTCGGTGTGCCCGTCGGTGCCCAGGGCCTGGGCGAGCGCGATCCGGCCGGGGAGGGCGCGGGCGAGGGTCTCGTAGCGGCAGGCGCTGAAATCACGCCGGGCTTCCTCCACCGCCGCGCCGACCGTGGTGGGCGTCGGGTCCGGGCCGCGCACGATGGGTTGCCGCCGGTACAGCAGGAGGTCTTCCAGCCCCGCCAGGCTGGGAGGCCCGAGGGTGCGGGCGGAGCCGGTCGGGCTGGGCCCGAAGACCGCGCTGGTGACGGCCCCAGCCACGGAGGCCAGCAGATTGCGGCGTCGCACCGGGTCCTCACCCTCCTCGCCCATCGGCTCCAGCACCACCCTAGTGGCCCCCAGCGGCCGTGCAGCTGCGGCGGGAGGCTGCTGCTCGTGTCGGGGCGCGAGCCCGAGCAAGTGGGGCGGAATCTCCAGGACTTCCGCGATCCGCTGGAGCAGCACCACGTCCCGCATGGGCTGCTTGCCGCGTTCCATGCGGGACAGGGAGGCGGCGGTGTAGCCGACGGCCTGGCCGAGGTCGGCGAGGGTGACGTCTGCCGCGCGGCGAGCCAACCGGACCACCGCCCCCACATCGTGGCGCGCCAGGGCGTCGTGCATCGGGGTTGAGTGCCAGATCGGATGGGTGCCGTCCACGGCGGGTCACCTCCGCGCCGCATTGTTGCGCCAAACCACCCATCAACGCGAGGCGTTGCACGCCATTTACGCCGTGTGCAAACCGGTTACGCGCTCGCCTGCCGTCCCTCCCAGCCCGGTGCCGGTTGCGGTGTCCTGTCGGCCGTGGGCGGCCCGGCAGACGGCCGGGCCGCCATCACTGTCACCAAGGGGTGAGAACGATGCATGAGCCAGACCACGCCACCTCCGCACCCGACACACAGGCCGCCTCGGTCACCCACGCGACCCCGGCCAAGCGGGACGCGGCCTACGACCACCGCGCGCAGCAGGCCGCCCTCGACATCGAACTGCACCACACCGACGGCCGCACCACATCCTCGGTTCTCGTGCTCACCCCGGCTCAAGTCGAGCTGTACGCCATCCAGTTCGAGCAGCTCATCAGCAAGCGAGCGAAGGCCTGCGCTGCAGACGATGAGTGAGCGCCCCCAGGAACCCTTACCGGAGACGACCCCGCGGCAGTTGCCGTTCCAGGTGGAGTACCGCGAAGGCACCCGTGAGGTCGTGGTGTGGATGACCTATGGCACGGGTCCGGACCAGACCATGCGCCGCACCGCCTTCGCCTCGCCGGAAGCCCTCGTGGCCGCGGTCGCCAAGCACCGCTACGAAGCCTTCCTCCAACACCGCTTGGCCCAGGCCCTGGCGGACGCGGCGGTCAGGCACTACCGCCTCGATCCAGCTCGGCTGGAGGCGGCTGTGCGGGTGTTGTCCGACCCCACCGGCACCGTCCCGCTCGCCACGGTGCTGTTCGGCGCCGGGCCGGGCCCCGGCCCGCAGCCCGGCTGACGCCCCGGCGCCCCCGAAGAACCCTGCCCGGTCGGGATGGGCGGCCTTCTCCCGGCCGGGCAGGCCCAAGCACCCACCTGGTCCCTTTCCGCCCGTTTTCACCTGCCCACCTGATGGAGGACAGCTGTGCCCGAACCCGCCGACCACCAACGACCGTTACTGCCACTCGTCGCCGCGCACGCACACCCAGCCCCGACCGAGGAACGCCCCCTTGCGGGCCTTCGGTACGTGGACATCGAGACGTCTAGGTACTGCAACCGCACCTGTTCGTGGTGCCCCAACGAACACACCACCGCCCGCCGTGCCCAGCAGCTGATGGACTGGCACCTGTTCGCCAAGATCACCGCAGAACTCGCAACCGCAGGGTTCGCCGGGTTCTTCGCCTTCCACAACTACAACGAGCCGCTGGCCAACCCCCGCCTGTTCGACGAGATCGCCCAGGTTCGCCGCGACATCCCCGAGGCCAGCCCTGCGATCTACACCAACGGCGACCTGCTCAGCCGCACCACTGTGGAACGGCTGGGTGAGGAGGGCGTGAAGTACCTGCGCGTCACCCGCTACCCCCACCGAGCGAACGTCCTGCCCACCTTCGAGGCGCTGCGGCGCTGGCTGACCAAGACCAAGCTCCTTGATGGCATGGACTGGCAGTTCACCCGCGTCCGCCAGGGCTTGGCCGCGACCTGGATCGACCCGGCGCGGGGGATGAAGGTCGAGGTCATCCGCCCGGCGATCGCCACCTACAACGACCGCGGCGGCACCGCCGCTGTCCCCCTGGCCGCCCCGACGCGCACCGCGCCGTGCCAGATGACCGACACCTCGCTCAGCGTGGACTTCCGCGGCCAGATGAAGATGTGCTGCAACGTGGTCCCCGACGTCACCGAGCACCACCGGTACGTGGTCGGCAACGTCGCCGATCACACCTTGGCCGAGCTGTGGATGCACCCGACCATGGTCGACTGGCGCGAGCGCCACGCCCTGGCGGACTGGTCCCGCTCACCGGGGTGCGCCACCTGCCCGCAGGTCCTGCCGGAGACCCGCCGATGACCACCACTGACATCGCCGGGCGGGCGGTGACCGTCTCGGTTCCCGGCCGCCTGTGCTTGGCCGGGGAGTCGTTGGACTGGATGACTGGCGGCTCCTCCGTGGTCGCCGCTGTGCCGCTACGAACCCGGGTGACCGCATGGCGGGCTGTGGGCTCCACTGCCCTAGCCCTGACCTCGGGAACGCCCTTGTTCCGCACGCGTCTGGTCTCGGTCGCCAAAGCCGCCGGACGGCATTACGACGGGCACGTCTTGGACCACATGCAGGCCGCTGCCCGCGTCAGCCTGAAGCAGGCCGAACAGATCGCCGGGCTGGTGCTGACCGCCTCCACCGAACTACCGGTGGCCGCCGGACTGTCCTCCAGCGCCGCTCTCACTTCATCGACGAGAAGGGCCAAGCCGTCTCCCCGTCGGCGATCGTCGGCCTAGTCGCCGCCCGCGAGCTGGCCAAACACCCCGGATCGGCCATCGTGCACAACGTCATCACCTCCGCCGCCGCGGTGGAAGTCATCCGCGAGCACGGCGGAACCCCGATCCGCTCCCGTGTCGGCCATTCGTTCATGAAGGCCCTGATGGCCGAGCACGAGGCGGTCTTCGGAGGAGAGCACTCCGGCCACTACTACTTCCGCGACTTCTGGCGTGCCGACACCGGCATGCTCACCGCCCTGCACGTCCTGGCCGCTCTCGGCGAACAGGACCGGCCGCTGTCCGAGCTGGTCGCCGACTACTCCCGCTACGCCGCCTCCGGCGAGATCAACTCCGAAGTCGCCGACGTCCCATCCAAACTGGACGGAGTCGAGGCGGCATACCGGCAGTTCGACGGCGTGACGACCGACCGGCTCGACGGGCTGACGGTCAACCTCGGCGACGGCCGCTGGTTCAACCTCCGGCCTTCCAACACCGAACCGCTGCTGAGGCTCAACGTCGAAGCCCCCACCCAGGCCGCCGTCGACAACCTGCGCGACGAAGTCCTGGCCTTGGTCCGTTCCTGACCACGAGGAGATGGACCGAGCACGCGAAGGGGAGCCAGCCAGCGGCTGGCTCCCCTTCCGTTGTCCGGGAAACGACGACTTTAGGAATGCGTGGAGTTGGAGGCGGCCTGACTCATCTCCTGGGCGACGTGCACGGCCCCCGCTTCGTCGCTGGAGTGGTCAGTCGACGTTGCGGGCACGGTGACGACCACCGCGATGGCCATGGGCCGTCCGTCCCCAGAGCGGGTGAAGGAAACGGACCACGCGGCGGCATCACCGCGGTTGGCCGGCCCCGAGCGCGGCGCCCACCCAGTCTCGCCACCTAGCGGGGGCGAGGCTGAGCCCTGCAGAGCAGATCGCAGCTGGTTGGCGACGTTCGGCTCAAGGACCTGCTTGGCGGCGCCCGTATCGCTCTTGGGCTTCTCGACACTCCCGTCAGGATGAATGATCTGGGTAACCAATTCCGGCTGGGTCTGCTTTCCCCCGTTGTCGAGTACGGCCATGACTCTGGCCATCTGCAAGGGTGTTGCGGTCACGCCTTCAATGCCGTTGCCTGTGTCAGCCAGACTGGCCGCGCTGAGCTGCCCTCGCGGGTAGACGCTCGCCGCAGGGCGTATGGGCGTGAGCAGCTTGTCGTCGTTGAAGCCGAACGCCTCGGCCATCGTCGCGAGACCGTCCTGGCCGACGTCGACGGCCATACTCGCGAAGACGTTGGCGCACGAATACTTCAAAGCCGAGCGAATGGATGCGTTCTGGCAATGGGTGAAATCGCTCGCCAGCGGGGACGTTCTGCCGGGCGGCGTGTACGGGTCGGGGCTATGGGTCGGGTCGTCCACGGACTTGTACAGCCCCTTGTTCAGGGCCGCTGCCGCCACCACGACCTGGAACGTTTCCCCCGGCTCCACAGTGTCCCTCAGCGCCCGGTCCAACAGCGGCATGTCCTTGTCGTTGTTCAGCCGTAGCCACGCGTCATTGTCAGCCGACGAGAGCCCGCTAAACACGGACGGGTCGTACGACGGAGCGCTCACCAGGGCCCGGATCTGCCCGCTCTGCGCATCCAGGGCAACCGCGGCGCCCTTGCGGCCCCGCAGCCCGTCGGCGGCTGCTTTCTGCACAGCCGGGTCAATGGTCGTTACCACGTCGCTGGGGCCGTGGCCCGCGTGGGCAGGGGCTGGGGCCAGTATGTCGTCGTAGACCCCCTCCAGCCCCGACCTCCCGAACGCCATCGATCGGAACCCGGTAACGGCCGCGTACAGCGCCCCGTCGGTATCCGTACGCTGATACGGGATCTTCGAGATTCCGGTCGCCTTCGATCCCGTGACAGGGTGGCCGGCAACGATGATGTTGCCGAGCCCTTCCTTCGGCGGCTTCGTCTCGTCGGCCTGGCGCGACGGGTGCTGAGCACCGCTGCTGGACGCGCAGCCCGACAAGGGGGCGGAAACCAGCACAAGAAGAGTTGCGAGGACGGCCGAGCACCGGTTTGTCGAGGACATGGTGATCATCCTAGGGAGCGGTGCACACGGACAGGTGCCTGATGCAGAGATGGGGCCCCGACGATGACTCGCGGGATCGATCTGCGCGACGGGAAACGTCCAGCGCCCGCAGGAGCTGTACCGCCTCCGCGCACCGCTGAGGTGGGCCAAGCGGAGCCCCACCGGTGAAGGACCGGATACGGGCGCACGGTACGTCAAGTGCCTTTGGCTACGCCGAAAGGACGTGTGCGCGATCACCGCGCCGGAGTCGTGTGGTCTGAAGTTCTACCGCGTCGGCGGGAGTGGGGAACGTGGCAGACTCTGCGGGTCCGCTCTCGAACCACTCCGGAGGATCGCGTTGCGCCGTGTCGAGCCCCAGGTCCGTCTCATCGCCCGCCCGCAGTTGGACTACGAGGAGGTTGCCGCCTACCTCGCCGAGGTCGGGGGCGAGAACTGGCTGGAGCGAGGGGACCGCGGCGAGTTGGACGACGCACAGAACCTGGCGGAGTTCGCCGGCCGCATCTGCTACCGGTCCTGGCAGCCGGGCCTGAACCCGAACGTGACGCGGATCCGCGCCGACCAGGAGGAGTACCTCAGCAACATCCTGGCTAGTGCTCACGGGTCGGTCCTGGAGCACGTGAGCTTCTCCTTCGTCCTGCACAACGTCAGCCGGGTCGCCACCCATGAACTCGTCCGGCACCGTGCTGGCGCTGCGGTCTCCCAGGAGTCCCTGCGCTTCGTGCGCCTGGACGACCTGCCCTTCTGGTTCCCCCAGTGGGCCCAGGAAGACGCCGAGCTGATGAAGCGTGCCACGGCCCTGTTGGAGCAGATGGAGGGCTTCCAGCTGTGGATGGCTGACCACTTCGGCCTGGACGAGGAAGGCGTACCGTTCGCCGAGAAGAAGGAGAAGACCTCCTTCATGCGCCGGTTCGCCCCCGAGGGCGTGGGGACCGGGATGGTGTGGACAGCTAACGTGCGGACTTTGCGGCACGTCATCGAGAACCGGACGGCCCCTGGAGCCGAGGAGGAGATCCGCCTTCTCTTCGGCAAGGTCGCAGAACTCATGGTCGAAGAAGCCCCTGCCTTGTTCGGCGACTACACAGTGCGGGATGGCGCGTGGGTTCCGGGTTGGCGAAAGGTCTGACCTCGTTCGGAGCAGTGGTCTGCGATCCACCCCGTCGGGAAACGATGACCTGCTGGACGATATGTTCTTCGGCAGCCTGGGAAGCTGCTGATCGCGCCCACTCATGAACGCCCTGTGGGCCCCGCAGCCGATGCCCGGCGGATCGGGGCCAACGGGCTGCCACCCGCCGCCATCCTGCCTCCGCCGACCGTGACCTGCGGCGCCGCGTCAGCGTCGCCCTGGACTTCCTGGCCTGGACGGACCAGCGCGGCCTAGCCCTCGCCGACCTCGCACAGGAGCACATCGACGACTGGATCGCCGGGGCCACCAGCCAGCGGCGCTACCTGATCCGCTACTTCCTGAAATGGACCACCAGCCGCCAGCTCGCCCGAGAACTGACCGTCCCCTCCATCCCAAGCCAGGAGCCCCAGGACCTGCTCGACGACGACGATCGCTGGCGACTCCTCCAACGCTGCCTGACCGACGACGCCCTGCCGACGGACGTCCGCGCCAGCGGCGCGATCACCCTGCTGTTCGGCCTGTCCACCGAACGTCTTCGCCACCTGACGCATGAACACCTCAAGTTCGGTGACAAGCACGCTCACCTAGTCTTGGGCCGCCACCCCGTCCTGCTGCCTCCACGGCTCGCCGAGCTACTTCGGCAACTTGCTGAACAGCCCCAGCTGCGGCCGCAGCTCTCGCGAGTCCACCCAGGCCCTCAGTGGCTCTTCCCGGGCATGGTCCCGGGCAAGCAGATCTCGACGCACGGCATGACCCAGAAACTCAACCGGCACGGCATCCCGGTTCGCACCGCGCGCAACGGGGCACTGGCCGCTCTCGCTGCTGATCTCCCCAGCCCGATCCTCGCCGGACGCGACCGGGATGCACCGCCACACCGCGCTCCGCTGGGTCGCCTACGCCAGACGCGACTGGGCCGAGTGCCTCGCCGCCCGCGCCGAGGACCTCACCAGCCGCAGATCACAGCGATCATGAGATCGGCTTCGTGAGGCTTGCGGGCAGAGGCGTTGGCATCGTATTGGCGCTCGGGCAGGTATGAAGTGAATGAGCAGGTTAACGGGGAGTCAGGAGGCCGTCCACCAGGGCTCGGAGCCCCTCCAGGTAGGTGTCCTCGGCGGTCAGCGGCGCCCAGTGGTCGGCGACCTGTGCCAAGCGGGGTAGCTCGCTCGGGTCGAGTTCGGCGAAGGCTCGCTCCCGGTAGGTAGGACGGTCATCGTCGGTGCGCCGCCGGGCCGCTGTTGTCCGGACCACGATCTCTCCGGCGGTGTAGTACCAGATTGCGCGGTACCCGTGTACGGCCCGCTCGGGAGGCAGGCCGCATTCGACCAGGCCATCGACGATCTGCTCGACAAACCACAGGGCGGATGTGGACATCAGGTCGTCGGCGGTCAGCACCTCCACGATCCAGGGGCAGGCGGCGAGCGCCTCGTGGATCGTGGCAGCGGCGACGACGATCCGCTCGCGCGGCTGGGCGGGCAGTTCGGGCCGCTGCAGCGTCCGCGCGGCGTAGTCGTCCAGCAGCAGGACGAGTAGTTCTTCCTTGTTGCGGACGTGGTGGTAGAGCGCCATCGCCGTACTGCCGATCTCCATGGCCAGCCGCCGCATGGTCAGCCGGCCCACGCCTTCCGTATCCACGATCCGGCGAGCCGTCTCGATGACCTCCTCACGGGAGATACGGGGAGGTCGGCCGAGGGCTTTGCGCGGTGCGGACGGTTGCGGCATGCCCTCATCATCCCCCGGGTGTCGACAGCAGCGATCCCCTAAGGCTACTTTCTTTACATGTATAGAAACTCACGGGGGCGACCCCGCCTGGTGCTGGCGGCGGCCGTCGCCCAGTTCGTCTTCGCCCTGGATATGTCGGTGGTCAACGTCGCACTGCCCGCAATCCGCTCCGCGTTGGGATTCGCGCCGCTCGACCTGTCGTGGATCGTGCACGTCTACGCGCTCACATTCGGCGGACTCCTGCTACTGGGGGGCCGCGCATGCGACCTGTACGGTCACCGTCGGCTGTTCGTGCTGGGTCTGGCCGTCTTCGGGCTGTGCTCGCTCGCGGGCGGCCTGGCCCAAGCGCCTTGGCAACTGATCGCCGCCCGTGCCGGTCAGGGGCTCGGTGCTGCCGCGGCCGCCCCAGCCGCGCTGGGGATGCTCACCACCACCTTCCCTGAGGGCCCTCGGCGTGTCCGGGCGCTCGGAGTGTGGAGCGCGGTGAACGCCGCGGGGGGAGCGCTGGGCGTGCTGGCGGGTGGGCTGTTGACCGAGTACGCAGGTTGGCGCTGGGTGATGCTGATCAATCTGCCCATCGTGGCGGTGGCTCTCGCGCTGGTTCTCGCAGGCGTGCCCGCCGAAGCACGCCCCGCCCGGCGCGAGAGGCTGGACGTGCTCGGCGCCGTCCTGGCAACCGGCGGAGTCGGGCTGCTGGTGTTCGGCGTGGTCCGCACCGACGCCCAAGGGTGGGGCTCCCCGGCCACGTTGGCGATGCTCGTCGCCGCGGCTGCGCTCCTGATCGCCTTCGTCTTCGCCGAATCCAGGGCTCCCGCACCGCTATTGCGCCTCGGCCTGCTGCGCAGCCGCTGGGTGGCCGGCGCCAACGTACTGGTGTTCCTGGCCGCGGCCGGGCAGTTCACGGCGTTCTACTTCGTGTCCCTGTACCTGCAGCAGGTCCTGGGCATGGGTGCCGCAGCGACCGGCGCCGCGTTCCTGCCCTTCTCCGCGGGCCTGGTCGCGGGCACCATCATCGCGACCCGCGTCACCACGGCACGCACCCCCCGAGCTGCCCTGGTACCCGGCGCCCTGCTGGCCGCCGCGGGCCTGGCCTGGTTCGCCTTCATCGGTCCCGACGGCGGATTTCTCACCGACGTGCTCGGCCCATCCCTGATGACCAGCATCGGCACCGGACTTGTCCTGGCCCCGGTCGCCGCCGCCGCGACCACCGGCGTGGCCGCGCGCGAGGCCGGCATGGCCTCCGGCCTCTTCAACAGCTCCCGCCAACTCGGCGGCTGCATCGGCCTGGCCGCCCTGGCCACCATCGCCGCACACCACACCGGCACGGCCACCGACCCCGCCGCGCTCAACGACGGCTACGCCCTGGGACTGGCCGTCGCCGCCGCCCTCTTCGTGCTCGCGGCCATCGTGGCGATCGGCGTTCTGCCCCGCCGCCGAGCCGAAGCACCTGACCCGCGACCCGCCACCCCCGCAGAGAACCGACTGGAAGGAACGCCGTCATGACGACGACACCCATCTCATCCATCGACCTGTTCGCCTCGGCGCTGCACATCCAACCCGACGGCGACGTCCGAGTCGCCGAACGGCGGATGACGAGCAGCGACTCCGGCGCCTGGCAGATCGCGACGTTCCACGTGGAGACCGACACCGACGTCCACGCTGACCAATGGGAGATGCACCCGGAGGCCGAGGAGGCGGTGTGCTGCCTGGCCGGCGGCGTCCGCCTCTACTTGCGTCCCGCCAGGCCCGGCGGCGGCGAGGACATGGTGCGGTTGCACGCAGGCACCGCCGTGATCGTCCCCCGCGGCCGCTGGCACCGCCTGGAGTTGGACGCCCCCAGCGACCTGATGTCGATCACCCTTCGCCACGGCACCCGCCTCGAAAAGCGCACCGACACTCGCTGACTGCAGAGAGGCCCGGCCGACCCTGCTGTCGGGCCACCCTGCGGCGACTGTTCGGGAGAACGGCGGTCGCCGCGGGATGGCTGGTCGTCGATCCGCCTCCCCTGGGTCCGTCCGACCCAGGGGAGGACCACGGGCGCCATCCTCAATGTCATCAGTCGGGGCGAGTGATCTCGGGGAATAGTGCACGGTCGGAATAACCCCCTCCCGCCAGTACCACTCAAGACGCTCGGCTCATGCCTTCTCCGAACTACTGGGGCGTCGCGTGGTCAGGTGACAGGACGATCAGTCCTGCGGGGAAGGGGCCGGTGTGGGGCCAGAGAACTGCTGTGAACGGCGCGGATGTTAGCTTCCTCCCCGTGTTAAAACACCAGGACGAGACGAGGGCGGCCTACGACGGGGTCGTCGAACTGTATGCGTCGATGTTCGCTAATCGGTTGGAGACGCAGCCGTTCGCGCGGAACATGATCGGCACCTTCGCCGAGCTCGTGCGTGGCACGGGGAACCTACGGGCGGCGGACGTCGGGTGCGGACCCGGCCATTTGACCGCCATGCTGCACGACTTGGGGTTGGACGCCTTCGGGCTCGACCTCTCCCCGGCTATGGTCGACCACGCCCGGCGGGCCCATCCGGCGCTGCGGTTCGACGAAGCACGAATGGGGGCCCTGCCGGTCGAGGACGGCGCGCTCGGCGGAGTGCTGGCCCACTACTCGATGATTCATACCCCACCTGAAGAATTGCCCGCACTGCTCGCTGAGCAGGTGCGTGTCCTGGCACCAGGGGGCCTGCTCCTGGCGTCCTTCTTCGGCACCGAGGGGGCGGAGCCTGTCCGCTTCGACCACAAGGTGGCGCCTGCCTATAGCTGGCCGACGGACCAGTTTGCCGAGTTGCTTGCCGGGGCCGGACTCGTCACGGTGGCTCGGTTGCTCCACGACCCAGCGTCCGAGCGGGGCTTCCTCGACACCCACCTGCTGGCCCGCCGCTCTGGTCGAGGACGCATCGCTGGCAGGGGCGGGTGCTGAGCTGCCAGGTAATGGTGCAGACGGGGCAGCGGCCCCAGAAGTCCGGGTGGGGGTTGGTGCACTTCGCGCACAACGGCTCTTCCCAGGTGCCGCCGCGGGCCTGGGCGACGGTGCCGCAGCCGCTGCAGGTCACCCAGCGTTGCTGGCAGCGTTCGCACCAGGGCTGCCCGGTGGCCCGGGAGAGCTCGCAAGGGGCGGTCGGTCTAGGCCGATTGGCCGCGTGTCCGCTTTTGTGCGTCAGGCCGCATGCCCGGCTGCGGAACCGGGGGCTCGTCCGGCTCCTGACCGAACACCAGTCACCGTAAGGGCGGCCGCCGCGAGGATCAGGGGCCAGAACAAATACCAGCCGGTGAGAGCAAGCAGCAGCACCACGATGCCGAACGCCGAGGCAGCGGCCACCACACCTGCCCGGCTCGTTCGCCGCAGCAGCCGGACGCCGGCCGCGGAGCCGATGGCGTAGACGGCCCCCAGGCACGCCGTCGTGCTGAGAACCAGTGGCTGGAGGTCCATCCGCGTCACTGCTGCGGCGATGAAGACACCGCTTGAGATCGCTGCCACGGTCAGCAGGCTGCCTCGGGGCACTCCGCCTGGCTGCGCGCCGGAGGCGAGGCGGCGGGGCAAGGCGCCGTCGCGGGCCAGGGCTGCACCGAGTTTTGCGGTGCTGGCGACGTAGGCGTTGATGGTGCCGAGAGTGATCAACACCGCGACCACACTTGCTACGTCCGCGCCGTAGCCGCCGAGCCCGGTTTGAAGCAGCGAGGCCAACGGGGTCGTGCTCGCCCCGGCTGTGCTGCCGAGGGCGAGCACGGTCACCGTGGCCAGGCTGAGATACAGCACGCCCACGATGACCAGCGCGCCGACGGTCGCCCGCTTCAGGTCGCGGGCGGGCCGGGCGAATTCTGCGGACAGGTGGGTGACCGTCTCCCAACCGGTGAACGACCAGACCAGCAGGGCCCCCGCCGATCCAACCGCTGCCCAGCCGTGCGGAGCGAACGGATGCAAGTTGGAGAGCCGGGCGTGCGGCAGCGCCACGGCAACCGCCACAACGAGCAGCAGCGCCAGGGTGCCGGACAGCGCGAGTTGCACAGGTCCGGAGATCCGCACGCCGAAGGCGTTGGCGAGGAAACCGATCGCGAGGAGCAGTGCGGCACACGCGACGCTCTCGCCCCAGCCGCCCCCCGTGGCCCGGGCCAGATAGGAGGCGCCGAAGAACGCCAGAGCGGGGATGCCCACAGGCGCGCCCAGGTAGAACCACCAGCCGACCACGGCTGCGGCGCGGTCGCCGAATGCCTGCCGCACGTACGTCGATACTCCTCCCGAGTCGGGGTAGCGGGCGGCGAGCGCGGCGAACGTCGCAGCGAGCGGCACCGACATCACGACGAGAGCCAGCCAGGACAGCAGCGAGGCCGGCCCGGCCTGCTTGGCGGCCATGCCGGGCAGCGCCAACACGCCGGTGCCCAGCACCGCTCCGACATACAAGGCGATGCCTTGCGCGAGGTTCAAGCCTCCGGGCCGGTCTGGGATCTGCCTCACCTTGGCGGCCGGTATGGCCTGGTCAACTCGTGACATCCACCCCTCCTGGGCTGCGACATCTGCAACTTCTCGTCGCAGCGTATGGGGGTCTCCTGCCGGGATACAGGGATGCTATTAAGCGTCTTCCCTCTATCGGGAACTAAGTTGAAGCTATGCTCCCGTGATGGCTAACGAATTGAAAGTCGAGCTGGATGTGACCGACTGGAGCATCTTGCGCGTGCTGCAGCAGGACGCGCGGGTGAGCTTCAGTGAACTGGGCCGCCGGGTCGCGCTGACGCCACCCGCGGTCGCCGAGCGCGTCCGGCGCCTGGAGCAGCGGGGGGTCATCGAGGGCTACCGTGCTCGGATCAACTTGAACCGGCTAGGCCTGCCCATCCTCGCGTTCGTCAACATCCGATACCCCGGTGGCGACTACCGTGACTACGCGCGGATTTTCGACGAGCGCCCGGAGATCCTTGAGTGTCATCACGTGACCGGCAGCGACTGCTTCATCGCCAAGGTCGCAGCCCGGTCGATGGCACATCTCGAAGAGCTGACGGCCGGTATCGCCCGGATCGGCTCGATCACCACCACGATCGTGTACTCAACGAGCGTCAGTGACCGCGTGATCACCGAACAGAGCGTGACCGCGCATCCCGGGGACCACGCATAGATGCGCACCGCCCCCGTCGTATCCGACGGCTGCCGCTCGATCGAGCGACAACCGGAACTCGATGCGGACAGCAGGAACGGAGCCCGGATCCAGGAAATCACAACGGCGCGAATGGCTCTCATTCATCTTGTCGAAAACACCTGCTGGGTTGCGCTTGGCGGTCGATCAGATGAAACGGACCGCTGGCCCTGTTTGGCTGGCCAACGGTCCTGGGGTGATCTGTTCTTACATTGCCGATGCGCGTCAGGGCTGTGCGAAGAGCATGCGGACAGCGAGCACGGTGATCAGGGCGCTGGAGGCGACGGCGGTGACAAGCCTCCCTCGGCCGCTGGTCAGTAGTCGGCCGAACAATGCTCCGCCACCGGCGAGAAGTACTTGCCAACTGGCGGATGCTGCGAAGGCGGCCAGGACGAACACGGCCTGTTCCAGATGATTCGGCGCCGCTGGGCTCTGACTGCCGAGCACGAGTGCCGCGAAGTAGATCAAGGTGAGGGGGTTCATCATCGTGACCCCCCATAGCCCCATATAGGCCCGCACCGGGCCGAGGGGGCGTTCTTCGGGCTGAGTTGCCGTCAGCGGCTTGCGGTACCGAATGAGCGCCGTTGTAGCGCTGCGGGCCGCCAGCGCGATGAGCGCCACGACCGAGACTCCTCGCAAGGGGTGCATCATCGGCTCGACGACACGGGTCAGCGTGGAGCCTCCGATCACGGCGATCAGCGCGTAGAGGCCATCCGCGGTTGCGACACCCAATGCGGCACAAACGCCGATCTTCAAAGAGGTCCGAGCGGTCAGGACCACCAGATACGTCGCGACTGCTCCCACCGGCATGGCAATGCCGTAGCCGGCGAGTAGCCCCGCGACCAGGGCTGCGATCACGCGTAGACGAGCATCGGCCTCCGTGATCGGCCAGGCTGCTGCTGGACGCACACCGGTCGGACGGTGGCGGTCAGCGGCAGGAAGGCGGTGATCGTGGTCATAGCGCAGATCCTCTGGGCAGCGCGGCTGCTTCGGCAATTCATTTTCGAAGGAGGGATCTGAGAAGTTCGATCAGCACCTAACTGGATGAGCGTGCAGCGGAAGGCGATCCGGTCGGCGATGGCCGCGCAGAGCTGGGGCTCGTTGGCTCACTCTGCGAACGGGGAGAAGGTGGCGATCGCGACACCGCGGGGTGTCGGCGTCGGGTGAATCGTGACCCGCTTTGGGCGGGTGAGAAATGACCCACTTTGCGGTGTTTCAGTCAGTGTCGGTGTCAGTGGGGACGCGTCCGAGTTCGCGTCCGCGCATGCGGTAGGAGTCTCCTTTGAGGGAGTGGACTTCGGCGTGGTGGACGAGGCGGTCGATCATGGCGGCAGCCACGGTCTCGTCGCCGAAGACTTCTCCCCAGCGTCCGAAGGGTTTGTTGCTGGTGACGATTACGGACGCGTGTTCGTAGCGGTTTGAGATCAGTTGGAAGAACAGGTTGGCGGCCTCCGATTCGAAGGGGATGTAGCCGACTTCATCGACCACGATCAGGGGATAGCGGCCGAGGCGGGTGAGTTCGGCGGCGAGGTTTCCGGCCTGGTGGGCGGCGGCGAGTCGGTCGACCCACTCGGCGGCGGTGGCGAAGGCGACGCGATGTCCGGCCTGGCAGGCCCGGACCCCCAGCCCGATGGCCAGGTGGGTCTTGCCGGTGCCGGGCGGGCCGAGGAATACGACGTTTTCCTTGCCCGCGATGAAGTCCATCGTGCCCAGATGCGAGAGCTGTTGGCGCGTCAGGCCGCGCAGGTGGGTGACGTCGAGTTCCTCGAGCGTCTTGATCGAGGGGAAGCGGGCGGCGCGTACGCGTGCTTCACCGCCGTGGGATTCGCGGGCGGAAACCTCGCGTTGGAGGCAGGCGACGAGGTACTCGGCGTGAGTCCAGGACTCCTTGCGGGCCCGTTCGCCGAGCCGGTCGGCGGCCTCCAGCAGGGCCGGAGCCTTCAAAGCCCGGGCCAGGAAGGCCAGATCGGAGGAGGTCTGCTGGCTGGTGCGGCGACCCGCGGCCGACACCTGGGCTTCGTCGACGGGCTGGGCGAGGGCGGCCTCGCCGTCGGCGGTGGCGGTTGATGGCATCAGATGGCCTCCTTGTCGGCGCCGCCGTCGATGACGGTGAACAACCGGTCGTAGGTGCCCAGCTCGCGCTGTTCGACCTCGACCAGCGGGCCGGTGCCGCCGCAGCTGACGGCCTGGATCTGACCCGTGGGGTGACGGCGGGCCTGGTGCCGCATCATCTGACCGGTCTCGGCGTGTTCGGGGTCGGTGAGGGTCTGGTGGCGGGCCCAGCAGCGGGCATGCCGGGCGACGATCTGTCCGCCGGTGGCCAAGACGATGACCTCGTCGGTGTCGGTCAGCACGGTGACCAGGTGGCCGATGGCCGCCGGGTCGACGGAGTAGTCGCAGGTGTCGACGCGGACGTAGTGGTCCCGGCCCAGCCGGGTCGCAAACCGCCACCAGGTCGGCGGGTCCACCGCTGGCAGGGTGAGCATCCCGGCCCGATCGGCCTCCCAGCGGTCAGCCGGGCGGGCGCCCAGGGTGCGGTGGACGCGGCGGTTGGCGACCTTCAGCCACCCGGCCAGCTGGGTGTTGAAGTCGTCCGGGCCGCTGAAGTGACGACCGGGCAGGAACGAGGTCTCCAGATAGCCGTTCGCCCGCTCCACCAGCCCCTTCGCTTCCGGATCCCTCGGGCGGCAGAGGTAGATCTTGGTGGCGAGCAGGCCCGCGAACGCGGCGAACTCGCTGGTCAGCCGTCCGCGGCCGATGCCGGCCTCGTTGTCCCACACCAGCATCCGCGGAACGGCATCCCACTGCGACAGCAACCGCCAGTGCCCATCGATCAGGTCGCCGGTCCTCCTGGAGGGCAGCATCCGTGCGGCGATCATCCGCGAATAGCCCGAGACCATCACCAGCACTGGCGGGCGGCCGGTCTGCCCATAGCCCAGCGGGATCTGTGCCTCCGGGAACCACAGGTCGCACTGGGCCAGCTCGCCGGGCCGATAGGTCGTGCGGGAGACCGGATCGACCGGGAGATAGGCGGGCCGAAGCTCACGGACGCGGTCCTTGAGGATCGTCATCCCCTTCTCCCAGCCGATCCGCTCGGCGATCACCGTCGCGGGCATCGTCGGTGTCTCCCGCAGCAGTTCGCGGATCTGCACCTCCACCGCGTCCACCGCCGAGCCCTTCGCCGACCGCTGGTACTTCGGCGGCCGGTCGCTCGCCAGGGCCCGCTTAACCGTGTTCTTCGAGATGCCCAGATGCCGTGCGATCGCACGGATCGGCATCTGCTCCGCCCGGTGCAGACGGCGGATCTCTGCCCAGTCTTCCACGCGGATCACCCTTCCCTCCTGACCTTGATCACCAAGGCCAAGAATCAGATGAAAATCCACAAATGGGTCAGGATTGACACGCCGTCAAAGGGTCAGATTTGGACCGTCGCCGAGACGGGGAGAGCTGCCCCCAAAAGGACAAATCATTGTGCTCGGCAGAGCCCTTAGCCCGTGCAAGCCGTGCGCATGAGGCGCTGTCGTTCCAGCTCAGCGGGTTATGTGAACAACCCACAATGGGTAGTTCACGTAACTACCCGAGGCAGATTGACAGAACCCCTGGTTCGGAGAGATCCGGACCAGGGGTTCTTCGTTGCGTCTGGGCGCGGGTGCTGTGGTGGGTGTGCGGCGGGCCGGTGTGGCGTTTTTCGCGTGTTTGTCCTGCCAGTAGGCGTTCGGTCCGGCCCGTGGCGGGGCGTTTTCTTGATCTATGGCCTGTTTTCGGGCAGGGCGGGGCCGCGCTGTGTGCTCGGGTGGTGATCGCGGGGGCTGGGGTAGGTCAGCCTGGTGGTTCGCCGGTGGTCAGGGTGGCGAGGGTGGTGGTGCGGCGCTTGGCCCGGGTGCGCCGGGTCTTACGGGGCTCCTCGGGTTCGCCGGTGAGGGTGGCCCAGGGGTCGGGGCGGTGGCGTTTGGCGTGCCAGTCGCGTAGGAGGACCACGTTGAGGCCTGCGATGGCGAAGGCCAGCAGGAGGGTGTTCTTGAGGGTGCCCATGACGCGGGTGAAGCCGCGGTCGATGTGGAGCCGGTGGGTCTTGATCTCGGCGTTGCCGGATTCGATGGCGGAGCGCCGTCCGTAGTCGGCGGCCCATGCGGTGGTGCCCCAGATGGTGCGCTGCCGGGTCCAAGCCATGTCCTGGGGGCCGAGGGTGATCGTCTTGCCGCACGCGCAGGGCATCCCGCGGGCGCAGCGGGTGGTCGGGCGGTCGTGAGGCAGGCGCAGGGATGGGGGGTAGTTCGGGCAGCGGACGCGTTTGGCGACGGCGGGGCCTTTGAAGCGCTGGTAGCCGTCGATGTCGGGGCGGCTGTGTGGGGTGAAGGCGTAGGCGGCGCGCTGGTCGTAACGCTGGTGGAGTGCAGCCTTGTCCTCCTTGGCCATGCCGATGGGAAAGCCCGGTAGGCGGCGCAGGGGTGGGGGTAGGGCGTCGGTGAACAGGGTGCCGTCGATGATGACGGTGCCGGGGATGGGGCCGGGGTGCTGTCCACGCTGCTTGGGGTGCAGGTCGATGATCGCTTCGAGGCCGCGGGCACGGACGGGGTGGGCCCAGCGTGCGGGGGTGCAGTAGGAGTAGCCGCGGTCGGCCAGCACCTCGGTGATCGGCTGGTCGGGGCGGCGGGCGCGTACCTGGTCGATGAGGGCGATTCCGGCTTCACCCTTGTGCGATCCGGCCGGGGCCAGGTGCAGGCCGGTGAAGACGAAAGGGACTTCCGGGCCGTTCGTGGTGCGGGCGTTGACGGCCAGGTGGAGGTCGAACCCGCAAAAGACCTGACCGCGCCCCCCGTTGGTGCCCGAGCGGTAACCCTCCCTAGCGTCCCAGTCGACGGTGTGCTGGGCGCGCTCGTCATGACCGAGCCGGGGCCAGTTCGGCTCGTTGGGCAGCCGCTTGTCGTCGTGAGTCTCGTCGTCTGTGACCGGCAGGTGGTCGGGGTCCACGTCGGGGGTGCGGTTCCACGAGCGGCGCCGTGCCCAGGTCTCGAAGTCAGTGGAGTCGATGGCCAGCACGCCGGTGGGTTGCAGGCTGTCGGGCAGGGAGGCATCGAGGAGACGGCCGACGAACTCCGCGGTGGTGATGGGCTGGTGGGGGCAGTCGGCAGGGCAGGGCAGGAGCTCGCCGGTGGAGCGGTTGACCCAGTGGTGGTTGTGATCGCCAGCGCGCCGTTCTCCAGGGCCCGGTTGAGGCGGGTGAAGGCGTGCCAGAGCATTCGGTAGGTAGCGGTGTCCTCGCACAGGCCCAGGTCGTGGCGGGCGGAGGGGGAGAGGTCGGCGAGGGTGGACAGCACCTTCGTCAGGTGCATCTCGCCCAGGCGCAGCGCGTGCGTGACCAGGCCCACCAGCAAGGCGCGGGCGGTGAACTCCCGTGGCGCACCGGTCTCGGCGTGCAGGTGGGCTTGGACCGCGGGCAGCAGGCCGGAGCGGTCGACCAGCAACTGGGCGCGTCGGACGGCTTGTTCGAGGGTGAGCTTGCGCAGGCCTGTGCGGTGCAGGGGCACCATGCGGGCAGGGTCGCTCACCGGGCGGCCCCAGGCACACGGGTGAGGGCACCGGCGATCCGGCTGGCCGAGTCCTGTGCCGACAGGCGGGGAACGTGCGTGAGGAGATCCACCAGGGTGCCGGTGCTGGCCAGGCCCGCGACGGTCAGCAGCTCCGGCAGCGGGATCCCCGCGGCGAGCAAGGTGACCAGCCAGGTCGTCCTCAGCCGGGGGGGCGGTCAACGAAGGTAGGCGCGCGGGCACTTCGATGCTGTACACCAGCTGGTTGAGGCGGTTCTTGCTCTTTCGCCCGGTCGTGCCGATGAGGGGCTGGTCAGGGAAGCGTGCGGCGAGGCTGCGTACCAGCGGCGCGTAAGCGGCCAGTATCGGGATGGGTCGCGGTTTGTTCCCAGCGACGTGGAGTGTGGTGACGCCGTCTCGATCAGCAGTGACGGACGAGCCGGTGATGATCAGGTGCTCGCCAGGCATGAGCCCTGCGCCGAGTCCGCCGGCGAGCAGCCCGAACGCGGCCCGGGTACGCGCGCCGGTGGGCTGCTTTTCGGCGACCTCGAAGTACGCGGCCACTTCCTCTTCGGAGTAGGGAGGCGCCAGACGGTTGCGGGACAACGCGGCCTGCTGCGGCGGCCATGGCGCGCGCCGAGTGATCTTCCTGCCCATCGCAGCCAGGCGTGAGCGGTGTGTGCGCCGCGAGGACTCCTTCAGCGTGGGCATACCGGCCGCGGTGAAACGCTCCACGACGTCGGGGGTGAACAACTCCTCGGTCTGCAACGGCAGATACTCGGCAATCGCCCACACACAAAACCGCGCGGTGGTCGACAGGTACTGCACGGCAGCCCAGGGCGCGGCGGGCTCGAAGGTGGTCACCGAGGCGCGGACGAAGGGTGCGACCTGAAGCCAGGCGGCCAGGGGCAGGCCTCGGGGTTCATACAGGGCGATGGCGGTGGGCACGTCGGTCACCACCACCCCGCCCATGACGAGCGGACGCGGCACGAGCGTCTCCCGCGAACATGGAGTGTTCTTATAGGTCCACTATTTTCCATGTTCGATTGATGTTCGGAAGGCTGTTCGCGTCACAAACCCGGTTCGGGGAAGGGAGGGGCGTGGCGTGCGCGGTTACCGTGGAGTTGTGCCGCGCAGCCATGGAGACGAGGCCCCCGCCAGCTACCTGGCCGAGGGGCAATGGCCCGATGGGCGGCTGCGCGGTGACGCCCCGGTCAGCGCGGTCTACGCGCAGGCGTTCACCCGGCGTCTGCGCGACGTCATCCTCGATCGAGGGTTGAACCCGTTCGCCGTAGAGCGGATCTGTGGGGTCAGCCGCCGCACCATCGAGCGCACGCTGAAAGGCCGCACGCTGCCGGACTTCGGCGCCATCGCGCGCCTGGAAGCGGCATTGAAAGTGGACTTGTGGCCGCGCCGCGAGCGCGCCCGCAGTGCGGAAGAACAGCAACAGCAAACGCCATGACCGCCCAACGCCCTTGAAAAGGGCACACGTTCGGGTGACACGGCGCGGCGCACGAGGTGAACCTGGTGCTACGCGCGCAACGCGACGTGACCCGGCAAATGCAGCTTGGAAGATGCAGCTTGGTGAACTCGCTTTTGGGGCACCTCCGGGCGGGAATCCCGGAGGTGCCTGCTTTTGTGGGCCTACCCGCTCACCGGCGCCTCCTGCTGCTGGGCGAATTCGGGTGCCAGCCGGTAGTAGACGTTCTTGCGGCCGGGTTCCTTGTGCTTGATGAGCTGACCGGAGCGGACCATGTCGCTGAGGATGCCGCGTAGTTTGCGGTGACTGTCCACACCGATTTCAGCGCACAGATCGATGGCCGACCACCAACGCTGCGGGGCAGCCACCATCAAGGCGATGATCCGCGCCCGACGTGTCACCGGCGTGGCCTTGTCCAATGACTCCTTGGCAGGCTCTGGCCGCTGCGGCGGGATGCCCGCACCCGCGTCGCTGCAGGCGCCGAATGCCACGTCAGCTCGGTTGGCGAGACCCTGGGCCCCAGCAGCCACATCCTGTCGGCCAGCGCCCGCGTCGCTGAAAAGTGGGCTGGCAGCAGTCTGCGCCGGTGAGGAGGCAGGGCCGATGAGATTGACGTTCTGCCACTGCTCGTCGCTGCCGACAATGAGGTCCAGCGTGCTGAGCATTTCGCCGAGCACACGCGCCTTTTCCTCTGCCTGCTCCTTCTCTTGCCTTAGCGCGATGTGGAGTTGGTCGGGTGAATGGCGACGGAGGGCATCGGCCCAAGAAGTCATCGAAGCCACAGTGCGTGACCCTAATGGCGCCGATGCGGATCTTCCTAATCATGGGCTACACCGTCACCTAGGCGAGTGAACGAGGGGGTTTCCCGAAACCAGCGGGATGGGATCCCATCCCGCATACAGGCCACCCAAACCTTCCTGGTCACAACGTAGGGAAGACACTGAGAACACCATCGTCGGCACGGCAGGATACACATAGGGAGGGAGGGCCCACGCCATCAGGCACAGGCGCTGCCTGCGCACAAGGCACCTGAGTTACGGCACCGCGTGGGATAGGGCAACGTCGGCGTGCCGGGCCGCTCCGCACCTGTTGGCATCGATCCTACGGTGGTAGCAGCGACGCGTTCTGGGCGATCGCAGAGCCCCAACACCCGCGCGCGTCAGAGCGAAGGAGGCGGTTCACGCAATGATCGGGATCTCAGGTCTGGCCTACGCGCTCGGCTCGCGCATCATCAGCAACGCGGACCTGGCAATCTCGCATGGCCTGGAGCCGGACTACTTCGTCAGCCGTACCGGTATCGAGCACCGTCTACAGCGAGGGGGAAGGACTTCTTCTCCCTGCCAGCCAGCGCCGTAGGCCGCGGAGAGCGTCCGCGTCGTCGTGCGGCGGGCAAACGACGCGGACGATCTGGCAGCCGCTGGCGGCTGCCCAGAGCGGGGCGTAGGCAAGCACTTCGCATCCGATGCGACGGCCTGGACGTGCTGGAGCAGCTTCTCCCAGGTACCGTCAGCCGACCACAGCAGGTGCCGCTTGTGCACCGTCTTCCATGGCCCGAAGCGCCGGGGCAGCTCCCGCCACTGGCAACCGGTACTGATCCGGTGGATGATCCCGCTGATCACCTGCCCGTGGTCCCGCCACCGGCTACACCGGTTGTTGCTCACCGGCAGCAACGCTTCAGCGCCGCCCACTCGTCGTCTGCCAGTTCCGCCCTGCTCAACATGGTGCGAACAACGGGCCACACGCTTGAAGAGGCACGGCCTGGCTAGTACAGGACCTCGCCCATCGGGGAGCTGTCGCCGACGATGTAGGCGCGGATCGACGCCAGGTACGCGTCGCGGCCGACCCGGCCGTCGGCGTCGGCATCCAGCGCGTCGAACGCGGCGGCGGCGTTCCCTGGCGGGTTGTTCAGTGCGGTGCGCAGCGTGGTGAACTCGGCTTTGTCCAAGGTGCCGTCCCCGTCGGCGTCGGCGAGGTCGAAGAGCGCGCCGAGCGCGAACCGGCAGACGTTGTCGAACTTGTCGGCGCCCACCCACGCGTTGTACTCGTCGAAGGTCAGCACCCCGTCGTTGTTGGCGTCCATCGCACCCCAGGCCTTGAAGCCTTCCGTGCGGGCGGCGACGACGAGCGGGTCGTCCTCTGCGCGCCCGGTGGCAAGGACGGTCCGGTCGATGCGGGAGAGATAGTCGTGCCGCGTGATGACCTGGTCCCCGTCGGCGTCCATCATGGCGAACACGCGCACTCTCGCGGCGGTGGCGGCTGCGTCGGTCATACGGCTCACTCGGATCTCCTCCTGCTCGGTTCATGCTCCGATTCGACGAGGACTCGTCCGGCGCTTCCTACCCGGCACGTTCCGGATGCCAAGCGTCCTGCCGGGAGGACAGGCGTGCGCGACGGCGCGATGGGCGGGCGTGCGCCGGTGGTGCACTTCGAGGCGCCGGATCAGCCGATGCGACGCCGGGGTAGTCAAGTGCTCGTAAAGGCAGACGACTTGTTGGAGGGGCATGTGGTGAGCAGGCGCGGTACGACGGTGACGCTGGGATCCCTGGCGCTGGTGGCCTCGTCGCTGGTCTGGGCGCCGACCGGCCAAGCCGGGACGGGCCGATACGAGGCCGTCACCTGCACGGGCAACGCGCACAGCAGCTATGACCCGCCGCTCACCCTCACGCCCCGGGAGACCCGCAACCACGCGGACGTGCGCTATACCTGCACTACCGCCCCAGGCCGCACTGTTCCGGCGACAGGCTCCTTCGACGCCGTCGCGGCGTCGGCGTCCTGCGTCTCGCTGTCCAGCGCGAGCGGCACGGAAACCGTCCGCTACGCGGACGGCGGCCGGTCGGTGATCGTCATCGACGGTGCCACCACCGCCCGCGTCGCGGGCGTCCTGGTCGTCCTGCAATCGGGCCGGGTCAACGAGGGGCATGGCGAAGGCCACTTCGTACGCCGGACCGTGACCTCGCTACCCCAGCAACTGCCCACGGACTGCCTCACTTCCGGCCTCCAGGGCACCCACAGCGCCGTTCAGTTGGAGATCCTGCCGTAGCACCAGCCCGCCACTGCACCGGCGGGTACACAGCTGTGGCACCGTCACCGCCACAGCACTCCTCATTTGTCCCTCCGATCATGATCGGAGGGACAAAACTAGGTGAGGGCACCGACGCGGGCGGCGAAGGCGCGCATTCCCGGCAAGGTGTGGTCGTGCCGCATCAAGGTGGCGGTCATGGAGCGCACTGAGCCGCGGCGGACCTCCTGTGGGGCTGCGTGTTCGGCCGCCAGCAGAGCGCGGTAGCAGCGCTCTGGCTTGCCCCATTGGTCGAAGGCGCGGGCGACGTCGATCCAGTAACGGGCTTGCCGTTCGGTGGTGGGCAAGGCGGCGACGTTGACGTGGCGGGCGTGCTCGATGGCTTGACCGGCGTCGCCGAGCAGGTGACTGATCGAGATCTGGTGCAACAGGACCTGGCTGGGCCCGAAGATGGTGCCGCGCCGCAGCTCGTCATGGCCCAGGCGCGCGGCAGTGGCGTGTGCCTCGGCGATCAGCTGGTGCGCGGTGTGCCGGTCGCCTTGCTTGGCCGCGGTGTAGGCGGCCGTGGCATACAAGTTCCCCTGCACCGACAGGCGCTCGGTCTCGTTCGAGGTGCGGTCGGTAGCCAGGTGTTGGGCTGCGGTGACGGCGACGTCGGTCGCGCGGGCGTAGTGGCCCTGGCGGCGCCAGGCGGAGGAGACCATGCGGTGCGCCTCCGCCACGGTCAGCGCGTCCGCTCCGTTGAACGCGGCGGTCAGCGCCCGGTCGGCGGTGACGGCTGCCAGGCCGTCCTCGCCGAGCTTGATGCAGAACCTGGTTGCGGTGTTGTACAGCTCGGCAGCCGCTCTGGCCGCCTGCTCGGTGTGCCCGCCGGATCCCAGGGCCTGGGCGAGCGCGATCCGGTACGAACCCGGGTGACCGCCTGGCGGGCCGTCGGCTCCACCGAACTGGCTTTGACGTCGGGAACACCCCTGTTCCGCACGCGTCTGGTCTCCGTGGCCAAAGCCGCCGGACGGCACTACGACGGCCACGTCCTCGACCACATGCAGGCCGCCGCCCGCGTCAGCCTGAAGCAGGCTGAGCAGATCGCCGGGCTGGTCCTGACCGCCTCCACCGAACTACCGGTGGCCGCCGGACTGTCCTCCAGCGCCGCCCTCAGCCGCCTGGTGGGCGATCCCGTCGAGGTTGCTCGGATCTGCGGCCTGGCCCGGCAGGCCGAGGCCGGTGAACTCGGCAGCGGGGCAGGCTGGATGGACTTCCTCGCCTGTGCCCACGGCGGCGTCAACCGGGTCAACGCAGGTCAGGTTCCCACCATCGAGCGGATTACCCCGACTCTGGGCGTCCCCCTCGTGGTCATCGACACCATGCAGCGCCGCACCACCACGGCGGTATTGGCCTCCAAACGGTCCCGATTCGCCGCCCGGGAGCCCGACATGCTCCTCTACGCGCGCCGTGCAAGCGAGTTGGTCGACGCGGTGCACGCGACCTTGACCGCGACCACGGTGGACTACCGGTGGCTTGGCCGACTGATCACCGCGGGACACGACTTGCTGCGCGACAAGGTTCACTGCTCGACCGAACTGATCGACACCTGCGCTGAACGGGCGCAGAAGGCTGGGGCGTTCGGCGCCAAGCTGTCCGGCTCCGGCCACGGCGGCTGCCTGTTCGCCCTGGTTCCCGACGACGCCCTGACAGCCGTCCTTCAGGCCGTGGCGGACCCACGCGGTCGCCCTGCCCGCCTGCGAGCCGCAAGGCCTCCTGGCCGAACCCGCATCCAGCACCACCCTCACATGACCCGGACGTGGCCGTCCGACCATCCCCGATCATCCGTGAGCGGGCGGCCACCGTCAGTAACCTCACCCGAAGCAAGCCCTCGACTCTGGAAGGAAAGGCCCATGCCCGACTACTCCCGACTGGTCAAGGCGTACGACATCCGCGGTGAAGTCCCCGCGCAGATGAACACCGACATCGCCGAGAAGGCCGGTGCCCTGTTCATCCGGCTCACCGAAGCGGACCGGATCGTCATCGCCCGCGACATGCGCTCAACCTCCCCCGACCTGGCCGCAGCCTTCGCGGCCGGGGCCAACCGGGCCGGAGCCGAGGTCATCGACGCAGGACTCGGGTCGACCGACTACCTGTACTTCGCCTCCGGCAAGCTGGGACTTCCCGGGGTGATGGTCACCGCCAGCCACAACCCGGCCAAGGACAACGGCATCAAGCTGTGCCGGGCCGGGGCCGCCCCCATCGGCGAGGACACCGGCCTCGGCCAGATCCGCACCTGGCTCGAAGCGGGCGAGATCCCCGCCCCCGCCACCGAGCCGGGCACCGTCACCCGCCAAGACCTGCTGGCCGACTACGCCACCCACCTCAACTCGCTGGTGAACCTGTCGGGCATCCGCCGGCTGAAGGTGGTGGCGGACGCGGGCAACGGCATGGCCGGACACACCGTCCCCGCCGTCTTCGACGGCCTACCGATCGACCTGGTGCCCCTGTACTTCGAGCTGGACGGCACCTTCCCCAACCACGAGGCCAACCCGCTGGAGCCGAAGAACCTCCTCGACCTCCAAGCCAAAGTCCGCGAGGTCGGCGCCGACATCGGCCTGGCGTTCGACGGAGACGCCGACCGCTGCTTCTTCATCGACGAACGCGGCCAAGCCGTCTCCCCGTCCGCGATCGTCGGCCTGGTCGCCGCCCGGGAACTGGCCAAGGACCCCGGATCGGCGATCGTCCACAACGTGATCACGTCGCAGGCTGCGGTGGAAATCATCCGCGAGCACGGCGGAACCCCCATCCGCTCACGTGTCGGCCACTCGTTCATGAAGGCCCTGATGGCCGAACACGACGCCGTCTTCGGCGGCGAGCATTCCGGCCACTACTACTTCCGCGACTTCTGGCGCGCCGACACCGGCATGCTCACCGCCCTCCACGTCCTCGCCGCCCTCGGCGAACAAGACCGGCCACTGTCCGAACTGGTCGCCGACTATTCGCGCTACGCCGCCTCAGGCGAGATCAACTCCGAAGTCGCCGACGTCCCATCCAAACTGGACGAAGTCGAGGCGGCATACCGGCAGCTCGACAGCGTGATGACCGACCGGCTCGACGGGCTGACGGTCAACCTCGGCGACGGCCGCTGGTTCAACCTCCGGCCCTCCAACACCGAACCGCTGCTGAGGCTCAACGTCGAAGCCCCCACCCAGGCCGCCGTCGACATCCTGCGCGACGAAGTCCTGGCCTTGGTGCGTTCCTGACCAAGAGGGGATGGACCGAGCACGCGAAGGGGAGCCAGCCAGCGGCTGACTCCCCTTCGTTGTCCGGCAAACGACGTCGTTAGGAGTGCGTGGGGTTGGTGGCGGCCCGACTCATCTCTTGTGCGACGTGCACAGCCCCGGCTTCGTCGCTGGAGTGGTCAGTCGACGTTGTGGGGACGGTGACGAACACGGCAATTGCCATGGGCCTTCCGTCTCCCGAACGGGTGAAGGAAACGGACCACGCTGTGGCGTCACCGCGGTTGGCCAGCTCCGAGCGCGGCGCCCACCCGCTCTCGCCTCCTATCAAGGGCGAGGCTGAGCCCTGCAGAGCGGATCGCAACTGGGCGGCGATGCTCGGCTCAAGGACTTGCTTGTCGGCCGCGGCATCGCTCTTGGGCTTCTCCACGCTCCCGTCAGGACGAATGATCTGGGCGACCAACTCCGGCTGGGTCTGCTTTCCTCCGTTGTCGATGACGGCCATGACTCTCGCCATCTGCAAGGGCGTGGCGGTCACGCCCTGGAGGCCGTTGCCCGAGTCGGCCAGACCGGCCGCGCTGAGCTCCCCTCGCGGATGGATGCTCGCCACAGGGCGTATGGGCGTGAGCAGCTTGTCGTCGTTGAAACCGAACGCCTCGGCCATCGTCGCGAGATCGACCTGGCCCATGTCCACGGCCATGCTCGCGAAGACGTTCTCGCAGGAATACCGCAAAGCCGAGCGAATGGACGCGTTCTGGCAATGGGTGAAATCGCCCGCCAGCGAGGACGTGCTGCCGGGCGGCGTGTACGGGTCGGGGCTATGGGTCGGGTCATCCACCGACTTGTACAGCCCCTTGTTCAGGGCCGCTGCCGCCACCACGACCTGGAACGTTTACCCCGGCGCCACCGAGTCCCTCAGCGCCCGGTCCAACACCGGCATGTCCTTGTCGCTGGTCAGCCGCACCCACGCGTCATTGTCGGCCGACGAGAGCCCGCTGAACACCGAAGGGTCGTACGACGGAGCGCTCGCCATGGCCCGGATCTGCCCGGTCTGCGCATCCAGGGCAATCGCGGCGCCCTTGCGGCCACGCAGCCCGTCGGCGGCTGCTCGCTGCACAGCCGGGTCGATGGTCGTCACCACGTCGCTGGGTGCACGGCCCGGGTGGGAAGGGCCTGCGCCCAGTACGTCGTCGTATATCGAGTCCAGTGCCGATGTCCCGAACGCCATCGACCGGTACCCGGTTATGGGGGCGTAAAGGGCCCCGTCGGTGTACGTGCGCTGATACGGGATCTTCGAGATCCCGGACGCCTTCGATCCCGTGGCCGAGCGGCCAGCAACGATGATGTTGCCGAGCCCCTCCTTCGGTGGCTTCGCCTCGTCGGCGTGGCGGGACGGGTGCTGGGCATCCGTGCCGGACGAACAACCCGACAAGGAAGCGGAAACCAGCACAAGAAGAGTTGCGAGCGCGGCCGAGCACCGGTTTGTCGAGGACATGGTGATCATCCTAGGGAGAGGCACACCCGGACAGGTGCCTGACGCCTGATACAGGGATGGCCTGACGATGACCCGTGGGATCGATCGGCACGACGGGGACACGTCCAGCATCCGCAGGTGCTGTACTGCCCCCGCCCACGGCTGAGTTGGGCCAAGCCGAGCCCCACCGGTGAATGACCAGATACGGGCGCACGGTACGTCACTCGACTTTCGACGTTTTCGTTGATCGTCGCGGGGTCGCTCGGGTGGGTGATGTGGCGTCATCCAGCCACACGGGGCTGGAGGCAGTGGGGAAGCATTGGCGGTGCTTGCGTCTCGATCACTGCCCCCCGCTGCGGCACCGCGGGCCCCGAACGAGCTCAGCCGTAGTGGCGCTCACTCGGTCTGAGGCTGCTCGGTTGCGTGGGCGGCGAGAATCGCCTGCTCTGTCTCGGCCGAGAGGAACGGCGTCCACCCACCGAAGTGCTTGTAATCTTCGAAGGCCTCCTGTTCACCGCCGGGCGCGAACAGCCAGGCGGCCGTGTCGCGTATCGAGTCCGCAACCGGGCGACAGCGCAGGCCGGCGGCCAGCGCCTTCGCGCACGAAGCCGTCCAGACGGCCGCGGATTGCGGGCCCGGCTGCAACCAGAGCGGAATCTCCGTCCACGGCTCGACCTCGTGATCGACGAAGAGCTGGTCATCGATGTAGACGAGTTCGGCCCGGCCTGCGGTGGCGGCGACGCAGGCATCCAGGTAGTCGCCCCAGCTCCCGTTGTCCGGCGCGCCGGGCACCAGGTAGTCCTCGACCTCGTCCTTCGGCGCGCTGGTGAGCAGGTCGAGGCCGAAGGCGGCGAGGTCGCGCACGTCGATGACCCGCAGCGGCCGGTCCGGGGCACCGGGGACGGCCATCGGCCCGCCGCGCGCGGCGCGGCGCAGCCAGGCGGTGGTGCGCCGGGCGCGGTCATGCGGCCCAACGATCAGACCTGGCTGGAGCACCACGACCCTTCCGGGGAAGGCCTGCCGGACCGCCTTCTCGCAACCGTCCTTGAGCCAGCCGTAGTCGCCGTCCTTTGGCCCGGCGTCGGCGGTGCCGCCCTGGCGTGGGGAGGACTCATCGGTCGGCAGGGCGGGGTAGCCGGGGTAGACGTTGATGGTGGAGACGAACAGGTAGGCGTCCGCGTGCTCGGCCAGCGCGGCGGCCGACTTCGCTACCTCGCGAGGCACGTACCCGCAGACGTCGACGACCGCGTCGTAGGGCCCGGCAGCGGCCAGCGTGGCGAGATCCGCCTCGTCCGTCCGGTCTCCGCGCAGGGCGCGGACGCCGGGCGGATCGGCTTGGGTCCGGCCCCGGTTGAAGACGGTCACCTCCCAGCCGCGGCGCAGCCCCTCCGCTGCGAAGGCCCGCCCGACGAACACCGATCCACCTATCACGAGAAGCTTCATGGGCACGAGTCTCGGCTCCGCCGCGGCACCGGCGGAACGGTCGTGCGCGGATGGCAAACGGATTGCGCGTTCCGCGAATGCGCTTGCGGTGCTGGCGGCCCGCGCTGGAGAGAAGCGATGTCGTCGGCCGGTGGCGGTGTCTTGCAAGGTGCGGCGAGATTGTCGCTCGGGTGGGTGATGTGACGCCATCTGGCCCGTGTGGGCTTGGGAGACAGAGAAGCATCGGCGGTGCTTGATGTCTCCTCTGGGGAGGGACCCGCCGATGCTTCTGGATCCGCGGACCGCTCGCCTGTTTGGCTGGCCAGCGGTCCTGGGGTCATCTGCATCGTCGGCTCGGAGGATGCTCAGTCGAGACAGAACTCGTTGCCCTCGATGTCCTGCATCACGATGCACGAATCGTTGCCGTCATACAGTAGTTGCACGCGTACCGCGCCGAGCGGGATCAGCCGTGCGCACTCGGCTTCGAGCGTGGCCAGGCGCTCTTCACCCACGAGTCCGGAGCCGACTCGCACGCAAAGATGCACCCGATTTTTGACGACCTTGCCTTCGGGAACGCGCTGAAAGAACAGGCGCGGGCCCACCCCTGAGGGATCACTGCATGCGAACCATGAACCCTGATCCTCAGGAGACCGGGAGCGGTCGAAATCGTCCCACGTGGCGAACCCCGCGGGTGGCGGCGGTACGACGTACTCCAACACCTCGCACCAAAAGCGAGCGACGCGCTCGGGTTCTGCGCAGTCAAAGGTGACTTGGAACTGCTTGATCGATGACATCTGCGCTCCTAACAGGGGGACTCTGTTGCCCATCTCCCGGTAGGAATCGGCACGTTGAGGGGAGGATGCTCTTTGCGAGCCGCTGCTGCGTTGTGCGGTCGCAGGATCTGCCCCGATGCTGATGCCTCCAAGGGATTGCCCGTCGTTCCAAACCAGGCCGTTAGCGCCGTGGTGCCGCTGGACGGGCGCCACGACCCGCGCGTTGCCTGTCAGTGGTGATCGCCATCATGGAGCTACGGCCAACCCGAACCTGACCACCGGCAGCATCTGACCACCGGCAGCATCTGGCGACTCCACCACGGCGACCAGTGGGATGGACCCGCCTGCCGGCCCGTCGTGTGGGGAAGCCTGCGGTCAGTCGGAGATGCGCAGCAGCAGCTTGCCCGTGGACGTGCGTCCGCCGATGAGCTGGTGTGCGCCGGCCGCGTCCGACAGGGGGAACTCGGCCGTGACGGGAAGGACGACCGCTCCGTCGCAGACGGTGCGTAGGGCGCGTTCGGTAAGCACGCGCAGGGCGTCGGGTGCGGACTGGGCGAGGGCGAGCACGGAGAAGCCCCCGACGGAGCGGCCCTGCGCGTACAGCTCGCCCTGCCCGGCCCGCCAGGGCTCGGCACCGCTGGCGTTGCCGAAGGACACCAGGCGCCCGAAGACGGCCAGCGCCTCCAGGCCGCGGCGCAGCGTGTCGCCGCCCACCGGGTCCAGGACCAGGTCGACGCCCCTGCCGCCGGTCGCCCGGCGGACGTCCGTCTCGAAGGTGGAGGGCCGGAACACCTCGTCGTAGCCGTGCTTGAGTGCGTAGTCGGCCTTGGCGTCGCTGGAGGCCACCCCGTACACCGCACCGGCGCCCGCTGCCCGGGCCAGCTGCCCGACCGCCGTGCCGATGCCTCCCGCCGCGCCGTGCACCAGCACGCTCTCCCCGGCCCGCAGCCGCCCCACCTCGTGGACCAGGGCGTGCGCGGTCGGCAGCACGGTCGGCAGCGTGGCCGCGGTCCGCAGGTCCAGCCCATCGGGCAACGGGAAGACCCTCGCGGCCTCCGCGAGCACGACCTCGGCGTAGCCGCCTCCGTCGACGAGCGCGGCGACCTCCTGCCCCGCCCGCAGACCCTCGACGCCCTCCCCGACCGCCCGGATGCGCCCGGAGACCTCCAGGCCCGGACGGTAGGGCAGCGACGCCACCCGGTACCCCTCGGCACGCGCCTTCACGTCCGCGAAGTTCACCCCCGCCCAGGCGGCCTCGATGGCCACCTGGCCAGGGCCCGGCTCGGGGGCCGCGGTCTGCACGACCCGCAGCACCTCGGGACCGCCGTACTCATGGAACTCGACCGCACGCATACGCAAAACCACCCCTCCACGAGTGTTCAACCAGAAGCGAACACTAGCACTGTAAGATGGTCATCGAACACTGCGCGGAGGAGGACATCGGAATGTCGGACCAGACTGAAGGCGCAAGTCACCGTCCGGCGCCCGTGCATACGCACCCCGACGACGTCCCGCTTCTCACCGCTCTGTCCGCGCTCGCGGATCCCGTGCGCATCCAGCTGATCCGCGACCTGGCCAGCCACCCCGACTGGGCGCTCAGCTGCAGCAACTTCGACGTACCGGTCGGCCGGGCCGCAAAGAGCCACCACTTTTCGGTCCTGCGCGACGCCGGCCTGGTCGAACAGCGCGACCAGGGCCCCAAACGGCTCAACCGGCTGCGCCGCGAGGAGTTCGACGCCCGCTTCCCCGGCCTCCTCGACCTGACCCTCCGCGCCGACGACACCGAGTAACAGCGGCTGGCTCCTTCACGCGGCCGTCCGACCACCGCGGCAGAGCTCAGTGCCTGCTGCGGTCGGGACAGGGACGCCTCGATCACCAGAGGTTCGTGAACGCCACCGCGACCTCGCCGTTCAGGCGGATGTCGTCGGGCCAGAGTTGCTCCGGCTCAACCTGCTCGGGTGTGGTGGAGGTCAGCAGGGTGAAGGTGATGTCGTCGCCAGCCTCCAAAGCGGTGCGCTGGCCCTGCGGGGTGATGGTGAGGTGCACTCCACGGTCGTCTGAACGAGTCGCTTCTGCCTGGCAGGTACTCCTCGCGTGCGGATCGGAGGCCGCCTGGATCTGGTCGCCGACTTCCCGGGGAAGAGTGAGTGGCACCTCCCAGGCGTCGATCCGCGGGCATCTGGTGGGGTTGGTGATGGTGATCCGCAGGGCGTTGTGGTCGTCGATGAGGTCGGGGCTGGCCCAAACGTGGGGGGCGGGGGCGGTTCCTTCGGCGGTGGGGGGGTGTGTCGGCGGTGGGGTAGACCAGCCAGCGGTTGGCCGGTGCGGCGTCTTGCAGTGAGTTTTGGCTCCGGGTTGACGTCTTCCGGCTCGACTGGGTCATCGCAACATGCTTCAAAGCAGGTGTTGCAGTCACCACTGGAACTCAAGGCGTCCAACGGAGCCAGAACTCAGCTCTCCACTCACCAGCCTTTTGCAAGTGCTCATTTTAGGTACTGGCGAGGAGCGGTGGACCTCATGACGCGGTCCCGACCGGCGCTGGGCGCGGCAGGCGTTGTCGAGCCGTTCGCGGGTCTATGACGCGACAGGATGTTGGTAGCGCAGGGCCTGGGTTGCGACCCGGGCTCCGAGGTGGCGTGCCGTGGTCAGGTCGGCGGTGTGGACGGCGTCCGGGCCTTGGTCGTTCCAGGTCTGGGCGCCCGCGCCCAGGTAGAAGCCGAGGCGGTTGTCGTCGTGTTCGCTGCTGGTGGTGGTGTTCCAGCCGGGCATCAGGCCCAGGCTGACCCAGTGCATGCCGTGCTGTGCGGCGAGCAGGGCCAGGTACTGCAGCGTGTGCAGCTTGTCGCCGCTCATCGATCCGGAGTTGGTGAACCCGGACGCGAGTTTGTCCAGCCATTGCTGGGTCATCCAGCGCTTCGAGGTCGCTTCGGCGAATGCGTGGAACGCCCCGGATGCCGATCCCATGTAGGTCGGTGTCCCGAAGATGATCGCGTCGCTGGCATCGAGGATCGTCCACTTCGCGTCGGTCATGTCGGCCACGTCGACCATGTCGGCGCGGGCCTCGGGTACCGACTCGATACCGTCGCGCACGGCCTTGGCGATCTCGAGGGTGTGCCCGTAACCGGAGTAGTAGGCGATGGCGACTTGAATGGATGGCATGTCAGTTCCTTTCGTGGTGCAGGGCTGGCCTAGGATTCGTGTGAGCCTGCGGTCTCGGTCATGTCCGGGTAGCGGTCGCCGGCAACCTGCTCGGCGATCGGGTCCAGGCGTGCGAGTTCGTCGTCGGTGAGGGTGATCTCGAGCGCGGCCAGGTTCTCGGCAAGCCGCGCCGGCGTGCGGGTGCCGGGGATCGGCACCACTGTCAGGTTCTGCACGACGGCTTGTCGGTGCAGCCAGGCCAGGGCGACCTGTGCCATCGACACGCCGCGAGCGTCGGCGATCCGGGCGAGCGGTGTGAGCAGTTCGGCGTTGCGGCGGGCGTTCTCGCCGGTGAAGCGGGGGAACACGGAGCGGACGTCGTTGCCCTGCAGTCGGGCGGGCATCGCGCCGGTCAGGAAGCCGCGCCCGAGCGGCGAGTAGGGCACAACGCCGACGCCGAGTTCGGTGGCGGCCGGCACCAAGGTGCGCTCGATGTCGCGAGTGAACAGCGACCACTCCGACTGCACGGCAGCGATCGGGTGGATGGCGTCGGCTTCGCGGAGCTCATCGCCGGTGACTTCGCTCAAGCCCAGGTAGCGCACTTTGCCCTGCGTTACCAGCTCGGCCAGCGCTCCGATGGAGTCGGCCAGCGGCACCCTCGGGTCGCGGCGGTGCATGTAGTAGAGGTCGATCGCCTCAAGCCCGAGACGGGACAGGCTGTCGTCGATCGCCTGTCGGATATGGCGCGGGTCGTTACTCACGGACAGCGAACCGTCCTCGCCGCGGACGCTGCCGAACTTCGTGGCGATGGCGACCTGCTCACGGTGAGCCTGCACGAACGGGGCGAGGAAGCGTTCGTTCTCGCCGCGGCCGTACATGTCGGCCGTATCGAACATCGTCACGCCCCGCTCAAGAGCCGCATCCAGTGTCGCGCGAGCGGCCGACTCGTCGGTATCGCCGTAGAACTCGCTCATCCCCATGCAGCCGAGGCCCTGCGCCCCCGCCGTCAGACCCCGACCACCGAGCTGGACCTGCTTCAACCGCCTGGTGTCAGCCACTTCTGCTCCTCGAGTCCACTTCCACTCCTCGCGTTGTTGACATCGGCAACGCTAGAACCGTACCAGTGTCATTGTCAACGTCAACAACCATCGGCTATCATCGGCACATGCCAGACAACGATCGACGCGGCGGTGGGTCGGACGATCAACGCGAGCGCATCCTGAGCGAGGCGGTGAAACTGCTCGCAGAGGCCGGGCCGTCCGGGCTCTCCACCCGAGCCGTCGCGGCGGCTGCCGGAGTCCAGACGCCGACGCTGTATCGGCTCTTCGCGGACAAGGACGGGCTGCTCGACGCGGTGGCCAGCTTCGGCTTCGAGAGCTACCTCGCCGAAAAGCGCGCCTTCGAGCCCAGCGAGGACCCGGTCGAGGACCTGCGTCGAGGCTGGGACGTGCACGTCGAGT
Source organism: Streptantibioticus ferralitis (assembly GCF_029223525.1). Lineage (GTDB taxonomy): Bacteria > Actinomycetota > Actinomycetes > Streptomycetales > Streptomycetaceae > Streptantibioticus_A > Streptantibioticus_A ferralitis. The sequence goes on along the minus strand of NZ_JARHTQ010000019.1, from coordinate 4,066 downwards.
TCGGGTTGGCCAACCCCGCCATCTACATGCTGATGTACGGAAACGTGCGGCCGGGCCACCGGCCCGCGGCGGCGGCGGAAAACCGGGCCATCCTGCGCGGCATGCTCGAACGCGCCAACGTGCAAGGCCTGCTCCGTGTGCCCGTCGAGGCGGCCACGGTGGCCATCGAGGCGTCCACGACCGGCGCGGTTCTGCTCCTGCTGGCCCAGTCGGAACAGGCGCGGCACGCCCAGCTGATCCGACCACTGCGCGACATCGTGCTCGACGCCGTGACGGAGCAAGCGACATCCCGCGCCGGCGACCGTTCCCCCATCGTCGACCGCGCACAGTCACTACTCGGGATCGTCACCCCCGCCGGCGACGCCGACCCCGTCACCGACGCAGGCTTCAGCGTCTTCGAAGCCGGCCTGCTGCGTGAATGGCTGGGACGGCTCACCGAGGTCTACCGACCCGCCGATGGCAGCGACCGGAGGTCTCGATAACTGCGGCTAGCTCGCATGACGTGGTTGGACGGCCAGCACCGTACGACCGCCAAGGGATGTTGTCGTCGAACTCATACGGCTTGCGTCCGCCACGCGTCTCGGCCGCAACCACCCCCTCCGGGCCGCATCAGCACGAGCTGACACGATGTCATTCCCGAGCCTCGGGACCCTCATTCTGATTCCGGTCCTTAGTACCTCGCGAACGACCAGACCGGCCGCGGCCCTGTGTGCTGCGGCCTCGGGCCGGACCATTCCGCGTAGGGGACCACCTCACCAAAGACTGCCGCCGTCACCCGCCTGAGGCATATTCACACTGGGTCGGGTCAGTGTGGCGCCGCCCGTACACCGGCCCGGATGCCGGGCGCGGCCGAGCTCCGGCGGCCGAGGAACACCTGAACGAGAGCCGGGGTTTCAGAGTGAATCGGAAGGAGATTCGGCGTTAGCGGGGTTCTCGCAGGTCAGCAAGGCGGGGTCGGCCGGGTGCAAGGGAGTGGGCTAACGCCGGATTCCGTTCGATCTCACAGCGCGGGGTCGGCCTGCTGTTGGTGGGGGATCTTCTGGTCGGGTAGGAGGTCGGCGAGTGCGGTGCGGACGGCGACCCGGCTGACTCCGTGCTCGCGGGCGAGGGCTGCGATCGAGGTGCCCTGGTCGCGGTAGGCCGCCCGGACCTCTTGGAGTTTGGTTCCGGTGAGGGCGGGGTGCCGGCCTCGGTAGCGGCCTTCGGCTTCGGCGGCGGCGATCCCCTCGGCGGTCAGCTCGTTCTGCAGGTCGCGTTGGAACTGGCCTACGGCGGTGATGACGTTGATGATCAGGGCGGTGGTGGAGTCGTCGGCGGCCAGGTCGGTGAACCGTCTCATCCCGGCACCCGCGCGGTGTCAGGCAAGGAGTTCGGCGGCTTGGGTGGTGTCCCGCTGCTCTGGTCTGCCTGAGTCTGCCTGAGTCGAGGGTTTGAGTCCGAGCAGTTCGCGGCCCGCGCGGATCACGGTTTCACTGACCTGCTGTGGGTCGTCGAGTTCCGCTGCCGAGAGCGCTCCGTCGTGCAGCAGCACGAGTACTCGGCCGGCATGGTCCGGGTCCGGGTGCCCGGCCTGTCGGGCGAGCCGGGTCACGGTGTCCTGGAACCAGGCACGGTGCTCGGCGACCGCGACCCGCACCGGGTCCGCCGGGTCGGGGTATTCGGCGGAGGCGTTGATGAAGTGGCAGCCGCGAAATCCGGCGGAGCAGGTGACCTGGCCGATCAGGTCGAGGAGTGCGGCGGCGCTCTGCTGTGGGTCTGCCTGGTCCAGTGCGTCCGCGACGGCCGCGCGCAGATCCGCGTCGGTGGCTCGCAGGTACGCCTCGACGAGGTCCTCCTTGGCGGGGAAGTGCCGGTAGAAGGTCGCCCTGGTCACCCCGGCCTCAGTGACGAGGCGGTCCACCGGCACGGCGTGGATGCCCCCGCTGTAGAACAGCCGTCGCGCGGTGGACAGCAGGCGCTCCCTGGGGGGCGAAACGGTCGTAGCCACACTCTCAGCATAGAGACAGAACGTTCTGTTGACATTTCCGGGCGGCGGGGTACCGTCGAACCATGAGAAGAACGAACGTTCTGTCTACATCATCCGCCCCGGTCATCGTGCTCGTCCATGGCGCGCTGACGGACGCCTCGGTGTGGCACGAGGTGATCCGCCGGCTGCACGCGAGCGGCTACCCGGTGCTGGCGCCCGCTCTGCCGATGCGCAGCCTCGCGGGCGATGCCGCTTACCTGGCCGGGATCCTCGAACAGATCCCCGGGCCGGTGGTGCTGGTCGGCCACTCCTACGCCGGGGCGGTCATCTCGCATCCCGCCGTCGGCGCCGGCGCAGACGTCACGGCGCTCGTCTACATCGCGGCCTTCCAACCCGATGACGCAGAGAGCGCCGGCGAGCTCAACGCGAAATTCCCCGGCAGCATGCTGATACCCGAGAACCTGCTCATCGCGCCGAATCCGCTCGGCGGCCAGGATCTGACGCTCCGGCCCGAGCGCTTCGCCGAGGTCTACGCCGCCGACGTCGACGCCGCACACGCCGCGGTCATGGCGGCCAGCCAACGACCCATCGACCCCGCCGCGCTCGGCGAGCAGCTACCGGGTGAGCCCGCATGGCGCACACGCCCCACCTGGGCTCTGGTCTCTACCCGCGACTTCTCACTCCCGCCGGAAATCCTGCGCTTCATGGCCGACCGCGCCGGATCCCGCATCGTCGAGGTCGACTCCTCGCACGCCGTTCCGGTTTCACAGCCCGGCGCGACCACCGACCTGATCATTGAGGCCGTGCGCGCGGTCTCGCCCTCCACCGACACCGCCTCCCGCTGATCGGAGCCCTGACCATGCCGTCGTCGAATTTCACCGACCACCTGCAGCGCAACGCACAGTTCGCCGCCTCCGACGCCAAGAGCGAGGTCCCCGCGATCCCCTTCGTCCCATTCCAGCAGCTCTACCTCATCACCTGCATCGACCCGCGAGTCGAACCCGCGGCCGTGCTCGGCGTCACGCTCGGCGAGGCCATCGTCGAGCGCAACGTCGGCGGCCGGGTCACCCCCTCGGTCATCAAGGACCTCGCCTGGATCTGCTACCTGCACGAGAAGAAGACCCCTGACGCCGACTGGTTCGAGGTCGCGGTCATCCACCACACCGACTGCGGGTCCGGCCTGTTCGCCGATGAGGACCTGCGCCACGGCTACGCGGCCCGCGGCGGCCACGACGAGCAGACGGCGGCCGTCATGGCGGTCCTCGACCCCGCCGAGACCGTGCGCCACGACGTGGCACTGCTTCGCGCTGCCCCCGAACTGGCTTTCAGCAGCTACAACTTCAAGATCGGCGGATACTCCTACGACCTGAAGACCGGCCTGGTCACCACTGTCGTCGCCCCCGGCTGATTCCCTTCGGTCAGCGACGGCACCGACTAAAGTCGTCTTCACCCTGGGCCGCCCCCGGCGGCCCGACCGGCACCCTCCCCGACCGCGACGGCGAAGTGCCCTGGTGATCGCCATCAACCCAAACGCACCAACCCGAAAGGGAACTGACGTGAGGCAATCTACCCACCGTCGCACCCGAGTCCTGGCGATGGCCACAGCGGTTCCGCTGGCCCTCGTCACTTTCCTGGCCACCGGCACCAGCGCATCGGCGGAGACGAACCCCTCGCACACCGCGTCCCTCAACCCGTCCGACCCCCCGGTGGGGGCCCACCAATTCGGGCTGGAGGTCGATGGAGTCCTCGTCGAGTGGGTCAACGGGGTCACCGGCCTGTCCCCGCACACGGCAGAGATCAGGCGAGGGTCGCAGCGGTCGCAGATCATCGACGACCTGATCGGGTGTCACGTGGCCGCCCAGACTGTAACCATCGAGGTGCTCGACCTCTCTGGGCAGCCGGTCCGCAAGATCAACATGAACACCACCTGCATCTACCGGGTGGTGAAGAGCGTGTCTGAAAGATCGTGTAACTCCGTGATGTGACAGGCTGGCCGAGGCCCAGCTCTGGGGCCTTGACCAGCCGGGACGGACGGACATGGCAGACAAGGAAACCCCGGCTGTCGAGCCGGTCGAGGACGAGCTGGTGGACGAGTTCGTC
>NZ_JARHTQ010000018.1 GCF_029223525.1 Streptantibioticus ferralitis | reverse complement strand
CCAGTCCTCCACGGGAATCACCCTTCCCTCCTGACCTTGATCACCAAGGCCAAGAATCAGATGAAAATCCACAAAAGGGTCAGGATTGACACGCTGTCAAAGGGTCAGATTTGGACCGTCGTCGAGACTGCCTGCTGGGTCAGGTGGCTGTAGATGTTCGCGGTCGTCGAGAGCGTCGAGTGCCGCAAGGTCTTGGAGACGACGGTGAGCGGGACGCCGGCGTTGATGGCGAGGGTGGCGGCCAGGTGGCGCAGGTCGTGCAGGGTGATGCGGGAACGTCGGCCTCTCGGGCGAGCTTGCGGAAGCGGTGGAGGACCTGTTCGGGGCGTAGTGGGCGGCCATCGGGGCGGCAGAAAACCAGGCCGACGCACGGATCGTCCGGTGCGCTTCCTGTGGAGTTGCCAGTCGAGTTCCGGATAGCGATGGAGCGGCGCTTGAGTGCTGCCGCGACGCGTGGAGAATTCGCGACCCGGTTCTTGCTGCTGCGGGTCTTGGGTGAGGTGAGCACGAGGCGGTTGTTGTCGATGGCCGAGAGGGTGCAGCGAACGTAAAGCACCTCCTCCTCGACATGGACGTCTGCCCAATGCAGGCCAAGGGCTTCGCCCTTGCGCATGCCGGTGCCGATGAGAAGTTCGCACAGGTCGGCGATGAGCGGGTCGGTGTGGTGGCAGTAGTGCAGGAACTGCGCGGCTTCCTGCGGAGTCCATACGCGCCGTTCGGGCGCTGGTGGTCGGGGGAGGACGGCAGGGCGTGCGGGGTTGTGGGGGAGGCGGCGTTGTCGGACGGCGTCGCCGAGGGCACTGGAAAGGGTCGCGAGGCAGCGATGGAGAGTCACTTTCCCTTGGCCTTGGGTGAGTTGAGTATGAACGAAGCCGGCGATGTGGCGGTGGCCGAGCTCGTCGAGCTGCACGCAGTCTGGCCTGGGCGTACCCCCTTGTCGTGGCGGTGAGGGCCCGGGATGCGTTCCTGCTGCGGTGTGGTTTCAGGTGGTCGAGCCCGAGCCCAACGATCCGGTCGTAGGAGGCAAGCGTGATCTGCTTGAGCTGGGCGAAGACGCCAAGGCCCGGGGACTGCGGCGGTCCTGCCGCAGTCCCCGGCTTGCAGGGCGGGTTCAGGGCGGACGGCGGTGCGCCGTCCGCTGAGGGTTTCACCCGTGGCGGTGGTGGCCGTGCTGGCGGCTGTGGCCGTGGTGGTGACGCTGACCATGGTGGTGACGGTGGCCGTGGTGGTGACGGTGACCATGGTGGTGACGGTGGGCGTGGCAGTCGGAGAGTCGGAAGGAGGCGATACGGGTGTTCCAGTTTCCGGTGCCATCGGACGGTTGGTACTGGTTGGTGTACCAGAACGTACAGTTGTTCACGGGGTCGATCGCCATGGAGGTGTAGTCACCCCAGCGGTTGCTCCCGGTCTGGGAGCCTGCGCCGGTCCATACGGTGGTTTCGTGGAACGTCGTCAGGTTCCGAGGGTCATGCGCCAGGCGTCCGGTGATGCGGATCGAGGGGTGGGCCTGGGAGGACGATCGCGAGTATCCCAGGGCGATGTCGCCCTTCCTGTCCTGGGCTGCGGAGCCCATCCACCGGTAGGTGGGTCCCGGAGCGTAGGTGCTTTGCTGGTGGACGACCGGTCGGCCGTGGTGCAGCCGCAGTTCGTACCAGCGCACGCCCACGCCGCCGCGGGCGTCGACCGCGTGGTTGAAGACCAGGGACTGATGGTCGCCGAAGTTGCGGTAGGCGAACCGGTACATGGGTGAGTAGGAGAGCGAGTCCAGTTTCTGGGTGGTGCCGGCCTGGGGGACGCACTGGGTGGGATCGGTGCTCTCGCAGGCCCGGGTGTAGGGGGCCACTCGCAGCTCCCGCGGGCCCGTGACGGTGGTGCGGGTCTGGTCTGTCCAGTCGACGTGGAACCGCCAGTACTGCAGAGTGTCGTCGGTGGGACCGAGGTTGATCAGCAGGTTGGGCTCGCCCCGCGGGGGTGGGGTGGTGCCGTCGAGGTCCGAGCCGAGCGGGATGGTCGATGCCGGGAGGGTGTAGCACTGCTGGTCGGCGTCGGCTCCGCGCAGCATCCTGTGCCGGTCCCAGGCGCACGCCTCGAAGAGCGTCCCGGCGGCGGTTGCGATCACGTAGTAGGCGTCCGGCCATACCGCCACCTTCGGGTGGTCGGGGAGGTTTTGATACCCGAAGTCGTAGCGGTAGTACTCGCCGGTGGCATCCGCGGTGCGGGAGACGCCCACGCACAGTCGGTTCGTGTTGGTGACGTCGTCGCGGGCGAACTGGTTGATGATCCAGCGGTGGGCCAGGGAGTCCCAGCGGACTACGGGGTCCCCGAGGAAGGCGTTCTGAGCGAACTCGCACGGTCCGCCGAACCCGCTGAACAGGGTTTGGGTCGTCAGCGGTCCCAGTAGCGTGGCACCGGACTTGGAGTACACCGCGAGTTCGAAGTTGGTGATCTCCATGATCTGGCGGGAGCCTACTGAGGCATTGGGGTCAGGAGGGACGCCCCCGCCTTCCCGGATGCCCTCGAAACTGACGCCCAACCGGATCCGGCCCCGGCGGCCGTTGTGGTTCTGCACCACCCGACCGGGACCGGTGGCCTTGGTGAGGGATGGGTGCGGCACCTTTGTGGGGGCATGAAGTGGGGGGCGGGCCGGACCTGTCTGGATCTCTGCGACAGCTCACGCAGCGGTGGTGAGGTGTCATGGTGCACCGCGGGGCCGGAGTCTGGGGACCGAGAAGCCTGCGTGTGGACGGCCGGCTTGAGTACGGCTTTGGCGGCGGGCGTGGCGGACCACGCCGGGGAGGCGACCAGCGCCGCTCCCACTGCGGCGAGGGCAACGATCGAACGCAAGGCACGGGATACGTGCATCAATCCTCCGAACGGGTCGGTGAGCCGACCCGTTCGGCCGCCTGGTGACGGCGTCGTCCCAGGCAACCCCCCACCCGGGTGCGGGGGTTGTCGAGACCTCCCCGCGCCCCCGGGCAGGCCGGGCACGTTTCGAGGCCGCAATATGAGGGCGGGCGACTCTTCTGATTGTGTGGAAAACCTAGTTATCCACCTCGTCCGGCCGACCCTGGGGTGACCGGCGTCGTGTCGGGTGCGGCTCAGCCTTATGGCGCTGCCTACATGACGGCCAGCCGAGCTCGTCCAGCTTTACGTGGCCGAGGGCCGGGATCGCAGCTCTCGCCTTCGAGGAGGCGACGAAGCATGGTGGTGGGGGCGCCCCGGGTGGGGAAGCCGCCGCGGCGGATGGCGTGGCGCTTGCCCGGGCGGGGAGGGCAGACCGACGGCGAAGGTCCAGGTGCCGTGATCGGGGTCGGCGGCGAGCTTGGGGCAGCGGGCGCCGAGTTGCTTGCGCTGCTGGTCGCGGCAGCCGCACCGACGGTAGACGCGCCCCCGGGTGGTGGCCGAGCGCATGGTGATCGCTTCCAACGGGTGAGCATGGGACTTTCGCGGGTTGCGGTGCCAGCGCAGGATCGTGTCGGGGCGGATCAGGAGCGGGAGGCGCCCCGGCTTGACTGTGGGGAGGTGGTCAAGCAGGCTGGCGAGCACGGCGCGGTCGGTGTCGGTGAACGTGGGCTTGCCGACCTGGCGTTGCAGGACCAGCAGTTGGTGCCGCGGCGCCAGGATCTCAATGTCCTTGTCCCTGTCGCTCATCGGCAGGAGCCGTAGCAGCGCGAGGGTGTTGGTCGCGGCGAGGTAGGCCAGGCGCAGCAGCACGACAGATCATCATGCCGCCAGTGCCCTGAGCACGTGAAGACTCCGAAGCGACTCGCGGGCATGGCCGGAGAGCGCCGATCAAGGCCGCGACCTGGGCGGATGATGTATCGGCACCCGCAAGCCTCGCCGACACATTGGATCTGGCCGCAGCGGAAGCTGGCGTCGCCATTGGTGGGGCGCACAGGAACGAGCGAGACCCTCTGCGATGTGCCGAAGCCGTCAGCAGCGCGGTCGGCCGGGGACCTGGCCGCCACCGGCTTCGGCCAGGCAGCCTGAGCCGGGCGCCCCGCCTGGGGCCGGTGGTGTTGTTCGCTCCCGCCTCCGTGCAGGCCCCTCAACTGGTTGCCGCATCAGTGTCCCCCGAGTACCGCCTGCAGGAGGCCGGGGAAGCGCGTCTCCATGTCTTCGCGACGCACTCTGACGATCCGTTTGCGACCGTCTGCAACCGACCTGATCAAGCCTGCCTCGCGGAGGATGCGGTAGTGGTGGGAAATGGTCGGGTTGCTCAGACCGAGGTCAGCCTCTTCGACGATGACGGCGCAGTCGACGGGTTCCGAGCTGCGAAAGAGCGCAGTCATCAGCGCCCGCCTGCCGGGGTCAGCGAGTGCGCTGAGGATGACGGTGAGGTCGAAGGAGTCGACCGAGGGTTCAGGCAGCGTGCGGGGCATCCATCGTCTCCTCTCGAATCTTTGACGCTCATCAAATCGTACGCTAGCCTCCAGCGTATGATAATTCGACAACGATCGAATGATTGGAAGTCGTCATGATCGGGATCACGGGCGCGTCCGGTGGCCTGGGGCGCGCCGCCGCCGAGCTGCTGCTGGAGAGCGTGGAAGCGCGCGAGGTCGTGCTGGCCACGCGTCGCCCCGAGTCGCTCGCCGACCTAGCCGAGCGCGGGGCCGAGGTCCGACGGGCCGACTTCGCCGCTCCCGGGTCGCTCGTCGGTGCCTTCGCCGGGATCGACCGGCTGCTGCTGGTGTCGATCACTGGGGTGGAGCGGGTGGAGCAGCACCGCGCGGCGATCGAGGCCGCGCGGGCCGCCGGGGTGCGGCACGTCGCGTACACCTCGGTGGTCGAGCCGGTACCGGCCAACCCGGCCGCCAAGGTCGACGACCACGCCCGCACGGAGCAGGTTCTGCGCGACAGCGGCCTGGCGTGGACTTTCCTGCGCAACAACCTGTACGCCGAGATCCCGATACCGGTGATCGAACAGGCGATCGCGTCCGGTCGGCTGGTGTCCAACAGTGGCGCGGGGGCGACGTCGTACGTATCCCGCGACGACTGCGCCGCGGCCGCCGTCGGAGTGCTCACCCAGGACGGGCACGAGGAGCGCATCTATGACGTCACCGGCCCCGAGGCCTGGACGGCCGCGGACCTCGCGGCGCTGGCCGGTCGCCTCGGCGGCCGCGAGATCGAGCTGGTCGACCTCGACGACGCCGTCTTCGCGGCGCAGCTGCGCGGCGGCGGGGTCCCGGAGGCCGTCGTCCCGATGCTCACCTCGTTCGGCGCGGCCGCCCGCGCGGGCCACCTCGCCCGGGTCACCTCGGTGGTGCCGGACCTCACCGGTCGTCCGGCCCGCGCGCTCACCGACGTCGTGGGGCCGCGGGTCGCCCGCTGAGGCCCGGTCAGCCCGTCGGGGCGAAGAAGCGGTCCGCCCCGGGAGATCCCGGACATCCGGTTCACCGCCCGCCCCGGGACGTAGCGCACCTCCTGGCCGTGCGCGAGCACCGCCAGCGGCAACGCCGCCGCGGCACTGGTCAGATCCACCGCCCAGGCCACCACGTCGGCCGCCTCGCGCACCGCGGTAAGCAGCTCGAGGATCTCCGCCTCGTCGTTGACCACCTTCTTCGAGAGCACCGGGTGGCCCTCACCGTCCACGGCCACCGCCCAGTGATGGCCCTTGCCCGCGTCGATGCCCACCCACAGCCGCCCCGGCGAGACTCGTCCAACTTCGCGCTCCCATCTTGTCGATCGGTCGGCTTCGGCCCAGGGGAACGCTCCGCCGTCGGGTCCCCAACCAGCGATGTCCGCACTTCTCAATCAGCGGTCGAAGCGTCCCGGAGAACCGGGCGGCCATTCCTTCCCAGCGCTCAAGCGCAACCTGCCATCAGCCATACCCGGTCCTCCCGGACCGCCTCACAGATTAGGGAACTGCTATGACCACCACTGCCCGTGACCTCGGCCAGCGCTTCCATGCCGCGCTCGTCACCGGCGACTGGGTGACCATCCGGTCCATGCTCCACGACGACGCCACCTGGACCCTGCCAGGCGACAACACCGTCAGCGGCGTCGTCGTCGGCGCGGACGCCATGGTCGAGCGCGCCCAGAAGGTCGCCTCCTACGGCCTCTCCTTCAAACTGCTGAACGTTCTGGTCAGCCGCGAGAACATGGCCCTGTCACAGCACAACACCGCCCAGCGCCCGGACGCGGTCCTGGACGAGTACGTGAGCACCGTCTGCCGCCTGCGGGACGGCAAAATCGCCCACATTGAGAGCTACCTGTCCGACGTCCCCGGCATGAACACCTTCTTCGTCTGACGAGAACGCAGATTCGGGAGGGCAACGCCTCGCGCAGCGGGCCTGTCAAACGAACGGTGTGACCAGGGTGGTTGGAGTTGCTGATTGACTGCTGAGAGGCGGCCGTCGAAGGTGATGTCGAAGGCGTTCAAGGCGGTCTTCCATCGGCTGGTCCAGCGGGCTAGGCCCTTGCCGGTGGGGTCGAGGGACATGATCGCCATGTAGACGCACTTCAACGCGGCTTGCTCGTTGGGAAAGTGACCGCGGGCCTTGACCGCTCGACGGATCCGCACGCTCATCGACTCGATCGCATTCGTCGTTCACACGATGCGGCGGATCTCGCTTTCGAAGCGGAGGAACGGGGTGAACTCCTCCCAGGCGCTCTCCCACAGCCTCACGATTGCCGGGTACTTCTTGCCTCATGCGTCGGCGAATGCAGCGAACCGATCCAGGGCGGCTTCCTCGGTCGGAGCCGTGTAGGGGAAGGCCAACGCTGGCGCCATCTTCGACCGGGTCACCCCCTTCATCCACTACAGCAGGTCTGATCCCAAGGTGAAGGAGGTGGCCGACCATATCTACACGGCGTTGAATGACCCAACTCCACTGCGCCGAAGAAGACTGGCAAAGTCATCCCCGGGAACTTCCTCCTCAACCCGCCCAGTGGGATCCACCGCCTTTACCCCGGCTACGACGCCAACGCTGCGGACCAGTACAAGAAGAACAGCCAAGCAAAGACCGTGCGTGCGAGAGCCTGCCGAAGGCAGCGAACCAGGACTGTGCGAGTACCCGTTCGCCTCGTCATGGGAGGGGGCCGGAGTCGGCGACGGTAACTTCTTCGTCAGGTACGTCAACGCTTCCCAGAACCGCAGCGCGGGGGGAAGTCTGGTGGTTTGGTACGGAAAAGACCGCATCTTGAACCGGGACGGATTCAGCGTCTACATCTCGTAGTCGCGCGACTCAAAAGCACAGCGGCTCCTGGGGGATCCCTGGGAGCCGCTGGCGTGCGCGCACCTTATTGAACAGGTGTAAAGAAGATCCAATACTTCTCCAGATCCACCGGCATATCCCATTCTCCACGCGCGCGTCTGGCCTCGTCACGGCCCCGGGCAGTCTCGCCTCCGGCCCGAAAGATGTCACGCCTCGGTGGGTGGACCTGCAACGCGACCTGTGGATCCTCGCGTTCGCCACCCACCCAGACCGCGCGATCACACTGTTTCATGGCCAAGCCGAGACCCTGGGCGACCCGGCACTGCCATCCGCTCGGCCTGTCGGCGCAGGACGGCGACCTCGTGGCGCAGGGCGAGGATCTCGGCCTTGTGTGCGGCGGAGGAGCGCCCCAGCAGTGTCAGCCAGCCCAGCAGTCGGCAGAAGATCAAGTACAGCAATCGTAGGCCGACGAACCGGGATCATGCCCGGGGCGCGGCCGCTCGCAAAGCTGCTGGTCAGTCGCTGTACGGCAGTAAAGACACCCTTCAGGCGTTGCGATCAAGACGGACGACACGGACTGGCCGTTCAATCCGCCCTTCGACCTGCATGATCCTCAGTACGCACCGATGGAGACTCGGCGTGCGGACTTCGAAGAGGCGTGGCGCCGTGCTCGTCGCGAGGATCAGGCAGCTGCCCACTGTCAGACGATGGCCTTGCCTGGGCTGCCAACTACGCGGCATGGACGCCGTGTTCGTGAGACCAGGCGGCAGCGCAGAACAGTGCTGCCCCGGGGGCATCAGGCAGACGGCCGGGGTCGGTTCGACGGCGTGGTCGACGTCATATGCTCTCCGCCAGTCGCTCGATCAGCGGGGCCGCTGACATGAGGGTCTCCAACTCCGCTTTCGTGAAGTGCTGTTCGAGGGCGGTCGCCACCTGTCGGGCCCGGGCGTCGTGTTTGCGCCGCAGCATCCCCAGACCGGTCTCGGTCAGTGACACGAGTACCCGTCGGCGGTCATGCGGGTCAGGGTTCCGCCGGACGAGGCCCCGCCCTTCCAGGCCGCTCAGAGTGGTTCCCATCGCCTGAGGCGTGATCTGCTCGGCCCTTGCCAGCTCGGCGGCCGTGGCCGGGCCGCCCCGGTTCAGTCTTGACAGCGCCGAGCGTTCGGGCAGCGAAAGCTCGCCGGGTGTCGATGCATGGCGGAGCCGCCGCGCCATGAGCCTGATGCCGTCGTAGAGCACTGCACCGAGGTCATCGGCGTTCGCAGACTGAGCCATGGTCATCAAGCTAAATTGATCAACCAAGATTGTCAACCTGGATTGTCAGTCCAGGCTGAAGGGTTTAGTGTGCGAGGCATGACGACCGGATTAGGTACAACGAGATTCGGCATCCACGCCATCGCCACCGACGAGAGCATTCACCCCGCCAAGCTCGGGACGGCGGTGGAAGAACGCGGCTTCGACGCCCTCTTCCTGGCCGACCACAGCCACATTCCGGCTGACAGTGCCAAGCCCCACCCGCGTGGCGGCGAGCTGCCCCGGCAGTACTACCGGACGCTCGACCCGTTCGCCGCTCTGAGCATGGTCGCCGGAGTGACCGAGAACCTGTTGCTCGGCACCGGAGTCGCCCTGCTTGTCCAGCGTGATCCGATCCAAACCGCCAAAGACGTCGCCTCCTTGGACTTCCTGTCCAACGGCCGGGTGATCTTCGGCATCGGCGCGGGCTGGAACCGCGAGGAGATGCGCAACCACGGCACCGACCCACGGATCCGCGGTCGGCTCCTGGACGAGCGGATGGCCGCGATCATCGAGATCTGGACGAAGGGCCAGGCCGAATACCACGGGAAGTACGTCGACTTCGACCCGATCTTCGCCTGGCCCAAGCCGGTTCAGCGACCGCACCCGCCGGTGTACGTGGGCGGCCAGAGCGCCAAGGCGATCGCTCGGGCCGAGCGGTTCGGCGGCTGGATGCCCAGCGCCAACGACGTCACCGACCCCGCCGGGGTCGCTGAGCAGATGGCGCTGGTCGGCCCGGAGACACCAGTGATCGCCAACGCCGTTCCACCCGAGCCGGACGTCGTCGCGGCCTACCGGGAGGCCGGCGCGGCGGGCATCACCTTCCACCTGCCCAACGTCCCGGAAGCCGAAGCCCTGAGCATCCTCGACGAACTGGCCCGGCTGATCGACTGATCGGCTGAGCCGCCTGGGCGCGCGGGCCTGTGGACAGGTCCGCTCGCCCATCGAGCGCGATCCGATCTCGGCATCTGCGTCGAGAGTGTCGCGTTGCTTTCTGGGCTTCTGCTGCATCGTCACCACCGCATCGCACCGCGCAGGCCGCTTCCGGGCCCGCACGTCCAGCCCTGCTGTGGCGCCTGTTCGCTGAGCGGCCGATACGGGCGCTCACGTGCACGTTCGGCCTTGTGGGTGCCGGAAAGTACATCCACGCTGGTCAAGCTGCATGTCGGTACTCGTGAAGGGTCCGGCCGAGTCGGTCGTGGCGGCGTATTTGCAGTTGGGTGATCCGGCCCGGATCTGTGATCGGTGTGGGCCGTGCTCTCAGGGGTGGGCCGTGGGCGAGGGCGCGGTGGGGGCGGTGGATGTTGAGGTCGTTCTCGAACTCGCGTAGTGCGTTGAGGAGATGGTGCTGGTTCCAGATCAGTCTTTGTATCCCTGCGGGGACGCCGGTGGCGGCGTGCAAATGGGACGGTGCTGTCCGCCGACGTCGGTCACCCTGTGGGATGTTGAGCCCGTAGATCAGTCAGGCGAGGGGGCCGGCTGAGCGGCTGTGGACTGCCGCTTCGAGCGCGCCGATCAGACTCTGGTTCGCCCCTTCGGCTCCCCGGTGCAGCCGCCGTGGCCGCCTGCACCGGGTGGCTGGAGACGCGGACGGGAGGGGCGAGGCCGTGGCACGGGACGATGCTGATGAGATCGTGCGGGTCGAGGAGCTGGTTGCGCGGGTGGCCGCGACCACAACGAGCACCGCCCCCACCATCCCCGGCGCCAGCTACCACCTGAGGCTCACGAACAGCCCGCCACGGTGCATGACCTCGACACCCGCAAGGCGCTACGCACCCGGGTCCTCGGTGGCCTGATCAACGAGTACCGATATGGGGCGTGACGTGCAGCGACGACTTTTCGAGCGGCACAGGGGCCGTGACCGTCCGTCAGCGCAGCACGGAAAGTGATCCAGGACCACGATTCACCGACACCGACAGGACAAGCGATTCGTCAGCCAGGCTTGCGTCGATGTCCACATGTGACATTGGGGGAGGGGCGGCCGCTCCTCCCCCACATCACGCGGCTGGAGCTCGCTCCTCCAGACAGCGCAGCTACAGTGGCCGGTTGCCGTCAGAGGGCGAGCTTGAGCAGCAGTTCGCTGAGGTCGGCCGGCATGGTGATCATGCAGTCGTGGCCGGTCGGCAGTTCCCACACCTGCGCAGAAGAACCGTTGGGCTGGATCGGAGGGACAGGTCGCCGGGTGATGCCTTCCGGTGTCGCGCCGACGCAGTGGATGTGCGTCCGCGGGATCGTGTTCGCGGCCGGGTTGTCCAGCCGAACCGGCTGCTGCAGGCAGCGCACCGGCTGATCTGAGAGCATCGAGCGCAGCCACGCGACGTCCGCCGGTTCGGTTACCCCGAACAAGCCGAAAGGCGCAGGCTGCTCCGGAAGTGGCGGAACGCGCCAACCGCCGTCGGACTTCGCGGCGAGGTCGATCAGCTTCTGGGTCACAGGCTGGACGTCCCCGGCGGTCTCTCCGTCCTCGGGGACCATCGCGTCGAGGTACACCAGGTGTGCGATCCGGTCCGGAACGGCGTTGGCAGCGGACGAGATGACCAGCCCCGCGTAACTGTGACCCACGAGGATCACCTCGGTGAGGTCCTCCTCGTCGATCAGCCTGACTATGTCATCGACGTGCGTGTCGAGCCCCACCTCGGGGCCGAGCAGATGCGCCTTGTCGCCGTAGCCGGTCAGCGACGGCGCGAGCGCCCGATGCCCGGCCGACTCCAGCAGCGGGACCACCCGCTGCCAGCAGCCACCGCTGTGCCAAGCACCGTGCACCAGCAGAAACGTGGACATGATCGGAACCCAATCTCTCTTTCGGGGTGCGGAGGCACACGGAGCTAGTGGTTACCGTTTGTATCTCAGTACTCTTTGAGAACCACCGCCATGCTGGTGCACTCGATGCGCCGCGGGCAATAAGGCACATTTCGGTGCCGTGGTTCCCTGGAGGTAACCATGACCACGACGGACAGCGCGATGCAGTCGGCGCGGCAGGACAATGCGTGCCGGACCCGCGTGGTGCTCGACATCGTCGGGGACAAGTGGTCGCTGCTGGTCGTGCGCAACCTCAGGGAGGGACCGCGCCGCTTCACCGAACTCAAACGGGCCATCGACGGAATCAGCCAGCGAATGCTCACTGTCACCCTGCGCAGCCTTGAACGTGACGGAATCCTGACCCGCACCGTCCATAACGTCATGCCGCCGCACGTGACCTACGAGCTCACCACGATGGGCATCACCCTCCGCGAAGCCGCCGCGCCCCTCCTGGAGTGGAGCATCGCGCACTTGGCGCACATCGACGTCGCCCGCGCTGAATACGACGCCCGCACCGACGCCCCGTCCGCCTACAGGACGTCCGGCGGTTCATGAGCGGAGCCAGACCGCCCAGCTGCCGGTCGGGTTGGTGGTGACGCCGAGGAGGTGGACCCGGCGAGTGGAGATCTCCATGGCGACCATGCAGTACAGCCGCTTCAGCAGCACGGTAACGACATGGAAGAGGTCCACTGCCAGGATCCCCGAGGCCTGGGTGCGTTGAAACTCCGCCCACGTCGGGCCCGAGCGGCGTGGTGCCGGATCGACCCCGGCCTTCTTCAGGATCGCCCACACCGTGGAGGGGCCGATCGGGCGGCCCAGGCCGGCTAGTGCTGTGACCGCATAGGTTCGCCGGGTTGGCCGTCGTGGCGGTCGGATGTGCGGTGACGTCCGATCCGACCGCTGGAGGCGCGGTGGCCGGGCCTGTCCGTGTGCGCAGACTGACCGGTCAGGAAGGGCAGAAGCTGCAGCAGATCGTGCGTCGTGGCAGCACGCGAGGCCATGTTTAAGCCAACTGGCCGACGCCAACGGCTCGATCGATCACCCACGTGGTGCGTCCCATGCGGCTGCCGGCCGGTGCGCACACTCAGCCATGTGCGTAGTTCGTGGAAGTACGGATCGCATTGTCAGCTCTGCCGGACGCCGGCCCCCGCGCAGCGGCGCGACGGACCACCCGTGGTCCGGGGGAGCAGGAAAGGAGTATCTGATGACACGGACCCATGAGTCGCCCGTCACGCGCTGGGCGGAGAGCACGGCCACCGACGACAGCGGATTCCGCACGGCGGACGCCACCGTCGCGGTGCCGGCCCTCGGCGCCACCGAGGTGAAGGTCGTCACGCCGCGAGAGGTGCCGACTGCCTGGTGGATAGGCCACCACGTGGTGGGGGAGCGTCAGCCGGGTGTGAGCGCGGGTCGCGGGCTCTCCGTGCAGGAGCTGCTGAGCCACCTCCGCTGACGGCCACCCGGGGCCCCGGAACCGCGCCCGCCGTCCGGGGCCCCGGACAGGGCCCGCCGCCGAAAGGGAACGGCGGCCCCGCCCGGCTCCACCACCACGGGAGGAACACGTGCGCTTCGGGGACGACATCGACGTCGTACTGCGCAGAGCCGAAATGCTCACCTCTGTCGGGCAGTTGATCGGAGCCCTGGAACAACTGTCGGCGTCCGCCGAGCTGGGTCCGGGCGGCTTCCTCGCCTGGGACGTCGGCCGGCTCGGTCTCCCGCCGTCGTGGGCGCCCGCGGCCGGGACTCTCGACCGGCTCTTCGGCCATCCCCAGGTGCTGGGGATCGTCGCGGCGCGGGGCCTCGCCGGACTCGGGCTGCTGATGCCCGGCGCGGCCCGCCCGGCCCGGGCGGCGCTGTCGGCCGCGATGTGCCTGACGGCCTACGGCCTGCAGGCCCGCGCGCGCTACGGATTCGACGGGTCTGACCCGCTGGCCTTCGTCACCTACGCCTGCTCGGTGCTGGAGAAGACGTTCGGCGGGGACCGCCGGGCCCGGGAGGCGGTGGTGGCCTTCCTCGCGGCGCAGGCATGCCTGTCCTATGCCACGTCCGGGGTGTCGAAGCTGGTCTCGCCGGTCTGGCGGGACGGGTCGGCCATCCCGAGGATCTTCCGCACCGAGACGCTTGGGGACGCCTTCCTCCACCGTGCGGTCCGCGACCGACCGTGGCTCGCCAAGACGCTCGCCTGGTCGACCATCGCCGGTGAACTCTCCTTTCCCCTCGTACTGGTGGCGCCGCCTCCGGTCGCCCGGGCCATCCTCGCTGCCGGCGCCGCATTCCATCTCGGCAACGCGCGCCTCATGGGACTCAACCGGTTCGTCTGGTCGTACTGCGCGACGTATCCGGCCATCGCCCACGTCTCCCGTTCGCTCGGCGGCCCCGGCGTAGGGCCGAAAACCGGACGTACAGTTTCGTCCGGACATGCGGGGCAGCAAGGCCGTACGGTGACCTCCGGCCCCACGGTGCGGGGCGGGCACACAGGACGCGCCGCCGGGGACTCTCCAGGCGGCGGGCTGGACCGGGCCGGCGCTGCGGGCCTCGCGCTCCTGGCGGGCGTGGGTGCGGGCACCACCGTGCTGCGCCTGGCGCGGCAACAGCGGCTCCGTCGCGCCGGATCGGCGCCCGGCAGGATGGTGCGGCTCGGCCGACGCGAGGTGCACGTGCTCGCGGACACGACCTCGGGCGGTCCGACCGTGGTATTCGAGAGCGGGATGGCCTGCCCGGTCACCGCCTGGTCGTGGGCGCTGCGCGGTCTGGGCCCCGGTGTCGACTACGTCGCCTACGATCGGCCTGGCATCGGCTGGAGCTCACCGTACGGAGGGGCGCAGGACGCCGAGTGGAACAGCGCGGCGCTGGGCGCGCTGCTCGCCCGGCTCGAGGCGAAGCCGCCCTTCCTGCTGGTGGGCCACTCGGTGGGCGGGGTGCTGATCCGCTGCTTCGCCCGCCGCCATCCGGAGATGGTCGGCGGTCTGGTGTTCGTCGACTCCTCGCATCCCGAGCAACTCGACCGGTCCGCCGGGCAGCGCGAAACCCTCCCCTGGGTCCGGCAGCGGCTCACCACGCAGTGGCTGCGAACACTGGTCGGTGGGCCGACAGCGTGCCGCTCCGACGACCTGGCGGCAGGACCGTTCGGCTTCTTGCCCGCTGCGGTCGCGGCGACGACCAAGGCCCGTATGTCCACGCCCGCCACGTGGTGGTCGGCCCGCCGGGAACTGCGCCAGTGGCACCAATCCTGGTCGCACGATGCGGCCCGGCTCACGACGTTCTCACCGGCTCCGGTCGCGGTGCTGAGTGCGGGGGAGACCGCTCGCTCGGACCCCGCCCACCTCGCACTCCAACGGGAGCTGGCCGAGCTGTCCGAGGTGTCCCGGCACGACATCGTGGCCGACGCCGGGCACAACACCTTGGTCACGCGCAGGGAGTACGCCGACCGCGTGGTCGCGAGCATCGAGTGGGCTCTGGCCCGGACCACGGAGGCCGTCCATGCCTGATCCGACCGGAACACCCGCGCTCACCGGCTACGCTGGCGCACCCGTTCAGCGGTACGGGCTCTACGGGCTGCTGCTGGCCTGGTTCGGGCTCACGGTGGCACAGCAGTTCCGTAGGCAGCCACGGTGGCTGGGCCCGGTCGACCCCGGGCACTCGCTGTTCCCCGTCTCAACGTACTTCGCGCCCAACCCGGCGGCGGAGGACATCCATCTCCTGGTCAGGCACCGGCTGGCGGACGGCACCACGAGTCCGTGGCGCGAGTATCCGGTGATCCGGCCGCGGTCGGTACGGCAGATGGTCTGGCACCCCGGCCGGCGTGCCGAGAAGGCGCTGCTGGACCTGTCCTCCGACCTCACGTCCGTGCTGCGCGAGGAGCGGCGTGAGGAGTTCGTGCAGACCTCGATCCCGTATCTCACGCTGTTGAGCGTCGTCTCCCGCCGCTGCCCGGCGCCCGAGGGCGCCGAACGCGTGCAGTTCCAGCTCGTGGCGTCCCCGGGCCGGGAGCGCACGGAGGAACCCCATAGCCTCCTGGTCTCCGCCTTCCACGCCCTGGAAGATTCGGAGGTCTGACCAGGGCCGCCTCCGGGGCGCATTCCTGGCGGGCGCGGACCGGGGCAGCGCTCCGGGGGAGGAGTGAGCTGTACTGAGATTTGTGGAGTCCCTGATGCCAGGGTTACGGTCCTGGCGAAGAACTACCTGATGCGTGAGCTGGGCTTGGAGGGCGTCATGGCCCGGATCGCGGGCCGGTTCAAGCGGGTGGAGCCGCGTGCCACGGCCCGCGCCGGCGAAGTCCACCGAGCCATCGCAGGCTTGGTCTCCGACCGCGCTGCCCAGCGGACCACCCGCCACGACCCGAGCACCGAACTGGTGGGCGTCCGCGCGACGGCCTGCTGAATCACTCACCAGCCGAACCGCCAGGCCAGCACGCCCCACACTCAATCGCGGGTCAGGCCGTTACTCTGCAACTTCGGCGAGCGGGGGTCCGGGCGCGTCCGCTGGAGCCGGCTTCCGCTGGTCCGGGCGCACGTGCTGCGCGGCGAGGTGCGGGATACCGCCCAGTGGCACCGCGACGCGCTCACCTATCCCGCCGCCCGGGTCTGGCCGCTCGACTACCTGGCGCAGCCGCCGTATGTGGAGCTGACGGCACGGCCGAGCAGCATGGGCGAGGATCTGTGCGATCGGTCAGGCGGTTTGCCGCAGCGGGCGAGCCGTGTCAGGAACGCACATGTCTGTCTGGTGTCGCCGATCGCAGGAGTTCTTCCGCCTGTCGCGCGATCTGGGTGACGATCTCGCCGGCGGGTTCGACGCTGGTGATGAGGGCGGCGGATTCTCCGGCATACATTGCCATCGCCGTGACATCGCCTGAGGCCGTGGCAGTGGGTGGCGGAAACCCGAATCTCGGCACTTCCTCGGTATCGGGCCCGATCTTCATCCGCGCGACGGCGGCGTTGTCGGGCAGCGCGGCGGCGCGTTCATACGCGCGACGCAGCACGCGGGACCGCGTCACCTCATCCGGCCAGCCGGTCTTGAAGGCGTCGGTCAGGACCGTCTCGGTCTCGGCCACGATTGCATCCTTGTAGCTTTGGTGCGCGTTGGACTCCGGGGTCGCGACGAAGCGAGTGCCGAGCCGGACTCCGGCGGCGCCGGCCGCCAGCGCCGCCGCCAGCCCGCGCCCGTCGGCGATGCCGCCGGTGGCCAGGACCGGGATATCGACCGCGGACAGGACCTCAAAGAGCATCGGCCAGAGCCCACGCGAGCCGTACATGCGGCCGCCGCCCTCGGTGCCCCGGACGACGAGGAAGTCGCACCCGGCGTCGACGGCGGCGCGGGCCTGGTCGGTGGCGCCGACCTGCCAGGCCGCGAGCGCGCCCGCCGCGTGCACCCGCTCGACGAGCGAGCCATCGACGGCGCCGTGGTAGAAGTCGACGCACCGGCACCGCGCCGCCGCCGCTTCGACGACCTCCAGGTCGAGGAACGGCACCAGCACGTTGAAACCGAACGGGCCCTTGGCGTGGGCGCCGCAGGCCTCGAGCGCGTCGATGACCGCCCTGGCGGGTGCGCCCGGCAGCCCGACCATGCCCATGCCGCCGGCCTCGGTCACCGCGGCGACCAGTTGCGGGGTGTTCAGCACACCCATCGGCGCCAGCTGGATCGGGGCCTTACAGCCGACAAGCTGGGTGAACGCCGTCTGCAACATCGCTCCCCCTACTCAAGTGGCCCACACCCACAGCCTACCCGCGGCGTATGCGGTCGACGGGTTCCCCCGGTGTACGGAGCGCTTGCTCTCGCCAGCGGCCGGGTGGACGTAACGGCCAACGGCGACCGGCCGCCGACCATGCCCGGGGCCCACGTCGCCGTAGCAGCACCGACAACTCGGCCACACCCCGGATCTTGACCCACCAGGCCAGGCCAGGATGCAGAGTTGATCCGATCGTTGCAAGATCATTCGCAAAGTAAGTCCGGAACTGGCAAGGTTCGCCCGGACAGGACATGCCCTGTCCGATTCCGTTGGACGCTGCCCTGGTCGGTGGTCGTGACCAGCAGTGTGCAAGGTCCGTCTGCGCGAACGCCTCCGCGATTGGTCAAGTCGCCCCTGCATCTTCGGAGACCGCACACCGAACGCCTTTTCGCCTGCCACGTCAACGCCGGTCGCTCTGCCGCAAGAAGTGCCAGTGGGGGGCGCGGACAGGGTCGGGGGCGGGGGTTCGTCACGCTCCTGGCCAAGTGTCAGCGCGAGGCGTCTGTTGCTGGTTTCGGACGGCAGTCGGCGGGCTCGGAGGCCAGATCTTGCGTCCCGATGACGGATAGCAGTTCCAGTTGCTCAGCCCCCCGGCCGCCGGTCGGTGCGGTGAACCACAACAGTCGCTGGCGTCCGTCCTCGCTGAGCAGGTTGCAGCAGTCGAGTTCGATGACGCCCAGCGTGGGATGGACGATCCGCTTGCGGTCCGTCCGCTTCACCGCGACGTCGTGGGTGTCCCACAGCGCCGCGAACTCCGCGCTGCCGCGACGGAGGATAGCCACCATCTTCGCCATTTCCGCGTCATGGCCGCGCCGGGCGGCTGCGGCTTGGAGGTCCGCCACGAACCACCGTGAATGATGCGGATGATCCTCGGGTGGGAAGATCTCGCGCGTTTCGGGGTCGGTGAACCAGCGGTACACGAAGCTCGCCGTCGGACCGCGCCGGGTCGGTGATCGTCCCAGGAGGGCAACGGCGAGGTCGTTCTCCACCAGGGTTTCGTGCAGATCGGTGAGGACACGCGCGGGAGTGTTGGACAGCCGGTCCAGCAGTCCCAGTAGGGCAGGCTGCACATGCGATGCCGGTCCGTGCGCCGACGGGGGAATCGGCCGTTCGGCGAGATGGAACAGGTGGTCGCGCTCATCCGAGTTCAGCCGTAGGGCCCGGGCGAGGGCGGCCAGAGTCTGGGCCGAGGGCTGCACACCGGTCTTCTGGCTGCCACGCTCCAACTCGGTGTAGTAGTCGGCCGACAAGCCTGCGAGCTGGGCGACCTCCTCGCGGCGTAGGCCCGGGACGCGGCGCCGCGGCCCCTGAGGCAGGCCGACGTCGCCCGGCCGGATGCGGTCGCGGCGCGATCGCAGGAACGCGCCGAGTTCTGGAAGGTTCACCCCTCCATGGTTGCCCGCGCGGCGAGCCGTAGCCAGGGGGCGGCAACCCCCGGGTAAACGCAGCCCTGGCTACCTCTGGAGGGCTGGCCGATGGTCGAGCAGATACCAGGGCGGCGGCAAGACCGCGGCCCGATCGCCCTCAAACGCAGGAGACGCCATGCCGCTTCCGGATTCCGTGGACTCCACCGCTACTGCTGCGCGCCTCTCAGGTTCGTCTCGCGTCGCCGTCGTCACCGGCGGATCGCGCGGCATCGGCCGCCAGGCCGTGCGCCGCCTGGCCGCCGACGGTTACGCCATCGTCGTCGGCTACATCGGCGATCATGACCAGGCCGGGGCAGCCGTCAAGGAGGCCGCTGCCGCCGGCGGCGTCGCGGTGGCCGTGCGCGCCGATGTCGGTGACGAGTACGCCGTCGCGACGCTGTTCGACACCGCCGAGGCCGAGTTCGGCGGCGTCGACGTGGTCGTGCACGCCGCCGGACGGGCGCGCATGGCGCCGATCGCCGAGCTGGACCTGGCCGTCCTCGACGACCTGCACCGCACCAACATCCGCGGCACGTTCGTCGTGGCCCAGCAGGCAGCCCGCCGCGTGCGGCCCGGCGGCACGATCCTCACCTTCTCCACCTCCGTGGTCGGCCTGGCCCTCCCGAACTATGGCGCGTACTGCGCCAGCAAGGGCGCGGTTGAGGCGGTGACGCTGATCCTGGCCCGCGAACTGCGCGGGCGTGATGTCACCGTCAATGCCGTCGCGCCCGGACCGACGGCGACCGACGGGTTCCTGGACGGCAAGGACGAGGAGACCATCGCCCGCATGGCCGCCCAGCCCCCGCTGGAGCGGCTCGGCACCCCGGCCGACATCGCCGAGGTCGTGGCGTTCCTCGCCTCTCCGGCCGGCCACTGGGTCAACGGGCAGGTCGTCCGCGCCAACGGCGGAATCATCTGAACCCCCTCCGCCACACCATGACACGCCTGCCGTTCGCAGCCCCCAGACCCCAGCTCGATGCAGGATCCAACTGACGTATGCAGCCTGAGATGCAAGGTCGATCTGACTTGTACAAGGTTCACCGCTGCAGGACATCCGCCACGTACTTTCCCCCGGAGGGACCTTCTGGGTGGGCACCGAACACGCCCTCCGTCGGGAAGACAACGCCCCTCTCAAGAGCCAGGGCACCACCGCGCGCGATGTCGACTCACCTCCGGATGGTCCACCGTGACGACCGTGGACCTCCACCAGTTGGCCTGCTTCGCCCTGCGCTTGTGACCTCACCCTCCACCGACCGGAGAAGACCTGTGGGTGCCCGATACTCGGCCGCCGTATGCGACCTGCGGGTATTCGTGGATCACTCCACTGAGGCGGTCGCGGCGGATGACCTTGCCTTCGGAGCGGTCTGGATCAGCATGACCAGCCGGTGGCAACTGCTGTCGGACAGCTGGGCTGTTGCCGGTGAGCGCCTCCCGCCGGAGCCGGCCGTGACCTGAGCGGCCTTGGCCTGTCCCACAACAGCGTCAGGTCCTGCTGTGTTGCAGCAGTTCAGGGGGTGGGACGTCCCGAGTAGGCATCATCTGGCCGAACACCTTTCTTCCTCCTGCCAACCGTCGTGCACCGTGGTCTGCGCAAGCCGGGGCACAGCGGTGCACGGCACAGCGGCACCACAGAGGAAGGGGAGAAACGATGAAGTTCAAACGATCGGCCGCCTCTGCTGCGTTGGCGACCAGCGTCGCCGCAGCAATCGTCTTCGGCACGGTCGGCCCGGCCCAGGCCAACACGAACGCCGACAGCCTGGGCGAGGGCGTGCCCAACATCAACTACGGCTCAGGCGTCTGGTGCGTGCAGTACATGTTGAACCGCATGGACAACGCCGGCTTGGCCGAGGACAGCTCTTTCGGGCCCGCTACCGCCGCCGCGGTCAGGGTGTTCCAGGCCACTCACCACTACAGCTACCACCTGACCGTCGACGGTGTCGTAGGCCCCAAGACCGGAACCGAGATGCTGGACCAGTGGAAATACGTCTTCCACAAGTCCGGAGGCTGGGGCGGCTACTGCGGCAACTGGCTGCCCACCACCCACTAGGTCACAACGAACTGCTGCTGTCCGCACCGTGCTTCACCGGCTGGCCGGTCTCGCCGGGATGCCCTTCGCAGTGCTCGGAGCGTCGAACGACCGTGGCCGACATTCTTGGCGATGTCGTGAATCCGGTGCGCGATCGCCTTGCAGGCCTCTGCGGTCCGCGAGGTCGCGGGTCTTTGACCTGGACCGGCCCACCGGGTGGGCGCCCAATCGCGGCCGCCGGGAACTCTCGGACTCCACCGCTCCTTCGGGTGGCCTGCTCAGACCATGCTGGAAGGCAGGAGAGGTTCAATTGGTCTATTAGACAGGTTGATGACGGCCGTTGCAGAACAACCGCGAGTATGACGACCTCAAATCATGGTGCTGATACTTTCCCAGATGTAGACGGAGCAATTCCGTCAAACTTTGAAGGGAGCACGAATGCGCGCTCACAAGAGCAGAACGTTGTTGGCAACCTTAGCCACCACTGTGGCGATCGGCGTCCTGGCTACGGCTCCGGCATCGGCCGCCCCTGACGCCCACGCCAGCCCCGCCACCATTGGGACATGTCACCGTTGGCAGGACATCAGCACGTTCGGCGGCTGGTGTGAGGGAAGCAGCCCCAGCATGTACAAGGCCTACGCGAAATGCGCCAACGGCCATCGCACGAGGTACGTCTACGGCGTGGTCCGCATGGCCGGGGATAGCCAGGGCTCCTATGCCTACTGCAGTAGTGTAGGCCTTCACCTCTCCTTCGGCGGCTTCATGCTGGTTCAGTAGCGCTGAACTATTGCGCTCGTGTCTCCATCCCGGAATACAGTAAATCGAGACAGCATCAGCTTTCCCGATCAGGACACGAGCGCTATTGGCGCCCCGGTTGCGCCCAGGGAAGTGGCGCACTGGGTTCCACAGGGTCCAGGGATTGATCTCGGTGTTGGGTTCCCGCCCGAAGACGATCAGTGACCAGGTACGCGAGCGCATTTGCCTGATCGTCGAACGCGGCCGCCGGAGGGACGGGCGGCACCACCGGCGTGATGTCGCCCAGCAGTCCCAGCACCAGCCGGTAGAGCCGTTCCTCCGCACCGGGCTCGCACCGTGCATGCAGCACGTGTGCGCCCCGCTGCGGAGCGGCGGCTCTGTCCCCGGCGTCGTCGAGGCCGACGACCTGGGGACGTTGGATACAGCACTCGCAGAGCCATACGTCAGGATCCCGCCCCGCCTGACCCCCACCGCAAGTCCCAGGCCAACAGCGGTAGCCGAGTTTCGGGCACCCACACTCCGCGACTGCCACGCAACCAACGTGGCCCGCCGGATTGCCATCAACGCCATTGAGGACGCGCTTCACGGCAGCTGAGGGCGGGTCCCAGGGTGTCGGCGGACGCTTCCGTAGCTGCCCCCTGGGGCACCTCATATCGACGACGAACCCACCTGCGACGCGCGAACTTCACGAGCTCTCGCGCTCTCGGGCTCTGCGGAATTCTCCAGAAGGCCGCGGAGCCCCCGGTGGCCTCGCCGTCGACGTGGGCGCCCTGTGTCCGCGCGCCGATTCGGAATGGAGGCTCGCCGAAGCCGTCCTCGGCCAGGTCAGGGCAAAGCCGCAGAATGTGCCGACGCGGCTGCGGTCCGGCGAGCAACAGCACACCGAGAAGCAGCTGTCAGACCTGGTCGGCGCCAGCTCGCTTGCGCGCTCGATAGTTGCGCAGGTTGGCCGCGTTGCCGCAGACGCGAACGTCGTGCCAGACGCCGCTGTTGTTGCGGGAGCGGTCGTAGAAGGCAGCCGCGCAGCGGGTGTTGCGACAGGTCTTCAGGCGGCGCAGAGTGTCCGTGCACTGGGCCCGGTAGGCCTCGATGAGGGCGAGTGATGCCACCTGCCGCCATCCCGTACCGCGCGGCTCCGCCCGGATGGTTCCGTGCTCGTCGAGGCGCAACGCCATGGGCAAGGTCATCAGTGAGGCCGTTGGGCCGGACTTCGGTGTGGTCTCGGCGGTCTGTGCCTGCAGGATCTGGTTCAGATCGTGGCGGAAGTCGCGGAGGCTCCGTACGTCCTCGGCTGTCAGCTCGATACCGGGTGCCGGCTGGTGGGTCGTGCTGCTCCAGCTCTTCAACGCCTGGTCGAGCCACTCATTGGCGTCTTCAGTGGTGTGCAGCAGGTCGGCCCCACGTGGCTTCCCAGCGGACAGCGTGTTGAGCAGGTCCTGTACGAACGCCAGCTCGCCCGGGGCGGGCTGCAGACCGTATCGGACTGTCGCACTCCAGGACATTCTGGGATCTCTTTCTGTGGTTCTTGTAGCGACATGCCCATAGATATTTTACCTATTACTTTCAGAGTGTAGCTGTGTGAGGCGTCGGTGTCACGTTGCCTAAATAACACGGAGGGTGTGGTCTGATCACCTCCTAGCCGGCAGGGCTTCGGTGGATTCACGAACAGAAGTGTCCAGATGTCGGATCTGGCTTCGCCCGTGGGTGTGTCGGCGTCGTTCGTCGGTATGTCTTCGCGAGACCGCGCCCGGCAGCGCGGCGGCCGCAGCGGGCTGCTGTCAACACGCGATCGGTGTCTCCGGCCACCCGGTTCCCCTCGGGGCAGGACGCTGGTGACTGCGGCGTCCGAGGCCGCAGCCGCTCAGCCCTTGGCAGACCTGGCTGAGCCCCACAATGCACCCTGGTTGACGCGGTCGGGATGCAGTTCCAGCATGCCGCGGTAGAGGTCGATGGTGGTCGTGGTGCGTTCTGCGACTGCTTCGAAGTCGTGGATGTACCGCCGGGTCTCGTCGATGGTCTTCGGGTCGTCGGGGAGGCCCGGCCGCTTGTGCCCCGCGATGACCGCGGCGGGGTTCAGTGACGCGATCGTGTCAAGCGCGTCCAGCCAGGATTGCCGGCCCTCGGCGGGCGATTCGGCGAGGTAGAGATGGACGTCGTTGTAGACGGCGTCTCCGGCCGCGACCAAGCCGATCGACGGCACGTGCAAGCAGGTGGTGTCATCGGTGTCGGTGTGGCCGAGTTCCACGACGACGAGGTCGTGTCCCTCCAGCGTCAGCCGGTGCCCGTCCAGCGGCTCTGCGGCCACCAGGTTGTCCGGAATCTGACCGGGGAAGCGCTTGTCCCAGAACGACGCCACGAACTCCGGCGCCATCTGCTTCTCCATCTGCTTCACCACGGCCGGCGTCGCGACGGCGCGCGCCCCCGGGAAGCGCTCGAGCAGCGTCCCCAGCCCGAACCAGTGGTCCCCGTGTCCATGCGTCACGAAAATGGTGGTCAGGCTCTTGCCGCTTGCCGCGACCCAGTCGGCCAGTCGACCGGCCTGTTCCGTAGTCATCAGCGCGTCCACCAGGACCGCATCGTGCTCGCCCGTGATCAGCGTCGTCGCCATCGGGGACCACATGCGCCGGGGGAGGTCGGGGGGCAGGTCCGCGATCTCCGTGGGGATCGACGGCGCTACGTGGACGCTCCAGTTCAGAGGTGCTCTGGACATCGTTGCTTCCTCGAGTGTCTGAGGCAGCCGCAGCGCCGATTCCTGATCGGCCGTGCCGACAGAGCCGGAGGCTGCCCGGCCTTTCCTTTCGATGGTAGCTCGCCCGACGACAGAGCCAAAATTTTAACACATCTGTCTGATGGTCGTCGGAGCTGGATCCTGATGCCGACCGGGCTTACTGCTCTGACTTCGAGCCGTTCCTCCAGGAGAAGCCCCACGCGGGAACACTGCCACTGGTTCGCCCCGGCGCCGCAGCCGCGACCAGGTGCACGCCCGACCCTCGGCGATTCGCAGGATTCTCTGCTGCGGATGGGTGAGGTGGAGCATGCTGTATTTCTCGACGGCCTCCGGCTGCTGGCTGCGCGCATAGCCCCGCTGGTCAGGAGCGACGACCCGATACCCCGCGGCAGACAGCGCACCGAGCTGGTGCCGCCAGGAGTACCAACTCTCCGGGAATCCGTGAAGCAGCAAGACCAGCGGGCCCTGTCCCTGCTCGGCAATGTGCAGTTGGACGCGGTTGGCCGTGACAAATTTGTGCTGGACTGTGTCAGACATGCAACCTCCGGGCTGAGTTACTTCCCTCCGCCTCTCCAGTCGGCACTTCCCGCTCGGTGTCCGACTTCCGCGCCCCGACC
The DNA here is from genome assembly GCF_029223525.1 of Streptantibioticus ferralitis. Classification (GTDB taxonomy): domain Bacteria; phylum Actinomycetota; class Actinomycetes; order Streptomycetales; family Streptomycetaceae; genus Streptantibioticus_A; species Streptantibioticus_A ferralitis. The sequence goes on along the minus strand of NZ_JARHTQ010000018.1, from coordinate 148,235 downwards.
TGTCCGGTGCGCGCCGCGCGAGCTCTCTAGGCCGCTGCAGGCGGGCCGACGACCGCGACGACGCTCCGCCACAGAGCCTTCGGGTTGGCGTACCCGGGGAAGAGTCGCATCATCTCGTCGAAGAACTCCTCGGGCGTGCGGCCACCCTCTTCGTGGAGGCGCTGGAAGGTGTTGAGGTAGGTGCGGGTCCGCTGGACGGCGCCTCCGTCGTCCGGCTGCGTCTTGTCCTTGTGGCCGGCGACTGCGTACTTCGGATCCAGCGCCTCGATTTTGTCCAGGGCGCGGTACCACGATTCGAGTCCACCGTTGCCGGACTCGTTGAGGTACTGATGGCAGTGGTTGTAAACGGAGTCGCCGGCGACGAAGAGGCGAATGGCCGGGACCCACAGACCGCTGGTGTCGTCTGTGTCGGTGTGACCGAGCTCAACCGCCTTGAGGGCATTGCCCTCCAGTTCGATGCCTTGCTGCGGGATGATCCGCGGCTCGATCTCTCCCTCGCTGACCTGGTCCGGGAACCTGGCCTCCCATTGCGCACCGCGGTTTTCGTGCTGCATCTTCATGTACGCCGCAGTACCGGGGGTGGCGTAGACCTTCGCTGTCGGGAAGCGTTCGAGCAGTGCCGGTGCGCCGAACCAGTGGTCGCCGTGGCCGTGGGTGATGTAGATCGAGGTGAGGTTCCTTTCGAACGACGCGATCCAGTCGCCGATCACGTGGACGTGTTCGTGTGTCCAGGGGGTGTCTACGAGGACCGCGTCGCGCTCACCCGTGATGAGCGTCGACGTTATGGGAGATGCGACCGCCGGGTAGCCGTGGGGCACCGGCGGCGTGCCATGTTCGAGAGTCGGATCGGCAACGTGAACATGAAAGCGAAGCTCAGACGCCATAGTGCGGGCCCTTTCTTGTTGTGCTTGCCTCCACCCGATGCGTCGTCGGCAGCGTGCCCTGCCACGAGCAGCGGCGCCTGGCCTGATGCGGGACACGGCGGGCCAGTGCCGCATCACTCGACATAACTGTACACGTTTTGGCTCTGTCTTGACAGGATCGAACGCCACCGCCCCCGGCCTTCGGGTGCAATGGGTGAGGTGGTGTAACCGGCGGTGGCGCCGCTCCGACCCGCGCTGCGCGGCTTGGACCCTGCGCTGGCAATCACGATGCCGGCGCGCACGGATCGTGATATATCGCCCGGAACGCCCGACTCGACTGTGTGGTCAATTGGGCGCTTCGGAAGCCGCCGGAAATCCGAGCTTTCATGTATAAGTCTTCGATGCCTCGACGGGAACCTATCGCATTACGGGAGATTGGGCCACGGGAACGGATCCACCGGCGCCGATTAATGAACTCGACAGTAATTTTCTTGCTGTTGCCGTGGAAGCCGCCGGCGGTGGACCAGTCCTTCCGTCTTGGCACTGCTCGTCTCGCTCCGACATGCGCTGGGGGGATGTGCGGCTTATGATCGCTAGGTATGGGGCGTGTGACACAGATTTCGCGGCCTTGTCGTCGGCATCCGCAAGAACCGCAAGAATGTTCCTGTGGGTTCTCACCGCTCAGCACCTCCGCGGCATGTCTGCCGCGCATACGAGGCACTCAGGGATCATGGCGAAATCACGAGACGAGACGATGCACGCTGAGAGGACAAAACAGGCCCAACGGGGGAGCAATCAGTCGCAACGTCGGGACGACGTGAGCACCAGGGATCTGGTGTTCATTCATGGCTTCCTGGACAAGCCCTCGATTCGGCAGGACGTTATAAACCGTTTGGAATGCCCGGAGCGGACGCCGATCCCGGTGAGTCTCCACCACACCGGCATGGGCGAGCGCGAAGGTGCTCGACGGGGTGCGACCTTGGACGCCTACCGTGACCAGGCCGGCGCCTCCGTCGATCCGCTCGACAATTCGTCGGACCGGCCAGACGTCATCGTAGGACGCAGCAGGGGGTACGCAGGTGGCGGAGCTGCTCGCTGTGGCCCGTCCACACCGCACAGCGGGACTTGTGTTGATCAGCCCCATACCGTTGCGCGGGTAGGCGCTGTCGGCAATGGAGATGTCCGCGTTCGCCACGCGTGCGCTGGTTCACGGGCATGTGGCTAGCCGCTTCTCGAACTGCGAGACCGCTTACGTCCCAAGCGCCGGGCACTGGTCCCACGCCGAGAAACCCGCAGCCTGACTGACTTCGTGAACAAAGTCGTAACCGCATAAAGAGGTGAACGGGTAATGGACTTCGAGGACGTACTCGTGCCTGCCGCAGACGACATATCACTGCACGCCTGGTTGTTTCGGCCACCCGTTGGAGACGGTCCCTTTCCGGCGATCACGATGGCGCACGGCTTCGGCGGAGTGAAGTACCGCGGCCTGCAAGGATATGCAGAGCGCTTCAGCCGTGCGGGATTCGTCGTCCTCGTTCATGATCACCGGGGGTTCGGGCTGAGCGGCGGCGAGCCGCGCGGCGACATCGACCCCTGGCAGCAGGTGGCGGACTGGCGACGAGCGATCTCGTTCCTGGAGACACTCGACGACGTCGACGTCAACCGGATCGGGATCTGGGGCTCGAGCTACGCCGGCGGGCACTCGATCGTTCTGGCAGCCACCGACAGGCGAATCAAAGCCGCAGTCGCGCAGATCCCGACGATCAGCGGCTACGAACAGAGCCTTCGTCGTGTGCCCCCGGACCGGAAGCAGGCGCTCGAGGAGCGGTTCGACGCCGACGAACGCGGTCAACTGGCCGGTCGCCGACCCGAGTTTCAACTCCTCAACAGCCTCGACCCCGGTGCGCAGGCCGCCTACCATTCCCAGGGCATGGACGAGCTCCATGCCTCTTTCCCCATGCCACCTGGCGTCGAGAAACCTGAGCACATCACACTGCGGTCAACACGCAAGGCGCAGATGTACGAGCCCGGGGCATGGATTGCGCGCGTTTCACCGACACCGCTGCTGATGGTCGTGGCGAAAACCGACACGGTCACGCTCACCGATCTCGCACTCGCCGCGTATGGGCGTGCCCTGGAGCCCAAGCGACTGGCGATGTATGTCGGTGACCACTTCGACGCCTACATGACGGGCTTTGAAACGACGAGCAAGGCTGCCACCGACTGGTTCCGTGAGCATCTGGCACCGTGACCACGCGCGCAGCGCGGGTTGGCACCGCCCTCTCGGCGAAGGACGGCGGCGACCCATGGTCCGGTGCTCCAATGAGTGCGCCGCCCGTCAGGGCGGCGCAGTCGAACCGACTGATGATCACCCGATCTTCGCGAGGAACTCCGCGATGTCACGCGCCAGTTCCTCAGGGCGCTCCAGGTAGGGGAAGTGGCCGGCATCGCCGACCTTGGCCACACTTGCGTCGGCGAACCGGCCGGCAACGTCGGTGCGCAGCATCTCTTCGCTGAAGAAGGTGTCGTCGGTGACCACGACCAGGGTCGGGGCCGTGACGGGCGAGGGCCGACGCCCCTGCGGGTGACCTCCGATCCAGGAGGCCAAGGACTGGAGAGTGGAGCGTTCGCTCTCCGCCGGGGTCGCGATGACGAGGTGCAACGCCGTCGTGTCGGACGTGTTGCGGGCGAGTCGCATGCGCGACAGCGCGGCGGTGACTCGGTCGAGTTCGCGAGCGCCCGCCTCGAAGTCCTCCAGCATGTCCGCGGGTAGCGGCGTGCCCGCCAGCGGCGCCGGGGTCACCAGCACCAACCCCTTGACCGCATCCGCCAGTTGAGTGGCTGCGAGTTCCGCGACGGGGCCTCCCATGGACTGGCCGACCAGGACGACTTGCTCCTGTGGCCGCGCGACATGACGCACGACCTCGACGACCTGGGAGGCAAAGTCGTCCAGGAGGCCCGCATGCTCCGCGTCGCGGCGGCTGACCTCCTTACGCTGGACCAAGACCACACGCCAGTCGGTGATGACGCCAAGGCGCGCCAACTCGTCTATGGTCCATTGCCAGCCCACAGCGCTGTCACGCCAGCCGTGGACGAAGACCATCATCCCGGCATCGCCGTCACCCACTCGGAAGTACTGGATGCCCGACGGGGTGAACCGCTGCTCCAGAGCTGTACGCGTCACTGCCCGTCGCCTCGGTGGATCGGCCAGACCTCATCGAGTGTGTCCGCGTCGGTGTTGGTGCCCTCGATCGACACGATGCGCAACCCGTCGGTGCGGCGAGCGATGATGAAGTGCACGGCGAGGCGCTCGATTTCCGAATCGTCGCCGCGCCGACGCGACCAGATGACGTCGATCGCGCCACCATGCCGGTGAAAGATCATCACTCGGCGGTCGAGCACCGCGGTGTGCGTGTAGTCGGCGGACTGAAGGCGGTCAAAGCTGTCTTTGAACCACCCGGTGATCTCCTCGGGGCTGTTGAAGACGGCCGCCGGACCGTCTTCCAGGCCGATCCAGAGCGGGGCACCCCAGAAGTCTGCGATGAAGGAGGGGTCGCTCGAGGTCTCCACAGCGGTCATCCACGGCTGCAGATAGTCCTCGAAGAACCAGTTGGTGATCTCCGTGTAAGCGTCGCCGAGTGCGGCGGGCGAGGACGTTGATGGCATCTTCAGTTCTCTCCTTTGAGGGACTGGTCGGTCGCCCCGGATGCGGAGGTCCGACGAGCCAGTCGCGGTGATATCCCGCCTATTCGATGACGGCGCCCGAGGGCGACCAGGTCCCGGTGTCGATCGGCGAGTACTCCTCGCCCTTGCCATCCAGGCGGATCATCCGCTTCTCCGCGTGCTCGGCGAGCACATCCGGCTCGAGAGGCGGCACAAAGGTGTTGTTGACGACCGTGTACTCGGCCGCGAGTCGGCCGACCGGAGCGATCGCGCCGAAGTCGATTCGGCCGTTGATGTAAAGGTCGTCGCGAACGTAAAAGTTGACGACTTCACCCCACACCACATTGTGGAGCCCGTCCGGAGCCGAGAGGATCCTGTCCACCCTGCACTCCAAGGCAAGAGGTGCGCCCTTCACCCGCGGTGGCTTCACCAGAGCTGAGGGCTCCTTCTCCACGTCCACCATATCGAACTCGTCCACGTCGGGGGCAAAATCGACAGCGGTGCGATGCACGGCGTGCGCCTGCGGGAGCGTAGCCATGTTCGTGACGAACTCGCCGGTCTCCCTGATGTTGACGAAGCTGTCCTTCAGTGTGCCGTCTTCCCGCGGCTGCAGCGACAGCGAAACCTTGGGAGGTTTACGTCCGACGCAGGTGAAGAAGGAAATCGGAGCAAGATTTCCCACGCCGGCTGTGGATACGGTACTGACCCACGCGACAGGCCGCGGGATGATCGTGCCGATGAGCAGCTTGTAGGCGGACTTTGCGTCCAGCCCCTGTGCGTCGATGTCCATGGGTCCCTCTCCGTACCTCGCCACCAGGCAAAGTCGAAGCTCGACGCGCGCACCAGAGTGAACCTACGGCACCACGCCATATCCAATGCAACTTTGCCTCTGTCTCCAAATGTGCCACCCCTCCACGGCCTGGAGCGACACGATACGTGCCCTAGAGGGAATCCTGGCCACTTCGACACATCGGCAGACGTAACCATACCACTCTTGCCTCTGTCGCACACTAGCCAAAGTGTACTTTGAGGGATAGACGCCCCCCATCCCGGCTTGCCTTGCCTTCCGGCAGGTCGGAGACCCGCGTTCGTACACGCCCGTGCCTGCCGGCCGCTCAGGCAACCCGGCGAGCCCACGACATCGACGCAGAAGCAGTCAGGCTCCGCTATGCCTTCCAACAAGCTGATCGACACCGGCTTCCCGGGCCTGGACAGCACATCGCCGGCAAGCACGCGTGTTTCTCAGACAGCTCAACACCACCTCTAGGAGCACCTACCAGGGCTAAGAAGCAGTCGGCCAACAGCCGCAAGCGCCGACAGCGGGTATCGGACCGAACTGTCGGCGCGGTGAACGCCTTCTCCCGGGCACCGCCAACGGCCAGTTCTCCAGCCGGTAGTAGACGGCTCGCAGTTGCCGTACCTCTCCGGGGCGAGCCCACTCAGACCGCTGCCCGCCGCGTACATCGCAAGGAGTCCGCTGTCGTCGGGGCCTCTTGAATTTCCGACCATTCGGCAGCCCTCGAATCCCGGGTCACGCACAGCGCCTGCGCATAGACATCGGCCGGTACGTCCCCACCGTTCCCTCCCCTCAACTCGTCGTCTCATCGTGTGCGCACTAGCATTGCGTCTGTGAAAGTCGCGGCTTTCGGCGACTACACGCGCACTCGACACGACCCGCAATTGTCGGAGCACAAAGAGCGATCGCGCTCACAGCGCCGGGGTGAAGAGCCGTGGCCATCCACGGTCGTGTCGAGATGACGATCCCGTGGTGGAGCGGGAACAGGCGGGTCTGGATCTCGTGGCTTTGGTGACGGCAGGCATGCGGTGGCGCTGTCCGACCAGCGCCCGACGCGGGAACGGAAGCGAAGAGGCAGCCATGAACACGCAGCCGGTCAGTTGGAATCGGGACCTTGAACGGTGGGAGACGACAGCCAGAGGGCGCGCTGTGCTGGCCAATTCACGACTGAACAAGGGGACCGCATTCACGGAGGAGGAACGACAGTCGCTCGGCCTCATCGGGCTGATTCCGCCACGTGTACTCACACTGGAACAACAAATGTCGCGGGCGTACTCGCAGTTCCTCGCACAACCCAGTGATCTGGCCAAGAATGTCAATCTGACTTCCCTCCACGACCGCAACGAAGTGCTGTTCTACCGGCTGATGTGCGAGCACCTGGACGAGACACTGCCCATCGTCTATACGCCCACCGTCGGCACTGCGATCCAGCGCTACAGCTACGAGTACCGACGGCCCCGAGGGATCTATCTCTCGGTCGACGCGCCCAAGGAGGTCGAGAGCTCGCTGCTCGCCAGCGGACTCGGACCGGACGACGTCGACCTCATCGTCGCCACGGACGGTGAGGCGATCCTGGGCATCGGGGACTGGGGCGTGGGCGGAATCAACATCTCGGTGGGCAAGCTGGCCGTCTACACCGCCGCGGGTGGCATCGACCCCTCCCGCACCATCCCCGTCGTCCTCGACGTGGGCACCAACAGGCAGGAACTTCTGGACGATCCGCACTACCTCGGCAATCGCCACCCCAGGGTCGACCAGGACACCTACGACGCCTTCATCGAGACCTACGTCGAGACAGCCACTCGCCTCTATCCCAACGCCGTTCTGCACTGGGAGGACTTCGGACCGGACAACGCGCGGCGCATCCTGGGGCGTTACCGCAACCGGTGCCTCACCTTCAACGACGACGTCCAGGGCACGGGGGCGGTGAATCTGGCGGCGGTGCTGTCCGGAGTGCAAGCGAGCGGGACGCCGCTCCACGAGCACCGGGTGGTGATCTTCGGCGCGGGTACAGCAGGCATCGGCGTCGCCGATCAGCTGCGTGATGCTATGAAATCCGCCGGGCTGACCCCCGACGAGGCCACCCGGCGACTCTGGTGCGTCGCCCGACACGGTCTGCTCACCCAGGACATGGCCATGCGGGACTTCCAGGACCCGTACGCCCGTGCTGCCGACGAGGTGGCCGGCTGGTCTCGCGACACGGATCTCGGCGGAATTTCCTTGGCGGAGCTCGTACATCAGGTGAAGCCGACCGTCCTCATCGGCACCTCCGGCCAGGGCGGCGCCTTCACCGAACCGTTGATCCGTGAGATGGCCGCTTCCGTCGACCGCCCGATCATCCTGCCCATGTCCAACCCCACGCCGCTGGCCGAGGCGACCCCGGCCCAACTGCTCGAATGGACCGACGGTCGGGCTCTGGTGGCCACGGGCAGTCCCTTCGCGCCCGTGACCCACCGCAGCACCGTCTATCAGATCGGGCAGGCCAACAACGCGTTCGTCTTCCCAGGGCTCAGCCTCGGCGCCATCGTCGCTCAGGCCACCGGCATCACCGACGGCATGCTCACAGCCGCCGCGCACGCCGTGGCCGAGCAGGTCGACTCCACCGCTCCCGGTGCCCCCCTGCTCCCGCCCACGCGGCAATTGCGGCAGACCTCTGCCGCCGTGGCCACGGCCGTTGCACGAGCCGCGGCCCGCGACGGCGTGGCGCGCACCACGATCGGCGACGACATCAACACCCGGGTTCGTGCCGCAATGTGGCAGCCGAACTACCGTCCGGTAGTGGCCATCTGACGAGCCGGGCCTGCTGGCCGCCCTTTTTTCCCAAGTACGTGCCCCGCTGATGGCATCCAGGGGCTCAACCAGCTTCAATCGCCAGTGATCGCAAGCCGCCAACGGATTTCCCACGACGCAGGGCCCGACATGCGCCTCCTGGCCAGGCGAGTTATTGTCGCTACGTGGAGTCTGGCTCTAAGGATATTCGTCCTGGTAGGGGGGCCGACGAAGCCCATTTCCGCACCGTGCCCCCGAACGCCAAGAGTGAAGAAGGCAACCATCATTGCCTGTCCCGGTGGCGACGACGCCCAGGAGCCGAGCATGAAAGCTATCCGTTTCGCTCAGCATGGGGAGCCGACCGAGGTCCTCACCGTCGAGGATCTACCCATTCCCGAGCCCGGCGAAGGGCAAGTGAGGGTCCGCATCCTGCAGACGCCGGTAAATCCGTCCGATCTCCTCTATGTACGGGGACACTATGCGGGTGTCCAAGCACATTTTCCGGCACCAACCGGATTCGAAGGCGTCGGCATTGTTGAAGCTCTCGGGCCGGGGGTAAAAGAAGTAGCTGAAGGGCAACGGGTATCGGTCGTCAACGGCCAAGGCGGCAACTGGGCCGAGTACGCTGTCGTCCCCGCCAGCGACTTGTTCCTCGCACCCGACGAGATCCCCGATGACCAAGTAGCCTCCTTCGTCATCAATCCGGCCTCAGCCATTCTCATGGTCCGCCATGTTCTGGCGGTCCCCGAAGGGGAATGGCTGCTCCAGTCAGCAGCCGGGTCCGAGCTCGGACGCATGGTCATCAGACTGGCCAAGCGGGATGGCATACGTACCGTGAACGTCGTCCGCAGACGAGAGTCCGCGGAAGAACTGGAGCGACTCGGCGCCGATGTCGTGCTCGTCACCGCCGATGGACCGATCGACGAACAGGTACGCAAAGTCGTTGACCCGGCGGGCATCAAATACGCCATTGACCCCGTGGTGGGAGAGACTGGCACGCAGATCTTCAAGTCACTCCACGAAGACGGACGCATGCTGGTCTACGGCTCTCTCACCGGCGAGCCGATCCGCGTCGGTGACGACCCGCGTTTCATCCTGGCCGGTCGCCGAATCCTGGAGGTGTACTGGCTGGGATACTGGCTACCAAGGCTCACAGAAGCACAGCGAAAGCAGCTGGGTCAGGACATCATAGATCTCATGCGCGAGGGTATCGTGGAAACTTCTCCCGGGCGCAAATACTCTCTCGATGAGATCAACGAGGCCGTCATTCAGGCGGAGCAGAAAGGCAGGCAGGGGAAGGTATTCCTTGTCCCCGGAAGCTAGTAGTGGGCGATCGTCGAGCGCGGCGTTGGCAAACTCGCCTACGAGGGCGTGGAGGCGCTCGCCGGAGCACGTGCTGACCGACGACGAGCACGTGCTCCGTGCGATCCATATCGCGGTCAACAAATCCACCGTATGACCGACAACAGCCACGGCAGCCTGTCAGCTGGCAGGATCTCCGGCCCTCTCGACGGGCTCACACGGCACGACGGCGCAGCCCACGACCTTCATCTCGCCGGACGGCTCACGGAGCAATCGACAGAGAATTGCTTGCAGTTGGACGACGGGGGAAGGCGCGCAGGAGCGTTGGCGTCGAACCATGACATCAGCTTCCACGGCGTGGCACGGGTCTCTCCTGCGCTACAGGATCCGGCGTAGGCGTTGAAGTCGGGAATGCGACCCGCCGGCAGGCTGTGCCGCTCGGAAATAGGATTCGGTGCTGTGACCCGCAGCGATGCTGTTCAGTCAAGCGGCGTGGTGGTACTCGTTGATGAGGCCGCGAAGGATCGTCCCAGACACCGTGCAGGCCGCGGCATCGGATTGAGGAACCCCAGGTCAGGATCCGAGTCGTATTTTCGAGCGGCACAACACGCGGATCGGTCGGCGTAACTGCCGATGCGTCGCCCAGAAAAGCAAAATCAAACCCCCGCACGAACCCCAAGTGCCGTTGCGTCGGGTGTAGTTGCGTAGTGAACGAACCGGCTTATCGATACGGCGTGAGTGCAGTATGTGGTTTGCGCGTCGGATGGGTGGTCACCACACCAGCGCTGCTGATCGGTACAGACCCGGCGCCCGCATCTGCTCCGGGGACGGGCTGTGCGGGGCGGCCCGTAGCTGGGCGTGGACACCGGCCACCAGCCCGTCCGGTTGATCCCCGCCCAGCCCTGTTGAACGTTCCCGCTCAACGGCCCTGCCCGGGTGGGTGGGGGACTGGCGTCCTCGTAACCGCCACGCGACCGAGCAGGGCCACCTTGATGATCAAGGGCCGCCGGAGCGGAACCCACGTGAACAAGCCTCCGGGTGTGCGAGCACACCCGATCGAGCCGTACGGACCATGAGCTCTCTGGCCCCCGGTGGGCGGGCGGATCAGCGCAGTCCGGCGAACAGGTCGTTCTCGGGCACGGCCGCTCCGGTGGTGCCCTGGACACGTACGAAGGTCTCGACGCCCATCAACTCGGTGAACCTCTCCTGGCCCATCCTGAGGAAGAAGATGTTCTCGCCCTGGCTGGCGTGAGCGGCCAGCGCATCGAACTTCTGACCGCCGAACGCGGTGGTGTCCACCCAGGTGGTGATCTCCTCGTCGGGGAGTCCGATCTCGGCCAACGCCGCGGCCTCAGCGGGATCCGGCTCCTGCCAGTCCGTACCGAACTCGCGCATGACCTCCCCGAACCGCTGCATCATCGAGCGGGGCGCCGTCGTCCAGTACACCTTCGGTGTCAGCGCGGTCATCGCCAGCGCCGCCATCGTGATGCGGTTTGCCTGGATGTGGTCGGGGTGGCCGTAGAAGCCGTTCTCGTCGTAGGTCACTACCACATCGGGCTGGTAGCGTCGCAAGAGTTCCGCGAGTCGGGCAGCGCCCTCCTCCACGGGTGTCTGCCAGAAGGAGCCCGGGGCGTCATTGGACGGCCAGCCCATCATCCCGGAGTCGGCGTAGTCCAGCATCTCCAGATGACTGACCTTCAGGACTTCGCAGCTCGCCTCAAGTTCTTGACGCCGCATCAAGGCGACAGCTGCCGGATCGTGCCCGGGATCGCCCGGCTTGACACCCCCCGGTCCGTCGCCGCAACCGCCGTCGGTGCACGTCACGAGGACCGTGCGAATGCCCTCCGCCGCGTACCGCGCGAGGACACCTCCCGTTCCAGTGGCCTCATCGTCGGGGTGGGCGTGCACCGCCATGAGCGTCAAGGGCCAGTCATTCATGAAATCGTCCTCCTGTGTGAAAAGGCCTCGGTCCGAGTCTGCGGCAGGCGTATAACCGGTCGCCCCAATATCGGGTGACCGGGCGTACCGCGGACCCGGGGGACCGGATCGCGTCGGGGCGGACGATCTTTTGGTCTCTCTGTTCCCCGCCCGCGCGGCTCCGGTCCCTCGGCCGGTGCAACAGTGCTGACCGGATCGGTTGTTCCCGCCGCGCACGGGAACACCTCTGGGCCTTGGCGCTCGCTCCCGTGCACTTCGCTTCCGGACTTGCCGGTGAGCCTTCACGAGTTCGTCGGCTCGTTGCGCCGGCCCGGGCCCCGGCACTCCGATGCGCGGATCGGGACCCGCCCGGCGACGCAGCCGGGGCGCGACCGGTGCCAGCGTGACCGCGAGCACATGCGCGGTGGTGGTCGGCCGCAGACCGGTGTTGGCCGCTGCAGAGCCGACGGCGACGGCGGGCTCGGACGAAGGTTCGGCCTGACGTGACGTTCGGTCGTGCACGGGGAGCGGGAGAAGGCCCGCGGCCGCCGTCGCCGCTGCCTGGCGCACCACGCCGTGAAGGGGGTCACAACTCCGATCAGACCGCTGAACTGGGGCTCTCCTGCGGGCCGTGAGGCGGCCTGATCGGGGTGGCGTGGTACTCGTTGAGCAGTCCGCCGCGTATTCGACGGCGCCGTACGGCGGCAGCAGGCAAGGAGGATGACGTTCGGATTGTCGTCGGGTGCTCGTAGGGCCAGGCCGCGGTGGGCTCATCCGGTGTTGTAGTGCTCGGCGTACTCGCTGAGCGCAGTGCGCAGGTGTCGTTCGGCGGTGATGAGGAGTCGGTCGGTGCATTCGGCGTGTGCTGTGTGTATCCACTGCTCGGTGAATGCGTTTGATCGCGGGCGTTGTGGCGGGGTAGGGATGACGGTTGTGTCGTTGCCGGCGAAGACGGCGTCAAGAGCGGCGGTGAACTTGGCGTCGCGATCACGGATGAGGAACCGAAAGCACCTGGCCCTGTCCTCCAGATCAATCAGCAGGATCCGGGCGAGCTGGGCCACCCACTCGCCCGTGGGGTGGGTGGTGATGCCGAGGACGTGGACGCGCCGGGTCTTGGTCTCCACGACGAAGAGTACGTAGAGGCGTTTGAGGAAGACGGTGTCCATGTGCATGAAGTCGCAGGTCAGGAGCGTGTGGGCGTGCGTGCGTAGGAAGGTGTGCCAGGTGTGTTGAGAGGTGCGCTGTGGTGCGGGCGGCAGGCCGGAGCGGCGTAGCACGCGGCGGATGGTGGTGGCGGCGACTCGGTGGCCGGGCCGCCGCAGTTCACCTTGGATCCTGACGTACCCCCAGGTCGGATTCTCCTCGGCCAGGCGCAGGGTGAGCGCGACGATCCCTTCGGGTAGTGGTGGTCGGCCGGACCTGCCCGGTGGCTGGCGCCACGTCCAGCGCGCCAGGCGCCGGTGCCAGGTCAGCAGCGTGCCCGGGGTGACCAACCGGTGCGGACGCAAGGCGCGTGGAAGGTGCCGCGCGAGAGCGGTGAGCAGGGCGCGGTCGGCTCATGACATCCGCGGCCGCCCGACCTGGCGTCGCAGTACAGCGACCTCATGGCGTAGAGCGAGGATCTCGGCCTTGTGCGCGGCGGAGGAGCGCCCCAGCAGTGTCGGCCAGCCCAGCAGTCGGCAGAAGATCAAGTGCAGCAGTCGTAGACCCACGAACCGGGGTCATGCCCGAGGCGCGGCCGCTCGCAAAGCCACTGGTCAGTCGCCGTACGGCAGTAAAGACACCCTTCAGGGACGGATCCCGCACAACTCCTTCCGCTCGGCCGGAGCGTTTGAACGTCAGGGACGACTGCGCCGGGTCTGGCTCCGGAGCGCGTCGAGACGCCGGCGGGCGCTGGCCACCCAGTCCTCCTGGCCCGGGAGCGTCGCCACCGCCGCGAGGAGCCGCGCCGCCTCCGCTACGTCCCGACCGTCCAGCGCCGCGAGGAACCCCCGTTTGAGGCGGAGCGCGGTGGTGCCCGCGGTCTGTGATCCAGCGCCCGCACCCTCCGGGGGAACGGACTCCGGCCACGGGATCAGCATCGGAGTGCCTGCCCCGGGACGGGGCTTCGCGCCCCGCCGTGCCGAACCGGCGCGGGGGCTCCGGAACCAGACGAACAGGCCGGTTCCAGAGCCCACGGCCACGGCAACGCCCAGCGTCCACACCCCGAAGGGGGTGTGCCGCGCGACGACCTCCACGATCCCCAGGACCGCCGCCAGGACGGCGACGAGGAGCATCGTGACCACGGCCGCGCCCGCCGCGACAACGCTCCGGCGCAGGGCGCCGAACGGGCCATCCCCGGTGGTCATGCGGCGTCCGGACGGTGCAGGGCAGCGGTCATCCGATCATCGAGCTCGGCAACGGCCCGGCGCGCGGAGACGATCCCGGCCAGCTCCCGGGCCAGGTCCTCGGCGCCGCGCCCGCCCGGCGAGGCCAACTGGACCAAGGCCTCGACTTTCTCGGCGAGCATCCGCTCTGCTGACTCAGCGAGTGCCTCGCACTGGTCGGAGTACGCCTGGTGCACCGGCCCCCCGTTCCGGACGTCGATCCCGCTCACCTGCGTGCGCATCGCTTCGATCCCGCGCGCGAACGCCTTCCTGGACCCGGCCCGGGCCAGGGTCAGACCGGCGTACCCGAGCGCACCGGCACCGGCCGCGACCAGGACCAGCGCGCCCACCGGCGTCATGGCGAATGCGATGATTCCGCCGCCGATGCCGCCGGCGGCGCCCACCGTGGCCGCCGTGCCGCCTACCGCGGTCCCCGACACACCACCGCCCACCCCCGCCAGCCCGCCCAGCACGGCGGGACCTATCTCCGCCAACGAGAAGGTGACCCCGGCGGCGGCGGCGCCGTAGCCGGCCAGCGCGCCGCCCGCCGCACCCGCGACCGTCGCTCCCGCGCCGCGCCCCAGTCGCGCCCTGGTGTCGTCCACCAGGCGCGGGGACTCCGTCGAATCCGTGGTGTCAGGGGAGACGCCGAACTCGCCCATGCTCTCCTGCAGGAGCGGGAGCCGGTCGAAGAACAGGTCCAGCGCGTGCTGCGCGTGGCCGCGGTAGAAGGCGAGGACGGGTTCCAGGGCACGCTGGGTGGCCGTCATGACCTCGTCGTCGTGGAGGGCGGCGGCGTTCGCCAGGCCGCGGGCGGTTTGCTCGGCGACGGCCTTGGGGATGCGGTTGTGCTCCGACAGCACTTTCTGCTCGGCGCGGGTGATCCGCTGGAGCAGGTCCTGCTGGGACTTGACGACCGAACTCCGGCATGCTGGCCATTGGCTGGCGGCCAGACGGCCCGCCATGGCGGGGCCCGACACCGCCTGCCAGGCGTCCTCAGCGGCCCGGCGGGCCGCGGCCACCTGGGCGGCGAGCTTCCGGGCGGCGGCCGGGTCGGGGCTGAGTACGGCCCGAAGCGTGGCCTCCCGGAAGGCTAGGAAATCGTCGAGTTCGGCGAGGGCGCCGAGCGCGTGGCCGTGGGCACGGAAGAGCAGGCTGTCGGCACCGTTGTCCGCCATGTACGCCGAGACCGCGCGGATGAAGCGCTCGGCCTCCTTGCGGTGCGGCCGGCCGGTGACCCGCGGACCGGAGCGGTGGCGCCAGGACCGCGGGCTGGTCAAGGTCGGCAGGTGGAGCACGAACAGTTGCTCCGGGTCCACCTCCGCGAACGTCTCGTCACCGAGGACCCGCCGGGCTGCGGACCGGACCTCGCCAGCCCACTCTTCCTGCCGGGCAGCGTTCCTCTCCCAGGCGTCGTAAGACCAGTTGAGGACCACCGCGGCGAACCGGACGCGGGTGCGCGACCACTGCTCGGCGATCCGCAGCAGGGGGCCGTAGGAGCGGTCGCGACAGACACCGATCACGGTGTGCGTGTCGCTCTCCAGGAACGCCCGCAGCTCCGCGGCGACATGGGGCGACACGCCCTCAACGCCCGGCAGGTCGACCAGCCGCACCCCCTTCTCCAGCATCGGGTGCTGTAGCCGCACGTAGCCGCGCAGCACCCGCTTGCGGTTGTCCTCGTTGCGGCCGCTGAGGACATACCCGCCGAACTCCTCCATGTCCCGGCAGGCGGCCTCGGTGGACGGCACGCCATCCAGGACCACCGAGTAGCGCACCTGGTCGGTGTCCCCCCACTCGACGACGACCGGGGCCACAGTGCCCGGGACGAGGTCCTCCTGCGGTGTGACGTCCCTTCCCAGCAGCGCGTTGACCAGCGTCGACTTCCCGGCGCCCTCCGCGCCGACAATCACGAGGTCGAGCAGGCAGGCGTCGACCGCCTGCTCCGCCGCGTCGAACCGCCGCAGCAGCCCGGTGTTGCGCGGCATGCAGCGGCGGGCGATCTTCCGTCCGGAGGCGACCGCGTCCAGGAACGTGTCTCTGGCGGCGGTGAAGGCGTCCAGGACGGCGTTGCCGAACGCGAGTTCGCTGGGCTCGACAGGTTCGACCGACATGGCCTTTCCCCCAATTCGACGGCCATGCTCCCACGGTGGGCCCAGCAGCATACGGCTGGCAGAACCCACCGATTGCGCCACGTCCATACCCATCCGTTCCGGACACGAAACGGGGACGGGATCGGCGTGATTCCGCAAACCGCCGCGCCCGGCCCGGCGTGGTGCCGCGCCAGGTCCGCGACTGCGCACGGGGTCACACGCGGCCGGGCCACAAATGGGCGGGCGGCTCAGCCGAGGAGGCCCGCCAGGACCGGTTCGAGCACGCCCAAGCTGACGGCCCGACAGCAGGCCCACCCGGTCGAGCAGCACGCCACCGGCGACCACTGTATGTCGGTACTCGTGGAGGGTTCGGCCGAGTCGGTCACGTCGGCGTATGTTCAGTTGGGTGATCCGGTCCGGATCGGCGATCGGTGTGGGCCGTGCTCTCAGGGGTGAGCCGTGGTCGAGGGCGCGGTGGGGGCGGTGGGTGCTGTAGTGGTGTTCGAACTTTGCGGGTGCCGATTAATCATCCGGCCTGCTCAGGCGGCATGTTGGTATTCGTGGAGGGTTCCGTCGAGTCGGTCTCGTCGTCGGATCCTCAGGTGCCTGGTGCGCGGTGGCACGTTGATCGGTTCGGGTAGGGGGGCGAAGCGGCGCGGCTTGCTTCAGTGTTCGGTGCGGTCGGTGCTCGTTGTAGAAGGACTCGAACTCGCGGAGCGCGTTCGGAAGGTGTCTCTGGTTCCAGACCAAGGTGCGGTCCAGGAACTGGCGTCGGCAGGTCTGTATCCAGCGCTCCATGAGGGAGTTCATTCGCGGCATCTGGATGCCGGTGGTGACGACCTTCGGCCCGGCGTCGGCCAGCAAGGCGTCGAAGGCGGCGGTGAACTTGGAATCTCGGTCACGGATGACGAATCTGGCCCTGACGCTCGCGTCCTTGAGGTCCATGAGGAGATTGCGTCCGAGCTGCACGATCCACTCCGCCGTCGGGTGTGCGGTGGCGTCCGGGATCCGGATGCGCCGGGTGGAGTGCTCGATGACCGCGAAGACATACAGGCGCGTCCCAGTCAGGGTGCGGGCCTTGAAGAGATCGCAGGCGAGCAGCGCGTCAGCCTGGCTGCGGAGAAAGTCGGCCCAAGTCGTGCCCTTCCGTTCGGGGGTGGGACGGATGCCGTGCTCGCGCAGGATCTCCCAGACGGTAGAGGCGGCGACCTTGATGCCGAGGGCAGCGAGCTCGCCGTGGATTCTTCGGTAGCCCCACGAGCTGTTCTCGCGTGCCAGGCGCAACACCAAGGCCTGGATCGAGCGGACGGTGGGCGGGCGTCCGCGGTGCTTTGGCACGCAGGTCGCAGCATGGCGTCGCTTGAGTAGGTCGCGGTGCCAGCGCAGGATCGTGTCCGGGCGTACCAGCAGCAGGAGGTGACGCAGCTTGTCCATCGGGAGGTGGTGGAGCAGGCCGGCGAGGACAGCACGGTCGGTGTCGGTGAACTGGGGCTTGCCGACCTGGCGCTGGAGGACCGGCAGTTGGTGCGGCAGCGCCAGGATCTCGATGTCCTTATCTCGGCCACTCATTGGCAGCAGGCGCGAGAGCGCGAAGGTGTTGGTCGCGGAGATGTCGACCAGGCGCAGCAGCACGGCAGATCACGACTTGGGCGTCCGTCGGACTCGGGTCATTGGCAGGCTGATCCTCCCGACGTGCGGTCCGTCACTCCGGTGCCCTCGGGGATCGCGGATGCAGGCCCCTCGATGGGCGTCGTTGCAGGTGGCGAGAGACGGCGACGTCGGCGGCGCGCCTGGGTGCCTTGACATGGCGAAGACGACCGGACGTATTGACATGGGACGTTGAGGAGTGTGAAACGTGGCCAGGCCCAGTTTGCGGGAGCACTTGATCGATGCTGCTTCTGAGCGCTTTCACGAATACGGGTTCAACGGCAGCGGGATCAAGGACATCACCGACGCCGCCGGAGCGCCGAAGGGCTCGTTCTACAACCACTTCGACAGCAAAGAGTCGATGGCCGTGGAGGTGATGAGCCGCTACGGCGAGACACGTGAGCTGGGCATGCTCGCCGACAAGTCCGTCGCGCCCATGGAGCGCATCCGTCGGCACTTCGTCTTCCTGTCGGAAGACCTGGAGCAGTACGGCTACACCCGGGGCTGCATGTTCGGGAACTTCGGCGCGGAGCTGTCCACGCAGAGCCCGACGATTCGCGACGAGGTGGGCCGCAGGCTCGGAAGCTGGGAGTCGCTCCTCGCCTCGGTACTGGAGGAGGCCCGGGCTGCTGGCGAGCTGGCGAGCGGTGTGGACGCAGTGGTGCTGGCGCGGTTCCTGGTGAGCGCCTGGGAGGGTGCGGCGATGCAGGCGAAGGTCGTCCGCGGCAGCGCACCCCTGGACGACTTCTTTGCCGTCTTCGACTCGATGACCGCTTGAGCGCCTGCACTGGTGCCGCTGCAGGAGCGCGGCCGAGACCGCCTGGGCTGACTGCTCCCTGGGGCGGCTGCCGGTCTTCAGGACGTGCCCTCCGAGGGTCGTCGTCAGGTGGAGGGGAGAAGCGGGGGTCCGATTCGCCCCGCGGCTCGTCGGCGTGCAGCAGGCGGGCGATGTCTTCGTCCAGCCGCAGCAGGGCGCTCTCGGTCCCGGTGGCGACCTCCGTGTAGGTCTCGTCGAGGAAGTCCCGCGGGATGCAGGCCGGCACCGCCAGTGTGGCTTCCGCTTCGGGGGAGGCGATTCGGATGTGGACGGCGCCGCGGCCGGCGGCCAGCGCGCGGTCGGCGCGGAGCGGGCCATGCCTGTACGTCACCGAGGCCGACTGGCGTGGCAAGGCCCGCGGCCAGCGGATCCCGTGCGAACAGCTTCTCCACCGGCCGGGGCGTGTCGGGGCTTGCGACCGGGGGAGAGGAAGCGTCGACCCGTGGCCGCGTAGACAGGGAACGCGGACCCGGTAGCCCTGGTCGGCGAGTAGCGGGGCGACGTGCGCGTAGCTGTGGATGTCGTAGGGCCACCCGTGGCAGGGCGTCGTTGGGGACGACCCGGTTGACCACGCCCGCGTCGGCCATCATCGGCGCGGGCACCTGCTCGGAGGTGATCGCCCACTCGGCGGCCCGCGCCCGGCCAGCTCGTTCGGCGACCCGGTAGATCCCGCCGAGCAGCGTGACGATGCCCAGGCTCTGTTCGGGGTGCCCAATGCGCGCCGACTCCGCGGCGAAGACGACGTCCGCGCGCAGCGCGAGTTCCAGGCCGCCTCCGAAGCACAGGCCGTGGACAGCCGCGATCACCGGGAGCGGCAGGCGCTCCAGCTGGTTGAAGACCTGCGTGTAGCGCTCGAAGAGGGACCTCAGCTCGCGCACGTCCGCGTCCGGCCAGTCGACGATGTCACCGCCGAAACTGAAGTCCGGGCCCTCGGCGCGTACCAGCACGGCCCGGGCTCCGCTGCCGCCGATCGCGTCCAGCGCTTCGGCCAGTTCGGTGGCCATCCGGGGATCGATCCGGTTCTGTGGTGGGTTGGCCAGCACCAGGGTGGCGAGGCCGTCGTCGACGGAGTAGGCCAGGTGCGGCACGATGGGGTCCCTTCAGGGTTGGTGGGGACAACTCGGCACGGGGCCGGGCGCCGATCAGGCGAGGTGCGTGCGGAACCAGGCAACGGCGGCGGTGCTCGACTGGTCGAACTCGGTGGTGTAGGGGGCGAAGTGGCCGCCGGGGATCAACTGCAGCCCCTTGGGCTCCAGGGCCCGCTCGTAGGCGGTGAGCGCGAGGTCGGTCACGGTGATCGTGTCGCCGGTGGCCACCACCATGAGCAGTGGTGTGGGGGAGACCCGCGAGATCCACGTCCCGGGCTCATACATGCGCGCGGCCCGGGTGGAGCGCACGGTGACGTGGTTCTCCCACACCCCCTCGGGCGCGGGCTGGTTGTAGAAGTCGATGGCCTCCTTGGACCGGTACGACGCCGGCACGTTCGGATCGCTGCTCACGATCGCCTGGGTCCGCGGGGCCTCGCCGCGCAACTGCGCCCGCTCGTCCTCGTCGAAGGTGGCTTCCAGGCCCGGCGCGGCATCCGGCGCGATGCGACGCAGCCCCTGCTCGTAGCCGCTGATGGTCGGCACCTGGGCCACCACAGCCCGCAGCCGGCGGTCGGTCGCACCCAGCACGATCGCATGGCCGCCCGCGTAGCTGGTGCCCCACAGGCCGATCCGGCCCGGGTCGACCTCGGGCCTGGTCTCGAGGTAGGAGATGGCCCGCCGCCAGTCGGCGATCTGCTGCCAGGGGTCGACGTCCTGTCGCGGCAGGCCGTCGCTGGCCCCGAAGCCGCGGTGGTCGTGGAGCAGGACGACGAACCCGTTCTCGGCGAATCGCCGCGCGAAGCGCTCCAGGCCGTGCTCCTTCACCCCGGCATAGCCGTGGGCCATCGTGATGGCCGGGCGCGGGCCGGGCTCCTGCGGCAGGAACAGCCAGCCGCGCAGCATCACGCCGCCGTCGGCCCCGAACTCGACATCGATGCGGTCAACCATGGGACAAGACCTCCCGGGGGATGGGGCGTTCAGCCCTGGTGGAAAAGGTCGGCGGGAACCGTCCCGCGCAGCCGGTCGCGCAGTTCCGCGGAGAAGCACAGCGCCGCGCCCAGCGGGCGGTGGTGGACGAGGGCTCGAACGATCTGCCCGGATGCCGACTTGGTGAGCACGGTGATGCCCTGGACCGGCAGGCCGCCGAGGACGGTGGCCTCCTATTCGAGGTAGGTCTGGGAGCCGTCGGTGGTCTCCCGCTTGAAGGGCGAGCGTCTCGTAGATGCCGCTGGCGGCGCCCATGACCGTCATGACCTGCTCGCGGCCCTCGACCGGGCGGGTGAGCACGCTGCCCTCCAGCACCACGTCCGCGGCGAAGGCCTCGCCGAAGGCCGCGGCCGACTTCTGCTCGAAGGCGCCGGTCCAGCCCGGTGCGCTGTCGATCTTCTGGGGCCCCGCGGCGCCGGACAGAAGCAAGGTGGCGAGGAAGCGGTCCACCTGGAGGGGTGTGACGTGTGCGGCGCTCTTGCCCGCCAGCGTGAAGCAGCTCGGGCCGACGGGAGTGCCATCACCGTGTCCCGGTGCAGCCAGGAACTTGCCAACCACCCGCACAGAAGGGCGGAACAGGCATGACGCCTCCGGACCCGTTCGCGGGTACCTCGTACGCGAAGTCGCCCGCAGGGTGGTGGACGGAGTACGGGGGAGCGCTGGACGTAAAAACTGGTTGACCCACTTGCCGGAGCCGTACCACCCGCCGTGCCTGCGTGGCTGTGACAGGTGCAGACCGCCCAGCAGCCAGCAACACCCCTGGTCTCCCGCCCTACCGGTTGAAACCGAACGGCAGTCCCCCGGAGTTCGGGATCCCGGTAGGGCGGGGCAGAGGAAAGGAACACCATGTCAGTTCAGGAGCTTCTGAATCTGACCACGCCCCGCGCTGGGCGCGTTGATCCGGGCGCTTGCGTCCAGTGCGCAGCCATCCGCAAGCGAATTCGGAAAGCCACCAAGGCCCGTGACGCTGACGGGGCAATGGCAGCCCTTGAAGCGATGCGCGTGCACAAGCGGTACGGGCACCCTACGGACTCTCGGCGGATTGCTAGTGATCTTCCTGGACTGGACCCCAAGATCACGCGGGACTGAGCCGGGAGCAGGACGGCAAGACGGCAAGTTCCAGCAACAGCACTACATGACCACGACGGAGGGGTTCAATGGAACGGTGCCCGGTGTGCAGCGGCACCCATGTGACCGTGTATCCCCAAGAGGATGGGACGTTCCTATGTATGTGCCAGTGCGGGGCGGTGTGGACTAAATGACCCCGATCGAGGATTCACGCATGCGGACTCTCCTGGTGCGAGCCATGCAAGGGGGGCAAACCACTAGGATTCGGAACATCTTGGCGGAGTTCAAACAACTGGCTTGCCGCGTCTGCAAGGAATCGAACGTCAGCGTCCATCCCGAAGCGGGCTGGGGCGTGACTGTGCTCTGTGAACGGCAGGAGTGCCAGGGAGCCCATACAGTCTTGCTCTGACACCCAATCGGCCCCGTCAGGCGTTCAACCCCCGAAGCGCCGGGCGGGGCATTCTGCTTCAGCGCCCCGACGGTCGGGGTGCAGCGTTGCCTGCTTCTTGACCCAGACCCTGCGCCGCCTGGAACGCAACGGGATGGTCGTGCGCCGCGTGCTGCCGACCTCGCCGGTCGGAGTCGAGTACTCCCTCACTCCGCTCGGCGAATCCCTGCGGGAGCCGTTCGGTCGGTTGTACGACTGGACAGTCAACAACGCGGACGAAATCCGGGCGCACCAAATGAACTACGACCGACGCGTTCAGAGCTGAGAACGCGTGACCGAGAACCGCATCGTCCTGAGCTGACTCGCTCCGGGCACCGCCGGGCGTCCGGGCCCCCAAACCTGCGGTCCGATGCTGGCATCTCACGGCTGGCTGGCCGGCGCTTTCCCGAATGCGTCCGGCTGAACCGTCAGTTCCGTGGTGGCGTAGATGCCGGGAAGCAACCGGCAGTGCCACCACTTCTCATCAACAATCCGAGTTGGGCTGATCATCAACCGCCGTCGGAACCGGTGTATAAACGCTGCCACTCGACATCGATGAAGCCATCTACCTCGCGGAGAAGCGCGGCGCCGATGTCCACGAGCTCAACGAGGCCTACGAGCTCACGACGTCGAAGGCCGGCGGACTCAAAGTCCGTACCCGTCATCCCGGCTGGGCCCAGCGAACGGCGCCTCGAAGCGGGACTTGTAGGTGACGCCTCCGCTGATGCTGTCTCCGGCGGTGAAAGCGCCGGATCCGCTGGGGATGTCGCCCTTCCAGTTTGCGCGTGCCTTTGCGACGGGCATGTTTTCCTCCAAGTCCCGTAGGGGTTTCCGATGGGCGAATTGCGTTGCCGCCGGCCGTCTGCCGGCGGCCTCAGGCGAAGTGGAAGTCGCTGAGGTCGATGGACACCATGACCTGGCTCGTGATCGCCCGCAGATCCTCGTCGCGGCGGTAGGCCCGGCGACGGGTCGGCAGTCGGATGCCGTCGGCCTCGACGATGTCGTAGACGTACTGCGCGGCGGCGAAGCCGCCGGCGATGTCCACGTGGTAGTCGTGGCGGCGCAGCAGCCGGTCCGGGCCGAAGTAGAAGTCCTGGCGGGTGCTGTGACTGGCGATCATGGCAGGAAAGGTCGCGCGCAGTCCGCGCCATTCCTCACCGGATTCCACCCAGGGCTGGATCTCCTCGACCTCGACCCCGGGCATGGCCAGCAGGAAGGGCGTGGTGAGGTACGTCCACAGGGCGTACCCGTTGAAGTACGCCCGGTCCAGGGGGTCCCAGGGCGTCTCCAGGACGTGGCCGTCGAAGGACCTGCGCGGCTCGAAGCGCTCCGCGACGACGGCCCCGTCGGTCTTCTCGACGGCGACGCGGCCCGGGGTGAAGTCGGTCCGCTGGTCGGGAGCACCGAACGGGGCGACCGAGGCGTGCTCCTCGTGCAGAGAGACCGTCATCTCGCGGGGCGTCGGGTCCTGTGGCATCCCTTTGATGGCGAACATGTCGCCCCCGCTGACGATGGTGGCGCGCCCGGTGCTGAACCGGCGCCAGCGGTCCATGCCGCCATGGGCTTCGATGGCCTCGTTGAGAAGGGAACTCATGCTGTTGTGCCTCCTGGTGAAAAGCTCACTCCCGTGGACGACCCTCAGTCGGGAGAGGGTCACTTGCCGTTCAGAGGGCCCTTGAAGGACCTGCGGACCACCGACCCGGCGAACGGGAGCACCGAGGCCAGGACCTTGCCGTTGAAAGTGCTGGGGTGCCTGTCCGGTTGGATGTCGATGCGGGAGCCGTCGCCGTGGGGGTCATCTTGAACACCCATCCGCCGCCGGGTCCGAAGGCTTTCGAGTCGAGCGTGGTGATGGTGACCTCGTCCCCGGTCGGATCCCATTCGTAGCGTGCGCGCTCCCATGCGCTGGCCGTTCCCTCGGTCACCTCGGCCCAGGTGTCCCCGAGTGCGTGGATCTCGAAGTGTTCCGCGTCGATCGTGGGCCAAGCCTGGGCCCGTGCGGAACTGAAGTCGGTCAGTGCCGCGGCGATCGTGTCGATGAGCTCCTGGACGAACGCCAGTCCGCCGGGGGCCGGGTCCACGCCGTAGCGGTCGAGGGCTGACCAGATCACGCTGATACCTCGCAGCTGTGACATATGTAACGCTGCTTCGTATATTATTTCCGTCGCTGCAATCGCGACACCATCGAGGCGCCGTCATCGGTGCCTCGATGATCCTTGCCGCGAAGGAGGTGCGCCCTGGCTGCCGCCTGGCTACCCTCGTCGGCTTCTGGACGTGGCCAAGGCGGAGCGCGCCCACACCAACAGCGCCGGGCCGACGGCCCAAGCGGCGAGCGTGAGCAGCGGGACGACGGAGTGGGCGCCGTTGAAGTAGCTCAGATCGGTGATCGCGCGAACCGCGGCCCCCGGCGGCAGGATGCCCGAGACGGACCGGGCGACGCTGGGAAGCAGGTCGGCTCCGACGGAGGCGCCGCTCGTCGAGTTTCCGACGGTGAGCAGCAGCAGGGTGGCCATGGGAATCCCCACCGAGCTGAAGAGGGTGCCGAGGAGCTTGGTGGTGAAGGCGGCAGCAGCGGTGAGCAGGGCCAGGGCCACCGTCAAGGGGATGAAGGGAGCCGGCACCGCTCCCAGTACCGGCCCGGCGAGGGCCGCGGCGATGCTGCCGGCCACGACCGCGAAACCGGCCATGACCGTGAAGCGGTGGCGCAGGTGCAGGAGCCTGGACAGCCCCAGGATGTTCTGTGCCAGGACGAAGCCGGAGAGCGTGACCCCGAAGGCGACGTAGAAACCCGCCAGGCCCCGGCTGTCGTAGCGGGCGAGCGGCACGCCGTCGTGCACGGTCACGGTCTCGCCGGCGCCGTGGGCGTAGGCGGAGACGAGATTCTCCACAGCGGTGGTCGTCGACAGCCCGTTGGCGCCGGCGACCTCGAGCGACACCCTGCCGGTCCCCTGTGGCGTCAGGACCGCGACGACGTCCCGGTGCCTGAGCGCCTGGTCGGCTGCGGTCCCGCCGGGCTCGGAGCGGACGTCGATGCTGTCGCCGAGGGCCTGCTGGATCTGGGTAGACAGCTCGCTGCCGACGACGCCGACCGGAATCTGGTGAGGCTTCGCCGCGCGCGCCAAACCCACGTAGCAGCTGATGAACGCGGCGACCACGACCAGTGCGATCACAACCGGCTGCAGCCAGGACCGGACCGGCGGTCTCGCCGGGGGAGCCACCTGGGGCCTGCGTATGGCTGTGCTGCCCTGCGGCTCGGCCGTGGGAGTGGACGCTGGGGTGTGCATGGGGACCTCGCGGGTCTGGAGAGAAGCGGAACGGGGGCGATCCGCGTTGGCGGAGGATGCGTGAAAGCTGGCATCAGGCGACATGGGCATAAATCAATAGCATCTTTCGATGCGCTGTCCATTCCACCCCGGCCAAGCCGGCTGGGCTCCTGGCAACCGGCCTCGCGTGATCCCGCGCCCGGAGGGTCCGGGGGCCACGGAAGGCTCCGGGGGCACGGGGGGCTCTGGGGGCCGGCGGCCACGGAAGGCTCCAGGCGGTTTCGGGTCACTTCGGGGGGCCGGGTCCGAGGCGGCGAGCGGGCCGCGCAGGACCGAGTCCGTGGTTCGTGCCAATGCTTGATCTTGACGTTTCGTCAGCAGCGTTGGTCGGGTTTGGCGAAGGCCGAGGCCGCCCCGGGGAGCCCAATGAGAGCACACCGGGGCGGCCTCGGAGGTCTTTCGGCCGGCTACTGCCCCGGGTGGGTCAGGTCGGCAGGGGGCATGCCGGGCGGGCCGAGGACGACGTCGCCCAGTTCCTCGGTCACGGCCGTGAAAAGCTCCGCGTCCAGCTCCGTCTCGGGCGTGGCCAGGTGCAGGGGGGTGCCCGCACGGGCAATGAGTGAGCCAACACTCCTCGGCTCCTACAGCACGATGGTGGTCGTGGCGAAGGTCTGCGTGGCGTGGCGGCTGCCGAAGCGTCAAAGCCGAACGGTGCCCTTGCCGAGAACCTCATCCACCGGGGTCAGGCCGCATGTTGGTACTCGTGGAGGAGTCTGCCCGGACGCTCAAGCCTTCGTATGTCTTCACCGACAGCCCCTTCGAGATGCTCCAGGCCGAGCGGGCCCACCGCCACCACGCGATCATCGAACAGGTCATCGCCGACGGTGAGGGCAGGCCGCCGGCCCACCTGCCCTCCGGCCACTTCAACGCCAATGCGGCCTGGCTGACCTGCTGGGCGATCAGCTACAACCTGCTACGCGCCGCGGGCGCGTTGGCCTCCGCGTTCCAGGCCAAGGCCACCACCGCAACCATTCGCCGACACACCGTCCATCGGTTCGTCGTCGCAGATCTCCTTGAGCCGGCTCGTGGGCGCCTGCGACCGTCTTCAACCTGATCACCGAGTCGTAGGTCAGGCGAGTTCGACCTGTTCGACCGGAAGGCTCGCCAACCCCCGCAGCACGTTGTTGACGTGTCGGACCGGAGCGCCGACATGCCACCGTCGCACCCGTCGCGCGAGGGCCGAGAGGACCGCGGACGCCTCCATTCGAGCCAGCCCCTGTCCGGCGCACGAGTGAACTCCTCGGCCGAAGGACAGATGGTCGCTGGGCTTGCGGGTCACGTCGAAGCGGTCCGGATCGGTGTAGTGGCGCTCGTCGCGGTTGCCGGACCCGAACAACAGCACCACACGTTCGCCGGCCGGGACCGTAACGTCCTCAAAGTCGACGCTCGTCGTGGTCACGCGGGTAAAGGCCTGCACCGGCGAATCGTGTCGCAGGACCTCGTCGAAGGCATCGAGGACATCGACATCGCCGTCGCGGACGAGGTCCCACTGATCAGGGTTCTCGGCGAACATGAGGACGGCATGGGAGAGCGCATGAACGGTGGTGTCGATACCTGCGGTGGTGTAGGCCGAGAGCAGGGGAGCGCACGATGCGTGGTCAATGATTCCCGCGTCAGCGGCCTCGAAGATCGCGCGTCCCATGCTGCCGGGAGCGAGTTCGCTCGCGCGCACGGAACGGCACCAGCGGAACATCTCCTTGCGCGCCTCCCAGCTCTTCCGAGTCCGATCGTTCAGCGGGCCGAAGGCGGTGAAGCTCGCGTCGGCCCAGGAGAGCAAACGGTTCCGCACCGAGTCCGGAATCCCGACGAGGTCGGCGACGACAGCGAGCGGGAACACCTGGGCCAGATCGGTGACGGCGTCGAACGAGTCTCTCTCGACCAAGGCATCGACGAGTTGGGTGGCCGAGCGTTCCAGATCGCCCCGCAGCCGCTGCAGCCCACGGGGTGCGAGCTGCTCGGAGAGCACGGAGCGGAGGGCGCGGTGCTCAGGTGGGTCGGAGGCCAGCACCGTGCCCTGCTGGGCCGAGTTCATCGCGTCATTGAGAGCGACCCCTCGCGCGGAGGAGAAGACCCGCCAGTTCGACAGCGCCTCGCGGACACCGTCATAGCGGGGTATCGCCCACGCGCCGTGTCGCTCAAGGAAGATCGCGCTCGCTTGGGCCCTCAGATCCGCATAGACAGGATAGGGATCGGCGAGGACATCGTCGCTGAACAGGTCGAGATCGGTACGGGGAAGTGTGGGGGCCATCGACTTTCTTAGTCCCTTCCTGATCGAACATCGGCAACATCGTCAACTTACCCGCGCCACACGTGTGCCGTTCGGAAAATTGTTGCTGCTGGTCGCTGATCACGCCGCCGAGCACCCGGGTGCGCAGGAGTCGGTGGGCGGCCGGGGCGGTCATGGGCGCTGGGTGCTCTCGGGCGAGGGGAGGGAGTTGTCCCCGAGCTTGGTGCGGGCGATGGCGGTTGTAGTGCCGGGCGTAGGCATCGAGGATCTGCCGGCGTGGGTCTCGTTCCATGTCAACAGGTGGTCGAGGACCTTGCGCCGCAGGGTTCCGATGACCCGTTCGCAGTGGGCGTTCGCCCGCGGAGCACGGGGAGGCGCCTCGACGACCTCCACGTCCTCAGCCTCGAAGACCGCATCGAAGGACTCGCTGTAACTCGCGTCCCGGTCGCGGAGCAGGAAGCGTAGGGAGTCGGCCCGTACCCCCAACTCGACGGCGAGGTTTCTCGCCTGCTGTACTGCCCAGGACCCGGTTGCAGCACCAGCAGTTCGGCGGCTCTTGCCGCGTCCGGCACCCACACCGGTCTTCTGAGGCGAACTTGACCCGGTCCGCACCGAGTTGCCGCTCAAGGACCGTGATCCGGTGGTGCAGGGCGAGGATCTCCGCGTCCTTGTCGCGGTCGCTCATCGGTAGCGGCCGCAGCGCGGCGACGCGTTGCTGACGGTCAGACAGGCGAGACGAAGCAACACGAGTGCTCATCCTGCCGCAGCACCGAACAAGCCCCTGAGCTGTATGGATGACGTTCTCGGCAGGCGCAGTACCGGCACCCGCACTCCTCGCGACGGGACGGAGGCCTTCGGCGTTCGTCAGTCCTCGGCGAGGAAGTCGGCGATCCGGGGCCAGAGCGCGTCCCACTCCTTGCCATCGTGCCTGCTGTCGTGCGCGAGGCCGGGCACGGTGACCAGCCTCGCGGACCGGCCCAGTCGCTCCGCCTCGACGGCCAGATCGCGGGCGTGCTCAACCGGGATGAGCCGGTCAGCCTCACCATGCACGATGAGCATGGGGGAGGTGACATCGCCGAGCGAGGCCAGCGGCCGGCGTTCCGGAGCTGCGAAGTAGGACGCCAGTTGATCCGGTCCGAGGCTGAGACGGGAGGGTACGAGCGAGCCCGGCTGTGCCCGCTCGGCCGCCACGAGCAGCGCCGAATCGTAAAGGCCCATGAGCAGAACCGCCCGGTGCCAGCGGTCCGGTGCGCGCCCGAGCGCGGCGAGAGCGGTGTATCCGCCGCGACTGGTGCCCAGCAGACTCACGCGGGCGACGTCGATCTCGGGGAGTCCTGCGAGGTAGTCGGCGGCGGCGAGAACGTCGTCGATGTCGCGGCCGCCCATCTCCGCCCGGGCGTCGAAGTCGGGGCCGTGCCCTGGGGCGCCGCGGTGGTCGACGGTGAAGACCGCGAAGCCCGCGGCCCGCAGCGGCGGGTGTTCGCTGACCTGTACGGGGTCGCCGTCCGCGTTCAAGGCCCCGCCCGGACCCGCGGTGCACACTACGACGGCCGGATGCGGCCCGGGCCCCGGCGGCAGGCTGAGATGGCCGTAGACGGTCAGGCCGTCAGCCGACTCGAACTCGTGGACGGCGAGGTCCTGGAAGGTGTCGGCCGGTGCCCGGTCGAGTTCGTCCGCGAGCAGCCTGGCCAGCCCGGCCATGGTGAGATTGCGTTGCAGCTTGACCGCGGGTACCGACACGCCGAGTTGTTTGTGCAGCAGCACGCGCAGCCCGACGGCGGTCAGCGAGTCGATGTCGACCGGCTGGTCGTTGCCGAGCTGATGGTCGGTGAGGCCGGTGGTCTGTTGCAGGATGGGCGCGAGCAGGGAGGGCAGCAGCGTGGCACGTTCCTGCGGGCTGAGGCTCCCCAGGCGCGGCGCGCCTGACCCGTCGCCGCTGCCTGCCGCACCGGCCGGCACCACCGAGCGGACCCGCGGCAGCGAGGCGAGCTGCGGGTTGGCCCGGGCCCAGTGCGGCCAGTCGATGTCGGCCACCGAGGCCTCGACCGGACGGGTCCGCAGTACCGTCTCCAGCTCGGTCACGAACCGCGCGGGTGACAAGCCGACGTGCCCGTTGCGGCGAAGGAAGGAGCCGACCTCACCGTTGCCGCTGACCGCCACGCCCACGTCGTCGATCATGCCCCAGCCGATGCTGGTGGCGGGCAGGCCCCGGGCGCTCCGGTAGCGGGCGAGGGCGTTCAGGAACTCGTTCGCGGTCGCATAGGCGCCCAGTGCGACGGAGCCCAGCTGTGCCCCCACCGAGGAGAAGAGCAGGAAGAAGTCGAGGGTGTCCGGTCGGGTCTCCAGATGCAGGTTCCAGGCGCCGTCCGCCTTCGGCCGGGTGGCGGCCACCAGGCGCGCCGCGTCGGTGTCCGAGAGCACGGCGTCGTCGAAGTCGGCCGCGGCGTGGACGATGCCCCGGATCGGCGGCATCGTGGTGCGGATCCGCGCGAGCAGGGCGGCCACCTGGTTCCGGTCGGCCACGTCGGCCTTCTCGACCCGGACCTCGACGCCCTGGCCGGTCAGCTCGGCCAGCGCCCGCTCGGCCTCGGCCGTCGCGACACCGCTGCGTCCGACCAGTACGAGATGACCGGCTCCCCGCTCGGCGAGCCAGCGGGCGACCGTACGCCCCAGGCCGCCCAGGCCGCCTATGAGCACATAGGTGGCGTCGGGCCGGACCGGCGATCCGGTGAGTGAGGAGGCGGGAACGGTGACCGGTTCACCGGACAGGCGAACTACGATCTTGCCGAGGTGGTCGGGCCCGCCCATCGCCAGCATCGCCTTGTCGACCTGGTCGGCGGGCAGCTCGGTGACCGGCAGCGGGGCGATGACGCCCTTCTCGAAGAGGGCGGCCACCTCCCGCATGGACGTACGGACGTCCTCCGGCCGCAGTGCCATCATCTGGTCGTAGTCGAACGAGTGGTGCGTCATCGCCCGCTGTGCGGGACCGGTGTCGGTGCCGGGTTTGCCCAATTCGACGAAGTGGCCGAAGGTGCGGAGCACCCGGAGGTTGTGGTGGATCATCTCCCCGGGCAGCGAGTTGACGATGACGTCGACGCCTTCGCCACCGGTCCAGCGGAGCACGTCGTCGGCGAACGCCGTGGACCGGGAGTCGGCCACGTGGGCCAGGCCCTGGTCGCGCAGGAACTCCCGCCGTGTTCGACTGCCGGCGGTGGCGAACACCTCGGCGCCGAGCCGGGCGGCGATGCGGACCGCGGCCAGCCCGACGCCCCCGGCGGCCGAGTGGACCAGGACCCGGTCGCCCGCGCGTACCCTGGCCATTCGTATCAGCGAAAGGTACGCCGTGACCACCGGGAGCAGCGAGGCGGCCTGTGCCGGGGACAGCCTGGCGGGCTTGCGCACCACCCGAACCGCGTCGAGCGTCACATGCGATGCGAATAGTGCCCGGCTGTGCGCGAACACCTCGTCGCCGGGTACCAGGTCGGTCACGTCCTCGCCGACCCGGACGACGGTGCCCGAGCACTCCAGGCCGAGCGTCTCCCGCGAGTGGCTGCCCTCCATCGCCTGTGGCGCGAGCAGCCCGGTCACCTTCAGCACGTCCTTGAAGTTGACGCCGACGTAGGCGACTTCGATCTCGACCTCGGTGGGGCCGGGCTCTCGCCGGAGAGACGCGGCGAACCGGAGGTTGTCGGCGGTGGTGCGGAGCACGCCGAGGCGGACCGGCGTGATGTCGGTACGGGTGTTCACCTGGTGTAGCGGGGACAGGTCCCCGGCGGGTTCCAGCCGTCGGATGTGGCGCGTGTCGCCGCGCAGCGCCACCTCGTCGAGCCCGTCGTGGAGGAGCTCGTCCAGCAGTGCGTCCTCGGCGCCCGCGTCGATGTCGATGAGGCGGCAGCGCAGTTCCGGCCGTTCGGCGTTGACGACCCGGCCGAACCCCCACAGCGCGGCGGCGAACGGGTCGGTGGTCTGGTCCTCGGGGGAGACGCTCTGCGTACCGGCGGTGACGATGAACAGCGGCACCTCGGCGACCGGCATCGCCTGCACCAGCCGGAGCGGCTCGGCGACCGGTGCGCACACGGGCGCGTCGGCCGTCCGGTGGTCCGCGACGTAGACCACGCCGCGGCAGCCCTTGACGCGTTCCGGCCAGTCCTCCTCGGCCGGGTCGGTGCGCATGACGGTGCCGCCCGACGCGGTGAGCCGTCGTTCCAGCCCGGCTGCGGTGGCCGAGGAGCCGACGAGAATCCAGGTGCCCTCGGCGTCGCCGGTGCGGTCGAGCGGTTCCGGCCGCCAGGCGTGCTCGTAGTAGAGGCGCTGACCGGGTGCGGTGGTCACGGCGCCGTCGTCGGCCAGGCGCTGGGCGCGCAGGCCGACCACCTCCGCGACGACCTCGCCGTGGTCGGTGACGAGGGTGAGGTCGCATTCGAACCGTCCCGGGACCGTGCTGTGCCGGTCGCGGCCGTGGACCCACAGCCGCTGGCCTGGTGCGCGGTAGTACCGGAGTTCGGCGATACGGGCCGGTACGTAGGTGCCGGCCGCGGCGGGACCGCCGAGCACGAGAGCCCCGGCGAACACGGCCTGGAGACCGGCGTCCAGGAACACCGGGTGCAGGCGGTGGCCCGCCGGGTCCACGGTGTCGAGGTCGATCTCGGCGAAGACCTCTCCGGTCTGCTCCCGGAGCCACAGCCGGTCGACAGCGCGGAACGCCGGTCCGTAGTTCAGGTCGCCGGCGGCGAGGCGTGCGTACACCTCGTCGTGGTCGAGCATCGGCAACGAACAGGTGTGCTCGGCGAGGGTGTCGGTGCGCGGCGGCGGCAGCGCCGGCCCGGCGAGGTACGACCGGCGCAGCTCGGTGTGCAGCGCCCAGTCGGGGTCGTCCGCTTGGGCGCGGCTGTGCAGGCTCACCTGTCGGCGCGTCGGATCGTAACCGACGCGCAGGGTGGTCACCGAGGACGGCGAGAGCACGAGCGGCCGGTGGAAGACGATGTCCTCAAGGAAGCATGGCTCGTCGTCGGGAAACATGGCGAGCGCGGCCTCGACGTACCCGGCGCCCGGGAAGATCACATCGTCGCCGATCCGGTGGTCTTCGAGGTACGGGAACTCGGCCGTGCCCAGTTCGACGTTCTGGATCGGCGTGGCCGAGGCGACGGTCCGGCCGCCGAGGGACAGGCCGCCGAGGTTCAGGCGCGCCTGCCGGGAGGCCGGCGACTCGCTCCAGTGGCGGTCCCGCTGCCACGGGTAGAGCGGGAGGTCGATGTGGTCCGGCGGGCCGGGGTGCACCCGCTCCCAGTTCGGCGTGGCACCGGCCGTGTAGAGGGAACCGAGCGTTTCCAGCAGTTGCTGACGCTGCGGGCGGTCCCGGCGCAGTGAGGCCAGCCGTACCGCATCGGTGCCGCGGTCGGTCAGGGCCTCGTCCACCGCCGCAGCAAGCACCGGATGCGGCCCGACCTCCAGCACCGCCCCGGGCCCCTGGCCGAGTAGGCGCCGGAAGGCGTCGGCGAAACGCACCGGTTGCCGGACGTTCCCCCACCAGTACTCGCCGTCGAGCTCGGAGCCGTCGACCCGGTCGCCGGTCACCGTCGAGTACAGCGGCACCTGGGCCCGGCCCGGCCGGATGCCGGCCAGGGCCGCCGGCAGTGCTTCGCGGATCTCGTCCATCTGCGGGCTGTGGTAGGCCACTTCGACCCGCAGCGGCGTGACGGCTGCGCCCGCCGCCTTCAGCCGTTCGGCCACGGCGTCGACGGCCTCATGACCACCGGCCAGCGTGGTCGCCGTCATGCTGTTGATCGCGGCCACCGATACGCCTTCGGCCAGGTAGGGGGAGAGCTCGTCGGCGGGCAGGCCGACCGCGATCATGCTGCCGCGACCGGCGAGCGTCGATTGCAGACTCGCCCGGTGGAAGCTCACTGTCAGCGCGTCCTCCAGCGTGTACACACCGGCCGCATGTGCTGCAGCCACCTCGCCCACGCTGTGGCCCACGATCGCGGCAGGCTCGATTCCCCAGTCGCGCCACAGCGCCGTCAGCCCGGCCTGCACCACGAAATTGGCGACCTGCGCATAGAGGGTCCTGGTCAATCGGGATTCGGCCTCGTCGCGGAGCAGTTCCTCGCGGACCGAAACGCCGAACCTCTCGAGGGTCGCGTCACACGCGGCGACGACCTCGGCGAAGCGTGGCTCTTCCAGCAGCAGTTCCCGGCCCATTCCCCACCACTGCGGGCCCATTCCCGTGTAGACGAACGCGACCGCCCGCCGTTCCGTCCGCTGCGGGGCGACTCCGAGCTGCCGCAGTTTCCCGGCCGCTTCCTCGGGGTCGGCGGCGACGACGAAGGCCCGCAGGGAATGGTGGTCGCGCCGTCTTGCGGCGGCACCGGCGACGCGCCGTAACGCCGGCGCCTCCGGCTGTTCGAGCAGGGTCGCGTAGGCGTCGGCGAGCGCGCGCAGCGCCCCTTGGCTCCGCGCCGACAGCGGGAGCAACAGCGGCTCGCCGCCGTCCTTCCCACCGGTCCCGCCGGTTCCGACGGACCTGACGCCCGGTGCCTCCTCGAGAATGGCGTGTGCGTTCGTACCACCGACGCCGAACGAGTTGACCCCCGCCCGCCGCGGCCCGTCGTACTTCGGAAAGGGGACCGACTCGGTGGGCACGCGCAACGGTAGCCGGTCGAACGGGATATCGGGGTTGGGCTTTTCGAGGTGCACGTTCGGCGGGATGAGCCCGTGTTCCAGGCACAGGCTCGCCTTGATCACTCCCGCCACCCCGGCCGCCGCCTCGGTGTGGCCGAAGTTCGACTTCACCGAACCCATCCAGTGGGTGCGGTCGGAGCCGTCGAGTGCGTCACCGATCGCCGCCGCCTCGATCGGATCCCCCACGGCGGTGCCCGTGCCGTGGGCCTCGTAGTAGCCCACCGAACCCGGCTCGACACCGGTCGCCCGGAACACCCGCCGGATCAAGGCACGTTGGGCCTCGATGCTGGGCACCGGCACGCCGGGAGTACGGCCGTCATGGTTCACCGCCGTTCCGCGGACCACCGCGTGGATCCGGTCGCCGCCGCGCTGAGCCGCGGAAAGCGGCTTGAGCACGACCATTCCCGCACCTTCGCTGCGTACATATCCGTTCGCACGGTGGTCGAACGACTTACAGCGGGCGTCCGGGGACAGGAACTGTCCCTTCGCCATCGCCATCGTGGTGACCGGAAGGAACATCATGTTCACGCCGCCGGCCACCGCCAGTTCGCACTCGCCACGGTCCAGCGCGGAGCATGCCTGGTGGAGCGCGACCAGCGACGAGGAACACGCGGTGTCGAGCGTGAAGCACGGCCCCTGCCAGTCGAACGTGTACGACAGCCGCGCCGCGAGCATGGTCATGCTCACCCCGGTCGGGGTGGCCACGCTGAGCAGATGCCGGTTCTGGTCGGCCATCGCCAGACCCGCGGCGTCGAAAGTGAACCCTCCGACGAATGCGCCCACATCGGTGGCGGCGGTCGAACTCGGCGGAATTCCGGCGTCCTCGAAGGCTTCCCAGGTCACTTCCAGCAGCAGCCTCTGCTGCGGATCCAATGCGGCGGCCTCACGCGGCGGCATCCCGAAGAAACCCGCGTCGAACTCCTCCAGAGCCGAACGGAGAAACCCTCCCTGCCGGATGAACATCCGGCCCGGAGTAGCGGAATCGGCGTCGAAAAAGCCATCGGCATTCCACCGGTCAGCCGGAATGTCGGTGATAGCGTCCACTCCGGAGACGACCAGCTCCCAGAAGCTCCGGGGATCCGTGATCCCGCCGGGGAAGCGGCAGCCGATTCCGACGATCGCGATCGGCTCGGCCCAGCCGCGGTTCGTCCCTCGATCGTCGGCAGTGTCAAGAGGTTGTGTTGAGGAAGCCACCGAAACTCCTCCTAACGGCTCAGACCGCGACAGCGCGCCAGCCTACCCGCTGTGCCCACGGCGATTGGGACGGAAGTGACCAGAGTTCCCAGGCTGAAAGAAGCAGCCCAAACAGGTGACGATGAGCGACCACCAGCCGTCCGCCTGGTCATATGTGGTGGCCGCTGCCCCCAAGAAGCGCCCGCCCCGCCGGCGGCGCGCGGGCATGCCAGCCGATCCTTGACCGGGCGGGGTCGGCCATTGAGACGGTGTCCCTATCAGCAATTCGCCGGTCACGAATACGCCATGACGCCGGTTCGGCACTGCGCCGCGGCGTTGGAGTGGGCTTCTGTTGGGATCCGGGCAATCGTGGCGCGGGCATGTCCTCGATACCGAGGACCGTCAGCAGTCGTGACTTGTCGGCTGCTTCGCTGCCGGGTGCCGCTGTGAAGACGATGATGCGCGGGTCTGTGCCGTGTACCGATAACACGTCGCAGTTGAGTTCGAGTTCGCCGACTTCGGGATGGTCGACGGTCTTACGTTCGTTCCCGTGGTACGCGACGGTGGAGTTATTCCACAGGCGGGCGAATTCGGGGCTCGATGTGTGCAGTTCGCGGTCATGTCCGCCAGCTCGCGGTCGGCTGGGTAGCGCGTCGCTACGTCGCGCAGGTCGGCGACGAGGGATTTCTTGTGATCGTCTGGAAACAGGTGTCGCACCCGTCCAGGGGCGTCGTGGAAGGACCTCCACACCGGGTTCGCCGACCGGCCGCCGCGGCCGCGCATGTCGCCGTGCAGCGCGGTCCACAGATCGTTGTGCTCTAGCAGCGTCCAGGCCGCGTCGAAGACGGCGATCGGGGTGTCCGCGAGACGGTCGAGCAGGCGCTGCACGCTCGGGCCGATGTGCTGCGGCATCAGTCCGCCTCGTTCGGCGGCGTGGCCTGCCGGGCGGCATGCCAGTTCGTACTCGGTGCCGGACAGGCGCAGCGTCCGCGTGAGCGCGCGCAGGACGGCTGCACTGGGATGCGCGCGGCCCTGCTCACCGCGCCTTCGGTTGTCCGGCTCTTCGGCGCCGCGTTCGTCGTGTTCGGCCCCGGGCGATGCTCACAGCGGGTTGCCGGCTGAGGTCGGGGGGCTGGTCGGATTCGTCCGACGGCCGGCGGGCGGCGACATCCAGGGGCGGTGCGCGTCAGGGGGTCAGCGGGTCAGGGGGTCAGGACGACCTTGCCGGTGACGGTGCCGGACTCTGCGAGGCGCAGTGCCTCGGCAGCCCTGGTGAGCGGCAGTTGGGCGGCGATGCGGGCGGTGACGTCGCCGCGGCGGACGGCGGCGAAGACCTCGGTGAGGTCGGCCCGCAGCCGGGCGCGGAAGCGGTCCTTGCTCAGGGCCCGGCCGGCCCAGATGTTGTAGAAGTGGGCGCGGCGGCCGTTGGGCAGGGTGTTCCAGAGCCAGGTGCGGGCGAGGATCTTCAGCACGGGCCACTGTTTGGAGCCGGTGTCGTCGCGGGTGGAGGCGCTGCCGTAGGCGACGAGGGTGCCGCCGGGGGCGAGCAGGTGCCAGGAGTCGGTGACACTTCGGCCGCCGACGTGGTCGAAGACGGCGTCCACCCCGCTGGGCGCCAGCTCCCGGACCCGGGCGGGCACGTCGCCAGCGCGGTAGTCGACCGGGACGACGCCCAGGTCCCGCAGGGCGTCGTGGTGCCGGGCGGAGGCCGTGCCGATCACGTTCACGCCCGCCGCACGGGCGAGTTGGACCAGGACGGAGCCCACGCCGCCGCTGGCGCCGTGCACCAGGACGGTCTGCCCGGCGCGCACCCGGGCCTTGCGGTGCAGCATCTGCCAGGCGGTGATGCCGTTGACCACTACGGTCTCGGCCTCCGCCGCCGTGATGCCGTCCGGGACCTGGACCGCGTCCTCGGCGTCGACCGCCACATGGCTGGCCCACCCGCCGACCTTCACCAGCGCGGCCACCCGCCGCCCGGCCAGGCCCGGGTCGACACCCTGGCCGGTCGTCAGCACCCGACCCACGAGGTCGTAGCCGGGCACGAACGGGAACGGCGGCTGGTCGTAGTACCGCCCGCGGCGCATCTGCTGCTCGGCGAACGAGACGCCGGTCGCCTCCATGGCGATCACGATCTGTCCCCGGCCGGCGTCCGGTACGGCTGCTTGGCGGATCTTCAGGCCTTCCGGAGCCACGATGCCCGGCAGAACGACCTGGACGAGGTGTGCGCTACCCATGACCGCCCCCTCTTCTTGATAGATGGATTCGCGTTCGCTAGAAGTTATAACTCCCACGATGGGTGAGAGTCAAGAGCGTTAGTGATAGCCTCTAACTGAACGGGGGTGCTGCATTCGAGAGAGTGGGGGACAGGTCGTGATCGAGGCGGACACGAGGACTCCGAGGGAGCGGTACCGCGCCCAGGTGCGGGAGGAAATCAAGCAACACGCCTGGACACAGCTCGCTGCCGCCGGGGCCTACGCCCTGTCCCTCAACGCCATCGCCAAGCAGATGGGCATGAGCGGACCGGCCCTCTACCGGTACTTCGCCAACCGCGACGAGCTGATCACCGAACTCGTCAAAGACGCCTACCGCAGCCTG
Source organism: Streptantibioticus ferralitis (assembly GCF_029223525.1). Lineage (GTDB taxonomy): Bacteria > Actinomycetota > Actinomycetes > Streptomycetales > Streptomycetaceae > Streptantibioticus_A > Streptantibioticus_A ferralitis. The sequence goes on along the minus strand of NZ_JARHTQ010000018.1, from coordinate 110,439 downwards.
GCCGACACCTTCCGCGCCCGCGCCGAGGCCGGCGCCGACCTCGGCGACCTGGCGCACGCCCTGCGCCAGTGGGCTCTGGCCGACCCCCAGCGGTACTTCCTCGTCTACGGCACCCCCGTGCCCGGATACCAAGCGCCCGAAGACACCACGCGAATCACCTCCGAGATCATGACCGTCCTCCTCGACGCCTGCACCGCCGAGCAACCGCCCGCCACGGCGCCGTCCCCGCTCGACCCGCACCTGGCCGAGCGCCGGGCCTGGGCCGGACAGCACCCGGCCCCGCCGTCAGCGCTCCGCCGTGCCCTCACCTTCTGGACCCGCCTCCACGGCGTGCTCTCCCTCGAACTCGCCGGCCACTTCACCGGCATGGGATTCGACCCCGCCCAGCTCTACGCCGCCGAAACGGAAGCCCTCGCGGGCCGTTGACGACGCGACAGGCGCCGTCAACGGTGCTGGACGGACTGCGGTCCGCCGACCCCGGACCGAGCGTGTACGCACGGCCGAACCGGTCCACCCCGCCAGTCAGCACCTCGGCCACCGTGCGTCGAGCGTCCCTTCTCTGCTGTCCCGGCCCGCGCAGCCTGATGACGCCACATCTACCCGCCCGGGGCCCACACGGCGATCAACGGAAAGGACGAAAGTGGAGGCGCCCGATGGTCAATCAGATCGAGTGCCGAAGCCGGGCATGCGTCGGAGCACTCCGCCCCGACGCGGCCTGGACGCTTTTGCGCCCAAGGCCACGTCGCTCCGAGTGGTGCCCTGATCAGGCGGCGGGCAGCTCGTCGGGGACGGGCCAGAGGAGGCCGCCGGTCTTGTCGGCCTGGTCGAGGTAGATGTCACCGGGACTCCACCATGACCTGGGCCTTCTCTCCGAGTTGAGCGCGATGGTTGCCACTGACGGGTCGAGATGTTGTCACCTGCCGCGCGGGCTCGCGTCGGCTTCCACCACCGCCGGAGATCCCGGTACCCGCTGGTGGGTACCGGGACCTCCGGCGTCTGCACTCGGTGTTGGCCAGGCCTTGCTCTGGGTCGGCGGGCTCGCTCAGGACTGTGAGGGTTACTTGCCGGGGGTCCAGTCAGTGGGCAGGCCGGACTGGGTGAGAACCGCGTTGAGGTTGTAGTAGTCCTTATCGCTGGCGATCTGCTTCCCGTCGAGGACGAGGATGGTGGCCATGGGCACCGCGAAGGGCTTGGGTGCGCCCTTGATGTGCCCGGCGTACACCGACTCGATGGTGATGTGGTCACCGCTTCGGTAGGCGCCGGTCACGGTGTCGTGGACGTTGTCGATGAGCATGTCGGTGCGTGCCTTCCATCCGCTGATCTCCTGGCGGCCGTGGGAGGTGAGGACGACGGCTTCGTCGGTGTAGGTGCCGTCGCTGGTGAAGAGGTTGCCGAGCTGGTGGGGGTCGGTGCCGTTCCAGGCCGCGGCCCAGGCCGTGACCTGGCTCGGGATGTCGCGGTCGGGAGCCTTGTCGGCGAAGGCGGTACCGCCCAGGAGGGTGACGCCGACAGCGGCGGCGGACAGGGTGATCAGAATGCGGGGCTTGCGGAGGTTCATGACAGTGCCTTTCGTTATCAATCGTGATGCGGGGCCGGGATCCGGGTTGGAGGGTGGAATCCGGAGGTCTGAGGTCAACTCAGCTGCGGAGCGGTGTCGGGGATCCAGGAGCCGTGGAGTCCGGCGCTCACCCGGTGGGGCAGGTGGACGGCGGCGATCTGGTCGAGGCCGGAGGCGTCCAGGACCAGGAGGCGGGAGGCGTCCTGCTTGATGTCGGAGACGACGGTGAGCAGGTAGCCGTCGTCCTCGCGGGTGGCTCCGGCGGCGGGGACGAAGACGGCTTCGCTGGGCATGCGGGCGTCGCCGACCTGGTGGATGCGGCGGGCGCCGGTGGTGCGGTCGTACTTGGCGACACCGTAGCCGCCGAAGCCCTTCTCGTCGGGGAAGGAGATGGCGTACTGGTAGCGGTGCTCGGCGCCCAGGTACTCCTCGTTGAGGGTGGGGAACTCCACCGCGAGGTCGTCGATGATCTGCTCGTCGACGGTACCGTCGGCCATGTCGACCACCCAACGGCGGGTGTAGGAGCGGGAGACGGGCTCGGTACCGCGCCCGGGCGCGCCGACCCACCAGTTCCAGGAGAGCTGGAAACCCTCGCGGTCCACAGTGGGGCCTTCCAGGACGACGCGGCCCTGGCCGTCCTCGTAGGCGTTGGCGACGTGCAGCACGTTGCCCGGTTCGATGGAGAACCAACGGATGTGCCGGGCGCCGTCGTTTCCGCGTGGCATGACACCGATGCGGGCGGGCTGCCCGTCGCTCCAGCCGTAGGGGATGCCGGAGTGTTCGGTCGGGTCGAAGGTGACGTTGCCCTCGATGAAGACGACGTGGCGGCGGGTGAGAGCGAAGTCGTGCTTGAGCGAGGCGGTCGCCCCTGGGACCTCGGCGCTGTGGACGATCTCGCCCTTGGCGTCGGCGACGTAGTACGTCAGGAACGGCGGCAGCGGCGAGGAGCCGAAGAAGTGGAGCTCCCCGGTCACCGGGTCCTCCTTGGGGTGGGCGGTCATCGCGTTGCGGAGCTTGCCGCCGAAGTCGTAGGCGCCGACGGTGTCCAGCTCCGGGGTGAGCTCGAAGGGGAGGTTGGCCTCACACAGGGCCAGCAGGCGTCCGGCGTGTTCGATGACGTGGGTCCCGGCGGCGCTGGCGGTCAGTTCGGGTCCGTGCTCGGTCATGTAGGGGGCGCCGTCCAGGGCGGGGGTGCGCACCCAGCGGTTGCGGTACCACTCGGCGCGGCCCTCGCGCAGGCGGATGCCGTGGACCATGCCGCTGCCCTTGAACCAGTGGGTCGGGGTGATGCCGGGCTTGGGGTTGTGGCCGTTGCGGAGCAGTCGGCCGGTCAGCTCGGGGGGCAGCGAGCCCTCGATGGTGAGGCCGGTGGCGGTGGTCTCCTCGGCGACGGGGGTGAAGTGGCCGGTCAGGTACGGCTTGCTGGTCATGGCAGGAACCTCGATGCGTCTGGTGTGGTCGGCAGTTGGGTAGGGCGTGGGACTGCGGTGGCGGCTGTGCTAGCGGTTCTCGGCCTCGGTCTTGAGCCGGCGCAGCCAGTCGGTCAGGGACTGCTCCAGGGCCTGCTGCAGTTGGTCGGGCTGGGCCTCGACCACAGCACCGCTCCAGGACTCCTCGGTGTGGACGGTCACCGCGCCGTCGTGCTCCTCGAAGGCCCATACGTGGATGCCGTCGATGCCGTTCGCGGGGCCGCCCCAGACGATGCGCTCGCCGTGTACGACCTGGAAGAGGGTGGAGGTGATCTCGAGGCCGTGGGTGAGCCAGTGGAAGCTCGCTCCGGGGGTGAGTGGGCCGGCGAACTCGATCCTTTCGACGTTCGCGTTCCACCGGGCCCATCCCGCGATGTCGGTGTGTAGGTCCCAGACGGTGGCGAGGGGAGCGTTGACGGTGGTGGAGACCCGCACGATGACGGGGGCGTTCTCGTCGACGGCGGTGATCGGGGCCTGCTGGGGCTGCGGGGTGTTGGTGTTCATGGTGATGTCCATTCGGGCTTGGGCACTGAGAGTCGGGGTTCGGGGGGCGGGGTATTCAGGGGGCCTTGCTGGTCGCCGGCGCTGTCGTGGGCCGGCCGGTGCGGGGGGGCGATGAGGGCGGCGATGAGGGCGGCGGCAGCGGCGATGGCCGCTGCGGTGAGGAAGGCTGCCTGGAAGCCGCTGTCGACCGAGGCGAGGCTGGGGTTGGTTCCGGTGCGGCTGGTGGCGACGGCGGTCAGCAGGGCGAGTCCGAGGGCTCCGCCGACCTGCTGGGTGGTGTTGATCAGGCCTCCGGCCAGGCCGGCGTCGCTCGGAGCGACCTTGGCGGCGGCGGTGACGTTGACGCTGACGAAGGACAGGCCCAGGCCTGCTCCGACCAACAGCGCGGGCCCGAGGATGACGCCGGTGTAAGTGCCGTGCACGGAGGCGGTGGAGAGCCAGCCGAGGCCGGCGGTGAGCAGCAGTGGCCCAGTGACCAGGAGGGTCTTGATGCTGGTGCGGGCTGCGAGCCGTGGCGCCAGCCAGGCGGCCGTGGTGATTGTCAGGGCGAGGGGGAGCTGGCTGAGCCCGGCCTTGAGGGGCGTGTAGTGGAGGATCTGCTGTATGTAGAGGGACAGGAAGAAGAACAGGCCCACGGTGGCCGCGCCGATCGCTGCCATGACGGCGTTGGCGGAGGTGACGGTGCGCAGGCGGAAGATCCGCAGCGGCACCAGGGGCTGGGGGACCGCCCGCTCTGTCGCGATGAAGGCCGCCAGCAGGGCCGCGCCGAGGCCGAGGGCGGTCAGGACGAGGGGTGAGGTGAACCCCTTGTCGTGGCTCTGTGAGAGGCCGTAGACGATCGCGGCGAGTCCCGTGGTGAGGGCGGTTGCCCCGGGAAGGTCGATGCGGCCTCGGGTCCCGCTGCTGCGGGGCACGTAGCGCAGGGCACCTGCGGCCACCGCCACCGCGACGGGGAGGTTGACGAAGAAGATCGCGGGCCAGCCGAAGGTGCCGGTGAGCACGCCGCCCAGGAGCACGCCCGCTGCACCGCCGCTGCCGGCGACCGCGCCCCACACCCCGAGCGCCTTGGCTCGCTCGCTGCCGGTGAACAGGGTGGTGACCAGGGAGAGGGCGGACGGTGACATCAGCGCCGCCGCTGATCCCTGGACGGCGCGGGCGGCGATCAGGGTGCCTGCTGTGGGCGCGAAGGCGGCGACCGCCGATGCGGCGGCGAATCCGATCAGTCCGGTCAGGAAGGTCCCGCGCCGACCGCGGAGGTCGGCGATCCGGCCGCCGAGCATAAGCAGTCCGCCGAAGGTGAGTACGTAGGCGGTGACCACCCAGGACAGCGAGGACGCCGTCATGTGCAGTCCGATGCCGATGTCCGGCAGGGCGATGTTCACGATCGAGGAGTCGAGCACGACCATGAACTGGGCGACCGCGAGCACGGCCAGCGCGGCCCAGCGTCGCGGGTAGGGCGTGCGGCCCGGGGCGGGCGAGGGGTTCTGGGCGGTGGGCGAGGTGGGTGGGGTACGCAGGGCGTCCATGACACCTGGCTCCTTTCTTCTGATACCGGATCAGGCGTGGTTTCCGCTCGACTGGAGACCGAGGCGGGCACCCACGAACTACGGGCGGAAGCCGATCGCCGTTTCTGGCGCTCGCTTCTGTCAGAGACAGAAACTGTCGCTACTGAGCAACGCGAGGGCGTCGGCGTTGACCACCCGGGTGGTCACGCCCTCCGACGGGCCGATCCCGGCGAGGATCTGCCGGAGCGCCACGTTGACGATCGAGGCGGCGAGCATGACGGTGAACTGGGCCACGGCCAGTGCCGCCAAGACCACTCCTGTCCGGGGGGACCGGCGTGCTGCCGGGTCCGTCTGCGGGTGTGCAACGTTCATGGCACACAGACTCGTGTCGGACGGTGTCCACTTTCCAGGCCCGACAGGGCCAGGGACTGTCCAGCACTGTCCACACCCGTCCACCAGCGGGGACCTCTGATGTCCGCCAGCGGGGAGATCAAGGGCTCTTCCAAGATTTCCGTGAAACCGGTCCGTGCCACCGTGCTTCCGTGACGCTCCGTCGCTTGGATGGTGATGCTCGCCCTGTGTGAGGGGCTGTTGACGGTGATGTTGCCGCACCTCGGCGGGGTGCGGGTGCAATCCATGGTGTCTGAGAGGGACTTGCTGCGGATCGAGGCCAGGACATCCTCGACCGTGGCGGTGCCGTGTCCGGACTGCGGTGCGCCGTCGAGCCGGCGGCACAGCGGGTACGTGCGCCGTCTCGACGATGCGGCGGTCGGTGGACGCCGGGCCTGCATCCAGCTGATGATCCGGCGACTGTTCTGCGACAACACCGGCTGCGAGCGGGTCACTTTCGCCGAGCAGGTCCAGGGGCTGACGGTGCGTTACGGACGCCGCACGCCGCTACAGGAAAGCGAGTGTCCAGCCAGCGTGGTCGGGTTGGATCGACGTCGAGTAGTTCCAGGAGTTGCGGGGCCGCTGCCCCACACCCATCCGGAAGCAGTCAACCAGCTCACAGCCGCCCCCACACTGACCATGATCACTGGGCGCGGACACTGTCGCCCCCGATCGGCTTTCCCGTCTGCCGGGTCCGCCCTGCTTGATCTGGCGTCGCAACTCCGTGTCCACGACAGCCTGAGCGTCCTCCACCGCCAGGTCCAGCCCGCTCGGCGGCAGGTTATAGTCCACACGACAATTTCAATGGGTGGGTCGGCGTCGAGCCACCCTGACGGACCCTATCGACCGTCCCGACGTGGGAACCGACAACGTTGCCCAGAGTGCGAGCTGCCTGCCCGGCCACGGCGCGGAAAGCGGTGCCCGGTCGTCTGCGCACGGTGCACGGGGCCGCGGACCACCGCCCCTGTCACGCACCAGCAGGCGGAGCGCATCGCTTCCCGCATGTCGGCCGAACTCTCCTTCTTCCTACCGACCCTGGCCCTGGGTGTCGGCGAATCGCTCGTGGCTTACCGCCAGCCTGAGAACTCGGCGAGCAGACCTTCATCGGCCGGGTTCTCTCACACGGCCAGTCCCGATCAGAGCTGCTCAAGATGCTCACTGTCACCGAAGCCCTGCCGCCCCAGCGTTCCCTCTGTGCCCGTTCCCCTTGAGAGGTCCGCCAGCTCATGGTCGATCCCCGCTTCAGCATCCTGTCCGAGGACTTCGCCGCCGCTCCCTGCCGGTACTTCGCCCGGCTGAGAGACCAGTCGCCGGTGCACTACGAGCCGGCCATCGACAGCTACTTCCTCTCCCGCCATCAGGACGTGAAGCGGGTGCTGACCGACCATGAGGCGTTCACCACCCAGACGCTGCAGGTGCGCGCCGAGCCGGTAATGCGCGGGCCGGTCCTCGCCCAGATGACCGGGACCGAGCACACCGCCAAGCGAAAGATCGTCGTCCGGGGTTTCACCGGGCAGGCCCTGCAGGATCAGATACGCGCCATCCACTCCAACGCCGCCGAGCTCGTCGCGCCCTTCCTTCCCCGGGGACGGATGGACCTCGTCAACGACTTCGGCAAGCCCTTCGCCGTCTACGTGACGCTCGACGTCCTCGGCTTGGACAACAGGGACTGGCAGCAGGTCACCGCCTGGCTCAGCGGGGTCAGCGAGTTCGTCACCAGCATCGTCCTCACTCCCGAACGCCGTCAGCACTGCATGGACTGCGCCGAGCAGTTGGAGGCTTACCTCGTCCCTGTCATCGAACAGCGGCGCCGCCAACCCGGGGAGGACCTGATATCGAAGCTGTGCACGGCCGAGTTCGACGGCATCGCCATGAGCAACCGCGACGTCACCGCGCTGATCATCAACGTTCTGGTCGCCGCCGTCGAGCCCGCCGACAAGACCCTCGCCCTCCTCTTCAAGCACCTGATCGACCACCCCGCGCAGATGGCACAGGTCCGCCAGGACCCGACCCTGCTGCCCGCCGCGATCGCCGAGACACTGCGTTACAGCCCGCCCGTCCAGCTCATCCCCCGCCAAGCGGAGAAGGACGCCGTGTTCGGCGGCACCGTCGTCCCGGCGGGCGCCACCGTCTTCTGCATGATCGGCGCGGCGAACCGTGACCCCGACGCCTTCACCGCCCCGGATACCTTCGACATCCACCGCCCGGATCTGGGCACCGCTCGCTCCTTCACCGCCGGCGCCCAGCACTTGGCCTTCGGCACCGGACTTCATCAGTGCGTCGGTGCAGCCTTCGCCCGCGCCGAGATAGAGACCGTGGCCGCGTTGCTGCTTCCCCTGCTCGACCAGGTCCGCTACAGCCCTGGCTTCCGTTACCGGGAGACCGGCCTGTACACCCGCGGTCCCGTGTCCCTGTCGCTGGACTTCACCCCCGTCCGCGAAGGCGTCACCTGCCATGGCTGAAGCCCACCCCCCGCCCAGGCTTCTACCGGGTAGGCCGGCGTCGCATCCTCCCCGGCTCCAAGAGCCAGGGCCTTCCTATACCACAACCACCACACCCTCCGGGAGAACGCAGTGATGACTCCGACCGACATCACCCGAGCCATCAACGACCTGCTGTTCAACCCGGGCCTCGACCTCACCGAAGCCCTCGATCGACACTTCACCCCCGACTACCGCCAGCGCACTGACGGCGTGTGGAGCGATCGGAACTCGTTCGCCCAGCACATGGCTCGCCTTCGCTCCCTGGTCCGCAGCGGGCACATCGAGGTCCATGACGAACTGCGCGACGGTCCGCGCTACGCCGACCGCCACACCGTCACCCTCACCCAGCACAACGGCCGCGCCTCCCGCACCGAGGTGTACCTCTTCGCCCAGTTCGCCCCCGACGGGCGATTCCAGCGCGTCGAAGAAACCACCCTCCTGGTCGCCGGCCACGCCGACGACAGGAACCTGGGACTCGTCAAGTGACACGGACGGGACCTTCGGAGAGCGCTGCTTGTGCAGGTCTCCCATGCGGCCCGTCCGAACCTCCAGGGCCTTGGAAACCGCCGACGGGTACGACGGCACGCCGTCCACGAACCTTCGGCGGCCTCGACACCCATCGACACCTCTGGCGCCATGGTTAGGATCTCTACCGAAATACTGGATACGACACCACTGCGGCGAATGCGTGCGCCGTTTCGACCGGTCGGAGCAGGGCGGCGCAGGCGGACCGGACCGCCGCCGCACGTGCCTCGTGCCGGTGCCTGTCACCGCGAGGCTTGGAGGGGACCGCCGGGCATCGCTGTCCGGTGCTGGGACACGGAGAGGGGAGCCGCTGTGGCGTCCGTCGGAGAGAGACTGAGCGCTGCGCGAGTACAGGCCTTCATCGGCCGAGACGAGGAACTCGCACGCTTCGCGGAGGCTTTGGCCGACGATCCGCAAGCGCCGTTCGCATTCTACCTGTTCGGGCCGGGCGGTATCGGGAAGTCGACGCTGCTGCGGCGTCTGGCGGACCATGCTCGTGCGGCGGGCCGGCTGCTCGTCGAACTCGACGGCCGTTTCGTCAGCCGGGACCCGGCCGACTTCGAGCGGGCGGCCAGTGCCTTCCTGGACGTTCCCGGCACGGTCTTGTTCGTGGACTCCTTCGAGCACTGCCAGTGGCTCGAAAGCTGGCTGTGGCACCACTTCCTGCCTCGCGCCGCGGACGGTGCCCTGATCGTCCTGGGAGGTCGACTCGCGCCGCAGCCGCAGTGGACCGCCGACCCCGCCTGGGCCGGCCTCCTGCACGTGACCGAACTGGAGCCGTTCTCCGAGGAGCAGGCCCGGAGCCTGCTGGCCGCGGCCCGGATCGGGCCCGAACTGCGGGACTTGGTGCTCCGCTTCGCCGGAGGCAACCCGCTGGCCCTGTCCCTGGCGGCGGCAGCGGGTTCGACGGGCTGGAGCAGGGAGGAGATCTGGGCGCCTTCGGCCGATGTCCTGCGAATCCTGTTGGTGGGGCTGATCGGAGAGGTGCCGTCGGCGGCTCACCGCCGCGCCCTGGAGGTGGCCGCCCAGGCGTATTCGACCTCCGAGGAACTGCTTGCTGCGGTGCTGCCCGAGGAGGACGCCCACCTGCTCTTCGCCTGGCTGAGGGACCTGCCCTTCATGGAGTCCACTTACCGGGGGCTCCATCCACACGACGCCGCACGCGAGACTCTGGCCGCAGACCTGCGCTGGCGAGCCCCCAACACTTTTGTGACGATGCGCCGGCGACTGACGGAGGAGTACCTGCGCCTGCTGCGCGAGGCACCCGAGGAGCGGGTCTGGACCGTCACCGACGAACTCTTCTACCTCTTCCGAGAGGGGGAGATCGTGGCGCGTCTGCGGACATGGTCCCGTGAGGACGAGGTACACGACCGTCCTCTGCACCCGGACGACCTCGACGTCGTACTGCGCATGGCCGAGGAGACCGAGGGCCCGGCCTCCGCGGATCTGGTCCGCTACTGGGCACAGCGCCAGCCGCAGGCTTTCAGCGTCTACCGTCTGGTGAACACGGGCCGGATCGTGGCGTTCACGGCCCGACTCGCTCTGCTGGCCCCGCCCGACCCCCAGGATCTGGCCACCGATCCCGTCGTGGCAGCGGCCTGGGAGCACACCGACGCCACCGCGCCGGTGAGCCCGGGCGAGCACATCGGCATAAGCCGCTTCTCGGTCTACCCCGAGCGGTACCAGGTCCCCTCGCGCGTCATCGACCTGAGCAGTTCCCGCGCCCAGGCGGAATCCGCCCGTGCCCGCGGTCGCGCATATGGCTTCGCCGTCTGGCGAGACGCCGATGCGTGGTCCGCGCGCGTCAAGGGCAGCCTCGCTGACACCGGTGCGCGACCGCGGGTCGGCGAGCACACGTACGGGCTGTTCAGCGTCGACTGGCGCCTGGTGCCCGTCGAGACCTGGCTTCGCCACTTCATATCAGCCACCGATGTGCCTGCCCAGTCCGGGCCGTCCGGCGTCTCGCGCACCGCGTTCGACCAGGCCGTGCGCGAGGCCCTGTCGCACTGGCGCGACCCGGGCACCTTCGCCGCCTGCGCCCTGATGCGTGCCCGTCTCGCGGCCGATTTCGCCGACCCCGCCGAGGAACTGCGCGCCCTGCTGCGCCAGGCCGTCGACGACCTCGCCCATGACCCGCGAGGGGTACGAGCCCGCGAGGCCCTGACAGCGAGTTACTTCTCCGGTGCGCCCACCCAGGAGGCCGCCGCCCGCCGCCTCAGCCTTCCGTACGGCACCTACCGGCGTCACCTGCGCCAGGGCCTGGACCTGCTGTGCGAGGCCCTGTGGCATCGGGAACTGCACGGCGGCCCGCGATAGGAAGCGGCCAGGCGCTACGCACGGTCATCGCCAACGGCGACTTCCCCTGTGGGTGCCGGAAACTGGTGTCACCCACTCTGACCTGTAAGTTCGGCGTTACGAGGTAGTCACAGGGCAAGCGGTTGTCGGCTGACCTGGAGCATGATCTGAGGGCGTGGCGATACGTCTGCTCTACCGGCTCGGGTGCCAGATCTTGCGCTGGCTTGCGTTGTTGGCCCGGTCAGGTGCGGCGAAGGACATCGAGATCTTGATGCTCGCTGCCAGTTCGCTGTCCTGCAGCGCACCCCTACGCACCCTGTGCCGCCCGAACATACGATTCGCCGCAGTGACCTGCGGCGATGCAATTCGGTCAGGCAGCGTGGTGGTACTCGTTGATGAGACCGCCCAGGATGGGATGCCGTCGGATCCAGTGGGCCTGAAGGTCGCCGATCATTGCCGGAGCGGGCGGTTCGGCGCTGTCTGGGGGCGGTTGCTGCCGGTTATGGACAGGGTTTGTCGCTGTCCGTTGTCCATGTCGCGGCTCAAACTGCCGTGAGTGAGAGGCTGGCGGGGATGGCGTCGAATGCTTCCCCGACCTTGTATAGGAGACAGGTGAGGGCATCGCGTCCTCGGTGGGCGCCATGGCCGCCACGAATCGAGTTCCTCGCCACGCACCGCCACGCGGCGAGGGCCATCTCGCCCAGCAGCCGCAGGCTGACGTCGTCCCGACTGTCGATGGCGAGCTTGCTCTCAAGGAGCCAGGCGGCGCTGGATAATCCCAAGTCGCTGGCGCCGCACCGTCGGTCGTACCGCTGTTGACCGTGGTTGTCCGCGTCTACGGGCACGGATGGGTCACGGCCATGACCGGGTCGTCCGGCGGCACTCGGACGGGCATCCGGAAGTGCGGTAGATGCGGGTCCGGTGATCGCGCGTGGAAAATGTTGCGTGCGCGATCCGTGGCGGCGGCCAAGGGGCCGAGGCAGGTGCACTCGGCATTGCGCGCAGATGAGAGCATGCGAGCCGTCATCCGCCAGGTCGGCCGGACAGAAGGAATGTTTCGGCGTCCAGATCGCGGCCCAGTCGGCATGGGGGGAGCTGTGGTTCGCCGTGGGGCCCGTCGGGCTGGACGGCGTATCGAGGCCGAGTGCGGCGCAGGTCACGGGAAGTCGGTGTGGGGTGCCGGACAGCTCATCGAGGTGAGCACTCATATGCGAACCCGGGTACGGGCCGGGGAATCGAGCGCGTTCGCCGAGTGAACGCCAAGGACTTACACAAATGGTCCGACCAGCTGGGACGCGTCCGGATGCTGCGGGCCGGTCTGCTGCTCTCCGCCCTGTACACGGCCGTCTTCCTCCTCAGCCAGGGTCTCGGATGGCTGCTGGTCAGCCGGCTCCTGTCCGGACTGTCCGCCGGAATCTTCACCGGAACCGCCAGCGCCGCCATGGTCGGCGCCGCCCCACCGGGGGAAGCGGTCCGAGCGGCTTGCCGTTGTCATGGGGTACCTCCGGGCTGCGGAACCTCGGGCATGCTGGGCACACCGGTGGGATGCGGACTTGGGAGCGGCAGGCCACTGGTGGGAAAGTTCGTCGGGAGGCCGGTGGGGAAGCTGGTGGGCATGTCCGTGGGGCGCAGGCTCCCGATGCCGCCGAGTTCTGGTCGCACCTGCGGGGATGGCGGCTCAACATCCAGGCCGACGGCGCGGTCCACCAGTCGTGCGGTGACAACCAGGTGCTGATTCCGCAACTGGCAAAGGCGGTCGGGATGAGCGACGAGGACCTTCGGGGCTGGATCGGCACCCTCGACCCGGCCCATGCGGTACGCATCTGGCAGGCGTACCCACTCGCGTTCTTCGACCTGCACCTGCGGCACTGACGAGGACATTTGCTCGACAGCCCGTCCCCAGCCTTCCCAGAGGTGAAGTTCATCCCATGAAGCGACGGACCGCGGCGCTCACGTCCCGCGCCGCGGTGCGCGCACCACGGACGGCGACGTAGACCGGTGAACGGGGCACTGCCGATGGCGTCAAGGTCAGGGCACGCGCGGGTATCCGCCCAGGGCGTGCATCTGGTGCTGGTGACTGCCCCCTGGCCATATGCCTGTCCGCGCGGCCTCTTAATATCATTTCGCATTCTTCGACGGACGCTGATGCCAGCTTGGCCGTGCCCGCCGTCCAACGCCCAACACGACACAACGACTCCACCGCATGGCGATGGAGTCGTGCATCGAGGAGGAACGTTCATGCACGCCCGGAGGATCGGCGCGGCCGCCGCAACAGCAGTGGCGCTTCTGGCTGCCCGCGACCTCATCCAGAAGAGGCACGCACTGCTCCGAAACTTCCCGGTTATCGGGCACGCCCGGTACCTGTTGGAGACGATCGGGCCGGAGCTGCGGCAGTACATCGTGACGTCCAACGAGGAGGAGCGCCCGTTCAGTCGTGACCAGCGCACCTGGATCTATGCGTCGGCGAAGGAGGAGAACAACTACTTCGGGTTCGGAACCGAAGTCGACGTCGAGCACGTGCAGGGGCACGCCTACCTGAAGCAGCGCACGTTCGCCGGCACTCTGCCCGACGCGCACGACCCGCAGGCGCCACTGCCCTCGGCCAAGGTGCTGGGCGGGCCGCGCGGGCGCGCCAGGGCGTTCCGACCGGCGAGCGTGGTGAACATCTCGGCGATGAGCTTCGGATCGCTCTCGGGGGCGGCCATCACGGCGCTCAACAAGGGGGCGGCGCTGGCGGGCACGATGCACAACACGGGCGAGGGCGGTCTCTCGCCGTACCACCGCAACGGCGGCGACCTCGTCCTTCAGATCGGGACGGCGTACTTCGGCTGCCGCAACGAGGACGGCAGCTTCAACCTCGACAAGCTCAAGGACGTGGTCTCCAGCGCCCCGGTCAGGGCGATAGAGATCAAGCTCTCCCAGGGCGCCAAGCCAGGGCTGGGCGGGATGCTGCCGGGCGCGAAGGTGACCCCGGAGATCGCCGGGATCCGCGGCATCCCGGTCGGCAAGGACTGCGCCTCCCCGTCGCGGCACACCGCGTTCAGCGACGTCGACTCGATGCTCGACTTCGTCGAGTTGCTCGCCACCGAGACCGGTCTGCCGGTCGGGGTCAAGAGCGCGGTCGGAGAGACGGGCTTCTGGCAGGAGCTGGCCACGCTGATGGCGCGTGGTGACCGTGGTGTCGACTTCGTGACCATCGACGGCGGTGAGGGCGGCACCGGGGCGGCGCCGCGGATCTTCGCCGACTCGGTGGCGCTGCCGTTCCGGATGGGCTTCTCCCGGGTCTACGGCACCTTCGCCGAGCTGGGGCTGACCGACGACCTGACCTTCATCGGCTCCGGCAAGCTCGGCCTGCCCGAGAACGCCGCGGTTGCCTTCGCTCTGGGTGCCGACATGATCAACGTGGCCCGTGAGGCGATGCTGTCCATCGGCTGCATCCAGTCGCAGAAGTGCCACACCGACAGGTGTCCCACCGGCATCGCCACCCAGAACCCGTGGCTGGCCCGCGGCCTCGACCCGACCTCGAAGGCCACCCGGGCCGCTGTCTACCTGCGCACCCTGCGCAGGGAGCTGATCAAGGTTTCGGCGGCCGTCGGCGTCGGCCACCCGGCACTCATCACGGCCAACGACATCGAGATCATGAACGGCGACTACGAGGCCCGCACCCTGGCCGGTGTCTACGGCTACAAGGACGGCTGGGGCGAGCTCGGCCCGCACCTCGCCGATGAGATCACGGCACTGCTCGCCACCAAGCCGACCGCCGTCCAGAAGCCGGCCGTCTGACGAGCCGACAGCGACAAGCACCGCGCTCAGGGCTCCCCTGCGCGGAGCACGTGCGTGGCACGGAAACATCGCGCCCAGGCGGGAGTGGACGAACCGCAGCCACCTGGACTCCGAGGCGAAGCCCAGCATCGCCTGGGCGACGGCGAGACAGACGAGCTCAGAGTCCGTCAACCGTGGTGGGCGGCCCAGTCATCGGGTGTCTCCGATCTCGTCGTCGATCTTCACGTGCAGTGCGGTGAGCAGGGTGTCCAGGTCGCTTGTCAAAGAACGATCTTGGACGCCCTGTCTGCGTTCCCGGACACACCGCCGGCATTCGCCGAGTCGGCGTCCGTACAAGCCCCTGTGACAGGGTGGACGGATGACGGCGAACCGCGAGTACTCATCCGCTCCGCACTCCATCGGACCCGCACCGTGGGCGGACACCACCCCGGCCCACAGTGATCTTGTGGCGGCGAAAGAGCTCGTCTACGACCCTTGCGGATTCACCTGCTCGCAGCCAGTTCCCGAATCCGAGAGTGCCGAGTACGCCGCCCACGAATTCACCCTTGACGGTCTCTCCATCCGGTTCCGCGCGGCCAAGACGACCCCCACCAAGGTCGGCCAGTTTGTCACCGTATGGAAGAGGTCGCCGGGTGGGCCCATCCAGCCCTTCGACGCCGCGGACCCCGTCGACCTCTTCGTCATCAGCAGCCGTGACCATCACCACTTCGGCCAGTTCGTCTTTCCCATGGACGCGCTTCGCCGGCACGGTGTCGTATCAGTCAACGGTTCCGGTGGGAAGCGAGCCTTCCGCGTTTACCCGCCCTGGGTGACCACCACCAACCGCCAGGCCAGTAGTACGCAGGCATGGCAGCTGGACCACTTCCTACACCTGGACCAGGACGGGCCCATGGACTCCGCTCGCGCCCAAGAGCTCTACCACCCGTAGGACGGCGCCGACACGACAACAGGACCAGCCAGTCCGTCACACGATCGCTGATCGCCTATGGCCGCCGAATCATTCGGAATGACTCGTCCAGTCACCCTGCGGCCTCGCCCTCGCCTTCCGGCGCGGCAGCACGTGCGGCCTTGATCGCGTAGGCCGCCGCACCGAGTTCGTGCGCGGCGACGTGTGCGACGGCCCCGGCCTGGCCGGCAGCGTACGCGGCACTGCGGGTGCCGATAAATCGTCCGCCGAGGTCGGGACCTTGATCGCGTCCAAGCCTTCACGTGCTCAGGGCATCGGCGGCATCATGACCTGCCGTGCTGCTGCGCCTGGCCTACCTCGCCGCGACCAAAGCTGCGGCACGTCCTGCTGCTGGTACACCCGGACACGATCCTGCCCGCACTGCTGGCGCTATGGCTCTTCGACCGCATCATCCTCACCCCAGAGCCGTAATGACCATCTCCCGAGTTCAGGCTGACTCGTTCGTGCCCTTCCGCGCCCAGCAGGCGACCAGGCGCGGCTGCGCGACGGCGCACATCTCATTGCCCGCGACCGCTTCCAGCTCCCGCATCAGTGCGTCGAAATTCGACTCGGTTGTCAATCCTGCCCGCACGGGCAACATTGACTCGCGTGCCGTGTACTCCCAGAAACGCTTCTCCTCGCCGCGGAGATAGACCGGGTGAATAAACTCCATGTCGGGCTCCGGCAGCCCCGCTGAACTGAAGACCGTAGCGAGTTTGGCGCCGATCTCGTAGTCCCGGCCAATGGCCTGTCCACCGTTGCGCGAGAGTGCCCTCAGTCGTTCGTAGCACTCGGTGCTGGGAATGCTGAACAACCCGCCGATGTCCACCTCGAAGGCGATGACCAGGCCGCCCGGCCTGGCCAGGGCGGCCATCTCGCGAACCAGTGCCACCGGCTCGGTCACGTGGCTGATGAGGAATCGGCAATGGACGATGTCGAAACGGCCACGATCAATACCTGTGTTCATAGCGTCAGCCTGCACCGTGCTGACATTACCGATGCCATCGCGATCGATATCCGAGGCGAGCAGGGCCAGTTGCTCGCCCGATTCGTCGACCGCGACAACCTCGCCGGCCGACCCGATCTGCGACGAGAACCACTTCGTCGTCGAACCGGTGCCGCACCCCAAATCGGCGATCTTCGCGCCTTCTTGTACGCCGAGCCGTCCCAATATCCTTCTGGTGTGGTCGCCGTAGACCTTCTCAACCAGCGCCAGGCGCTCAGCACCCGCCGCTCCGGTTTGCAAGACGTAAGGCACGGACACTCCTTCATATGACCGTCCACAGCGGCTGATCTCCACGGTGACGGAACACGGCGCCAGCGCAACAGCGCTACAGCAAAGACTAGTACCAATAGAGCAACTTTACCTGATATAAGCAAGTGGCGGTGAACGCTACTGCCGGAGGCGGGTATCGTCAAGTGGACGGCATGCGGAAATCGGCAAACTCGGTTGTGCGGCAACCATTTGCATGTTCGTACACCAAAAACTTGCCTATTTATACAGCAGCAACTTGCCTGCGACGTCCGCCTATGGAGTAAGAATGGGCCTGTAATGGAATTGAACCAATGGGAGGGCACATGCTGTCGGGTGCACGGGAGGTCGCCGCGGTCGCGCGTGCGCTGGCCGACGAGACGGAGCGCGGGCGGCAACTCGCACCCCAACTGGTCGCCGAGCTGAAGGCCACTGACCTGCTGCGGATCGGGCTGACGATCGACCTTGGTGGCACCGAGCCGACGACCGCCGAGATCCTGCAGGCCGCCGAAACGATCGCCGAGGGCGACGCGTCTGCCGGTTGGTGCGTGTCGATCGCCGCCACCAGCAGCTTGCTTGGGGCGTACCTGCCGGAGAAAGGAGGGCAGGAGGTGTTCAGCGACCCGACCTCCGTTGCTGCCGGCGTGTGGGCGCCGCACGCCAAGGGAGTCGCCGTCAAAGGCGGCGTTCGGATCACCGGCCGCTGGTCGTTCTGCAGCGGCATCCGGCACTCCGACTGGATCTTCCTCGGTTTCATGCAGGACGGCCGGGTGCGCACCGCCGCGATTCAGACCGCAGAGTTGGAGATCCTCGACACCTGGCACACTTCTGGCCTGCGCGGGACCGGCAGTACCGACGCGGTCGCCAACGATGTGTTCGTGCCGGATGAGCGTCTGTTGTCTGTGGTCGACGGGCCACCGGCCGGGTCACGAACGCTCCAGCGGTTCCCGTTGTTCGGCTTCTTCGCCTCATCGATCGCCGCCGCCTCGCTGGGCAACGCACGTGGTGCCATGACGGAATTCGTCGAGCTGGCAACGGTTCGCAAACCATCCGGCTCCAGCCGGAGCACCGCGGAACGGTCGGCGACGCAGAGCGCGTTCGCTGAGGCCGAGGCATCGCTACGCGCGGCACGCTGCCTCTTCTACCAGGCCATCGACGACGCTTGGCAGGCGGCGAAGGAGGAAACGCCCGTTTCGGTGGAGCTGCGGACCTCGCTGCGGCTGGCATGTACGTACGCCGTGCGTACCGCTGCGACGGTTGTCCGCGTCGTGTACGACCTCAGTGGTAGCTCGGCGATCTATGAGGATGCCCCGCTGCAGCGCCGATTCCGGGATGCCCACACGGCGACGGCGCACTTCCAGGTCAACCCGGCGATGTACAGGCTGACCGGCCGCGTGTTGCTCGGCCTGCCGACGGAGACTGACCAGTTGTAAGCGGTCACATCGCCCCTGACTTACTCGAGTCGCCTGCTCGAAGGCGAGACCAGCGTCACGAACAGTAGTCGGCGACCTTCTCGCAGCCGCCATCACAGGACCCCGTCCCGCGTCGTGGGGTGGAACCGCCCCTCGACATTGCGCCGTCCGGCGGGAAGCCGCTGGTCAGCCCTGCACCCTTCTGCGTGTAGTCCCGCCGGGGGCTCGAACCTGCGGCCAACCACCAACAGATCCAGCCATTGAGATCACTCGTCAAGCGCCAAATGTCGCTCCCCCACTTAACCCACCACGGCCCCTGTCCATCAGCCTCGCCGACGCCCTCCTGTAGTCGATTAGATGAGCTAACCGGAAGCAGAACTACGGACACGTCACTTGACCAGCACGGATGATTTATCGGCAGCCGCAGCGTCGAACGCCCAAGACCAGACTGGCTGGAACACACGGGATGCCCAGGCGAAGCAGGTCATTGAAGAGTTCGTGTCCCGTGCTTCACCGCTGGTTCGTTGAGTTCACGCTCTGGCTGGTACTGGCTGTCTGTCCGTGAGGAATCCGGTCGCGCTCCGGCTGCGGGGCCGACAGGATGCGGCCATGGCTGACGATCTCTTGCTCATTCGCGCCCGGGAACTGTGGGTGGAGCTGGCGGGCACACCGGTCGACTTCCGTCCGTCGGGAGATGTGAATGTGGTGGTCGCGCCCGGGTCTCGGTTGTGTCCGCCGTCGTGGACCGGGGTCGTGCAGATCGGTGACGCTGTCATCGTCACTGCGCCGAGCGTGAGGGACGCCGGGATGGTGTACGACGCCGCGCGGAAGTTGTCCCTCGAAGAGCTCGTCGATGTCGCTCGTCTGCGCGCGGTGCTGCCGGTACTCGATGCCCTCGGGCCGGCTTCGCTCTTCTATGTCGGCCGGGACGGCTTTCTTCCTGCGCATGAAGGTACCGCCGTCCAGCAGTTGCCGGTCGGTCACGGTACTGGCGGCCTGGCCGCGCTGCTGGCTCTGGCAGGGGAGAAGGAGGCCGGCGAGAGCGGTCTGGCGGACATCTCCTCTCCCTCGTTCATGCTGCGCCGGGGCGACGAGGTGGTGGCCGCGGCCGGGTATCGGTCCTGGCCGCGGTCAGTGGCCCATCTGAGCGTGCTGGTTGCTCCGCACTACCGGCGACGGCACCTGGCCCGGACCGTGGCGTCCGCAGCAGTGGCCCATGCCCTTGATATCGGATTGCTGCCTCAGTGGAGAGCACGGCCGTATCCGTCGCAGCGCGTGGCCGTAGCTCTGGGTTTCCAGGAATTGGGCGCCCAGCTCAGCGTTCGCCTTGGCAATGCCCCCGCCGACCAGGACCGGTGAGGACGGATCTTCCCCCTCCCCCCCGGCGGCGGGGAGCGCCTGGCGGGGCTGCTCGTCGAGCTCGGCTGGCCGGTTGCTCAGCGCTTCCGCCGAACCACCGCAGTGCCAGCGTCCAGGTCGATGCCCATGCGCGGCGGGGCGCCATCTTGCTCGTCGTCCCGCAGTATCAACTCCGCACGCCGCTGCTCGATTTGTACACGCTTATTTGCGTTGAAGAACGCGTGCAGTTCCCTCGGCAGCGGTGGCGCCCAGGCCGACCCCACCTCGGGGCTTGCGCGCAGCCAATCGCCGGTAGAGCCACGTCGGACGGCCGGAGCGCAGCACGACCTGTCGGGCTGAGGCCAGCATGAAGGGCACGAGCACCAACACCATCATGAATAACAGGCTCGCCATCATGACCATGCCCACTCAACGTCCAGGAGAGGTGTGCCCGTTCCCCATCCGTCATGCACAGAGTGGGGGTGCGCAGCCCTCACCGTGACCCTGGCGTTTCAGGGTAGGAAGGCCAGGGCCGTGGGGTTCCCGCGTCATCGCCATGCGGCCACCGCTACGGGTCAGCTCGGTCGCGCACCAGAGGGGTTGGTCAGCAGACTACGGTCTTGTGGTAGGACTGGAAGAGGGATGGGTCATAATCCCAGGAGAAGGCCTGCCCGTTCGCCAGTGTCCTGCAGGGGCTGCTAGGTCCGCGGTCGATGATGACCCGCACACGCATGGTCTTGCCGTACCAGTTGCTGATCCGCACGTAGCCCAAGAAGCCGTGGTCCCGACGGTGGATGCAGGCGGGTGCGGTTCCGCCGGCTGCGGCCATGGTCTGGTGGGCGGCATCCGCGTGGGCGGGCACTGTTAGGCCCAGGGTTGCCAGCCCTGCGAGGGTTGTGGTGGCTGCGATCGCGGTGATACGCTTGCGGAGGTTCATGTCCCGGTTCCTTCCGTTGAGGTGGGGCTGCGCGGCTTATCGCTGAGCCCTGGCTTGCGCTGTACACGGTGCATGGCGGCTGGTCTGAGGACGAGACGTGTTCGGTCAGGTGGTGATTCCTCGGGACGTCCCACCTCTTGAACTGCAGCAGCGCAGCGTGGGGTGACGCGGTTGTGGGACGGTAAGCGCCGCGGCCCACAAGATGCGCCAGGTGCGCCCGTTGTGCTGGAAGATCACGCGATCACCTCCGCGTTGTGGAGTCATCCCGAGTCGCGCGAGTTCCGAGCCTGCGGCGGCGCGCTTGATCGTTCCTCTCACGATGTGTTTCTCCCGTCGCTGCCGCGATCCCCCTCCGGGCCCCCTGCTCGGGGTGGGGCGGCAGCTGCGGGTGACGCTATGGCAGGGGCCTGACAACCGGCCTGCGCCTACGGCCGTTGGCCCGATCATCTCGCCCGGTATGTCTGATTCCGCATCAGCCGCCTTCGCCCGCTTGATGCCTGACGGCACAGCGCGCACGCCAGCCTCCGCATCCCGGCGGCAAGTCCCGTGCCCCAACGATGGACTCCTACTCGTTAGCTATGTGCAGTTGGCCGGGAAGCCGCGTGGTGCGACGACGCTCGGCGGCGGTGGCTGTTGCAGGCGTCCGAAGCCGAGGCGCGGGAGATCGCGCACGTCTTCTTCCTGGAGGGCTTGCGGGGGTCTGTCGCGCCGCGGAACCGGTCGGCTCGGCAGGACGCGATCAGGTACTGGCCTGCTGGTGTGGCGGCGCAGGGACGGTAGAACGCTCCGTTCGGGTGTTGTGGGCGATGTGACTCCCGGCGCTAGTTGGTCAGCCTGTCCGGCGGGAACGCCAGTCGCGGGCCTGCGCTCAACGAGAGGCGGACGAGGCCCCGCAGCCTCAACGGGGTGTCTGGTGAGATGGCCGGATCTCGCCACAGGTCCACCACTAAGCTGTCACATCCTCTACACGCGACCTTCACAAACGGCTACGCTCCTCGCGCATCCAGCGAGCGAATGACATGCATGTTGGCATGAGCCTGTCATTCCTCGACCATTGAAGGCCGGAAGGAGTGTCTTCGCATGACACGATCCAAGTGGGCAGCTCGCGGTCGGCGCCGTCTCCAGGGCAGCCTCGCCACGGCTGGCATCGCCGCAGTCCTCCTAGCCGCGACGCCAGCGACTTCGGCCTTGGCCGCCTCGCACGCCGCGCCCGGGTCCGTCATGATCGAGAGCGGCACGTTCCACGGCTACGCGCTGTGCGCCAGCCCCAACGACGAATCGGTCTGGCTTGAGCCGATCAACACCAGCAACCCCTACTGCTCCTGGATGGAGTTCGGGACCCCCTCCCAGTTCACGCTGTTCAACCTGGCCAAGGGGCAGGTGATGGCCTACACCGGCGGTAACGAGGGAGCTGTGGTGATGGAGGCACCCGGGACCTCACCTCTGGGCGCGAACGGCGAGTTGTGGTCATGGGGAGGCCAGGAAGACTGGGGGGCCTCCGCGCTGCAGTCCTTCTGGGACAGCGGACAGAACGTCGACGCCAAGTCCCCGAACGGGGACTCCCCCCGCACCGACCCGGTCCACACCCGCGGCTGGCGCCACGGCTACCAGCGTGAACTGACCTGGAACGCGATCACCGTGGGCTGAGTTCCGCCAGATCCACGACCAGTTCGAGCCGGGCACATTGCGCTCGGCTCGAACTACGAGTTCAGCCAAGGTGATGGGCCCTGGCAGAGCGACAGCCGAAGCGGCGCGTCGCCGTATCCCTTCAGCAGGGTGCGGGTGGCCTTTGTGCTCAGCGGGACGTGCCCGGCCTTCTCTTCGGGCGGCGCTGGGGCTGGTTCTCGTTGCCTTTGCCTTCGGCCCACAGGGAGCGGACGTGGCCGAGGTGGCGGGTCATGCACTTCTCGGCCTGCTTAGCGTCTCCAGCGAGCATCAACTCCAGTAGCTCCAGGTGTTCTTCGGCTGACGAAAGCAGCTGGCTGCCCTCGTCGAGGGTCGTCAACCCGTACAGTCGTGAGCGCTTGCGTAGATCACCGACGGTCTCTACGAGACGTTCGTTGCCGGAGAGCGCCGACAGGCTGAGGTGGAACTGGCGGTCGGCTTCCAGATAGCCGATGAGGTCGTGGCGGCGTGCGGCGCGCACGATCTCATCGGCTACGGGGCGAAGCGCCTCCAACTTCCCGGCGGATGCGGTGCGGGTGATCCGGCCGACGGTGGGAACCTCGATCAGGGTACGGATCTCGGTGTACTGGTCGAGGTCGCGCTCGGTCATCCGGAACCCCTTGTTGCGGACCGGCTCGCCCAGCCCCTCGCGGGCCAGGCCGAGCATCGCCTCGCGTACTGGTGTCGCGGAGGCGCCGAAGTCCTCAGCGAGCCCCGGCGCCGAGTACAACTCGCCGGGGCGGAGCTCACCGGAGATCAGCGCGGCGCGCAAGGCGTGGGCGACCTGGTCGCGCAACCGCTCGTGGGCGGTGATGAGATTGCGCGCTTTCAGGTGCCCCATGGCGACGCCCCTCCGTTTCCGAGTAAGGCTCCAACGCGCAATGTCACATTGCTGTGGCGGGGGTCAGTGTGTACGTCCGGGTGCAGGTGTAGAACTCCAGGGCGGCTCGGCCCTGTTCGCGTGGTCCATGGCTGGACGCCTTGGTGCCGCCGAACGGCAGATGGAAGTCGACGCCGGTGGACGGGGCGTTGACCCGGACCATGCCGGTGTCGAGATGGTCGAGCCCGCGCAGAGCCGCGTCCAGGCTGGCGGTGTGGACCGAGGTGACCAGCCCGTACGGGACGCGGTTGGCGATCCGTACCGCGTGGGCCAGGTCGTCCGCGGGCAGCAGCGCGGCGACGGGCCCGAAGACCTCCTCCTGTAGCAGGCGGTGGTCTGGCGGCACCTTCTCGACCAGGGTCGGAGCCGCGTACCAGCCGGGCCGGCCGGGGGCGTTGCCGCCAGCCAGTACCGTCAGGCCCTGACATGCCTGGCCGACGCGGTCCCGGGCCTGCTCGCTGATGAGCGGTCCGCAGACGGTGGCCGGGTCGGCCGGGTCGCCCACCGGGAGTGCCCGCAGCGCTTCGGCGAGGGCCTCGCGCAGCGGGTCGAGGGCGGCGCCGACCGGGATGACCTTGCTAGTTGCCGTGCACTTCTGTCCCGCGTATCCGGCGATCGCGGCGGCGATGTGGGCGGCGGCCCGTTCGATGTCCGCGTCGGGGAGGACAATCGCCGCGTTGAGCCCGCCCATCTCTGCCTGGACCGGGATGCCCCGGGTGGTCGCGGTACGCACCACCTCGTCGCCGACCGTGGTGGAGCCGGTGAAGGAGACGGCATCCGAGGACGTGATCACGGCGCCGCCTTCGACGGCGCCGCCGGGAATCACGGTGAACACCCCACGCGGAAGCGCCTGTTGGACGATCTCGGCGAGGCGCAGTGCGCATGTCGTGGCTTCGGGCGCGGGTTTGACGGCGACCGTGTTGCCGACCGCCAGCGCCGGGGCCGCCTTCCAACTCGGGATGGCGAAGGGGAAGTTCCAGGGGGTGATCAGGCCCGCGACGCCGTGCGGGCGGCGGCGGGTGAGCAGCAGCCCGGGGCCGCCGAAGGCTTCGTGGACAGCGCCGGTCGGCTCGTACGGGGCCTGGGCGTAGTACCGCCAGATGGCGGCGGTACGTGCCACCTCGGCCCGGGCTTCGGTAAGCGGCTTGCCCACTTCGCGCACGGCGAGTGCGGCCAGCTCGCCCGCCGCGGCCTCGACGGCGTCGGCGACGGCGGCCAGGGCCGCCGAGCGGGCGCCCGCGCCATCGCCCAGCCATCCCGGTTGGGCGGCACGGGCCTCGGCGACGGCACCGGCGACCGCGGCGGCGCCGGGTGCCAGGACCCGCAGCAGGACGTCGGACGGATCTGCCGGATTGCGTGAGATGACGGCTGGGGACGTGGTCACAGGAGGAAGCCTCCGGGGAAGGGGTCGTCCGGGTCGAGGAAGTACTGGGCGGTGCCGGTGATCCAGGCCCGTCCGGTGATGGTGGGGACGACGGCAGGCAGGCCACCGACCCGGGTCTCCTCGACGAGCCGACCGGTGAACTCGGTGCCGATGAAGGACTCATTGACGAAGTCGCGGTGGAGGGGGAGTTCGCCGCGTGCGTGCAGCTGAGCCATCCGGGCCGACGTGCCGGTGCCGCAGGGCGAACGGTCGAACCAGCCCGGGTGGATCGCCATGGCATGCCGGGACCGGTGTGCGTCCGAGCCGGGCGCGACGAGGTAGACATGTTTGAGACCGCTGATCTCCGGCCGTTCCGGGTGCACCGGGCGGCACGGCGAGGCGTTGATGGCGTCCATGACGGCCAGACCCGCGGTGAGCAGTTCGTCCTTGCGGGAGCGGTCGAACGGCAGCCGCAGCGCGTCGAGTTCGACGAAGGCGTAGAAGTTGCCGCCGAAGGCCAGGTCGTAGCGCACCGTCCCGTACCCCGGCACCTCGACCTCGCGGTCCAGGCCGAGGCAGAACGCGGGCACGTTGGTGAACGTGACGGCCTTGGCCGCACCGTTCTCGACGCGTACGTCGACCCGGACCAGGCCCGCCGGAGTCTCCAACCGGACCGTGGTGACCGGCTCGTTGGCCTCGACCATGCCGGTCTCCACCAGGACGGTGGCGACCCCGATGGTGCCGTGCCCGCACATCGGCAGCACACCGGAGACCTCGATGAACAGCACCCCGTAGTCAGCGTCCGGGCTGGTCGGGGGTTGGAGTATCGCGCCGCTCATGGAGGCGTGGCCACGTGGCTCGTACATCAGCAGCGTACGGATGTGGTCCAGGTGCTTGACGAAGTGGAGTCTGCGATCGGCCATCGTGGCGCCGGGTATCACCCCGACGCCCCCGGTGATGACGCGAGTTGGCATGCCCTCGGTGTGCGAGTCGATGGCATGGAAGACATGACGGGTGCGCACGGGAGTCCCTTCTGCGGTCAGTGGCGGCCCTCGGCGACGGCCTTCTCGGTGGCGGCGAGCACCGCGGCCTCGGTCTGACCGGTGAGCGGTGAGCGCGGCGGGCGGGTGGGGCCGCCATGACGGCCGACGATGTCCATGGATGCCTTGATGGCCTGCACGAACTCGGTCTTGGAATCCCAGCGCAGCAGCGGATGGAGCGACCGGTACAGGGGCAGTGCCGTCTCCAGGTCCCCTGCGACAGCGCGTCGGTAGAGTTCGGAGCAGGTGGCGGGAAAGGCGTTGGGGTATCCGGCGATCCAGCCGACGGCTCCGGCGATGGCGAGTTCGAGGAGCACGTCGTCCGCACCGATCAACAGATCCAGTCCGGGGGCGAGTTCGGCGATCTCGTAGGCCCTGCGCACATCACCGGTGAACTCCTTGACCGCTACCACGCTGCCGCCGCTGTGGAGCTGGGCGAGCAGGGGCGGAGCGAGGTCGACCTTGGTGTCGATGGGGTTGTTGTACGCGACGACCGGCAGCCCCGCCCTGGCCACCTCGGCGTAATGGGCGCGTACGGCGGCCTCGTCCGCACGGTAGGCGTTGGGCGGCAGCAGCAGCACGGAGCCGCAGCCCGCCTCCGCAGCCTGCTCTGCCCACCGGCGGGCCTCCGCACTGCCGTAGGCGGACACACCCGGCATCACCCGGGCCCCGTCACCCGCCGCCTCGACGGCGGTACGCACCACTCGGGCGCGTTCCTCGGCGGTGAGGGTCTGGTACTCGCCGAGGGAGCCGTTGGGGACGACGCCATCGCAGCCGTTCTCGATCAGCCAGTGGACGTGCTCGGCGTAAGCGCCGTAGTCGATGGAGAGGTCCTTGCGCAGCGGAAGCGCGGTGGCGACCATGACGCCGCGCCAGGGACGTTCGGCGTTCCAGAAAGTGGTGGTCATGCCAGTCGGCCCTTCTGTGGTGTGTGACATTTTACTGGAGGGCCCGCACGCCGCAGGGCGGAATGGCGGCCGTGCGGGAGCTAATCGTCGGCCTCGGCCAGTGAGCCGAGCACGGCGAGTGGTACGGGTACCGCGAGCGGTCGGCGCTCGGGGGAGGGCGGTACGTTTCCGTCGCTGCCGCTGGCGGCCAGGCAGGCCACGGCCGTTCCGCACATGCGACCCTGGCACCAGCCCATCCCGGCCCGGGTGAGGAGCTTGACGGTACGGACGTCCTCGGCGCCGAGATCGGCGACCGCCTCGCGGATGCGTCGTGCCGTCACCTCCTCACAGCGGCATACGTCGGTGTCATCGCCGAGCCAGTCGGTCCAGCCCGGGCGGGGTGCGTGCGCGTTGGCCATGGCATCGGCGAAGGCGCGCATCCGGTCACGGCGGCGGCGAAGCCGCTGAACGCGCGCTCCGTCAACGAGCTTCCGGCGCAGTCGGGAGGCCACCGCGATGGCCGCCAACTCGCCTTCTGCTTGCGTAAGTTGGGCTCCGCCGACCCCGCCGGTCTCACCCGCCGCCCACACGCCGGGCACGGAAGTCTCCTGGAGGCTGTCAAGGACCAGGGCGTGCGTCGCGTCCGGCGTACGCCGGGTCGCGCAACCGAGGCTGGTGGCCAGTTCGATCTGCGGGACCAGCCCATGGCCCACGGCCAGCGCGTCGCATACGATGCGGCGGCCCGTTCCTGGCACCGGCCTCCAGTCCCTGCCGACCCGGGAGACGGTCACGGCCTGCACCCGGTCGGTGCCGTGGACTTCGGTGACCGCGCTGCGGCTGTGCAGTGGCACTCGGTGGCGCGCGTACCCGAGGTAGCCGGATGCCTCGACGACGGCGGGGACGCGGGCTCCGGCGGCGGCGAGTGAGGAGGCGACGGCGAGCAGCAGCGGCCCACTCCCCGCGACGACGACCCGCTGACCGGGCAGCACCAGCCCCGACTTGAGCATCGCCTGCGCACCTCCGGCAGCCACCACCCCCGGCACCGTCCAGCCGGGAAACGGCAGTTGCCGCTCATAGGCACCAGTCGCGAGCAGGACCGCACGGCACCGGGCGCGTTCACCACGTGCGGGGCGTGGACGGCACCGGAACTGGTCCGCACGCCCGTCACCTCACCGCTCGGGGCGGTGAGGATCCCGGCGACCTCCTCACCGAGGCGGACGTGGGCGCCCGAGGCGCGGAGCAAGTGGGCTGCGGCGAGCGCTGGTTGGACCTGGGCGTCCTGCGGGTAGTGGAAGCCGCCCGCCACGGCGGGGGTGAGGTGCGGCTCCAGATCGCCCAGGCGGTCGGCCGGGACCTCCTCCGCCACTACCCCTGCCTTCTCCTGTCCAGTCGCGAACTCCCGCAGGGCGTCCAGTCCGGCCGCGTCGAAGGCGACGACCAGACCACCCTTGGCCTCGAACTCGAATTCCAGCGGGAGCGGTTCGGCCAGCTCACGCCACAACCGCGCGGAAAGCAGGGCCAGTTCCAACTCCGGTCCCGGCTCCTTGTCGGAGACCAGCAAGTTCCCTTCGCCCGCGCCCGTGGTCCCGCCAGCGACGGGGCCGCGGTCGATCACGGTGACGGAGAGGCCGCGACGAGAGGCGTAATAGGCGCAGGCGGCGCCGACCATTCCAGCTCCGACGACGATGACGTCCGAGCAGCTTGTCATAGACACGTCAGTAATATTTCACATTGCACTAGGGGTTTCCAAGGGGCCTGTCACCACGGGGTCGGTAGAACGCCGCGTGTGACATGTCACACGAGACTGCGGATGTTCCGCTCTGTTGGGAACCTCCCACCTGTCCATAACATCCGCGGCATGGACCTGGAGGTACGGCATCTGAGGGTGGTCTGCGCGATCGCGGAGGCCGGAAGTCTCACCCGCGCCGCGGTGTCGCTGCATATGACCCAGCCGGGACTCAGTGCCCAGCTGCGGCGCATCGAGGTCATGCTGGGCGGGACGATCTTCGAGCGCGGGCAGGCCGGGGTGGTGCCCACGCCGTTCGGGGAACTGGTGCTCACCCGGGCGCGCGCCATCTTGCCCGGCATTGACGACCTGCTGGCCGACACCGCACGCGCCACCCGCCCCCGAGGCGCCCCCGACCGCATCCGCCTCGGTTCGGTGGGCGCCCCCCTGCTGGCCGACCTCGTCCTGGCGGTGCGGGGCGTGCTCCCCGCGGCGGAGGTGTCGACCCGGTGCCAGTACTCCCCGTCGCCGCTCCTTGACGACCTGGCCGCAGGACGCCTGGAGGCGGCTGTCGTCGGGGACAACCCCGGCCACGAACTCCCGCCGCACGGTGGCGTCGTCCTGCGCCCACTCGTCACCGAGCCCGTCTTCGCCCTGCTCCCGGCCACCCACCCGCTGGCCGCCGAGGAGGAAGTGAGCCTGAACCAGCTCCTGGAGGATGACTGGGCCATGCCGCACCCCGACAGCGACCGCACCCGGGAGTACTGGGCGACCGTCTTCGCGCTGATGGACCGCCAGCCCCACGCCCCGTACGAGGCCGAGGGGCGGCAGCTCATCGAGATCGTGCGCGCGGGGCTGGCGGTCAGCCTCTGCCAGGCCACCTTCATCGAGGTCCCTGGCATCGCGGTCCGCCCGCTGGCCGGTACTCCGGTGTGGTACCGCCACGTGCTGGCCTGGCACCGCGACGGCCCACTCGCCGCCCGCGGCGACGACATCGTCCGCAGGGTGGGCGAGGGCTATCTGGCCACCTGCGCACGCACGCCGGTCTACGCCCGGTGGCGCGAACGCCATCCCCGTTCGGCGCAGTTGTCCGATCCGGGTCAGCTCATGTCGGGTGAGGCTACCGCTTGGTGATGGAGATCTCGTCCTGGAGCGCGTTGCTTCTTTCGACGCTGATCCGCACTCCCGTCGCGGGGTCGTCGAAGGACTGCCCGCGGTGGAGGGCCGCCATGTCCAGGGGCGTGCAGCCCTTGGGCGGGGTGGCGTGGGAGTTGCCGTCCACCACCTGGATCGGACCGTCGCCGGTCTGCGTGGACGAGTCGACCTTGTAGACGAGCACGCCCGTGGAACACGCCTTGTCGTCCGCGCCGACGGCCCTGCGGGACTCGGCGACATAGGCGGTGGTCTCACCGGTGCGGATCACCGCGATCTTCGTTCCGCCGGGGCTTTCGACCGCCGTCAGGCGGATGGTGCGGCTTCCGGACGAGTTCAGGCAGGCGACCTGGTTGTCGTCCATCCACCCGAACTTCCAGCGCTCCCAGCCGAAATGCTGCGGGGCGGCCCCGGCGATGTTGCCCATCAGGTCCCAACCGCCCACGAAACGGTGGTAGTCGGTGCCGGTGAACGCGTAGAGGTCGGGCAGGCCGAAGGTGTGGCTGGTCTCGTGATCGGCGACCTTGAAGCCCCAGTGCCACATGTCCTGGCCGAAGGTGACCGCCCACTTGACGCGCTTGCCATTCGCCACGATGCCGTTGGTGGTCGGGTCGTACAGGTACGTCGGTGAGAAACTGATCGCGGACGCGGACTTGGCCGGGACGATGTACAGCATGTCGTAGCCGGAGAAGTCTATGTACGGCTCGGCCGCTTCGACGGCCTGCCGTACGTACAACTCGTGCTGCTGGAAGCTTATTCCGCGTTGGAAGCCGTAGCTGGTGGACGCCTGCGGCATCCGTATCCAGCGGCGTAGCGGGGTGATGTCCAGCCTGGCCCGTCCGTAGGAGTCACGCTTCATCCAGTTCGCGGCTGGGGCGAGTTGCCGGTAGTAGGGCGTGGTGGAGCCGGAGGCTTGGGCGTCGGGGAAGTCGACGAACAGCATGAGGACGTGCTTGGCGCCGATGGGCCGCTGGAACTGGGTGTAGTCGGTGTTGTGGCCCTCGTCCGTCCAACCGGTCCTGCCAGGCAGGGCGCAGTCGCCGGCGGCGCTGGTGTGCCGCTGAGGCGCTGCGGTCGCGGTGGGGACCAGCGCGAAGAGCGAGAGGACCAGGGCCGCGGCGGCCCCAGCGGCGACGGGACGACGGCTGAAGGGAGATCTGGACATGCTCTTGCCTCTTTCTCGTCGGGGTGGTGTGCGGTCGTCAGGCCCGTCCGGCGGCCATGTCCATCAGGCGGGCCAGGACGCGGTCGCCGGATGCGGTGACGCCGTCGTGTTCCCACTCGTTGGTGACCCAGGCGCGCAGTGAGCCGACCGAGCGCGCGGTGTCCAGGGAGAGTTCGGCGGGGACGTACATGTCGTCGTGGTAGACGGCCGCCGCCACCGGCACCTGGTTGGCGGCCAGCCGCGACGGGGAGTACAGCGCGGGCCAGTCGGACCGTTGGGCCAGCAGGTCGGCGGCTTCGGCGAACGGCCTGAGCCCGGCGATCTCCTGGAACATCCAGGGGTAGAACATCTCGCCGGTGAACAGCAGCGGATCGGCGTCCTCGGCGAACTCCGGGTGGGTGGCCATGGCACGGGCGGCGGCCCACCCCGTCGGCCTGCCGCCCTGTCCGTAGACCGACTCCTGGAGGACGGCGAAGAGCGGGTTGTCGGTGAAGCCGGTCAGGTTCATCACCTGCTGGAGGAAGGTCGCCGAGAGCTGACCGCCGACGCCGATCGCCTCGTCCAGCAGCCAGTGCAGCCGCTCGAAGCCGTCGCCCATGCCCAGCATCAGGCCGAGGGTGCGCAGGCGCCGAACGGTGAGCCGGTCGCCGTCGGGCAGGTGGACCGGCTCGCGGTCGAGCAGGTCGGCGATGTGCCGGACCAGTTCGCGGTCGTGGGAGTAGCGGCGGTAGTAGGCGGTCACCTTCTCCTGGACCTTCGGATAGGTGGCCGCGTAGACATGGTCGGCGGTGGCGTCCAGGCCGGGCAGGCCGCCGGTGATGTAGCAGGCGCGCAGTCCCTCGGGGGCCTGGGAGAGGTAGGTGAGGGTGACGAAGCCGCCGTAGCTCTGGCCCAGGGTTTCCCAGGGCTCGCCGCCACAGAGCTGATGTCGTATCAGCTCAGCGTCGGCGACGATGGAGTCGGCGCGAAAGAACGCCAAATCGTCGGCCAACTCCCTGGCGGATGCGTACTGTTCGGCCGAACGGGCCGTGACCGGAGTACTGCGGCCGGTGCCGCGCTGGTCGAGCAGGAGCACTCGGTGGGTCTTGACGGCATGGGCCAGCCAGCCGGTGGTGGCGTTGAGTGGTCGTGGTGACTTGCCTCCGGGGCCGCCCTGGAGGTAGAGTAGCCAGGGCAGCCGCTCTCCGGCCCGGACCGGGTCGGAGACTTCGCGTGCGAACACCTCGACCGACGCGCCGGCGGGGTCGGCGTGGTCCAGCGGCACGGTGAAAATGCGGTCGGCCACCGCGAGTCCGGGCAGGCGGTAGGCGTGGCGCAGGCTCATGAAGTCCTCTCTGCGGACAGCGGTTCGGGGTAGTGGCAGGCGACCTCGTGGCCCGTGGCGATCGCCTGCAGCGCGGGCCGCTCGGCGGCGCAACGATCGGCCGCCTTCGGGCAGCGGGTGCGGAAGGGGCATCCGCTGGGCGGATGCAGCGGGCTGGGGAGGTCGCCGCGGAGCGTGATCCGCTCGCGGGAGCGTTCGGCGTCCGGATCGGGCAGCGGTACGGCCGAGAGCAGAGCGTGGGTGTACGGGTGCGCGGCGTGGGAGAACAATGTGTCGCGGTCGGCCGTCTCCACGATGGCGCCCAGGTACATGACGGCGACGCGGGCGCTGATCTGGCGGACGACGCCGAGGTCGTGGGCGATGAACACGTATGCCAGCCCGTACTCCTCCTGAAGGTCCTTGAGCAGGTTGAGGATCTGCGCCTGCACCGACACGTCGAGGGCGGAGACGGGTTCGTCACACACGACCAGCTTCGGGCGAGGCGCCAGCGCCCTTGCGATACCGACGCGTTGGGCCTGACCGCCGGAGAACTCGTGCGGATAGCGGGCGGCGTGCTCCGGCCGTAGGCCCACCCGCTCCAGCAGTTCCTCCACCGGCTCCTTCGGTTTCAGCCCTTGGTAGAGGTAGGGAGAGGCAAGGATCTGCTGGACGGTCTGCCGTGGGTTGAGTGAGGAGAACGGATCCTGGAAGACCATCTGCAGGTCGCGGCGGACCGGCCGCAGCGCCACTTCGTCCAGCGCGGTCAGTTCCCTTCCGGCTACGCGGATGGTGCCGGAGGTGGGCTCGACCAGCCGGGTCAGCAGCCGCGCCACGGTTGACTTGCCGCAGCCGGACTCGCCGACCACGCCGAGCGTCTGCCCTGGCTCCACGCACAGTGACACACCGTCAACCGCCGTAACGTGCCCGACCAGCCGTCGGGTCAGTCCGTGCCGTACGGGGAAGCGCTTGACCAGATCGCTCGCTTCGAGCACCGGTGGGTTCACACCGTCACCTCCGATGCCTCGCCCGCAGCCGTGACCGGTGTCCGCAGAGTGGGGAGCCGAACCGGCAGCGGCCCGTCAACCCGTGGCACGCAGGCGAGCAGCCCCTTGGTGTAGGTCTCACGCGGTCGGTAGAACACGTCGCGGACCGTGCCCCGCTCGACGGCACGGCCGCCGTACATCACCACGACATCGTCGGCGAGTCCGGCTACCACCCCCATGTCATGGGTGATGAGCATGATCGCGGTGCCGGACCGCTCCCGCAGATCCCGTAGCAGGTCGAGGATCTGGGCCTGCACGGTCACGTCGAGCGCCGTGGTCGGCTCGTCGGCGATCAACAGGTCGGGTTCCAGGCAGAGCGCCATCGCGATCATCACGCGCTGCCGCATCCCGCCGGAGAACTCGTGCGGATAGGCACGGGCGCGCCGCTCGGGCTCGGGGATGCCCACCCGTTCCAGCATCCGCACGGCGACGCGGTGGGCTGCCCGGCGACCGGCACGGCGGTGGGCCCGGTATGCCTCGGCGACCTGGAAGCCCACCGGGTAGTACGGGTTGAGACACGACAGCGGATCCTGGAAGATCATCGCGATCCGGTTGCCGCGCAACCCGCGCAGCGTCCGCTGGCCGACGCCATTCAACTCCCGGCCGTCAAACCGGACTTCACCAGTCACCCGGGCATCCGGCGGCAGCAGCCCCATAACGGCGAGACTTGTCACGGACTTCCCGCTCCCGGACTCACCGACCACGCCGAGCACCCGCCCGGCGGCCAACTCCAGGTCTAGCCCGTCCACGGCGCGTACACCGGAAAGGAAGTCAACGCTCAGGCCGCGTACGGTCAGCAGGGTCATCCGACGGCCCTCACTCTCGGATCCAGAGCCGCGTAGACCAGGTCCACGGAGACGTTGGCGAGTACGACGAACCCGGCGGCGAACAAGGTCACCCCGAGGATCACCGGCTGGTCTGCGCTGTTGATGGCGTCGGCCGCCAGCTTGCCCACGCCGGGCAGGCCGAAGACCGACTCGGTGATCAGGGCACCGCCGAGCAGTGCTCCGAGGTCCATCCCGAAGATGGTCACGATGGGCATCAGCGCCGGGCGAAGCGCGTGCCTGCGCAGCACGGTCGGCTCGGGCAGGCCCTTGGCGCGGGCGGTACGCACGTAGTTCTGGCCGAGGCTCTCCAGCATCTCGCCGCGGGTGATCCGGGCGTAGACACCGGCGTAGAGCATCGCCAGCGCGATCCACGGCATGACCATCGACTCCGCCCAGCCGACCGGGTCGGCGGTGAGCGAGACGGCCTGCGGATAGGGGAGCAGCCCGGCCTTGACGACGAGGAGGTACTGCAAGACCAGCGCGGTGAAGTAGATCGGCAGCGAGACGCCACCGAGCGCCGCCACCATCGCCGCCCGGTCCCACAGGCTGCCCCGGCAGAGCGCCGAGACCACACCCGCGGTGACACCGACTGCCAACCACAACACCGCCGCTCCCACCGCGATCGAGACACTGACCGGCAGCCGGTCGGTGAGCATCCGCCAGACCGGCTCGTTCGTCTGGAAGCTGAACCCCAGGCAGGGGAACGGGCAGGAGACCACCTGCGCTCCCGTGCCGTAGGTGCGGCCGGCCACGATGCCGACGAGATAGTCGCGGAACTGCGTCACGACGGAGTGGTTCAGGCCCAAAGTCGCCCGGATCTGCGCGATCCGCTCCGGGCTGCACGCCTTGCCGCACGCGCCCTGGGCCGGATCGGCGGGCATCAGATAGAAGATCGCGAAGGTCGCCGCGCAGATCACCAGCAGGATCGCCGCCGCAGCGGCCAGCCTGCGCAGCGCGTAGAGGATCACCGTCGGCTCCGGGGGTCGAGCGCGTCCCGTACCGCGTCACCGAGCACGTTGAAGGCGAGCACGGTGACGAACAGGAAGGCACCTGGGATCAGGAAGTACATCGGGTCGGCGGCGTACCACGGCACGGCGGAGGCGATCATCTGGCCCCACGAGGGAGTCGGCGGGCGCACCCCGATACCGAGGAACGACAGCCCCGCCTCCGTGGCGATGTAGTTGGGTATCGACATCGTCGCCACGACGAGGACCGGTCCGGTGAGATTCGGCAGCACCTCCCGCACCAGCAGCGCGCGCCGCGAGGCGCCCAGCACCCGCGCCGCCGCCACGAACTCCCCACGGGCCAGCACCATCGCCTGCCCGCGCACCAGCCGCCCGACATAGGGCCAGCCGAAGAACCCGAGCACGACGACGAGGAGCAACTGCCGGTCGACACCGGGCGCGGCGGAGATCAGCGCGATCATGAAGATCAGGCTGGGAAAGGACATCAGCAGGTCCATCAACCGGCCGATCACAGCGTCGACCCAGCCGCCGAAGAACCCTGCGGCCAGCCCCAGCGCCGTGCCCAGGACCACCGAAAGGCCAGTGGCGAGCACGGAGATCAGCAGGGAGATCCTGGCGCCGTAGACGACCCGGGCCAGGACATCCCGGCCGCTCCCCGGCTCGACTCCCAACCAGTGCCTGGCGCTGATCCCGCCCGCCACGCCGCGCGGCAGTCCGCCGAGCGCCGGGTCCACCGCGTCGGAGTGGAACGTGGTCGGCGACGTCCCGGCGAGCCAGGTGATCAGCGGGGCCGCGATGGCGGCCACCACCAGGAGGCAGACCACCGCAAGCGTGAGGGCCGAGGACGGCTGCCCCAGCAGCCGCCGCAACAGGGAAGCATCCCGCCGTCCCGCGCGGCGCCTGACACCGGACGGTATCGACGTGGGAAGGGCCGTGGTCACTTGCGCAGCCCCAGGGAGACCAGATCCAGCCGACCGACGTAGGCGACATGGCCGTAGGCACCGGCGACATCAGAGCCGATCAGGATCGCCGCCTTGTCCCACAGGAACGGAACCACCGGTGTGTCCTGCATGATCTCCTTGGCCAGCTCTCCGTAGGCGGTGGCGGCGGCCGTCGGGTCGTTCATCTTGGCGATCGCGTCGAACCGGGCATCGACCTTGGCGGCGTCGTACTGGGCGCGGTTGTTGTTGCCTTCGGCGGTGATCTGCCGCCCGTCGAAGACCGTCGGCAGGTAGGTGGAGGCGCCGGGCCAGTCGGGCGTCCAGCCGTCGATCACCAGCTCGTGTTCCTGGCCTGTGTTCCCGACCGTGCTGTAGAACGCCGACGTACTGATCGCGTTGATCTTCACGGTGATACCGGCTCGGCCCAGCGACGCCTGAACCGCCTCGCCCTGCGCCTTGCCCGCAGTGGTGGCCGGGGTGTCGAGGGTGAGGGTGAGTCCGGAACCGTGGCCCGCCTCGGCGAGGAGAGCCTTGGCCTTGGCCGGGTCGCCCTTGCCGTCCTGGCTCGGGAAGGGGTCGTCGGGGGTGGCGCCGGGGAGGGCGGGCGGCAGCAGCGTGGTGGCCAGCTCACCGGCGACCGGGCCGCCTCGCGTGGTGCGCAGCGCGTCCTTGTCGAGCGCGTAGGCGATCGCCTGACGGACCCGCACATCGTCCAGCGGCTTGTGGGCGGTGTTTACGGCGAGGTAGCGCGTGTTGATCGAGCCACCGGTCACAAGTCGCCTGCGCACGGCGGGATTCGCCATCACAGGCCCGACGGAGGCGGGGCCGATCGGCTCGAAGGCGACCGCGTCGGCGTCCGGTCCGGTACCGGCGATGAGCCGCTGGTCGACCACGGCCGGATCGAGGTTGAGATCGATGACCACCTTGTCCGGAAGGCCCTTGCGCACCGAGTCGGTGGCCGGATTCCAGTAGGTGTTGCGCACCAGCGTGAGCCGCTTCTTGGGCTCGAACTCCCCGATCTTGTACGGTCCGGACGAGCAGGGCCTGCTGTCGTAGCGGACACCGGTGTCCTTGTCCGGCGGTACGGGGGCGAACATCGGCAGCGAGACCGCGGAACCGAAGTCGGCCACCGGGTGGTTGAGCTTGAAGACGATCGACCTGTCGTCGGGAGTCTCGATCGAGGCGATCCCCCGCCTGTCCTTGTACGGTCCCTTGTACTTCTCGCCCCCCGCCAGCCACATGCGGGCGTACGGCGGCCCTTCGGGTAGTTCGGCCGCGAACGTCCGCTCGACCCCGTACTTGATGTCGTCGCTGGTGATGGGCCGTCCGTCCTCGAACTTCGTCCCGGGCTTGAGGGTGAAGGTCCAGGTCCGGGCTCCGTCGCTCGGGCGGCCGGTGTCCGTCGCCAGATCCGGCACGATCCTGCCTCCGGCCTTGCCGGGTGCCGCCGCGTAGGTCGTCAGCGTCCGGTAGATGAGGCGGCCCACATCCTCGGACGAGGTCACGTAGTTACGGGCCGGATCGAGGTGTTCCAGGTCAAGGGTGGACAGCACATGCAGCGTGCCGCCCTTCGCGGCCTGTCCCTGTCCGCCAGCGCCACGGTCGGCTCTCCCGCAACCGGCCGTGGCGACGAGCCCCAGGGCGACGAGTGCGGCCAGCCCGGATCGTCTTGCCTTCACAGTGACTCCCTCTGCGATGTGACATTTCACAGGGTGTGACAAGGGTGGCGGCGGCGGGTCGTCGCGGGAAGCTGTCGCATCCCCATAACGTCGCGTTATGCCGCGTGCGGTGTTGCCGATGGTGGGACGCGTCAGCCACACCCGTGCTCCCTGGTGCTCCGCTCACATGGACGTGTCCACGGTGTCGTTGTACTGGTCGGAGCTGACGACGGAGATCGTGACGTTGGTGGCGGGATCGGTGAACTTCTGGCCGGGCTGCCAGGTGTCCATGTCCTGTGCCTCGCAACTTCCCTTCGGCGCTGGGGCGTTGGGGTTGCTGAGGACCTGGATCGGGCCGTTGCTCGTCTGGGTGGAGGTGTCGACCTTGTAGATCAGTACGCCCTGGGAGCAGAGGCTGGGGTCGTTGTAGGCGGACCTGCGGGACTCGACAACGTAGGCCGCGGTGGCGCTGGTCTTGAGCACCACGAGCTTGTAGGTGCCCGAAGTCGGCCCGTACTCCACGGCGTTGAGTGTGGTGCGGTAGGACGTGCCCTGCGTGGAGAGACAGGAGACCTGAGTGTCGTCGATCCAGCCGAACTTCCAGGACTCCCAGCCGAAGTACTGCGGGCCGGGACCGCCGATGTAGCCCATGATGTCCCAGCCGCCGACGTACTGGTCCCGCGAGCCGC
Source organism: Streptantibioticus ferralitis (assembly GCF_029223525.1). GTDB lineage: Bacteria > Actinomycetota > Actinomycetes > Streptomycetales > Streptomycetaceae > Streptantibioticus_A > Streptantibioticus_A ferralitis. The sequence continues at coordinate 72,738 of NZ_JARHTQ010000018.1, read as the reverse complement.
TGAAGGCGTACAGGTCGGGCAGGCCGAAGGTATGCGAAGTCTCATGGTCGACGATCTTGTAGCCCCAAGCGCCCCAGATGTCCTGGCCGAACGTGACCGCCCATTTCACCGTCGTGTTGCCGACGACCACGCCAGGGTTGCTCGGGTCCCAGATGTAGGTGGGCGAGTTGCTGATCGTGGCCGCGTTGGTGGTGGGGACGATGTAGAGCATGTCGTACTGGGACAGGTCCACCCCGGCCTTCGAGGCGGCCGTGGCGGCGTCCAGGACGTACCGCTGTTGCTGTGCGTACGGGGGAGTGCCGGGCCAGCCGTAGGCGGTGGCGTTCGACGGCATGCGCAGCCACTGGTTGAGCGGGGCCTGGATGTCGAGCCAGGTCCTGCCGTGGGAGGCGTTCCACATCCAGTTGGCAGCGGGCGAGAGCCGGTTGTAGTAGTCGGCGAGGTTGCCGGTGCCCGCCGCGTCGGGGAAGTCCACGTACAGCATGCCCACGTGGATCGTCTTCGACGACGAGGGCCCGGACGGGTCGAACGGCTGCTGAAAGGTGGTGTAGTCGGTCTGCTGGCCTTCGTCGGTCCAACCTGTCGTTCCCTGCAGCGCACACGGCGACCGGCCAGTGTTGTACGCGTGGGCGGGGCTGTCGGGGACCAGGACCAAGGCGAGCAGGGCGGACAGTACGAACAGGAGCGTCGCTGGGAGCGGGCGTCTCGCTCCGACGGGAAACCGCATCACGTGCCTCCGAGGGGGAGTGTCCGGGCCGCGAATCGTCGGCAGATGGCTGTAGGCAGGGCGGTGGTTGCGCCGACGCAACCTGTCGTGGGTTCACGCTCGTTGCGAGGCGATGGGGGCGGTGCGTGGCTCGCGCAGGCCCCCCGGGGGGAGATCACGCGGATACCGAAGATGGGCTTCCCTGATCATTCGCGCGATCGCGGAGCGTACCTTCGGTCCAGACGGGGCCGAGCGGGTCCGCTCGTACGATGCCTCTCGGCCATGATGGCGAGATACCGCAGTTGCCGGGAACTCTCGCCTCTCCATAGCACCGCGTTATGAGTCGGGGCTTCCGGCTACCCGCGCGCGGTTCCAGAACTCGGCTTGTCTGCCTGACGCCTCGGCCGGCAAGTCGCGGAGGCCCGGTGTGCCGTCCTGTCCGGATGGCCGGTGTCCGGTGAACCGCCTCCGCGCTTGCCGCCCGATGGCTCAGGACCGCATGAACTTGCTTGTCGGGAGTGCCCGGTTGACGATGCGGACATCGCCGAGGTAGCCGTGCAGGATCTGGTTGATCGTGCCCCCGTACTCGTAACCGCCGAGCATCCACGGTCGGCCCAGGGTGGTGATTCCGGTGGACTCGGTGGAGGGATTGCGAACCACAGGGCACCCGTCCACGTACATGGTGGTGTGGTGACCGTCATTCACCACGGCGACATGCCACCAGGCGTTGAGCGGCAGGTAATGGCCCCAGTTGGTCACCGAGCCGGTGAGGTTAAGAGGGTAGATGCACCACTGCAGTTCCGCGCCGCCCGACAGGCTGAGTGTGGCGATGGGCTCCTGAGGGTCGCCGCTGGTCTTCTTGGATTCGCTACTCATACCCCAGCGACTGAGCAGCGCGGCCCAGGCATCGTTGTCCGGGTTCCAGTCGGCGGGCAGCTTGAAGAACGCCTCGACGGTGTAGCCGGATGAGAACATCGCCTTGTTCAGCGGTGCGTTGGGACCGGTCTGCAGATAGGCGCCCTGCAGCGGGTTCTGGTGCCCGGTGAAGAAGATGCTGCCGTGCCCCGGCTGGTCCGGATGGAACTCGGTGGACCAGCTCAGGGCGTTGGCCGGGCTGCCGGGCACGCTCACCTTGGTGAGGTCGTTGCCGTTGCCGCTCAGGTCGGAGATACGGACCGTGTCGGGTAGCGGTCCCTGCCGGCCTGTGCCGTCGAAACGCCAGTACGCCACCGTGCCAGGGATGAGCATCTGCTGCGCGGGACGGGCCGGACGCGGCGGCACTGGTGCGAACCCGGAGAACCGCTGGGTGAAGTCGATGGGTATCGAGAAGTAGTCCTGGTCGCTGGTGAGCTCTATCTCCTGCCGCTCCAGTTCGTTGAGCCGCTCTTCGGAGCGGTCCAGGATCCACGGCGAGAAGGTCTGCACGTCGATGGTGTTGCGGGCCAGGTCGAAGTGGTAGAGCCGGATCATCGCGGCGCCGCCGTAGTAGCGGTTCTGGTAGTTGGTGATGTGTAGGTGGACTTCGTTGCCCGCGTTGTTCTTCAAGGTGGTGCGCGCGGGAGGCCAGAAGTGGCCGTTCAGAGTGAGGAAGATCTGGTCGTTGGAAGCGATCAGACCGTCCCACAGCTGCTTGCCGTAGTCCGAGAGCTGGGCCGGGTCACCGGGGTTGTCGGCATATACGATCTCGTGCGTGGTCAGGATGACGGGCGTCTTGGGGTGCTGCTTGATGACATCGCGCGCCCAGGCGAAGCCGGCCGGGGACAACCTCCAGTCCAGCGCGAGCACCAGCCACTCCCGGCCCGCGGCCTGGAAGACGTGGTAGGTGTTGTAGCCGTCCGGGCTGGCGCCGCCGAAGGTGGGTGCGTGACGGAACCGCTGGGGACCGAAGGCGCCGAGGTAGGGGCTTGTACCGCGCTGGTCGCCGGTGGAGGAGTTGATGTCGTGATTGCCGGCGAGCACGCTGTAGCCGATCGGGCCGTTGTCCAGCAGCGTGAATGCCTCGCTGATGGCATCGAACTCGGGCTGCTGGCCGTTCTGGGTCAGATCGCCCAGGTGCGACATGAAGACGATGTTCTCGTCCCGGGTGTGGTCGAGGATGTACCGGAACGAGGCCTTGATCGGCTCGGGGTGGATGCTCTCCCCGTCGAACATGTACTGGGTGTCCGGCATCACGACGAGGGTGAACCGCGGATTCGTCGGGTCAGGCCGTGCCCCGGCGGACTGCGCGCTCTGCGTCCGGGTGGTGGGCAGTGGCGCGGCGGATGCCGTAGCCCCTCCGGCAATGCTCGCGACGGCGGCACCCAGACTGACCAGGCCGGTGTTGCGGAGGAATGAGCGCCGTATGGTGCCCAGTTGCGGGCCGTCGGGCTGGTGTTCGGCGTTGCACATGCGTGGCTCCGTATTGTCGGGAAGACACGCGCACGCTACGGCCGGGCCCGCGGCGACCGCAGCGTCACGGGTGTCAACGCGGAGGGAAGAGCGGATGAAGAGCCGTAGCGGTTCTGCGAGTGTCTCCGCCGGGGTTCGCGGAGCACCGTCTACCAGGTCACCGGCAGTTCCCGCAGGCTTCGGCTGCGGAAGGACTGCCCGTAGTGCTTCATGTGTTCTAAGTCGCAGGCGATGAGGCCCTCGGCCTGCGCGGTCAGGAACTCGCGCCGCGTTGGTCCTCCCCGGCGTGGGGCTGGATCGATGCCCGCGGCGGTGAGGATGTCCCAGACCGTCGTCGTGCCGACCGGGTGTCCGAGCCGAATCAGTTCGCCTTGGATACGTCGGCAGCCCCACCAAGGATTCTCTTTGGCCAGCCGCAGCACCAGAGCCTTCACCGCACCCGCGGTCGGCGGTCTTCCGGGCCTCGTCCGGCGCTTGCTGTAGTCCCACTTCCGGGCGATCAGCCGGCGGTGCCAGGCGAGCAGCGTCGCGGGCGTCACCGGAAGCACCTGCGCCCATCGGCGCCGGGGGATCAGCAGGACAGCGCCGCAAACCACAGGCGAACCGTCGGCTCGTACCGCACTGACTCGTTAGCTGCCTCCGCAGCACCGCGTTCTCGTGCCGCAGAACAAGCAGTTCCGCGTCGTTGGCCGCGTCCCGCCGCAGCAGCAACGCCGGGGCCGCGAGCAGCTTCCGAGCCACCTGCTACACCAATGAGACGATCACTTGGACAGGCTTCCAGTAGACCGTGATGGCGCGCCAGACCGCCTCCGAGCAGCAGCGATGACTTTCCGAACGGCACAGGGGCGAAGAGCTGCCGCTTGGCGATGTCGTGCAGTGCGGCGCCGCGACCACGTCGACTGCGCCGTCGCCCTCGACCTCATCCGCTGCGACGCCTGGTGGAACGGTCACCCACTCGACCGGGCGCGGACAACCCGCCTCTCCAGGCTCAACCTCGACCTCACGGCCTGACCGAATCAGCCACCAGGATCCGTATCTCGATAACTCCCCCTGCCCTGTGGCCAGATGGAAGACTTGGCCACGGAGGTGCACGCGCGTGACGGTAGTGGAGTTTGCGGCAGGTCAGGACGGGCGGGTCTACGTCGAAGTCCCTGACGCGGCACGTGACAACGGCGACAGGGGACTGGTCCGGGCCGGCGCCGGTGACCGGATCGCCCGGGCGGCGGCCGATACCTGGCAGGGCGCTCTGGCGGGCGTGCGGTCCGCTGCCGAGGGCGCGTTGGCTCAGTTGCGCGCGATCGACCCGCCACCGGAGGAGGTAGAGGTGACCTTCGAGGTGGCGGTCGATGGGAAGTTCGGCGCCACGCTGGTGTCGGCGGGCACGAATGCGCATCTGCACGTGAAGGTGGTTTGGCGGAACGCCGCCGGGGCTCCGGGCTCGGACACGGGCGTATGACGAGCCCGAGTCTGCTGGCGCAACGTCCGTCGTGGCTGGTCCGGTTTCCCCGTGCGCATGGCGATGGTGCGGCGGGGGCTGGCGTGCTCGTTGGGACCCGGCATGTGGTGACCTGCGCCCATGTCCTGGACAAGCAGTTCGGCCGGGAAGAGCCCGAACCCGGCCGGAGCCCGGCAGCGCCTGCCGAGATAGTCGTGGTCGAGTTTCCGTTCGCTGACAAGATCGGATCCGCGGGTACCCGCATGCGGGCCACGGTGGTGGGCTGGGTGCCGGTCGCGGCGGACGGCTCTGGCGACGCAGCACTGTTGGAGCTGGAGTCGGAACTGGATCTGATACCGGATCTGGAACCGGAGCCGGAACAGAAAACCAGCGTCGCCTACACGCCAGCTCCGCTGGCGTGTCCTCCCGGGCCGAGCGGCCACCAGTTCTCCGTGCACGGCTTTCCTCATGGCAGTCCGGCGGCGCGGCAGGTAAACGGTGTGGTGCGAGGTGCCAGCGGCGAGGAGGGGCCATGGGTCCAGCTGGACCCGGAAGGCACGGCGGGCTGGGCAATCGAGGTGGGCTTCTCCGGCGCGCCCGTGTTCGACAAGAGCAGGGAGGCCGTGGTCGGCATCGTCGTGATACGCGACGATCACCGTACCGGGCACATGATCCCCACGTCTTACCTGCGGGGGCTCTGGCCCGAGGTGCGGAACAACTGCCGCTGGCGGCTGGACCTCGAGGCGAGCTACCGAACGCACTGGCGCCCTCGGGCCCGCGGTTCTGAGCCCGGCACCCGCACCAAGGAGTGGTTCTTCACCGGCCGTACCGAGGCCCGCCGCGTCATCCGTGACTGGCTGGAGGGCGACAACCCGGCCCTCGCCGAGCACTCGATGCTGCTCGTGACAGGCGGTCCGGGCAGCGGCAAATCGGCACTCCTGGCACACTCGTTGGTCGCGTCCGACCCACTTCTGTCCCGGACCGTACCCACTTCAGGCCCGTGCCCGCCGACCGGGGCCTTCGACGCGGCGGTCTACTTGAAGGGGCGCACCTGCGACGAGATGAGGGCACAGCTGGCCCGTGCGCTCGACGTCACCGCGAGTGATTCCGACGAACTGGTGGCCGCGGTGCCCGAGTTCCCGGGTGGCAAGCGGTTCACGGTGCTGGCGGACGCGGTGGAAGAGGCCGCCAGCCTGGACGAGGCCCTGGACGTCGCGGACCTGCTGAGCCAACTGGCCAGCACCGGCCGGGTCCGCGTACTGGCCGGGGTACGCACCACACCCGCCGGTGCCAGCCGGCAAGAGATCCTGACCGCCTTCGGCCGCAGCACTCCTCGTATCGATCTGGAAGACAGCCGATACCTGCACCGCCCCGATGTCGCCGAATACGTCGCACGCCGCCTGGCCAGTGAACAGGCGAACTCGGCTCGGTACCGCGCCTACGGGCCCGACCAACTGCGCGCCATCGGCGAGAAGGTGGCCCGCAAGGCCCGCTACAACTTCCTGATCGCCCAGCTCACCACCGGTTGGCTGATGGACCCCAGAGGGCAGCAGTCCGGGCCGGACGACCCCGACTGGGAGGCCGAACTACCCGAGACCGTCGGCCAGGCGATGGACAGATACCTCCGCACCTGTCGTCCCGACACCGCGACTGTCAAGCGCCTGCTCACCGCCCTGGCGTACGCCCGTGGAGACGGCCTTCCTCGCGGCGCCAGCTGGCTGCGCATGGCCGACGCACTCGCCTCTGATGCCGACGACACCGCCCGCGATCTGGAGAAGGTATTCACCACCCGCGATCTGGGGAAGGTCTTCAACAGCGCGGCACAACACCTCGTCGAGCGGGTCAACGAGGGCTCGGGGCCGCACACGTACCGGCTCTTCCACGATGCCCTTGACCAGCACCTGCGCGAGACACTCGAGCGTGAGCATCACGCGCCCGAGGCGGCCATCACGGCCGTTCTCACGGATGCCGTTCCTTGTGGACGTGACGCGGAGCGGAACTGGGCTGAGGCCGATGCGTACACGCGTGACCATCTGGCCAGTCACGCAGCCGCCGCAGGACAGCTGGACAGCCTGATCATTGACGCCGATTACCTCGTGCATGCCACGCCACGCAACCTGATCCGCCATCTGTACGCCCCTTCGGCCGGCTCCGCACGACGCACCGCCGCGGTCTATCGCAGCTCCGTCAACCTCCACGCGACCGCCACACCAGCTCAACGCCGCCAGATCCTTGCCCTCGACGCCACACGGGCAGGCACTACTTGTTTACAGCAGCAACTTGCCCGCCGCATACCGGAAGGCAACTGGGTCCCCCAGTGGGCCACAAGAGGCGACTTCTCCCCAGCACTACGGGATTCCCTCACCGGGCACACCGATGATGTGTGCGCAGTGGCGTGCACGACTCTCCAAGGCAAACCTGTCGCCGTGACCGCTGGCGACGACAAGACAGTGCGGCTGTGGGATCTCGCCTCCGGCGTACCCATCGGCCAGCCCCTCAGCGGACTCACCAGCCGGGTGGACGGGGTGGCCTGCAGCAGCCTCGACGGCTCGCCCATCGCCGTCACCATCGGCTCGGACCGGACAATTCGAGTATGGGACCTCACCTCCGGAACGCCGCTCGGCCAGGCCCCCACGGACCCCTACGGCATGATGAGCGCGGTGGCGTGCACAAACCTCGACGGCTCGCCCGTCGCCGTGACCGGCGGCTCGTTCCGTGGCACGACGGTGTGGATATGGGACCTCGCCTCCGGCACCCCCATTGGCCGCCCCCTCGCTGACGCCGGACCAGTAGGCGCGGTGGCGTGCACCACCCTCGGTGGTATACCCGTAGCCGTCACTGCCGGTAGTGCCGAACGCCCGGTGCGGGTGTGGGATCTGGCCTCCGGCGCCCCCATCGACCCGCACCACGACATCCGCCGCTACAGCGGGCTCATGGCCCTGGCGTGCACCGACCTCAACGGCCGTCGGGTAGCCGTCACCGCCAACCGCCAGTCGGTGCGGGTGTGGGATCTTGCCTCCGGCGCACCCATCGGCGGCCCGCTCACCTATCACTCGACAGAACCGCTCGAATTCGTAGTCGACGTGGCGTGCGCAACCCTCGGAGCCGCTCCCGTAGCCGTCACCGTCCACAGCGACGGGACGGTGCGGATCTGGGACCTTGCTTCCGGCTCCGCCATCGGCCAGCCCCTCCTCGGACACACGGACCTGGTCCACGCCGTGGCGTGCACCAACGTTGACGGGAACCCCATCGCCGTCACCGCCGGCCGCGACCGCACCGTCCGGCTGTGGGACCTGACTGCCGCCAGCACCGACGACGAACCTCCCGCCGGACATACCGGCCAAGTGACCGCGGCGGCGTGCACGAGTCTCAGAGGCCGCCCTGTCGCCGTTACCACTAGCCGGGACGAGTCGGTCCGGCTGTGGGATCTTACGTCGGGTGCGCCCATCGGTCGGCCTCTCCTCGGACATACCGGCCCGGTGTTCGCGGTAGCGTGCACCAGTCTTGATGGCAAACCCATTGCCGTCACTACCGGCGACGACAAGACGGTCCGGCTGTGGGATCTGGTCTCCGGAACCCCTGTCGGACAACCCATCACCGGCCACACCTCTGCGGTGTACGGGGTGGCCTGCACAAGCCTCAGAGGCCGCCCCGTCGCCATCACCATCGGCCACGACACCACGGCCTGGGTATGGGATCTCATCTCGCGTACGCTCATCGTCCGCCTCATCAGCCCCGTCGACTCTCACGTCTACACAGATCGAGCGATTGCATGTACCAGCGTCAACGGCGCGCCCTTCGTGGTAACCAGTGGCCCTCCCGCAGTGCGTGTGTGGGACCTGACGTCCAACATCCTGCTCAGCAACGACTCCGACTACATGACCGATTCGCCACGGGTGGCGTGCACCGTCCTTGACGGGATGCCTGTGGCGGTCACCTCCGATGGCCGCGGGACGGCGCACATCCGGAACCTGACCGCCGGCGGACGAATCGGCCGCCCCCTCGTCGGGCACGCCAGCCGTATGCGCATCGAGACATGCGCGGACCTTGATGGCACGCCTGTCGCCATAACGACCGGCGACCGCGAGGCAGTGCAGGTATGGGATTTGCGCACAGGGGAGGCAGCGGGGCAGATCATTGCGAACAGGGTCGATGCCGTGGCCCTTGGCGAAGAAGGGCACCTTGTTGTGGGAATGGGACGTGATATAGCGGTCTTCACCCGGCACCCTCGACGTTCACCGCCCGGTCCGCACCCCATGCCCGATGCCTGACCTGGTTTGCCATGTCCGCTCCTCCCTCCCACCACCGATTCCAGACGGGGCACATACATGAGCGAATCAGCAGAGCAAGCGCGGGAGATGGCCCATCGCATCGCTCGTCACCTGGCGACTGAAGGCCCATCTGGTTGGCGCGACATGGAGGCGGTGTTCGCGATGACCGTCTCGGCCAACTTCGCGCGGGCTGCCTTCTTCAACGATGAGGGGTCCACGCCGGTCGAACCGTCGGTGTCGGTAGTCGCGCTCGTCCGGGAACACCGTGAGCAAACGGCGTGGCTCAGCGATGGACCGTGGTGGCGGATGCTGCTGTCCATGACCGAGTCCGGTGAGATCGAGGTCGACTACGACTACGGTGATGAGCCGTTTCCCGACGACCAACTGTTCCTGCCTGAGGCGTACCAGGCTGACCTGGACGAGTACCCCCGCGACCGGCTCCCGGTCTGGCTGGCCGCGTACGTCAGCCACCGCGATCGGCAGAAGCGCAGCCCCCGGCAGGCCGCTGAGGCGGCACGCGCGGACCGTGCCGCCAAGGTCTGGTCGGAGCTCACCGAGAACGAGTTCCCGGCGTTTCGGCTCATGTGGGCACGGTGGGCAACGATCGCGGCGGCATTCGTCGCCGTCGGATCGGAGAGAGGTCCCAGGATCCGACCGGCACTCGGCTGGTTCGAGAGTTCAAGGCGCAGTGGCTGCACCCTGTATGCACTGCCCGGTGATCGGGCGGTGCTGTCCGGCGGGTGGTGGTGCGCATCCTCCCTGGATGCTGCGTACAACGGCGGGGCAGAGCTGCCGCGCTTGTTCGCGGGTGCACCGGACTGGGTCGCCGATCCGGTGTTGAACCCGCGTGCCGGTACTGGCCTGCTGTCGTTCTGCTACTGGTGGGAAGGGGACCGCTGGTACCGGGGTGAGTCGCCTCCTGCCGAGCAATGTGCCCAGGCCGTGCCCGGCGTATGGACCACGAGTACCGTGACCGGCATCGTGGCCAAACTGGCCGCGGACCGGCCGACCGAGCAGCAGCAGCGCGCGGCGCAGATGTTGGTCTCAGTCGCTCAGCAGGGTGTCGTCACCCGCGACGCGCTGGTGCACGTCTTTGGTGACGACGGCCGTCGCGACATCGACGGTGCCCTGTACCAGTTCTCGCTCGCCGGCCTGACGAACGCGATGCCACCGCAGGAGTTGCCCAAGGAGCAGGCCATCCTCCGGGTGCGGCAGTACATCGAGGCCCACGGTTGGGACACCTCCGGCTATCCGTTGTCCGAGCTGGTAGCTGACCGATTCAGCGTCGGCTGGATGGTCTTCGTACCCGTTCCGCGCGGTGAAATGGCGATCGGTCGCGCCATCTTCTACGTCGACGACGACGGCGTGCTGGAGCAGTCCTCCTCGTCGACAGCGCCGTCGGTGTTCATAGCCGGTTTCGAGCAACGCTTCCGGAAGCGTCATACCCCGGCGATCTGGAGTCCGGACTAAGGGGGCAGCAGTAGCCCTCGTGTTTCGCGTTTTTGGTTGGTTGTGTTTCGGCGGCGGCCCAGGCTGCGAGGACGGTCTGGGTCTCTTCGGCTGTTGCCTGGTGGGGGCGTGAGGGCCGAAATGAGATCCTCCCGGCGACCCGACTACTCGGCCATAACGCAGCCTGCCGCTAAATGATGTTGAGGCAGTCGAGGAACGGCGTCGCGGCGGATGCGTCCCCCGTGATGCGGCAGTGGTCGCGCCAGGGTTTGCGGGTGGTGGCCCACGCGATGAAGTCGAGTGCCGTGCTGTGGACCCGGGTCGTTGCGTCCGCACCGGGTGCCACGGTCAGCTGCCCGTCGGGCCCGGTCGCGGGGACGATGGTGACGGTCGTGGCGCCCGGCCCGGTCAGATCGAGGACGAGGGGCTGGCCGACGGCGGCGGTGAGTTCGGGCCCCTGCATCTGGGGGAGGCCGGCGAGCATGAAGTCGACGGCGGGGGCGACCTGGCCGTCGGTCGGTTCCGGCAGGGTGAACGGGAGCGGGCCGTCGGGGGCGAGCATGTCGTTGCGCAGGTGGCAGAAGACGTTGAACGCCATGGTGTTCGCCAGGAGGTGGCGCGGATACGTCCCGAGTCCGGGCACCTCGACGGGCTCGTCGGCCTCGGGCGGTTCCTGGGCCGCGTCCAGGAGGTCCAGCTGCCGGGGGGTGCTGCGCCGCCACTCGTCGAGGACTTCGGCATGGCTCCAGCCACGGCGTTCGTCGACGCGCAGGTCGTGGTAGCGCTCGCGGTTCTTCGGCAGTGAGGGGTCGGGCGGCGGCGGGTCCACCGCCTCGGAGGCGAGGGCCGCGAGGTGAGCCACCACGTCGATGACGCGCCAGCCCTCGCACGCGGACGGCAGCTCCCATTGTTCGTCGTCCACCCGGGAGATGATCTCCGCCAGGTGCGCCGTGCTCGAGCGCGCGGCGGCGATGCCGGCACGGGTCACCGTTCCTCCGGTGCAGGGTAGTTGACATGCCCCTGGCCTTGCCGCCGGTCAGGACAGAACCTTGACGAGCTCTTTGGCGAGAGGGCCCGAGGAAGCGGGGTTCTGCCCTGTGAAGAGGTTGCGGTCCACGACCGTGTAGGGCTCCCAGGCAGGACCCCGCGAATACTGGGTGGGCAGCTTCTTCAGCTCGTCCTCCAGCAGCCACTTGGCTTTGTCGGCGAAACCGACACCGGCCTCCTCTTCGTTGCAGAAACCCGTCACACGGTAGTTCGCGAAGGGCGTGTTGCCGTTTGCGTCACGGGTCGCGAGGAGAGCAGCCGGGGCGTGGCAGACGATGCCGAGTGGATTGCCGGAAGCGAGTGCCTTTCGCAGCAGTGTCCCGGAGTCGGGGTCGGCCGAGAGGTCTTCCATCGGGCCGTGACCTCCGGGGTAGTAGACCGCGTCATAGTCCTCGAGGCGCACCTCCCTGAGGGAGATGGGATGCCGCAGCTCATCCGCCGACTCGATGACGGCCTCCTCCCGGAGGGCGTTCTCCTCGCCGCCCGCCATGCGGGGCTCCAGGCTCATCGTGTCCACAACGGGGACGACCCCACGCGGAGTTGCCACGGTGACCTCGTGTCCGGCGTCGGTGAACACGCTGTAAGGCGCCACGAACTCCTCGGCCCAGTACCCGGTGGGGTGTCGGTGCCCGTCCTTCAGTGTCCAGTAGCTCGCGCCGGTCAGCACGCACAGGATCTTGGCCATAGGACGCTCCTGTGGAAGATGTTGCCCTCGAAAGGACGCAGGTACCGTTTAAACGTACAAAACAAGTTTGAGTGGGCATCTTGGAGGCTGCAACTTGTGGCCGATCAGGCGTAGATATATCGGCATCGTGAAACGTCGGTAGAATTTCGGTGCCACCATATAGAAACATATAGAAACTAAGCACGACCGGGGCCTGGACCGCTTCGAAGGCCGATCCTGGCCCGGCTGGGACCACCACGTCACCCTCGTGACCGCCGCCCACGCCTTTGGCGCGCGCATCTCAATCAGCGGTCAGGGTGCCCCAGAGAGCCTGGCGGCCACTCCCACCGAGCCACATCCGACAAGGCGTTGTCAGCCACACCCGGCCCTCCCCGGCCACACAACAACTTACGGAGGTGTCGTGTTCCCCTTTCCAGGGCGGCAGTTTCGGCCTGGCCTTTCTCGCGGCCACAGGGGATGACCAGGCTGGTGCCTCGGTAACCGCCGTCAGCGATCACCGTGGTCCGGCCGTGATCGGCTCCAGCGCATCCCAGGCCGGACTGCCTGCGGTCCGTTGGGAAGCGGTCAGCCAGCGACGGGAGTCTCAGGCTGCATCTCGTAGGAGTGCTGGATGGCCTGATGCCGGGTCCCGAGGCCATCCGTGACCTTGCGCTCCCAGGGAACCCGCTGGAGGCGCTTGGTCTCTTCTAGCATCGACGTGGGCTCCAGATTGCGGAAACTGTCGACCTCTCCGGCAGCGACGGACGTCAACGTCGCATACACCGCTTCAGGATCGAACTGTGCTCGGGGGAAGGCGAGCTTGGAGTAGTCAAAAAGCCGCTGAGACGGGTCGTCCTCCCAGCTCTCCCAGGTCTGGAACATCCGGTCGTTGAAGCCGGTCAGGAATGGCCCGGGGTTGACCGTGGCGACTTCGATGTTGTGCTCCTGCAGCTCGTAGGCCATGGTTTCGGCGATCGCCTCGACCGCGTGCTTGGAAGCGGAGTAGATGCCGGTGAAGGGGTTGACGTTCAGGCCCTCTCGGGATGAGACCCAAACGATCCTTCCGGCGCCGCGCTTGACCATCTGCTTGGCGATCCCCTGAGTGAGGAGCAGCGGCCCGGTGACGTTGACCTCGAACTGGTGCCGGATGTTCGGTGCGGGAATGTCCACTGTTGAGCCGCCTTCGCCGACTCCTGCGTTGTTCACGAGGATCTCCACACCCCAGTTGAGAGCTTTGCGGCGATCACCGTCGTCGGTGACATCGAGCTTCTCCACCTGCAGGCCTACCCCTCGCTCGGCCGCCTGCCGCTTCAGCGTCTGGACCTGGGCGTAGATCTCCACCGCGGCGATCACGTCGAAGCCCTTTTCCGCCAAGCGCATGGCGGTTTCATATCCGAAGCCGGTACCCGCCCCTGTGATGAGGACCTTCTTGAGCGCTGCACTTGCCATTTTGATGTGCTTCCTTTCGTATTGCAGGTTCAACGGTCATCGAGGCTCTGGCCGCCGAGTGGGCTCTACGCGCAGCGTTGGTGGCAGTGAAGGAGAGGTGGTGGATGCCCGTGATCGTTGGCTCAGTGCCATCAGCCATGGTTTAATTCCGGTCGCTTTCTGTGAAGACCAGCATTTAGCCCGGATACCCACGGCGTCCCCCTGCCCCAGTGTCAATCTGGAAGCTTCTTTCTGCACCTCTGTTACGTCCAGTCGAGTGGTCCGCGACGGCGCCGCTGCGGGCAGCGCGCGCCAGAAGGCGCTCCGGGGACGAGCCTGAGAGGCGGCCGTCGGCGTGGCGGGTTCGGCTTCCTGCACCCCCAGGTGGGCACGGGGTTGACGAGCGCCCGGGTGCTGGCCGAGATCGGTGACGACCGCCAACGCTACGCAGACGCGCGCGGCCTGAAGGCCTACGCTGGCGCCTGACCCATCACCAGGGCCTCCGGCAAGGAGCCAAGCGTCGCCCGGCGATGGGTGAAGAGCGAGCGCCTCAATCATGCTGGCTACCTATGGGTCTTCTCCGCCGTCAGCGCCTCAGCCGGCGCCAAAGGCCACTATCGCAGGCGCCGTGACGACCATGGGGACTGGCATGCGGCGGCCCAGAAGAATCTCTTCAATCGCATGCTCGGACAGCTCTACCGCTGCCTTCAGTACCACAAGTTGTTCGACGAACACACCGCTTTCCCCGTCGAACTCGCAGCCGCGGAGTAATTCGATATGCGGGCTGGTGTCATTCACCGACCTCCGGGTAACCTCTCGGCTTGACCGCTGTCGATTCAGGGCTAAGCTGATCTAGCACCTAACGTCGGCTCTCCGCTTTCCAGGCCGAAGGTTCCCGTCCGGGGCCGCGTCGCTGGCCGGATACGGCATCGCGGCGGCTATGGCCGACGCCTTCCGCACGATCCTTACTGTTCTCCGTCGCCGAAAAGGCCGAGTTCACCTTGTACGCCGAGGATGTGGAAGCACATGACCGCCTCTGGGATATTGAGATCAGGCGAGGGCAGACTGGCCCTCGGAGTGGCGGTGCTCTCCGCCCTGACCGTGGCGCCGGCACACGCCGCAGACGACCTCGGCAAGGCTCCGGGGGGCCAGAAGCCGACCGTGGTGCTCGTGCACGGAGCATTCGCCGACGGGTCCAGCTGGAACGGAGTGGTGCAGCGCCTACAGCGGGACGGCTACCAGGTCATCGCCCCGCCCAACACGCTGCGCGGCATACCTCAGGACTCGACTGACCTGAACAGCCTCCTGAAGACCATCAAGGGGCCGATCGTCCTCGTCGGACACTCCTACGGCGGCGAGGTGATCTCGCAGGCGGCCGCCGGGCTCGACAACGTCAAGGCACTGGTGTACGTCAACGCGATTATGCCGGACAAGGGTGAGTCGTTCGCCAGCCTCTCCGGCAAGTTCCCGGCCGCCCCGCTCACCAAGGCTTTCAAGCAAGTGCCGTTCCGCAACGGTGGCGGCACCACGGGCACGGACGTGTACCTCCAGGCCGCCAAGCTCCATGCGACCTTCGCCCAGGACCTCCCGCAGCAGCAGGCGTCCGTCATGGCGTCGACGCAGCGCCCGATCGCACAGTCGGCGTTCACCGACAAGCTCACCGCAGCGGCCTGGCGGGGCAAGCCGGTCTACGTGCTCGTCGGCAGGCAGGACCGGGCCATAGACCCGAGCCTCGAGCGGTACGAGGCCAAGCGCGCACACGCGCGCAAGACGGTGGAGATCAACTCCTCGCACGTGTCCCTGGTCTCCCACCCCCAGGCGGTCACGGATCTCATCGTGAGCGCGGCCCGCGACTCCGGTCACCGGTAGGCGAACGGGCAGCACCGAGCACACGCGGCGAGGGGCCTCCAATCCACTCGGGTTCTAGTGGTTGTCGCAACACCCCAGTTCAGGGGTGGCGATGGACTTCGAGATCCGGCGGGACCGGACCCCTCAAGGGCCCAGAAAGCCGAGTCGGGAGCGGGAGGCGTACTCCCGGCGGCTCGGACCACGCCTCGAAGTCCCAGCCGCGCGACAGGACCACCTCGCGCGCCCAGCCGAGTGCGAAGTTCGCCTTCGGCCGCGTGAGCAGATGCCGCGGCTTGACGTCCACGACCAGCGGTACGTCCTTCTCACGCAGCACGAGGAAGTCCGTGACGGGCCGGTGCCGATGCCCGTCCATGGTGGTCGAGAGGAGAAACGGCTGGGCGAAGACGGCCGTCACGTTCTGGTCGAAGTCGGCGTAGAGCAGGCGCGTCAGCTCAAGCCGCGACTCGTAGACGACATGGGCTGTAGGTCGCGGTGCCATCGCAGGATCGTGTCCGGGCGTACCAGCAGCAGGAGGTGACGCAGCTTGTCCATCGGGAGGTGGTGGAGCAGGCCGGCGAGGAAAGCACGGTCGGTGTCGGTGAACCGGGGCTTGCCGACTTGGTGCTGGAGGACGAGCAGTTGGTGCGGCAGCGCCAGGAACTCGATGCCCGGTCCGGTCAGCCGGGCTTCGGGGCACCGACCTGGCGGCGTAGCACGGCGACCTCGTGTCGCAGGGGCAGTATCTCGGCGTTCATCGCCGCGGTGGATCGGCACAGCAGAGCAAGCCACGCAAGGACCTCGTGGCGAAGAAGCAGATCATCCGTAGGGGCATGGGGGCTGATCTTGCCGTACCGCGGGCCGAGCACATCGCCGGAGATCAGCAGCGGTGAAGCCATTCTGAAGCCGTACGCGATTCCCGGGCGGACCCGGAGCGCACTGCTTACTCGGGGATGTCGTGGATGAGCCATAGCCGGTCCATGCTCCACCATGGGTCGAGCAGGGTTACCCAACTGTCCATGTGGTCCGGGTGCGTCAGACCCAGGATGTAGGGGGTGCCGTGGAGCGCGATTTGGTAGCAGTCGCCTCTGCGCTTGAGCTCCCATTCGTGGCGGGAGCCCGGCAGTTGGTCGTTCTCCAGCAGGACCGGGCCCTGGAATCGGATGTTCTCGTAGACGGCACTGCCCTCGGCTTTGCGTAGGGGTTCCACGAAACGGCCCGAGCTGACGTGCCGAATCGTGAAGGTGCCCGAGTTGGTCGGGGTGAGGCGGAACCGATGGTGCCCTTGGAGGCGCTCGTGGTCTTCCCGCAACGCTTTGAGGTGCTGGCGCTTGTTGATGAAGGAATCCGGGATCAGCACCCCGCCGGTATGGGCGCTCACGATCATCTTCTCGCCGTCCACCGGTTCCTCCGGGCAGAGGGGCGGGTAAGGGGACTTGCTGGGCATCGTCACCTCTCTTGAGCGTCGGCGGCGACGTTCGCACACCGATCCGTGATACTTCCGGAAGACCCCGCCGACAGCAGACCTACTGTTCCAGGTTCACCCGGACGAATGACAGGTAGTCGGGAGGTCCAGGTGAAGGTCGACATGAGCCTGTGGGCGCCGGATAGCACATCCACGCCGGTCAGGCTGTATGTCGGTACTCGTGGAGGGTTCCGCCGAGTCGGTCGCGTCGTCGTTGCGCGATCCTGGTGGTTAGTTCCTTCAGGCGGCGAGGCTGAGTTCGAGGCGGGCGAGGTGGCTGGTGCGTGTGCGGTCGAGGGGGCGGCCGTTCCACCAAGCGTCGAGGCGGATCAGGTTCAGGGCGGCGCGCTGTAGATGTGGTCGAGATGGGTTTTCGCCAAGCCGCGGTAGCGGGCTCGGCGGCTGCCGGTGACGGCGGTTGCCTGCCGGATGGTGCCTTCGACGCCGGCGCGCAGGGCGTAGTCGGCGTTCCAGTCCTTGGTCTGCTGCTGGGCGTGGGCCTGACGGAGTGCACGGTCATCTCCCTGGGATGTAGGGAGAGTTGGCGGCGGTTCTTCTTCGCGCTGGTGCAATAATCCCGGTGGGCGCAGGGGATGCAGTCGAGAGCGGCGAAGGAGACCACGGTCTTGGGGACCCCCTCTTGCGCGACCGGATTCCAGGTCACGCTGGTGTGTCCGGCGGGGCAAGTGGCCTGTTCGGCCTTGCGCTTGCCGGAAACTCATCTGCACTGGTGGGAGGCGGTGTGCGGGATGTCGGGTGATGTCGATGGCAGTGGCTTGAACCGGGGCTGTCGCGAGGGTGGCGATCGTCGCGGCATGTGATCGACTGTGCTGCTGCGACTGGCTTACCTGGGCGTGACGAACGCGTTCGCCATTCTGCGCCTGCTACCGATGAGCGGCGGCGACTTCTTCGAAGCGGTCACCTTGTCCGGGGCGCGGCTGTACGCGTTCGCTGTCATCGAGCACACCAACCGACGGATCCGGATCCTCGGCGCTACCGCGCACCCCGCCGCATCCTGGGTGGCGCAAGCCACGGAGAACCTCGTCATGGACCTCGAAGACGCAGGCTGCCGGGCGCGTTACATGATCAGGGACCGGGACGGGAAATATCCTGCCCTGTTCGATGCCATCTTGGCGGATGCCGAAGGTGCCGTTCACCTCACCGCGCATCCGGTTGAGCCGATGGCTGGACAGACCCCTCTCATCTGCATGGATGGACTTCTCGGCACCCACAGCGTTGCGTGCGCCGTTCGCACGCTACCTGGCGGAGTGTCCGTTGCTGTACAGGTACTGCTCAAGCCTGGCGCCGAGCCCCTTCGCGGCCTCCCCGTGCGGACCTGACAGAGCGGTGAGGACGGCGTACTCGACTTGCATATAAGGGAAGTTGTCGTAGGTGATGGCGGGACTTTCCGCGGCGATGCGGTTCTCGATGCGTTGGCTGATTCCGCTGACCGCGTCATTGTGCGGGGAGAGATATCTTTCGACGGTCTTCACGACCCTCAGCGTCTGGGGGGATGTGCCAGCGGCGAGGAGGAACTGCCGGACCTGAGGCCGGAATTCGAATGTGATGCGGTCGTGCGGATCGGTGTCCGAAGGTGCGTTGACGGCGGTCAGCAGGTTGCTGGTGAGGAGAGCCGCCAGCTCCTCAGGGCCTGATTCGGGGAGTAGTTCGGCTTGTACCAGCTGCATGATGTGGCGGTTCAGTGGAGCGGCGGCCAACAAGGTAGCCAACTCGAAGGCGGTAGGCGACACGGAGCCGCGGAAGGAGTTGACGCGATCGCCGGCGTCCACGTCGTCGCCGGATTCCACGGGATGCGGAAGGTGCGTGGGCGACCTGTACTGCGCTGGAACAGTGATCGCCTGATGCGGGACCCAGAGGTTGGACAAGACTAGCCGAGACCATTGTTGAAGCCAGCGCTTGCGCATTTCCAGGACGGGGATGACGACTTCCCTGTCGGTGAACTCATCGGGTTCCGCTGGTTTCTCGGTGGCGTCGACCTCTTCCGGACGGTGGGCCATCTCGCTGTTGGGGCTGCCCGGGTGTGGTGAGCGAAGCTTGAGCCGCCGGGTGCTCACGCCGGTGCGGGTCCACTCTTGATGGGGAAGCACGTGCAGGATGGCAAGGGTGTGATGACGGCCCCAGGCATTGAGTCGGGGCCATAGTGAACCGTATGACCAAGCGTGGCCGACCCCATCGGTGATGACGAAGACGACCTTGCGACGCCCTCCGCCGTCTGGTGTGTGCAGGTTGGCCCTCTGCGCGGCGGCATTGTCGACCGTCGCGTCAGGGCCGCCGTTGGCTTGGCTGTAGAGCCTGACGGTGTGGACGTCGGTGAAGAGGGAAAGCTCGTGGGCCTTGCGCGCAAAGGCGTCCACGGTGGGGTACCAGGCAACCATCGACGCACTGATGTCGACAACGAGGACGAGGTCCCAGACAGACCGGTGGTGGGGTGCCAATGGTGCCGCGCCCGGCGCGTTGGGGACGGCGAGCGCTCCGTGTTCCGCGCCCCCTGGGCGCGGTGACTTGAGCGCTTGCAAGGTGCTGGCGGCCGCCTCCGCGGCAGGCAGCGGTCTGACCGGCGGCCAGGAGGCCGGAGGCGCGCCGAACATGGGCTGATATGGGTTGGTGCGCGGGCGGACTCGGTCATGCTGCGAGTCCGCGGCTGCCACCGGCGGCGCGGTGATGATCCAAGGGGGCCGGAGAGGGGCCGGTCCGGCCGAGACGCCCGGGTGCGTCATGGCACCGCCTCGCGCGGCGCCACCAAAGGATTCATGGTGGGAAGGGGGCGGCTGGGGTCATCCCAAAGCAAGGTGACATCGCGCAGGGCGATCGCATCGTCGCTCTGCTCGGTTGCGGCGGTGTGCTGGAGTCGGCCGATGCGGGAGGGGAGGTCCTTCAGCGACCCCTGGAAGAGAAGGCGTTCCACAGAGAGCTGGAAGGATCGGGCGGAGCAGTTTTCGCGGTGCCAGAGAATGGCGGGGACGCCGGCCCGGATGGCGGCCATGAGCTCATTGCGTCCCTCCTCCGCATCCGGAGGAGCGCTCAGGACCAGCGCACTGACGTCGGGCTCGTCCTGGACGGAGACTTCGGGGGAGGTGTCGGGCAACCGGACATCGGCCTCCTCGTGCATGAGGTGCGTCCACCGCCTGTGCCATGAAGCGTGCCAGCCGGGGCTCCGTAGACGTTCCAGGCTGCGGACGATGACCTGGCAGTCAACGGGTTTCGCCGTGCCGGCGGGTGACCGGCACCACTCCGCCACCGGCTGGTTGACCAGTGACAGGGGCAGGCAGAACTCGACGGTGATGCTGGGGAGTTCACCACCTGAGTGCTGACGGAAGCTGCTGAGACGCTCGTATACGGTTCGGTGGATGTCCGTCTGGTGCACGCGCACATCGCTGTCCCGCATGGACGGTGCGCCGTCGCGGCCACCGCTCTCGTGCCACATGCTCAGGATGTAGTAGTTGGTCTGCAGGCCGTCCGGGAGCAGGACGAACATGGCGCGGGGCGCAAGGGGGGCGGACGGCGGGGATGCGGCGGCCGCCTTGGAACGGCATTCGGTGAGTTCGGAAACCAGGTCCCACCGGTGCGCCCGGCCGTCGTTCCACTCCTGGATCTTCTCCGCTGTCGCCCCGTCGGCCACCAGGGCCAAGTGCTCCAAGAAGGACATGAACGAGGGCAGGCCGTTCGGCAGGGCATTGCGGCGCAGCAGGTGCAGCAGGATGGTTGAGGCGTCCGTGCAGTGCGGGGGCAGTGGTGCCAGGAGGGGATGCAGCGACGCCTGGGCGATGACGGCGGCGTCCGGGGCGGATACTCGACGCAGTAGTCCTTCCAGCAAGGCAAGGTCGGATTCAGGCAGCCATGTCGGGGCCGACCAGCGATCGGCGAGGGCGTGCATCTTGCGGGTGGCTGGTGACTCGCCCATCAGCAGCTCTACCGCTTTGGCCAGAGCATGCGACCCCTCGGCGCGGTCTGTGCAATGCGTCACAAGTTGCAATAGTTGTACGCGAGGGTGAGCATGAGGATCTGTGTCAGGAATGGACGTCCCCATACTCCGCTCCAGGGCCAGGCAGAGCACCTTGCGGCCGGAGGACTTGAACAGGGGTGTACCGGCCAGGACGTCGAGCATTTGCTGCCGAAGAGAATCGAGTCTGGGCGGGGTCGGCTCTGTGGAGCCGGAGTTCTCGTCACTCTTCGCGGCGTCAGCGGACATGATGGGCCCTTCCCCCCGGCGGTACTGGACTGAGCGTGCGACATAGGACGCGCGCCACGTGCAGTGGACCAACTGTCCGGCACGCAAGCGGGGTTAGCCAAGGCACATTCTTGCTGAAATTGGCGTGCGGCGGCGATGGTTCCGCACAATGCGGTGGTCGGCGTTCGGAGTAGCGGCCACAATTCCATGTGTGACGGACTTGAGCGCGTTTGCTGCCTGGGCGGCGGCCCTGACGAGTGTGGCGACGCTCGTGGTGACCACGGTTGTGGGCGGTCGGCGCGAACAGCGCCGCTGGGCCCGCGAAGCGCTGACCGACGCGTTCGTCGCTTTCCTGGAGGCCAGTTGGCGTCACTCCGACCTGGCCAAGTCCGTGCCGCCGGGCAGGGAAGACCGTGCGGACAGCCTGCGGCAGACCTACATCGAGATGCGAACCCAGCTGACACGGTTGCGGTTGCTCGCCTCGGAGGACGTTTTGCAAGCGGGTGAGGAGTTGTTGCGGCGGCAACGTGCGGTTCAGGAGGCGGAAACCGGTGAGACACGAGGAGAGGCGTTGATCGCCGCGTCGCGGGGGCGTCGTTCGGTGGTAGCCGCCGCCAAGCGTGAACTGGGCCTGCGGTGACGGGACAGCACGCCTGGCCTCAGTGAACATAGCGCCCCAGTTTGGAGTTGATGTTGTCGCGGATCCCGGCGAGGACCGCACGAGTGGTAGCCGGCAGGCTGTCCATTTTTAGACGGCCGCTGATCCACGACGCGACGTGCGGAAGGCAGGTTTCCCCCTGAAGGGTGAACGGCCCGGGGAGCCAGTGCTCGATGATGTTGTGAGCGGCGCTGGCGAGAACCGGATCGTCCGGAGTGATACCCGACAGCAGATCGCGCCAGTCGCCGAGGAACCCAAGGCCGATGAGCCGGGCCCGCTCCAAGCTCGCGTGCAGGCCTTCGGCCTGCGGCCCCATATGCAGTAGGGCGTGGTAGGCATCCTCGGCGTAAGACGTATGGCCCTCGAAGTAGGCCAGTCGTCCCAGATAGCCCACGGCGGCGGTGGCATGCGCGGCCAAGCAGACTTCCACCAGGCCGTGTTGACCGTGGGAATGCCAGGTCAGCTCTGTCATGTTCAGGGGATCCTGGGCGACCTCCAGGGCGAACCGTAGGGACTCGTACAGACCGGCGTTGGCGGCGACCATCACGAACCGGTGGGCCGGCAGTCCCTGCGGCAGCCGCGGTTGGAGACTGTGCAGCCGCTCCTGGTCGGCCAGGGTCAAGGGCGGTGACTGGGTTGGTGGTGGAGCGTCCAGGAGCACATCGACACTGCTGAGGAACGCCAGTGCGGCGGCCGAGTCATCCTGATGGTCTTCCAGCGCCAGGAACTGTGCGATTTCCGTACGGTCGGGAATGGCCTGCCGCCAGGCCGCGGACCAAGGCCAGTAAAGGGCGTTCTCCAGTTGATCTTCGCTCAGTGCCCGCTGGACCGTGAGTGCCAGCCGGGGCCGCAGTTCGTGGTCCAAGGTGCCAGCCGCCGACACCAGACAGGACAGCGGCTCGATGTAGTCGGGTGCGATGCGCGAACTGTGCAGGTCGACCAGTCTTTCTATCACTGCCAGGTCGCGGGGGCTCAAACAGTGGACGAAGCCGGCGACAACGGCCAGCCGGGCCGGGGACGCAGAGCTGCCGATGGATTCCAGGCGTGAAGCCTCCACGGTGTAGCCCTCGGCCAGGAGACGGTGGGCGGCTATGACGGCCAGATGGTCGTTCTCCTCCGTCAGCAAGGTGAGCCACTCCTGACATGCCTTCGGGTCGGGCGGCGTGAGCAGATGGGAGGCCAGGACATCGAGAGGGGAGCAGCGGATACGGCTATCCGCCGCCGTTTGCAACATCGCCTGCCACTGAGGCCGTTCTGCCAGACCTGCACGGAAGCGATGGTCGAGGAGCGTCTCCAGATGGCCTGCGAACGCCATGATGCCCAGCAGCACCATGCGTTGCTCATTGAGCGAGTCCGCCGTCAGCGTGTCGGCGGTGGTGCGCAGTTCCTGATTGATGTCGGCCAGTCGGCGCCCGCAAGCCTCGACGTACGTTGCGCGCAGCCTTCGATCAGGCAGGATGGCCAGTTGCCGCAGGGTGCGCCATGCCTGTTCAACGACGGCCCACGGTTCGGAGAGATGGACGCGTGACCAGATATGCCCGGCCAGGCTTGTCAGACCGGCCACCGCCGCGCTGCGAAGTGCGCGCAGGACCAACGAGTCCGGCACGGGCTGTCTGTCCGCAGCGGGATCGAGCAGGTGTCGCAGGGTTTCTTCGAGCGCCTTCGTGGCCGCTGGCACACGGGGCCCGGACGCCCACCGATGCATCATCACCAGTCCGTCAAGCGCCGCCTCCGCGGCCTGGGGGGCGCTCCCGGAATGGGTGGTGATGCGTTGCAGGATCTTCAGGGCCTGTTCGTTGCCGTACCTCGCCAGGGCGTATGCGGCTTCCTTCCAGGCCGCACGTCCACTGCTGCTGGCACAGAGGGTGCGTTGCTGCTGTTCCAGGAGTTCCCGGCTGAAGGGGGAAGCGGGGGACTCCACCACCAGCAACAACCATGCCGCATAGGCGGGGCTGGCAGCCATGGCGCTCCTCAGCACCGCGGAGATCACCGCCGGGTCTACACCTGGTTTGGCGACCAGGAGCCGGGCGGCTTCCCGCCAGTCGAAGTGCAGGATGCGTTCGGTTACGGATTCCAGATCATCACTGGCGTTGCGCTCCAGCACCGAGGCCGCACAGTAGGCGTGAACCAGGGGAGCGGAGAAGGCGACCCAGGATCCCTCGCTGCGCAGAACGTCGGTGGCCAGCAGATCTTTCAACTCCTGCTCGGCATTGTCCTGACGGAACTTGGCGAAGATCTCGACGGCATCGCTGTAGCTGATGACGGAACCGCGGTCGGTCATATGACGCACGAGCGATTCCAGCAATGACAGCTTCCTTCGGATTTCCGGCGGGAGCTCACCATCGGGCTCGTCCGCCGCCATCTCGTCGTCGGCCGCCAGCAGACGTACTACGTACTCGCGAAGCAACGTCACCGGGCTGGCGGGGACTTGCAACGTGCGCGCGTAGTGATCCACCAGGATACGCAGAAAGCGAGGAGTACAGGCGAGATCCCGCAATGCCACGGCGTCCGGGTCCCCGAACAAGCGTGCTTCGAGATGCCCGGTGATCCTCTGCCAGTTGCCCGGATGCTGAGTGCGGAGGGTGTCGGCGATGTACGTACGTGCCTGCTGCGGCGTGACCTTGTGCAGGACCACCGCAGGCCAGCCGAGGAGGTCGGGATGGTAGTCCCACGCGCGATGGCACACGACGACATGGACACGGGGGAAGCTTTGACGGAAGTCCCGAAGCCACGCGGTCAGACCGCCCCGGTCTGCTGCGCCGACCATGTGCATGTGGTCGATCGTGACATGAACCGCGCCCAGGCTCAGCAAATGCCTCAGGCACTCCGCGGTGAGGTACTGGCGCAACGCGCAGGCCTCGTACAGCAACTGAGCCGCGTTTTCCCCGGATTCGCCGCGCACCATCTCGCTCAGTCGTAACGCGCTGACGGTCAGCGGCAGGCACGGTGGCGGCTCGTCGTCTTCCCACCCGCAGCCGCCGATCGGCGCAGTGAGGCGATCCAGCATCCGACGATGCAGTTCGTGGATCACCGTGGTCTTTCCCGAACCGCTGTCGCCGATCAGGACCACCGCTGGATGCCGCATCAGCAACTCAAGGCAGTGCTTGGGCGATATCGCCAGGGCACCTTCCCCCTTGGAGATCGGCTCTTTGGGGCTCAACTCCCGTGCCTCCAGCGGGATGTAGCCTCTCTCGCCGTTTCTGCACTCCGCGCGGCAGCCTTCGATCGCCGTTGCACCCAACGCGTTGATGACCGCCGGGAGTCGCTGTTGAAAGCGTACGCCGGACGGTTGCGGATCCGCCTGCCGACGGTCGCTCTCGGCTATCGCCTCGGCGAGCAGGGCCGCGGACCGCGGGCAGGGCGGAGCGAAGTCGGCCAGCAGCGCCGTGCAGGCCGTGACGAGATCCGCTGCCGGCCACCATTTGAAGAGTTGGTGTCGGCAGTCATCCATGAACTCGGCCGCCACGCCGGCGGCGATGGCCGAGGCGCTCACCTTGACTTCCGACTGATCGGCGTCCGCCCACTTGAAGGTGCGGCACGCCGCCAAAGTCAGGTGCTGCAGATAGTGTTCTGCCCACCGGCCCTGAGCAGCTCGCGGCGTGGCCTGCCAAGCGCCGCGGCGTACCGCCCAGAGCAGTTGGAACGCGACGCCCAAGGCTGGGGACGTCTCATCCAGGGACCGCGCCAGTTGGGTGGCGACGCGATCGACGGCATTCTCACCTCCCCAGTGCGAGGCGAGCACACTGGCCAGCGCCAGATAGCGCTGGAGTCGGCACATGTCGGTCCAACCGATCTTCTGCGCCACGACCTCACGCAACAGGCAGATTTCCAGCCACGCCGGATCCGCCAGCAGGTAGCCGTTCCGCTCTGCCGCCGCGTAGTCGATCAAGAAGATCAATCCGCCGATGACCAGAACATTGCGGGGATTGAGGTCCCCGTGGACGTCCGATCGCACTCGGCCTTCGCCGGGAACATCCAAGACGTCGTGGAGTGAGCGGAGAGGGTGGGCTACGGAGCAGCCATTACGTGTCAGGGCCACCGGGTCCTCGCTGAAGTCTCCGCTGCGCGAAAGCACCCGTGCCATGAGCTCCGACCATCGCCGCGAACGTACCGCGACCACGCGTCCGTAGACGTCCAACGCCTCCAAGGTGTGGAGCTCTGGTGGGAGCGGCTGCTCGCTCGCCTCTCCCACGGTGTGCACGGTGACTGTCGTCGCGTCCACGCGGCCCGTTATCTTCGCTCCGTCCATGCGAAGCTGACGTAACGTCAACGATGTGGAACTTCCGACCGACAGTGAGGCGGAGTCTGCGCTGCCGACAGGTGCCGTCGATGTCCTCAGCACCTCTCCACCATGTACCCGTCGCGACTCTAGTTCGCGCTGACTGGGTGAACCGGCGTGCAGTCGGATGCTCGCATCAGCCGTCCGTTTGACGGTGTCGACCTCAAGTTCCAGATCTGGACCCAGGCTCTCGTTGAACTCCCGCAAGGACAGCTGATTGGAGCTGGCCGCCGCCCCGCCGTACAGCGAGTTTCGAAGGCGGCGCATCAAGGACCCGACAGCCTGCAGAGCACTGGAAACGTCTTCCTCCGTGCCGCTCAGCGCACGGTCGAACAACTCTTCCAGTGTGCGGACGGAGCCTGTGTCATCGCCTACGCGATCAGAGGCATGTTGGTAGACCACGGCCTGTCGCTCACCGGTGGCGGCGCGGGTGGGGTCAAGGACGGCACGGCTCACTGCGACGATCGGCACGTACATCACCTGCCGTTGAGACTGCACGACGTTGGTGAACGCCTGCCACTCACGAGCCGCCGCATCACCCGTCGATACCTTCACCACCTGCCGAGAGCGGCCTTGGCCATGTTCGACCAGGATCTCCAGGACCTCAGATCCGCTCCGTCCCCCCGCCAACCTGCGCAAGACGGTGATGGCGTGTACGGAGCCGGGCCAATGGC
This sequence comes from Streptantibioticus ferralitis, assembly GCF_029223525.1. Taxonomy (GTDB): domain Bacteria; phylum Actinomycetota; class Actinomycetes; order Streptomycetales; family Streptomycetaceae; genus Streptantibioticus_A; species Streptantibioticus_A ferralitis. Next base: position 46,240 of record NZ_JARHTQ010000018.1, on the reverse strand, counting down.
CGCTCTGCTGGTGATGGCTCATCGCGATACCGCGCATGATCGCGACGAGCTCGTCCCGGTCGTGTCGATCCCCGATGCCGCAATCGTCGGCGAAGAGTACTTCGAGGGCCATACGCGGCCTCCCCCCGGTAGGCACCTCACGTCGTAGCGCGCTCCTACCACGGCGCAGCGTGGCCTACGAGTGACGGAGAGCAAGTGTAGCGAGGGAGGAGGGCCTTGGGGCCTGATCGGGCGAGGAGGAGATGGCAGAGGTCTGTGACGACCTCAAAGGGGGGCGGGGCGGCAGAACACCAGGCCGAGACGCCGTGGCAGAGCCTGGTCGGCCGGTTGGTGGAGGTGGTGCGGGAGGTGAGGGCCTGGGGCGCTCGCGGGGCGGCCTCACCAGCAAGATCTACCTGAGCGCCGACGGGTGCTGCCGACCGCTGTCCTTGATCGTCACCCCTGGGCAGCGTGCCGATTGCACCCAGTTCGAGCCGGTGCTGCAGAAGATCAGGGGTTCCCCGCCTGGGGCAGGGATTGCAACCTTGCAGCACTCGGGCTTCCCCGCTGTCTCGCGCCAGTGCGGGTGCCGATTAATCATCCGGCCTGCTCAGGCAGCACGTCGGTACTCGTGCAGGGTCCCTCCGAGTCGGTCTCGTCAGCGGACCTCCGAGTGCCTGACCTGCTCTGGCACGTCGATCGGTTCGGGCCGTGGGGCGAAGTGGTGCGGCTCGCTTCAGCGATCGGTGCGGTCGATGCCCGTTGTGGAAGGACTCAAAATCGAGCACGTGTAGTGGGACGTGGAGCAGGGCTTCCAGAGCGAGACGATCCCCACCGACGCGGCCAGTGACCTCGCGGTGGCCGAGATCGGGGACGCGCGGCACCGGCGGCACCGTCGAGCATCACATCTGGGGGCCGGGTACCGGGATGCACCACGACACCTGGGCACTTGGACCTCGTGGGGACGACGGGGCCTACGCTCTCGCCGACTCAGCCGGAGAGCGCCGGGCGAAGGCCGGGGCGTGCTCCGGGCGCGGGCCCAACGCGACCAGTCGGGAAGGGAGTTGACGGAACCCCGGTAGGTACCGGGTGGCCAGGACCACCGAGGTGGGTGGGCCGACCCGGCGGCCGGTGAGGACCGGGGCGAAGAAGCCGTTGTGCAGCATCATTTGTACGCGCTGCAGGATCACCATGGGCCGCCACCGCCGCCGCTGCACCTTCGCCAGGTCGGCTGTGGTCAGCCGGCCTTGGCACAGCGGTTCGGCGAGCAGCGTAGCCGCCGCGACCGCGTCCTGGACGGCGAGGTTGATCCCCACGCCGCCGGCCGGGGACATCGCGTGGGCGGCGTCGCCGATGAGCAGGAGGCCGTTGTCGTACCAGCGCCGAAGCCGGTTGAGCCGGACGTCGAGCAGGTGGACGTCGTCCATGCTCGGCAACTGGTCGACCCGGTCCGCGTACTGCGGTAACAGGTCGGCGATCCGCGCCTGGAAGCGTTCGATGCCTTCGGCGCGCAGGCGGGTGTCAGATCCCTTCGTGGTGAAGTAGGCGATCTGGAAGTAGTCGTTCCTGGTGATGCTCAGCGCGAACTCGCCGACCCGGAACGCAGGGATCAGCCGGGGCTCTTGGGCCTGCTCCGCGGCATGCCTGGGCAGCCGGAACCACCAGGTGTCGAAGGGGACCGGGAATTCCTGGGGCACCAGACCGGCGTGCTGGCGCAGCGCGGAGTGGCGGCCGTCGGCGGCGACGGTGAGGGTGGCGCGAATCTCGCCTTCCTCGCCGTCCCGGGTGCGGTAGCGGACGCCGACGACCTTGCCGCCCTCCCGGATCAGCCCGGTGGCCGTGGTGTTCATCCGCAGGGTGAACGACGGCTCCAGCCGGGCCGCCTGGGCGAGCAGGTTGAGCAGGTCCCACTGCGGGATCATCGCGATGTAGTTGTACGGCGTGGGCAGGCCCTCGAAGTCGGTCAGCCGCACCTGGCGGCCGTCCGAGGTGGGTATCTCCATGTTGCCGAGCCTGCTCTGCGGCAGCGCGGCGAACTTCCGGCCCAGACCCAGCTCGTCCATCAGGCGCACGGTGGACGCGTGGACGGTGTCTCCGCGGAAGTCGCGCAGGAAGTCACCGTGCTTCTCCAGCACGGTGACGTCGATCCCGGCCCGCGCCAGCAGCAGGCCCAGCATCATTCCGGCTGGTCCGCCCCCGGAGATGACGACGCTCATGACGCTCTCCCCTCATTCCGGATGGAACTCCCATATACAGAGTCTCTGGAATGGTCTCATGCGTCAAGTAGTATCATGTTGCACATGCAGGAACAGGAGCAGCTGCGGGATCTGGTGGCCGCCGCCCTGGCGGCGGCGAGGGAGCGCGGCCAAGACGTCGCGGACGTCCCACTGACAGCGATCGCGGGCGCCGCCGGCGTCTCCCGCAGCACTCTGCTGCGTCGGCTGGGCGGCTCCCGGGGCGCGTTGGACGAGGCGGTCCGGCGGGCGGGCGTCGACCCCGGCGGACGCCCGCCGGTCCGCGAGCGCGCGATCGAGGCGGCGGCGCAGCTCGTCGCCGAGCGCGGCCTCGGCACGGTGACCCTGGACGCCGTCGCGGAGCGGGCCGAGTGCTCGCTTCCCAGCCTGCACACGGTCTTCGACGGCCGGGACGGCCTGTTCGCCGCCGTCTACGAGCTCTACGGCCCGTTGCCCGACTTCGAGGCCCTGGCCGCCGATCCGCCGGAGCGCCTGGAGGACACCGTGCGGGGGCTCTACCGGGCCGTGATCACGACGTTCGAGCGCGAGCCGCGGGTGCTCCCGGCGATCTTCGCGGACCTCTTCAGCCGTCCGGACGGGCCCGCCGCGCGAGCGGTGCGGGCGTACTTCCCGCGCCTGTTCGACAGCCTCGCCCGGCTGCTGCTGCCGCACGTGGACGCGGGCCGGGTGCGACCGCTGCCGCTCCCGATTCTGATCCAGCTCCTGCTGGGCCCGGTGGTCAACCACATCCTCCTGCGGCCCGTCCTCGAACCCATGCCGGGCCTCGACCTCCCATCCGTGGAGGAGGCCTGCGAGCTCTTCGCCGAAGCCTACCTACGCGCGGTCACATAGCCGGAACAGTGACGATGAAGCGGTGACCGCAGGTCTGATCGCGAAGCCCACCGGCGACCTCGCGCTAGTAAGGTCGGGGACTGGAAACGGAGCATCAGCCACCGCGCCAGTCCCCGACCCTACTAAGGTCTGTCCCGTAACTCAGCACGGCGGTTGGCGAGCCACCGTCGTCGGACCAGGTTGCCCGGTTCTGCCCTGTCTTGCAGACTCGCCGAAGCGCCGCGCAGCCAGGTCCGCCCGCGAGCGGCATCCAGAGTTACGGGACAGGCCTCAGACTGCATGCCTCGTCAAAATACGCGGGGCAAACAGTATTGGCTGTTGTCCGGTCTTTAGGACCAGTTGAACTGGTAGCCACTCCCCCAGGGGGTGCAGGTGTAGGAGGTAAGGCCTCCCATTTGGGCCCATGTGTTGCCGTAGGTCTGGCACTCCAGCAGAGAACTGAAGACCATGCCCTCGCGAGGAGACCCGTTGTCGGATGCTGCTGCGGACGCGGGACCCGCAGCCAGAAGGGAAGCCGCAGCAGCGGCGGAGACGATTGTGGAGACCGCTACCGACTTCATCCCCATCTTACGCATTCATGCTCCCTTTATAGTTTTCCGTTTTTTGGACAATGAGAGAGTGCGGGTGATGGGCAGGTCAACCACTCACCGTCCACCCGCACCGCCTTCGACTCGCTCATCCGTGCCGACTGCCCGTCTACCTGTGGACTCATTCCTGCTGTACACACCCTCGATGTGCGGTGGGCGTGAGTTCGCGGCAGCATCCAGAATTCAGACGGATCGGGCGGCCGAGGACCGGCACCGCCAAGTCGGGCCAATATGGGGCTGGTTGGTTTTCCAGAACCTCGGCTCGGCCACTATAGGCAGACTGACGATCCACGCGGTCAAGTCCGCTGGACGTGGTGTATCGATGGCCACTGGAATTTGCCCCTATGGCCACTGGAGTGGTGTATCAATGACCACCCGTGATCCACTTGCGAGGTTGAAGGCGCGCAGATACGCATGTTGGTACTCGTGGAGGAGTCCGCCCAGACGCTCAAGCCTTCGTATGTCGAGATGGTTTGAGGGGTCCTGTGCTTCTCGGACAGCGGTTTTGAGGGTCTCTTATGCTGTGGCCTGCAGCTCTTCGTGCTCGGACTTGACTTCCGCGGGGGTCCTGTAGCCGAGGTTGGAGTGGAGGCGTCTTTGATTGTAGAACATTTCGATGTAGCGGACGACTGCCCCGGTAGGCATGTGCCCGTGTGGGGAAGGTAGTTCGATGGATGAGCTCGTTCTTGAGGGCGCCGTCCGGGACAGCACCCGGCGTGCCGGTGTCGTGCCAGAGTGCAAAGCAATCTGATCCAGCGTTGAGAGGGAGCGTCATGCGTACTGGCTACCTGTGGGACCCCGTGTTCGGATGGTTCGACCACGGCAGCGGCCCGATGTTCCCAGCCGACCCGCTTGCTGGTGTCCAGCCCATCGCCAGTCACATCTCGAGCCCGGACACCAAGCGCCGTCTGCACGAGCTCGTCGAGGTCTCGGGGCTTGTCGAGCACCTGCACCGCGTGCCCTCCCGCACGGCGAGCGACGAGGAGCTGACCCGTGTCCATGGTGAGGCGTACGTGTCCCGCATCCGCGCGGAAAGCGAGCAGCCCAAGGGTGGTGACGCGGGGGACGGTATCTCGTCCTTTGGTCGCCACGGCGACCGGATCGCCGCTGTCGCGGCGGGGAGCGCCATCGCGATGACGGAGGCCGTGCTTGACGGCGTCGTCGACCAAGGTTTCGCCTTGGTTCACCCCAGCGGCCACCATGGCCTGCCCGACCACGGGCAGGGCTTCGTCCTGTTCAACAACATCGCCATCGCGGTACGCCACGTCCGCGCGACACGCGACGTCGGGCGGATCGCCATTGTGGACTGGGACGTGCATCACGGCAACGGTAACCAGGACCTGTTCGCCGACGATCCGACGGTCCTCACAATCTCGATCCACCAGGACAACTGCTTCCCACCTGGTTCCGGGTCGATCGACGACCGCGGCACCGGGCCTGGCACCGGCTACAACATCAATGTCCCGCTTCCGCCCGGCACCGGCGACGATGGCTACCGCTATGCCGCGGACAGTGTCGTGGCCCCGGCCCTCGCCGCGTTCAGCCCTGACCTGATCATGGTGGCGTGCGGCTTCGACGCGAACGCCATGGACCCGCTGGCGCGCCAACTGGTCACCAGCGAGGGGTTCGCCGCGCTCACGCGGACGGTGATGGACGCGGCGCGTGACACCGCGCATGGACGGCTGGTCCTCGTGGTCGAGGGCGGCTACAGCCCGATCTACGTGCCGTTCTGCGGGCTGGCGACGTTGGAGACACTAGCCGGCACGCACGTGCTGGACGATCCGCTGCTGCCGATCGTCGGATCGATGGGCGGCCGTCGTCTCGAGCCCCACCAGAAGGACGTCATCGACCGCGCCGCGAACCTCGTCGCCGACATCGCGGCCTGAGCCCCCGAATCCACGTGCAGCGTGAGGCTCGGTGAATCGAAGGAGGTGCAAGTCCTCCTCGCCGGACTGCAGGGCTTCGGCGTAGTCGCGAGGCGGCTGATGGTGATGATCCCGTCAGATAGGTTGCAGGGCTGGGATGTTGACAGGCACGACTTCCAAGATGATGGAGTTCTCTACGCTCTCGACTTTCGACGTTTTCGTTGATCGTCATGTGGGTCGCTCGGGTGGGTGATGCGGTGTCATCTGGCCGCGCGGGTTGCAGACAGCGGAGAAGCATCGGCGGTGCTTTGCGTCTCCTCCGGGGAGGGCCGGCCGAACGGCTGAGCATCAGCCCGCGCACCGTGTGCGCCGTCGCACTTCAGATCTCGCGGAACCCGCCGACGCGGTGAGTCCTCTCCTGCCGCAACCGCAGGACGCGACATCGATGTCTCTGACTCCGAGCGATTGCGCGGCGGGCCGCCGCCGCACCGGTGGCTTCGGCGAGGTGCCGCGTATGCGAGGGGGGACCGTGGCGACGGAAGCGACGGGTGGACAGGGGGCAGAGAGGATTGCCGTCGCGCCGAGTCCTCGGGTATCCGCTGAACCACACGTGACCGCCGGTCCTGAGCACGACGCCGGAGCGGCGGTGTGGAGCGGCGCAATGGGACGCAGGCCCGCAATCCGGCTCGGGGCCGCGCCACGACCGCCGATGTCCGGACGGGCATCCGGACGGCGGGGAGTCGGCCTGCCATACGCCGCCCCGCTCCCGGCGACCTGGCAGGCTCGAAGCTCCCTCGACCGGCGGGTCCGTGGCGTGGCTGCCGTGCAGCATGACGTGCCCGACGAAGTGGTGGGACCGGGAGTGATCAGACCAAAGGAAAGGCAAGTGAGGAGTTGTGGTGGAGCGCCGTGCGCCACTCATCGGTAGGGACAGCCAGGTCAGCACGGTCGCCGAGGTCCTGCGGTCGTCTGGTGTGACGCAGACGCTGCTGGTCACCGGCGATGCCGGTGCCGGCAAGACGGCCGTGGTGGAACAGGGGCGGAGGACGGCGGTCGGTGGGGGCGCCAGGGTGCTGCGGCTGGCCTGGGAGGGTGTCAGTGGTCCGGCCGGAGCCGCCGCCCTCGTCGACGCGGTCTGCGGTGTCCTGTCCAAGATCCACGACGGTCGGCTTCCGGTGCGTATCACCGCGATACGCCGGGTTCAGTTGCGCACCACCGATGGCGGAAGTGGCAGCGAATTGGCCTTGCTGTCCATGGCGAGCGAGATGCTTGCGGACGCCGCCAGCTATATTCCGTTTGCTGTCTTCGCCGATGATGTCGACCGGATGCCACCGCAGACGGCCGCCGCGCTGCGGTTGATGCTGCGTACGTTCCGTCCTGCCGGCATACCCGTGGTGATGGCTGGTCGGGCGCCCGCGGGCCCGGGCGGCCAGGAACGGGCGGTGGCCGACCGGGTACTTGACCTGCCGCCGCTGCAGCCGGACGAGGTCGGCAGGCTCGTGGAGCAGCGGATCGGCAGGGCGGTTGAACCCGCTTTGGTGCAGGCTGTGCTGGGTGCGCTGGGGCCGCTGGCCGGGAACCCCGCCGCCGTGCTGTCGGTGCTGACCACGCTCGACGAGAACGGCGGCCTGCTGGAGCTGGGCGGCCGCACCGGGCTCGTCGAGCCAGAGGGCCGGTTGCTGCGCGCCCCGGATGTCGCGGAGCTGTGCCGGCTGGGCTGGCCGGACGCGGCACCGGACGCCAGGCGGCTGGAGATCGCCGGGACCTTGGCACGCCTCGTCCATCATGCCGAACTGCGGCTGGAGGACCTGTGCGGTGTGACGGTGCCGGGCGGCGATGTCGGCCGGACGCTGGACCAGTTGGTCCGGGACCGGGTCCTGTCCGTCGACCGGGACGGCCGGGTGTCCTTCACCGTTCCCGCGCTCGCTGCGGCGCTGCGGAGGTTGCCGGCCGGCCGTGACGTCCGGTCGGTGCACGCTGGTGTCGTACGGTCGGTGACCGACCGTCTGGGACCGGCCACCACGGGCGCCTGCCATCCCCGGCTGGCCGATCACGTGGTGGCGGCGGGCGCGATGCTGGACGACGCGCTGGCGGTGCCCTTGCTGTTGGCCGCGGCGCGCCAGGATGCCAGGGTCGACCAGCCGCGGGCGGCACGCGCCTACTCTTCGGCGCTGCGCCGCTTGCCGCCGGGCGACCGCGAGATGTCGGAGGCGCTGCGTGAGGCGGCCGCCTCAGGCCTTCGACACGCCGGCCATGGCGGCGTCCTCGCCCTCGGCGAGCCGCTGCTCGCCTGCATCGAGGCGCCCGAGCGCGCCGACCGGGCCGGCCTGGAACTCGTCACGCGGATGTGGACGCTGGCCGCGCTGCACGAGCACCGGTCACCATACGAGCCCGGCGCCGCGCCCGAATTCCACGCGGTGCTGGAGCGGATGCCGCAGGCCGCGGCGCTCGCCGCGCTCGGCGGCCGGTACGGGATCGGCCCGGTGGTGCCATGGCCGGCCGGCGCTGATGGCGCGGCGGAAACCGGCGGGGTGTGCGGACGCGGTCTGCTCCCCTCGCCCGCGCAAGTGCGCTTGCTGGCCGCCGCCGTAGGAGGCCGCGTGGCACTGGAACGCGCCGTGCGGAACCTGCCGCGGAACGCGGTCGGCGAGGCCGCCGTCGAACAGCTGCGGAGCGCTGCCGCATACGGCGACCTGGCAGGGGCCTTGGCGGCCGTTCTCGGCCAGCAGAGCGTGCCCGACGGCCACAGCACCGCCATCCGCTACCACGCCGTGGTCCGCGACTACCTGGCCGGGGAGTGGGACAGCGCCCTGGCGGGCGCCCGGCGGATCGAGGCACTTGGCCGGGCCGACGGCGGGTCCGGCGTCGGACAGCTGGCCCGGGCGCTGGCGGCCGAGATCCACAGCTTCCGCGGGGAGCTGGCACGGGCCCGCGAGTGGCTGGAGCTGATTCCCGATACCGTCGCACACCCGCTGGTGGCCCGGGTACGCCTTGGCGTGCGGTTCTGGTCGGGGCAATCGGACAAGGCACTGGAGGCGGCGTGGGACGACGTCAGCCAGGCACGCAGGAGCGGCCTGCTCGTGGGCGTCGACAGGCTCCTGCTGCGCATCCTGACGTTCGCGGTGGAAAGCGAGCAGGCGCAGACCGCGCACCAGGCCCTGGAGAAACTGGAGGAGCTGCACGAGGAGGTGGGCACGGCCATGACACGCGAGGCGGTGCTCCTGGGGCGCGGCGTGCTGCACCGCGACGCGGATGCCATGCATGCCGCCTACCGCTCGGTCGAGCGGCGCGGCGACCGGCACCTGACGCTGTACTGCTGCCAGGTCCTGACGGACGTCGCCGACGACCCCATGCCATGGCTGACCGAGGCGGCACACACCGTCCACGAGTTGGCGATCGGGCGGCCGGTGCGCGTCCTGTTCGGCCAGTTGGCGCAGCGGCTCAATTTGCCGCTGCCGAGGCACCGTTCGTTCGAGGAAGGGTTGAGCGACCGGGACGTACAGCTGATCGGCATGGTCAGCGACGGGGCCACCAACCGGCAGATCGCAGCACGCCTGGCATGCAGCGAGAAGACGGTGGAGCAGCGGCTGGCACGCCTCTACCAACGCACCGGCCGCCGCTCCCGGGTGGAGCTGGCCGCGGCCTGGCTTGACGGCAGTCTGACCTGGCTCGGCCCGGTGCCGGACGCCCTGCCTGCCGGCACGTCAGGACCGGCCGCGCGGTCCGGCCCGGTCGGCGCTTGAACAGGTGGGCAGAGCCCGCTGCCCGCACGGACACGGCCACCGTGCAGTGCCTGTCCGGAGCCGTGCTCCTTCCCTGGCCCGGCGCTGCGGCTCCAACCGCTGCTCCTGCAACGCCAGATCGGCAAGCCCGCGTTCACTGACACCGACCGCTTCCCGCTCACCGGCTTGCTCCACCACCTCCGCGACACAAGCCACGGCAGCGCCCGTTCCACGTACGGGAGGGCATGGTCACGTGCCCGACAGTGCAAGGAGAGCGCCGGTCGGCGCGCAAGGACATCGGGCCGTGGCAGCGTCGGATTTGGCTGCCACGGCCGGCCCGCGAATGCGGTTGCCGCGTCGGCAGCGAGCGGGACGGCCCCGGGTTGTCCTGCAACCGATCGTACGGAGAACGTGCACATGAGAACAGTGGTCGTGGGAGCGGGCTCCGCCGGCATGACCTGTGCGTGGAAGCCCAGCGAGGATCCCGGAAACGAGGTCGTCCTGGTAGAAGGCGGCGCCGATCCCGGCCCGGGCGTCCCCGACATCCTGCGCCAGGAGATCGGGCTGCCGCCCGATTACTACTGGAACCACACCGGTGCGGATACCGGCGACTTCCTTCCCTGCGGCAGGGTGTTCGGCGGCAGTTCGGCCGTGAACGCAGCGGAAGCGCAGCGCGGCCGCCCCTGGTGCTATGACGCCTGGGGTTCGCCGGAGCGGACCTGGCAGAAGTGCCTTCCGGCGTTTTGCGCCCTCGAAGCCGACCAGCAGTTCGGGGAAGCCGAGCATCACGGGGCCGACGGACCCATTCCCGTCACACGTTACGCACCCCAACCGTGTCGGCAACGACCGGATCAGCACCCTCCTGGCGCCGGCAATTTCGGCACTCCTGAGATCCTGTTCCGTTCGGGGATCGGACCCGCGGAGCACCTGCGCGCCTCGGAACTCCCGGTGATGGTGGACGCGCCCGAGCTGGGGTCCCATCTCTCCGACCATGCGCTGGTGCAGATGGACGTGACCGATCCTTTGCAGCTTGCGATGCCGGGGGAGTGGGAACGCTGCCGGCCTTCGCGCTGGACGGCGACGACCACCCGGAGGCCCAGCTCTTCGCGCACCGCACGAACTTCTTCGAGCCATCGGCCGGACCGCTGACGGCATCGGAGACCTGCGCCGCACGCACGTGGTCGACGAGTCGCTGCGGGTGCGCGGAGTGGATCGGTTGATGGTCGCCGACGCGTCGGTGATGCCTTCCATTCCCCGCTCGCAGACCAACTTCGCCGCGATGCTGATCGGATAGCGGGCTGCGGTGGACATCATCCGGTGAGCACGGGAGCGGCGGTCGGAGGCCATGCCATGGCTGCCCGGGCCGCGGCCCGGAACCGCGAAGAGATCCTGAGCTGAGACGAGGCCGATCCGGCGCCCCTGGGCCTCCCGATCTTACGGAGGACCGGAAACAACCCACAGCGAAAGGTAGGGACGCATGCTCCAACTTGCTCTGTACACCTTCGGCGTCCTGAAGTCACCCCTCAGCGATCCCGCACCTCTTACGCGGGAGTTCCACGAGACCGCCGAGGCTGTCTACCGGGAGATCGGCCAGTACCCCGGATGCCAGTACCCCGGATACGTCGCTCGTGCTGAAGCGTCAGACCGCAGCCGGGGCACACTTTTCGACCGGGACTGGGGTGAATGGGGGGAATTCGCCGTTCCGGCTTGGTACTTGAAGGGCCGCACCGCTGAATCCACGGCCCTGGCCGCGACCCTCTCACTCTGGACCGACCTGCGATCCGCCTCCGACTTCATCTTCACCGGCCTGCACCGCGCAGCGCTCGACAGGCGTGACGACTGGTTCGAGAAGTCGGGACGCCCGGGTCATGTGCTCTGGTGGGTCACCGAGGGCACGGTACCGACCTGGCAGGACGGGGTTTCCAGGTTGGAACACCTCCACGACCACGACCCCGCACCGTACGCCTTCACCTTCCACCACTCGTTCGATCCGGACGGAACATCGACCAGGCTGGCAGTTCTCGGACGATCGGGTACTCGATAGAGGACCGGCACCGGCGATGCGCACCATCTGTGAGCGGCTCCACCCTGGTTACTGCCCGTTTCCCGAGCCGCTCTCGTGTTTCAGCCGCGCAGCGGAGTACGTCCGCCGACTGCGGTGCCACGCGCGCAGGAGACGGTCGGCGATCCCGCCTGACCGGGGGACCGGCTGGTCGGGGTGCGGTGGCCGTTCAGCGATCCGCGGGGGTCGGCAGGGTGCCGGTCAGCACCGCCGAAACGACTTCGGTACGGGAGCGCAGGCCCGTGCGTGCGAACAGCCGGGACAGGCGGTTGGCGACCGCGTCCTCGCTGATACGAAGCACCGTGGCGATCTGGCGGTTGGTGAGTCCCTCGGCGATCAGGGTGGCCAGCAACTGCTCGTTCTCCGCGGTGGCCTGTTTGCGGCCCGGGATGCTCAGCCCTGACTCGCGCATAGCGGCCCTGGTGTGGAAGCGCCGGAGCGCCGAGCCGGTGTCACCGAAGAGTTCGTAGGCTTCGTACAGCAGAGCTGGCGGTTCAGCGCCCTCGGCGGCCGCCGTCGCCAGCGTGACCGCCGTCTCGAACGGCTGGCTGCGCGAGCGCGCCAGCTCCACCGCTTCGCGCAGCCTCTCATGGGCGTCGCCGGGGCGGTCCTGCCGCAGGACCCGGGCCGAGGACAGCAGGTACAGCAGCCGTGTCCGGCTTCCGTTCGTCCGGCCGATCAAGCGTTCAAGGCGTCCCAGGCAGGCCATCGCCGCCTCGGCCCGGCCCGCCTCCGTGTGGACCTCGACGAGGCCGGCCAGCAACTCGTCGGTCCCGTAGACGTGGCCGCGAGCGTCGGCCGCCTCCATGCCGCGCCGCAACGCCTGCTCCGCCTCGCCGGGACGGCCCAGGGTCCGCAGCACCTCGGCCTCGGCGGCGTCCAGGAAGACCCCCAGCGGGCCGTCCTGCGGCCTGGGCACGCTGCCGATCAGGCGATCAGCGTTGGCTATTCGCCCCCTGGCCAGCAGGATGGCTGCCGTCCGCGCCGCGAGTAGATGGTGGTTCGGCGCCGTACGGGACCCCCGGCCAGTCGCCAGCATCCACCGCCCCAGCGCCAGCGCGTCGTCCCACCGGCCCTGCAGGTGGAACAGCAGGAAACGGCCGTGGGGCGGGAGTGCCTCTTCCGGCATGCCGCGGTCGGTCAGCAAGTTCACCGCGCCGGACAGATCGCGGGCGCCGAGCAGTAGGTCGGTCTGCGTCATCGTCACCCCGTACACCGTGTCCGAAGGCAGCCGCGGGTCCTCCGGCAAGGCCAGGGCACGGGTGAACCGTTCCGGCCGGCCCTGCGCCAACTCAGCGAAACTGCGGGTGGTTTCAGGGAGGAACCGACTGAGCGGATCGGCGTCCCACAGCGTCTCGTTCCGAGACAGCAGATCCAGAGCCTCCTTCCACCTCTCCGCCAGGAACAGCGCCATGGCCTGCGCCGGCACGGTGACCGCGGCGGGCAGCAGCAGGCGGTTCCACCACCCGGAGGTTCCCAATTGGGTTATCCGCGGCCAGTTCTCCTCGGCGGCGGTCGCGACCACCAGCAGGCCGACGGCCTCCTGGACCGCTGACGCCGTCAGGTGTTCGGTGCGGTTGCGCACTATCATCTTGGCCGTCGTCATCGCGGTCCGGTAGTCGCCCGTGACATGGGATGCCTTCGCGTAACGCAGCAGCGCCAGCTCGCGAGCGGCGGGCTCCTCGACGAGGCGCAGCGTCGCCCGCAGCCACCGCAGCATGCCGCGGCTCTCACGGTCGGGGAGGAGTTGTTCCGCGGCGGCCGACAGTTCCGTCACCGCGCGTTCGCGGTCGACCATGGCGCCCGCGTCGACGATCCGGTCCGGCAGATACGTCTGCAGGTCGACCTCGTCGAGTATCGCGGTTGTCCGTGCCTCCGAAGTCCGGGCGTCCGGCCGGTCCTCCGCCGTCCACAGCGCCCGCACCACGGCGGCCGACAGGCGCCCGCGCTCCAGCGGCCCGAGCCGTTCCCGCACCGCGTGCTCCACCAGCGGCGAGCGAAACATCCAGCCCCGTACGCGAGCGCCGTCTTCCCCGTGGAGCTCGTCCACCAGGCCCGCAGCGGCCAGCCGGCGGATGCTGTCGCCGACCTCCTCGCTGGACAGGCCGGTCAACTCCGCCACCGGCGTCGCCGCCGCCCGGCCGAGCGGCCAGAGGACGCTCAGCGCGTCGGCCACCGCCCGGCAGGACTCGCCGAGCGCGTGCAGCACCGTCATGAACCGGTCGCTGTCCGGTAGCACCGGCACCGGCGTGCTGGGGCAGATGAAGGCGTGCCCGTCGACCACCCGGATCGCGTCCTCCCTCGACCACCCGGAGAGCAGCGCGTCGACGGCTCCGGGAATGCCCCGGGTGAGCTCGTGCACCCGCCGCACCAGGAAGGCGTCGGGCACCGCCTGCAGCCGCCGCGCCACCATGTCAGCGACCTCCGACGGAGCCAGCCGCGGCAGGACGATCGTGTGCGACGCGCCGTCTGCCACCAGCCGTTCGAGGGCAGGGCCGTCGTGGGACGAGACCCGACCACTCCCCGCAGTGCCCCGCGCGGTCGTGATCATCAGCCGGAGGCCCGGCGCGGACTCCGCCGCCCCGATCCCGCCGAGGACGGCGAGGGACGCCGCATCCGCGTACTGGGCACCGTCCACGACCACGGTCGTGGCCGACGAGCGTGCCAGTGCGGTCAGCAGTGTGTCGGCCAGCGCCGCCCGGCCGCCCTGCTCCACAGCGGACAGCGTCTCCGGGCTCGGGCCCGGCCGGTCTGCCGCATGCTCCCTGGCGGTGGCCGACCGCTGCTTCTGCGCGGCGGTGACCAGCCGCAGCGCCAACAGGAGCGGATACTCCTGGTCGCCGTCCACGCAGGAAAGCGACAGAACCGGGACACCCCGCCTACGCTGCCTTTCGGCGGCGACGTGCGCGAACGCGCTGAGTCCGGCCCCTCGTTCACCGCACACGACCACCAGGCGAGGCCCGCTCGGGTCGTTCAGACAGCGGTCGGCCTGCTCCAACTCCTCTCCGCGGCCGCTGAGATGTCCGCTCCCGTGGCCGGTCCGCGCCGGTGTGGCGCCGCGGATCGACTTGCTGTCTGCCGGTCGGCCAACGTCCACGGCACTCCATTCAACGACACGTGTGCACGACACTGCGGCACTCATTCAACGACAGGAAGTCTGGCGGACGTTGAGGTGCCCAGGAGACGGGGCACACCTGGGCGCCAGAGGAGGAGCGCCCGCGCGGTCCGCGGGGCTCAGCACGGGTACGGGTTCCTCCCGGAGATGGTGGCCACACCCCGTACGCGAAGACGGGCCGTCAGATCAGGCCGGCGCGTATGGCGTACGAGACGGCGTGCGCGCGGTTGTGCAGGTTCATCCGTTTCATCAGGCCGTACAGCACGTACTTGACAGTGCGTTCGGAGTACGTGAGCTTCGCCGCGATCTCCGCCAGCTCCTTGCCCTCCGCGAGCAGGCGCAGCACGTCCAGTTCGCGGGGGCTGATGCCGGTCGCGGTCAGGCCGCGGGGGGTGAGGACCTCGCGATGGGTCCACTGGACCTGCTGCATGAGTGTTCCCTGGAGGCTGGGAGGAAAGCTGCCGCCGCCTTCGGCGACGGTGAGCAGGGTCCGGGCGAAGATCGCGGGCGTGCAGGTGTCCTGCCACAGCACCGCGCGTACGCCCCGGTCGACTGCGGCGAAGATGTCGGCCTGCCACTGCTGGCCGACCACCAGGACGAAACGCGCCTGTGGCTGGTCGGCCAGGGTGCGCAGCAGGCTGAGGGTGGAGGCGTCCGCGGTGTCCACCGCCACCACGGTCACGTCGGCTTCGCCTCTCCGCAGGACCGGGAGCTCGGACAGTCTGCGGTCGTGCCGCAGATGGCTGGCGAGTCCGGCGCAGGTGATGACGTCGGGCGCGTGGATCGCCACGCGCACCTGGTGGGTGAGCACCTGCTGAGACATGCGGACCTCCCTGACGGACACCGGAGTGTGCCCCGTCAACTCAGGAGGCCGGCGGTGCCACGGGTGGTTCCGGCCTTCCGCCGTCTGCTGCCCGCTGCCCGCTAACGACAGGGAAACCTGGCGCGAAAGTGTCCGGACCCTTCCGCGGGCCGCGTACGGCTGCTCCGTGCGGGGGGTTGCCCGGGCGCCCCGCGCGGCCCGCCAGGGGAAAGGGCAGCCCGAGGAGGCCGCGCGTACTGCGGACGACGGTGCCGAGATCCAGCACGGCGGTTGGCACAATGTGCGGCGGGCGCGCGAGAGCGGTCTGCCGGAGGGCCTGGCCGGCTCCTCCTGCGGCTCTTCCAGTTCGGCAGATACGCGGTACGGCAGATACGCGGTACGGCACAGACGGCGCGGCCTGCCGCAGGTCACCCGCCGGGCGCTGGAGGAACTGGAGGCGCTGCACGAGGAGTGCGCCTGGCCGAGGACCGGCGGTGCTGCTGCTCGCCCGGTCCGTGCCGCGTTGCGACACGGACGGCGCGCTGGAGGCGCTCCGCCTGGCGGGTAGCGGGGGACGAACTCCCCACGCTGCTGTGCCACGAGTTGCGCGGCGGTACGGGCGGCCCGCGCGCTGGGAAACCGGCACATCGACGGCACCATGCCCGGCCGCAGAGCGCGGATGTACGGGCTGGAACTCCCGCTGCCTACCGGGTGGGGTCAGGTGCGAACGCGCCGACCCGGTGGTCAGCCCCGGGCACCCCGCACCCCCGGTGGGCGAGGTGGCGGCGGTCCGGTCATCCGGAGGTCAGGGCCCAGTCCTCCGCGGTGGAGCGACAGGGCTCGATGACCAGCCTCACCCCGTGCTGGGCCGAGGACCCGCCGGCGACGCTCAGGCACATGCCGACGGAGGCGAGGTTGCGGAGCTGGTAGTGGTCGCCGTCCCCGGGCGCCAGGTACCACAGCTGGTTGTCAGCGGTGGTCGCGTTGCAGGTGTACTCCGACACCGCGCTGCCGGCGGGTTGGGCGCCGTACCACGGGAGGTCCATGCACAGGTTGTCCTTGTCGTTGCTGATGGTGAACAGCCGCTCGCCCCCTGGGCCCTTGGGGCTGCCGACGACCTTGAGGGTCCACATCTGGTTGTCACTGCTGCCGGCCTGGCAGTCGTACTGGTCGATCACTCCGCCGACCCGGCCCGGTCCGTACAGGGGCAGATCCGCGCACTGGCCGGTGCCGAGGTTCCGCAGCAGCACATGGTCCGCGCCGCTGAACGACTGGGCCGCGGTGAGCGCAAGGGCGTTCGCCGCGGCCCCGTCGTTCGGTGGCATGGCCGTGGGGCCGGGGGAGTGCTGGGCGGGCCCACTGGGGGAAGGCGAGGCCGACGGGGGGCGGGAAGAGGACGGCGACGCGGAGGCCGGATCGGAGCCGAGCGCCCTGGGCTCCGCCTGGTTGGCCACGTCCTCGGGCGTTGTGCTCGCGCTGCTGTGCGTGCCACCGTGCGAGCCCGTACCGATCACCAGGAACGGTACGGAGAGCAGCGCCGCGCCGCACATGGCAGCGAGCACGACCGTCCGAGCGGGCCGTCCCGGCGGTGTCTGTCCGCCGCCGGTCGGGGCGGGGGCGGTCGGATGTGTGGCGGGTGCTTGCAAGCCGCGGTCGCCGCGCTCCCATATGGCGGGAGATCCATGCTCCGGCGGCTGCCCCGGCGTTGCCCCGGTGCGCCGCGCCAGCAGCGAGCGGACTGCCGTCCGGATGCCGCCGTCGGCGGTCCCGGCCGCGGGGACGGCCTGCGGTCGTGCCGGTTCCCCTCTCCTGGCGGGCACCAGACCGCCGGATGCGCCGGTGCCGGCGGCCGCGCTTGTGGCGGCGTCGCGGCCGACGGCGGTTCCGGTTCCGGTGGCGGGTGGTGTTTCCGCCTGGTGAAGTCCCGGATTCTGCGCGCCTCCGGAGGAAGCTCGCTGCGAGGACGGCGAGGACGGCGAGGACACGGCACGCCTCCTTCTGGGCAAGGGGTGAAGGGATCGGATCGGGACCGGCCGGGCAGGCGCCGCCGGGACAGCAGGCATCAGCCGGGACCGGCCGGTCCCTGCTTCTTCCGTTGGGGATGCTAGTGGTCACGCACGGTACGGCGGCCCGGCCGCCGGGCTCCGGCGGCCCATTTTTCTCGGGTGTACAGAACAGGCCGTACAAACGGGCAGCGTTGCCCGTGTCCGCTCTCTCGCCCGGCTGTCAGCGGGGGCGGCAGCCATCACGGTCGCGTCCGCACGGCGCTCCTCCGAGTCCGTCTGGTTCCGCCGTACTTGTGCAAATGCATACGCACTCGTAGGCGTCCACTGCTTGTGCCCCTTTTCGCCGCCGTCCGCGGGCTTTCTTCCCGTCCACCTCGGGCCTGTTCGCGGCTGTGCGCACGCCAGATTTCCCCATGCCTAAGAGACGGGTGCCGGATAAGCCCGCTATAGGCAGATATCCGAGTGGCAGCATCGGTCTCCTGAGTCGTACCGATTTTGGAAACCAGGGAGTGCGCATGCGGCAGCAAGTGCTCGCGGAGACCGTGCGCGTGGCCATCCACGCGTCAGAAGACCTCACCCGTGCCGGACTGGCCAGCTGCCTTCAGCGCGAGCGCCGGCTGTCGCAGGTGGCCACCGTGCGCGAGGCCGACGTCACCGTGGTGGCCGCCGACGTCGCGGACGGCGCCACCCTGGACCTGCTGCGCCGCCTGAGCGACGAGGGCGAGGGGGCGGACACCAGCTTCGTGATGGTGGTGGGCAGGCGGTGGCACGCCGATGTCTCGGCGGCCATCGACCGCGGGGTGCGAGCGGTGCTGTGGCGGGACGCGTTCACCCCGGCCGACTTCGCCCGGACGCTGTTCACCGTGGCGCAGGGCGGCGGCAGCCTTCCCCCTTCCCTCCAGGGAACGTTGATGGAGCAGGTCCAGGTGACCCAGCGGGAGGTCCTGGTGCCCCGGGGCCTGACGGCGTCCGGGATCAGCCCCCGTGAGGTGGACGTGCTACGGCTGATCGCGGAAGGCGCGGAGCTGGCGGACATAGCGGCGAAGCTCTGCTATTCCGAACGCACCGTCAAGTACGTGCTGTACGGCCTGATGAAGCGGCTGCAGCTGCGCAACCGCGCGCACGCCGTTTCGTACGCCATCCGCGCCGGGCTGATCTGACGCCTCGCGCCGCCGGCGGATGCACGGGCAGCCGCGGTTGAGCAGGTAAGCCGAGGGATGAGCGGGCCGACCCGTGGGATGCGCGGGCCGGGCGGTGGGACGACGGGCCATGCCGTGGGATGAACGGGCAGGCAGAGTCCACTGTCCGCACGGACAACGTCCGCCTGGGGTGCCCGATGAGCCCAAGTGCAGGTCCCTAGCCTGAAGTGGCAGCCCTACCGGGCCTTGTCAGGCATGACGCAGGCCCCGCGGCTCCCCCCGGAGGCGCCGACGTTCCGAAGGACAACTGATGAGCACTGTGATCGTGAAGCGCTCGCCCCGTGTTTCCGGTCCCGAAGCTCCGGAGGGGCAGATCGAGTTGGCCGAACCTCCCGTCCTCGGGGAGCCGGCCACCGCGGACGCCACCTCCGCCCTGGTGTACCTGCCGATGGCGCTCGGTATGGGCGCCATGGTCATGATGTTCACCGTCAGCGCCCGGTCGCCGTACACATTCATGATGTCCGGGATGATGGGCACGGCGATGCTCAGCATGGGGCTCAGCCAGCTCGGCAGGAAGGGCGCCGAGCGCAAGCGCCGGATGCGCTCCGAGCGCCGCGACTACCTGCGCTACCTCGCCCAACTCCGCAGGAAGGCACGGCAGGCCGCGGCCGAGCAGCGGGCGGCGGCCTCCTGGGACAACCCCCGCCCGCAGGACCTGTGGGCGGTGGCCGCCGGCCCGCGGCTTTGGGAGCGCCGAGGCGCCCACGACGACTTCGCCCAGGTACGCATCGGACTCGGCACCCGCCGCGCCGATCTGGTCCTGGTGCCGCCGGAGACCAAACCGGTGGAGGACCTCGAACCGCTGACGGCCATCTCGCTGCGGCGCTTCACCAAGGCGTTCCAGTCCGTCGGCCATGTGCCGGTCTCCGTGCCGCTGCGCCGCTTCACCAGTGTGGAGTTCGCCGGTGACGGCGTGGCCGCGCTGGGGCTGCTGCGCGCCCTGATCGGCCAGTTGGCGACGCTGCACGCGCCGGACGAACTGCGCCTCGCCCTGCTCACCGACGCGGTGGGCCGCGACGAGTGGGACTGGCTGAAGTGGCTGCCGCACAACGCCCATCCGTACGAGGAGGACGCGGCCGGACCGCTGCGGCTGGTCGCCGACGACCACGACGTGCTGCTCGACCTGCTCGGCGCCGAGGTGACCGACCGGCCCGACCACGACCCCGGCTCGCCGCCGCGGCCCGCCGAGCCGTTCGTGGTGGTGCTCGCCTACCGCACGCTCATCCCGGAGACCTCGCGGCTGCTGGCCGGCGGTCTGCGCAACATGGTGCTGCTGGACGCCACCGGCGCGATGACCGGCGGCCCGCAGGTGCTGCGGCTGACCGTGCGGGACGGCACCGTGGAGTACCCGGCGGGCGACCTCACCGTCACCGCCGACGCCGACGACCTGTCCCCCTCCGCGGCGGAGGATCTGGCCCGGGTCCTGGCCCCGATGCGCACGAGCGGCGGCGTCGAACTCGTCGAACAGCCGCTGGAGACCGACTTCGACCTCGGCGCACTGCTCGGCATCCGCGACCCGCGCTCCTTCGACGTGGCCGCTCTGTGGCGGACCCGGGCCGCGCAGAGCGCGCGGCTGCGCGTGCCGATCGGCATCACCGAGGACAACGAGGTGCTGGAACTGGACCTGAAGGAGTCCGCGCAGGCCGGCATGGGCCCGCACGGACTGCTGATCGGCGCGACCGGTTCCGGCAAGAGCGAACTGGTGCGCACCCTGGTCATCGGGCTGGCGGCCACCCACTCCTCGGACGTGCTCAACTTCGTGCTGGTGGACTTCAAGGGCGGCGCCACCTTCCTCAACATGGACCGCCTGCCGCACACCTCGGCGGTGATCACCAACCTCGCCGACGAACTCCACCTCGTGGACCGCATGCGCGACTCCCTCAACGGCGAGATGATCCGCCGACAGGAACTGCTGCGGGAGAGCGGCCACTCCTCGCTGTTCGAGTACGAGAAGGCCCGGCTCGGCGGCGCGCCGCTGACCCCCCTGCCCTCGCTGCTGATCGTTGTCGACGAGTTCTCCGAACTGCTGGCGAACAAGCCGGAGTTCGTCGAGCTGTTCGTCACCATCGGCCGCCTCGGCCGTTCGCTCGGGGTGCACCTGCTGCTGGCCTCCCAGCGGCTGGACGAGGGGCGCATCCACCGCGTCGAGGGCCACCTGTCGTACCGGATCGCGCTGCGCACCTTCTCCTCGATGGAATCCCGCAGCGTCATCGGCGTGGGCAGCGCCTACGAGCTGCCGTCCGCCCCTGGCAACGGCTATCTGAAGGTCGACACCACCAACCTGGCCCGCTTCAAGGCCGCCTACGTCTCCGGGCCGTGCCCGGTGCCCGCCACCACCATCCGGCCCGCCGAGGCCGCGGCCGGCGCGGAGCAGGTGGTGGCCTTCGGCATGGAGCAGCGCGTGCCGGACGCCCCCAGCGCGCTGGAAGAGCCCGACCGGTCCTCGGCACAGGGCGCCGAGCCGCAGCCCGCGGAGCCCGCCGGTGACGACGAGGAGAGCCTGCTGGAGGTGCTGGTGGACCGGCTGGATGGGGCCGGCCCGCCGGCCCGGCAGGTGTGGCTGCCGCCACTGGACTCCTCGCCCAGCCTGGACCAGCTGCTGCCCGGTATCGTGCCGGACCCGGAACGCGGCATGAGCGCCGGCGACTACCCGGCGCTCGGGGCCCTGCGGGTGCCGCTCGGCATGGTCGACCGGCCCTTCGAGCAACTGCGGGAGCTGCTGGTCGCCGACCTGTCGGGGGCCGACGGCCATCTGGCGGTGGCCGGCGCCCCGCAGACCGGCAAGTCCACCACGCTGCGCACCCTGATGCTGTCCCTGGCGCTCACCCACACCCCGCGCGAAGTGCAGTTCTACTGCCTGGACTTCGGCGGCGGCGGTCTGCAGTCCACCGCCGGCCTGCCGCACGTCGGCTCCATCGCGACCCGGATGGAACGCGACCGGGTGCAGCGGACCGTCGAGGAGCTCACCCAGCTGCTGGAGGTGCGCGAACAGCGCTTCACCGACCACGGCCTGGAGTCGATGCCCGCCTACCGGCAGCTGCGCGACCGCGGCGAGATCGACGACCCGTACGGGGACGTCTTCCTGGTCGTCGACAACTGGTCCACGATCAAACAGGACTTCGAGGAGCTCGAACCGCGCATCACCGACCTGGCCGCCCGTGGCCTGTCGTTCGGGCTGCACGTGGTCGCCTCCGCGGTGCGCTGGTCGGAGATCCGGCCCCGAGCACGCGACCTGTTCGGCACCAAGCTCGAACTGCGGCTCGGCGACTCCATGGAGTCCGAGATCGGCTCCAAGATCGCCGCGAGCGTCCCCCACCAGCCCGGCCGCGGCCTCACCACGTCCAAGTACCACTTCCTGAGCGCTCTGCCGCGGCTGGACAGCCTTTCGGGAACCGACGACCTCACCATGGCGACCAAGTCAGCCGTCGCCGAGATCGACGCCTTCTGGCCCGGGCGCCCGGCCCCCGGGGTGCGCCTGCTGCCCGCCAAGCTGCCGCTCGACCGGCTGCCGGCGCCCGAGGGTGACCTGCGCTTCTGCCTGGGCTGGGACGAACAGCGGCTCGCCCCCGTGTGGCACGACCTCGCCACCACCCCGCACCTGATGGTGTTCGGCGACGCCGAGACCGGGAAGACCAACGTGCTGCGGGTCGCCATCGACGCCATCACCCGCCGCTACCAGCCGGACGAGGCCCGGATCCTCCTCGCCGACACCCGGCGCGACCTGCTGGCCGCCGTCCCGGAGGAGTACCGCGTCGGCTTCGCGGTCGACGGCGAGGCCCTCACCTCGCTGGCGGGCAGCGCCGCCGTGTCGGTCAACAAGCGCATCCCAGGGCCCGACATCGCCCCCGAACGGCTGGCGCGCCGCGACTGGTGGAGCGGGCCCCGGCTGTTCGTCCTCATCGACGACTACGACCTGTACGGCGGCGGCCCCGGGGCCGTCTCCCCGCTGAACGCCCTGGCCCCGATGCTCGCCCACTCCGTCAACATCGGCCTGCACATGGTGATTTCCCGGTCCACCTCCGGTGCCAGCCGGGCCATGATGGACCCGGTGCTGCGCCGCATCTGGGAACTGGGCAGCCCGGCGCTGCTGCACTCCTACCCCAAGGAGGAGGGCAAGTTCATCGGCGAGGCCCGGCCGCGCACCCTGCCATCCGGCCGCGCCCAGCTGGTCACCCGCCGCGGAGTACGGCTGATGCAGGTCGGATACGCCGGCCCCTGACCGCGCGCCGGACCCCCGGACACCCCGGCGCCGCCCCCTCCCGCCCTCCCAGGAGCACCATGACCACCGCCATCCCCGCACCCCGCACCCCGGGGGCGTACAGCACCGAGGTGTGCCGGCTGACCATCGCCGGGCCGGCCGGCCGGGCCGATCTGGCCGTACCGGTCACCACCCCGGTCTCCGCGCTGCTGCCGGTGCTGCTGCGCCACGTCCCCGCCGACCCCGCCAGGCCGGTGGGCACCTGGACGCTGCAGCGCCTCGGCGAACAGCCGCTGGACCTGGACGCCAGCCCGCAGAGCGCCGGACTGGTGCACGGCGACACCCTGTATCTGCGTCCCGCCGACGACCCGATGCCGGAACTGGAATTCGACGACGTCTCCGAGGGGGTCGCCCTCGCCGTCGGAGCGCACACCGACCGCTGGCGGCCGGAGTCGACCCGATGGCTGTTCCTGGCACTGGCCTGCCTGGTCCTGGCCGCGCTCGCGGCGGCCGTCCCGGTGGCCGGGCACGGCACGGTCGTCCCGGTGCTGTACGGCGTGACCGCGGTCGGCCTGGGCACCTTGTGTGCGCTGGACCAGCGGTGGTCCGCCGACCGCGGGATCGCGGTGATCACCGGCCTGGGCGCCTGCGGGTTCGCCGTACTGGCCGGACTGACCTGCGCCGACCGGCATTCCGGCCTGACGGCGCCCCGTCCCGGCGGTATCGCGCTCGGCGCCGCCTGCGGCGTCCTGGTGGCTGCTGTCGTACTGCTGCCCACCGCGCGCATACCGCTGGCGGTGACCGGGACGGCCCTGTTCACCGCGGCGCTGGCCGCGCTCACCGCGGGGATGGCCGCCGTGACCGGCTGGGACGCGGTGCGCGCCGTGAGCACGGTGGCGGTCGCCGCCTTCTTCTTCGGGCACCTCGCGCCGCGTGCGGCGCTGCGGCTGGCCCGGGTGCGGGTGCCCCAACTGCCGCACAACGCCGAGGAACTCCAGGAAGACCTCGAACCCCACCCCGAGCGCCTGCTCAGCCGGCGCGCAGCGGCCGCCGACGCCCTGCTGACGGTGGTGGCCGTCTCCACCGCGCTGCTGTGCTCGACCGCCTTCGTCCTGCTGGCCTTCGACGGCGGATGGATCGCCTGGGCGTTCCCGCTGGTCTTCTCCGGCGCCGTGCTGCTGCGCTCGAAGCACCTCAACGCCACCTGGCAGCGGGTGCCCGCCGCGTTCTGCGGGGTGCTCGGCCTGCTGTCCGTGGTGCTGTCGTGGACGGCCTCGGCCTCCGGCACCGGCACGCGCTGCGCCCTGCTGCTGGGCCTGCTGGTCGGCGCCGTACTGCTGCTGGTCGGCGCGTGGCGGCTGCCGCCCACCCGGCTGCTGCCGGTGTGGGGGCACACCGCGGACATCCTGGAGCTGCTGACCGCCCTGGCGCTGCTGCCGCTGCTACTGCAACTGCTGCACGTGTACGCGCACGTGCGGTCCTCGGTCGGCTGAGGGAGAACCGGTGCAGACCCGACGCGACCACCTGCACGCGTACCAGTTCGCCACCGGGCGACTGGCCTCCGCGCTGGTCTCCGGTGACCCGGGAACCGGCGAGACCCCCATGCGCAGGGCCGGCCTCGGCACCGTGTTCGGTGTCATGATCGCCGCGCTGCTGCTGCTGGCCGCCCTGGTCTACGGCTTCCTCAAGCCGGCCGGCAACAGCTCCTGGGCGCATACCGGCGCCCTGATCGTGGAGAACGAGACCGGAACCCGCTACCTCTACGCGAACGGGCAGCTCCACCCCACCGCGAACTACGCCTCCGCGCTCCTGGCGAGCGGCCACGTCGGAATGGTGAACGTCCCCCGCTCCGCGCTGGCCGGCGTGCCGCGCGGCTCGGCCATCGGCATCCCCGGCGCCCCCGACGACGTCGCCGAGCCGGGCTCGCTGCTGACCGGCGAGTGGGCGGACTGCCTGCGGCCCGGCGCGGATGTCGGCGAGACTCTGGACTTCGGCCCGAGCACCGCGCACGCGGTTCCGGACAGCACCCACATCCTGGTGGCGGACCCGAACGGCTCGCGGTACGTGCTGTGGCACGGCACCAAGTACCCCGTCAGCGGCCGCCCGTCGCTCCTCGCGCTCGGCCTCGACACCGAGCAGCCGGTCAAGGCCACGTCGGCCTGGCTGGACGCCCTGCCCACCGGCACCGCCATCGCCCCGGCCACGATCCCCGGCGCCGGCACCGGGGGCCGCACCGTGGCCGGCCGAGCCGAGGAGGTCG
Organism: Streptantibioticus ferralitis; assembly: GCF_029223525.1. Taxonomy (GTDB): domain Bacteria; phylum Actinomycetota; class Actinomycetes; order Streptomycetales; family Streptomycetaceae; genus Streptantibioticus_A; species Streptantibioticus_A ferralitis. The sequence continues at coordinate 21,359 of NZ_JARHTQ010000018.1, read as the reverse complement.
GCACGCTGCTGAGCACCGTCGTCAGCGGCACCAGCCACTACTACGTCCTGAAGTCCGACGGCGTCGCCCCCCTCAACGCCACCGAGTCCGCTCTCCTGGCGGCCGCACCCGGCGGCCGGCAGCCGGTGCGGGTCAGCCCGACCGACCTCGCGTCCCTGCCGTCCTCCGCCGACACCTCCATGCTGCACCGCATCCCCGACCTGATGACCGGCACCGACGGCACCGGCGACCGCTCCGCGCTGTGCCTGCTGCAGGGTGTGAGCGGCTCCCAACTGCGCAGCGCGGTAGTCCGCGAGACCGGTCGCGCCGCCGTCGCCACCGCCGCCGTCCTGGTCCCGCCCGAGCGGGGGGTGCTGGCCGCGCCGCCGAAGACCTCCGCCACCGCCCGGACCCCCGACCCGTACCTGATCACCGACCGCGGAGTGAAGTTCCAGCTGACCGGCGACGCCTCCAACGCCCTCGGGTACGGGGGCGTCACCCCCCGGGTCCTGCCGCAGAGCACGCTCGACCAGATCCCCAGCGGTCCGCAGCTCAGCCGCGCCAAAGCCGCCGAAGCCGTGCCCGGAGTGAACTGACCATGGCCCCCGCCTCCGACGAGCGTGCCGCCGCACGTCGCGACGTCGCCCACCGGCTGTCCGCCCGGCTGGCCCGCGCCGCGCTGCGGGCGGCCGGCCCCGCGCTGGAGTCCAGAAGCGTCGGCAACGCGCTGCTGGTCCATCCGCGCGGCTTCGTCGACAGCCGGGCGCTGGCCTTCACCCGGGAACTGGCCGCCGACCCCCAGCACACGCTGGTCGTCCTGGACCTGCCGGCCCGGCCGCAGGACACGGTCTGGGAGACCGTCGCGCGCGCCCTGGACCGCCGGGGCCGCAGCTTCCGGCTCGTGCCCGGCCGCGGCACCCGCGAGGACGTCGAGCGCGCGGCGCAGTGGCTCGCCGACCGGCTGGACCGGATCGTGCTCGCGCCCGACGGGACCGTGGTCCCAGCGGCGGGCGGGGCGCTGTTCGTGCCCGCCGACCACGGGGCGGGCTGGCTGCGGTACCGCCCCAAGCTGCCGGCGGCACCGGACTCGCGCCGCTTCCCCAAGCCGCTTTGGGAGTACTCGGTGCCCGACCGCCCGCGGCCGACCGGGCCGGGCGGAGTGGTGGAACCGCTGCCCGGCGGCGTGTGGATCAGGGGTACCTGGGACGACGCGGCCTCGCCCGACCACCGCCGGCGCCTGATCGACCTGCTCGTCACCGACCCCGAGTTGCTCGGTGTCGTGCTCGGCTCCCCAGGAACCTCCGGCGCCCTCGCGCTGGAGGAGGTCGCCGCGTTCTGGGACACCGTCCCCACCAGCGCCCGCCACCTGGTGCGCTTCGTCCCGTACGGCCCGGTGGCCGTGCCCGGCGGTGGCCCGTTGGGGCAGGCCCTGGCCGACCTGCTCGGCCAGCGCGTCGTGGTCTACGCCGGCATTCCGGGCCCCGGCGCGGACGGCAGGGCGCGCGAGGTGCGCACCCTGCACAGCGACGGCAGCCTCGGCTGGCGCCCGTACGCCGACGAGTTCGGCTTCGCGCCGCGTGCAGAGACCGACGGCGGCGCGGTGGCGCCGGTGGCGCTGGGCACCCGGGTGCCGGTGGGGGACATCGCCGCGGTCGCGCCCGGTGTCTACCAGTACACGTCCGACGTGCTCCTGGAGGTCGTGCAGAGCGGGCTGTGGGTGCGCCCGTCGGCCGAACCGCACGACGGGTACGCGGTACGCGCCGCGCCGGCCGACCCGGCGTACCCGGTCATCCTGTACGACCAGACCGACCCCATGGCGGCCGACCGCATGCGGACGGTGGCCTACGACCTGCTGAACGGACTCGACCCGTCGTTCACCCGCAGCAGCCGCGTCATGCCGTCGAGCGATGCGGGCCGGGTCCCCCCGGGCGGATACCCACCGCCTCCGGCGGCCCAGGCGGTGCTCACCGCGGCACGCCCCGGCCCGGCTGCCCCGGAACGCGCCGACGGCAGGCTCCCGGCCGCAGGCCCGCAGCCGGCACGGGATGGCGGCCGACCCGCTGCCGGCGGCCCGCAGACCGGGCGGGTCCTGCCGCCGTCGGCGCCGGAGCATGCGAATACCTGGACCGACCAGCCGCCCCCGCCGCCGTCCCCTGGCCGGCTGACCGGACCGACCCCCGGTCCTTCCGCCGGTCCGGCCCGCCCCCTGGCAGAGCCCGGCGGGCGGCTGCCGTGGCGGCTGGACTCCGACAGCGGCTCGCCGGCAACGGGCGGCCCCGGCGAGCCGCCGTCCGTGACCGGGGCCGACGGGCCGGGCGGGCCGGGCGCCTGGGTCCAGGCCGGGACCGGGGCGGCGCCTGAGGTGACGGGTGCTCATGAGGGCCCGCTCGCGGGTCCCGGGCCGGATGGGCGCGGCATTCCGACCGACCCGGCGGGCGGGCCGGGACCGGACTGGTCGGGTGAGCCGCCCGCCGCCATGCCTGGGCCCGGTCCCGGCCCGGACCCGGGCGCGCCCGTCGGCGCCGCCCGATCCGTGGGTGGGGCCGCGCCGAACACCCCCCTGCCGCCGGCGCCTTCCCCGCAGCCGCCGGCGCACCCTGGACCACCACCTGTCGCGCCGACCCCCGACGGCGCGCCTCCGCCAGGTGGTGGGGCACCGGGCGGTTCCCCCCCGCCCGGCGTCACAGCACCGGGCGGTACGCCCCCGGGAACGGCACCGCACGGCGGTCCCGTCCCGGGTGACGGCGCACCGCCCGGTGCTCCCCGCATCCGGCTGGAGTCACCGGATCCGCTGCCGTCCACCACGGACCCCGCGGAACCCGCGCCGCCGCCGGCCGAACCGGCCCCGGCCGTGGCCCCGGGCCCACCCGCGGCGGGCGGCGGCGCGGTCCGGGTGCAGCCCGAACCCGCGCCGGGCGCCAGCGTGTTGCCGTCGGACAAGGGCGTCGACCGGGAACGCGACTGGCTGCGGCGCAGCCTCGGCGTGCGCTACGACACCGCGGCGGCCTTCGTCTCCCGTGTGCTGTCGGAGTCCCCGGGGCTGCACGGCGGACCGCGCAGTTCCGCGGGCGACGCCCTCACGGACCTGGCGGCCGTCCGTCTGTACCTGTCGGGCAGCACACCGGCGATCGACGCCGCCATCAGGTCCGCCACCGCCGGAGCGCACGTGCCGCTCGCGCGTTGCGCCGGCAGCGGGTTGCGCCGCCTGCCGTCCTACCGGGGCGGCGCCGTCCTGCGCGCCAACCTCAGCGCGGCCGAACGCAGTTGGTACCGCGAGGGCACGCTCGTCACCGAGCACTCCTTCCTCACCGCACTGTCCGCCATCCGCCGGGACCTGCCCGGTAACACCGACGTCCTGCTGTGGTCGCTGACGGCTCGGCGGACCGCGCTGGTGGCGCCCGAACTGCCCGACCGCCTGCTGTTCGCGCCCGGCACCCGGTTCAAGGTGCTGCGCGCGGTGGGCGGCGACCGCCCCGCCGTCATGATGCGCGAGGTGGCCGCGGCCGAGCTCGACGAGCGGGGGCGCCTGCGCGAGGAACGGGTCCCGCTGGACGAGATCGCGCTGACCGGACTGGACCAGTTGCACACTTTCTGGCACAAGGCCGAGGACGGCACCGGAGCGACCCCGGGCGACCCGCTCCCCGAGGAGGCCGCTGACGCCTTCTGCACCGCCCCCGGGCTGCTCCAGACACGGCCCGGCGCTCCAGGCGGGCCGCGGCGGCCCGCACCCTCCACCGGTACCCCGCCGCAGCAAGGGGGGAAGCTGTGAACCGGCAGGTCCTGCGGGTGTCCGCGACGCAGTCCGGCGCCTACCGCACCGTGTCCCAGGCGCTGGCCGCCGCCCAGGACGGGGCGCTGATCGCCATCGCGCCCGGCACGTACACCGAATCGCTCACCCTCAGCCGGGCGGTCACGCTGTCCGCGGACGGCGACCCGGGCAGTGTGCGGCTGGAGTCGCCGATGGGCAGCACGGTCGTGGTGGACGCCGAGGCGGTGCAACTGTCCGGCCTGACCCTGTACGGGTCCGACGCCAACGCCGCCGTCCTCGACATACGCCGTGGGCAGGCCGCGATCGACGGGTGCACCGTGGCGGGCAGCAAGGCGTGGGCCGCGGTGATCGCCTGGCAGTCCGGCCAACTGGCCGCCCGCGACTGCGCGGTGACCAACCCTGGCGGCGCCGGCATCGTGGTGACCGCCGCCACCGCCAACACCGTGGAGCGCACCACCGCCGCCGACCTGGGCTCGTCCGCCGTCGTCGTCGCCGAGAACGGCCGCCTGACGGTACGCGACTGCACCGTCGAACGGGTCGGCGGCAACGGCATCTGCGCCAACGGTCAGGGCACCGTCACCGTCGAGAACACCACGGTGGCCGCCAGTCAGAAGCCCGCCATCGTCGTGGAGCAGCAGGCCAGGGCCGAACTGATGCGCGTCACCGTGACGACGTCCGCGAGCCTGGACGCGTATCTGACCAGCGCCGGCCTGACCACGCTCACCGACTGCACCCTTACCGGATCGGGTGGGCAGTCGCTGCACGTCGGCGGCGGAGCCGCCCCGCGGCTGCGTGGCTGCACGCTGGACTCGGCCGCCACCAGCGGACTTCAGGTGACCGGCGGCTCCACCCCCAGGCTGGAGGACTGTGCGATCACCGGCGCGCCGCTGGCCGTGCTGGTCGAGGACGGCAGCCAGGCCGAGTTCCACCGGCTGCGCATCCGGGGCGCCCAACGGGCCGCGGTGCAACTCGGCGGCGCCGCCGCCGCGGACTTCCGGGAGCTGTCCGTGCAGGACGGCTCGGCCGGGCTACGGGTGGCCGGGTCCGCCCGGCTCGGCCTGCGCGACTGCGACATCGCGGCCGAGCAGGGCACCGGGGTGGAGCTGAACGAGGGCGCCACCGCCAGGCTGGAGGACGTGACGCTGCGCGCGGGCGGCGAGTGGGGCATCGCGGTGTCCGGCGGGGCGCGGGCCGAGGTCGAGGCGTCCACCGTCGAGGGCGCGGGCGTCCTGGTCGGCACCGACGGCGAGGCCGTGCTGCGCGGCAGCGAGTTGTCCGGCTCCGTCGGCGACGCGGCACGCGTGCTGGCCGGCGGCGCCCTCACCGCCGCCGGCTGCCGGGTGCACGACGCCAAGGGACACGGCGTCAACGTCCAGGCGTCGGGGCGGGCCGACCTCAGCGACTGCACGATCACCGACAACGTGGGCGACGGCGTCCGCAGCAACTCCGAGGAACCGGTCCTCGTCCAGCACTGCGACGTCACCGGCAACGGCGGAGCGGGGGTCAACCGGCTGCGCGCCGACCAGGACGAACCCGCGGCCCCGGCCGGGCCCGGCCCGGCCGCCCGGCGGGCCACCGCGCCCGCGGGCGACGAGCCCGGCGCGGCCGGGGGCACCACCGGCCCGCTGGCCGAACTCGACGCGCTGGTCGGGCTGGAGAGCGTCAAGCGCGAGGTCACCGGGCTGATCAACCTCAACAAGATGACCCAGCGGCGGCAGGAACTCGGCCTGCCCATGCCGCCGATGAGCCGGCACCTGGTCTTCGCCGGGCCGCCCGGCACCGGCAAGACCACGGTGGCCCGGCTCTACGGCGCGGTGCTCGCCGAACTCGGCATCCTGGCCAAGGGCCACATTGTCGAGGTCTCCCGCTCCGGCCTGGTCGCGCAGATCATCGGCGGCACGGCGATCAAGACGACCGAGGTGTTCACCAAGGCCATCGGCGGCGTGCTGTTCATCGACGAGGCGTACACGCTCACCAACCAGGCCAAGGGCAGCGGCCCCGACTTCGGCCAGGAGGCCGTCGAGACGCTGATGAAGCTCATGGAGGACCACCGCGACGAGATCGTCGTCATCGCCGCCGGGTACTCCGAGCAGATGGGCCAGTTCCTGGAGTCCAACCCCGGCATGGCCTCGCGTTTCTCGCGCACCGTGGAGTTCCCCAACTACGAGGTCTCCGAACTCCTCACGATCGTCCAGGGCCTGTGCGCGAAGCACTACTACGAGCTGGACGACTCCGCGCTGGAAGCCCTCACCCGCTACTTCGAGAACATCCCCAAGGGGCCCACGTTCGGCAACGGCCGCGTCGCCCGCTCGGTCTTCGAGGCCATGATCAGCAACCAGGCGTCCCGGTTCGCGGTCGAGTACTCGGACGACAGCGCCGTACTGAACCGCCTGGAGGCCGTCGACGTCGGACCGCTCCCCGAGCCCGACAGCCCGCAGGACACCCCGGCCGCACCTGCCGCCGCACCGGCCCCCGGACCTGCCCCGCGCCAGCCTTCGCCCGCCGCCCCGCCGCCCACCGATCCGCCGCCCGCCATGCGCCGCCTGGCCGGGCTGTGCGGTCTGCGCGACGTCCGGGCGGCACTGCTCAAGCGCACCAACGAACTGATCGTCGCCGGCCGCGACGGTGCGCCGCCCGCCCCCGCGGCCAACATCGTGCTGGCCGGCGACCCGGGCAGCGGCCGCACCGCCGTGTCCGCGCTCTACGCGAAGTGCCTGGCCGAGACCGGGGTGCTGCGCAACGGGGCGGTGCAGCGCACCGAGCTGTCCCAGGTGTACGCCCGCCGTGCCGAGGAGGCCCGCGCCTACACGGCAGCGCTGTTCGCCAACGCCGACGGGGGCGTGCTGGAGCTCGACCTCGACACCGCTTTCGCCGCGCGCCCCGAACACGAACGCACCGCGGTGTGGGACGCGTTGGTGGCCGCGGTGGCCCGCAACCCGCACACCGCCCTGGTGCTGCGCGGAACCGACCCCCGCCTCAGCGAGGTGCTCCGGGCACGCGCCGACCTCGCCCGCTGCTTCGCCGAGTACCTGCGCCTTCCCCCGTACACCGCGGAGGAGTTGACGGAACTGATCTCCCGTCGGCTCAATGCGCGGGGGCACGAGGTCAACGATGCCACCCGTGCCACCCTGACCGCGCGCCTGGCCGGCCAGGCGCCCGCCGACGGGGCCCGCGGCGCCCACCGGCTCGCCGACCGCATGGCCGAACGTGCCCTGTCCGGCCCGGCCGGCGGCTCCGCATCCGCGCGCCCGCGGGCGGCGCCGGCCCGGTGACCCGGCCTCGCCGCGAACGGGGCGCACGTGCAGACAACGGCCTCTGTACCGGAAGGCAACAAAGAGCCCGCACCGTCCCGCGCGGGCGCAGCGCACGCCACGATGGAACGCGAACTCGGTTGAAATCGTAGCCGTAATCCCTATTGCGGCACCCGTCGTCGAAAGGACGGACCATGGCAATCAACGGACAGACGAATGTCGATATCGCGGGCATGCTGGCCGCGCAGCCCCACTTCGAGAAGGCGCTGGGCGACACCACTACGGCATACAACGGTATGAACGAACAGGCCCAGACGCTGGAGTCCAGCTGGACGGGGCCCGCGGCACAGCAGTTCATTCCCGCGCTGCAGCAGTGGCTGGACAACTGCAACACGGTGAGGGCGCAGCTCCAGATCGTGTACGAGAAGCTCGAAGCCAACACCGGCCACTACGACCAGGTGCACACCCAAACCATCGACGCCGCCACCGCCGTCAAGCAGGCGATGGCGGCCGGCCTCCCCGGCTTCTGATCCGCGTTCCCCCGGCATCTCCCCATTGAGCGAAAGGGCAGCAGCATGACCTCCTACCAGGTGAGCCTGGAGCAGATGGACTTCGTCAAGGGCGAAATGGACTCCATCACCAAGCAGATCCAGCAAACGCTGAGCGACCTGGACGACGGCGCCAAGCAGCGCCTCGCGGAGTGGTCGAGCGACGCGCGCGACGCGTACAACGTCGCCAAGGCGAAGTGGGACGCGGCCGCCGCCGACATGCAGAACCAACTGGCCACGGCCACGGTGGCGGTGGGCAACATCGGCGAGTACTACACCAGCGGTGAAAAGTACGGCGTCAGCCTCTGGGAGCAGTGACGCCGGTGGCGACGAGCACATGCGGTGCGAGGAGGTGACCGATCGTGGCTGGGGAATTCGGCAACCAGGACTTCAATCCGTCTGATTCCAGCGGCGGTACGTCTGGTTCCGGTAGTGATGGACCACAGCCGTACCAGGGCGGCCTCTACACCGACAGCAACCCGGGCCACATCAACCCGGGCCAGCCGACCCCCGCCATGCCGAGGATTCCCGCCTCGGCCGACGGCGGTGCGCCGCTGTCTGTCGACACATCGGCACTCAAGACCTTCTCCGACAACCTGGACACCATCGCCGACGCGCTGGGCGGCGCCAGGAAGAAGCTGGACCAACTCCAGCCCGTCCGGGCCGGCGGTAAGGAGTTCGTGGAGGCGCAGAACCTTGCGCGGAAGGTTTCCGGGAGCCACGGGGACGGGGGCCTGCAGCACAACTACGTGGCGTCGTTGACCGCTCTGCGGACCGCGCTGATGGACACGGCCGAGGGGATCAGGACGCTCGCCAACAAGTACTCGTCGATCGAAGAGATCAACCAGAAGGCGGGCGCCGACCTGCACCAGCTCCTCCAGCAGGCCCAGGGCGACATCGGGAAACTCCAGCAGACGGCCGGGGGTTCGGGTTCGCACTCGGGCTCGTCTTCGGGCTCCAACTCGGGTTCGAACTCGGGTTCGTCTTCGGGCTCCAACTCGGGTTCGTCTTCGGGCTCTACGGCGTAGCACGTCCGTGTCCGTCTGGCCCGGTGACCCGTCACCGGGCCAGACGGATCATCCAGGCAGAGCGCTGTCCGGCACAGAACGGTGCAGAGAGAACAAGGCAGGCCCCACCGGCGGTGTACGGGGCTCGACACAAGTGATGGCGGCGCAGCGTCCAGGGAGGTGGGCGGTGCGCCTCCCGGGCATGCGGCGGAGGGAAGCACACAGACATGGCGGACAGCGAGACGAACGGCGTCGTCGGAGGCGCCATGGGGCGCGTGGAGGCGGGCGCCCAGGGCCCGGTGAATCTGGACACGGGAAACCTGAACACAGGCGATACGAACGCGGCAGATGGTATTGCCCCCGCACATACCGGGGACGGCTGGCTTCGGGAAGGTAACTACCCCCACTCCATGGCGGATGGTGGCTTCACTCGCCCCGAGTGGCACAAACACCCCTACCCCCGCGGCTGGCACTCCATGGCGGATGGTGGCTTCACTCGCCCCGAGTGGCACGTTCCGGCCAGTGATGGTACTGGCCCCGCACGTACCGGGGACGGCTGGATTCCGGAAGGTAACTACCCCCATTCCGAAGCGGATGGTGGCTTCCGTCGCCCCGAGTGGGAGCACCCATACGCTCCGGGCGGCGATGGCAACGCGGACCAAGGCGTTTCTGGCACCGGCGGCTACGACGCGAGTACGGGCTACTACAGCGGCGTTGCGAACCCGGGTACGGCGAACACTGCGACAGGTAACGGTTCGGGCGGTTCAGGCAGTTCGGGTGATTCCGGTGGTTCGGGCGGTTCCGGTGGTTCTAGCGGTTCCAGCAGTTCCGGTGGTTCGGGTGATTCCAGCGGTTCCGGTGATTCCGGGAGTTCCGGTGGTTCCGGCGGTTCGGGTAGTTCCAGTAATTCCGGCAGTTCCAGTAGTAGTGGCTCGGATAGCAAAGGTTCGGGCAGTTCGGGTAGTTCCAGCGGTGATGGGGGAGCGAGCGGTGCAAAGGGCGACTACTCCCAGTGGAAGTGGAAGCAGGTCATGATGGCCATCACCGGTGCAAACCCGGATGACCCCGGCCAGAACGGCAATACGATCTCCGACCCCAAGACCCTCCAGGACGCCGCGGACGCCTTCTGGTACTCCGACCAGGTGCTGCAGAAGGCCGCCGAAGCCATCACCAACCAGGCTGACGCCCTGGCCGGTTCGAATGGGTCGTGGCAGGGAGAAGCGGCCCGGAGCCTCCACGGAGCAATGCAGACGCTCTCCAAGCAGACCAAGGCCATGGCCGACACGCTGTCCGGGGGCGTCTCCGGTGACGCCAACGTCCCACAGCAGTTGGCGGACAACGCGGAGCACCTGCGCGAGGCGATCGCGAAGCTCCAGGACATCGACGCCTATTACGCCAAGGAGGCCCTGCGGGTTGACCCGAGCCTCGCGATGGACGACAACCGGGTCAGGGTCAGCGGCAACGATCAGATCAAGGCGATGTTGGACAACGACATGCGGCAGGTGCTCGTCTCCCTTGCGGCGCACTACCAGGTCAACGTCGACAGCGTGACCTACTCCACGCCGCCCACCAACCCGGCGAATCCGTCGGGCGGGTCGTCGGGTTCGTCTGGGCAGTACGGGTCGTCGGGTCAGTACGGGTCGTCGGGTCAGTACGGTTCGTCGGGGGGTCAGTACGGTTCGTCCGGGGGTCAGTACGGTTCGTCGGGGGGTCAGTACGGTTCGTCGGGGGGTCAGTACGGGTCCTCTGGTCAGTACGGGTCGTCCGGGGATCAGTACGGGTCGTCGGGGCAGTACGGGTCGTCCGGGGATCAGTACGGGTCATCGGGGCAGTACGGGTCGCCGGAGGGTCAGTCCGAGTGGTCTGGGTCGGGAGATCAGTACGGCGGGTCGGGGGAGCAGTACTCCGGGCCGCCTGTAGACCCCCGCCGCCACGGCCCCGGTCCGATGATTTGGCATCATCCGGACGTCGGGGTTCATCAGGCGTCCTGGACGGGTGACGGTTCGTCGCAGTCGGGTGGTCTGCACGAGTTGCACTTGCGGAGCGACGGTCCCTCCCAGCCGGACGGTATGGAGCAGTTGCGCCCGGCGACCGTGTGGAGGCTTTATTCGGCTGGCCCTGGGGTGCTGTCAAATGTGCACAGTGACATGGTCTCGGGGGGCGGCCACTCGCCGCAGCCGGACAACACGGTCCAGCCGCTTGGTTCGGGCAGTGCGCAGCAGCCGGTAACTCCCATCCAGCACCTGGGAACCGGCGTCCCCCAGACCGACGACGGGCCGTCGACGTCGGTGCTGCCAGTGGAGCCGAGTCAATCGGAGCAGGAGCCGGCGACACTGCCGGGGTTCTAGGCGGTCATTTCCGATAGCACGGGCATCGGGCGGATGGGAGCGCGGAGAGCATGGCTGACAGCGGCAGCGGCAGCGGGGGCAAGGACAGCGGCAGCAGCGGCAGCAGCAGCAGTGGCAGCGGGGGCAAGGACAGCGGCGGCAGTGGCGACACGGGTTCTGGCGCGAGCGGTGATTACAGCCAGCTGCCCTGGAAAGACGTCATGCGGTATATCACCGGTGAGGACCCCGACCACCCGGAGAACGACCCGTCCGCGCAGCTGATTTCCGATCCGAGCACCATCCAGGACGCCGCGGACGCCTTCTGGTACACGCAGCGAGTGATCGAGGCGTCCCACAAGAGCATCGGCCAACAGGTCGAGGCTCTGACCGGTGAGCACGGCCCGTGGCAGGGACCGGCGGCCCGCAGCCTGAACGGCGCTATGCAGACGCTGAACAAGCAGGTGTCGGGGATGGCCAGCACTCTGTCCGGGGGCATCACCGGTGACAACAACGTCCCGCAGCAGTTGGCGAACAACGCCCAGCACCTGCGCGAGGCCATCGCCAAGCTGAAAGACATCGACAGTTACTACGCGGATCAGGCCGTGAAGATGGACCCCAGCCTGGTGATGCCGAACGGTAATGTCGCGATCAGCCAGCAGCCGCAGCTCAAGAACATGATGGAGAACGACATGCGGCAGGTGCTCGCCACCCTGGCGAGCCACTACCGGATCACGACGGACTCCGTCGCCCAACCGACCCCACCCCACAACCCGGCCGCCGGCCCCGGCCCCGGGCCCGGGGCCGGTGCGCCACCCCCCTACCCCCACCTCGGCCCCGCCCCACACCCGCACGGCCCCGGCACCCCTGGCCCCAACACCAATCTGCCGGACTTCGGTCCCGGGCCCGGCGCCGGGGCGCCCCCTCCCTCTTCGGGTGGTACGGGCCCTGGTTCGGGTGGGCATTTGCCGGACTTCGGTCCTGGGTCTGGCGGGGGCGCGCCCTCTCCGTATCCGGGTGGTACTGGCCCTGGTTCGGGTGGGCATTTGCCGGACTTCGGCCCCGGGGCCGGCTCGGGCGCGCCCTCCCCGTATCCGGGTACCGGTCCTGGTTCGGGTGGGCATTTGCCGGACTTCGGTCCTGGGTCTGGCGGGGGCGCGCCCTCTCCGTATCCGGGTGGTACTGGCCCTGGTTCGGGTGGGCATCTACCGGACTCCGGCTCCGGGCCCGCCGACGTCACCACCAGCCCATATGGATCGAACCTCCCGGGCGGCGGCAGCCTCGGCCCGGACTCCGGCGCGATTCCGCCGCCACTCCGGATTCCGAACCCCAACGCGTACCCCGGGGGCACGTCCCTGGGCGGCGGCTCGAACCTGCCGACCAACGGCACACTCGACCCGACCATGGACGCAGCTCTGAACCCTGGCGGTTCGGGTGCTTCCGCCGGCGACATCGGGAACGTGGCCCCGTACCCGGGCGGCCTCGGACTCGGTGGTTCGGGGGCCAACTCCGGCGGCGACTCCAAGTCCCCCGGGACGAGCCCGCTGCGGTATCCCGGCGGCCTCGGACTCGGTGGTTCGGGGGCCAACTCCGGCGGCGACTCCAAGTCCCCCGGGACGAACCCCCTGCGGTACCCCGGCGGCCTGGACGTCGGTGGTCCGGGCACCAGCGCCGGATCGCTGAGCGATCACGGAGCTCTCGGGTCCAATCTGCCCGGCGTGGACACCTCCGGGATCTCCGCGCCGGACCTCGGCGGCCTCCAGAATCCGTCCGGGTATCCGAACACCTCCCTGGATTCCGGGCTGGCAGGTTCGGGTGGCGGGGCTGCTGGTTCGGCGGGGGGCATGGGCTCCGGTATGCCGATGATGCCGATGGGCGGTATGGGTTCGGGTTCGGGTGCGGGGGCGGGTGGTTCGCATACGGGGCCGTCGGATGCGTCGGGTCTGTTGCATGGGGATGTGACGCCGTGGAAGGGGTCGCCGTCGCTGGGTGCGTCGGGTGACGTCCCGGGCGGCGCGACGTCGGGCGGCCCGGGGCTGGACCTGTCCGGGTATCCGAACACCTCCCTGGATTCCGGGCTGGCAGGTTCGGGTGGCGGGGCTGCTGGTTCGGCGGGGGGCATGGGCTCCGGTATGCCGATGATGCCGATGGGCGGTATGGGTTCGGGTTCGGGTGCGGGGGCGGGTGGTTCGCATACGGGGCCGTCGGATGCGTCGGGTCTGTTGCAAGGAGATGTGGCGCCGTGGCAGGGGTCTCCGTCGCTGGGTGCGTCGGGTGACGCCTCGGGCGGCGCGGCGCAGGGCGGCCCTGGTCTGGATCTGGCGGGGAACGACGTCTCCTCGGGCGGACAGGCCACGCCGGACTCGGGGCAGAGCGGTTCCGGTATGCCGATGATGCCCATGATGCCGATGGGCGGCATGGGCGCCGGCGGCGCGAACAACGACGGAGAGCGCTCCTCCTCGGACGCGTCCGGGCTGCTGGACGGCGGCAGAGAGCCGTGGTCGGTCACACCGGTGGAGAACGGCGCGGACGTGGGCTCCGCACAGGGGACGCCGCCCGGTACGGGACAGCTGCGGCTGCCCGGCGGGAACGGCCAGGTCACCTCGCGGAGCACGGGGGACGAGGGCAACTTCGGCTCGCCGTCCGCGACTTCGTCCCCCGGCGCGTCCACTGGTCCGTCCGCTGTGCCCCCCGCCGAGCAGGCCGAAGCCGGACTGCTGGAGGGGCTGCCGTTCCTCGCCGCGGGGGCATGGGGCGCCGCGGGGGCGTGGGGCGGCGAGGGCGGTGCAGGGGAGCCCCGCGGCCGTCACTCCGAGCGGGCCGAGGCGTGGCAGGAGGCGCCGTGGGAGAGCACCGGGAGCGGTCTGCCGGCCGAACCCGCCGCCGACCCCGGCCGGTCCGAGCCTCACGAGCCGTCAGAGCAGCCCGCGCAGGCCACGGAGGTTCCCGGCACCACCGTCCACGAAGCGACCCCGCCCGCGCACGCGGCGACGGCTCCCGAGCGCCTCGAAGCACCGGCCCCGGGGACGTACGAGGTGGCGCCGGAAGCCGTGCGGGAGCCCTCCGCCGGGCAGCCGTACGAGGCCGAGGCCGTCGCCCTCCCGGACGGCGGGACCGGCGGGACCGTCCAGGTGCCAGGCAGCCAACAGGCGAACGCGCAGCCCGTCACCGGCCCGGCCCGGCAGCCCGTAACCGGCCCGGCCCGGCAGCCGGTCCACGCCTCCGCCCAGGCGCCGGCCCCTCAACCGGTGCACGAGCCCGCGCGCGAACCGGCGGCCCAGGCACCCAGCGGTACGGCCCCCGCTGCCGATCCCGCCGTCCCCGTGACGGCCTCCGAAGGACCTGCCGCCGACGATGCCTCCTCCTGGGACGCGCCGGACACCTCGCTCCTGCATCTGCTCGGGCATCCCGCCGGGGCGGCCGCCGGGCCCGGGGCGGAGGCCGACCTTCGGATGGACGAGGCGGCGGCCACCGTGACCGGTCTGGCCGGGGCCGCCTTCATGATCGGCCAGACGACCCCCACCGACCAGGCGCAGGGTCTCGACGAGCCCGTACGGCCCGCGTGGCGGCCGAAGGCACCAGGGCCCGGCGGCATCCGGCGGATGGAGTTCACCTGCGCCTTCGACGAGCCCGACCAGCCGCCCGCCGCGCAATCGTCCGAGGAGCCCGAGGCCCCCGCCGCGGGCAAGGGCCGGATCGGCGGCAAGGTCAAGGGCAAGAGCAAGGACGGTGACGGGGAGGACACCAGCAGCGTTGCCGACCTGTTGCGGCAGAGCGAGGAGATCTGGGGAGCCGGCGCACCTGGCACGGGCACCTTCGGCTGACAGAGGACCGCCGCGGCTCCGCCCGGCTGCGCAAGAGGGCAGAGCCAGCTGTATGTGCGGTCAACGACCGCCGTATCCGGTAGGCCCCGGCCGCCCGGTGGGATTGACTCGTGACGCCCGGCCGGTGAGGGAACACAGCGCTCAGGAGGACAGGGATGCCGTCTCCGTACGACCAGCAGATCGAGGATCTGCTGGCCCAGTATCGCGACGCCCGGGAGCAGGCGGTGGACACCCGCCGCCGCATCAACGAGGTCGAGGCCACGGTGACCGCGCCCCGGCGCGCGGTGAAGGTCACCGTCGGAGCGCAGGGACAGGTGACGGCACTGGAGTTCCCCACCAACGCCTACCGCACCATGGCGCCGAAGGAACTGTCGAAGCTGATCGTCTCCACCCTCCAGCAGGCCCGTGCGCAGGCGTTGGAGAAGGTGATGGAGACGGCACTCGGGCCGCTGCCCGGCGGACTGTCGCCGGCCGCCCTGGCACAGGGAGACATCGACCTGCGCGCGCTGCTGCCAGAAGAGGTGGAACTGCCCGACGCCGTAAGGGCATACGTCGAGCACGGCCTGGGCATGGCGGAGGGGCGGGGACGTGAGTAGCGATCAGCAGTCCTCGGCGAACGGCCAGGTGCAGGTCGACACCGACAGGCTCCAGCAGGGCGCCGACGCCCTGGAGGGCTTGGCCGCCCGGCTGACGACGGCTGGGGAGCGGTTCTGGAGCGACAGCAATGCGCAGGGGCAGGCGTGGGGCGACAACGATGATGGGAAGAAGTTCTTCGCCCAGTACAAGAAGCCGCACTCCGACGCGGTGGATGCCGGGGAGGAGGGTGGCACGGCGCTGGACGACGCGGCGAAGCAACTCCGCGATCTGGTGGCGACGCTGACCGCGCTGGAGCAGCAAGCGGCGGCCACCGGGCGGAAGTTGACATTCGAGCCGACCAACGGCGGGTGACAGATGGGCAGCACATCCGAGAGCGCGGCGGCCGTGGAGCAGGACGGGCCGGTAGTCCCCCAGACGCCGGTCTCCGAGGACGCCGCGGCGGACGCACCCCGGTCCGGCGGGCAGGACGAGGAGACCGGCAGCGAGATGCCACCGGTTCCTGATCACGTCCGTGAGGCCGCTCGGCTCGCTCCCGACCACTGGTTCGGCATGATCGACCCCACCTGGTCGGGGGAGGGCAACCCACCGGAGTGGGCGATGGTCGGCCAGTGGCGCTCGGACCTTGAGGGCGAGATCGTCGAGTGGCGGGACAACGAGGACTACCGCCCCTCGCCCAGGGCGCTGGACTGGCCCGACCCGACCGACCCGGTGGACGCGGCGGTGCAACTCGCGGCGACCGGCTACGGCCCGGCCGAGGACATCACCCGCGCCCTGGCGGAGGCGGAGGTCGCGGTGTTCGTGGCGCAGGGCGGCGCGCTGATGTCCGCCGTGGCGCCGGATGACGAGACCCCCGTCGTACCGGTCTTCACCGCGCCGGAACACCTGCACGCCGCGGGTCGGCTGTCCTTCGTGGCACTGAAGGTCCCCGAACTTCTCGACCGGCTTCCCGAGGGTCACCTGATCTATCTCAACCCCAGCGGCGCGGTGAGCATGACGGTGGAGCTCGAAGTGCTGCGCGAGGCGGTCGGGGCCGCCGGCGACGAGGACGGCGAGGGCGGCTGGCTCGGTGCCCTGGACGACCTGCTGCCCGCACCGGCCCCGGCTGACCCCGGGGTGGCCGCCTCTTCCGAGCCTGACGGCCCTGCGGCGCCCACCGTGTTCACCGCCACCTCCACCGTCTCGACCGTTCCGACGACCGGAGACCTGCTCTGACCAGGCCGCGGCGCGCTCCCTTCCCGGTCGCGCGGGACGCGCGCCGCCTGGCGGGAGCCTGTCCGCGGTACACCTCGCCGGACGGGTGCCGCGCATGAGCATCATGCTCCCGCCCGAACTCAAATGGGTCGCCGACCTGGCGGGCGGCGACTGGCCGCCGGCCGACGAGGACAAGCTGTGGGCGCTGCGCGACATCCACAACGCGTACGCCGAGGAACTGCGTTCCATCGCCCAGGGGTTCGACGAGGCCATCGCCGCCGTCAAGGCGGGCGTCTCGGGTGCCACGGCGGAGAAGTTCGAGTCGTACCTGCAGAAGTTCCAGAAGAACCTGGAAGACGTGGCGACGGGGTGCGACCAACTCGCCAGCAGCCTCGACGAGTTCGCAGTCAAGATCGAGTACGCCAAGATCATGATCCTCATGAGCCTGGCGTGGATGGCTGCGCAGATCGCCTTCTTCATCTGGTGGGCCCCCGAGGCAGTGTCGGCCATCGTCGCCGAGGGCCGGCTCGCCATCATGATGATCCTCCGGCAGTTGATCGCGGCCGCCGCGATCAACGCGGGGGCCGGCGCCCTCATGGCCGCGGCGGCCGAGGGCATCCAGTTCGCCAAGGGGCACCGGCACCAGTTCGACTGGAGCGACGTCCTCGTCGCCGCCGGGTCCGGCGCCATCAACGGGGCCATCACCGCCGGCCTGTTCGGGGGAGTGGGCCTGTTCGGCGGCAAGGTCGGTGGGCAGATCCTCTCGACGCTGGCGGGCAAGATGGTCCTGGGCGGTATCGGCGGCGCGGCGGGAACCGCGGCCTCGGACGCCGCGTTCGGCCTGAACGGCAGCCCGGGGCTCGGCTTCGTCGCGGGCATGGCCGGCGGCGCGATCGGCCACATCCCCTCGATGCACGGCGGCAAGGGCGGCGGCGACCGCGGCGGCGAATACACCAAGATCCCGGACTTGCCCGACCCACCGGACCCCAAGGGCGCCGTCCCGCACCTGTCCGTCGAGACACCCGCCCCGGACCCGGCCGCCACCCACATCCCGGGCGATCACGTGGGCCTCAGCCTGGAGGGCACCGGTCCGGACGCCGGCGGCAGGCGTGGGGTGGGGGACGGCGCGAGTGAGTTTTCCAGTTGGTCCGGCAGTGAGGCCGGTTCGGCGGACTTCGCACCGAGCACCGGAAGCGACAACGAGCACACCCCGCTGCTGAACGGCTTCGGTGACGGCAGTCCGGACGCCGGCGGCGAGCACGGCGTGGGGGACGGCGCGAGTGAGATCTCCGGTCGGCCCGGCAGCGAGGCCGGCTCGTCGGACTGGACACCCAGCATCGGCGGCGGCAGCGGGTATACCTCGCTGCTGGGCGGCTTCCGTGACGGAAACTCAAACGGCGGCGGCTCCACGCGGTCCGGCGACAGCTCCGCTGTCTCGGAGCCGGGCGGTGACAACGGCTGGGGCGGGAGCAGCTATCCGGAGTATTCCCGGCCCGGCTCGAACGACGGCGGCGAGGGCGGCGGCGCAGGGAGTTCCGCCGCGCCGCCTGCGGGCAGGGACGAGTACGGTCATGACGGCCCGACGGGCAGCAGCGACACGTCCAGCGTGGTCTCGGCGCCGGACGGCCCGGTCCGCGGCAGCAGTGTCGCCGCCTCGGGGATCGACCCCAGTGAGCCTCCTCCTGTCGTGGAGGCTCCCCCTCCGTCCGAGGGGCCCGCGGGCTCGTCCGGCCTGACCGAGCCCGTCTCCGGACCGCCGCTGCCGAAGCTCACCGCCCAGGCGCTCGACCAGGTTCCCGGCTCCGGGGATCGGGTGAGTTCCTGGCTGAAGGAGAGCGGGCCGGACACGTCGATGCCGGTGGAGGGCGGCGGGTCGCACGAGCAGACCCCGGGGCCGCGGGTCACGCCGGACGGCGGACTGCGCGACCTGGAAGGCCCGCAGGGTCCCGCGCAGCAGCCCCCCGCGTCCGCGCATCCCGAGGTGACCACCCCCGCGCCCGGCGGGCAGCCACCGCTGGCCGGCTTGCGGCAACCGGACGGGCCTGAGGCGGGCTCCGGGCTGCGCGGTCTGGACGACCACCCCGCGCAGCAGCCCCCGGCCACCCCCGTCCAGACACCCCACGGCACCCCGCCGCCGTCGGGGCATGAGTCTCCGCCGCCGAGGCTCACCTCCGAGGCTCTAGGCCAGGTACCGGGCTCCGGGAACCGGGTGGAGTCCTGGCTGGAGCGGCTCGGGCCGCACGAGCAGACGCCGCGACCGCAGGTCAGCTCCGGCGGCGGACTGCCGGGTCTGGACGGTCCGCGGGGCTTCTCGGGGCGACCTGACGGGCCCGCGCATGCCGAAGGGCTCTCCGTGCCACCCGGCGGCCGGCGCTCGGCCGTCGGCCCGGAATCGGAGTACGGCACGGAGCCGCCGATCGTGCGGGAAGCCGGTGCGCCACAGGTCGGTCCGCAGCAGCCCGGGCTGAGCCCGGGCGGGCCGCGCCCAGAGGCGGAGGGGCCGTCGGGCACCGTCACCCCTGGGCAGGAGGTGAAGTCGCTCGCCGGGGACACGGCGTCCCACGGCGCGCCCGAACCGAGCCAGCCCGGGGAGAGCCGACCGCCCTCGTCCGACGCGCCACCACGGACGGAAAGCCCGGCGCCCCCGATCGGGACACCGCCGCGGACGGAGAGTCCGGCGCCCGGGCCCGTACACCCGCATGCGGATGTGGAGCCGTCCCCGCAGCACGGCCACACGGGCCCCGATGGCCACCCGGACCACCGTTCGGATGACCGGCAGGACGCCGAGCAGCACGACCCGCAGGAGGCGACGGCCACCCCCTACAACCGGCCGGACGACTGGAACGACCGGGTCGACCGGTGGGCCGGGTACTGGGACGACCGCAACGCCCGCACCGACGCGATGCTGCGTTTCGAGCGGGAGCACCAGGGGCAAGAAAGGGCACTCCAGACCGGCTACGAGAACTACGCGCGCAACGACCTTTTCGGCGGCCGCTGGCTGCCCAAGGACGGCGTCGGCCACCAGCAGGCCGTCAAGGACTTCCACCGTGCGGTCCTGGACGACTTCAGGAACCAGTGGCAGACCAGGGGGTCCGAGGGCTTCGACGAGCACCAGTGGGCGAGCAGCTACGAGCAGCACCTGGGCAGCGCGGACCGCTACTTCGCCAACGCCGGCTCGCGCAACCGCGAACTGACCCAGTTCAACGAGGCGATCAACAAGGCGGCCGGCAAGGACCTGTTCGGCGGCCGCTACCTCCGCTCGTCCGACGACGTCCCCAGCAGCGTCGACGACTACGTCACCGACCACTACAAGGACCCGTCCTACGACAGCGACAACGGCAGGCCCCGCCCCGGCGACGACGGCTACCTGCCGACTTCCCTGTCCCACCTGCGCGCCGACCAGTTCGCGAGGATCCGCGCGATCGTCGACCGAGCGCACGAGGATTTCCCCGACGACCCGGTGGCGCGGCAGAACATGATCGACGACCGGATCACCGAGCTGGGCGAGGGCCTGCCGCGCCGGATCGCGCGGCTGACGGACTCCACCAGGGCGGTCGACGAGGCCACCGAGCGCCTCGACGACGTGCTGAATCCCGATGAGCCCGGTGAGGAGGCGCTGCCGGCCACCGCCCTGGACGACGCCAACCTCGCCAGGTTCCGCAAGGAGTTCCAGGACGACCTGCACACGTTCCACCAGCGCGGGTGGGACGAAGCGGCTCTCGGCGATGATCTGACGCCCGGGCGGACGGCGAACCTGCGGCAGTTGCGGGACTTCGAGCACGGCTGGAACCAGTTCGTCGACCGGACCTTCGAGAACCTGGACAGCCGGATCGGCCACGCCGAGTTCCGGCAGTTCGCGAACAACAGGCTGCAGCGCCGGCTGCCGGCGGAGTTCGACGCCTACGAGGAGAACACCGCAGGACTGCGGTCGCTGGACGCGGAGGCTCGCGACCGCCTCGGCGCGGAGTTGACCCGCGCGCACGAGAAGGCGGTGGACGAGTACTGGTTCGACCACTCCAATCACCCCGACTTCCGCCCCTTCCGCCAGCCCAGGTGGGACGGTGACGCGACCCGGCCCCCCCGCGCGTACGACGCCAGCCGTGCTCTGCTCGACTCCTCGATGACCGCCCGGATGGACCACGAACTCGGCCTCAACGAGACCCTGGAGCGCAGCGCCAAGGCGTTCCATCCCATGCGCGAGGACCCCGGCGAGGAGAACGCGCTCGACAAGAGCTTCGCCGAGGACGCCAGAGACGACTTCAGGAAGGAGACCATCAGGACCTACGACAACCTCTTCGCGCCCTACGAGCACAACATCGAGGCGTGGCTGCAGCACGAGAAGGACCACGAGAACGCCTTCCAGCGCACGTTGGACTCCCTGCCGCCGTCCGACCGCTCCCGGCCGCCGTCGCCGGACGCCGCCGATGGGCCCACCCCCGAGGACGGCGGGGCCGGCGCCGCCGAGGGCGCTCGCGCCGACGCGCCGGGCGAGCACGGTCCCGTGGAGGGGCCCACGGCCGAGCAGGGGCAGGCGACGGTCCAGCAGCCGGCTCCGCCCCGTGCGACCACGGCTGTTCACCACGACGAGGCGCCCACCGGCGAGCAGCAGGTGGTGGAGCAGAGTCCGCAGGAGCGGTCGGCGGCTTCCTCGTCCGCCTCGGCGGTGACTCATGCGGAGCCGGAGACCGGCTTGGCGCCCTCGGTGTCTGAGCGGTCGAGTGCTGCGGACGTGCACGATCGGGCTCAGGGTGTCGAGTTGAGTCCTGCTCAGACTGAGGCGGTTGTGCGGTCGGGTTCGTCTGGCTCGGCGGACGAGCGGGTGGCGGCTTGGCAGGAGTATCAGCGGGCGTCGGCGGCGGTGGTGCGGGC
>NZ_JARHTQ010000017.1 GCF_029223525.1 Streptantibioticus ferralitis | reverse complement strand
GGGTCACGCCCGGGCGCGCCCCCCGCCCTCTCGCGCTCGGGTGAATACTCCCTTGCTACGGCCGGCCCCCGCGCCCCCCGCCTTGTGGTGTGAGGCCGGTGGGGGCGGCCGGGGCCGCCCCGGCGGCCCCAACGCGCGGGCCGCCGCCCGCCACCCGCGTACCGGGGGGGGCCCCAGCACCCCCGGGTCTTCGGGCCCCCACGCCGTACAGGCTGACTGCTCAGCTCACGGTGTCCTCGCGGGACACCGACAGCAGCTGCTCCAACTGCTCCTCGCGGTCCTGCGCGGCCACGAACAGCAGCTCGTCACCGGCCTCCAGCGCGTCGTCCTTGGCGGGGGTGAGCACCCGGTGGCCGCGGATGATCGTCACCAGCGAGGTGTCGGTGGGCCAGTCGACGTCGCCGACCCGGGTGCCGACCAGCGCGGCGTCCGGCGGCAGGGTGAGCTCCACGAGGTTGGCGTCGCCCTGGCTGAAGCGCATCAGGCGCACCAGGTCGCCGACGCTCACCGCCTCCTCGACGAGCGCCGACATCAGACGCGGCGTGGACACGGCGACGTCCACCCCCCACGACTCGTTGAACAGCCACTCGTTCTTGGGGTTGTTGACCCGGGCGACGACCCGCGGCACCCCGTACTCGGTCTTGGCCAGCAGCGAGACCACCAGGTTGACCTTGTCGTCACCGGTCGCCGCGATGACCACGTTGCAGCGCTGCAACGCCGCCTCGTCCAGCGAGGTGATCTCGCAGGCGTCGGCCAGCAGCCACTCGGCCTGCGGTACCCGCTCCACCGAGATGGACGACGGGTTCTTGTCCACGAGCAGCACTTCGTGCCCGTTCTCCAGGAGCTCTCCGGCGATGGAACGCCCCACCGCGCCGGCTCCGGCGATCGCGACCCTCATGAACGACTCTCCTCGGGCCCCTCGGCGAACGCCGCCTCGACCTTCTCGACCTCGTCGGTGCGCATCATCACGTGCACCAGGTCGCCTTCCTGCAACACCGTGGACGCGGTCGGCAGCATCGCCTCGCCCAGTCGGGTGAGGAACGCCACCCGCACCCCGGTCTCCTCCTGGAGCTTGCTGATGCGCTGCCCCACCCACTTGGCGGAGGTGGGAACCTCCGCCAGCTGCACCCCGCCGCTGGGGTCACGCCACAGCGGCTCCGCGCCGGACGGCAGCAGACGGCGCAGCATCTGGTCCGCGGTCCACCGCACGGTGGCGACCGTCGGAATGCCCAGCCGCTGGTAGACCTCGGCGCGTCGGGGGTCGTAGATGCGGGCGGCGACGTTCTCGACACCGAACATCTCGCGGGCGACACGGGCGGCGATGATGTTGGAGTTGTCGCCGCTGCTGACCGCGGCGAACGCCCCGGCCTCCTCGATCCCCGCCTCGCGCAAGGTGTCCTGGTCGAAGCCGACCCCGGTCACCCGGCGCCCGGCGAACCCGGACCCGAGACGGCGGAACGCCGTCGGGTCCTGGTCGACCACCGCGACCGTATGACCCTGCTGTTCGAGGGTCTGGGCGAGCGTGGATCCCACTCGCCCGCAGCCCATGATTACGACGTGCACGCCTGTCCTTCCGGCCGTGTTCATCTCGTCCGAGACCATCCCAGCGTCTCAGACCGGGGCCAAAGCTACACACGCGCGACCATCGCGGGGAGGTCGCCCGCAGCTCGGAAGCGTTCCGTGAGTGCGCAGGGGGGTGGGAGTTGCCGAACAATCTTGACGAACCCTTAACATCCTCGGGTGTCCAAACTGACCGACCTGCCAAAACGGATCTTGATCGGCCGGGCGCTGCGCAGCGACAGACTGGGCGAGACCCTGCTCCCCAAGCGCATCGCCCTGCCGGTCTTCGCCTCCGACCCGCTCTCCTCCGTGGCGTACGCGCCCGGCGAAGTGCTGATCGTCCTGTCCATGGCGGGCGTGTCTGCCTACCACCTCAGCCCGTGGATCACCGTCGCCATCGTGGTGCTGATGTTCACGGTCGTCGCCTCGTACCGGCAGAACGTGCACGCGTATCCGAGCGGCGGCGGCGACTACGAGGTGGCCACCACCAACCTGGGCCCCAGGTCCGGTCTGGTCGTCGCCAGCGCACTGCTCGTCGACTACGTGATGACCGTGGCCGTCTCGATCTCCTCGGGCATCGAGAACCTGGGCTCCGCGGTGCCGTTCGTCACAGAGCACAAGGTGCTGTGCGCGATCGCGGTGATCGCCCTGCTGACCCTGATGAACCTGCGCGGGGTCCGCGAGTCCGGCACCATCTTCGCCGTCCCGACGTACGCCTTCGTGGGCGGCGTCTGCCTCATGATCATCTGGGGTGCGGTCCGGGCGCTGTTCTTCGGTGCGCACATGAAGGCGCCCACCGCCGACCTCGCCATCCACACCGAGGTCCACGGCATCGCCGGACTCGCGATGATCTTCCTGCTGCTGCGCGCCTTCTCCTCCGGCTGCGCCGCGCTCACCGGCGTCGAGGCGATCAGCAACGGTGTGCCCGCCTTCCGCAAGCCCAAGAGCAGGAACGCCGCCGCGACGCTGGCGCTGATGGGCGGCCTGGCGGTCGTGATGTTCGTCGGCATCATCACGCTGGCGCTCTACACCCACGTACGGATGGCGGAGAACCCGGCGACCGACCTGTTGCGCGGAGGTCATCCGGTCGGCGCCGGATTCACCCAGAACCCGGTGATCACCCAGGTCGCCGCGGCCGTGTTCGGCAACGGCTCGATCCCGTTCGTCTTCCTGTCCGCCGTCACCGCGCTGGTGCTGTTCCTCGCCGCGAACACCGCGTACAACGGCTTCCCGGTGCTCGGCTCGATCCTCGCGCAGGACCGCTACCTCCCGCGCCAGCTGCACACCCGCGGCGACCGCCTCGCGTTCAGCAACGGCATCGTGGTGCTGGCCCTGTTCGCGGGCCTGCTGGTCTACCTGTACGGAGCGGACTCCAACCGGCTGCTGCAGCTGTACATCGTCGGCGTCTTCGTCTCGTTCACCCTCAGCCAGACCGGCATGGTCCGGCACTGGAACCGCCACCTGGCCACCGAGACCGACCCGGCGAAGCGCCGCCACATGGTCCGCTCCCGGGCGATCAACACCTTCGGCGCCTTCCTGACCGGACTGGTGCTGGTCATCGTGCTGCTGACCAAGTTCACCCACGGCGCATGGGTCGCGGTCCTCGGCATGGCCATGTTCTACCTGCTGATGACCGGCATCCGGCGGCACTACGACTCGGTGTCGGAGGAACTGTCGATCGCCGAGGAGCCGGCCGAGGAGGTGGTGGCGCCGTCCCGTGTGCACTCCATCGTCCTGGTCTCCAAGCTGCACAAGCCGACGCTGCGCGCGCTGTCCTACGCCAAGCTGTTCCGCTCCGACGCCGTCGAGGCGCTCAGCATCAACGTCGACCCCGCCGACACCGAGGCCCTGCGGTCCGAGTGGGAGGCGCGCGGCATCGACATCCCGCTGAAGGTGCTGGACTCGCCGTACCGCGAGATAACGCGTCCGATCATCGAGTACGTGCGCGGCCTGCGCCGCACCAGCCCGTGCGACGTGGTCAGCGTCTACATCCCCGAGTACGTCGTCGGCCGCTGGTACGAGCACCTGCTGCACAACCAGAGCGCGCTGCGCCTCAAGGGGAGGCTGCTGTTCACGCCGGGCGTGATGGTCACCTCCGTACCGTGGCAGCTCGACTCCAGCGAGCGTGCGAAGAACCGGTTGCGCAAGCGGCGCGACTGGTCCGCCCCCGGTTCGGTACGTCGCGGGCAGGTGGCCGCGCCACGGCAGCCCGGCGAGGTGAGGCAACCGGTGAGTGGCGAGTGAACCGGGACGTAGACTGAGGGGCTGTCCACCACCCCCGCAACAGCGCCGCCCGCCGCCTTGTGACTTTGCTCAGGAGCCCCCGCACCGTGAACAACCGCACCCGTACGAACCGTACGAAGGACCAGGACAGCACGGCAGGGGGCTCGCTGGTCGGTGAGCGCTACGAGGTCGAGGTCGGCCCGGTCGCGCACGGCGGCCACTGCATCGCCCGCCATGAGGGCCGGGTGCTGTTCGTACGGCACACGCTGCCCGGCGAGCGAGTCATCGCCCAGGTCACCGAGGGCGGCGAGGACTCGCGGTTCCTGCGGGCCGACGCGGTCGAGGTGGTGCGCGCGTCGAACGACCGGGTCGAGGCGCCCTGCCCGTTCTCCGGCCCCGGCCGCTGCGGCGGCTGCGACTGGCAGCACGCGGCGCCCGGCGCCCAGCGGCGGCTGAAGGTCGCCGTCATCAGCGAGCAACTCGACAGGCTCGCCGGGCTGTCCCCCGCCGATGCGGGCTGGGACGGCACCGTCGAGCCCGCGCCAGGCGACAAGGTGGCCAAGGGCCAGGTCCCGGCGTGGCGCACCCGCGTCCAGTACACGGTGGACGCCGAGGGCCGGGCCGGGCTGCGCCGCCACCGCTCGCACGAGGTCGAGCCGGTGGACCACTGCCTGATCGCCGCACCGGGCGTCAGCGAACTCGGCATCGAGTCCCGTGAATGGCCCGGAGTCGCCGCCGTCGAGGCCATCTCCGCGACCGGTTCCTCGGACCGCCAGGTGATCGTCACCCCGGCCCCCGGCGAGCGGCTGCCGATCGTGGAACTCGACCGCCCGGTGTCCGTGATGCGAGTGGACGAGCAGGGCGGCGTCCACCGGGTGCACGGCCGCGGGTTCGTACGGGAACGCGCGATCGGCCGCACCTGGCGGGTCGGCTCCGGCGGTTTCTGGCAGGTCCACCCGCAGGCCGCGGAGATCCTGGTCGGCGCGGTGCTCGACGGGCTGAAGCCGCGCAAGGGGGAGACGGCACTCGACCTGTACTGCGGTGTCGGCCTGTTCGCGGGCGCGCTGCGGGAGCGGCTCGGAGACCGCGGCGCCGTGCTCGCCATCGAGTCCAACAAGCGCGCGGTGGAGGACGCCCGGCACAACCTCGACGACCTCGACCGGGTGCGCATCGAACTCGGCAAGGTCGAACAGGTCCTGCCGCGTACCGGCATCTCCGAGACCGACCTCATCGTTCTCGACCCGCCACGCGCGGGCGTAGGCAAGCCCACGGTGCGCCATCTCGCGTCGCTCGGCCCCCGCCGCATCGCCTACGTGGCCTGCGACCCCGCAGCCCTCGCCCGCGACCTTTCCTACTTCGCGGCAGAGGGCTACCGCCCGGTCTCACTGCGCGCTTTCGACCTGTTCCCGATGACGCATCACGTGGAGTGCGTGGCGATTTTGGAGCCGGTCCGCGAGGGCTCGGCCTGACGATGTTCTCAGCCTGACGATGCCTCAGAGGCCGGAGCCTGAGGAGCCTCGGCTTCGGCCGTCAGGTGGTGCGGCACCCCCGCCCAGGAGCGCAGCGCCGCGAGGCTGGAGAAGTTGGCGACATCCTTGTCCAGCGGGGTGCTGGTGTACTGGTGGAAGGTCCAGTGGTGCTTGATGCGCGGATGTCCGGCGTTCGTGTAGTCGGCGATCCACAGGCCGTCTCCGCAGTTGGAATCGGTGTCCACGGTCAGCCAGTTGGTCCGATCGCAGTAGACGACGACGCGGTGACCTTTCGCCTTCGACCGGACGTGCCCGACCCAGGCGTCCTTGTACGCGCGGGCTCGGTCGGCCGAAATGTTTTGCCCGTACCATTCCCAGTCGAGGCAGATGATGTCGCCCGCAACCAGGTTGATTTGGGCGAGGAAGTGGTCCGCTTCCGCCGTTGGGGAGTTGGCGATGTGCGGATAGTGGTAGAAGCCGGTCACCAGGCCAGCATGTCGGGCGGTGGTGCGCTGGGCGACCCACTTCGGATTGACGTAACCCAGGCCTTCAGTGATCTTGATGAAGACGAAGGAAAGTCCCGTGGTGGAGTAATCGCTGGGTTGGTAGGAGCTGACATCGATGCCCTGCAACATGGCGGGGCGCCTCCTCGGGGTGGGGGGGAAGAGGACGGGGCGGGTGGAGCGGGTGCGGCCCACAGGAATGTTGTACCCGTGTATGACACGGATGTTGCACCCGTGTGACACGAGGATCTTGAACCCGTGCGGCGAGTAGGTGATCCGCGACCGACCCGAGGTCAAAATCCCGAACTCGCTCTCCGGTAGCAAACCGGCCATCGAGCCGGACATCGAATCCGGCATCAAACCGGGGGTCAAGCCCGACATCAAACCCGACATCAAACCGGAGATCAAAAAGGCATCCTGACAGATCTCGGGCGGAGCTCAGTCCCGTACCCGGTCGTGGGCCGCCCGAACATCATCTCCGTGTGATCGTCCGGCTTTCCGGGCTAGTCGCTGGTCAATGCAGCGAGTTTGGTAACGGTGTTCCAGTTGCGGGCGGTGCCGGTCACGCCGAGACGTGCCGTAGTGAGATCGCGGACGAGACGGCTGTCACTGATGCCGTTCGGGCAATGAACATACAACTCACTCTCTCCTTGCCGGAATTGGTCCGGAGCGTACCGTTCCGGGTCTGGTTCCGAGAGCTTCGACGCGTCGAGTGGCCCGGAAAGGAACGTCACGACGAGCCTGGCCGGGTCGACCGGCACCCCGGCGATCGCGCCCGACAACTCCTTGGCGAACGGATTTCGCTCGACCACCCGCTGGATGTCCGCGCCGGTGCGGATCACACATGGCACCGTCAGCCCGGTCTCCTCGGCGATGCGCGATTCCAGCTCCCCGGCGAGCCGGGCGGGGTCGGCCTCGACGTGCTCGAAGACCGCATTGCCGCTCTGCAGCAGCGTCTTGACGTCCTTCCCGCCCATGGCGGCGATCAGCTCGCGCAGGGTGCGCATCGCCAGGCGGTTCCGCGAACCGAGGTTGATGCCGCGCAGCAGGGCCACGTATCTCGTCACGGCCTCACGGTAGTCCTTTCGGAGGACTGGACCCGGGGCGGAACGGTTCGGCGCGCGGGGGTGTGGCCTACGTTCGGCGATCATGAACCCCAGCAGCGCACGGCCCACCGTTTCCGAACTGCGGCTGGCCGCCTTCAAGTCACACCGCGACACCCACTTCCCGCTCGGCCCTCTCACGTTGATCGCGGGAGGCGGCGGTAGCGGAAAGTCCAGCAGCCTGGAGGCGCTGTCGATCCTGGCGCGGCTGGCAGCCGGCGACGAGCTAGGGGGTGTCTTCGACGGGGTGGTGCGCGGCGGCGCTCCCGCCTGCGCGCCGCAGAGCACCCGGCCGGACACCCAGCGGCGGCGCGGCTTCCGCATCGGCTGCTCGGTCGACGGCCCGGTCGGGACGGTACGGCTTGATGTGGCGGTGCAGACCGAGCCGGAACCCCGCATCGTCGGCGAGCGTCTCACCGGGGCGGGCCGGACCCTGCTGACGACGGCGCTGCGGGACCCGGCGCGGCGCGCCGTCCAGGCCGCCTGGCACACCGCCGGCCTCGTCCAGGTCACCCGTGCGCCACTGCCCGACGACCGGCTGGCCACCGCCCTGCTGCCGCTGCGCGTCGCCGGTACGACGGACGGGCAGCGGCTGGTGCTGGCCGCCGCGGAACAGGTGGTCATCGCGCTCCGCGCGGTCTTCCCCGTCGATCCGCAGCCGTGGCGGATGCGGGAGCCCGCCCGGCTGGGCGACGGGCTGTTGCGCAGCGGGTGCGACAACCTGTCCGCCGTGCTGTACCGCACCCAGGACGAGTGCCGCACCCGGCACGCCGCCCTGGTGGGCGCCGCCCGGGTGGCCTGCGAGGGGCCGGTCGACGGTCTGGTGGTCGCCCGCCAGGCGTTGCGGGAAGCGGGCCACGAGAGGGTGCTGGCCGCCGTGGACCGCGGACCGCTGGGCACGACACCCCTGGACCGCCTGGGCGACAGCGAACTGCGCTTCCTGGCGCTGGCGTTGGTCCTGCTGACCGGCCCTGGCGTGCTGGAGATGGACCAAAGCGCCGAAGTCCCGCCCGCGTTGCGCGCCATGACGGTGCTGGCCGACGGTCTGGACAGCGGCCTGGACCGCCGCCAGACCACCGAACTCCTCTCGCTGGCGGCGCGTGCCGCACGCCGGGGGCATGTGCGACTCCTGGGGACGGTGTACGACGCGGACCCGTTCGAGGACGCGGAGTTGGTCTCGGTGATCAGACTGCGGCGCGGCGCCCGGACGGGCCGAGCCGACGCCGCGGCGCGGGTGCCGCAGCAGCGGGGTGCGGCGCAGGGGTGCGGCCGCGCCGCGGACGGCCATGCGGTAGACCTGGGGGGTGAGTGAAGAACTGCAGGGGCTGCGGCGCAGGTTGGCCGACTTCGCGGCGGCGCGCCATTGGGAGCCCTACCACACGCCCAAGAACCTGGCGGCGGCGCTGAGCGTCGAATCGGCGGAGCTGCTGGAAATCTTCCAGTGGCTCACGCCGGAGGAATCGTCGCGCGTCATGGCCGACGCGGACACCGCGCACCGGGTCGAGGACGAGGTCGCTGACGTGCTGGCATATCTGCTGCAGTTCTGTGAGGCGCTGGGGATCGATCCGCTGGCAGCGCTGTCGGCGAAGATCGATCGGAACGAGGAGCGCTTCCCGAAGCCGTAACTCACCCGTTCCGGTGGGCGAGTTATCCACATCGGGCGGCTTGTCCACCGAATTCACCACCCCGCTTTCCGTGTTGAGCGCCAGCGGTCACGCTGAGTGTTGCCCGGTCGACGGAACCGGACCACGGAGGGGAGAAGACGATGGACGCGGCACGGCTCATCGCGGCGACCCGGCATGCTCTGACGCAGGCCACAGAGGTGGCGGCGGTCATCGCCGAGGCCTGGCAGGCACAGGGCCTGGCACAGGCCATCGGCGGCTATCTCGCGGTGCGTGGTGACCCCGCGTCACGGGACGCCGCCCGCGCGCTCTGTCTGGCGGGAGATCGCGCCCGGGACGCGGCTCAGCCTCCCGGAGCGCGGTCGAACGCGGTACGCGCGGCCCGCCTGACCGGGGTGCGTGATCCGACAGCCGTCTTACGGCAGCTGCTGGCGATACTGGCGGAGACGGGCGCCGCCCTCGCGGCGATCGCCTGCGCGACGGAGGACGAGCGCGTCTACTGGCAGTGCATCGAGGCGCTTGACGCCACGGACGACTCCAAGGACCGCGTCCGCGCGCTGCTCCGCCGGTACGAGGCGCTGCGCCCGGACGACCCCGAGGAGGCGCCGCCGTGAGCCCCGCGACGGGGGCGCGGTGTGGGGCGACGGACTCCGGGGGCCGCGCTCAGGGTGATCTCCGGGGGGCGTGCTCAGGGCGGCCGGACTCAGGAGGAGGCGCCGCCGATGTCCGACGGTGCGGGGGAGTCCGGGTCGGCGGACGACCGCAGGTCCGCGTCGAGCCAGGCGAGGTCCGCACTCACGGCGGCGAGGAGTTCCTCCATCTGCTGGAGCAGCCCCTTGGGCGGCGCCGTGTCCGCGCCGGTGTCGGCGCTCCGGCTGGTCTCCGCCTCGGCCGTGGGGCTCTGGTCGGGGGCGGCCTCCTGGGACAACGTGGCGTCCTCGGGGCCTGGCCCTCCCGAGCGGGCGGGCGGTATTACTGACCGCGGCGGGCCGCGGCCCGGGCGGGCCCGGCGGCCGGGCTGCGCCCGAGCGAACGACCACGGAGGCGGGTGGTCACTGCCAACGCACCCTGGCCCGCGCGGAGTTGGCGGATGTTCACCCTCCGGTGGCAGCCGGAAGTCGATGTTCGCGATCGGGGATTGACCGGGCCGCCGGTGGGCAGACAGGCGAAAGGAGTGGTCAGCGTGTGAACATGTGTTCGTAAAGCGCATGCGGTTTGCGCGCGAACGTGATGCAGTGGAGTGGTTGTCCGACAGCGACCGTCGACAAGGGGTCCCCGCGATGACAAGTGACCGTCCGATCAGCGAGACCGAGGCAGCGGCCCGAGCGCACGGCATCTGCTTCAAGAACGGCCCACCCCGGAGCACGGGCGTCGAACTGGAATGGCTGGTCCACGACGACCTCGACCCCCTGCGCGCGGTCGGCCAGGCACGACTGCGCGCCGCTCTGACCGACCTGAGACGACTCCCGCTGCACTCCGCGCTCACCCAGGAGCCGGGTGGCCAACTCGAACTCAGCTCCCCGCCCGCGGACTCGCTCACCGAGTGCGTGGAAACCATGACGGAGGATCTGGCAGCGGTACGGGAAGAACTGCGCCGCCACCACCTACGCCTCGTCGGATACGGGCACGAGCCCTGGCGAAGACCGCGGCGGCTGCTGCGGCTGCCGCGCTACACCGCCATGGAGGAGTACTTCGACCGGGCGAGCCCGGTCGGCCGCTCCATGATGTGCAACACAGCGTCCGTCCAGGTCTGCCTGGACGCCGGTACGGCAGGGCCGGGCCCCGACGGCTATGCGGCCCGCTGGCGGCTGGCCCATCTGATCGGGCCCGTCCTGGTCGCATCGTTCGCCAATTCGCCGTTCAGCCGCGGACGCCCGACCGGGATCCGATGTACCAGGCAGGCGGTCTGGGCGGCGCTCGACCCGCCCCGCACCATGGCTCCGGCCGATGCCGCCGACCCCCGCGACGCCTGGGCCGCGTACGCGCTCGACGCCCCCGTGCTGTGCATACGGCAGGACGGCGGATCGTGGGCCGTGCCCGAGAAGCTGTCCTTCCGCGACTGGATACGCGACGGCGGCCGTCTCAGGGCGCCGCGTCCGCCCACCCCCGATGATCTCGACTACCACCTGACCACCCTCTTTCCGCCGGTCAGACCGCATGGCCACCTGGAGCTGCGCATGATCGACGCGCAGCCCGGCGAGGACGGCTGGATCGTCCCGCTGGCGGTCACCGCCGCGCTGCTGGACGACCCGCTGGCGGCAGCGGCGGCACACCGCGCGGTGGGCGCGCTGGACCTGCGGCCCTACGAACGCGCCCCCGGCAACCCCCTGTGGCGGCGAGCCGCCCGCCACGGCCTGACCGACCCGGCCCTGCACAGTGCCGCCGAGGAATGCTTCGCCGCGGCGCGCGAGGCCCTGCCCAGGCTGGGGGCCTCGGCGGCGATCCGGACCGCCGTGGACGCCTTCACCGAGCGCTATGTCGCACGGGGCCGATGTCCCGCCGACGACCTGCTTGACCACGTGACACAGGGGCAGCGGCCCACCGCCCGCACCGCCCCGCTGATCGGAAAGGACGGCCGATCGTGACGGCTCAGCACTCCGATACCGCCGAGGGCGCCGACCCCGCACTCCTGAGGGAGCGGGTCGCGCGGGTGCTCGACACCGCGCGTGCCCGCACCAGCACCCTTACCACCTGCGTCGACGACCACGACCTGATCACCCAGCACTCACCGCTGATGTCGCCACTTGTGTGGGACCTGGCGCACATCGCCAACCAGGAGGAGCAGTGGCTGCTGCGGGCCGTCGGCGGGCGCGAGGCGATGCGCCCGGAGGTCGACCCGGTCTACGACGCCTTCGAACACCCCCGGGCCGCCCGCCCGAGCCTTCCGCTGCTGTCGCCCACCGACGCCCGCGGCTATGCCGCCGAGGTCCGCGGACGGGTCCTCGACCTGCTGGACACCACCCGGATGCGCGGCACCGCGCTGCTCGACGCGGGCTTCGCCTTCGGCATGATCGCCCAGCATGAGCAGCAGCATGACGAGACGATGCTCATCACCCACCAGTTGCGCAAGGGACCCGCCGCGCTCACCGCGCCACCGCCCGGCCCAGCCCCCGCTGACGCACTTGTGCTGCCGACCGAAGTCCTGGTCCCCGGCGGCCCGTTCACCATGGGCACCGACACCGAGCCATGGGCCCTGGACAACGAACGGCCCGCGCACCGCGTGGACGTCGCGCCGTTCTTCCTTGACACCACCCCCGTCACCTGCGGCGACTATCTGCGATTCATCGACGACGGCGGCTACGGCGATCCGCGCTGGTGGGATCCGAAGGGCTGGGCCATGGTGCGCGAACACACCATGGAAGCACCGCTGTTCTGGACGCACGAGGGCGGTCAGTGGCTGCGCCGCAGCTTCGGTGTGGTCGAGCCGGTGCCGGTCGACGAGCCGGTGCTGCACGTGAGTTGGTACGAGGCGGACGCCTACGCGCGCTGGGCGGGCCGCCGACTGCCCACCGAGGCCGAGTGGGAGAAGGCCGCGCGCCATGACCCGGCCACCGACCGGTCACTCCGCTACCCATGGGGCGACCACGACCCCACCCCGGCACACGCCAACCTCGGCCAGCGGCACCTGCGCCCCGCACCCGCGGGCAGTTACCCCGAGGGCGCCTCGCCGCACGGCATCCGGCAACTGATCGGCGACGTGTGGGAGTGGACGTCGAGCGACTTCCTGCCGTACCCGGGGTTCCGCGCCTTCCCCTACCGCGAGTACTCGGAAGTCTTCTTCGGCCCCGAGTACAAGGTGCTGCGCGGTGGATCGTTCGCCGTGGACCAGGTCGCCTGCCGCGGCACCTTCCGCAACTGGGACTATCCCATCCGGCGGCAGATATTCGCCGGCTTCCGCACCGCGCGCGACGCCGACCCCGCCGAGGTCGCCTGATGTGCCGCCACATCGCCTACCTGGGCCCCGACGTCCCGCTGGGCCGGATCCTGACCGAGCCGCCGCACTCGCTGTACCGGCAGTCCTGGGCACCGCGCAGACAGCGCAACGGCACGGTCAACGCGGATGGCTTCGGCGTCGGCTGGTACGCCCCGGGCGACCCCGTTCCGGCCCGCTACCGCAAGGCCGGGCCGATCTGGGCCGACCCGTCGTTCACCGATCTCGCCCGCGTCGTGCGCACCGGGGCGCTACTGGCCGCCGTGCGGGACACCACCGACGGCTCGGCGCCGGACGAGTCCGCCACCGCGCCCTACGGCGAGGGCAGCTGGCTGTTCAGCCACAACGGCGCGGTGCCCGGCTGGCCGGGTTCCGTCGCCGACCTGGCCGCGGACCTGTCCGCCGAGGAACTGCTCGGCATCGAGGCACGCTGCGACGCCGCACTGCTGTGGGCGCTGATCCTGCACCGGTTGCGTGCGGGCTACGCCCTCGGCGACGCCCTCGCGGAGACGGTCACCGATGTCGCGGCCCGCACCGAAGCGCGACTGAACTTCCTGCTCACCGACGGCAGCTCCATCGCCGCCACCGCCTGGGGCGACTCCCTGTGGCACCGGCTGGACCCCGGCCGCTCCGTCGCTGTCGCCTCCGAACCGTACGACGACGAACCCGGCTGGATCGAGGTCCCCGACCGCACGCTGCTGCTGGCGACGCGGGACCGGATCGAGACCGCCCTCCTCAAGGAGCCGCCCGTATGAGCGCCTTCACCCTGACCAGGCAGCTGCCGGTGGACGCCACCATCGCGGCGCTGCGCGCCGATGCCGCCGTTGGGCTGACCGCCAACCCCAAGTGGCTGCCGCCCAAGTGGTTCTACGACGCCCGCGGCAGCGAACTGTTCGAGGAGATCACCCGGCTCCCCGAGTACTACCCGACCCGCGCCGAGCGCGCCATCCTCGACCGCGTCGCCCCCGAGATCGCCGCCGCCACCGGCGCCCGGACCCTGGTGGAGCTGGGCTCGGGTTCCTCGGAGAAGACCCGGCTGCTGATCGGCGCACTGCGTGCCCACGGCACCTTGGCCGCGTACGTTCCCATCGACGTCAGCGAGTCCGCCCTGGAACAGGCGGGCCGGGCGCTGCTCGCTGACTACCCCGGGCTGTCCGTGCACGCCCTGGTGGCCGACTTCCAGGCCGGACTCAACCTCCCGGACTGCGCGGGGCCGCGATTGCTGGCGTTCCTCGGCGGCACGATCGGCAATCTGCTGCCCGCCGAGCGCGCCGCGTTCCTCAGGACCGTGCGCACCGCGCTCGGTCCGGACGACGCGCTGCTGCTCGGCACCGATCTGGTCAAGGACGAACGCGTACTGGTCGCCGCCTACGACGACGCCGCCGGAGTCACCGCCGAGTTCAACAAGAACGTGCTCACCGTGCTGCACCGTGAACTCGGCGCCGAAGTCGACGCGTCCGACTTCGACCATGTGGCGCTGTGGGATCGCGAGCAGGAGTGGATAGAGATGCGGCTGCGCGCCCGTCGGCCGCTCACCGTCAAGATTCCGGCACTTGACCTCAAGGTCGACTTCGCGGCGGGTGAGGAACTGCGCACCGAGGTGTCGGCGAAGTTCCGCGAAGCGGGGGTGCGGTCCGAACTGGCCGTCGCCGGGATGGAACTGGTGCGCTGGTGGACCGACCCGCAAGGCCGGTTCGCGTTGTCCCTGGCCCGCCCCGCCCGCTAGAGCGCCGCACCGCGGCCGTGCCCGGTGCAGGATGGAGGTATGGATCTACGCATTTTCACCGAGCCCCAGCAGGGGGCCTCCTACGACACGCTTCTCTCGGTGGCCAAGGCCACCGAGGAGCTGGGCTACGACGCCTTCTTTCGCTCCGACCACTATCTGCGGATGGGGTCGGCCGACGGTCTGCCCGGCCCCACGGACGCCTGGATCACCCTCGCCGGGCTTGCCCGTGAGACCAAGCGCATTCGGCTCGGCACGCTGATGACCGCGGGCACGTTCCGGCTGCCCGGCGTGCTCGCGATTCAGGTCGCGCAGGTCGACCAGATGTCCGGCGGCCGGGTCGAACTCGGCCTCGGCGCGGGCTGGTACGAGGAGGAGCACACCGCGTACGGCATTCCGTTCCCCAAGGAGAAGTTCGCCCGCCTTGAGGAGCAGCTCGCCGTCATCACCGGGCTGTGGTCCACGCCGGTTGGTCAGACCTTCGATTTCAACGGCCCCTACTACCAGCTCAAGGACTCACCCGCACTGCCCAAGCCCGCGCAGGACAAGGTCCCGGTGATCATCGGCGGCCACGGCGCCAAGCGCACCCCGCGGCTCGCCGCCCGGTTCGCCGATGAGTTCAACATCCCGTTCGCCTCGATCGAGGACACCGAGCGGCAGTTCGGCCGGGTCCGCGAGGCCGTCGAGGCGCACGGCCGCAAGCCGGACGACCTCGTGTACTCCAACGCCCTGGTCGCCTGTGTCGGCAAAGACGATGCCGAGGTCGCCCGTCGCGCCGCCGTCATCGGCCGGGACATCGACGAGCTCAAGGCCAACGGCCTCGCCGGTTCGCCCGACGAGGTCGTCGACAAGATCAACCGCTACCGCGAAGCCGGCTCGTCCCGCGTCTACCTGCAGATCCTCGACCTGCACGACCTGGACCACCTGGAGCTGATCGCCTCCCGCGTACAGCCGCAGCTCGGCTGACGCGCGGCGCCCCAGCCGAACACCCGCAAGGAGCATCCGTGTTGCCCGCCCCGACCACCCCGCTCGCCACCGCTCTCGCCGAAGGGCCGGTCGTCCTCGACGGCGGCCTGTCCAACCAACTCCAGGACCAGGGCTGCGACCTGTCCGACGAGTTGTGGACCGCCAGGCTGCTCTCCGACGCCCCCGGCCAGATCGAAGCGGCCCACGCGGCGTACCTGCGGGCGGGCGCGCGGGTGCTCACCACCGCCAGCTACCAGGCCACTTACCAGGGCTTCGCCCGGCGCGGGCTGTCCCGGGACGAGACCTCGGCCCTGTTGCGCCGCAGTGTGGAACTCGCCCGGCGGGCGGCGCGGGAACTGCCCGGTGTGTGGGTGGCCGCCTCCGTCGGCCCGTACGGCGCGATGCTCGCCGACGGCAGTGAGTACACCGGCCGGTACGGGCTGTCCGTAGCGGAGTTGCAGCGCTTCCACCGCCCTCGGATAGCGGCGCTGGCCGAGGCCGGGCCCGATGTGCTCGCGCTGGAGACCGTCCCGGACACCGACGAGGCGGAGGCGCTGCTGCGGGCGGTCGACGGCATCGGGCTGCCGGTCTGGCTGTCGTACAGCATCCGCGGGGACCGCACCTGCGCCGGGCAACCGCTGGCGGAGGCGTTCGCGCTCGCCGCCGGTGTCCCCGAAGTGATCGCGGTGGGCGTCAACTGTTCCAGCGCCCGGGACACCGGCCGGGCGGTGGCCCTCGCGCACGCCACCACCGGGAAGCCGGTGGTGGCCTACCCGAACAGCGGAGAGTGGGACGCCGAGACCCGCACCTGGCGCGACGAACCTTTCGAGGTTCCGACCATGGTGCGTGACTGGCAGTCAGCCGGAGCCCGGCTGATCGGCGGATGCTGCCGGGTCGGGCCACCGGGCATCGCCCGGATCGCGGCCGCCCTGCAATCCCCGGGGGACGCTGCCAGCCGGTGAAAATCCGCTGGTGACAAGGGCCGAACCGGGCAATACTCGGGCGGGTGTTCCTGACGATATCGACCACCGGCAGTGCGGAGTACCCGGCCACCGACCTCGGGTTCCTGCTGCACAAGCACCCCGAAA
Organism: Streptantibioticus ferralitis; assembly: GCF_029223525.1. GTDB lineage: Bacteria > Actinomycetota > Actinomycetes > Streptomycetales > Streptomycetaceae > Streptantibioticus_A > Streptantibioticus_A ferralitis. The sequence continues at coordinate 159,276 of NZ_JARHTQ010000017.1, read as the reverse complement.
AGGCCCAGTCCTTCGCCACCTCGCACGGCACCGCCCATGTCTTCTACCCCGAGGCGTCGGAGCGGCGCTGCACAGCGGCACTGCTGCTTGAGGTCGACCCGGTGGCGCTGGTCCGCCGTGGAAAGGGCAAGGGGCGCGGTGGCCCGTCCGACATGGCGCTGGCCGGTTACGTCAACGATCGCCCGTACGCGGCGTCCTCGCTGCTCGCCGTGGCGTTGAGCGCCGTGTTCTCCACCGCGATGAAGGGCGTGTGCCGTACCAGGCCGGAGCGTGCGGCCGAGCCCCTGCCGCTGTGTGTCGGGATACCCGCGCTGCCGGCCAAGGGCGGTGCGGCCGTGGTGCGCGCGTTGTTCGAGCCGCTCGGCTGGACCGTGACCGCGGAACCCCGCGCACTGGACGAACGGTTCCCCGAGTGGGGTGACTCGCGGTACGTGGCATTGACGCTGGAGGGGCGGCTTCGGCTCTCGGACGCCCTGCGCCACCTGTATGTGCTGCTTCCGGTGCTGGATGACGCCAAGCACTACTGGATCGCGTCCGACGAGGTGGACAAGCTGCTGCGCGCCGGTGACGGCTGGCTGGCCGGCCACCCCGAGCAGAAGCTGATCACCTCCCGCTATCTGTCACGCCGTTGGTCGCTGACCCGGCAGGCCATGGAGCGCTTGGAACTGGCCCGCCTCGCCGCCGCCGACGACAGCGAGGCCGAGGAGATCGACAACGCGGTCGACGAGACGGCCGACACCGAGGAGCGGCCGGTACCGCTCGCCGTACGCCGACGGGAGGCCATCCTCGGCGCGCTGCGCGCCGCGGCTGCCGGCCGGATCCTCGATCTCGGCTGCGGCCAGGGCCAGTTGGTGGGCGAGCTGCTCAAGGACGCGCGGATCACCGAGGTCGTCGGTGTCGATGTGTCGGTACGGGCACTGACCGCGGCCGCGCGACGACTGCGCCTGGAGCGCATGCCGGAGCGGCAGTCCGACCGGGTGCGGCTGATCCAGGGCTCGCTGACGTACACCGACACCCGGCTCAAGGGGTACGACGCGGCGGTCCTCAGCGAGGTCATCGAACACCTCGACCTGCCAAGGCTGCCAGCCCTGGAGTACGCGGTGTTCGGCGCCGCCCGGCCCGCGAGCGTCATCGTCACCACGCCGAACGCCGAGTACAACGTGCGCTGGGAGACGCTGCCCGCGGGCCGGATGCGGCACGGGGACCACCGCTTCGAGTGGACCCGCGCGCAGTTCCGCCACTGGGCGCAAGGCGTCGCCGAACGGCGCGGCTACGGCGTGGAGTTCAGCGCGGTCGGTGACGACGATCCCGAGGTCGGCCCGCCGACCCAGATGGCCGTGTTCAGCAGGTCCGACGCAAGCGAGGGGGTGGCAGCATGACAACGGTGCGAAGCGCCCCGTTCGACGGTGGCGGGCGACGGGAGGGCAGGACACTGGCCGTCACCGACCTGTCCCTGGTGGTACTGGTCGGCTCCACCGGCTCCGGCAAGTCCACTTTCGCCCGGCGCCACTTCAAGCCCACCGAGGTCATCTCCTCGGACTTCTGCCGCGGCCTGGTCAGCGACGACGAGAACGACCAGAGCGCCAGCTCGGACGCGTTCGACGTACTGCACTACATCGTGGGCAAGCGGCTCGCCGCCGGACGGCTGACGGTGGTCGACGCGACCAACGTCCAGTCGGAGAGCCGGGGGCAGCTGGTCCGGCTCGCCCGCGAGCACGATGTGCTGCCCATCGCGATCGTGCTCGACGTCCCCGAAGCGGTGTGCGCCGAGCGCAACGCCACCCGCCGGGACCGCGCGGATCTGCCGCGCCATGTGATCGCCCGCCAGCAGCGTGAACTGCGCCGTTCGCTGCGGTCATTGGAGCGGGAGGGCTTCCGCAAGGTGCACATCCTGCGCGGAGCCGAGGAGGTCGCGGCGGCCGAGGTCGAGCTGGAGCGGCGGTTCAACGATCTGCGTCATCTGACCGGCCCGTTCGACATCATCGGCGATGTCCACGGCTGCCGCGCGGAGTTGGTGGCCCTGCTGGTCCGCCTCGGCTACGAGCCGCGGTACGACGAGGCGGGTCGGCCGGTCGGCGCCGCGCATCCGAAGGGGCGCACCGCGGTCTTCGTCGGCGACCTGGTGGACCGCGGCCCGGACAGCCCCGGTGTGCTCCGCCTGGTGATGGGCATGGTGGCCGACGGTGACGCACTGTGCGTGTCCGGAAACCACGAGAACAAGCTCGGGCGCCATCTCAAGGGACGGCAGGTGAAGCACAGTCACGGTCTCGCCGAGACCATCGAGCAGTTGGCGGCGGTGCACCAGGAGGAGCCCGGATTCACCGCACGGGCACAGGAGTTCATCGGCTCGCTGGTCAGCCACTACGTGCTGGACGGCGGCGGCCTGGTCGTCTGCCACGCAGGTCTGCCCGAGAAGTACCACGGCCGCACCTCGGGCCGGGTCCGCTCGTTCGCCCTGTACGGCGACACCACCGGGGAGACCGATGAGTACGGCCTGCCGGTCCGCTATCCGTGGGCCGAGGAGTACCACGGCCGCGCCACGGTCGTCTACGGACACACACCCGTTCCGCATGCCTCCTGGCTCAACAACACCATCTGCCTGGACACCGCGTGCGTCTTCGGCGGCAAGCTGACCGCGCTGCGCTGGCCGGAGCGCGAGCTGGTCGACGTGCCCGCCGAGCGGGTCTGGTACGAGCCGGTCAGGCCGCTGGCCGGCGAGGCCCCGGGCGGTCATGACGGCCGCCCGCTCGACCTGGCCGACGTCAGCGGGCGGCGGGTGGTCGAGACCGCCCACCACGGCCGGGTCGCGGTGCGTGCGGAGAACGCGGCGGCGGCGCTCGAGGTCATGAGCCGTTTCGCCATCGATCCCCGGCTGCTGGCCTACCTGCCGCCGACCATGGCCCCCTGCGCCACGTCGGAGCGCGACGGCTACCTGGAGCATCCGGCGGAAGCCTTCGCCGCCTATCGCGCGGACGGCGTCCGCCAGGTGGTGTGCGAGGAAAAGCACATGGGCTCGCGCGCCGTGGCCCTGGTGTGCCGCGACGCCGAGACGGCACGCAAGCGCTTCGGCACCGGCGGTGACGAGACCGGTGCGCTCTACACCCGTACCGGCCGACCGTTCTTCGACGACCCGGCGATGACCGAGCGGCTGCTGGGCCGGCTGCGCGGCAGCGTCGAGGCCGCGGGCCTGTGGGACGAACTGGGCAGCGACTGGCTCCTGCTGGACGCCGAGCTGCTGCCCTGGTCGCTGAAGGCGTCCGGGCTGCTGCGCAGGCAGTACGCGGCGGTGGGCGCCGCGTCCCGGGCGGTCTTCCCCGGTGCGCTGGCCGCCCTGGGAGACGCGGCGGCGCGCGGCGTCGACGTCGAGGAGTTGCTCGCCCGCCAGCGGGAGCGCGCCGCGGACGCCAGTGCGTTCACCGAGGCGTACCGCCGCTACTGCTGGCCGACCGTGGACCTGGACGGGGTGCGGTTCGCCCCCTTCCAGCTGCTGGCTGTCGAGGGCCGCAGCCTCGCCGCGCTTCCGCACGACGAGCAGCTGGCCCTGATCGACCGGCTGGTCGACCACGACGGCACCGGGCTGCTCGCCCGCACCCGCCGACTCATCGTCGACACCGAGGACGAGGCGTCGCTCGACGCGGGCATCCGGTGGTGGCTGGACCTGACCGCAGAGGGCGGCGAGGGCATGGTGGTCAAGCCGCTCCAGGCCTCCGTACGCGGTCCGAAGGGCCTGGTGCAGCCGGGCATCAAGTGCCGTGGCCGCGAGTACCTGCGGATCATCTACGGTCCCGAGTACACCCGGCCCGGCAACCTGGCCCGGCTGCGCTCGCGGTCGCTCGGTCACAAGCGCTCGCTGGCCCTGCGTGAGTACGCGCTCGGCCTGGAGGCACTGGACCGGCTGGCCACGGGTGAACCGCTGTGGCGGGTGCACGAGGCGGTCTTCGCGGTGCTCGCGCTGGAGTCGGAACCGGTCGATCCGCGGCTGTAGCGGCGCCGCCCCGGGCGGTTCCCGTCCCCCGGGCGGGCAGAAGGTCGCCGCGTGCGGGGTGGGGTGCGGCCGCCCGGCGTGGGAAGGTCTTCCTCCATGGGCTTCCATGTGGATTCCGAGGCCGGGCGGCTGCGCCGCGTCATCCTGCACCGCCCGGATCTGGAGCTGAAGCGGCTCACGCCGACGAACAAGGACGCGCTGCTCTTCGACGATGTGCTCTGGGTACGAAGGGCGCGTGCCGAGCACGACGGTTTCGCGGACATACTGCGGGACCGCGGTGTGGAGGTGTACCTCTTCGGCGATCTGCTGCGCGAGACGCTGCAGGTGCCCGAGGCGCGCCGACTGATCCTTGACCGGGTCTTCGACGAGAAGGAGTTCGGACCGCTGGCCACCGACCACCTGCGGGCGGCCTTCGCCGAACTGCCCGCACCGGATCTGGTGGAGGCGCTGGTCGGGGGGATGACCAAGCGCGAGTTCCTGGAGCGGCACGCCGAACCCACCTCGGTGCGCTTCCACGTCATGGAGCCGGACGACTTCCTGCTCGCCCCGCTCCCCAACCACATCTTCACCAGGGACACCTCGGCGTGGGTGTACGACGGGGTGAGCATCAACGCCATGCGCTGGCCGGCCCGTTGGCGCGAGACGGTGCACTTCGAGGCGATCTACCGCTACCACCCGATGTTCGCGGGCGGCCTGTTCCATGTCTGGTCGGCCGGACAGGAGGCCTATCCGTCGACGATCGAGGGCGGGGACGTGCTGGTGATCGGCAACGGGGCGGTGCTGATCGGGATGAGCGAGCGCACCACACCGCAGGCGGTGGAGATGCTGGCGCGCGGGCTGTTCGCGGCGGGCTCCGCCAAGACGATCGTGGCCCTCGACATGCCCAAGAGACGCGCGTTCATGCATCTCGACACGGTGATGACGATGGTCGACGGCGACACCTTCAGCAAGTACGCGGGCCTGGGCATGCTGCGCTCGTACACCATCGAACCCGGGGCGAGCGAGGGGGAGCTGAAGGTCACCGACCATCCGCCGGAGCACATGCACCGGGCGATCGCCGCGGCGCTCGGCCTGGACGACATCCGGGTGCTGACGGCAACCCAGGACGTGCACGCGGCCCAGCGCGAGCAGTGGGACGACGGCTGCAACGTGCTGGCCATCGAGCCGGGGGTGGTCGTCGCCTACGAGCGCAACTCCACCACCAACACCTACCTGCGCAAGCACGGCATTGAGGTGATCACCATCCCGGGCAGCGAGCTCGGCCGCGGCAGAGGCGGCCCGCGCTGTATGAGCTGCCCGATCGAGCGGGACCCGGTCTAGCCCGCACGACAGGCGCGGGGCGATGATGCCGGTGGGCGACGCGCGTACCGTCCGCATAAGGATGCGCATCGTCGTATACACTTCCGGCATCTCTGTCGCCCCATCTAGGAGCATCCGCCATGGCCATCGACCTCACGGGCCGCCACTTCCTCAAGGAGTTGGACTTCTCGGCCGAGGAGTTCCGCCACCTGGTGGAACTGGCGGCCCAGCTGAAGGCCGCCAAGCGGGCGGGCACCGAGGAGCAGCGGCTGCGCGGCCGGAACATCGCGCTCATCTTCGAGAAGACCTCGACCCGTACCCGCTGCTCGTTCGAGATCGCCGCCGCCGACCAGGGGGCGAGGACCACCTACCTCGACCCGGCGAGCTCGCAGATCGGTCACAAGGAGTCGGTCAAGGACACCGCCCGGGTGCTTGGGCGGATGTTCGACGGCATCGAGTACCGGGGCCATGCCCAGGAGATCATCGAGGAACTCGCGGCCCACGCGGGCGTACCGGTCTGGAACGGGCTCACCGACGAGTGGCATCCCACGCAGATGCTCGCCGATGTGCTCACCATGACCGAGCACACCGACAAGCCGCTCTCCGAGATCGCCTACGCCTATCTCGGCGACGCCCGCTACAACATGGGCAACTCGCTGCTGATAACGGGAGCGCTGCTCGGCATGGACGTGCGCATCGTCGGGCCGAAGATCCTCTGGCCGGGCGAATCCGTGATCGCCGCGGCCCGCCGCCTCGCCGAGCGGACCGGCGGCCGGGTCACCCTGACCGAGGACGTGGCGGACGGGGTGCGCGGCGTCGACTACGTGCACACCGACGTCTGGGTGTCGATGGGTGAGCCCAAGGAGATGTGGGACGAGCGGATAGCGCTGCTCGGTCCCTACGCGGTGACCATGGACGTGCTGCGAGCCACCGGGAATCCGCAGGTGAAGTTCATGCACTGCCTGCCCGCCTTCCATGACCTGGGCACGGCGGTCGGCCGGGAGATCCACGAGCAGTACGGACTGAGCTCGCTCGAGGTCTCCGACGAGGTCTTCGAGTCCGCGCACTCGGTGGTCTTCGACCAGGCGGAGAACCGGATGCACACCATCAAGGCGGTACTGGTGGCCACGCTCGGCTGACCGGGCGGCCAGACGGATGTCGTGAATCGCGGCGAGTGCCGCGATTCGCCACGATCTGTCCATGCTCCGTAGCAAGTCGCCCGATCTGCTGGTCGCCGAATCCGGCGCCTACCTGGAGGGGCACGGGCTGCGGCGCAGGCCTGTTCCAGCCGGTGTGCTTCGGCGTGGGCGCGATCGTCGGCACCGGCATCTTCGTCGTGCTGTCCGACACCATGCCAAAGGCCGGGCCCGCGATCGTCATCTCGTTCGCCCTCGCGGCGATCACCTGTGTGTTCACCGCGTTCTCCTTCGCGGAGCGGGGCGGCGCCATCCCGGTCTCCGGCAGCTCGTACTCCTACGCCTACGCGACGATGGGGGAGTTGACCGCGTCAGTCCCGCTGCTCGGGGTCGGCTTCCGCCTGTGTCTGGTCTACGGACTCGGCGGCACGACCTGGCTGCGGTTCGCGGGCTACCTGGTCGTGGGGGCGCTGGTGTACGTCGCGTACGGCCGACGCCGCTTCCGGCCGGCCGGGTCCGGATAGCCGGGCGAACTTTATGCCGTACTCATGACGGCAGTCACAAAGCGGTGATAGCTTCGACGTTGCGAGCGTCCGTCCGCCCTCCCACAGCGAAGGAGGCCGTGCCATGAGCCCGATGCGTGGCTCAGCGACGATCACCGAGGAGTGGCGCCACCTGAGGCTGGAGCGAGCCGGGGGCGTCACCACCGTCACCCTCGACCGTCCCGACCGGCTCAACGCGCTCACCTTCGGCGCCTACGCCGATCTGCGCGACCTGCTGGCCGAACTCGCCCAGGACGGCCGGACACGAGTCCTGGTGCTCGGCGGGGAGGGGCGCGGGTTCTGCTCCGGCGGCGATGTGGACGAGATCATCGGCGCCACCCTGGCGATGGGCGTCGGTGAACTGCTGGACTTCAACCGGATGACCGGCCAGGTCGTGCGGGCGCTGCGCGAGTGCCCGTTCCCGGTGATCGCGGCCGTGCACGGGGTCGCCGCCGGCGCGGGGGCGGTGCTGGCGCTGGCGTCCGACTTCCGGGTGGTGGAGCGCTCGGCACGGTTCGCCTTCCTCTTCACCAAGGTCGGCCTGGCCGGAGCCGACATGGGCGCCGCCTATCTGCTGCCCCGGGTGGTCGGGCTCGGCCATGCCACCCGACTGCTGATGCTCGGCGAGCCGGTGTACGCCGCCGAGGCCGAACGGATCGGGCTGGTCAGCGAGTTGGCCGAGGACGGCGAGGCCGGGCGGTCCGCCGCCGCCCTCGCCCGCAGGCTCGCGGACGGCCCCGCCCTCGCCTACCGCCAGACCAAGGCACTGCTCACCGCCGAACTGGACATGCCGCTGGGCGCGGCCGTCGAAATGGACGCGGCCGCCCAGGCGTTGCTGATGACCAGCGCCGACTACGCCGAGTTCCACGCCGCGTTCACCGGCAAGCGGCCGCCGAAGTGGGAGGGGCGGTAGCGGTGGCGGCCGCCAGCCACGCGACGCCCCCGCTGCGGATCGCGGTGATCGGCGCGGGCCCCGGTGGCCTGTATGCCGCCGCCCTGCTCAAACGGCTGGACCCGGCACGCGAGATCACCGTCTGGGAACGCAACGCACCGGACGACACCTTCGGTTTCGGTGTCGTCCTCTCCGATGAGACCCTCGGCGGAATCGAACACGCCGATCCCGTTGTCTTCCGGGCGCTGCGCGATGAGTTCGTCCGCTGGGACGCGATCGACGTGTCCCACCGCGGTACCGTCATCCGCTCCGGCGGCCATGGCTTCGCCGCGCTCGGCAGACGCCGTCTGCTCGCCGTTCTGCACGACCGCTGCCGGGACCTCGGCGTACGGCTGCGATTCGCCGAACCCGCCCCGGACGCGGCCGTCCTGACCCGCGACCACGATCTGGTGATCGCGGCGGACGGGGTGAACAGCGCGACCAGGGCCGGGTACCGGGAGGTGTTCCGGCCCAGCCCGACCACACACCGCTGCCGCTACATCTGGCTGGCCACCGATCTGGTCCTGGACGCGTTCCGCTTCGAGATCGCCGAGACCCCACACGGCCTGATGCAGGCACACGGTTACCCCTATAGCGCGGATCGCAGCACCTTCATCGTGGAAATGCGCGAGGAGGTCTGGCGGCGCGCCGGCCTCGACCAACTGGACGAGGAAGGCTCGATCGCCGTCTGCGAGAAGGTCTTCGCCGACCTGCTCGACGGGCACCGGCTGCGCTCCAACCGCTCCCGGTGGACCGCCTTCACCACCGTCGTCAACGGAAGTTGGCGCGCGGGGCGGGTGGTGCTGCTCGGCGATGCCGCGCACACCGCGCACTTCTCCATCGGCTCCGGCACCAAACTCGCCATGGAGGACGCCCTCGCCCTCGCCGCCAATCTGCGTGAACACGGCGATCTGGACACGGCGTTGGCGCACTACGAGACCGAGCGCCGCGCCGTGGTGGAAAGCACCCAGCGTGCGGCGCTCGCCAGCCTGGAGTGGTTCGAGGAACTGGCCCAGTACGTCGACCAGCCGAAGCGTCAGTTCGCCTTCAACCTGCTCACCCGCAGCCGCCGCGTCACCCATGACAACCTCCGGTTGCGCGACCCCGCCTTCACCGCCACGGTCGAGACCGAGTTCGGTACCGATCCGGGTATCCCGCCGATGTTCACCCCGCTCCGGTTGGGCGGGCTCACGCTGCGCAACCGGGTGGTCGTCTCACCCATGGACATGTACTCGTCCACCGACGGCATCCCAGGCGACTTCCATCTGGTCCATCTGGGCGCGCGAGCGCTGGGCGGGGCGGGCCTCGTGATGACCGAGATGGTCTGCGTCAGTCCGCAGGGGCGAATCACACCGGGCTGCGCCGGGCTCTACACGGACCAGCACGAGGTGGCCTGGCGGCGCGTCGTCGACTTCGCACACGGTCAGTCCTCCGCGGCCATCGGCCTGCAACTCGGACACAGCGGCCGCAAGGGCTCGACCCGGCTGATGTGGGAGGGCATCGACCAGCCGCTGCCGGACGGCAACTGGCCACTGACCGCGGCCTCCGCACTGCCCTACCGGCCGGGGGTGAACCAGGTGCCGCACGCACTGGACCCGGGCGGACTCGCCGAAATCCGCGAGCAGTTCAGGTCCGCTGCGGTGCGCGGCGCCCGCGCGGGCTTCGACCTGCTCGAACTCCACTGCGCCCACGGCTACTTGCTGTCCGGTTTCCTCTCCCCGCTCACCAACCAGCGCACCGACCGCTACGGCGGCGACCTGACCGGGCGGCTGCGCTACCCCCTGGAGGTCTTCGACGCCGTACGGGAGGTGTGGCCCGCGGAGCGCCCGATGACGGTACGGATCTCGGCCACCGACTGGGCCGACGGCGGCACCACCGCCGATGACGCCGTGGAGATCGCGCGCGCCTTCGCCGAACACGGCGCCGACGCCATCGACGTCTCGACCGGCCAGGTCGTCCCCGACGAACGCCCGGCCTTCGGCCGCTCGTACCAGACCCCGTACGCCGACCGCATCCGCAACCAGTTGGGCGTCCCGGTCATCGCGGTCGGCGCCATCTCCTCCTGGGACGACGTCAACTCCCTGATCCTGGCGGGGCGTACGGATCTGTGCGCGCTCGCCCGACCGCATCTGTACGACCCCAACTGGACGCTGCACGCGGCGGCGGAACAGGGATACACGGGGGCGGGTGCGCAGTGGCCGCTGCCGTATCAGGCGGGCTCCCGGCGCCCGCCGACGGGGCGGACGGATGGGCCTAAGCCGCGGTTGACGCTGGATGTCAGGTGAAGATGGAGGTGTCGAGGGTGAAGCCGAAGGGAGTGGGGAGGTCCAGGGGCTTGCCAAACGGGACCCGGGCGTCCTGCCGGTAATCCCCATCACCCGGATCGCTGAAGAGCGTGACCTCGCCCTTGCTCCGGTCAACCAGCAGGTAGAACGGGATGCCAGCAGCGGCGTATCCCCGGCGCTTCTGGTCCCGATCTCTGTTCGGGTGGGTCGAGGTCACCTCGACGGTCATCACGATGCCATCGGGCTCGGACCACGACTCCATGCCGCGGAACAGCCCCACCGGGCCGATCGTCGCGTCAGGGATGAAGTGGCCGAGCGGCGTCACGATCCCCTTGGTACCGACGCCGTACAACTCCGCGGTCGATTGGCGGGCGACCTGCCGCAACAGGCGGCCAATCGCGTCCTCGTGGTCTCCGTCGGGCGGCGGGCTCACGACGATTTCCCCCTCGATCAGCTCGGCGCGGTAGCCCTCGGGCAACGAGAGGTCGACGTTGAAGAAGGCTGCAAGCAGCTCGTCTTCGCCAGGGCCAGGGCGCTCGATCGCAGGCATGGCCACCACCCGCACCTCCTCGATCGTCATGAACCGCTCCGATGTGGTCAGGATAGTCCCCAGCCGCTTCCCGGCAGGCGTACATCACCCATAACGACCACCGCCCTCCGCCGGTCACGTCATCCGATGAACCGCCCGTACGAACTCCGCGCCCGGCTCGCGCAGCCGGTCGTGCAGCTCGGTGAACACCTGCGCCGCTCGGCCGCCCGGCCAGTCGGCGGGCAGTAGCTCGGCCGGGAGGCCGGGATCCGCGTACGGCAGCCGACGCCACGAGTCCAGCGCCCGCAGGTAGTCCCGGAAGGCATCCTCCGGGCGTACGGACGAGCGGCCGGACCAGGCGGCCAGCACCGGCTCCTGCGCCTCAAGGAACGCTCGGTGCAGCGCGGCGATCGCGTCCAGGTCCCACCAGCGGCGTACCGCCTGCCTGGTGGGCTCGAAGCCCAGATGGGCGCCGCGGAACAGATCGACGTAGCTCGCCAGGCCCAGCCGTTCCAGGGTGTGCCGGGCCTCTGCGTACACCTGGGCGGGGGCGATCCACACACCCGGTGCCGCCGTGCCGAAGCCCAGCCGGGCCAGCCGGGAGCGCAGCAGATGGCGCTTGTGGCGTTCGCTCTCCGGTACCGAGAAGACCGCCAGCACCCAGTCGTCGGCGGCCGGGACGGGGGCGCCCCGGTAGATCCGGCGGTCGCCGTCCGCCAGCAGTTCGGTGGCGTCCGGGGAGAGCCGGTAGGCCGCCGCCCCGCCGACCCGGTCGGCGACCAGCAGCCCGCGTCGCTTGAGCCGGGAGACCGCCGAGCGCACCGACTGCGGATCGACGTCCGCGGCGCCCAGCAGCCGGATCAGCGCGGCGACCGGCACCCGCCCGTCGCACTCCGCCCGGCCGTAGGCGCCGAAGAACGTCACGATCAGCGAACTCGGCGTATGCCCCTCGGCGCGTTGCCCTTCCACGTGATCACTCTAGGTCGCGCAGCCGGAAGCGTTGCAGCTTGCCCGTGGGGGTCCGCGGCAGGGCGTCCAGGAACGCGATCTCGCGCGGGCACTTGTACGGCACGATCTCGCCCTTGGTGAACTCCCGCAGTCCCCGCACCGTCTCCTCGTCCCGTGGCACACCGTCGCGCAGCACCACGAACGCCTTGGCGATCCGCCCGCGGTGCGGGTCCGGAACGCCGATCACCGCCACCTCGCGCACATCCGGATGCCGCAGCAGCGCGTCCTCGACTTCCGGCGCCGCGATGTTGTGCCCCGCCGAGACGATCATGTCGTCGGCGCGTGCGATGTAGGTGAAGTAGCCCTCCGCGTCCCGTACATAGGTGTCGCCGGTCATGTTCCAGCCGTCGCGTACGTAGTCGTTCTGCCGGGGGTCGGCCAGGTAGCGGCAGCCGGTCGGCCCGCGGACGGCGAGCAGTCCGGGTTCGCCGTCCGGCAGTTCGGCGCCCGACTCGTCGACGATCCGCGCCTGGTAGCCGGGGACGGCGACCCCGGTGGTTCCGGGGCGGATCGCTGCGTCGGCCGCGGAGATGAAGATGTGCAGCATCTCGGTGGCACCGATGCCGTTGATGATCTCGATGCCGGTGCGGTCATGCCATGCGTGCCAGGTGGCGGCCGACAGGTTCTCCCCAGCGGAGACGCACCGCCGCAGCGAGGAGATGTCGTACCGGCCGGACTCCAGTGACCCCAGCATCGTGCGGTACGCGGTCGGCGCGGTGAACAGCACACTCACCCGGTGCCGGGTGACGGCCTCCAACAGCCGTTCGGGACTGGCCTGTTCGAGGAGCAGCGTGGAAGCACCCGCGCGCAGCGGGAAGACCACCAGACCACCGAGCCCGAAGGTGAACCCCAACGGCGGGCTACCGGCGAAGACATCGGATCGCCCCGGCCGCAGCACCCGGGCGGAGAAAGTGTCGGCGATGGCCAGCACGTCCCGGTGGAAGTGCATGCACCCCTTCGGTGTCCCCGTCGTCCCCGAGGTGAAGGCGATCAGCGCCACGTCGTCCGCCGAGGTGGCGACCGCGCGGAAGCGGTCCGGCTTGTGCTGTGCCAGCCGCGTCAGATCGTCCGCCGCCTCGCCGCCGTAGGCCGCCGTCCGCAGCCCCGGCACCTCGGCCTTCTCCAGATCGTCCAGTGACCGGGCGTCACACAGGGCATGCCGCACCCGGGCGATCCGGCAGATCACCGCCAGCTCCCGCGGGCGGTGCGCGGCCAGCACGGTGACGGCGATCGCACCCGCCTTCATCACCGCGAACCAGCAGGCCACCAACCACGGTGTGTTGGGTCCCCGCAGCAGTACCCGGCTTCCCGGTACCACTCCCAGGTCGTCGACCAGCACCCCCGCGATGCGGTCGGACACCGCCCGCAGATCCTCGTAGCTCCACACCTCACCGCCCGGCATCCGCAGGCACGGACGGTCCGGGCCGAGGCGCTCGGCGGTGGTGTCCAGCAGTTCTGTGCCGCAGTTGAGCCGGTCCGGGTAGGGCGGCCCCGGTCCGTCGAGCAGCAGCCTGGGCCACTGCTGCCGCGGCGGCAGATGGTCGCGCGCGAAGGTGTCCAGATGAGCGGAGGGCAGCAAGTCCATCGTGGGTCGCCCCTTTGCGACGGTCCGGGCGAGGGGTGGGAATCCGGCCGTGCGATTGCCGGATCAGCGTAACGTGATGGTGACGACAGTCAAGAGATCGCGATAAGCACTCGGCCGAGTCCGTCAGTTCGTCAGATCCTGGCGGGACAGACCGCGATACGAGGAGGCAGTCGATGCCGGTGTTCGCACTCGATCCCGAACAGCAGGCGTGGTGTGAGCGAGTCCGCGAGCAGGCGGCCACCCGGCTGCGCCCGCTCGCCGAGAAGGGTGAACCCGGGCGGGTCAACCGGCCGCTGCTCGCCGAACTCGCCCAGCTCGGCCTGCTGGCCCGGCTGTTCCCGCCCGCGGGCCCGCCGCGTGCGCTCGATCTGTGCCTGCTGCGGGAGTCACTCGCCCGTGAGTGCACCGAAGCGGAGACCGCCCTCGCACTGCAGGGCCTCGGGGCCCATCCGGTGCTGCGCTCCCCGGAGCTGGCGGAACGCTGGATCCCCCGGGTGACCTCGGGCCGCGCGGTCGCCGCCTTCGCCCTCACCGAGCCGGGCGCCGGGTCCGACGCGGCGGCGCTCGAGCTACGGGCCGAGCCCGACGGCGCCGGATGGCGGCTGACCGGCACCAAGCGCTGGATCTCCAACGCCCCGGAGGCCGACTTCTACACCGTCTTCGCCCGTACCGCGCCGGACGCCGGGGCGCGCGGGGTGACCGCCTTCCTGGTACCCGCCGACCGGCCGGGGCTGTCCGGTGAGGCACTGGACATGCTGTCCCCGCATCCCATCGGCAGCCTGTCCTTCGACGGTGTGCCGGTCGGTCGCGACGATCTTCTCGGCGAACCGGAACGCGGCTTCCGGGTCGCCATGGAGACCCTCAACCTGTTCCGGCCGAGCGTCGGCGCCTTCGCCGTCGGCATGGCGCGAGCCGCGCTGGACGCGGCGGTCAGCCACGCGGGCCAACGCACCGCGTTCGGCGGCCCGTTGAAGGACCTGCAGGCCGTCGGGCACACCCTGGCCGAGATGGCGACCCGCACCGAGGCCGCCCGGCTGCTGGTGCTGGCCGCGGCGGACGCGTACGACTCCGGTGCCGCCGACATCGCGAAACGCTCCGCCATGGCGAAGCTCTACGCCACCGAGACCGCCCAGTACGTCGTGGACGCCGCCGTCCAACTGCACGGCGCCCGCGCGCTGCAGAGCGGCCACCTGCTCGAACACCTCTACCGTGAGGTCCGCGCACCGCGCATCTACGAGGGCGCGACCGAGGTCCAACGCGGCATCATCGCGAAGGAGTTGTACCGCTGACCGTCATACGGTGAGCCGCGGCTCGGACGCGGGGGCCCGCGCGACCACGGCGGCCGCCTCCCGGGGCCGCTGCTGCCGCAGGGCCGACTGGTCGAGATCGCGGACTCGCGCACGCTCGGCCCCGCGGACCAGCCGCCCCAACGGGCAGCCGCCATCCGTCAGTTCGTCGCCAAAGCGACCTGGCGGCGGGGCGGCCCGTCCGAGGGAACGACGTGTCGTCAAACGGCGCTGAGGACACACCGGACCGGCACTAGATGTCGCGGAACGTCTCAATCTGCGCGCCGATCGAGTTCAAACGCTCTGCCAGCTCCTCGTAACCCCGGTTGATGACATAGACGTTGCGCAGCACCGAAGTGCCCTCCGCCGCCAGCATCGCCAGCAATACCACCACGGCGGGCCGCAGGGCGGGCGGGCACATCATCTCCGCCGAGCGCCAGCGGGTCGGGCCTTCGACCAGCACCCGGTGCGGGTCAAGGAGTTTGACGCTCGCGCCGAGCCGGGTCAGCTCGGTCAGATAGATCGCGCGGTTGTCGTACACCCAGTCGTGGATCAGTGTGGAGCCCTGGGCGGTCGCCGCGATCGCCGCGAAGAACGGCACGTTGTCGATGTTGAGGCCGGGGAACGGCATCGGGTGGATCTTGTCCAGCGGTGCCCGCAGCTTCGACGGCCGCACGGTGAGGTCGATCAGCCGGGTACGGCCGTTGTCCGCCGGGTACTCCGGGCTGCGCTCGTGGTCCAGGCCCATCTCCTCCAGCACCGCCAGCTCGATCTCCAGGAACTCGATCGGCACCCGGCGGATGGTGAGTTCGGAGGAGGTGACGACGGCGGCCGCGATCAGGCTCATCGCCTCGACCGGGTCCTCCGACGGCGCGTAGTCGACATCGCGGTCGATGTGCGGGACGCCGTGCACGGTGAGCGTGGTGGTGCCGATGCCCTCCACCCGTACGCCGAGCTGCTCAAGGAAGAAGCACAGGTCCTGGACCATGTAGTTGGAGCTGGCGTTGCGGATCACCGTGACGCCGTCATGCCGGGCGGCGGCCAGCAGCGCGTTCTCGGTCACGGTGTCGCCGCGCTCGGTCAGCACGATGGGCCGGCTGAGCGAACGTGACGGGTCGACCTGCGCGTGGTACGAGCCGGAGGTGGCCGTCACATCGAGCCCGAAGTGCCGCAGCGCCGCCATGTGCGGGTGCACGGTCCGGGTGCCCAGGTCGCAGCCGCCCGCGTACGGGATCTTGAACTGGTCGGTGCGGTGCATCAGCGGACCGAGGAACATGATGACGCTGCGGGTGCGGCGCGCCGCCTCGGTGTCCATCGAGTCCAGGTCGAGTTCGGCGGGCGGCACGATCTCCAGGTCGTTGCCGTCGTTGATCCAACGGGCGCGCACCCCGATGCTGCCCAGCACCTCGAGGATCCGGTAGACCTCCTCGATCCGGGCCACCCGGCGCAGCGTGGTGCGCCCGGCGTTCAGCAGCGAGGCGCACAGCAGGGCGACGCAGGCGTTCTTGCTGGTCTTGACGTCGATCGCACCGGAGAGCTGCCGTCCGCCCACCACGCGCAAATGCATGGGACCCGCGTAGCCGAGGGAGACGATCTCACTGTCGAGTGCCTCACCGATTCGGGCGATCATCTCAAGGCTGATGTTCTGATTTCCGCGTTCGATGCGGTTGACCGCACTCTGGCTGGTGCCGAGCGCCTCCGCGAGCTGTGACTGCGTCCAGCCACGATGCTGACGCGCGTCACGGATGAGCCTGCCGATACGTACGAGGTAGTCGTCAGTCATAAGGGCAGGCTATCTCAGATATGAGATGCCGCCTGGCAAGGGGGTGGCGTGGCGCCGGTCCGTCCCGGCGGATGGCGCAACTCGCGGCGGGGGCTTGCCGCCTGGGGCCTTGGCCTGAAGTGCGCCCTGACCGGTCCGGAGCGGGTGACGGCCCGGCGGCAGCCGGCTCCCCGGCCAGGCCATTGCGCCAATGGGTTTCGGAGAGCGTCGCCGCCTTCCGCCGAGCCCCTGGCGGTGCGTAACGGTCCGGGTTTGGGGGCCGGGACGGCCGGGGTCAGGGCATGACCGCGCGGCGGCGATGTACTAGGGTTATCTCGACATCGAGATATCTGCCGAGAGCCGTACCGCCGTCGCGCTAGTAAGGCTTGCCTAACTTAGGCTCACCTTAGTGCATCGACATGGACCTGCGACGGCAGGATGCCGTGGTACGCGCGAAACATGCATAAGGAGACTGTCGTGTCGGCGAACAGCTTCGACGCCCGCAGCACGCTGCGCGTGGGCGACGAGTCTTACGAGATCTTCCGGCTGGACAAGGTCGAGGGCTCCGCCCGTCTTCCGTACAGCCTGAAGGTGCTGCTGGAAAACCTGCTCCGCACCGAGGACGGCGCGAACATCACCGCCGATCACATCCGGGCGCTGGGCAACTGGGACGCGAGCGCCCAGCCCAGCCAGGAGATCCAGTTCACGCCGGCCCGCGTGATCATGCAGGACTTCACCGGCGTCCCGTGCGTCGTCGACCTCGCCACCATGCGTGAGGCCGTCAAGGAGCTCGGCGGCGACCCGTCCCGCATCAACCCGCTGGCCCCGGCAGAACTGGTCATCGACCACTCGGTCATCGCCGACCGCTTCGGCACCCCCGACGCCTTCGCGCAGAACGTGGAGTTGGAGTACGGCCGCAACAAGGAGCGCTACCAGTTCCTGCGCTGGGGCCAGACCGCGTTCGACGAGTTCAAGGTCGTCCCGCCCGGCACCGGCATCGTCCACCAGGTCAACATCGAGCACCTGGCCCGTACCGTCATGGTCCGAGGCGGCCAGGCCTACCCCGACACCCTGGTCGGCACCGACTCGCACACCACCATGGTCAACGGCCTCGGTGTGCTGGGCTGGGGTGTCGGCGGCATCGAGGCCGAGGCCGCGATGCTCGGCCAGCCGGTCTCGATGCTCATCCCGCGGGTCGTCGGCTTCAAGCTCACCGGCGAGCTGCCCGCCGGCACCACCGCCACCGACCTGGTACTGACCATCACCGAGATGCTGCGCAAGCACGGTGTGGTCGGCAAGTTCGTGGAGTTCTACGGTGAGGGCGTCGCCGCCACCTCGCTGGCCAACCGCGCCACCATCGGCAACATGTCGCCGGAGTTCGGCTCGACCGCCGCGATCTTCCCGATCGATGGCGAGACCATCAACTACTTGAAGCTGACCGGCCGTTCGGAGCAGCAGATCGCCCTCGTCGAGGCGTACGCCAAGGAGCAGGGCCTGTGGCTGGACCCGGCCGCCGAGCCGGACTTCTCCGAGAAGCTGGAACTGGACCTGTCCACGGTCGTTCCGTCGATCGCCGGTCCCAAGCGTCCGCAGGACCGCATCGTGCTGGCCGAGGCCGCCGAGAAGTTCGCGCAGGACGTGCGTGCGTACGTGCCGGTCGCCGACCTCGACGAGGCGGGCGTGGAGTCCTTCCCGGCCTCCGACGCCCCGGCCGTCTCCAACGGCGTGCCGAGCAAGCCGACCCAGGTCACCGCCCCCGACGGTTCGACCTACGAGATCGACCACGGCGCCGTCACGGTCGCCGCGATCACCTCCTGCACCAACACCTCCAACCCGTACGTCATGGTCGGCGCCGCGCTGCTGGCCAAGAAGGCGGTGGAGAAGGGCCTGACCCGCAAGCCGTGGGTCAAGACCACGCTGGCCCCGGGCTCCAAGGTCGTCATGGACTACTACGACCGCGCAGGGCTCACCCCGTACCTGGACAAGCTGGGCTTCAACCTGGTCGGCTACGGCTGCACCACCTGCATCGGCAACTCCGGCCCGCTGCCGGAGGAGGTCTCCAAGGCGGTCAACGACAACGACCTGGCCGTGGTCTCGGTGCTGTCCGGCAACCGCAACTTCGAGGGCCGGATCAACCCGGACGTCAAGATGAACTACCTGGCGTCCCCGCCGCTGGTCGTCGCGTACGCCATCGCGGGCTCCATGAAGGTGGACATCACCAAGGACGCCCTCGGCACCGACACCGAGGGCAACCCGGTGTTCCTGAAGGACATCTGGCCCTCCGAGCAGGAGGTCGAGCAGGTCGTCGCCTCCGCCATCGGCCAGGAGATGTTCGCCCAGGACTACGCCGACGTCTTCGCGGGCGACGCGCAGTGGCAGGCGCTGCCCATCCCGACCGGCAACACCTTCGAGTGGGACGCCGAGTCCACCTACGTGCGCAAGCCCCCGTACTTCGAGGGCATGACGATGGAGACCACCCCGGTCGAGGACATCGCCGGTGCCCGGGTGCTCGCCAAGCTCGGCGACTCGGTGACCACCGACCACATCTCCCCGGCCGGTGCCATCAAGGCCGACACCCCGGCGGGCAAGTACCTCACCGAGCACGGTGTGGAGCGCCGCGACTTCAACTCGTACGGCTCGCGCCGCGGCAACCACGAGGTGATGATCCGCGGTACGTTCGCCAACATCCGGCTGCGCAACCAGATCGCGCCGGGCACCGAGGGCGGCTTCACCCGCGACTTCACCCAGGCGGACGCTCCGGTCACCTTCATCTACGACGCCTCGCAGAACTACCAGGCGGCGGGCATCCCGCTGGTCGTCCTGGCGGGCAAGGAGTACGGCTCCGGCTCGTCCCGCGACTGGGCCGCCAAGGGCACCGCGCTGCTGGGCGTCAAGGCCGTCATCGCCGAGTCGTACGAGCGCATCCACCGCTCCAACCTCATCGGCATGGGCGTGCTCCCGCTGCAGTTCCCGGCGGGCGCCACGGCCGAGTCGCTGGGCCTGACCGGTGAGGAGACCTTCTCCATCAGCGGTGTCACCGAGCTGAACGAGGGCCGCACGCCCGGCACCGTGAAGGTCACCGCGGACACCGGTGTCGAGTTCGACGCCACGGTCCGCATCGACACCCCCGGTGAGGCGGACTACTACCGCAACGGCGGCATCATGCAGTACGTGCTGCGTTCGCTGATCAGGAAGTAAACGGCCGGTCGGGCCGGGTGGCCCGACACGACCGACAGGGCCGCACTCCGCATCCGGGGTGCGGCCCTGATTTATGTTTCAAGCGGAGGCGGCCGGAGCCGGGAGGTCTCAACTCGGGAAACTTCGCGTCCGGGACTGTGCCCGATCTTGCCGCCCCACAGGAAGTGGACTATACCTGTCGGCGTCCAACGGCCTTTCGATTTCAGCCCAGCTTCACCGTACGACCCAGCTTCGACCGACAGCGGTAGCCGGCGGGTTCCGGTGCACCGCCTGAGTCCTGAAGAAGGCGAGGACTTGAGCATGGGATCCACCATCGAGCCGAACCGGCTCAACCGCCGCGACCTCATCAAGCGGGCCACGGCGATCGGAATCGCCGCCGTTCCGGCCAGTGGGCTGCTGAGTGCGTGCGCCGCCAGCGGCGGCGGCAGCAAGCAGGAGACCGGAAAGAAGACCGCCACCAACCCGTTCGGCGTGGCCGACAGCGCCGGCCTCGAAGTCATCATTTTCAAGGGCGGGTTCGGGGACGACTACGCCAAACGATTCGAGCAGCTCTATTCGAAGCAGTACCCCAGCGCGAAGGTCACCCATACGCCGACCCAGAACATCACCGGGCTGCTGCAGCCTCGCCTGAACGGCGGCAATCCGCCGGACGTGGTGGACGACTCGGGAAACGCGCAGATCAAGCTGGACGTCCTGCAGAAGGCCGGTCAGCTGACCGATCTCACACCGCTGCTTGATGCGCCGTCAATAGACGATCCAGGTAAGAAGGTCCGGGACACCCTGCAACCGGGCACCGTCGAGTTGGGCACCATCGGCGGCACGTTCTGCACGCTGCAGTACGTCTACACGGTCTTCGGCCTGTGGTACTCGGGGAAGCTGTTCCGGCAGCACGGCTGGAGCGCGCCCAGGACATGGGCCGACTTCATGTCGCTGTCCGCGGAGATCAAGAAGGCGGGCATCGCGCCGTTCGCGCACCAGGGCAAGTACCCGTACTACATCAACGTCGCCATCATGGACCTGGCCATCAAGAACGGCGGCCCGGACTTCATGAACCGGGTCGACAAGCTGGACGACACGGTGTGGGACGAGGCCCCGGCGAAGAACGCCATCGAGGCCGTCTACCAGATCGTCAGCAACAACTACCTGCTGCCCGGTACCAACGGCATGACGCATATCGAGTCGCAGACCGCCTGGAACCAGTACCGGGCCGCGTTCGTCCCGTGCGGCGCCTGGCTGGAGAACGAGCAGCTCAAGTCCACCCCTTCGGACTTCGAGATGACCTTTATGCCGATGCCCTCGCTGCCGGGCGACAAGCTGCCTTTCGAGGCGATCCGTGGTGGCGCCAACGAGCCGTACATCGTGCCGGCCAAGGCGAAGAACGCGGCGGGCGGTATGGAATTCATGCGGATCATGCTGAGCAAGGCCGGCGCGGTCGCCTTCGCCCAGACCGCGAATTCACTGACCGTGGTCAAGGACGCGATCGGCCCGGAAGTCCAGCTGCGGCCGGGCACCAAGTCCACGGTCACCGCGCTCAAGGCGGCGGGCGGCAACGTCTTCAATCCCACGTACCTCTACACCGCCAGCCAGCTCGACGTCGACATGGGCAATGCGAGCAGCGAGCTGATGGCCAATCGCATTCAGCCCGCCGAATGGCTGAAGCGGGTCAAGACGGCGACGCAGAAGGCGAAGAAGAACGGTTCCTGACAGCGCAAGGTGGCGGTACGCGCTGGACGTGCCGCCACCGCGGCGGGCATCTCGATCGTCAGGTAGGAGCTATGCGACACCGCAAGTACCCGTTCATCGTGGGATTCCTCATCGTGCCGGTCGCGTTGTACGCGCTGCTGGTCATCTGGCCGTACCTGCAGACCTTCGGCTACTCGCTCACCGACTGGTCCGGCGAGTCGACCGTGATGCACTTCGTGGGCCTGCGCAACTACACCGCGCTGTTCTCCGACGCGGTGTTCCGCCAGGCCCTGCTGCACAACGTGCTGCTGCTGGTCTTCCTGCCGGTGATCACCATCTTGCTGGCGCTGTTCTTCGCCTTCATGCTCAATGTCGGCGGACGCGCCGGCACCGGGGGAGTGCAGGGCGTGCGCGGTGCCGCGGTGTACAAGGTGGTCTTCTTCTTCCCGCAGGTGCTGTCCATCGCGATCCTCGCCGTGCTGTTCGAGGCGGTCTACCGCAGTGACGGCGGCGGGCTGCTCAACGGTGTCCTGCTGAAACTCGGTCTGGAGGACCCGCAGCATCCGATCGAGTGGCTCAACGACCCTGGTCTGGTGCTGTGGAGCATCCTCGCCATCCTGGTGTGGTCCGGGGTCGGCTTCTACCTCGTGCTGTTCTCGGCCGCCATGCAGTCCATCCCCAGAGAGATCTACGAGGCCGCGCTGCTGGACGGCGCCGGGCGGGTGCAGACCTTCTTCAGGGTCACCCTGCCGCTGCTGTGGGACAGCGTGCAGACCGCCTGGGTCTATCTGGCGATCGCCGCGATGGACGCCTTCGCCCTGGTCTCCACGCTGACCCCGGGCGTGGCCTACGGCGGCGGACCCGACTACCACGGCGAGGTGATGGCCACCTACCTGATGCGCAACTTCCTGTACTTCGGCAAGAGCGGCTACGCCTGCGCCATGGGTGTGGTGATCCTCTTCCTGACCCTGATCCTGTCCGCCATCGCGCTGCGGGTCACCCGCCGCGAGCGCATCGAGTTCTGAGCGGGGACCGAGTCATGAGCACACCCATCAAGGACCCCACCCCGGCCCCGGCGGATCTGGGCCCGGCACCCCGCCCGCGCAAGGCGGACGCACCGGCGCGGTTCGCCGACAGCGGCGGGGTGCTCAACGTCTTCTCCCACGGGTTCCTGGCCCTGTGGGCGGTCATGATCGTGCTGCCGCTGGCGTGGATCGTCCTCAGTTCGTTCAAGACCGATGCGCAGATCGGCGGCAGCGCCTGGACCTGGCCGTCGCACTGGTCGTTCGAGGTGTTCGTCCGGGCCTGGAACAAGGGCATCGGCGGGTTCTTCCTCAACACTGTCATCGTGCTCGCGTTCTCGGTCGCGCTGACCATGCTGTTCGGCGCGATGGCCGCGTATGTGCTGGCCCGCTACGAGTTCCCGGGCAACCGGGTCATCTACTACTTCTTCGTCGCCGGTGCGATGTTCCCGGTCTACCTCGCCCTGGTGCCGTTGTTCTTCATGGTCCGGAACCTGGGCATGCTCAACACGTACCAGGGCCTGATCCTGGTCTACGTCGCCTACTCGCTGCCCTTCACCGTCTTCTTCCTGCACTCGTTCTTCCGTACCCTGCCGACGGCCGTCCACGAGGCGGCGATGATCGACGGCTGCTCGCACACCCGGGCCTTCTTCCAGGTCATGCTGCCGATCGCCAAACCCGGCCTGCTCAGCGTCGGGATCTTCAATGTGCTGGGGCAGTGGAACCAGTACATCCTGCCGCTGACCTTGATGCAGAAGCAGAGCGGCGCCGACCGGGACCACTCGATGCTCACCCAGGGCCTGGTCAACCTCGCACTTCAGCAGGGGTACGCGGGTGACATGCCGGCGCTGTTCGCCGGGATGACCATCGCCATGCTGCCGGTGCTGGTGGTGTATCTCTCCTTCCAGCGGCAGGTACAGGCCGGGCTCACCGCGGGCACGCTGAAGTAGCGCTGGCCAGGGACGGTACCCTCCGGTGCGTGAGCCGGGGGTGCGGTTTCCCTGCGTACGATGTGTGATCATCCGGGGGTTCTTACCGCTCAATCCCTTGACGGGGCACAACCCCTGAGGCTCTGCTTAGAGTTCATATGTTGGATGAACGGCAGGGAGATGGTCGTGGAGACTCCGGGATCGCAGTCCTCGCTGCACCGGGCCAATCTTGAGCGGGTGGTCCGCGCCGTGCGGCTGGCGGGCTCGCTCACCCAGGCGGAGATCGCCCGCGGTACGGGACTGTCCGCCGCCACCGTCTCCAATATCGTCCGCGAGCTGCGGGACAACGGAACGGTCCAGGTCACCCCGACGTCCTCGGGCGGCCGCCGGGCCCGCAGCGTGTCGCTGTCCGGAGACGCCGGAATCGTGGTCGGCGTCGACTTCGGCCACTCCCACCTGCGGGTGGCCGTCGGCAACCTCGCCCACCAGGTGCTCGCCGAGCAGACCGAGCCGATCGATGTGGACGCCTCCGCGGCGCAGGGCTTCGACCGGGCGGAACAGCTGGTCGGACAGCTGATCGCGACCACCGGGATCGGCGCGGACAAGGTGATCGGCGTCGGGCTCGGTGTGCCGGGGCCGATCGACGTGGCGAGCGGGGTGCTCGGGTCGACCGCGATCCTGCCGGGGTGGGGCGGTATCAACCCGCGCGAGGAGCTGGCCGGGCGGCTCGGCATGCCGGTGCACGTCGACAACGACGCCAACCTGGGCGCCCTCGGCGAGCTGGTCTGGGGCGCGGGCCGCGGGGTGAAGGACCTGGCGTACATCAAGGTCGCCAGCGGTGTCGGCGCCGGACTGGTGATCAACGGCCAGATCTACCGGGGCCCCGGCGGTACCGCGGGCGAGATAGGCCACATCACCCTGGACGAGTCCGGACCGGTCTGCCGCTGCGGCAACCGCGGCTGCCTGGAGACCTTCACGGCCGCCGGGTACGTGCTGGACCTGCTGCGCAGCAGTCATGGTCCGGATCTGACCGTGCCCAGGATGGTGCGGCTGGCCCGGGACGGCGACCCCGGGTGCCGCCGGGTGATCGCCGATGTCGGCCGGCACGTCGGCATGGGCGTGGCCAACCTGTGCAATGTGCTCAACCCCAGCCGGGTGGTGCTCGGCGGGGATCTGGCCGAGGCCGGAGAGGTGGTGCTCGCCCCCATCCGGGAGTCGGTGGCACGGTACGCGATCCCGAGTGCGGCGCGGCAACTCGCGGTGGTTCCGGGCGCTTTGGGGGCACGGGCGGAAGTGCTGGGCGCGTTGGCATTGGTGCTCAGCGAAATGGGCGATTCAACGCTTTTGCCAGATTCTGCGCCGGCAACGCTCGCGTTCACATAGATAACGAGGCGTGTCGTTGTCATCTCGTTAATAATTTACTTCTTGACGGCATGCTGTGGTGGGAGTTGACTCACGTCCACCTCGGCCGCAACGTCGCGGCCCCGTCAGGGAGGTACCCCGTGAACACCACTCTGCGTCGTGCAGTCATCGCGACGGCGGCCGTTTCCATGGCCTTGTCCATGGCGGCGTGTGGCAAGGCCGGCGGCAGCAAAACCAGCGCGGCCGACGTGAGCAACGGATTCCGTATCGGTCTGGCTCTCCCGGAGAACCAGACCGCCCGGTACGAGTCCGTCGACCGGCCGAAGATCGAGGCGAAGCTCCACGAGCTCTGCCCCAAGTGCCAGGTCGACTACGAGAACGCCGCACAGAACGCCAATACCCAGCAACAGCAGGTCGACACGCTCATCAATGACGGCGACAAGGTCATCATTCTCGACTCGGTCGACTTCAAGGCCATTCAGCCGTCGGTGGAGAAGGCGCACAACAAGGGCGTCAAGATCGTGGCGTACGACCGCCTCGCCCAGGGCCCGATCGACGCCTACACGTCCTTCGACAACACCCAGGTCGGCAAGCAGCAGGGTCAGGCCCTGCTGCAGGCCATGGGCTCCAAGGCCAGCCCGAGCAGCCAGATCGTGATGGTCAACGGCGACAAGGGCGACCCGAACGCGGCGCAGTTCAAGGCCGGTGCGCACAGCGTGCTGGACGGCAAGATCAAGATCACCTCCGAGTTCGACACCAACGGCTGGCTGGCCAACAACGCGAACAACGAGGTCTCCGGCGCGATCAGCCGCATCGGCGGCAGCAACATCGCCGCGGTCTACTCGGCGAACGACGGCATGGCCGCCGGTATCATCTCCGCCCTGCAGTCCGCGCACATCAGCCCGCTCCCGCCGGTCGGCGGCCAGGACGCGCAGCTCGACGGCGTGCAGCGGGTGCTCGCCGGTACGCAGGCGTACACCATCTACAAGCCGTACAAGGACGAGGCCGACACCGCGGCCCAGATGGCGATCGACGTCGCGACGGGCAAGTCGGTCTCCACGGCCGACACCAAGGTGGACAGCGCGACCACCAAGGGAATTCCGGCCAAGCTGATCCCCACGAGCATCATGACCGACAAGAACATCCAGCAGACCGTGATCGCCGGTGGTCTGTTCACCGTGGGCCAGCTGTGCACCCAGCAGTACGCGTCCGACTGTGTCAAGGCGGGGCTGAAGTAGCCTCCTTCGCAGTTAATTACCGCAGGTAATAGCTGTCCGGTGCTCTGTCTCCGCAAACAGACCCCGCTAATGGAGACGGGGCGCCGGACTACCGCCCCGCCGTCCGGGGCCCCGCGGCGCCAGCCGATGCCGCGGTGATGTCGCGGCCCGCGGATAGCGCAGTCTCGCTTTTTCCATCGCAGGATTCCCGTACTTTTCTTGCTTAGCCTTCCGCGTTTGCCCTCGCAGCGCGGCATCCCCCGCCGGTCAGGCGGCGAAGGAGATGGTTCACGTGTCCGCTACGCCCGTGCTGGCGTTGCGCGGGATCTCCAAGCGGTTCGGCGCCGTACAGGCGCTCACCGATGTCGAATTGGAGATCCACTCCGGTGAAGTGGTCGCCTTGGTGGGCGATAACGGCGCCGGAAAGTCGACGCTGGTGAAGACGATCGCCGGAGTCCACCCGATTGATGAAGGCGTCATCGAGTGGGAGGGCCGGCCCGTGACGATCAACCGGCCGCACGACGCCCAGGGCCTGGGCATCGCGACCGTCTACCAGGACCTGGCGCTGTGCGACAACCTCGATGTCGTACAGAACCTGTTCCTCGGCCGGGAGATCCGCAGAGTCGGGGTGCTCAACGAGGTCGAGATGGAGAAGCGGTCCCGCGAGCTCCTCAACACCCTGTCGATCCGGATTCCCAGCGTCCGTATCCCTATCGCCTCGCTCTCCGGGGGTCAGCGCCAGACGGTGGCCATCGCCCGCTCCCTGATCGGCGACCCCAAGGTCGTCATCCTGGACGAGCCCACCGCCGCCCTCGGTGTCGAGCAGACCGCGCAGGTCCTCGACCTGGTCGAACGGCTCCGCGAGCGAGGCCTCGCCGTCATCTTGATCAGCCACAACATGGTGGACGTCATGGCGGTCGCGGACCGGGTCGCGGTGCTGCGGCTCGGCCGCAACAACGGCGACTTCTCGACGAAGACCACCACCCAGGAAGAGATCATCTCCGCCATCACCGGCGCCACGGACAACGCCGTGACCCGCCGGAAGGCGCGCACCGCGGAGGCGGACAAGTGAGCAACTCCGACCTGACCAAGCCCCCGGTCTCGGACGAGGTCGCCGAGGAACCGGCGGTCGCCGCGCCGCCGCCCGCGGCCGACGCCATCGTGGCGGTCGACCCCCGTCTGCTCATCCGCGAGCAGGGGCTCGCGGGCTATCTGACCGAGTTCAAGCGCCGGATCCACAGCGGTGATCTCGGCTCCATGCCGGTGATCGTCGCCCTGATCCTCATCTGGGGCATCTTCCAGGGCCTGAACAGCACGTTCCTGTCGGCGAACAACCTGTCCACCATCGCGTTCAACGTGGTGGGCACCGGCATGATCGCCGTCGGCATCGTCTTCGTCCTGCTGCTCGGCGAGATCGACCTGTCGGTGTCGTACGTGAGCGGTCTGGCGGGCGCGGTGTTCGCCGTGCTCAGCGTCTACCACGGGTTCCCCGAGCCGCTGGCGCTGGTGCTCGGCATCCTCACCGGCGCCGCGATCGGTGCGCTGCAGGGCTTCTTCTTCGCCAAGGTGGGCGTACCGGCGTTCGTCGTGACGCTGGCCGGCTTCCTGGCGTGGAACGGCGCCATGCTGTGGGTGCTGGGCAAGAACGGCACCATCAACCTCAAGGCCAACGGCCTGCTGTACAACCTCTACAACTACACGTTCACCGACGTCGCCTACGCCTACGGCCTGGCGGTGGTCGCGGTACTGGTCTACCTCGGCTCCTCGCTGTGGCAGGCGAGCCGCCGCCGGCAGGCCGGGGTCCCGTTCCGTCCGCTGACCGACATCGTGGTCAAGACCGTTCTGCTGGCGGTCGTATCCTTCGCGGCGGCCGCCGTGCTCAACCAGGCGGACGGTCTGCCGCTGTGCCTGCTGCTGTTCCTGGTGGTCGTCATCGGGCTGGACCTGGTGCTGCGCCGCACCACCTACGGCCGGCAGATCTTCGCGGTCGGCGGTGGCATCGAGGCCGCCCGCCGCGCGGGCATCAACGTCGCCTGGATCCGGATCTCGGTGTTCATGCTGGCCGGCACGATGGCCGCGATCGGCGGTATGTTCCTGGCCGGTCAGGTCAACTCCGCCCAGTCCACCCAGGGCGGCGGCAACACGCTGATGAACGCGATCGCCGCGGCCGTCATCGGCGGTACGAGCCTGTTCGGCGGCCGGGGCAAGACCTGGTCGGCGCTGCTCGGCGCGCTGGTGATCGTCTCGATCCAGCAGGGGATGTACATCCTCAACCTCAACACCGCGATCCAGTACATGATCACCGGTGCGGTGCTGCTGGCCGCCGTCGTGGTCGACTCGGTGTCGCGTAGGACACAGAAGGCGTCCGGCCGCGCATAGCGGCGGCCCTCGCGGGTGCCCGGCGTGCCAAGGCGCGCCGGGCACCCGCGCGTTCACCGACGCTTGCCGGGTCGCCCCCCCGGGAAACGCGGCCGGGTGACGTGAATCGCATCGCCCGGCCGACTTCGCCCAAGCCGGAACATTAGACTCGACGGACTGAACGGCAACGCTCGACAGGTTCGACAGCACAAGGAGGCACGGGTGGCCCTGCTATCCCGTATCAAGGGACCGCGCGACCTCGACCGGCTCACCCAGGAGCAGCTGGTGGAGCTGGCGGGCGAGATCCGGACCTTCCTCGTCGAGGCCGTGTCCAAGACCGGCGGGCACCTGGGACCCAACCTCGGCGTGGTGGAACTGACCATCGCGCTGCACCGGGTCTTCGACTCGCCCAAGGACAAGGTGCTGTTCGACACCGGGCACCAGAGCTATGTGCACAAGCTGCTCACCGGCCGCCAGGACTTCTCCCGGCTGCGCAACAAGGGCGGCCTGTCCGGCTACCCGTCGCGCGCCGAGTCCGAGCACGACGTCATCGAGAACTCGCACGCCTCCACCGTGCTCGGCTGGGCCGACGGCCTGGCCAAGGCCAACCAGGTGCTGAGCCGCAAGGACCACGTCGTCGCGGTGATCGGTGACGGCGCGCTGACCGGCGGCATGGCCTGGGAGGCGCTGAACAACATCGCCCCCGCCAAGGACCGCCCGCTGGTCATCGTGGTCAACGACAACGAGCGCTCCTACGCGCCCACCATCGGCGGCCTCGCCAACCATCTCGCCACCCTGCGCACCACCGACGGCTACGAGCGCTTCCTCGCCCGCGGCAAGGACCTGCTGGAGCGCACCCCGCTGATCGGCCAGCCGCTGTACGAGACCCTGCACGGCGCCAAGAAGGGGCTGAAGGACTTCATCGCACCGCAGGGCATGTTCGAGGACCTCGGGCTGAAGTACGTCGGCCCGATCGACGGCCACGACGTGGAGGCCCTGGAGTCCGCGCTGCAGCGCGCCAAGCGGTTCGGCGGACCGGTGATCGTGCACTGCCTCACCGAGAAGGGCCGCGGCTACAAGCCGGCCGAGCAGGACGAGGCCGACCGCTTCCACGGCATCGGCGTCATCCACCCCGACACCGGCCTTCCGGTCTCCGCCGCGGGCACTGACTGGACGTCGGTCTTCGGCGAGGAGATGCTCAAACTCGGTCACGAGCGCGAGGACATCGTGGCCATCACGGCGGCGATGCTCCAGCCGGTGGGTCTGGCGCCGTTCGCCGAGGCGTTCCCCGACCGGGTCTACGACGTGGGCATCGCCGAGCAGCACGGTGCGGTGTCGGCCGCCGGTCTGGCCACCGGCGGGCTGCACCCGGTGTTCGCGCTGTACGCCACCTTCCTCAACCGTGCCTTCGACCAAGTGCTGATGGATGTCGCGCTGCACCGGTGCGCAGTGACCTTCGTCCTGGACCGCTCCGGCGTCACCGGCCCCGACGGCGCTTCCCACCACGGCATGTGGGACATGTCGATCCTTCAGGTCGTCCCCGGGCTGCGGCTCGCCGCGCCGCGCGACGCCGACCAGGTGCGCGCCCAGCTGCGCGAGGCCGTCCTCGTCGACGACGCGCCGACCGTGGTGCGCTACTCCAAGGGCGCGGTGGGTCCGGCCGTGCAGGCCGTGGGCCGCATCGGCGGTATGGATGTACTGCGCGACCCGGCGGACGGGCAGGACCGCCCCGACGTGCTCATCGTCTCCGTCGGCGCCCTCGCCCCGATGTGCCTGGAGATCGCCGAACTCCTCGACGCCCAGGGCATCTCCAGCACCGTGGTGGACCCGCGCTGGGTCAAGCCGGTGGACGAGGCGTTGCCCGGGCTCGCCGCCCGGCACCGGGTGGTCGTCACCGTGGAGGACAACTGCCGTACCGGCGGCGTCGGTTCGGCCGTCTCGCAGGCGCTGCGGGACGCCGAGGTGGATGTGCCGCTGCGGGACTTCGGCATTCCGCCGGTTTTCCTCGACCATGCCTCCCGCAAGGAGGTCATGGCCGAGATCGGCCTCACCGCGCCCGACATCGCACGTCAGGTGACCGGCCTGGTCGCCACGTTGGACGGCCGGTACGAGGACGAGCCGACCAGCGTCGCCAGCGACTGAGCATCGCTCCGTACCCCCCGTCGGTGGGCCGGGCGGGCCACTCCAAAGAGTGGTCCGCCCGGCCCATCGGCCTATGCCCAGGCGTGCCCTTTCGGGTGATCTGCCCATCCGGGTGCTGAGATGGCCGATCGGCCGTCCCGACCATGTGGGCAGGACAACCGTGGAGGTGCGTCGATGGATGCCAGAACGCCACAGCCCGCGAACCGGCAGCGGAACCCGATGTTCCGTACCAAGTCCGTCGAGCAGTCCATCCTGGACACCGAGGAGCCCGAGCACGCCCTCCGCAAGTCCCTGTCCGCCCTCGACCTGACCGTCTTCGGCGTCGGCGTCATCATCGGCACCGGCATCTTCGTCCTCACCGGCCAGGTGGCCAGGACCTACGCGGGACCCGCGGTCGCCCTGTCGTTCGTCGCCGCGGGTGTGGTGTGCGCGCTGGCCGCGCTGTGCTACGCCGAGTTCGCGTCCACCGTGCCGGTCGCCGGATCCGCGTACACCTTCTCGTACGCCTCGATCGGTGAGCTGCCCGCGTGGATCATCGGCTGGGACCTGGTCCTTGAACTCGCGCTCGGCTGCGCGGTGGTGGCGGTCGGCTGGTCCGGGTACATCAGATTGCTGCTCGACACCGGAGGGATCCAGCTGCCGCACGCCCTGACCGGAATCGCCGACGGCGGCGACTTCGACCTGCTGGCCTTCCTGCTGGTGCTGGTGATCACCGGGGTGCTGGTCGCGGGGATGAAGCTGTCGGCGCGGGTGACCTCGCTCATCGTGGCAATCAAGGTGACCGTGGTGCTCATCGTGATCATCGCCGGGGTGTTCTACATCAACGGCGACAACTACACACCGTTCCTGCCCGCCGCGCAGCGGGCCACCGGTGCCTCCTCAGGTCTCGGCGCACCGCTGATCCAGCTGATCTTCGGCTACAAGCCGACGACCTTCGGCGTCTGGGGCATCTTCACCGCCGCCGCCGTGGTCTTCTTCGCGTTCATCGGCTTCGACATCGTCGCGACCGCCGCCGAGGAGACCAAGAACCCCGAACGGGACGTCCCGCTCGGCATCCTCGGCTCGCTGGCGATCTGCACGGTCCTGTACGTCGCGGTGTCGGTCGTCGTGACGGGTATGCAGAAGTACACCCAGCTGGCGGTGGACGCCCCGCTCGCCGACGCCTTCAAGGTGAACCATGCGCCGGTCTGGTCCGGGGTGATCAGTTTCGGCGCGGCCGTCGGTCTCACCTCGGTGTGCATGATCCTGCTGATCGGCCAGAGCCGGGTGTTCTTCGCGATGAGCCGCGACGGTCTGCTGCCGAGGTTCTTCTCGCAGGTCCACCCTCGGTTCGGCACCCCCTACCGGTCGATCCTGCTGCTGGGCCTGCTGGTCGCGGTCGTGGCCGGTTTCACCAGCATCGCCGAACTGTCGGAACTGGTGAACATCGGCACGCTCTTCGCCTTCGTCGTCGTCGCGATCGGCGTGGTGGTCCTGCGTCGGACCCGGCCCGACCTGCCGCGCGCCTTCACAACCCCGTGGGTGCCGCTCGTTCCGGTGCTGTCGGTGCTCGCCTCGCTGTGGCTGATGCTCAATCTGCCCGCCGAGACCTGGCTGCGGTTCGCCATCTGGATGGTCGCCGGCTTCGGCCTCTACTTCGCCTACGGCCAGCGGCGCAGCCGCGTCGGCCTGCGGGGCTGAGCAGGTCTCGTTTCCCAGCCAGGTCCGCGCCGGGTACGTTGGACCGCATGCCAGCCGCCCCCGAGACCGCCGGTGTCACGGCAGCGAAACTGCCGTCACAGCGGGGCGGCGGCCGGACCGTGGCCGCCCGGGCGAGGGCCGCGGTCGCCGGTCCGCACCACTACTGGGTGCGGCTGCTCCCGGTGCTCGCCGTGCTGGCCGCCGTCACCCGTCTGCCGTCCTTCCTGCGTCCGATCTGGAACCCGGATGAAGGTTTCCTCGCGACCCAGGCCCGGATGCTCGCGCACGGCGGTGTGCTCTACGACACGGTGGTGGACCGTAAACCGCCGCTGGTGCCCTGGCTGTACGAGGGCGCGTTCTGGCTGTTCGGGCACGGCTCGCTGTGGCCGCTGCGCAGTGCCGCGGTGCTCGCGCAACTGGTCACTGCGGCGTTGCTGGCCGCCCTCGCCCGGCGGCGCTGGGGAAACCGGGCAGGGGCCACCGCGGGCATCGGCTATCTGCTGCTGTCCATCGGGCTCGCTCCCGAGGACAGCCAGGCGGCGACCTTCGAGGTCTTCATGCTCCCGTGGACGGTGGCGGCGGTCGTCTGCGCGGATCGCCTTCGAGGTCCGAGGCCCGGCCCGGCCATGAGATGGGGGTCGCTGGCCGGACTCGCCGTGGCCGGCGCCGCGCTCACCAAGCAGACCGGCGGCGCCGTGCTGCTGCCGGTGGCCTGGCTGCTGTGGCGGTCGGCACCCCGGCGGGCCCGGGCCGCCGCGGGGCTGGCGGTCGGCTTCCTCGCGCCGCTGCTGGCGGTGGCGCTGGCGGTCGGCCCGCACCGGTTCCTGTTCTGGACGGTGACCGGTTCGGGGTCGTACGTGTCGGCGAGCGGCGCGTGGCTGGTGGCCGCCGGGCGGGCGCTGGGCAACACCGGGATCCTGGCCGCCGCCTGCGCGGGCGTCGTCATGCCCGCGGTGTACCTGCTGGCCAGGCGGCGCCGGTTCGCGGAGTCCGACCTGTGGATATGGCTGGCCGGGTCGGCGGTCGCGGTCGCCGCCGGTTTCCAGTTCTACGGCCACTACTACCTGCAGCTGCTGCCGCCGCTGGCGCTGCTGGGGGTGGCCGCCCTGCGGCGGCTGCCGCGCTGGCGGCGCCCGGCGGCCGCGTGGACCGCGCTGGCGGCATGCGGCTTCCTGGTCTGGGGGTTGGCCGCGCCGCGCTGCCAGATGGACCACGCCGGCAAGGTCGCGTCGGCGATCGCGGTCCGTACCGCGCCCGGGGAAACGGTTCTGGTGTGGGGCATGCACCCTGAGGACTACTGGCTTTCCGGCCGCGCTCCCGCCAGCCGCTATCTGACCGCCGGTTTCCTCACCAACTTCAGCGGTGGCCGCGGCGGTGCGCGGGTCGGCGAGCGGTACGCGGTGCCCGGGGCCTGGCGCACCTTCCGGCAGGAGGTGGCACGCCGCCCGCCCGCCCTGATCGTCGACGACTCGCGCGGCCAGCCGTACGGCCCGGCCCGCATCCCGGGCTTCCGTCAGCTGCTGGAGGCGGGCTACCAGCGCGCCGCAACCGCCGACGGCGCCGTGCTGTACGTCAGGCGGTCATGAGCGCACCGCACGCGGGCCCGCGGACTCCGCGCCGTGGGCGGCGGCCCGCTCGCGCAATGCGCGGTCGGCCGTGATCAGCAGCAGCGGGCGGTCGGGCGTCTCCCGGGCCGCCTCCGCCAGCAGCTCGACGATCCGGTCGTCACCGCTGCGCGGCGCCGACACGACCCGTACCCCCGGCACCGCAGGGACATCGCGCGCCGCTCCCTCGACGACGAGGACGACGTCCAGCGGTGGGCGACGTGCCCACTCGGGCACGTCGTCGCGGTCCGGCAGGCCCTGCTCGGCCAGTGGTGCGATGGCGTCGCGCAACCGCTCGGTCGCGCCGTGCCGGTCCCGCCACCAGCCGTCCGGTACGGCGCCGACCGTGTTGGCGGCGTCCACGACGACCAGCGGTTCAAAGGTCATACGCCTACCCTGGCACGGTTCCGCTCCGAGGGGCGGTGGTATACAGGCGCGGTAGGGCATACGCAGGAAGTGATGGGACGCGTGATGGCAGAGTCCAAGGGGTCGCAAGGGGCCACCGGGCAGGTTGAGCCGACGGCTTCGGACACGATGGGCCCCCGGAGCGGCTGGCGGCGTTGGCGTCCCTACTCGGCGGCGATCGTGGCGGTCGCCGCGATCTTCGCGGCGTCGGCGGTCATCGGCGCGCACGTACGGGCCGGGAAGTCGACCGACATCAAGCCGCCGAACGGCGTCCCCAGCGCGGCTCCGCTCAGCATTCCGGTCAATCCCGGTGTGCCGGTGACGGTCACCGTGTACATGGACATGCGCAGCGCGCAGTCCAAGGCGTTCGCCGAGAGCTATGCGAGCACCTTCGACAAGCTGCTGAACTCCGGCCAGGCCAGGATCGACTACCGGCTGGTCACGCAGACCGACGCGAGGCTCGGCGGCAAGGGTTCCGCGATGGCGGCGAACGCGGTGGCGTGCGCCCAGGACCAGGGCAGGGACCAGTTCGAGGCCTATGTCAAGCAGCTGTGGAAGCACCAGCCAGCTCAGGACCACGACAAGTTCGCCAGCGCCGGGTACCTGGAGAAGCTGGCGGAGAAGGTGCCCGGACTGCCCAAGACGGAGAAGCTGCAGGCTTCGGAGTTCGTGCCCTGTGTCAACAGTGACGACCACGGCGGCTGGGTCATCGCTTCGCAGAAGGACTTCCAGAAGGCCGGCCTCGGCGATGTCCCGGTGCTGCGGATCAACGGCCAGACGGTGTCCGTGGCCAAGGACGGACTGACCCCGGCCAAGCTCACCGCGCTGGTCGAGAAGGCGGCGGCGCAGGCCGCAGGACAGTCCCCGTCGGCTTCCGCTTCCAGCTCCGCTTCTGCCCCGTCACCGGCGCCGAGCGCTTCGGCCTCGGCCTCGGCCACCGCCACGCCGTCGGCCGGCTGACGCCGTCTCCGTTCCGCCAACCGGAGACTCAAAAGCACATAATCCGACTCGCCCAGCCTGCCTTGCACCGATTTCCGCCGGATGTCTCGCAGGATGGTCATCGAGGTGCTGGGCAGCTGGATGACGGAGGGCGGTGCCATGGTGCTACCGGTGTTCGCCGGGTCTGTCGCCACTGCCACGGAACGGGCACCCACCGCTTCCGAGCCGACGGAACGCCAAGGCTCCTGCCTGCCGGGCTGGTTGGCGGTCAGCACGGGCGCCGCGGCCGCGGGCGCCGCGCTGTGGCTGCTGTGGTGGCGAGGTGTGCTGCCGGACCGGGTCGGGGGCTATGTGGTGCTGCCCGGCAGTCCGGGCTACGGCGCCGACTACGCGACCTGGGGCGAGGTGATGCTGCTCGCCGCGCTGGCCGCGATCGCGGTCGGCGGACTGAACCGCGGCAGACCGGGCAGCGTATGGGTGCTGACGTGGTGCGGCGCCTACCGCGGCACCGTACGGCGTACCGGACTGCTGTGGATCAGTCCGCTGCTGACCCGGCGCCGGGTGGACGTGGCGCTGCGGCACTGGCGCAGCCGGCCGATCGAGGCCGTGGACGCGGACGGCACCCGGCTGCATGCGACGGTGCTGCTGGTCTGGCGGGTACGGGACAGCGCCCGCGCCTGCTTCGCCGTCGACAACCATGTCGTCTATCTGCGCGACCAGATGGAGTGCGCGGTGGCGCGGGTGCTGTCCCGGCTGCCGACCGATGACTTCCGCACCCGCTCCAGGACCCTGCGCGACGCCGATCACGTGGGCGATGCGCTGACCCTCGCCCTGATGGAGGAGATGCGCCCGGTGGGCATCGAGATCATCTCGGCTCGGCCGATCCGCATCGACTACGCGCCCGAGATCGCCGTGATCATGCGCCGAAGGCAGCTGGCGGCGTTGGACGCCCGGCATCGGCAGGCGCTGGTGGGCGATGTGGTCGCCACGGTCGCCGAGACCGTCTCCGGGCTCACCGACCGGGGCCGGATCGCCCTCGACGACAACGCGCGCACGGTGCTGGTCAAGGATCTGACCGCCGCCCTGTGCGTGCACGGCAGGCCGCCCGGTTGAAGCGGGGCCGCGCCGGACGGACAAGGGCCGCCTGGGATCTCCCAGGCGGCCCTTGCCGTGGTGCGCCCAGCATGGGCGATTGCTTGGGGGTGGAAGTCCCCTGGGGGAAGAGGTGGTGCTAACCCCGAGCCGGAGGCAAGGGCGTCATCGTGAGGTGGGGTCTGGAGGAAGCCCGAGGCGAGACCTGGGTACCGAGGAACACGAATCGCGTATGAGGCGTGCTGGTTGGGTGAGCCTGCCACGCATGGCGATGCCCGTCTCCACCAAGAAGGCCAGTGCGTAAACGCGGCGGGGATCCAGGGACAGTGATCGTTCTTACCTGGGGAGATCTGTTCGGGTGTCGGTTGTGCTGAGGTTGCCGCCGCGCCGACGGTCTGCGTCGAGAGGCGTGGGCTGACCGGGCAGAAGTCAGCAGAGGTCGTAGTACCAGCCGGGATGGCCGCCGATGTGTGGTGGGCTGGGAAGGGCCGAACATCGAGTGGAACGGGTGATGTGGTGGTTGCTCGTGCTGGTCACGGTGATCGCAGCCGACCCGCCTGGGCGGGGCCGCAGAGAGTAGAGCCGGTGCATCCGGCAAGGCTCTCAGCGGAGCGTAGTGACCGGTCGGCGCTCCTCACGGAGGACGTTCACCGCGAACAGGGGCCCTCGCTTTGGGAGCTGATGCTCTCGAAGGAGAACCTGCTCGCGGCGCTCAACCGCGTCGAAGCGAACCGGGGTGCTCCCGGGGCGGACGGCATGACCACGGCTGAACTTCGGCCGTGGCTGCTCGTTAACTGGCCCGCTGTCCGGGCCGAACTCGACGCGGGCACCTACCGGCCGTCGCCGGTCCGTCAGGTGATCATCCCGAAGCCTGGCGGCGGCGAGCGGATCTTGGGGGTGCCGCGTGTGCTGGACCGCTTGGTCCAGCAGGCCATCGCGCAAGTGCTCGTGCCCATCTTCGACCCGCAGTTCTCGGGGGCGTCCTTCGGTTTCCGTCCCGGCCGGTCCGCGCATCAGGCGGTTCGTGTCGCGCGACGGGCGATCGAGGACGGCCACCGGTGGGTCGTGGACCTTGATCTGGACCGGTTCTTCGACCGCGTTCAACACGATGTCCTGATGGCGCGGGTGGCGCGCAAGGTCGATGACCGCAGGGTCTTGAAACTGATCCGCAGGTTCCTGGAAGCCGGGATCATGGTGGACGACGTGAGGACGCCGAGCGAGGAGGGGACCCCGCAGGGCTCCCCGCTCTCTCCCGTCTTGTCGAACATCATGCTCGACGACCTGGACCGGGAGCTGTTCGAGCGCGGTCACAGGTTCGTGCGTTACGCCGATGACGTGCGCGTCTTCGTGCGGAGCGAACGGGCCGCCCACAGGGTGCTCGCCTCGGTCACGGCCGTGGTCGAGCAGCGGCTGAAACTGAAGGTCAACCGGGAGAAGTCGAAGGTGGTCCACGCCCGCTCAGCGGTGCTGCTGGGGTTCGGCTTCTACTTCACCCGGGGCGGCAAGGTCGGTATCCGGGTCGATCCGAAGGCGGTCAAACGCCTGAAGGACCGGTTGCGGGAGCTGACCTCGCGCCGGTGGAGCATCGCGATGGATGAACGCGTCGCGAAGATCAACCGCTTCACCACCGGATGGATGGGCTACTTCCAGCTCGCGGACACCCCGAAGGTGTTCAGGGAGCTGGACGAGTGGTTCCGCCGCAGGATGCGGCAGATCCGCTGGAAGGAATGGAAGCTCCCCAAGGCCCGGTTCAGGAACCTCCGCGAGCTCGGTATCGCCGAGTGGAAGGCCCGCGAGTGGGCTGGCAGCGGCAAGGGGTACTGGCGGATCGCGGGATCGGCCGTCCTTCAGCGGGCACTGCCCAACTCCTACTGGGACGACCTGGGTCTGCGCATGCTCAAGCCGACCTGGCAACGGTTGAGATCAGCTTGGTGAACCGCCGGATGCGTGGCCCGCATGTCCGGTGGTGTGGGAGGCGGGTCGGGTGACCCGACCCGCCTACCCGATTACTGCCGTGGCGTTACGCCGGGACGTTGGCGACGCCCTGGGCGAGGAACCGCTTGCCGTTCACCCGCTCGGAGACGCCCTCACGGTCCAGGTACGGGGTGATGCCGCCCAGGTGGAACGGCCAGCCCGCACCGGTGATCAGGCACAGGTCGATGTCCTGCGCCTCGGCGACCACGTCCTCGTCCAGCATCAGCCCGATCTCCTGCGCGACCGCGTCCAGGACACGGTCCCGCACCTGCTGCTCGGTCAGGGCGACATCGCCCTGCTGGAGAAGGGCGGCGACCTCGGGGTCCAGCTCCGGCTTGCCGGAGTCGTAGACGTAGAAGCCGCGCTTGCCCGCCTTGACGACGGCGGCCAGGTTCGGCGAGACCTTGAAGCGGTCCGGGAAGGCGCCGTGCAGCGTCTCCGAGACGTGCAGACCGATCGCCGGGCCGACCAGCTCCAGCAGCACCAGCGGGGACATCGGCAGGCCGAGCGGCTCGATGGCCTTCTCGGCGACCTCGACCGGGGTGCCCTCGTCGATGACGTTCTGGATCTCGCCCATGAAGCGGGTCAGGATCCGGTTGACCACGAACGCCGGGGCGTCCTTGACCAGTACCGCGGTCTTCTTCAGCTTCTTCGCCACACCGAAGGCGGTGGCCAGCGACGCGTCATCGGTCTGCTCGCCGCGCACGATCTCCAGCAGCGGCAGGATCGCGACCGGGTTGAAGAAGTGGAAGCCGACGACCCGCTCCGGGTGCTCCAGCTTCGACGCCATCTCGCTCACCGACAGTGAGGAGGTGTTGGTCGCCAGGATGGTCTGCGGTCCGACGACCGCCTCCACCTCGGCGAACACCTTCTGCTTGACGCCCATCTCCTCGAAGACGGCCTCGATGACGAAGTCGGCGTCACCGAACGCGGCGGCCTTGTCGAGGGAGCCGGTCACCAGCGCCTTGAGGCGGTTGGCCTTGTCGCCGCTCACCCGGCCCTTGGCGAGCAGCTTGTCGATCTCGCCGTGGACGTAACCGACACCCTTGTCGACGCGCTCCTGGTCGATGTCGGTCAGCACGACCGGCACCTCAAGGCGGCGGGCGAACAGCAGCGCCAGCTGGGAGGCCATCAGACCGGCGCCGACGACGCCGACCTTGCTGACCGGGCGGGCCAGGTTCTTGTCCGGTGCGCCGGCCGGGCGCTTGCCGCGCTTTTGCACCAGGTTGAACGCGTAGATACCACTGCGCAGTTCGCCGCCCATGATCAGGTCGGCGAGTGCCTGGTCCTCGGCGGCGAAGCCCTGCCGCAGGTCGCCGTTCTTGGCGGCGGCGATGATGTCCAGCGCGCGGTACGCGGCCGGGGCCGCGCCGTGCACCTTGCCGTCGGCGATGAAACGACCCCGCTGCACGGCCTGGTCCCAGGCCTCACCGCGGTCCACCTCGGCCCGTACGACCTCGGTCTCGCCCTTCAGGACGGACGCGGTCCAGGCCAGCGACTGCTCCAGGAAGTCAGCGCCCTCGAAGATCGCGTCGGCGATTCCGAGCTCGTGTACCTGCGAGCCCTTCAGCTGCTTGTTCTGGTTGAGCGAGTTCTCGATGATCACGCTCACGGCACGGTCCGCGCCGATCAGGTTCGGCAGCAGGGTGCAGCCGCCCCAGCCGGGCACCAGCCCGAGGAACACCTCGGGCAGCGAGAACGCGGGCAGCGCCTTGGAGACCGTGCGGTACGAGCAGTGCAGGCCGACCTCGACACCGCCGCCCATCGCCGCGCCGTTGTAGTACGCGAAGGTGGGGACGGCGAGGGCGGACAGCCGCTTGAAGACGTCGTGGCCGCCCTTGCCGATGGCCAGCGCGTCCTCGTGCCGCTTCAGCAGCTCGACGCCCTTGAGGTCGGCGCCGACCGCGAAGATGAACGGCTTGCCGGTGATGCCCGCACCGACGATCTCGCCGTCCGCGGCCTCCTTCTCGACCTGGTCGATCGCCGTGTTGAGGTTGGCGAGCGACTGCGGGCCGAAGGTGGTCGGCTTGGTGTGGTCCAGGCCGTTGTCCAGCGTGATCAGGGCGAACCTGCCCGCGCCCTGCGGGAGTTCGAGGTGACGTACGTGAGACCGGGTCACGACCTCGTCGGGGAACAGCTCGGCTGCGCCCTTGAGGAGCTCGGCGGTGGTGGTCACTTGCTGCCTCCGTCGAAGTGCGGGTTCTCCCAGATGACCGTTCCGCCCATGCCGAAGCCGACGCACATGGTGGTCAGGCCGTAGCGGACGTTCGGCTGCTCCTCGAACTGGCGGGCCAGCTGCGTCATCAGCCGGACGCCGGAGGAGGCCAGCGGGTGGCCGAACGCGATCGCGCCACCGTACTGGTTGACGCGCGGGTCGTCGTCCGCGATGCCGTAGTGGTCGAGCAAGGCGAGCACCTGCACGGCGAACGCCTCGTTGACCTCGAACAGGCCGATGTCGGAGATCGACAGGCCGGCCTTGGCCAGCGCCTTCTCGGTCGCCGGGACCGGGCCGATGCCCATCACCTCGGGCTCGACGCCCGCGAAGGCGTAGGAGACCAGGCGCATCTTGACCGGCAGGCCCAGCTCGTTCGCGACGTCCTCGGCGGCGAGCAGGGAGGCGGTGGCGCCGTCGTTGAGGCCCGCGGCGTTACCGGCCGTCACCCGGCCGTGGGCGCGGAACGGGGTCTTGAGGGAGGCCAGGCTCTCCAGCGTGGTGCCCGGGCGCATCGGCTCGTCGGCGGTGGCCAGACCCCAACCGGTCTCGCCCACCTCCGGGTTGGTGCGGCGCACCGAGATCGGCACCAGGTCCTGCTGGATCTTGCCGTTGGCGTAGGCCTTGGCGGCCTTCTCCTGGCTGCGCACCGCGTACTCGTCGGCGCGCTGCTTGGTGAGGTGCGGGAAGCGGTCGTGCAGGTTCTCCGCCGTCATGCCCATGAACATGGCGGACTCGTCGACCAGCTTCTCCGAGACGAAGCGCGGGTTGGGGTCGACGCCCTCACCCATCGGGTGGCGGCCCATGTGCTCGACACCACCGGCGACGACCACGTCGTACGCGCCGAAGGCGATACCGCCGGAGGTCGTGGTGACCGCGGTCATCGCGCCCGCGCACATGCGGTCGATGGAGAAGCCGGGGACGGTCTTCGGCAGCCCGGCGAGGATGCCGGCGGTACGGCCCAGGGTCAGGCCCTGGTCGCCGATCTGCGTGGTGGCGGCGACGGCGACCTCGTCGATCCGCTCCGCCGGCAGGTCCGGGTTGCGCCGCAGCAGCTCCCGGATGCACTTGATCACCAGGTCGTCGGCGCGGGTCTCGTGATAGATGCCCTTGGGGCCCGCCTTGCCGAACGGGGTGCGGACGCCGTCGACGAAGACGACGTCCCTAGCGGTACGAGGCACGTTGGCTCTCCCTTAATCGTGTTCGCTCGCCGCCGGGCGCGCGCGCCCCACGGCGCGCGCCGCAGCTGGGCAACCCGGCGGAGCGCCGCATGGCGAAACCAGCGGCGGCTCACACCGTCATGCTACTTGCGGGTAACCAACGTGCACAGTCCCCCCGCGCTAAGCGGTGAATGTCACATTCCCCGCAGGTCCGGGGGCGTTTTCCGGTGCCCTCTCCGCCACCCGTTCCCCTGGTCCGCAGCCTTGCCGTTGCGCACGGCGGGTGTGGGGCCAGGGGTGTGCCGGTGCGGGCCGGGAGGCGGTCACGGGCGGCGGGGCGGGAACGTTCCCTGGACGCCGGCCCGCGGCGCGCCGAAAGGCGTTACGACTCCGGCTGGACAGCCGTCAGCGCCTCGGCGACCGCGCCGGCGACGAGTTCGATCTGCCAGCGCCGTGCGCCCCGTTCGGCGAGGCGGGAACCGACCGCCTCGGCGGTCGGTTCCGCGGGCGGCTCCCAGCACACCCGCCGTACGGCGTCCGGGGCGACCAGGTTCTCCTGCGGCACGTTGAGCCGCTCCGCGAGCGCGCTGACCGCCGCGCGGGCGGCGCTCAGCCGGGCCGCCGCGGCCGGGTCCTTGTCGGTCCAGGAGCGCGGCGGCGGCGGACCGCCCTGCACCGGACCCAACTGCGGCTGGTCCCGCTCGGACAGGGCCCGCGCCCGGTCCACCGCGGCCTGCCAGACGTCCAGTTGACGGCGTCCCATCCGGTTGCCGAAGCCGGGCAGCGCGGCGAGCGCGTGCACGTTGGGCGGTATCGCCAGCGCCGCCGCCACGATCGCGGCGTCGGTCAGCACCCGCCCCGGTGAGACATCGCGCTGCCGTGCGATCTCGTCCCGTATGGTCCACAACTCCCGGACGACGCCGAGCTGTCGGCGCCGCCGTACCTTGTGCATGCCCGAGGTGCGGCGCCACGGGTCGGTACGCGGGGCGGGCGGCGGGGCGGCGGCGATCGCCGCGAACTCCTGCAGTGCCCACTCCAGCTTGCCCTGCTCGCGCAGCTCGGCCTCCAGCGCGTCGCGCAGATCGACCAGCAGCTCCACGTCGAGTGCGGCATAGCGCAGCCACGGCTCGGGCAGCGGCCGGGTCGACCAGTCGACGGCCGAGTGGCCCTTCTCCAGGGCGTAACCGAGCACGTTCTCCACCATGGCGCCCAGGCCGACCCGGGCGAAGCCGGCCAGCCGCCCGGCCAGTTCGGTGTCGAAGATCCGGCTCGGCCGCATCCCTATCTCGGCCAGGCACGGCAGGTCCTGGGTGGCCGCGTGCAGCACCCACTCGGTGTCCGCGAGGGCCTCGCCCAGCGCGGACAGATCAGGACAGGCGATGGGGTCGATCAGCGCGGTCCCTGCCCCGGCGCGGCGCAGCTGGACCAGATAGGCCCGCTGTCCGTAGCGGTAGCCGGAAGCGCGCTCGGCGTCGACGGCGACGGGACCGGTGCCCGCGGCGAATGCCGCCACGACTGCGGCGAGCGCCTGCGGGCTGGCGGTCACCGGCGGGATGCCCTCGCGCGGGTCCAGCAGCGGGACCGGCGCCGGGATTGCTTCGCTTGCTGCGGTCTCTCGGGCGTCGGTCACCCGTCAAGGGTAGCCGGGACCACTCATGCGTCGCGCCCGTCGATGGAACGTTCCATGAACGGGCGCGTTGACCGCGGCGCGGTTCGGGGTCAGTGGATGATGCCGGTACGCAGCGCCACGGCGACCATTCCGGCCCGGTCGCCGGTGCCGAGCTTGCGGGCGATACGGGCCAGGTGGCTCTTGACGGTGAGGGCGGACAGCCCCATCGAGACGCCGATGGCCTTGTTGGACTGCCCCTCGGCCACCAGCCGGAGCACCTCCACCTCGCGCCCCGACAACTCGCGGTAGCCGCCGGGGTGGCCGGGGGCGCCCGGCGGGCGCCGCTGCAGCCGGGCGCCGGGTGCCCCGATCGGGGCGGCGCCGGGCCGCTGGGCGAGACCTACGTTCGTACGGGTGCCGGTGACGACGTAGCCCTTGACGCCGCCGGCCAGCGCGTTGCGTACGGCGCCGATGTCATCTGCGGCGGACAGGGCGAGTCCGTTGGGCCAGCCCGCGGCCCTGGTCTCGGCGAGGAGGGTCAGCCCGGATCCGTCGGGCAGGTGCACATCGGCGACACAGATGTCGCGCGGAGTGCCGACCCGGGGACGGGCCTCCGCGATCGACGAGGCCTCGATCACGTCGCGTACGCCGAGTGCCCACAGATGCCGGGTGACAGTGCTGCGGACGCGCGGGTCGGCGACGACGACCATGGCCGTCGGCTTGATCGGGCGGTAGGCGACCAGGCTTGTGGGGTGGTCGAGAAGAACCGACACCGGGCCTCCTGTGACGTGGCGGAACCGGACCGGCCGGTGGGGGAGGGGGCCGGTGCTCCGTGGGGATTAAGGTCACAGTCCTCTTCGGCAGTATCGGAACGGGGCTTTAGGGAAAGATCACGATTTATTGCGTAACAATCGGGGCAAGTCGGGTGCAGGCTTGATCGATTCCGAACAAAAGAGCCAACGGATCGATCAACGAAGGACATCCATCGCGACGTCCGGCAACCGACCGTTACCGTGGATCGTTATCGCGGGCCGCGTCGGTTGGGTAGCGACACGATCCCGCTGCCGCCCGGTTCGCCCAGCGTCGGCGGCAGTCCGGCGCTGGTGCACAGCAGCTCGCACCAGGCCACCAGATGCGCCGCCATGTCCGGGAACCCGGCCGCCGAGTCGGCGGGCGTCCAGGACGCCCGGACCTCGATCTCCGTGCTGGCGGGACGCTCCGCGAGCCCGCCGAAGTGGTGCGAGGAACTGCACGAGACGGTGCCGCTCGGCTCGCTGTACGCCGCGCCGCGCGCGGCCAGCGCACCGGTCAGCCATGACCAGCACACGTCGGGCAGCAGGGGATCGGCCGCCATCTCCGGTTCGAGCTCCGCGCGGGCCAGGGTGACTACGCGGAACGTGCCGTGCCAGTTCTCCTGGCCCACCGGATCGTGCAGCAGCACCAGCCGGCCGTCCGCCAGTTCCTCGCCCTCGACCAGCACCGCGGCCTCCACCGCATACGCGTGCGGGGCCAGCCGCTTCGGGGCCGGGATCTGCGCCAGTTCCACCTCGGGCCGCGTCCGTGCGGTCCCTAGTGCC
This sequence comes from Streptantibioticus ferralitis, assembly GCF_029223525.1. Lineage (GTDB taxonomy): Bacteria > Actinomycetota > Actinomycetes > Streptomycetales > Streptomycetaceae > Streptantibioticus_A > Streptantibioticus_A ferralitis. The sequence goes on along the minus strand of NZ_JARHTQ010000017.1, from coordinate 114,765 downwards.
TCCACTGCCCGTTGGAATACGAGCGGTGCCCCATCCTCGTCCGCGAGGTGCCCCTGAGCCGCGACCATGCCCGGAAGACTAGGCCGCTGGCCCCCTCCGGCATGGGAGGAACACCGGTATGGGCGGGTCGTCCCTTCGGCTGACAGCCGGTCGGCATTCGGTGGACATTCGGCGCGTGCGAAGATTCATCCGTGAATGCTCAGCAGCGGACAGACCAAGCACGCCAACGGACCGCCGATTCGGCGTTCATCCGGGCGTGTCGACGCGAGCCGGTGTCGCACACCCCGGTGTGGTTCATGCGGCAGGCCGGGCGTTCGCTGCCCGAGTACCACAAGGTGCGCGAGGGCACCGCGATGCTCGAATCGTGCATGCGCCCGGACCTCGTCACCGAGATCACGCTGCAACCGGTACGGCGCCACAAGGTGGACGCCGCCGTCTACTACAGCGACATCGTCGTCCCGCTCAAGGCCATCGGCCTCGACCTCGACATCAAGCCGGGTATTGGCCCGGTGATCGCCGAGCCGATCAGGACCCGCGCCGACCTCGACCGGCTGCGCCCGCTGGAACCGGATGACGTCAGCTATGTCACCGAGGCGATCGGCATGCTGACCGCCGAACTCGGCGGCACCCCGCTGATCGGCTTCGCGGGCGCGCCGTTCACCCTGGCGAGCTACCTCGTCGAGGGCGGCCCGTCGCGCAACCACGAGCACACCAAGGCGCTGATGTACGGCGACCCGCAGCTGTGGTCCGAACTCCTCGACCGGCTCGCCGACATCACCGCCGCGTTCCTCAAGGTGCAGATCGAGGCGGGCGCCTCGGCCGTGCAGCTCTTCGACTCCTGGGTCGGCGCGCTCGCCCCAGAGGACTACCGGCGCTCCGTCATGCCCGCCTCGGCGAAGGTCTTCGAGGCGGTCGCGCCGTACGACGTGCCGCGCATCCACTTCGGCGTCGGCGCCGGCGAGTTGCTCGGCCTCATGGGAGAGGCGGGCGCGGACGTGGTCGGCGTCGACTGGCGGGTCCCGCTGGACGAGGCAGCCCGTCGGGTGGGACCGCACAAGGCGCTCCAGGGCAACCTGGACCCCGCGGTGCTGTTCGCCCCTCAGCCGGCCGTCGAGACCAAGGCACGCGAGGTGCTGGACTCGGCGAAGGACACGCCCGGGCACATCTTCAACCTCGGCCACGGCGTGCTGCCGAACACCGATCCGGACGCGCTGACCCGACTCGTGGAGTTCGTCCACCAGGCGTCCGAGGCACGCTGACGGCGGTGGCACAGTGGAGGGCATGAACGCAGTGCGGGAGCAGTCCGGTCGCGGACCCGGCGCGGGTCATGTCCTCGTGGTGGGCGGTGGTATCTCGGGACTGGCCGCGGCGTTCCGCTTGGTCGCCGGCGGGGCCCGGGTGACCGTACTGGAGTCGTCCTCCCGGCTCGGCGGCAAGCTGTACGCCGACGAGATCGCCGGGGTGCCGGTCGACCTCGGCGCGGAGTCGATGCTCGCTCGGCGGCCGGAGGCGGTCGAGCTGGCTCGGGACGCCGGGCTCGGCGACGAACTGCAGCCGCCCGCCACCGCGCGAGCCGCGCTGTGGACCCGCGGTCGGCTACGGCCGATGCCGCGCGGCCACATCATGGGCGTGCCGGGTGATCTGGGGCCGCTGTCCGCGTCCGGTGTGCTGTCGCCCGCCGGGCTGGCGCGGCTGCCGCTGGACCATGTGCTGCCGCGCACCGAGGTCGGCGAGGACGTCGCGGTCGGTGCGTACGTGGCCGCCCGGCTCGGCCGGGAGGTGGTCGACCGCCTGGTCGAGCCGCTGCTGGGCGGGGTCTACGCGGGCAACGCGTACCAGATCTCGCTGCGCGCCGCCGTTCCCCAGCTCTACGAGGCGGCACGCGGTCAGCGCTCACTGATCGAGGCGGTACGCGGCGTCCAGCGCCGGGCCGCCGCCGCGGCCCAGGACGGAGCCGTCTTCATGGGCATCCGCGGCGGCGTCGGACGCCTGCCGTTGGCCGTCGCGCAGGCCTGCCGGGCGGCGGGTGTGGACATCAGGACCCGTGCTGAGGTGCGCGAGCTGCGCCGCACCGCCAGCGGATGGCAGGCGGTCGTCCAGACAACCGGCGGCCGGTCGGTGCTGGATGCCGACGCGGTTGTGCTCGCAGTGCCCGCACCGGCCGCCGCACGACTGCTGGCCGCCGAATCACCCGCCGCCTCAGCCGAGTTGGCGACCGTGGAGTACGCCGGCATGGCACTGGTGACCATGGCGTTCCGCCGCCGCGACCTGCTGAACATGCCCGGCGGCAGCGGCTTCCTGGTGCCACCGGTGGATCGCCGCACGATCAAGGCGTCCACCTTCTCCAGCCGCAAGTGGGGCTGGATCGCGGAGGCCGGACCCGACACGTTCGTCCTGCGCACCTCGGTCGGCAGATACGGCGAGGAGGCGGACCTCGCATGGGACGACACCGACCTGGTGCGGCTGTCCCGCGAGGACCTCGCCGAGGCGGCCGGGATCACCGCGGCGCCGATCGCGGCGCGGGTGACCCGGTGGGACGGCGGACTGCCGCAGTACCCCGTCGGCCATCTGGAGCGGGTGGCCAGGATCCGTGAGCAGGTCGCCAAGCTGCCGGGCATGTCGGTGTGCGGCGCGGTCTACGACGGTGTGGGCATCCCGGCGTGCGTCGCGAGCGCCCACAAGGCCGCCGACGAGGCTCTGCGGACCTTCGGCACCCCGGTGCCCGACCGGCCCGCGGAGCCAGCGGGCACCCCGGGGCTGGGCATCGAGGACGGCGCGGGAGAATAGCCGCATGACCGAGAACGCTGCCGCCGCGAAGGCACCCAACGCGGGCAAGAAGGCCCGTGACCTCAACGAAGTGATCCGCTACACCCTCTGGTCGGTGTTCAAGCTGCGCTCCCCGCTGCCCGAGGACCGCACCGGGTACGCGGACGAGGTCGAGGAGCTGTTCGAGCAGCTCGCCGCGAAGGACGTCACGGTACGCGGCACCTACGACCTGTCCGGCCTGCGCGCCGACGCCGACGTCATGATCTGGTGGCACTCCGAGACCTCGGACGCGCTCCAGGACGCCTACAACCTCTTCCGCCGCACCAAGCTCGGCCGCGCGCTGGAGCCGGTGTGGTCGAACATGGCGCTGCACCGCCCCGCCGAGTTCAACAAGTCGCACATCCCGGCGTTCCTCGCCGACGAGACGGCGCGCGACTACGTGAGCGTCTACCCCTTCGTACGGTCCTACGACTGGTACCTGCTGCCCGACGAGGACCGGCGGCGGATGCTCGCGGACCACGGCAAGATGGCCCGCAGCTACCCGGACGTGCGGGCCAACACGGTCGCCTCCTTCTCCCTCGGTGACTATGAGTGGATCCTCGCGTTCGAGGCCGATGAGCTGTACCGCATCGTCGACCTGATGCGGCACCTGCGCGGCTCCGAGGCGCGGCGGCACGTCCGCGAGGAGGTGCCGTTCTTCACCGGCCGCCGCAAGGCCGTCTCCGAGCTGGTGGCCGGCCTGGCCTGAGCCGCCGCGGCGGGCGGCCGTCAACTCCCCTCAGCAGGAACGCGGTTCGCGGCGCGCGCCGAGCACGGTGCGGCGGCCCGCCCCGAGCGCCGCGCGCAGTGCGGGGTCGCTCAGGGCGGCGGGCCCGCGTACCGCCAGCGCCGTGAGCAGCGAGCGGTCATCGGTGCGACCCGCAAGCCCCTGGCCCGCGGCGCCGCCCGCTGGGCGGTGCCGCGGCCGGGGCACGGGTATCGCCCGCAGCAGTTCCTGACCGGCGGGCGAGGCCCAGCGGGCGTACGGGTACACCTCGACCCGGGCGATGACCAGGCACCCCACGGTCAGCAGCAGCGGCAGCGCGAACCACAGGGGGCCGGCGTCGTCCGCGCCGGGCCGGTCCACACCGGTGGAGGCGGCCAGCAGGGCGCAGATGAGCACAGCACTCGCCCGCGCCTGCCGGATCCCCGCGGTCATCCCGTCGCGGACCGGCGCGGGCACCGCGAGGCCGGCCGAGGCGAGGCGCTCGCCGAGCGCGCGGACGCAGTCGGCGGCGGCGTGCACCGTGCGGACCGCCGGTATGAGGGACTGGCCGCCAGGTCCTATCGAGGCGATCAGCGAACGCTCCACCTCATCCCGGCCGACCGGGTCGACGACGGTGGCCCAACCGGTGTAGGCCAGCAGCAGCCGCCGCTGCCGGGACATCGCCACCATCGCGAGGTCGGTGACCCGGTTCGGCCCGCCGGCGAGGAACGCCGCCTCGTACAGGCCGAGTTCCGGCGAACCGGCGTCCGTCTCCGGATGGCCGCGCTGGTCGTCGACGGCGGGGGACTCCCGGGCGGCGGCGACCGCCGCCCGGCACAGCCGCGCACAGGAGGCAAGCGCCGCCGCCCAGGCGACGAGAAGCAGGGAAACCCACATAAGGGTGTTGTACTGGATGCCACTGACAATCCGCCTCGGGATTTCGGTGCCCAGTGCGACGTACAGGCTTGCGGCGCCCGGGAGTTCGGCCGATCTCTCGGGGTCAAGCGGGCGTGCGGCCGGCACGCCCACGCGTTGCCCGCAGCGTCGTACGGGGGTTGAGACGGCGCAGCACACGGCTAGCGCGCGCGGCCCTCAGCGGCGCCGGTCCTGAACGCTCCGCCCACCACGAGGCCAGTTCCTCGCGGCGGCCGGGCGGCTGCGCGGGCCCGCCCTGATCGTCCAGCAGCGAGGCCACGAAGGCCAGGGCGTCACGCCGGTAGCCGCCCGGCAGCGGCCGGGAGCGGGCGTAGCGCACGAAGGCGGGCCGGTAGTCCGCGCCGAGGATCACCGGGAGTTCGGGCGCCACCTTCGCCACGATGTCGGCCCGCTTCGCGGCCAACGCGACGGTCTGCACCCGGATCCTGGCCGGGTCGAACCCACCGGGTACCGGAGTGGACGCGACCAACGCGGACAACAGGGCGGTCTGGGCGAGCGCGAGGCGCTGACGCGCGCCCTCCACCCCGACCGCTGGCGTGCGACCGGCGGAATCAGACATGACGCACCTCCCGGCGCGTTCCCGTCAACGTACCCCGGACCGCGTCGAGTTCGGCGGCCAGCTCGGTCCCCGGCGGAAAGTCGTCATCGCGCTCCAGCAGCACACCCGGCGGACACAGCCGCGAGCACAGCCCGGCGAGCACCTCCAGCACCGGCTCGGACACCGGATGGGCATGCGTGTCGTGCCACACGCCATCGCGTTCGACCCCGCCCGCGACATGGACGTAGACGATCGCCTCCAACGGCAGCCGGTCGAGGGTACTGGCCGGATCCGTACCGCGGTTGACGTGGTTGGTGTGCAGGTTGGCCACATCGACCAGCAGGCCGACGCCGGTGCGCTCGACGAGTTCGGCCAGGAACTCGCCCTCGGACAACTCCTCGTCCGGCCAGCGCAGCAGCGCCGCGATGTTCTCCAGCGCCAGTGGCACCGGCAGCGCGTCCTGCGCGATCATCACGTTCTCGCAGAGCACGTCCAGCGCGTCGCGGGTGTGCGGCACCGGCAGTAAGTGCCCGGCCTCCAGGGCGGGAGTGCCGGTCAGCGGTCCACCGGCCCGTACGAACGCGATGTGCTCCGTCACCAGCGGGGCGCCCAGCGCCCGCGCGCGCTCGGCGAGCGCCGCCAGTCGCACCGGGTCGGGCCGCTCGGCCCCGCCGAGCCCGAGCGACACACCGTGCGGGACGACCGTGGTGCCACGCTCGCGCAACCGCCGCACCGAGTCCGGCAGATGGTCGGGGCAGATGTTCTCGGCGACCACCTCGACCCACTCGACGCCGTCCAGCCCCTCGACCACCGTGTCGATCTCCGGCCGCCAGCCGATACCAACGCCCAGGTGCTGCATGCGGTCCCCCTCCGGATGCGAAACGTCTGCCAGTACCGTTCGGATGCCGTTCCCGCCGGGGCGCGCGGCATGGTCGGCTGACACGTGCCCCCGCGGGGCTCTTCACCAGCCGTGGCGGCACCGAACCCCCCAACGACGGGGTTCAGAGGTCGATTTGAGGTTGCGCTCTGGCGGTGTGCTGCGGTCCGGACCACACTGACGCGCCATGGGGGTCGAAACGGACGGGCGAAGCGGCGGAAACATCGCGGACACGGTGGACGTACTCGTCATCTGCGGCGCGGCGGGCGTGGGCAAGAGCTCCACCGCGTACGAGGTGTCGCTGCGGCTTGCCGCGGAGTCGGTGGCACACACCGTCCTCGACTGCGACGAGTTGGACCGGATCCACCCCTGGCCGGTGCCGGGGCTGCCGGTGTGGGAAGTGGCCCGCCGCAACCTCGCCGCGGTCTGGGCGAACTACGCGGACCTCGGCCACCGTCGCCTGACGCTGTGCGGGGTCTTCGCGGACCTGCGGCAGGAGCTGCCGTGGATCGCCGAAGCGGTGCCCGACGCGGCGTTCACCGTGGTCCGGCTCACCGCGGACCGTGACGTGCTCCGGCGGCGGGTGCTGCGCCGGGAGTCGGGCAGCGAAGCGGGTGAACAACTGACCAGGACCGCACGTCAGTTGGAGGAGATCGCGGCGTCCGACCCGCCGGGCACCCTGGTGGTGGACACCGGCGGCCTCAGCGTCCGGGAAGTGGCCGACCGGGTCATCGCGCTGTGGCCCGCGGTGGCCCCAGCGGGGCCGGACACGCCGTACGGGCCGCCGTAGCCGGGGCCCACGGCGGCCCCGGTAGCCGTCAGCGGGCCGCGCGCAGCGCCGGGTGGTCCGCGACGACCGTGCAGGAGCCGGGGGCGATCTCGGTGAAGCCCGCGTCATGGACCAACGGCAGATCGCTTCCGGCCAGTTCGGCCCAGTGCGCGGGTTCGGGGGTGCGTACGGCCAGGTCGAAGCCGCTGCCCTGCCATGCCTTGCGCGCGCTGGCGGGCAGTGCCCACCAGGCCAGCTGCGCGGCGTGCCCCGTCTGGGCCATCGCCTTGCCCGCCGACATCTCCAACCCGGGGTTGAGCCACAACACCGGCAGCGAAGGGTCCGGCGGGCCCGAGGGGTCGGGGTCCGCCAACTCCGTACCGGAGACCTGCAACTTCGCCAGCTCCTTGGGCCAGCCGTCCAGCGGCACCGGCGGGTACACCCGGACCATCGCCGACCGGCCCGCCACCGTGATGCCGGGCAGCGACTCGGCCCTGCGCCATTCCGCGCCGCGGGCCCGGCGTACCACCTTTCGGATCCTGCCGTCCTCCCAGCCGCGCAGCAGTTCCGCCCACTCGCCGTCGTCCGCCGTGCGCGGATCGGAAAGGAAGGTGAGCACCGCCCGGGCGGACGTCTCCAGGGCGTCGGTACGGGCCGGCGGAGTGTCACGTTCGATCCGGACCACCAGCGGCAGCACGAACTGCGGGGCGGCGTCGCGGTCCACGGCCGCCGAATCGGCGGGAGCGGCGAAGGGGTCAGCGCTGGTCACCGGGCCAGCATGCCACGATCCGCCACACGAACGGGTGAACGATCGGCGGCCGGGAACGGACCCCGGAGCGGGTCCGTTGGCCGTACGACAGGAACACGCCGCGCGGCGGCGTCGACGACGGGGGGCGAGCGACATGAGGCTGGAGGCGGTGGGGCGGCGCTACCGGATGCGCGGGCCATGGGTGCTGCGCGACATAGACCTCGATCTGCCAGCCGGTGCGCTGCTGCGCATAGCGGGCACCAACGGCAGCGGAAAGTCCACGCTGCTGCGGCTGCTCGCGGGGATCGACGCGCCGACCACCGGCCGGATCACGGGCCGCCCCCGCACCGCCTATGTGCCCGAACGCTTCGCTGCCACCCTGCCGTTCGACGCCGCCGGGTACCTCGTCCACATGGGCCGGGTGCACGGGCTGTCCGGTCGGCAGGCGGCCTCGCGCGCCGACACATGGCTTGAGCGCTTCGCCATCACCGGCTACGCGGGGACCTCGCTGGACCTGCTGTCCAAGGGGACCGCGCAGAAGGTCGCCGTCGCGCAGGCCCTGCTGGCCGAGCCGGAGCTGCTCGTACTCGACGAGGCGTGGACGGGGTTGGACACCGCGGCCCGCGCACATCTCGACGAGGCCGTGACCGAGCGGGTGGCCGCGGGCGGCACCGCCGTCTTCGTCGACCACGATCCTCGGCGGCTCACCGGGGCCGGGGCCCGAGTCCACCGAGTGGCGAACGGGCGGCTCGCCGACAGCCGCGCCGGCTCCCCCGAGGTGCCGCAGGTGGTGATCGAGGCCGAGGGCACCGGCGAGCCGCCCGCGGCGCTCGCGCGGCACACCGGCGCCACCGCGCCGCAGCCGCCCGCCGACCAGGCGGGCACCCCGAGGCTGCTGCGGATCACCCTGCCCGCCGACCGGTCCGATACCGCGCTACGCGCACTGCTGACCGCGGATCCGCCCTGGCACATCCGCGCGGTGCGTCCCGCCCACCCGCCCGGTGGCGGTGCGATTCCCTACGGAGTGGCCCGATGACCGCCCTGCTGCGCTATCAGGCCGCGCTCCTGCTGCGATCACAGCGCTGGCTTCCGCCGCTGCTGCTCTACGGCGTCATCATCGGCATCGGCATCCAGTCGGGGCAGCCGGTGCTGGACTCCCTCGGTGTCACGGCCGCCGCGATCCTCCCGGTGTCCGGGTGGCTGGTACGGGTCTGCGCGACCGGTGAGCCGCCCGCCGCCCGTGCCATCACCCAGGCCGCCGCGGGTCCGACCCGGGTGCAACTCGCCTGTACCGTCACGGCGTTCACCGCGTCTGCGGTCCTCGGCGCGGTCGGGTCGCTGATCGTCGCCGCCATCAGCGACCCGCAGACCGACAACCACACACTGCGGGTGCCGATGGGACCGGCCGTGGCCGCCGGGTTGCTGGCCACCCTTGCCTGCGCCCTGCTCGGCACCGCGGTCGGCGCCCTGTGCAACCCGCCGGTACTGCGCCGCCCCGGCTGGCCGATACCCGTCACCGCACTGGCGGCGTTGCTGTTGCTGGTCGCCTCGGGGTCTCCGGCGAACGCCGCGGTCAGCGGCCTGGTCAGCGGATCGAGCACCGGCGCGGTGCACCTGCCGGTGCTCCCGCTCGCCCTCGCGGTCGTGGCCTGCGCCGCCGCCACGGCGTTCAGCTGCCGGCTGGCCGCCAGACGGTGAGCGCCGCGCGCGGCCTCGGCACCGGTCGTCAAAGCGTTGGCGGCCGAACTGGTCGGGGGAGCATGCTGTCCCCATGCTGATCAGGGAAGCGACGCTCTCCGACTGGCCCGAGATCTGGCCGTTCATGCGGGACATCGTCGCGGCGGGTGAGACCTACACCTACCCCCGTGACCTGTCCGAGGAGCAGGCCCGTGCCATGTGGCTGCTGGAGCCCCCGGGCCGTACGGTCGTGTCCGTCGACCACGGTGGGACCGTTCTCGGCACGGCCAAGATGAACCCGAACCACATGGGCGGCGCCGCGCACATCGCCGGTGCGAGCTTCATGGTCGCTCCCGGGCACTCCGGCCGAGGTGTCGGCCGGGCCCTCGGCGAGCACGTGTTGGAGTGGGCGCGCGCCGAGGGCTATCGGGCGATGCAGTTCAACGCGGTGGTGGAGACCAACTCCCGGGCGGTCGCGCTGTGGCGCTCGCTGGGCTTCGAGGTGATGACCACGCTGCCCGAGGGCTTCCACCACCCGACCAAGGGCTATGTCGGACTGCACATCATGTACCGACGCCTGTGACCCTCCCCGGCGGGAGGGTCAGCCCTCGTCGGGGGCGAGCCGCAGTGAGATCGAGTTGATGCAGTACCGCTGGTCGGTCGGGGTCGGGTAGCCCTCGCCTTCGAAGACATGGCCGAGGTGCGAGCCGCAGCGGGCGCAGCGGACCTCGGTGCGCACCATGCCGTGGGAGCGGTCCTGAAGCAGCTCGACGGCGTCGCTGTCCTTCGGGTCGTAGAAGGACGGCCAGCCGCAGTGCGAGGCGAACTTGGTGTCGGAACGGAAGAGTTCGGCCCCGCAGGCGCGGCAGGAGTACACGCCCTGCGTCTTGGTGTCGGTGTACTCGCCGGTGAAGGCGGGCTCGGTGCCCGCCTGGCGCAGCACCGCGTACTCGGCGGGGGACAGCTCCGCGCGCCACTCCTCGTCCGGCTTCTCGACCTCGTACGGCATCGCTCGCTCCTCAGCTCTCCACGGTGGCAAGGGCGGACAGGATCTTCGGACCGAGTTCGGTCACGTCGCCCGCCCCCATGGTGAGAACGAGATCACCTGGCTTGGCCATTCCGGCGATCCGGTCCGGGACGGCGTTCTTGTCGTGCTCCGCGGTGGTGTCGGCGCCCTTCGCGGTGGCCGCGTCGATGATGAGCGCGCTGGTGACGCCGGGGATCGGGTCCTCGCGGGCCGGGTAGATGTCCAGGACGACGGAGGCGTCGGCGAGCGCGAGTGCCTCGCCCATCTCGGTCGCCAGCTGCTGGGTGCGGCTGAACAGATGGGGTTGGAATACCACCAGGACCCGGCCGTCGGCCGCGCTGCCGCGGATCGCTTCGAGGTCGGCCGCGATCTCGGTGGGGTGGTGCGCGTAGGAGTCGATGACCTGTACCCCGGCGGCGCTGCCCTTGAGCTGGAGGCGGCGCTTGACCCCGGTGTAGGAGGCCAGCGCCGGTGCGAGCTCGGCGGCCGGGATGCCGAGCGCGGTACCGGCGGTGAGCGCGGCGACGGCGTTGTGCGCGTAGTGGCGGCCGGGCACGGAGACGGTGAAGGTCAGTTGGTCGCCGCCCAACAGGACGGTGACCTCGCTGGTCAGACCGTGCGGGGCGATGCCCACGATCCGCACGTCGGCGTCGGCCGCCTCGCCGTAGGTGACGATCCGCAGGTCCTCGCGGCCACGCAGTCGCGAGGTCAGCTCGCGGGCGCCCGCGTGGTCGGCGGCGATCACAAGGGTGCCGCCGGGCACGGTGCGGTCCGCGAAGGTCTCGAAGGACTCGTAGATCTCGTCCATCGAGGCGTAGTTGGCGTGGTGGTCCAGTTCCACGTTGAGCACGATCGCCACCTCGGGCGCGTACTTGTGGAAGCTGCGGTCGCTCTCGTCGGCCTCGGCCACGAAGATCTCACCGCCGCCGTGCCGCGCGTTGGAGCCGGGCACGTCCAGGTCGCCGCCGATGGCGTACGAGGGGTCGAGGCCCAGGGTACTGAGGCTGACCGCCAGCATCGAGGTGGTGGTGGTCTTTCCGTGCGTACCGGCCACGGCGATCGCGCGGGTGTCCGTCATCAGCGCGGCCAGCGCGTCGGAGCGGTGCACGACCGGAACACCGCGTTCGCGGGCGGCCGCCAGCTCCGGGTTGTCATCACGGATGGCGCTGGAGACCACCACGCAGGTGGCGTCGTCCGCGAGGTGCGCCGCGGCGTGGCCGATGTGCACCATGGCGCCGAGCGCCCGCAGGGCCGCGGCCGTCTCGGAGTCCTTCGCGTCGCTGCCCGCGACCCGCGCGCCGCGCGTCGCGAGGATCTTGGCGATGCCCGACATCCCGGCGCCGCCGATACCGATGAAGTGCGGTCGGGCCATGGCAGTGGGGACGGCGGGTGCCATACGCGGGTCTCCTTCGGTGACGGCTGAAACTCCTCGGCCGTGATTGTCGCACTTGGCTCCGGCCGCGCAGTTCCGGATCACTCGTTGTGCGCGTACAGCTTCAGTACGGGCACGCCTACCGTGTGGCGGGCGCGGGAGGCCCAGTCGCGGTGGAAGAACTCTTCCACCAGGTGCGGGGCGGTGAGCACGATCACCTCGTCGGCGTTGGTCTTCTCGACGACGGAGCGCAAAAGGACGAGCGGATGCTCCTCGACGATCTCGCCGACCGCCTGCGCTCCGGTCCTGCGCAGCTCCCGCAGGCTGTGTTCGAGGGCCTGCGCCGCGGGTTCGAGGGCCTGCTCGCCTTCCGGTACCTCGTCCTCGTGTGCCGCATCGTGCAGTTCGCCCAAGGCCACATCGTCCAGTGCGCGCAGCAGTCGTTCCTGGTCGCCGCGCGGCTGCATCAGGACCACGAAGGAGACGGGCTCGTCGGCGTGCAGGGTGGTGACAAGCTGCACGTCGACAGGGGCGAGCGGCTTCTCGATCATGAGTACGGTCGTGATCACGGACTCGTCCTTCTTTCTCGCGGGCCACTGGTCCCCACAGAAACCATCCTGCCCCGACTCCCTGTGAGGGCGCGCTGGATACTCCCTCTCGGGGGACAAAAACGGAACAAGCCATTCCGTAGGGGTGCTCGGACGGGTGTCCACGGGTGTTGCCAGAGACAACGGCGGTCAGGCCCGGACGTAGCGGGTGAAGAGGAAACCGTCCTCCTCCAAGATGGCCGACGGGGTGAAGCGTTCCGGTACCGCCAGGCCCGGACCGTCCATGATCCGCGGTGCGGTACCGGCGGCGATCAGCGGCGCGATCGACAGGCACAGCTCGTCCAGGGCCCCGGCCGCCGCGAACTGCGCCAGCAGCCGCGGTCCGCCCTCGGTCAGCAGCCGGGTCAGACCGCGACCGGCCAGCGCGCTCACCACCTCGGCCGGGTCGACCCGTACGCCCTGCCCGGCGACGACCACCTCAGCGCCGGAGGCCTGCGCGGCGCGCACCCTGGCCGGGTCCGCCTGGGCGCCGGTCACCACCAGGGTCGGTACCAGCGGTTCGGTGAACAGCGGAAGGGAGAAGTCCAGATCCAGCCTGGCGCTCACCACCGCGATCAGCGGCGCGATCGGCTGCCCGAGCGCCGCGCGCCGCTCGGCGAAGGCGTCCCTGGCCTTCGCCGGTCGGTAGCCCTCCTGCCGCACCGTCTCCGCACCGACCACCACGGCGTCCGCCAGCCCTCGCAGTACGCCGAAGATTCGCATGTCGGCGGCCGAGGACAGCGACTGGGAACGGCCGTCGTGCCGCGCCGCCCCGTCCAGCGAGGCGACCATGTTCCCCCGCAGCCAGGCCGCGCCCTCGGCGCGGGGCGCCGGATAGGCGTAGGCATCGGCCAGCGCGTCAAGGGTGTCGAACGTCTCACGGGCGGCCTCGTCGGCCGTGGGCACGGGGTACAAGCGGCGCATGCCGGAAGTCTGGCATGCGCCGGGTGCGGCACTCCGGGGACCGCCCCGGCTGCTGAAATCAGCCCGTCCGGCGCTTCAGGACCGGCGCTTGAGGACAAGCGGGCGAAGCCGCTTGCGGCGGGCGCACCCGGTGGAACCGGCCCAGGGCGTGCGGCGCCCGCCCTGGGGAGCCCGGCGACGCGTCGGCGCGGTGGCCGATACGCTTGGGGGCTGTGTCCTCTCCCGCCTCCGCTGCCGAATCGCGGCACTCCGGTTCGCCTTCCATAGCCGACGTGTCCGGCGACGTTCCCGCGTCGCTGTGCGAGCGTGCGCCGCATGTCCCGGCTGACCGGCTGGTCGCCGAGATGGTGCCGCCGCCGCGGTTCGACTCCGTACGGTTCGAGAACTACCTGCCGGACCCGAACCAGCCCAGTCAGGCCCAGGCGGTGAACGTGCTCAGCGGGTTCGCCGGCACCCTCGGCGGGGACGCGACCGCGGCCGGGGGCAAGAAGCGGTGGTTCCGGCGAGGGCGTGAGGCGGCCCCGTCCACCGGGCCCAGCGGTGTCTACCTGGACGGCGGATACGGCGTCGGCAAGACGCACCTGCTGGCCTCGCTCTGGCACGCCGCCCCCGCGCCGCGAGAGCGGAAGGCGTTCGGCACGTTCGTCGAGCTGACCAACCTCGTCGGCGCCCTCGGCTTCCAGCAGGCCGTGACCGCGCTCAGCGGCCACCGCCTGCTGTGCATCGACGAGTTCGAGCTGGACGACCCCGGTGACACCGTTCTGGTCTCCACCTTGCTGGGCAAGCTGGCCGACGCGGGCGTCAAGCTGGCCGCCACCTCCAACACGCTGCCCGGCAAGCTCGGCGAGGGGCGGTTCGCCGCCTCCGACTTCATGCGCGAGATCCAGGGCCTGTCCGCCCGCTTCCAGGCGCAGCGGATCGACGGTGAGGACTACCGGCACCGCGGGCTGCCGCAGGCCCCGCCGCCGTACTCCGACGAGGAGGTCACCGAGGCCGCGTACGCGACACCGCACGCGTCCCTCGACGACTTCGGCTCGCTGCTCGGGCATCTGTCGCGTGTGCACCCCAGCCGTTACGGGGCGCTGTGCGACGGCGTCGGCGCGGTCTTCCTGCGCGGGGTCGTCCCGGTCACCGACCAGGCCACCGCGCTACGGCTGGTGGTACTCGCCGACCGGCTCTACGACCGGGAGGTCCCGGTGATGGCCTCCGGCACCCCGTTCGACCGGATATTCAGCGAGGAGATGCTGGCGGGCGGCTACCGCAAGAAGTACTTCCGGGCGATATCCCGGCTCACCGCCCTCGCCCGCGACGCCGGTTCACGCCGCGCGTAGGCCTGTCCGGCGGTTCCAGAGCACGACGACGCCGACCGGCGGCATCGCACCCGCCGTGACCGGATCAACCCCGCCCCAGCGAGGCATCACCCCCGCGGTGTGCCTTCGCGCAGTACCGCCGCCGATTCGGCGGGCAGGACCAACTGGCCGCCGGTGTCGGGGAGTTCGCTCCAGGCGGCCAGGACACGGTGGCCGGACAGCGGAAGCGCGCACGGCTGGTCGGCGAAGTTCACCGCGGTGCACAGCGTGCCACGGCGCACCAGGATCCAGCGGGCGTCCTCGTCGAAGCTGACCCGGGTCGCCGCCAGATCGGGTGCGGCCGGCTCGGGCGCGGCCGTGCGCAGCGCGATCAGCGTGCGGTACCAGCGCAGCAGTCCCGCGTGCGGCTCCCGGTCCGGCTCCGACCAGTCCAGACAGGAGCGCGCCCGGGTCGCCGGGTCCTGTGGGTCCGGGATCCGCGACTCGGCCCAGCCGTACGCGGCGAACTCCCTGCGGCGCCCGCTGCGTACCGCCGCGGCGAGTTCCGGATCGGTGTGGTCGGTGAAGAACTGCCACGGTGTGCTCGCGCCCCACTCCTCGCCCATGAACAACATGGGGGTGAACGGCGCGGTCAGCACCAGCGCGGCGGCCAGCGCCAGCTGGCGCACCGTCAGCCGATCTCCGGTGGCCCGGTTGCCGATCTGGTCGTGGGTCTGGGCGTAGCCGAGAAAGCGGTGGGCGGGCACGGTGCCGGGGAGCGGGCGGCCGTGGGCGCGGCCCCTGAACGACGAGTACGTGCCGTCGTGGAACCACACACCGGTCAGTGTCTTGGCCAGCGCCGCCAGCGGCGCCCGCGCGAAGTCCGCGTAGTAGCCCTGGGACTCACCGGTCAGCGCGGTGTGCAGGGCGTGGTGGAAGTCGTCGCTCCACTGCGCGTGCAGGCCGAGTCCGCCCGCCTCGCGGGGCGCGGTGGTGCGCGGGTCGTTCAGATCGGATTCGGCGATCAGGAACAGCGGCTGTCCGGTCTCGGCCGCCAACGCGTCGACCGCGGCCGACAGTTCCTCCAGGAACGGCAGCGCCCTGGTGTCGGCGAGGGCGTGCACGGCGTCCAGCCGCAGTCCGTCCAGCCGGTAGTCCCGCAGCCAGGCGAGCGCGCTGCCGATCAGGAAGCCGCGGACCTCGTCGGACCAGGGCGCGTCGAGGTTGACCGCCGCTCCCCAGGGCGTCTGGTGCCGGTCGGTGAGGTACGGCCCGAAGCTCCGCAGATGGTCGCCGGACGGTCCGACGTGGTTGTGTACGACGTCCAGCACCACCCCCAGGCCGTGCGCATGCGCAGTGTCGACAAAGCTCTTAAGCCCCTCAGGGCCGCCGTACGGCTCGTGGACCGCCCACAGCGCCACGCCGTCGTACCCCCAGCCGTGTCTGCCGGGAAAGGGGCACACCGGCATCAGCTCGACGTGGCTGACCCCGAGCGCGGCCAGGTGGCCCAGCCGCCGCGCGGCGGCGTCGAAGGTGCCCTCGGGGGTGAAGGTGCCGATGTGTAGTTCGTACAGGACGGCTCCCGGCAGCGGTCTGCCGTGCCATGGGTACCGCCAGGTGTGGCGGGAGTGGTCTATGACCGCGCTCGGGCCGTCCAGCCCGTCCGGCTGGCGACGCGACCGAGGGTCGGGCAGCGGATCGCCGCCGTCCAGGACGTACGCGTACTGGATGCCGTCCTCGTACGGCGGCGCGCTCGCGCCGTCCGCCAGCCACCAGCCGGGGCGCGCCGGATCCGACCGCAGGGGATGGTCCTCGCCCGCGACGCGTACCGCGACGTGCCGGGCCTGCGGTGCCCACACCTCGTATCCCACCGTCGTCCTCCCTGCCGGCGCGCGAGCGGTCGTGACGGTATGTACCCCGCGGACGGCCGCGCATCGCAGCGCACGGCTGTCCTGTCCCGCTCCGGCGCGTTCCGGCGCGACGTCGAAGTCGAGGGGGCGGGGCGCGAGTTCGGCGGCCTGCGCCGCGCACCGGCCAGTGGCCCGCGCGGCCGCTACCCACTGGTACGTACCCGCTGGACACCCCGTGGCGATGACCGGACAATCCCCTCTGTGACGTCATATGAGTTCCAGACGCGACCCGACCGGCCTTCGGACGCCGACCGGGACGCCGCCATCGAGGTGCTTAAGGAGAACGCCGTCCGCGGACGGCTGTCCCACGACACGTTCCTGCAGCGGATGGAACTCGCCATCGCCGCGCGCGGCCGCGACGAACTCGACGCCCTCGTCGCCGACCTGCCGACCGGCGGCCGGATGACGCGCTGGGCGACCGGCGTCGTCAGCACCGCCTCCGCCTTCACCGTGCGGCTGCGAAAGGCATGGTGGGCCGAGCGGCTGCCGAAGCTGATGCTGCCGGAACCTGGCCCGTTTCCGCTGCGGATCGGCCGGGACCACGCCTCGGGACTGCGGATAGGCGATGACTCGGTGTCCCGGATACACGCCGAACTGCGCCGCGAGGGGGACGTCTGGGTGCTGCGTGACCTCGGGTCGATGAACGGCACCTGGATCAACGGACAGCGGCTGACCGGCGCCGCCACGGTACGCCCCGGCGACCTGGTGACGTTCGGCCGGATCGGCTTCCGGCTCGCCGCCCGATAGCCCCGTCTCACCGGACCAGGGAAAGCCACTCCAGGTACCCGCCGCCGAACGGCTCGACGCCCTCGCCGATCGCCTTCATCAGCCACTGGGCTGCGTGCTCGGCGCTCTGGACCACCTCGGCGGGGTACCCGTACCGCACCCGGTGCTCGGCGAACTCGTCCTCGTCGTCGACGAAGAGTGAGCCGCCACGGCGGCGGACCACGTCGAGGTCGAGGTCGGCCATGGTGACCATCCCGTCGCGCCACTGCGGAACCGTGGAGATGTCGCAGTAGATCTCGGTCCTGTGGGGAGCCGCGTTGAACACGGCCGTCCACCACGCGTCCCGGGGGATGAGCAGCACGAACGCGTGATCGTAGGTTATCGGCGGCTCATGGCCCCGCTGGGCAGTGTTCCCGGCCGGACAGCCCAGCCACACGCCGTGCTGGTCCTCCCCGAGCCGCGTCGCGTACTGGTGCCAGTGCAACGCACCGTCATATTTGGTGTAGACCACCCTTACCGTCTGCTGCCCTGTCTCCGTCATGGTGCCTGACAGTACGTGACGTCCGGCAGGTCAGACGAGCCGCAGCAGGGCCACCGGGCAGTCCGTGAGCAACTCGGCCAACCCGGCCGCGCCGCTGAGCTCCCGACCGGTCGGTACCGCGCGCCAGGTGCCCGGCGGCAGTGGAAGCCGGGTGTCCCGCCAGCCGCCCGCCTCCTGCAGACGGCGGCTGAGCCGGGTGACCACCGTGGTCACCCGGCCCGCCCGGCAGAACGCCACGCAGTGCCCGGCCGCCGGGCCCTCGGCGGGCAGCGGCTGGTACGCCCCCAACCCACCGAAGACCTGTGGCTGTTCGCGGCGAAGTCGCAGCGCCGCCGCCGTCAGCAGCCGCTTCTCGCCGTCCACGCCGCGGGGCGCGCCACCGGCGTCCAGTTCGGCGAGCAGGTCCGGCAGGAAGCGCGCCGGAGCCCGGTTGTCCGGGTCGACCAGCGCGGTGTACTCGCCCTCCGTGCCCTGGTAGAGATCGGGCACGCCGGGCATCGTGAGATGGATCAGCGCCGCGCCCAGGCTGTTGGCGCGCGCGTGGCCGTCGATACCGCGGTTGAACCGGGCCAGGGCATGCCGCGGCGGCCCGCACGGCCCGGCCCGCAAGAAGGCCTCCACCGCCTGCTCGTACCGCTCGTCGCGCTCCGTCCACCTCGTCCGCAGCCCTGCCTCGCGCACCGCCTTGAGCATCGCCGGAACCAGCCTGTCCGGGGGCGTCGAGCCGAGGCCCAGGGCGCTCTGCCAGGCGGCGTACGCCATGTGCCGATCGGGCGGCGGGTCCGTGCGCGCACTGACCTCGGCCAGCAGGTCCGCCCATCGCTCGGGGAGTTCGGACAGCACGGCGAGACGCGCGCGGACGTCCGCGCTGCGCTTGGTGTCGTGGGTGGACAGTACGGTCCCGGTGTCCGGCCAGTCGCGCAGCAGCCGCGCGCAGAAGGCGTGGAAGGCGTCGGGGGCGGTGCCGGGCTGCCCGGGGTCACCGCCGACCTCGTTCAGCGACAGCAGCGGTACGTAGCGGTAGAAGGCGGTGTCCTCCACGGACTTGGCGTGCAGCGCGGAGGCGACCTGTGCGAAGCGGGCCGCGAAGTCGTCGTGGTCACCGCCGCGTCCGAGCCGCCCGAGGGCCAAGTCCCGTACGACGTCGACCGCATGGGACTCCTCGGGCACGCTGAAGGCGCGCCGAGCCCGTTCGGCCGCGTCCTGCAGCAGCCGGGCCGACTCCTGCCGCCCGGGGTAGGGGCGGTAGACGGGGAGCCGGACGAGCAGTTCACGCAGTGCGGTGCGCAGCGCCCACGGCGCGTGGTCGGCCAGGGCGGCGCGGGACCGGCAGACCCGGTCGGCGGTTCGGCCGAGGCGCTCGATCTCGGCGGCCAGTTCGTCCGTCACGACCCGGTATCCGGCCCGGCGCGCCGTCGCCCGCCAGGCGCCCCCGCGGTCCGGCTCGGGGGCCGCGAAGTCCCGGTAGACGGCCTCCAGTTGCCCGACGCCCGCCGGGTCGACGAACAGGCCGTCGATCCGGCGCAGCGCGTCGTACCCGGTGGTGCCCGCACAGGCCCAGTCGTCCGGCAGCCGTTCGTCACCGCACAGGATCTTCTCCACCACGATCCAGCGTCCGCCGGAGGCCTTGCGCAGCCGCTCCAAGTACCCGGCGGGGTCGGCGAGTCCATCGGGATGGTCGACGCGCAGGCCGTCGGCGACACCGTCGTGCAGCAGCCGCAGCAGGGTACCGTGGGTGGCCTCGAAGACCTCGGAGTGCTCCACCCGCACTCCGATGAGCTGCGAAACGGTGAAGAAGCGCCGGTAGTTGAGATCGGTGCGGGCCAGCCGCCACCACGCGAGCCGGTAGTGCTGCGCCTCCAGCAGCTCGGGCAGCGGCAGCCGCTCGGTGCCGGGGCGCAGTGGGAAGACGTGGTCGTGGTAGCGCAGCTCGCCGTCCTCGACGCTGACGCTCAGCGCGGACAGTTCGTCGCCGAGCCGTCCGCCGAGCACCGGCAGCAGCACCTTGCCCTGGCCCGCCTGCCAGTCGATGTCGAACCAGCGGGCGTACCGGCTGTCGGGACCGTCCCGCAGCACCTCCCAGAGCGGCCGGTTCAGCCGCTCCGGTACCGGCACCGCCATGTGGTTGGGCACCGCGTCCAGGATCAGCCCCAGACCGTGCGCCCGGGCGGTACGGGCCAGCGACCGCAGTCCGTCCTCGCCGCCGAGCTCCTCGCGTACCCGGGTGTGGTCGATGACGTCGTAGCCGTGGGTGGAGCCGGGGACCGCCTCCAGGACCGGGGAGAGGTGCAGATGCGACACCCCGAGGCGGGCCAGGTACGGCACCGCCTCCTCGGCGGCCCGGAAGGGGAACTCCGGCTGCAGTTGCAGGCGGTAGGTCGCGGTGGGCGGTGCGGCGCCCGGCAGGTCGTCGCTCATCAGCTGCCTTCCCGTCGTCGGACTCGCCGTCGCGTCCCTGTCTACGCCGGACGCATCAGTACCACCAGACTGCGGTCCATCAGCCGCAGCCGGTCGCCCGCGCGGACCTTGCGGCCACTGCCCGGCAGCACACCGTCCGGGATCGCGGTGTCCACGACGACCTGCCACTCCGTGCCGTGATTGATCGGAACGACGAATTCCATGGCTGCCTGGTGGGCGTTGAACATCAGTAGGAACGAAGCGTCGGTGATCTTCTCGCCGCGCGGCCCCGGTTCGGAGATCGCCTGCCCGTTCAGGAAGACCACCAGCGACCGCGCATGGGCCGCCTGCCAGTCCCGTTGCGTCATCTCCTCGCCCTCAGGGGTGAACCAGGCGATGTCGGAGAGGTCGTCATGGGTGCCCTCGACCGGGCGGCCGTGGAAGAAGCGGCGGCGGCGGAAGACCGGGTGGTCGCGGCGGAGCCACACCATGCTGCGGGTGAACTCCAGCATACGCAGCGCCTCGATGTCCGCCGTGCCGCCGCTGCCGCTCTCCGCCCCCTTCGGCCAGGGCACCCAGGTCACCTCGGAGTCCTGGCAGTAGGCGTTGTTGTTGCCGCCCTGGGTGCGGCCGAACTCGTCGCCGTGCGAGATCATCGGCACGCCCTGCGACAGCATCAGCGTCGCGATGAAGTTGCGCAGTTGGCGGCCGCGCAGCGCGAGGATGCCCTCGTCCTCGGTCGCGCCCTCGACGCCGCAGTTCGACGAGCGGTTGTAGTTCTCGCCGTCCCGATTGCCCTCGCCGTTGGCCTCGTTGTGCTTCTCGTTGTAGCTGACCAGGTCGCGCAGGGTGAAGCCGTCATGGCAGGTGACGAAGTTGATGGAGGCGAGGGGGCGGCGGCCGTCGTCCTGGTACAGGTCGGAGGAGCCGGTCAGCCGGGAGCCGAACTCCGCCAGCCGGGCGGGCTCACCCCGCCACAGGTCCCGCACGGTGTCGCGGTACGCGCCGTTCCACTCGGTCCACAGCGGCGGGAAGTTGCCCACCTGGTAGCCGCCTTCGCCGAGGTCCCAGGGTTCGGCGATCAGTTTTACCTGGCTGACCACCGGGTCCTGCTGGACGAGGTCGAAGAACGACGACAGCCGGTCCACCTCGTGGAACTGCCGGGCGAGGGTGGACGCCAGGTCGAAGCGGAATCCGTCGACATGCATCTCGGTCACCCAGTAGCGCAGCGAGTCCATGATCATCTGCAGGGTGTGCGGGCTGCGCATCAGCAGTGAGTTGCCGGTGCCCGTGGTGTCGGTGTAGTACCTCGGGTCGGGGCCGAGCCGGTAGTACGAGGCGTTGTCCAGGCCGCGCAGCGACAGCGTCGGGCCGAGGTGGTTGCCCTCCGCCGTGTGGTTGTAGACGACGTCGAGGATCACCTCGATCCCGGCGGCGTGCAGGGCGCGGACGGCCGTCTTGAACTCCAGGACCTGCTGGCCGCGGTCGCCCATCGAGGCGTAGGCGTTGTGCGGGGCGAAGAAGCCGATGGTGTTGTAGCCCCAGTAGTTGGTGAGCCCGGTGTCCACCAGCCGGTTGTCGGTGACGAACTGGTGGACCGGCATCAGCTCCAGCGCGGTGACGCCCAGCTCCACCAGGTGTTCGATCACCTCGGGGTGCGCCAGCGCCGCGTAGGTGCCGCGGATCTCCTCCGGCAGCCCGGGGTGCAGCATCGTCAGACCCTTGACGTGGGCCTCGTAGAGCACCGTGCGGTGGTAGTCGATGCGCGGCGGCCGGTCGTCGGCCCAGTCGAAGAAGGGGTTGATGACCACCGACGTCATCGTGTGCGGCGCGGAGTCCAGGTCGTTGCGCGCGTCCGGCCGGTCGAAGCGATAGCCGTAGACCGCCTCATGCCAGTCGATGCTGCCACTCATCGCCCTGGCGTACGGGTCCAGCAGCAACTTGGCGGAGTTGCACCGATGGCCGCGCGCCGGGTCGTACGGGCCGTGCACCCGGAAGCCGTACCGCTGGCCGGGCATCACCCCGGGGATGTAGGCGTGGCGGACGAAGGCGTCGCTCTCGCGCAGTTCGACGGCCGTCTCCGAGCCGTCGTCGTGCAGCAGGCACAGTTCGATGCGGTCGGCCACCTCGGAGAAGACCGCGAAGTTGGTGCCGGCGCCGTCGTAGGTGGCGCCAAGGGGGTATGTCTGTCCCGGCCAGACCTGCATGTCGTCGACTCTTCCACTCAAGTTGGCGGGCACCGATAGGGCACCATACCCACTGCATCCTCGCCTACCGGACCGCTCGGATGTCCGTTTTCGCAAGATCTTCCCCTGAACGGGTGCCCGAACGGAGCCGTACCGAACGCCTGGTGGCTGGATGACGAAGCCGTGAATGTCGTGAAGTCGCGTCCGTAACGCTGCGACCTGTCCCGCGCCCGCAGTACCCTTCCTTGATCGTGGACGGGGGCGGGAAAGGCGGTGTGGTGGTGGCGTCGGGAGGTCTGGTGCTGCCAGGCGGCGGTGACCAGGAGAACCAGGGCGGCACCACTGACGGGACGACCGGTGCGGTCTCCCTGGCACAGGCGGGCGTGAAACTGGACATCGGACCAGAACTGGACTGGGGCGCCGAAGCCTGGGCCGAGGTGCGCACGCGCGCCCGGCGCGCTGGGCGGGCCTATGTATGGCTCAATCTCGTCGAACAGCGGCTGCGTGCTGTCGTCGGCGCGGTGCTGCGACCGATCTACGAGCCGGTGCACGGCGAGGAGTGGGTGGTCGCCGCCGCGGGACCGGCCGGACACGAGTGGGTGCAGCGGGCGGCGGCGGTACGGGAGGTGAGCCGCCGCAAGGGCTATCTGCTCGACCCGGCCGACGACAACGTCCTGAGCTTCCTGACCCTCCCACAGCTGCGCGAGCTCATCATCCAGCACTGGCCGTGCTTCGAGCCGTACCTGGACGAGCGGCGGGAACTGGAGCTGGTGCTCGACGAGTTGGAGGTGGCCCGGCACGTCGTCAACCGCAACCGGGCGCTGTCCGAGACGGTCCTTGCGCAGGCCGAGCGCGCCGCCGCCCGGCTGATCGACATGCTCGGCGGTGACGCCCAGGCGAGCTCCGGCAGACGGCTGCCGGTCGACGCGGTCGAGGAGATCGTCGGCGACCGCTTCGCCGACGTGGTGGGCGTCTACCCGGACCGGGTGCGGCTGCTGCGCAAGCTGCCCGCCGAGGACCTGTTCAGCGGTGCGCGGCGGCTGGACGCGATCGGCATCGGCCTGAACATGCTGGTGCAGAACTACTCGGGCCGCCGCCTGGTCCGGCTCGCCGAGACCGGCTGCCGGGTGCGGCTGCTGTTCCTCAACCCGGCCAGCAGCGCGGTCCGCCGCCGGGAGCGCGAACTCGGCCTGGGGCGTGGTGAGATCAGCCGCTCCGTGGAGATGAACATCATGCACATGCGCCGGGTCCGCGCCCGGCTGCGGGACCCGGACGCCTTCGAGATCCGTGTCTTCGACGAGACCCCGCGCTTCACCGCGTACCTGGTGGACGGCGACGGGGCGGACGGCGTCGCCATCGTCCAGTCCTATCTGCGCCGGGCCCGCGGTATGGAGTCCCCCGTGCTGGTCCTGCGCGGCGGCAGCCGGAAGGTGGTGCAGGACGACGGCGGCACCGTGCTCGAACGGCACGGTGAGCATGGGCTGTTCGAGATCTACCGAGAGGAGTTCGAGGGCTTTTGGGGGGATTCGCGCCCAGTGTCGTAGCGCCTCCTGATCCCTGGACTGTCAGTGGTGCGCGAGATGATGGCCAGGCACCGATGGAAGACGTTGGGGGAGGGGTGCTCGGCATGGCGTGGCACGGGGAACCGCTGGTGGGGTTCGACCTGGAGACGACGGGCACGGACCCGGCGACGGCGCGGATCGTCACGGCCGCCGTCACCGAGGCCAAGGCGGGTGAGCCGGTGGCGCACCGGGCCTGGTTGGTCGATCCCGGTGTGCCGATACCGCCGGACGCGGCCCGGATCCACGGCATCACCACCGAACGGGCCCGCGCCGCCGGGCGCCCGGCGCGGGAGGCGGTCGCCGAGATAGCCGAGGCACTGGCCGGGTACTGGGCGGACGGGGTTCCGGTGGTCGCCTACAACGCGTCGTACGACCTCAGCGTGCTGGCCGCCGAGTTGGCCCGGTACGGCCTGCCGCCGCTCGGCGCGGACCTGGGACCGGTGCTCGACCCGCTCACCGTGGACCGCGCCGTCGACCCCTACCGCAAGGGCTCCCGCACGCTGCAGGCCGCCTGCCAGGAGTACGGCGTGGTGCTCGACGGCGCACACGAGGCGGGCGCGGACGCGCTGGCCGCGGTCCGGGTCGCCTGTGCGCTCGCCGAGCGGCACCCGCGGATAGCCGCCGCCGAGCCCTGGGAACTGCACCGCCGCCAGGTGGTCTGGTACGGCGAGTGGGCCGACGGCTATCAGCGGTGGCTGCGGCGGCGCGATCAGGACGCGTTCGTCGACGGCCGCTGGCCGGTGCGGGTCGGGCCGTAAGGGCGCCCGGCCGTAACGGCGCCCGGCCAGAACGGATACCCGGCTAGAACGGATACCAGCGCACCGTCTCATCACCCTCGCGCAACGAGGCCACCCGGCGGCGGAATTCGGCGAGGGCGGCGGGGTTGCCGGGAGCGTGCTGCGCCACCCAGGCACAGCTCGCGGTCTCCCGGGCGCCACGCAGCACCGCGCAGCCGTCCCACTCGCGAACATCCCAGCCGTACACCGCGGCGAAGGCGTCGTACTCCGCGGGGTCGAGTCCGTAGCGGTCCCGGCTGAGTGCCATCACCACCAGGTCATGCTCGCGCAGATCGCCGGAGAAGGTCTCCAGGTCCATCAGCACCGGGCCGTCCGGGCCGACCAGGACGTTGCGCGGCAGCGCGTCCCCGTGGATCGGGCCGGGCGCCAGGTGCGGCCGCAACGCGGCGGCCTCGGCGGCGAACGCGTCCCGCCGGTGGCGCAGGAACGCCGCGTCCGCCGGGTCGACGGCGTCGCCCGCCAGCCGCAGCCAGCGCTCCACGCCGCTGAGCAACTCGCGCTTGGGCAGCGAGAAGTCCGGCCGCGGCAGTGCGTGCACCAGCCGCAGCAGCGCGGCGAGATCGGCGGCCGTGGCCGGGCGGACGGCAGCGGGCAGCCGATGCCAGTAGGTGACCGGATGGCCGTCCACCAACTCCGCCCGCGGGCGTGCGGCGCGTACCGCCGGGACGTCCTGCCGGGCGAGCCATCCGGCGGTGTGCACCTCGCGCTCGGCGCGCTCCAGCAGTCCGGAGTCCCGGCCGACCTTGATCACCAGGTCGTCGACGGCGAACACCGCGTTCTCGCCGAGCGCCAGCAGTTCGGCGTCCGCCGCCGCGTCCGGCCGTCCCGCCGCCGCCAGCACCGCCCGGGCCCGCTCCTGCGTGAACGCCACGATGTTCCCCTCCCGGGCCCCGCCGCCGACATGATCGCGTCCAGTCTCGCATCCGCGACAGGGCCGCCGGATCGCCCCGGCGGCCCTGCGTCTCTCCGTACCCCCGTAACGGAGTTCGTCCCAGACGGTACGGGCACCGGACGGGCGCTCCCATCCGGCTGACTGGTGATCCGCCGGTGGGCCTCCTCCTACCCGGGCACTGTGCCGAGCTCCCTCGGGAAGGGAGGGGCCGCTCCTACTCCAGGAGGATGCGCCGCCATCTGGAACCACAGGGATGCCGGGGTGAGCCCCGCAGCCTTCCTCCCCCGACCCCGACGACCGAGCGCAACGGCACGCTGCGCAGTGCGGCGACGCAGGGGCAGGTGCGGCGACGCAGGGGCAGGCGCGGGGACGCAGGGGCAGGCGCGGCGACGCAGGGGCAGGCGCGGCGACGCAGGGGCAGGCTGGGAGAAGGGCCCCTAGGCGACCCGCCCCGCGGAGGAAAGTCCCCGGCGGTCAGCAGCCGCGTACCGCAGCAGCACCAGCCGCGCCACCTCGGGCGCGTCCCCCAGCACGGGCGCCAGCACGTCCGCCTCCGCTGCCCCCTGGGCGATCCGATCCGGAAGGAACCCGGGAGCGATCACATAGGGCACCACGGCGACCCGCCGCGCGCCCTCCGCCCGCAGCCCCCGCACCGCGTCCGATGTGCGAGGAAGAGATGCGGAGGCGAACGCGGGCCGCACGGCACACCAACCGGTGCGCCGCCACTCCCGCGCGATTTCTGCGATCACCGCGTTCGCCTCCGGGTCTGTGGAGCCGGCCGAGGCCAGCACGATCCCCGTCGCCCCCCGGTCCTCCAGGTCGACTCCCGCTTCGCACAGCCGCCGCTCCATCGCGGTCGTCAGCAGCGGTGACGGACCCAGCACCCCGGCCTGGCGGATGGTCAGGCCGCCGTGCGGCGCGGAGGCCTCCCGCAGCACCGCGGGGATGTCCGACTTGGCGTGGAACGCCCGGGTCAGCAGCAGCGGCAGTGCGACGACCTCCCGTACGCCCTCGGCCGCCAACCGGTCGATGACCTGGGGGACGCTCGGCGCGCAGTGGTCCAGGAAGCCGGCCTCCACGCGTACGCCCGGGCGCAGCGACCGTACCCGCGCGCACAGCGCGCGCACGGTGGCGGCATGCCGCGGATCACGGCTGCCGTGGGCGATGACGAGGAGGACCGGAGCCATCAGCGCGCTCCCGCCAGCAGACCGCGGCTGCGCAGCACCCGGCGCTCAACCGGCCTGAAGACAAGCAGCTCGATGCCGATGCCGACGGTCAGGATGAGCAGGATCGCGGCGAGTACGCCGGGCATGTCGGCGTTGGTGCGGGCGTTCTCCAGCAGTTGGCCGAGTCCGGTGCCGAGATCGGGCGAGGTCGCGATGATCTCCGCGGCCATCAGCGACCGCCAGGAGAACGCCCAGCCCTGCTTCAGTCCGGCGAGGTAGCCGGGCAGTGCGGCGGGCAGCAGCACATGCCGCACACCGTGCAGACCGGTCGCGCCGATGGTGCGGCCGGCCCGCAGGAACAGCGGCGGGACCTGGTCGATGCCGGAGACCAGCCCGTTGGCGATGGAGGGGACCGCGCCGAGCAGCACGACCGCGTAGATGGTGGAGTCGTTCAGCCCGAACCAGATGATCGCGGCCGGTACCCACGCCACCGACGGCATGGACTGCAACCCGGACAGGATCGGTCCGATAGCGGCCCGGACCGGTGCGACCCGGGCGACCAGCAGACCGAGCGGCGTGCCGATCACCACCGAGGCGAGGAAGCCCAGCGCGCCGCGGGAGACGGACGTCCAGATGTAGCCCAGCAGCGTGCCCTGCAGCCACATGGTGTGCACCGAGCCCCATACGTCGGCGGGGCTGGGCAGTTGGTAGTGCGGTTTGAGCTGGAAGTGGTAGGCGAGTTGCCACAGGACCAGCACCAGTGCGATCGCGGCGATCGGGGGCAGTGCCTTCTCGCGCAGGATCTGGCCGACCGGCGCCTTGGCGGTGGTGGGGGCCTCCAGGGCGTCCAGCCCCGCTTCGAGCCCTGCGAGGTCCGGCTTGGCTTCAGTGCTGGCCATGGCGGCGGATCTCCCCCCGTAGCTGTTCGGTGATCTCCACGGACAGATCGGCCACCGCGGAGTCCTCGATGCGACGCGGCTGCGGTATGTCGACCGTCCACTCGCGCGCTATCCGGCCGGGCCGGGAGGAGAGCAGGATGACGCGCTGGCCGAGCCGTACCGCCTCGCGCACGTTGTGCGTGACGAACAGCACGGAGACGTTGGTCTCGGCCCAGATCCGGGTCAGCTCCTCGTGCAGCACGTCGCGGGTGATGGCGTCGAGTGCCGCGAACGGTTCATCCATCAGCAGGAGTTGGCTGTCCTGGGCGAGCGCGCGGGCCATCGCCACGCGCTGCCGCATACCGCCGGACAGTTCGTGCACCCGCTTGCCGTACGCGCCCTTCAGCCGGACCAGCTCCAGCAGCCGCTCCGCGTGCTCGCGCCGCTCGGTGCGGGGCACCCCGCGCAGCCGCAGGGCGAGTTCGACGTTGCGGCCCGCGGTGAGCCAGGGGAACAGGGCGTGCTCCTGGAACATCAAGGCGGGCCGCCCGCCCGGGGTTTCGATGCCCCCGGCGGAGGGCCGGTCAAGACCGGCGACCAGGTTGAGCAGCGTCGACTTGCCGCAGCCGGAGGCCCCGAGCAGGCAGACGAACTCTCCCGGTGCGACATCGAGGGTGATGCCGTCCAGCACCTGCTGCTGGGCGCCGGGTCGGCCGAACGACTTCGAGACGTGGTCGAGACGGGCGGCGTACGGGACGCCGGCGTCCTGCTGGACGGGCTGCTCGGTGACCGGAGTGGCCATGGGTGTCACCTCCTGGCTCTGGGGGGAAGCGGCTACAGGCCCGCGTCGGAGACCGGCGGCCTGCCGGCCGCCTTGAGGACCTTGTTCAGCAGCGTGAGGTCGTAGATGCCCTTCAGATCCGGCGACTTGAGCAGTCCGGCCTGTACGGCGTGGTCGGCTTCCGCCCGCAGGGTGGAGGCCAGCGGGTCGTCGGTGACCTGGACGTTCTTGAACGCCGGGTCAAGGACGCCGGTGGGCAGCGGCTTGCCGGACAGCCTCTGCAACTGGGCGTTGACCGCCTGCTCGGCCTGGCCGGGGTTGGCCTTGATCCAGGCGTTGCTGTTCACCGAGCCGCGCAGCACCGCCTCGACCACATCCGGGTGCTCCTTGAGGAACTTCTGCGACACGACGACGTTGGTGATCACGAACTGGCCGCCTCGCCACAGCGTCTTCTCGTCCAGCAGTGTCCTGGCACCCTTGGCGACCAGCTGCGAGGCCGTCGGCTCGGGCACCCACGCGCCGTCGATCTGGCCCTGCTGGAAGGCGATCGGGGTGGTCTTGTTGTCGATGCGCTCGACGGTGACATCGCCCTTGCCGGTCTGCGAGTCCTCCTTGAACCCCTTGGCGGCGAGGTAGTCGAGCAGCGCCACGTCCTGGGTGTTGCCCAACTGCGGGGTGGCGATCTTCTTGCCCCTGAGATCGTCCAGGCTCTTGATCTTGTCCGGGTTGACCACCAGGGCGACGCCACCGGACGCCGAACCCGCGATGATCTTCAGGTTCTGGCTGTGCGACTTCACATAGCCGTTGATCGCCGGGGAGGGGCCGATCCAGCCGATGTCGATCGCCCCGGCGTTCAACGCCTCGATCTCCGAAGGACCGGCGTTGAAGGCCTGCGTCTTGAGCTGCGTCCCGCCCAACTCCTTCTGGAACAGCCCCTTCTGCAGGCCGACCAGGGCGGTGGCGTGGGTGATGTTGGCGAAGTAGCCGATCGTGACGGAGCCGGCGGAGAGCTTCTTGCCGCCCGCGCTGGGCGCTGCGGGCGCCGCGCCGTTGGCAGGCTGGGAGCCGTAGCCACAGGCGGCCAGGCCCAGCAGCATCAGGGGAAGCGCGGCGGCCGTGATCAGGTTTCTGGGCGCGCGGTGCGGGCGATCGGCTGTCACGGGAGGGATTCCTCTCGTAGGCCCGGGGGTACGCGTCAGGGCGCGCCCGGGTCGATGGGGACGTGGCGTGGTGCGGGGGGAGGGCGGTTTGCGGTACAGCGGTGTGCGCGGGTCACCGTGCACACCGCGACACTCCGCCCTGGCCGCTGCCGAGCGTGCCGCTGCCGACGCGGCCGCCCTCCTTCGCGAAGCCGGAGAAGGTCTCGGTGGTCATCAGAAGTCCCAACCATCGTCGTCCACCGCGCAGTCGCCCCCGTTGCCGGCGGCGAACGCCTCGCCCACCATCCCGGCGGTCAGCGTGGTTCCGTCGGCCGGATCGATCAGCAGGAACGAGCCGGTCAGCCGGGAGTCCGCATAGGCGTCCAGCGGCAGCGGCTGCGCGGTACGCAGCACCACGGCGCCGATGTCGTTGGCGGCCAGTTCACCGGGGGCGGCCTCGTGCGCCAGGCCCTCGGTGAGGTTGATCCGGTACGGCAGCTCCTTGACGATGGCCTTGACGGTACGGGTGCCGTGCTTGAGCAGCACCCGGTCGCCGACCCGCAGCGGACGCTCGTGCAGATGGCAGGCGGTGGCCCTGACGTCCTGGGTGGGCGCGGGGGCGGTCCTCGACGGCGCGATGAGGTCACCGCGGGAGACGTCGAGGTCGTCGGCGAGCAGCACGGTCACCGACTGCGGCGCCCAGGCCACGTCCACCGGTTCGCCGAGCGCGTCGATAGCGGCGATGGTGCTGGTGGCGCCGGACGGCAGCACCGTCACCGGGTCGCCGACCCGCAGCACACCGGAGGCGATCTGGCCCGCGTAGCCGCGGTAGTCGTGGTGCTCGGCCGTCTGCGGCCGGATCACGTACTGCACCGGAAAGCGGGCCGGTGCGTCGGTCGGGTCGGAGCCGACCGGGACCGTCTCCAGGTGCTCCAGGATCGTCGGGCCGCCGTACCAGTCCATGCGGGCGGAGGGCGTCACGACGTTGTCGCCGTTGAGCGCGGAGATCGGGATCGCGGTGACCTCGGGCACCCCCAGCGATGCCGCGTATGCGGTGAACTCCTCGGCGATCGCGGCGAAGACCGGCTCGGCGTACTCGGCCAGGTCCATCTTGTTCACCGCCAGCACCACATGCGGCACCCGCAGCAGCGCGGCGACGGCGGCATGGCGGCGGGTCTGCTCGACCACGCCGTTGCGCGCGTCGACCAGCACGACCGTCAACTCCGCGGTGGAGGCACCGGTCACCATGTTGCGGGTGTACTGCACATGCCCGGGGGTGTCGGCCAGGATGAACCGCCGCCTGGGGGTGGCGAAGTAGCGGTAGGCGACATCGATGGTGATGCCCTGCTCCCGCTCCGCCCGCAGCCCGTCGGTCAACAGGGCGAGGTCCGGGGCCTGTTGGCCGCGCCGGCGCGAGGCGTGCTCAACGGCCTCCAACTGGTCGGCCAGCACCGACTTGGAGTCGTGCAGCAACCGGCCGACCAGCGTCGACTTGCCGTCGTCCACGGATCCGGCGGTGGCGAAGCGCAGCAGCGAGGTGGCCGCCAGGCGCTCGGTAGTGGTGCTCATCTAGAAGTATCCCTCGCGCTTGCGGTCTTCCATCGCGGCCTCGGACAGCTTGTCGTCGGCGCGGGTCGCGCCGCGCTCGGTCAACCGCGAGGCGGCGATCTCCGCGATGACCTGCTCGATCGTGACCGCGTCCGAATCGACCGCACCGGTGCACGACATGTCGCCCACCGTGCGGTAGCGGATCAGCCGCCGCTCGACGGCCTCCCCCGGCTTCGGACCGCCCCACTCGCCCGCGGTCAGCCACATTCCGTCCCGGGAGAACACCTCGCGCTGGTGCGCGTAGTAGATCTCCGGCAGCTCGATGCCCTCGCGGGCGATGTACTGCCACACGTCCAACTCGGTCCAGTTGGACAACGGGAACACCCGCACATGCTCACCCGGCGCATGGCGGCCGTTGTACAGCTGCCACAACTCCGGGCGCTGCCGCCGCGGATCCCAGGCGCCGAACTCGTCCCGGAGACTGAACACCCGCTCCTTGGCCCGCGCCTTCTCCTCGTCCCGGCGGCCACCGCCGAACACCGCGTCGTAGCGGCCCTCGCCGATCGCGTCCAGCAGCGGAACGGTCTGCAACGGGTTGCGGGTGCCGTCGGGGCGCTCGCGCAGCCGCCCGTCGTCGATGTAGTCCTGCACGCTGGCCACATGCAGCCGCAAGCCGTGCGCGGCCACCGTACGGTCGCGGTAGTCCAGTACCTCGGGGAAGTTGTGCCCGGTGTCCACATGCAGCAGCCCGAACGGCACCGCCGCCGGAGCGAACGCCTTCAGCGCCAGATGCAGCATGACGATCGAGTCCTTGCCACCGGAGAAAAGGATCACCGGCCGCTCGAACTCCCCCGCCACCTCACGGAAGATGTGCACCGCCTCGGACTCCAAAGCGTCCAAGTGGCTCAGGGCGTACGGGCTGTCGGTGCCCTCCGCCGCCTGCGTGGCCGTCGTCACGCCGCGCCCCTTTCGTTCGCCCCGCCGCGCCAGCGGCTGATGTCACCGTCGCCCGCCCGGCGCACGGGTGCGGCCATCGTCGCCGCCTGCGGCCGAGCGGCCGCGTGCGCGTCGCTCACAGCAGTCCCCTCTCGGTCAGCGCGGCATGCAGTGTTGCCGCGGATTCGGTGACGCTCTGCCGGTGCGCCTCGATCCGCAGGTCCGGCGCCTCCGGCGGCTCGTACGGGTCGTCCACCCCGGTCAGACCGGAGATCTCCCCGGCTGCCTGCTTCGCGTACAGGCCTTTCACATCGCGTACCGAGCACACCTCCACCGGCGTCGCCACGTGCACCTCGACGTAGGGGGTGCCGTTGCGCTCATGGCGCTTGCGCACCGCTTCCCGGCTGTCCGCGTACGGCGCGATCACCGGGACCAGCGCCTTGACGCCGTTCGATGCCAGCAACTCGGCCACGAAGCCGATGCGTTGCACATTGGTGTGCCGGTCCTCACGGGTGAACCCGAGCCCGGCGGACAGGAACTCACGGATCTCGTCGCCGTCCAGCACCTCCACCCGGTGGCCGCCGTCGCGCAGCGTACGCGCCAGCGTGCGGGCGATGGTGGTCTTGCCCGCGCTGGGCAGGCCGGTGAGCCAGATCGTGGCGCCCTGGTCCGTCACCGTCGTCTCCTCATGGTCCGTCATCCGTGCAGCCCGCATTCCGTCTTCGCCCGCCCCGCCCAGCGGCCCGCTCGGGCGTCCTCGCCCACCAGGACGCGCCGGGTGCAGGGCGCGCAGCCGACGGAGGCGTAGCCGTCCGACAGCAGCGGATTGGCGAGCACACCGTGCTCGGCGATGTACGTGTCGACGTCGCCCTGCGTCCAGCGGGCGATGGGGGAGACCTTGACCTTTCGGCGCTTGGCGTCCCAGCCGACGACCGGTGTGCCGGCCCGGGTCGGCGACTCGTCGCGGCGCAGGCCGGTGGCCCAGGCGTGATAGACCCGCAGCCCTTCTTCAAGTGGCTGGACCTTGCGCAGCGCGCAGCACAGATCCGGGTCGCGGTCGTGCAGCTTCTCGCCGTACTCCGCGTCCTGTTCCGCGACCGTCTGGCGCGGGGTGAGGGTGATGACGTTGACGTCCATCACCGCGGCCACCGCGTCACGGGTCCCGATGGTCTCCGGGAAGTGGTAGCCGGTGTCGAGGAAGACCACGTCCACGCCGGGGGAGACCCGGGAGGCCAGATGGGCCACCACCGCGTCCTCCATCGAGGACGTGACGCACCAGCGCGGTCCGAAGGTGTCCGCCGTCCACCGCAGGATGTCCAGCGCGTCGGCGTCCTCCAGCTCGCGGCCCGCCCGCTCGGCCAACTCCTGGAGCTCCGCATCGCCCGGTATGTGATCGGCTGTCATGTTCTGCCGCTCCCTTGGTCGTTGTCCCGCCGTAGGCCCTTGGCCAGCAGTCCGATGAACGACAGCCGGAACGCCCGGTTGCACGCACCGCATTCCCATGCGCCATGGCCCTCCTCGGAGGGCCGCAGGTCCTCGTCGCCGCAGTACGGGCAGTAGAACGGCGTGGCACGCCCACTCACGACAGTGCCTCCTCGCTCGCCCGCGCCGCCCAGGTGGCGAAGCGCTCGCCGTCCGCGCGCTCGGCCTGGAAGCGGCGGAGCACCCGCTCGACGTAGTCGGGCAGTTCCTCGGCGGTGACCTTCAGGCCGCGGACCTTGCGGCCGAAGCCGGGCTCCAGGCCCAGCGCGCCGCCCAGGTGCACCTGGAAGCCCTCGACCTGCCGGCCCTCGTCGTCCAGCACCAACTGGCCCTTGAGCCCGATGTCCGCGGTCTGGATGCGGGCGCAGGCGTTGGGGCAGCCGTTGACGTTGATGGTGATGGGCTCGGTGAAGTCCGGTATCCGGCGCTCCAGTTCGTCGATGAGCGAGGAGGCGCGCGCCTTGGTCTCGACGATGGCGAGCTTGCAGAACTCGATGCCGGTGCAGGCCATGGTGCCGCGCCGGAACGGCGACGGGGTGACCTGGAAGTCGAGGGCCTCCAGACTGGCGACGAGCGAGTCGACCTGGTCCCGCTCCACATCGAGGATGATCATCTTCTGCTCGACGGTGGTGCGCAGCCGGTCCGAGCCGTGGGCGGCGGCCAGTTCCGCGATCTTCGTCAGGGTGGTGCCGTCCACCCGGCCGACGCGCGGTGCGAAGCCGACGTAGCAGCGGCCGTCCTGCTGCTGGTGGACGCCGATGTGGTCACGCCAGCGGTTGCTGGGCTGATCTGGGGCCGGACCGTCGAGCAGCTTGCGCCCGAGGTACTCGTCCTCCAGTACCTGGCGGAACTTCTCCGGTCCCCAGTCGGCCATCAGGAACTTCAGCCGGGCGCGGGTGCGCAGCCGCCGGTAGCCATAGTCGCGGAAGATGCCGACGACACCCGCCCACACATCGGCCACCTCGTCGAGCGGCACCCAGGTCCCGAGGCGCTCCGCCAGCCGCGGGTTGGTGGACAGCCCGCCGCCGACCCACAGGTCGAAGCCGGGGCCGTGCTCGGGGTGCACGACACCGACGAACGCGATGTCGTTGATCTCGTGGACCACGTCCTGGACCGGGGAGCCCGAGACGGCGGTCTTGAACTTGCGCGGCAGGTTGGAGAACTCCTTGCTGCCGATGTACCGCCGGTGGATCTCGTCGACCGCGGGCGTTCCGTCGATGATCTCGTCGGCGGCGATGCCCGCCACCGGGGAGCCGATGATCACCCGCGGGCAGTCGCCGCACGCCTCGGTGGTCGACAGTCCGACGGCCTCCAGCTTCTGCCAGATCGCCGGTACGTCCTCGATCCTGACCCAGTGCAGCTGGATGTTCTGGCGGTCGGTGATGTCGGCGGTGCCCCGGGCGTACTGCTCGGACACCTCGCCGATGGCGCGCAGCTGGGCGACGGTCAGCCGTCCGCCGTCGATGCGCACCCGCATCATGAAGTACTTGTCGTCCAGCTCCTCCGGCTCCAGGATCGCGGTCTTGCCGCCGTCGATGCCGGGCTTGCGCTGGGTGTACAGCCCCCACCAGCGCATCCGTCCGCGCAGGTCGGCCGGGTCGATGGAGTCGAAGCCCCGGTGGGCGTAGATCGTCTCAATGCGTGTCCGCACATTGAGACCGTCATCGTCCTTCTTGAACTGCTCGTTGGCGTTGAGTGGCGTGAAGTGGCCGACGGCCCACTGCCCCTCGCCGCGGTGGCGGCCGGCCTTGCGGCGGGACGGTGCGGCTTGTGCGGGATTGGGTGTGCTGGCCATGGCGATGCGGTCCTTCAAGCAGGTGATGGTGCGTGATGCGGACCCGCGGGGCCGCCCTGGCCTGCGATTACCGTGGCAGTGGGCACCCGGGTGTCCGCGACGGCGTCAAAGCGTGGACGGGTCGGCGCTGGACGGTCAGCTCGCCGGACAGATGGCGCTGGACATGCGGCCAAGGTCGACGTGCAGTCGACCTACCAAGGCGATTCCAGCGCGAGACATGACGGAAGCGTGGCATGCCGCTCTCGCGGGAGTCCACCATTATCCAGAATGTGGACGCGCTTTTCCCGAATGTCGAGACGGTGTGTCCCGGGTCACCGCGCCGCGCCAGGCCAGGGACCCTCGACCAGCTGCTTGTCCTCCTCGCCGGTCACCGTCGCGAAGGTCCGGAAGCCGCGCCGCTCATAATTGGCCAACGCGTGCGGCCCGTCCAGGCTGCAGGTGTGCACCCACACCCGCTTCGTCGGCGGCCGGTGCGGCCAACGCTCCGCCAGGTCCCAGGCGCGGGCCGTCCCGTACGACAGCAGCAGTCCCCCGATCCGGCGGCCGCGGAACTCGGGCAGCAGACCGAAGTAGGCGATCTCCACCTGGCCCTCGTCCTGCCCCTCCAACTCGATGTACCCCGCGGGTGTGCCGCGCTCGTACGCCACCCAGGTCTCCACACCCGGCTGCTCCAGATACGCCTGCCACCGCGCGTGGTTCCAGCCCAGCCGGTCGGTCCAGGAGACGTCCGCGCCGACGGCCGTGTACAGGAACCGGTTGAACGCCGGACTCGGCAGCTCGGCCCGGACGACCCGGATCCCGGCGGGCGGCTCGGGCCCGTCAGCGGGGCGCAGATCGGCGGCGGAGGTCTGCTCCATGGACCAGGTGGTCACGGTGATGGTCATGCGGCACACCCAACCATGGGCGCGGTCGGCCGCGGCGCAGGCGGGGGTCTCAGCGCTCGGCGCTCAGCCGTGCGAAGACCACGACGTTCCCGGCGTATCCGTTCCGCCTGCTGAAGGCGCCGCCGCAGGTGATCACCCGCACTTCGGGGCGCCCGGTGTCGCCGTAGACCCGCTGGGCGGGGAAGGCGTTCTTGGCGAACAGCTCGATGCCGTAGATGGTGAAGACCGCCGTCCTGCCGTCGACCCGCGCCACCTCGATGTGGTCGCCCTTGTGCAGGGCGCCGAGGTTGTAGAAGACCGCGGGGCCCGCCTTGTTGTCGACGTGTCCGTCCATGACCGCCGTCCCGCGCTGCCCGGGGGCGGGGCCCTGGCGGTACCAGGCGGCGAGGTTCTTGTCGGCTGGTGGCGGCGCGCCGACGCCGCCGTCCTTGTCCAGGCCGACCCTCATCACCGGAGCGTCGACCCTGATGGCCGGGATCCTGATCCGGGAAGGCGCGGCGAACGGCAGTGGTGCCGGGCTGCGGGCGGTGGACGGTGAGGGGTCGGCGGGTGAGTCGACGGTGGTGGGGCGCGGGGGGCCCTCGGTCCGGGTGCCGTCGTGGATCAGGTATCCACCCAGCAGCGCGGTCAGGACTATCGCGACGGGGGCCAGCAGGCCGCCGCGCCGTCCGGGGCGGCGGTCGGCATCAGCGCCCGCGTCCGGCTGATGCCGTATCGGCTCCGGTATCCGGGGTATCTCCGCCATGCCTCCTCCTGAAGCCTCGCTGTGCGGAACGCTAGTCGCGGTCCTTCAGACGGGCGATATCTGACGGGCGAATGGGTGGTGGCGCCGCGATGGTGCGCACGCCCGATGGGGCCACCGCCGTCCGAGTGAACATCACAAACAATCTTCGATCCCGCGTGACCTGCGGTATTACCGGCCCCAACTCCCTTCACGGCAAGGATTCACGCTCGGCGCAGCCATGCCCCCGGATGCGGGGGCATAAGGGCCGGGTGAGTCTCGACGTGGACGTGTTCCAGCCGATCCCGGGGCGCCTCGCCCCAGGCGCGTCCAACGGAGGATCACCATGTTCGTCACTCGTGCCCTCGCAGCCACCGTCGTCGCCGGCGCCGCCCTCGGCCTGTCCGCCCCCCTCGCGGCGGCGGCTGCGGACCCGTCCGCCCCGAACAACATCATCGTCACCCCCAAGGACGTGAAGGCCGGTGGGACGCTGACCATCACGGTGGACGGCAGCTCGTGCCGTGGCAGCGGCAAGTCCAACGACGCCATCGTCGAGTCCAGTGTCTTCTCGCGTACCGCGCTCAAGGGGATCGTCAACCAGGGCTCCTCGGTCGCCACGGTGAAGATCTTCTCCACGGCCAAGAACGGCGCCTACAAGATCACCGCCACCTGCGGCGGTAAGTCCGTCACCGGCGGGGACTTCACCGTCGGCGACATCTACGGCAAGTCCACGGTCACCAAGTCCGGCAAGACCTCCGGCTCGACGTCGAGCTCGACGTCCGGTTCGACCACTGCCAGTACGCCGACCAAGGGCGCCAAGACCGGCGTCGGCGGCAGCCACGGCGGGATCAACACCGTCCAGGCCGCCCTCGGTGCCACGCTGCTGGCCGCCGCGGTCACCGGCGGCGGTGTCTACCTGCTGCGTCGCCGCGCGGGCTCGAAGTACTGACGCTCCGCGCCCAGCACGGTCCGCCCCCGCAACCGGTAGCCGCGCGGGGGCGGACATCCATCTCCGTCCGCCCATTGGACCCGACGGGGCATCAGGCGGAGCGCCGTCTTCCACGGCGGTGGGGCGTCGGCCACGATGGGCCGCCGTCAGCTGTCGGCGGATCGGCGGATCGGCGGATCGGCGGAGAGGACACACCATGGCCGCACTCCGGGCCGGACAGGGCGTGCTGCGCCGTAAGCCGGTCGCAACGATCGAGGAGATCGAGGACAGCGAGGCCGCGGCGACCGGAGGACGGCTCACCCGCACCCTCGGGCTGTGGCAGCTCACCGCCATCGGCATCGGCGGCATCATCGGCGCCGGGATCTTCACCCTGGCCGGGACCGTCGCCAACGGCATCGCGGGGCCCGCGGTCGTGGTGTCGTTCCTGATCGCGGGCGTCGCCAGCGCGGCGGCGGCGTTGAGCTACGCCGAGTTCGCCGGGCTCATCCCCAGAGCCGGATCCGCCTACACGTACGGGTACGCGGTGCTCGGGGAACTCGTGGGCTGGTTCATCGGCTGGGACCTGCTGCTGGAGTACACCGCTATCGTCGCTGTGGTGGCCATCGGCATCTCCGGGTACTTCGACTTCCTGCTGAGCCAGGCCGGGATCAAACTGCCGGCGTGGATGCTCGGCGCCCCGGGCACCGGTTCCGGTCACCGGGTCGACGTGTTCGCCGCCGTGCTGTGTCTGCTGATCGCCTATCTGCTCACCCGCGGCATCAGGAGCGCCGCCCGCTTCGAGACCACGGTGGTCGGCATCAAGGTCGCGGTGGTGCTGCTGGTCATCGCGGTCGGCTTCTTCCACATCAACACCGCCAACTACCACCCGTTCTTCCCCTACGGAGTGGCCGGCAGCTTCACCGGCGCCGCCACCGTCTTCTTCGCCGTCTTCGGCTACGACGCGATGAGCACGGCGGCCGAGGAGTCCAAGGACGCCCAGCGCCACATGCCCAGGGCGATCGTCTACTCGCTCGCCGTCTCGATGGTGCTGTACGTACTGGCGTGTCTGGTGCTGACCGGTATGCAGCGCTACACG
This sequence comes from Streptantibioticus ferralitis, assembly GCF_029223525.1. Lineage (GTDB taxonomy): Bacteria > Actinomycetota > Actinomycetes > Streptomycetales > Streptomycetaceae > Streptantibioticus_A > Streptantibioticus_A ferralitis. The sequence goes on along the minus strand of NZ_JARHTQ010000017.1, from coordinate 76,145 downwards.
GACATCAACAAGACCAGCGGCTTCTCCACGGCGTTCAAGTCGGTGGGACTGAACGGCATCGCGAACGTGGTCGCGGTGGGCGCGATCATCGGCATCCTCACGGTGATGTTCACGTTCATGCTCGGGGTGACCCGCGTCTGGTACTCGATGAGCCGGGACGGGCTGCTGCCGAGATGGTTCGCGCACACGCATCCCAGGCGGCACGTCCCGATCCGGGTGACCTGGATCGTCGGCGTGGCCTCCGCGGCCATCGCCGGATTCGTGCCGATCGGCACGGCGGCCGAGCTGACCAACATCGGCATCCTGCTGGCGTTCGTCGTGGTCTGCGTCGCCGTGGTGGTGCTGCGCTACCGGCAGCCCGACCTGCCACGCGCCTTCCGCTGCCCCGGCATGCCGGTGGTGCCCGCGCTCGGCGCGGTCTTCTCGGTCTGGCTGATCACGTTCCTGCACTGGCAGACATGGGCGCGGTTCGCCGTGTGGTTCGTGGTCGGGCTCATCGTCTACTTCGGATACTCCTACCGCCGGTCGGAGCTGGCCCGGGTGTCCACCGGCCAGTCGCCGGACGCTACTTGAGCAACCGGGACAGCCGCCGGTCCGCGAGCGGTCGGCCGCCGGTCTGGCAGGTGGGGCAGTACTGCAGCGACGAGTCGTGGTACGACACCTCCCGTACCGTGTCGCCGCAGACCGGGCACGGCTGACCGGTGCGTCCGTGGACCCGCAGGCCGCTCTTCTTCTCGGCCTTCAACTCGCCCGCGACCAGCCCCCGCGATCGTCGAACGGCATCGCGCAGCGTCTCGCGGAGCGCCTCGTACAGCGCGCTGACCTCGCCCTCGTCCAGCGACGCGGCGATCTTGAACGGGGACATCCGGGCGGCGTGCAGCACCTCGTCCGAGTACGCGTTGCCGATCCCGGCGATCACCGACTGATCCCGCAGCACGCCCTTGATCTGGCGGCGCTCGCCCGCCAGCAGCCCCGCGAAGACGTCCAGGGTGAACGCCTGGTCCAGCGGGTCGGGGCCCAGCCGGGCGATTCCCGGCACTTCGGCCGGATCACGTACGCAGTACACGGCGAGCCGCTTGTGCGTACCTGCCTCGGTCAGATCGAAACCCGCCCCCCGCGGCTCGGCGAGGCGCAGCCGCAGCGCCAGCGGCCCCTTGCCGGGACGCGGCGGCTCGTCCGGCAGCTTGTCCTTCCACCGCAACCAGCCCGCCCGGGCCAGATGGACGACCAGGTGCGTGCCGTCGTCGGCCACGATGTCCAGGAACTTCCCATGCCGTCCGACGCCGGTGACAGTGCGGCCCTCAAGGCCGGTCAGCGGCGGATCGTAGGTCTTCAGCACCTGGACGGACACCGGGTACACCCGGGCGACCTCGCGCCCGGTCAGCCGCTCGGCCAGGAACCCGCTGAGAGCTTCGACCTCCGGTAGCTCCGGCATGCGACCAGTGTGCCACCCGCCGGGCGGCTTGCCGCCGCCCCGCGGATCCGCCCCCGGGACGCCCGGTCCGGCCAGGTTCCGCCGCGAGCGGGCTCGGCCGGTTCGGTGGATCTTCGTCGGGTTGCCGGCGGTTGGGCACCGGCGGTCCACACCATCGTGGTCGCGCCCCGCCGCGGCGGACACTTCCTTCTGCCGGATCTCGGCTGTCCGGGTGTCATGGATCGCGGCGGCCGCGCTACCGCCGATCCGCGGCGAGCAACTGCTGCGGCCCTGCACCAGCAACACCGAGCGCAACGCGGCCCTCGAAGACTTCCCGCACGCGTACAACCACCATCGCTGCCACACCGCACGCGCAGGCCAGCCACCGATCAGCCGGGTGAACAACCCCGCGGGACAACACAGCTAGGCCAAAGGGCCGCCGTCAGGGCGTACCGCGCCGCGCGCCGCCCGTACCACCGGGGCCGAGGAGAACGGCAGCAGATCCACCGGGTCGTCGGGCCGCAGCAGTCCGACCGCCACCTCGTCGGCGAAGCGGTAGGGGCGATGGGCCAGTACCCCCGCCAAGTTCCGCCGCAGCCGGGACAGTTCGGCGCGCACCGTCACCTCACGGGTGGCGTCGCCGAACAGATCGGCCGCCAGCTGCGCGGCGCTGCGCCCGCACCGATGGACGGCGAGGGCGAACAGCAGCTCGGCGTGGCGGGGACTGAGCCGCTGCGACCAACTACCGGACGGGCCGCTGACGGTGACCGTCCAGGACCGGGCGCAGGTCAGGTCCAAGGTGACCCGGCTCGGGGCGGCGGTCTCCCGCTTCGGCGCCGGGCCGACCCGCACCAACCAGCCGCCGGGCAGCGGCTCCAGCACACACTGCCCGAGCGACGGCAGCCATGTCTCGCCAGCCATGGGGGAGTCGGGCAGCGCCACCCGGTCCATCGGCGGCAGCCCGGTGATCGCCGCCGTCCAGCCGTCGCGGTCCACGGCGACCGCCTGGCCGTCCAGCCGGGCCAGCACCGGCGCGGCGGCTGACCGCAGCCGCTCGACCGACTCCCAGTGCCGTAGCCGCAGTTCACCCTCGGCGACCCGGGCGACGGCGCTGACCAGCGCGAGGGTGGCGGGGTGCGTGGTGGCGGCGGGACAGGTCACGTCCACCGCACCGAGCAGTCGGCCGTCGCGCGGATCGTGCAGCGGCGCGGCGGCACAGGTCAACTGGTGCAGGGCGCGCACATAGTGCTCGGTGGAGTGCACCTGTACCGGGCGCCGGGTCACCAGGGCGGTGCCGATCCCGTTGGTGCCCGCCACCTCCTCCGCCCAGGCGGCGCCCTCGACCAGTTCGAGGCGGTCCGCGCTGCGCCGCACCGCCGGGCTTCCGGCCCGCCACAGCACCCGGCCGTCGGCGTCGGTGACGACGACGAGATGGCAGCCGGTCTCGGTGACGGATCGCAGCGACTCATGCAGGGTCGGCAGCACCTCGCCGAGCGGGGAGGTCCTGCGGCGGTGCTCGATCTCGTCGAGCGGCAGGAAGCCGAGGTGGTTGCCCCGCTCGGGGTCGACTCCGGTGCGGAGCATCCGGTGCCATGAGTCGCCGATCAACGGTCTTGGTTCGCCGCTCGGTTGACGGCCTGCCAGTGCCGCGTCACGCGCCTGAGTGAGTACCACCGGGTCTGCTGGCTGCTGGTTCACGTGCGGTCTCTCCGAGCTGTCGTCCCCCGTGCCCTTCCGCGTTGTCCCTTATGGTGCCGTCCCGGTGGCGGCCCGCGCCGGGTATGCGCGAAAGAAGTGCAACGTTCTGCAACGGTTGCCGCCGCATGCAGGCCTACCGGAAAGTGGCGCGGGGTCGGACCAGCAGCCCCTTCCCCCCCTGGGGCCGCCGGTCGAAGGCCGGGGTGGTGCCGAGTCGGCGCGGCACCACCCACGCCTGTCCACGCTTCGGCCTTCCGGCCGAGGGGACTTCCCGGCGGGGCCCCGGAAGGTGACAGCTACGTCACCGGGCGGGCCCGGTCCACCACTGACGCCAGGTCGAGGGTGTGCGGCAGGGTGCCGAACGCCGAGCCCCAGTCGCCGCCCAGGCGGGAGGCGCAGAACGCGTCGGAGACCTGCGGCGGAGCGAAGCGCACCAGCAACGACCCCTGCAGTACCAGTGCCATCCGCTCCACCACACGGCGGGCGCGCGCCTCGATGCCCTCCAGGTCGGCCAGTTCGGTCAGCAGGTCCTTGATCGCGGCGTCCAGCCGGTGGTCCGCGCCGCGGGACAGGCCGAGCTCGCCGAGGAAGGCGCCCAGCACGTTCGGCTCGCGCTGCAGCGCGCGCAGCACATCGAGCGCCTGGACGTTGCCCGAGCCCTCCCAGATGGAGTTGAGCGGCGACTCGCGGAACAGCCGGGGCATGCCCGAGTCCTCCACGTAGCCGTTGCCGCCCAGGCACTCCAGCGCCTCGCCCGCGACCGCGGGGCAGCGTTTGGTCACCCAGTACTTGGCCACCGGAACGGCGACCCGCCGCAGGTTCCGCTCGTGCTCGCTGTCGCTGTCGTAGCTGGCGGCCAGCCGCAGCGCGGTGGTGGTCGCCGCCTCGGACTCCAGGGCGAGGTCGGCCAGTACGTTGCGCATCAGCGGCTTGTCGATCAGCAGCCCGCCGAACGCCTCGCGGTACGCCGTGTGGTGGATGGCCTGGGCCACCGCCTGCCGCATGATCGCCGCCGAGCCGGAGACGCAGTCCAGCCGGGTCGCCGCCACCATCTCGATGATCGTCGCGACCCCGCGGCCCTCCTCGCCGACCCGGCGCGCCCAGGTTCCGGAGAACTCCACCTCGGAGGAGGCGTTGGAGCGGTTGCCGAGCTTGTCCTTCAGCCGTTGGATGGCGAACGTGTTGCGGGTCCCGTCGGGCAGTACGCGTGGCAGCAGGAAGCAGGTCAGGCCTCCGGGCGCCTGGGCGAGGACCAGGAAGGCGTCGGACATCGGCGCCGAGCAGAACCATTTGTGCCCGGTGAGCAGATACGTTCCCTCTTCGGCCAGCGGTTCGGCCCGGGTGGTGTTGGCCCGTACGTCGGAACCGCCCTGCTTCTCGGTCATGCCCATCCCGCACAGTGCGCCGGGCTTCTCGGCCGGCGGCAGCAGCTGCGGCTCGTAGACCCGGGAGGCCAGCAGCGGCTCCCACTCCGCGGCCAGTGACGGCTCGTGCCGCAGCGTGGGCACCGCCGCGTGCGTCATCGACAGCGGGCAGCCGTGCCCCGCCTCGACCTGCGTCCAGGTGATGAAACCGGCGGCTCGCCGCAGATGGCCGTCCGGACGGGACCAGGCGTCCGTCAGGCCCGCGGAGACGGCATGGCCGAGCAGCCGGTGCCAGCTGGGATGGAAGTCGACCTCGTCGACACGGTTGCCGTACCGGTCATGGGTGCGCAGCACGGGAGAGTAGGCGTTGGCCTGCTCACCCCAGCGCTGGGCCTGCGCCGAACCCGCAGCGCGGCCGAGCTCGCTCAGCTCCGCCGAGATCTCGTCCAGTCGCTCCGGCGCGGCGTGCCGGGCGACGCCCTCGGTGAGGGCCGGGTCGGAGGCGTAGACATCGTAGGCGACCAGCGGCGGAGCCTGGTTGGTCACCGTGTGTGTAGGGGCAGCCATGGCAGCTACGGTAGGCAGGTGGAGGCAGCAGAGGGAACACCACCGCCGCGACCAGGGCGGTTGCACAGGGCTCGGGCCCTGTACCGGAATGTCTCGAAGCGGAAACTGGTCTGGCTGCTGGTCAAGGACACCTTCAACTCCTGCCTGGAGTACCGGGTCACCGGCCTCGCCGCGGAAGCCGCGTTCTTCGTGCTGCTCTCCCTGCCGCCGCTGCTGCTCGGCCTGGTCGGCGCCATCGGCTACCTCGACGTGGCCATCGGCGCCGACACCGTCGGCCACATCAGGAAGAACATCCTCACCGCCTCCGCCACCGTCCTGTCGGACAAGGGGGTGAACCAGCTGGTCCGGCCGCTGGTCGACACCGTCTTCCGGACCGGCCGGGCGGATGTCATCTCGCTCGGCTTCATCATCGCCCTGTGGTCCGGCTCCCGCGCGGTCAACGTCTTCGTCGACACCATCACGATCATGTACGGGCTGGAGGGGCGGCGCGGAATCGTCCGCACCCGGCTGCTCGCCTTCGGGCTCTATGTCATCGCGCTGGTCGTCGGCGCGATCGTGCTCCCGCTGCTGGTCGCCGGGCCGGAGGCGGTGGTCAGTCTGATCCCGCACAGCGCGGCGGTGGTCAGCGCGCTGTACTGGCCGGTGGTGCTGGTGCTGTCCATCGCCTTTCTGACCACCCTCTACCACGTGTCCGTGCCGGTGCGCTCGCCATGGATCGAGGACATTCCGGGCGCGCTCGTCGCACTGCTGATCTGGGTGCTCGGCAGCTTCCTGCTGCGCATCTACCTCACGCACACCGTCGAGGGGCCGACGATCTACGGTTCGCTGGCCGCGCCGGTGGCGGTGCTGCTGTGGATCGGTGTGTCGGCGTTCGCGGTACTGGTCGGCGCGGCCGTCAACGCCGCCATAGACCGGATCTGGCCGTCGGTGGCCACCGCGGCGGCCCGCGCCGAACGGGAGCGGGAGAACGAGAAGGCCGCCGAGGAGATGGTCGCGCGCGCCGAGGCCCGGCGCGCGGCGAACCACGACAGCCCCGACGACGAGATCGGCCCCGCCGACGAGCCGCCCGCCGAATTCCCCGAGCGCTGGGCGGGCTTCCTCCCGCACCGGGAGCTGCGAGCCCGACTGACGGGCAGACGACACGGCGGCCCCGCCGAGAACGACACGGCGAAAAAACCAGTGGATGACGAACCGGACGATACGTAACGTCCCACATGCCAACGGCTGATGAGGGCCGCGCACTTCGCGCGGTCGTCACGAGAAGAGCGGGAGGTGAGGACCGATGACCGTCATCGCGCTGGGCGCTGCCCACATCCGGACGGCATGCCACGTCACTCCATCCAACCAACCCGCTCCTGCCGAAGGTTGACCCTCTTGAACTCCTCGCTTTCCGGCTACGGCTGGCACAGCACGCTTGACACCGCATTCGCCCCGTACGCGGCTGAGGGACTGGTTCCGGCCCGTATTGTCCGGGTGTACGGCGACCTCTGCGACGCCGCCACGGCGAGCGGCCCGGTCAGGGCCGGTATCGCTCCCATCACTTCGTCCGACCCGCTGAAGTGGGTGTGCACCGGCGACTGGGCGGCGCTCGACCTCGGCGGCGACCCCTTCCTGGTACGGGCGTTGCTGCCGCGCAGCACCGCCATCGTCCGCAACACCTCGACCCGGCGCTCCGAGGGACAAGTGCTGGCCGCCAACGTCGACCACGCGGTGGTGGCCGTGTCCCTCGCCGCCGAACTCGATCTCGGCCGGGTCGAACGGTTCCTGGCCCTCGCCTGGGAGAGCGGTGCGCAGCCGCTCGTGGTACTCACCAAGTCGGATCTGGTGCCGGACCCGGCCCTGGGCCATCTACTCGCCGACACCGAGGCCGCGGCGCCCGGTGTCCAGGTGCTCGCGGTGAGCGCGGTCACCGGCGAGGGCCTCGACGTCCTCGCCGCGATCCTGTCCGGGACCACCTCCGTACTGCTGGGCCAGTCCGGTGCGGGCAAGTCCACCCTGGTCAACGCCCTGTTGGGGGAGGAGCCGCAGCAGGTGCGGGCGATCCGCGACGCGGACGGAAAGGGCAGGCACACCACGACCACCCGCGATCTGCTGCCGCTGCCCGGTGGCGGTGTGCTGATCGATACCCCGGGCCTGCGCGGCGTCGGCATGTGGGACGCGGAGTCCGGGGTGGCCCAAGTCTTCGCCGAGATCGAGGAGTTGGCGCGGGAGTGCCGGTTCCACGACTGCGCGCATACCGCGGAGCCGGGCTGCGCGGTGCTCGGCGCACTGGAGGACGGCACGCTGCCGCAGCGGCGATGGGAGAGCTATCTCAAGCTGCTCAGGGAGAACGCCCGGATCGCCGCCCGCACCGACGCACGGCTGCACGCCGAGCGGCGCCGGGAGTGGAAGCGGCGGGCGGCATCCGGCCGTGCGTCGGCCGAGGCCAAGCGCGGCGGTCGGACGCCTCGCTGAGCTGCGGGTCCGCGCCGGCGTTCGCTGGTGTTCGCGCTCAGCCGGCGCCGTTGTGGCGCCGGCGGCGTGCGGTGATCGGGCTGCCTTCGTGCCAGAACGTGTACACCACGCTGCCGACGCCGAGCGCGACGATCACAATGCCGAGTACGACGGTGTAAACCATGCGCTCCTCCAACGAGTCGATCAGATCTGGCAGTTGGCCTGGGCTTCACGCCGCCTTCACGGTTGCTATGTGCCCGTGACATTCCCCCGCGGGGTGATTTCCACACCCGTTCTCCCCCGCAAGTCTGTTCCCGGCCCTGATCGGCGGCGGAGTCTGTCAGCTGCCCGCTGAAAAGGGCCTGAAGGGCGGCTGAAGGGCGACGTCCGATTTCCGCCAGTCGGGGGGCGCGCGGTGCCGCAGACTGGGTTGTGTGATCGACGTAGAGACCGGATACCAGGCGGTTCGCAGCCGGGACAGCCGCTTCGACGGGGTGTTCTTCACCGCCGTGCGGACCACCGGCATCTACTGCCGGCCGAGCTGCCCGGCGGTGACCCCCAAGCGGCAGAACGTCACCTTCTACCCGACGGCCGCCGCCGCGCAGGGCGCCGGATACCGCGCCTGCCGCCGCTGCCGCCCGGACGCGGTGCCCGGCTCGCCCGAGTGGGACGTGAGGGCGGACCTCGTCGGACGGGCGATGCGACTGATCCGGGACGGGATCGTGGACCGGGACGGCGTAGCCGGGCTGGCCGCACGGCTCGGCTACAGCGCCCGCCAGGTCCACCGCCAGCTCACCGCCGAAGTCGGTGCCGGACCGGTGGCGCTCGCCCGCGCCCAGCGGGCCCAGACGGCGCGGGTGCTGCTGCAGACCACCGACCTGCCGGTGACCGAGGTCGCCTTCGCGGCCGGATTCGCGAGCGTCCGGCAGTTCAACGACTCGATCCGGGAGATCTACGCCCGCACCCCCAGCCAACTGCGCGCCGTGACGCGGAGCCACCGCGCCGCTGCCAGCGCGCCGCCCGCCGCCACCGGGAGCCCCGCGGTACCCGCCGCCGGGGTGCCGTTGCGGCTCGCGCATCGCGGGCCGTATGACGCGGCCGTCTTCGACCTTCTCGCATGGCGGGCGGTACCCGGTGTCGAGGAGATCATCGGCCGGCCCGGCGCACGCACCTACCGCCGCACACTGCGGCTGCCGTACGGGGCGGGGATCGCCGAGGTCGACGAACCCGGAGCGCGAGCCCGGGCCGGCCGCTGGCTGGACTGCCGACTGCGGCTGGCCGACCTCAGGGATCTGACCACCGCCGTCCAGCGGGTGCGCGGCATGTTCGATCTCGACGCCGACCCGGAGGCGGTCGCCGCGTCGCTGGGCGCCGACCCACTGCTCGCCCCGCTGGTCCGCGCCGCTCCCGGGCGGCGCTCGCCGGGTGCGGCGGACCCGCACGAGTTGGCGGTGTGCGTCCAGCTCGGTGCGCGGCCGACACGGACAGCCGCGCTGGTGACCGCGTACGGCGACCCGCTGCCCGGCGCGCCCGATGGCTCCCTCACCCATCTCTTCCCGGCCGTCGACGCCCTCGCCGACGCCGATCCGGCCGACCTGCCGGAGGCCGTGTCCGGCCTGGCGACCGCGCTGGCCGACGGCACGCTGTGCCTCGACCCCGGGGCGGACCGCGAGCGGGCACACGCGGCGCTGCTCGCCCTGCCCGGCGTCGGCGAGTGGACGGCCGGATACATCCGGATGCGCGCGCTCGGCGACCCGGACGTCTACCTGCCCACCCCGAACGTCACCCCGCATGCCGCGAACGCCTGGCGCCCCTGGCGCTCTTACGCCCTGCGCTACCTGTGGGCCTCGGACCCGGGCCACCTCACACCGCGAGAACAGGAATCACCATGACCGTCTACACCACACTCGACAGCCCGCTCGGTGAGCTGACCCTCACCGGAGAGCAGACGCCGGACCTCGGCTTCGTGCTGACCGCGGTCAGCGTGCGGGGGCAGCGCGGCGGAGTGACGGTAGAGCCCGCATGGCAGCGCGACCCCACGCCGTTCGTCGAAGCCGAGCGGCAGCTGAAGGCATATTTCGCGGGGGAGTTGCACGACTTCGACCTGCCGATCGCGCCGCGCGGAACCGAGTTCCGCGAGCGGGTGTGGGCCGCGCTGGACACCGTTCCGTACGGCAGCACCGTCACGTATCGCGAACTGTCCGCCATGGCGGGCGTCCCGGGTGCGGTCCGGGCGATCGGTGGCGCCGTCGGCGCCAACCCGCTGCTGATCATCCGCCCGTGCCACCGCGTGATCGGCTCCGACGGCACCCTCACCGGCTACGCGGGCGGCCTGGACCGCAAGCGCGCCCTGCTCGCCCTGGAGGGCGCGTTGCAGCCTGCGGCCCGCACCGTGTGATCTTGCGCCGGGTTGCGGGCCGTTCGGCACCGCCGGTCCGCTCTCGCGTCGGGTTGCGGGCGGTTCGGCACCGCCGGTCCGCGCCGTGGGGCTTCTTGCCGCCCCGGCGGCAGAAACCGGTCCGCCGCGCGATGGCAAAAGTCCTCCGCCGCCAGCGTGGGCAGCCACGACGCAAGCAGCCCGGCGGCGCCCAACCGCCCCCGATCCGCCGGGACTTGGCGGACATCCCCGGACAGTCTCACTGGACGGGAAAGCTGAACCCGTAGCCCTGCTGCTTCAGCCATGGGACCAGGCGCTCCAGTGCGGCCACGGTCTGGGAGCGGTTGCCGCCGCCGTCGTGGAAGAGCAGCGTCGGGCCGTTCTTCAGCTCGTTCTTGACCGTGCGCACGATGGCGTCGGTGCCCGGCTTCTCGAAGTCCCTGCTGTCCACGTTCCACCCCAGCGGCCGCATCCCGTTGGCGGCGGCTATCTGCCTGCTGTACGGAGTGAAGGCGCCGCCCGGCGCGCGGTAGTACATCGGCTCGACCCCGCCGGAGGCCTGCTCGATGTCCTTGGCGGCTTCCAGGATCTGCTGCTTCTGGTAGTCGTCGGGCCGGTGGTCCATCGCCGTGTTGTGCGAGACCGTGTGGTCGCACAGCCGGTGGCCGTCCGCCACGATCTGCTTGACGAGGTCGGGGTGGGCCGCTGCCTGCGGGCCGATCATGCAGAAGGTCGCCTTGACGCCGTTGTCCTTGAGCACCTTGAGGATCTTCGGGGTCCAGGTCGGGTCGGGTCCGTCGTCGATGGTGATGTTCACCGCCTTGCCGCCGCTCTCGGCGGCGTGCGCGATGTCCGTGTCGACCTTCGGGGTGGGAAGCCCCGTGCTCGGGCTGGAGGGCCGGCCGGGGACCGGAGCCGCGGAGGACCGGGCGGGCTTGGGCGCGGGACCGGTCGGTTCACCCGCCTGGGCGCTCCACCACCCGGCCAGCATCCCCGCCCCGGCGAGGGCGACCGCCGCTGCCGCCACCACGCGCCCGTTGGCTGCCCGCATACCCCTGCGCATCATGATCCCCGGCCTTCCTGACTCCGTCGCGATGTCGCAGAGGGAGACGGCCGAGGCCGGGTGATGGATCCGCTTGTGACCGTTTGCTCATAAAACCCGTCGATACTTGACGCATGTCGCGAGTGCTTTTGATCGAAGACGACCCCGCGGTGCGGCACGGGGTCACCCTTGCCCTGCGCCGCCGCGGTCACGAGATCGAGGCGGCGGCAACGGGTGAGGCCGGACTGGCCGCCCTGGAGGGCTTCCGGCCCGACCTCGTGCTGCTCGACCTGATGCTGCCGGGTGCCTCCGGGTTCGAGGTGTGCCGGCGCATCCGCGCCACCCGGCAGTTGCCGATCATCATGCTCACCGCACGCGGCGACGACATGGACGTGGTCCTCGGACTGGAGGCCGGAGCCGACGACTACATCGTCAAGCCCGCTCGCGGCGAGGTGCTGGAGGCGCGCATCCGCGCGGTGCTGCGCCGTACCGCCCCCGCCGACGGCGACGAGGTCACCGGACTCCTGATGCCCTCGGCCGTGGAGACCTACGGGAACCTGAGCATCGACCGTGCCGGGCTGATCGTCACCAAGGACGGCCAGGACCTCGCCCTGCCGCCGTCCGAGATGAAACTCCTGTGCTACCTGTCCGCGGCGCCCGGCCAGGTCTTCAGCCGCCAGCAACTGCTGGAGAGCGTCTGGGAGCACAGCTACCACGGTGACTCCCGGCTGGTCGACGCCTGCGTGATGCGGCTGCGGGCGAAAGTAGAGGACAACCCGCGCTCCCCGAAGTACATCCAGACGCTGCGCGGCTTCGGCTACCGCTTCGGGCCGCTGTGAGACGTCCCCGGCTCCGCTGGTCGGCCGCGCGCGGCCTGCGCGCGCGGCTCGCCCTGGCGTTCCTGCTGGTCGCCGCGCTCAGCTCGCTGACCACCGCCGCGCTCACCTTCCAGGAAGCCAGGAAGGCGATCCTGCAGCGCAGCCAGGACACCGCCATCAACGCGCTGCGCTCCCAGGTCAACTCGCTCGCGCCCGATCTGCCCTTCCCGCCCACCGCCAGCGATCTGCAGCACTTCGCCCAACAGCTCGACGGCGGCGGCCAGGCCCAGAACTGGCAGGCGTACGCGAGCTACCAGAACGGCCCCTTCATGCCGCAGCGCCCGGCCAACACCAGTACCGCCATCACCCCCGAGCTACGCAAGGCCGTCACCACCAAGGGCGTCCCGGTCTTCCAACGAGTCATGAAGGACGGCCGCCCCTGGCTGGCGATCGGCATGCCGGTGACCTACGCGCGCACCGACCGTACGCAGTCCGGCCTCGCCGTCTACGCGGAACTCCCGCTCACCGCGGAACAGGCCAACACCAGCGCGCTGATCAAGGCCGCGGAGCGGGGCGCGGTACCCGCGCTCGCCCTGTCCCTGGTGGCCGCGCTGCTCGCCGCGCAGGGCGTGCTGCGGCCGGTACGCGGGCTGCGCAGGGCCGCCGGGGCCATCGCGGCGGGCAAGCTGGACACCCGGCTCGCGGTTCGCGGCGGTGACGAACTCGCCGATCTCTCCCGCACGTTCAACCACATGGCCGCGACCCTGGAGGAGAACGTCATCGAGTTGCGCCGCCTGGAAGCCACCGCCCGGCGCTTCGCCTCCGACGTCTCGCACGAACTGCGCACCCCGCTGGCCGCGATGACCGCGGTCACCGACGTGCTGGACGAGGACGCGGCCACCCTCGACCCGGACACCGCCGCCGCCGTCCGGCTGGTGAGCGGGGAGACGGCCAAGCTGGTCCGGATGGTCGAGGACCTGATGGAGATCTCCCGCTTCGACGCCGGAGCCGCCGCCCTCCACCTCGACGAGGTGGACGCCGCGGAGACGGTACGCAAGTCCCTGCAGGCCCGTGGCTGGCAGGACCAGGTGGAAACCCGACTTCCGCAGGCCGTACGGGCGTCGCTCGATCCGCGACGCATAGACGTGGCCGTCGCCAACCTGGTCGGCAACGCGCTGCGGCACGGCGGCGCGCCCGTCCGGGTCTCGCTCACAACCCAAGGAGACCGCTTGCTGATCGAGGTCGCCGACAACGGCCCCGGTATCCCGGCCGAGGTGCTGCCGCACATCTTCGAGCGCTTCTACAAGGCCGACGCGGCCCGCGCCCGCTCGGAGGGCAGCGGACTCGGGCTCGCCATCGCCGAGGAGAACGTCCGGCTGCACGGCGGCGAACTGCGCGCCGCCAACCGGCCCGAGGGCGGTGCGGTCTTCACGGTGGATCTCCCGCTGCGCGCCCGGGACCCGCACGCGGACGACCCGTGCCCCGGCGACGGCGAGGAGTGGAAGTGAGGACGGCGCGGCGGCTGGCGGCCGCCACCTCGGGGCTCGCCGGGCTCGCGGCGCTCGCGGGCTGCGGTATCCAGCCGACCGGCGTCATCGAGGCCGGGGTACCGGCGACCGGTGTCCATCCGCAGGCCACGGTCCGGCTGTACTTCGTCTCTGCGACCGGCCTGCAGTCGGTCACCCGGCCCGCCTCCGGTCCCGTCGGTCCCCGGGAGACGCTCGACCTGCTGCTCAGCGGCCCCAACAGCGCGGAGGCGGCCCGCGGTCTGACCACGGAGCTGGCGCCGCCGGTCGGTGTGGCCAAGGTCGTCACCGGCACCGAACAGGTGCAGATCGTGATGTCCACCGATGTCTCCGCCCTCACCCCCAACGCGGTCAGCCAGTTGACCTGCACGGCGGCCAACGCCGCGGCCAAGGAGGGCGAAGGACCGGCGGCCCGGATCGACGTACGGATCACCGGCGGCCGCGCCACCCGCGGTCCGCTGCGCTGCGCGGTCCCGGCCACCCCGGCCACTCCCGCCCCGGCCACCACGGCGCCGTAGCGGCCCGACACCGGTGCCGTCAGCGGAAGACGACCGCGCCCAGTCAGGCCCCGGCCACCAGCAGACAGGCCAGGAGTTCGGCCAGTACGGACAGGCCGACCGCGCGCATCGCCGTACGGGGGGTGACGCGGGCCGCGCCGTGACTGCCCAGGCGGTGGCGTTCCTGGCCGTGGATTCCGCCGACGAAGCCCAGCAGCGCGCCCCGCACGGGCAGGAGGAGGAATCCGGCGATGCCGTAGCGCCCGCTCAGCAGCAGGGTCTGCCGGGTGATGCCCGCGTCCCGCATCCCGCGTCCCGCATCCGGCGCCCGGGGGCGAACCACCTCAGTACCTGACCGACCACCAGGACGACCGCGGAGCCGAACAGCACGTACCAGGCCGGCGCGGTATGGACGGTTGACGCCCACCACGGCACGGCGGCCCAGCACAGCAGCGGTCCCGGTAACCCCGGCACCAGAACCGCGAGCAGTCCTGCGAGCATCACCGGTCCCACAAACCGCACTTGGGCGGCCGCCATGTGCCAAGACTGCCGGAAGCCGTACCGCCGCGCCTCATGACCTCCGACAGGACGCGGACCATGGCGAACCGTAGCCTTTTGCCAAGAACCGTTTCCGCAGGCGCGTCGCGGCGGACAATGACGACATGAGTCATCAGGGGGAGCAGCACCACCACGATGATGCGTGGTGGCGGCAGCTCTACGACGACGATGGAACACCCGACCTGGCCGGCGCACCGGCCGACGGTTCGCTCGACGAGCACTTCGACACCGTCCGGCGGGCCTTCGCGGCCCCGCCTTCGAAGCCGCCGGACCCGCGGCCACCGGCGACCGCCACGCCACCAGCGGCCAGCACGCCACCAGCGGCCGACGGGCTGCCCGTGGCGCATCCCCCCTCATCGGACCCTCCGCGACCGCTTGGCGGTCCGCCCCCCGGTGCGGCCGCACCGCCCCCGCACCTGCCGCCGGTCCGCTCGGCGGTGAAACCCGCGGCGACCCCGGCGCCGCCGCCCGACGCCCGAACTCCGCTACCACGGCAGGGCGCTGCCCCCGCCCCCGGAGCACCGTGGACCCCCACCGGAGCCTTCGCACCGCCTCCCGACCCCCCGGCGCCGCCCGCCGCACCGTCCCCACCGCAGGTCGTCCACCTGGGGGACCGGCCGCCCACCTACGCCGCGGAGCCGACCGCCTGGCCGCCCGCCGACCCCGAACGGCTGGACGGACTGGTCCCGGACACCGTGCTGGACGGCGCCCGCTACGGGCTGCTGACGGTGCGTGCGGTCTCCGGACGCGGGGACTCCGCGCGGTACCGGGGAGCACCGCGCGCGGACGCCCTGCTGACCGCGCGGTTCGGCTCGGGGGATGACGCGCTGCTGTTCATCGCCGTCGCGGGCGGCGCCCGGGCCGCCGAGGACGGGCCGCGCGCCGCCCGCGACGCCTGTCACGCCCTCGGCAGCGCCGTGGGCCGTAGCAGGACCCGGCTCGCCGAGGACATACGATCCGGGCAGCGCGGCGCACTGAAGGCGGGACTGCGCCGACTCACCGCGCGGGCCTACGGCAACCCGCACGCGGAGGACGAACCCGCCGCGCCACCGGGCGAGTTCGTCGCCTCGCTGCGCTGTCTGCTGCTTCCCGTGGACCCCGAGTGCCGGACCCGGGTGTTCTTCGGCGTCGGATCGGGCGGCCTGTTCCGGCTCCGCGACGGCCAGTGGCAGGACCTCGACCCCGACGGCGAACCCGAGGACGAGGCGAGCCCACCGGGCGGACGGTTCCGGTTCCGGGCCTCGGTGGCGCAGCGCGGAGATACCTTGCTGCTGTGCAGCGCCGGGCTCGCCGACCCGCTGCGCGAGGTGCCGGAACTGTCCGAACACCTCGCGCGGCGCTGGGGCCGGGCGGAGCATCCGCCCGGCCTCGCCACGTTCCTCGCCGACGCCGCGACCCGGGTCAAGGGGTACGCGGACGACCGGACCGCCGTCGCCGTGTGGGAGGGCTGAACCGCCCACCTGGCAACGGTCCTACGCCGAAGGACGCAGCCGCAGGGTGAGAATCTGGAACGGCCGCAGCCGCACCGCGATCCGGCCCCCCTCGGCCGCCGCGGTCTCCTGCGGCCGCTCCAGCAGATCGGTGACATGTGCCCCGGCCACCGGGAAACCCGCGGCCAGCGTCCCGTGCGCCCGCCCGCCGCGCGACTCGTAGAGCCGTACCACCACATCGCCGGAGCGGTCGTCGGCCGACTTGACCGACTCGATGGTGATCGCCGGATCGTCCACCGAGACCAACGGGTCGAGCAGTGCGTCGGGCGCGCTGACGACCGCGGGTCGCAACGGCAGGTTGAGCGCCAGCCCCTCGGCGACCGCATCGCCGATCCGCGCACCGGGAAGCAGCGCATAGCTGAACCGGTGGGCGCCCTGGTCGGTCTCCGGATCCGGGCTGTGCGGCGCGCGCAGCAGCGTCAGCCGTACCGTGGTGGCGGTCCCGGCCGCACTGGTGCCGCGCCTGGTGTCATGCCCGTACGTCGAGTCGTTGAGCACCGCGACGCCGTAGCCGGGCTCGGCGACATGCGTCCAGCGGTGCGCGCAGGTCTCGAACCGGGCCGCGTCCCAGCTGGTGTTGGTGTGCGTCGGCCGGTGCACATGCCCGAACTGGATCTCGGAAGTGGCCTGTTCGGCGTGCACGTCGAGGGGGAAGGCGGCCTTGAGCACCTTCTCCGACTCGTGCCAGTCGACCTCCGTGGTGATGTCGAGGCGCCCGCTGCCCGCCCGTAGCTCGATGTCCTGGACCACCCGCGAGCGCCCGAACTTCCGCACCACGCGCACCACCGCGCGCAGCGGCCCCGGCTCGGTCAGCCGTACGGACTCGGCGGTGGTCAGGTCGGTGTGCTGCCGCCGGTAGTGCCGGTCGATGTCCCAGGCGTCCCACTTGTTGGGGTGGTCAGGGTGGAGCTGGAGCAGGTTGCCCCGGCTTGCGGGGGCCAGCACCTCGCGGTCCGCCGCCTTGTCGTACACCGAGTCCAGCAGGCCGTCGGAGTCGATGGCCACCCGCAGCAGATCGTTCTCCAGCACATGGCCGCCGGGATCGGCGCGCGCCTCCACCCGTACACCGCGCGGAGCTTCGGTCACCCGGCCCGCCCCGAGGGCGGGCGCCTGGGACCAGACGGTGCGCCCGTCGCGGAGCACCACCGGCTCGGCGCGCGGGTACGGCGAGGTGTTGAGCAGCACCACCGTGTCGCCGCTCGCGCCGGGACCGCCCAGCGCCGCGACCGCATCGGCGATGAGCTGCTCCAGCTCGGCGCGTACCCGCTGATAGGTGTCGCGGGCCTCCCGGTGCACCCAGGCGATGGAGCTGCCCGGCAGGATGTCGTGGAACTGGTGCAGCAGCACCGTCTTCCAGATCCGGTCCAGATCGTCATAGGGGTAGGCGTAGTCCGGCGCGCGCAGCGCGGCGGTGGTGGCCCACAACTCCGCCTCGCGCAGCAGGTGCTCACTGCGCCGGTTGCCCTGCTTCGTCTTGGCCTGGGTGGTGTACGTGCCGCGGTGCAGTTCCAGATACATCTCACCGGACCACACCGGTGCCCGCTCACCGTATTCCGCTTCGGCCTCCGTGAAGAACGCCGACGGCCGGTCGACCTCGACCCGCGGCGAACCTTCGAGGGAACGCAGCCGCCGCGCCTTCTCCAGCATTTCGCGGGTCGGTCCGCCGCCGCCGTCTCCGTAGCCGAAAGGAACCAGCGAGCGGGTCGCCAGTCCCTTCTCGGCGAAATTCCGCACCGCGTGTGCGAGTTCCGAGGCGCGCATCTCGCTGTTGTAGGTGTCGACCGGCGGAAAGTGGGTGAACACCCGCGTGCCGTCGATTCCCTCCCACCAGAAGGTGTGGTGCGGCATCTTGTTGGACTGGTTCCAGGACATCTTCTGGGTCAGGAACCAGCGGACCCCGGCGAGCTTGGCGAGTTGCGGAAACGCCGCGGTGTAGCCGAAGGAGTCCGGCAGCCAGATCTCCTGGGTGTCGACCCCCAGCTCGTCCAGGAAGAACCGCTTTCCATGGGTGATCTGCCGGGCCAGCGCCTCACCGCCCAGCATGTTGGCGTCCGACTCCACCCACATCGAGCCCACCGGCGCCCAGTTGCCGCTCGCCACCGCCTTCTTGATGCGCTCCCAGATGTACGGCTGGTGTTCCTTGACCCAGGCGTACTGCTGGGCCTGGGAACAGGAGAAGACCAACTCCGGGTACTCCCGGGCGAGATCGGTGACATTGGCGAAGGTGCGGGACGCCTTGCGCACCGTCTCGCGCAGTGGCCACAGCCATGCGGAGTCGATGTGCGCATGGCCGGTCGCGGTGATGCGATGGGCGCTGGCGTGCGCCGGGCGGGCCAGTACCCCGGCCAGCTCGCCGCGCGCGGCCACCGCGGTGCCGCCGACATCGTGCAGGTCAAGGGCGTCGAGCGCGCGCTCCAGGGCGCGCAGGATCTCGTGGCGGCGCGGATCGTGCAGGGCCAGCTCGTGCATCAGCTCCGACAGCACCTCGATGTCGAAGACCAGATGCCAGACGTTCTCGTCCAGCACCGCCAGTTCCGCCGAGCCGAAGCGGTACAGCGGGGCGTCCCCGGCGGTGGTGATGTCGCCCAGCCGGGTCGGCCGGAAGTCGTGCAGCACCTGCGGGTTCGCCGCCGCCTCCAACAGCAGCCGGACCGACTCGCCGCCCGCGACCGGGGAGCCCACCGGCACCTGCCGGTTGCGCGGATGGATGCCCTTGATCGGCACGCCCTCGTGGTCGTGGACCAGGCCCTCCGCCTGGAACCCCGGATGCACACCGGTGAACCCCGGATCGAGCAGCGCCTCCACCCGGCGTCCCGCCCACTCCGGGGGCACCCTGCCCTCGATCCGGAACCAGCTGGTGGCCCACGGCGAGCCCCATGCCGTCCCGGGGGCGAACGGCTCGTAGGAGGCCTTCAACGCCTCCTCGACGGGCACCGGCTCGCCCTGGACATGCCAGGCGCGCACCGTCATCGGTGTGCGCGCCGAATACACCGCGGCTCTGATGAACTGGGCGAGCGCCCGCTCCAAGCGCCCCTCGACCAGCAAGCGATCGTCGTGCATCGCGGCTCCTCCCGCACTGCTGATGGCCATCGGTCATCCCACGCCGTGCCCCAGGATGACCATTCCCCAAGGAGGCCGTTGGCGCACTCCGTACCGATATGAGATCCGCGTTCGGGGAGTGGACCGCGGGTGGGTGGGAATGCATTCGGCGACGCACGTTCGAAGGGGGACTTGTGACGGGGGCCGGAGCGGAATCAGTGGACCGACTGTCGGGGGAACGGGTGGCACGGGACGCCGGACTGGCGTCCCACGGATCACGGGGGTCTCGGATATCCCGTGGGTCCCACGGGACGCGCGGATCCCGGGGGGCTCAACTCACCACACGCAGGCGGGAGGTGCGGCGCCAGTTGCGGCGCGCGGACCTGCCCGCCGTCGGAGAGGTACGCGCCCTGCTGCGCGAGCACTTACGCCGCTGGGAGGTACCGGGCCTGGTCGACACGGCCGAGCTGCTGACGAGTGAGCTGGTGACCAACGCGCTGGTGCACACCGATCAGGGCGCGGTGTTCACCGCGACCCTCACCGGTGGTCCCGAGCACCGGCTGCGGGTGGAGGTGCGCGACTTCACCGCGCACCGGCCGGTGGCCCGCCAGGCGACCGACCACGCGCCGTCCGGTCGTGGGCTGCTGCTGGTGAAGGAGCTCGCTGACGCCTGGGGGGTACGGGTGCAGCGGCTGGGCAAGACGGTGTGGTTCGAGCTGACCGCGGCCTCGAGCTGACCTGAACACAGCGATCCCCGCGCCGCCATGGCACGGGGATCGGTCAAGGGCTCTGGCCCGAGGCTAGAGGAACGGTTTCTGCGTTCCGCGCCCCACCCGGAAGCACTGGCGTGCCTGGTGGGCTGAGAGCACTGGCACGCCCGGCGGACTGAAGCGTTGGCGTGCCCGGAGGGCTCAGCGGCGTGCCCGGTGGGCTGAACGGTGTGCCCGGTGGGCTCAGCCGAACTGCCGTTCAAGGTCCTTGAGTTTGGCTTCCAGGGAGTCCAGCCGCGGCAGCGCCTGGGTGTCGTCCTCGGCGGTGAGGTCGACGACCGCCGGGGCGGATTCGCCGTTGATGGACTGCAGTGCCGGGCGCGGGCGCACCGGCAGTTCGGCCGCCTCGGCTATGACGGGCTCCGCGAGTTCGACCTGGGCGGCGGTCGTGCCGCCCGTGGCACCGGATCCGGTGCCGGTCGCCGCGGTGCTCGGGGCGGCCGGGGCGAGCTCCACCTGGCGGCCGCCACGGTGCTGCCCCCAGCCGCGGTGCTGCCGGGTGATCGCCTTCAGACGGGCACGCTCCAGCCGGTCGTGGTCGCGGCGGCGCCTGCGGTTGCGCTCCTTCTCCCGCCGGTCGTCGCGAACCTCCTCGACAGCCTCGTCGAGGGAGCGGACGTTCTCCAGCAGCATCAGCGACCAGGCGCGGTAGGTCTCACGCGGTGCGCGAAGCCAGCGCACCATACGGATCTGCGGCAGCGGGCGCGGTACCAGCCCCTGCTCGCGCAGCGCGGCCCGGCGGGTCTGCTTGAGCGCCCGGTCGAACAGTACGGCGGCCGACAGCGACATCCCGGCGAAGAACTCCGGCGCTCCGGCGTGGCCCAGACCGCGCGGCGCGTGCACCCAGTTGAACCAGGCGGAGGCCGCCGCGAACGTCCACACCAGCATGCGCGAGCCGAGCGCCGCGTCACCGTGGCTGGCCTCGCGCACGGCCAGTACCGAGCAGAACATGGCCGCGCCGTCGAGGCCGAACGGCACCAGGTACTCCCAGCCGCCGTCCAGGCTCAGGTTCTGCCGGCCGAAGCCGACCAGGCCGTGGAACGACAGCGCCGCCGCCACCGCGGCGCAGCAGAACAGCAGCACGTACGACGCGCTGCCGTACATCGCCTCCTTCTGCCGTCGCCGCTCCTCCCCGCGCTCCCAGGAATCCAACTGCTCACCCCGCGCCGCCTTGGCCCGGCGGCCACGCACCACCACCGTCCCGGTAGCCGCCAGAACCGCCAGTCCTACGGCGCCTGACAGCGCCCAATCCAGCGATATATCCGTAAGTCTCATCTGTGGTGGTTCCCTTGTTTCGCTTGTCTTCGCGCTGTGCGCCATCCTGGCGAATGACCCGCGTTCCCGAAGGGGTTTCGGGACAAGAGGACGCCAATGGCCGGGTGTTTGCGGGAGGCGGTGTGCGAAGTCTCGAACTACCGGACGGAGTTAGGGGAGTTGAGGCAATCGGCGGCACACTATCAGGTGACGTGCCATCATTTCGCTTGCTCTTCCGCTTCCGCTCCGGCGCGGGTGAGCCGGTCCGCGTCGCAGGTACGGGGGCAGGCGGCGCAGGGGTCGTCGGGGCGGAGTGTGTAGAACAGGCAGCAGGACAGCCGCTCGCGGGTGTGCTCCCGCCCCAGGGCGCGAAAGTCCGCGCCGCCGGGGTACGGGGGCGTGCCGCCGGGCAGCAGTGCGCCGAGTTCGGCGACCGCGCGTTCCTCCTCGCCGAGCAGCCGTGCGACATGCCAGAGCCCTTCGGCGATCTCGTCGCAGACCATGCCCCACAGCGCGTGCGGCCCGCGCCGGGTGTGCGGCCGGAACGCGCCGAGCACCGGCCCGATGTGCTCGGCGATCGCGCCGCGCAGCGCCTCCCGTAGCGCCGCCGCGTCCGGTACGGCCACCGCGCCGGGCCACTCGGCCGCCGGATCGTCGGGCAGGCATACGACATGGGCGGGTCGCACGGTCATCCGCCCGGCCGTCCGGTGGAACGACACATCGCGTACCCCCAGCCGGGGCACCCGGCGGTGCAGGAACCACGGCACGGTGAACAGCAGGCACGCGGGCCAGGCGTAGTGGTGGAGGCCCAGGCTCGCCACGACATCGGGCCGGGCCCGCTCGCCGTGCTCCCGCAGGATCCGCGTCTCCTCCCGGGCCAGGAACTCCACAAGCGCGCCGCCGCCCGCCGCCAGCTGGTGCGACCCGATCCAGCCCGCGGCGGCGCGGGGTGCCTCCTCGGTCACCCGCAGCCGCTCGAAGACCTCCGCCAGGCGCGCATAGGACGCGCTGAGCGGCGAGGGGCGGCGAAGCGTGGCCACGGGCATGGGCGAACCGTCCTGATCGAGGGCCGGCGGGGTTTCGGTCCACGGATGCGGCGACAGGGGGCGGCTGCCGGGACCCACTGACGGAGATCCACACAGGGAAGCCTTACCTTAGCTGAACTGTGCCGAGGGTGCCGTCGGTGTGCGCCGGTGGTGTCGAGTGGTGAAATAGGGGGCATTCGCCCGGACGGGTTACCCGGAAGGCCGCGGAGAAGGCGGCGAAGGGCTTTGGGCCAGCAACGGGCTTACGGGCTGAAGGAGGCGCCGGTGGAACAGGAGGCGCAGCCGCGCACGCACAGCGTCGCGGTACCGGTACGGCTACCGGGCCAGGGACGGACCACACCGTTCGAGCCCGGTACGAGCGCTGCCGGGGCAGCCGCGGCGTCCCCGGGATTCGAGCCGGCGGGCGGCACGCGCGGCGAGCATCCGCACCACGAGCCGGGACCGCCCTGTCCGGCGCGCCGCCTTCCGGAGCGGCTGTCGCTGCGCGACCAGGTGCTGCGCGGCCTGCGCGACGCCTTGGTGACCGGCGAACTGAGACCCGGCACGGTCTACTCGGCCCCCGCGCTCGCCGAGCGCTTCGACGTGTCGGCCACCCCGGTACGCGAGGCGATGCAGCAGTTGGTCAGGGAGGGCGCGGTGGAGGTCGTCCAGAACCGCGGCTTCCGGGTCGCCGAGCGCACCGCTCGGGATCTGGCCGAACTGGCCGAGGTGCGGGCGCTGATCGAGGTCCCGGTGATGCTGCGGCTGGCCCGTACTATGCCCGCCGAACGCTGGGAGGCGCTGCGCCCGCTCGCCCGGGCCTCCGTGGAGGCCGCCGCGGAGGGCGACCGGGCCGGGTACGCGGAGGCCGACCGCGCCTTCCACCGCGCGCTGCTGAGCCTGGCCGGGAACAGCCAACTCGTCGGCGTGGCCGATCAGTTGCACCGCCGCGCGCAGTGGCCGGTGGCCGACCCGCACGCCGGTACCCGCCGCGCGCCCGGTCCCGCCGACCTGCTCGCCGACGCCGCGGAACACGAGGTGCTGCTGGACGCGCTGATCGCGGGTGATCTTCCGACGGTCGAGTCGCTCGTCCGCGAGCACTTCTCCGCGGGCGCGTAGCGCCTGCCCGGCGGGGGCTGTGGGTCTCCATCGGGTTGCGGCCGGTTCGGCACCGCGGAACCACGGCGTCGTGGTTGCTCGCCGTCCCGGCGGACATCAGGGTCGAACTGTCCGGCGGCAAACCCCCCGCCGGGAGGCGCTACGCGCTCAGGACGTCCCGTAGCCAGACCGGCAGGCAGCCGAGCAGCCGGAACAGGCGGCCCGCTTCCGTGCGCAGCCGGGTGGACTCCGGTTCCGGTTCCACTTCGGCGAGGGAGACCAGGGCGGGCGGCGTACCGATCAGATAGCCGAGCTCTTCGCGGATCCGCAGCGATTCCGCGAACCCGTACCGCGCCTCGGCCAACTCGCCGTCGCGCAGCGCGAGTCCGGCCAGCTGGCGCCAGGTGAACGAGACGAGCAGCCGGTCGCCGTGCGCGGTGGCGGCCGCGTGGGCGCGGCGGTAGGCGAGGCGGGCACCGGCCGGGTCGCCCGCGAGGTTCTCCGAGAGCAGCCCGCGCCGGAAGTCCAGCAGCGCCCGGTCCGCCGCCCCCGGTGGCAGCAGTGCGGCGCTGCGGCCCAGCGCGGAGCGGGCCTCGTCGGCACGGTCCCGGACACCGAACGACGTGACCGCGTAGGCCAGTTGGCCGCGCTCGCACGCCGCACGGCCGCGTTCGCTGTCGGTACCGGCCAGTGCCTCCGCGGTCCGCAGCGCGTCCTCCGCCTCGGCCCACCCGTCGCCGGTGAACGTGCACCGTTCGATCAGCAGGGACGCCCGGCGCAGCGCGGCGTGGGCCTCGCCCGCGCCGGGCCCGGCCAGCAGCGCCGCCGCCTCCGTCCAGCAGCCGCGGGACCGCAGCCGCCACACCGCCGGCGGATCCGTCCAGCTGTCGTGCGCGATGCCGTTGGCCTTGTGCGAATCCGCCATGGAGGCGTCTGCCACAGTCCCCTCCCGCGCGCCGTCGGTACGCGAAGTTCAGCACGGCGCACGGCGCCCAGCAAGAGGGAGGCCGCAGGTATCCCGCGTCCCCGCCCGGGGCTCAACTCATGCGCAGGGCAAGGAAGAAGTCCACCTTGTCCTCCAGCCGCGACAGGTCGCGGCTGGTCAGCTGCTCGATCCGGCCGATGCGGTAGCGCAGGGTGTTCACATGCAGGTGCAGCCGGGTCGCGCAGCGGGTCCAGGAGCCGTCGCAGTCCAAGAACGCCTCCAGGGTGGGGATCAGTTCGGCCCGGTGCCGTCGGTCGTAGGCGCGCAGCGGGTCCAGCAGCCGCGCGGTGAACGCGCGGCGTACGTCGTCCGGTACGAACGGCAGCAGCAGCACGTGCGAGGCCAGTTCCTCATGGCCCGCCACGCACACCCGGCCGGGCCGGGCGGCGGCCACCCGGCGGGCGTGCCGCGCCTCCTCCAGGGCGCCGCGCAGCCCCTCGGCCGAGTGGACGGGGGCGCTCACCCCGATCGTCAGCCGGCCGTCGCCGTCCAGACCGCGAGCCAGCGGTGCCGCCACCGTGCGCAGCAGCCCGTCAGCCTGCAGCTTGGCGGGCTCCTCCGCATCCGGGCCCGTGGCGGGCAGCGGCAGCAGCGCCATGGCCTCCTCGTCGCCGTGCGCGACCGCGATCCGGTCGGCGGGGTCGGTGCCGGTCGACGACGGGTCGATCAGGATCTCCTCCAGCAGCGCCTGCGCCACCGGACCGCCGGGCAGATCCCCGCCCTCCCAGTCCACCCGGGCCACCACCACCTGCCAGTGCGGTGCGCTGCCCGCACCAGGCAGCAGCACCGGCGCGGCCACCCGCAGCCGGGCCGCCACCTCGGCGGGCGGCGCGCCCGCCTGCACCAGTTCCAGCACCTCGTGCGCGAGGCGGCGGCGTACCGCGCCCGCCGCGTCCTGCCGGTCCCGTTCGACCGCGATCAGCTGGGTCACCCCGTGCAGCAGGTCAAGGCGCTCACCGGGCCAGTCGCCCGCGTCCGCCTCGACCGCCAGCAGCCAGTCGGACAGCACGGTGGCCCGCGGATCCGCCTCGGCGCCCTTGATCGGAAAGACCGAAAAGACCCGCCCGCCGACCTGCACCCGGTGCGGCGCCGGACGACCGGTCCGGGACGCCGCAAGATGTTCCCCGGCCAGTTCGGCGCGGATCTGGTCCGCCAGCTCATGGGCGGAACCCGCGATGCGGCGCCCGGTGGAGGACATCACCCAGGCCCGTAGGTCCAGATCGGTGACGAGCAGGTCCAGCACCGCGTCCGGGCCGCCGCCCGCGGGACCGGCCGACATCAGCCTGCGGTGCCGTTCCACGACGGCCGCCAGATCCCCGGCGCGCTCGGTGGAGACCTGCCGCACCACGTACTCGGTGATGGCCGCGAACGCCACGCTCTCGTGCACCGCGAACAGCGGCAGCCGGTGCCGTGCGCAGGCGTCCACCAGTTCCTGCGGCACCCCGCCGACCTCGGCCTCGCCCGCGGCCAGCGCCGCCACCCCGGCGGTGGCCAACCGGCGGACGAACGGTTCGCAGTCCTCGGGGCCGCGCAGCCACGCCAGGCCGGACAGCACCAGCTCGCCGCCGGACAGATAGCGGCTCGGATCCCGCAGGTCGGTGGTCATCACGCCGCGGACCGTACGGTCCAGCTCGTCCTCGCCGCCGAGCAGCCGCAAGCCCAGCGCCTCGGTGTCCAGCAGTGTGCGCAGCCGCATCGTTCTCGCCTTGTCTTGAATGACGCTCTTGTAATCCCGCGAGGGGGTGGGACCTCGCCTTTCAGAGGAATCTACAAGGTCCAGTGTCCGGCCAGCCAAGTGCTTCATGTTTTCGGTGACTGCACCCGACCGGCCGGTTCTTTGTGTACTGGGCCACATCACGTGAACAGCACATGAACGAGCCCCTCGCGATTCCGCACCACCCGGCCCCTTCGACATCCGAGAAGAGACCCCTATGGACTTCCTGCGCCCCGCCAGCTGGGAGGAGGCGCTCGCCGCGAAGGCCGAGCACCCCACCGCTGTGCCGATCGCGGGCGGCACCGATGTGATGGTCGAGATCAACTTCGACCACCGCCGGCCCGACGTGCTTCTGGACCTGAACCGTATCGGCGAGCTCCAGGAATGGGAGGTGGGCGAGGAGACCGTGCGGCTCGGCGCCTCGGTCCCGTACACCCGCATCATCGAGCGGCTGCGCGGGGAACTGCCCGGGCTGGCACTGGCCGGGCACACCGTCGGATCGCCGCAGATCCGCAACCGCGGCAGCGTCGGAGGCAACCTCGGCGCCGCCTCCCCGGCCGGAGACTCGCATCCGGCGCTGCTCGCGGCCGGTGCCGAGGTCGAGGCGGTCTCGGTGCGGGGCACCCGGATGATCCCCGTCGAGGAGTTCTACACCGGCGTCAAGCGCAACTGCCTTGAGGCCGATGAGCTGATCCGGGCGGTGCACATCAAGAAGGCCGACGGGCCGCAGCAGTTCTCCAAGGTCGGGACCCGCAACGCGATGGTGATCGCGGTCTGCGCCTTCGGCCTCGCCCTGCACCCCGAGACCCGCACGGTCAAGACCGGCATCGGTTCGGCCGCGCCCACCCCGATCCGCGCCAGAGCCGCCGAGGAGTTCCTGAACGCGGCACTCGAAGAGGCCGGGCTGTGGGACAACGGCAGGATCATCCCCCCGTCCGTCGCCCGCCAGTTCGCCGAGCTCGTCTCCGGCGCCGCCAACCCCATTGACGACGTACGCGGGTCGGCCGCGTACCGCCGTCACGCGCTGGGCGTCATGGCCCGCCGCACCCTCGGCTGGACCTGGGACGAGTACCGCGGAAACGAGAGGAGCGCGCGATGCGCCTGACGTTCACCGTCAACGGCCGCCAGCAGGAGGCCGACGACGTCTGGGAAGGCGAGAGCCTGCTGTACGTGCTGCGTGAACGCATGGGCCTGCCCGGCTCCAAGAACGCCTGCGAGCAGGGCGAGTGCGGCTCGTGCACGGTACGTCTCGACGGCGTCCCGGTCTGCGCCTGCCTGGTGGCCGCGGGCCAGGTCCAGGACCGCGAGGTGGTCACCGTCGAGGGCCTCGCCGACTACGCCAGGCAGCGCGCCGAGGGCGGCTGCGGCACGGGCGCGTGCGGTACGTCCCTGGACGACGCCAAGCGCTGGCAGTCCAAGCCCGCCGACGGCCGGACCGGTGAGGCGGGCGCCTTCCCGCAGCAGCTCTCTGCGATCCAGCGGGCGTTCATCGACGCGGGCGCGGTGCAGTGCGGCTTCTGCACCCCGGGTCTGCTGGTCGCCGCCGACGAACTGCTGGAGCGCAACGCCTCGCCCTCGGACGAGGACATCCGCGAGGCCCTGTCCGGCAACCTGTGCCGCTGCACCGGCTACGAGAAGATCCTCGACGCGGTCCGCCTCGCGGCCGCCCGGACCGAAGAGGCGGTCTGACCATGGGCGCGACCCGCATACCCGGCAACATCACCCAGGGCAGCACGGCCAAGGGCGGCATCGGCGAGTCCACCCTGCGCCCCGACGGAACCCTGAAGGTGACCGGCGAGTTCGCGTACTCCTCCGACATGTGGCACGAGGACATGCTGTGGGGCTTCACGCTGCGCAGCCCGCACGCGCACGCCGAGATCAAGTCGATCGACACCTCCGAGGCGCTGGCCCAGGCCGGTGTCTACGCCGTGCTGACCTATGACGACCTGCCGACCGACGTCAAGAACTACGGGCTGGAGATCCAGGACACCCCGGTGCTGGCGCACGGCCGGGTCCGGCACCACGGCGAGCCGGTGGCCCTGGTCGCCGCCGACCACCCGGAGACCGCGCGCCGCGCGGCCGCCAAGATCAAGGTCGAGTACGTCCAGCTCCCCGTCGTCCACGACGAGCAGACCGCGCTCGCCGAGGACGCCCCACTGCTGCACCCGGGCCGCGACGACCACCACGCCGGGCATGTCCCGCACCCGAACGTCGTGCACCGCCAGCCGATCCACCGCGGCGACGTGGCAGCCGCCAGGGCCAGGGCCGATGTGATCGTCTCCGGCGAGTACGTGGTGGGCATGCAGGACCAGGCCTTCCTCGGCCCGGAGTCGGGCCTCGCGGTACCCGCCGAGGACGGTGGCGTGGACCTGTACATCGCCACCCAGTGGCTGCACTCGGACCTGCGCCAGATCGCCCCGGTGCTCGGGCTGCCGCCGGAGAAGGTCCGGATGACGCTGTCCGGCGTCGGCGGTGCCTTCGGCGGGCGCGAGGACCTGTCGATGCAGATCCACGCCTGCCTGCTGGCGCTGCGCACCGGCAAACCCGTCAAGATCGTCTACAACCGCTTCGAGTCCTTCTTCGGCCATGTGCACCGGCACCCGGCCAAGCTCTGGTACGAGCACGGCGCCACCAAGGACGGCAAGCTCACGCACATGAGGTGCCGGATCGTGCTGGACGGCGGCGCCTACGCCTCCGCCTCCCCCGCGGTCGTCGGCAACGCCTCGTCGCTCTCCGTCGGTCCCTATGTGATCGACGACGTGGAGATCGAGGCCGTGGCGCTCTACACCAACAACCCGCCCTGCGGTGCGATGCGCGGCTTCGGCGCGGTGCAGGCGTGCTTCGCCTACGAGGCGCAGATGGACAAGCTGGCCGCCGAACTCGGCATGGATCCGGTGGAGTTCCGCCGGCTCAACGCGATGTCGCAGGGCACATTGCTGCCGACCGGACAGGTGGTCGACTCCCCGGCCCCGGTCGCCGAACTGCTGCGCCGGATCAAGGCGATGCCGCTGCCGCCGGAGCGGCAGTGGGAGACCGCGGGCGAGTCGGCGGACGTCCGGGCGCTACCCGGCGGACTGTCCAACACCACCCACGGCGAGGGCGTCGTACGGGGCGTCGGATACGCGGTCGGCATCAAGAACGTCGGCTTCTCCGAGGGCTTCGACGACTACTCCACCGCGCGGGTGCGCCTGGAGGTCGTGGGCGGCGAGCCGGTGGCCGTCGTGCACACCGCCATGGCGGAGGTCGGGCAGGGCGGAGTCACCGTGCACGCCCAGATCGCCCGCACCGAACTCGGCGTCACCCAGGTGACCATCCACCCCGCCGACACCCAGGTCGGCTCGGCGGGCTCCACCTCGGCGTCCCGGCAGACGTACGTCACCGGCGGCGCGGTGAAGAACACCTGCGAGGCCGTCCGCGAGAAGGTGCTGGAGCTCGGCCGGGCCAGGTTCGGCTCGTACCACCCGGCGTGGGCCACCGCCGAACTCCTGCTGGAGAGCGGCAAGGTGGTCACCGACGGCGGCGAGGTGCTGGCCGATCTGGTGGAAGTCCTCGAAGGCGAGGCGATCGACCTTGAGCTGGAGTGGCGGCACCGCCCGACCGAGGCGTTCGACCTGCACACCGGTCAGGGCAACGGCCACGTCCAGTACTCGTTCGCCGCACACCGGGCGGTCGTCGAGGTGGACACCGAACTGGGCCTGGTGAAGGTGGTCGAGCTGGCCTGCGCCCAGGACGTCGGCAGGGCGCTCAACCCGCTGTCGGTGGTCGGCCAGATCCAGGGCGGCACCACCCAGGGCCTGGGCCTGGCCGTCATGGAGGAGATCGTGGTCTCCAAGGAGGCCAAGGTCCGCAACCCGTCCTTCACCGACTACCTGATCCCCACCATCCTCGACACCCCGACCATTCCGGTCGATGTCCTCGAACTCGCCGACGAGCACGCCCCGTACGGGCTGCGCGGCATCGGCGAGGCACCGACCCTGTCCTCGACCCCGGCCGTCGTCTCCGCCATCCGCGCGGCGACCGGTCTCGCCCTCAACCGCGTACCGGTGCGCCCCGAACACCTCACCGGTACGTGACACCAGTTTCCGGGCGGTGACGGGTTCTCGTCCCTCCCGCCACCGCCCGGATCCGGCCGGTTCCCCGGCCGCCGCAGTAACCCCGTTCGTCTCGGGCCGTCCCCCGGGTCGTGCAGGCCAAAACACCTTCCCAAATCCCGCGCTCGGCGCGGGTGCCCCTGTGAACCTTGGGAGTTGGACTCATGACCCAGTCGCAAGTCGAGCCGGCAACGGTCGCGGAGGACGCGGGCACCGGCTCGCGCCCGCCGTCCGGCCGCTCATGGCTCGATCGCTACTTCCACATCTCCGACAGAAGCTCGACCGTGGCCCGAGAGGTCCGTGGAGGTCTGACCACCTTCATGGCGATGGCCTACATCCTGCTGCTCAACCCGCTGATCCTGTCCGGAGCGGACGTCAGCGGCCACAAGCTCGGCCAGGCCGGGCTGATCACCGCGACCGCGCTCGGCGCCGCGGTGACCACCCTGGTGATGGGATTCATCGGCAAGGTCCCGCTCGCCCTCGCCGCCGGGCTGAGCGTCTCGGGCGTGATGTCCACCCAGGTGGTGCCCAACATGACCTGGCCGCAGGCCATGGGCATGTGCGTGATCTACGGCGCGGTGATAGTGCTGCTGGTCGTCTCCGGACTCCGCGAGCTGATCATGAACGCCATCCCGCTGCCGCTGAAGCACGCGATCACCATCGGCATCGGCATGTTCATCGCGCTGATCGGCCTGGTGCACGCCGGATTCGTCGGCATCGGCAGCGCGGACGCCCCGGTGACGCTCGGCGTCGGCGGCCATCTGGTCGGCTGGCCGGTGCTGATCTTCGCCGTCACGCTGCTGCTGATCTTCGCCCTGCAGGCCCGCAACGTTCCCGGCGCCATCCTCATCGGCATCGCCGTCGGCACGGTGATCGCGGTGGCCGTGCAGTCGGTGGCGGGCCTGGGCCCCAAGGTCTGGGGCTACGCGGTGCCCGAGCTGCCCAAGAAGGTCGTCTCGATGCCGGACTTCTCGCTCCTCGGGCATGTGCAGTTCGGCGGGTGGGGCCACATCGGCGCCATGACCGTCGGGATCATCGTCTTCACCCTGGTGCTGGCCGGTTTCTTCGACGCGATGGCGACCATCATCGGCGTCGGCACGGAGGCCGGTCTCGCCGACGCCAGGGGCCGGATGCCCGGCCTGAGCAAGGCGCTGCTGATCGACGGCGCCGGTGGCATGGTCGGCGGGGTCGTCGGCGGCTCCGGCCAGACGGTGTTCATCGAGTCGGCGACCGGCGTGGGCGAAGGGGCCCGCACCGGTCTGGCGAGCGTGGTCACCGGCCTGCTGTTCGCCGCCGGGCTGTTCTTCACGCCGCTGGCACAGATCGTGCCGAGCCAGGTCGCGGCCGCCGCGCTGGTGGTGGTCGGATCCATGATGATGGGTAATGCGAAGCATGTGAACTGGAGCGACCGCTCGGTGGCGATCCCGGTCTTCCTGACCGTGGCGCTGATGCCGTTCACCTACTCGATCACCGCGGGTGTGGGCGCGGGCGTCATCGCGTACACCGTCATCAAGACCGCGCAGGGCAAGTGGCGCGAACCCGGCGCCTTCATGTGGGTCCTGTCGGCCGTCTTCGTCGTCTACTTCGCCCTTCACCCCATCCAAGGGTGGCTGGGCGTCCGCTGAGGAGTGACACACCATGCTGGACATCGCTGACGAGCTGCTGGACTGGTGCGAGCGCGGGCGTCCGTTCGCGGTCGCGACAGTGGTCGCCATCGGCGGCAGCGCGCCACGGCAGCCGGGCGCGGCGCTCGCCGTCGACGCCGAGGGCACCGTCATCGGCAGCGTGTCCGGCGGGTGTGTCGAGGGAGCGGTCTACGAGCTGTGCCAGCAGGCGCTGCAGGCGGGCGACGCGGCCGTGCCGGTTCTGGAGCGCTTCGGGTACTCGGACGAGGATGCCTTCGCCGTCGGCCTGACCTGCGGCGGAATCATCGACATCTTCGTCCAGCGGGTGGACCCGGCCGCCCGGCCGGAGGTCGCCCGTGCGCTGGCCGCCGCTGCCGCCGGACAGGCGGCGGCGGTGGCCAGGATCGTCAAGGGTCCCGCCGAGCTGCTCGGCGGGACCATGGCGGTGACAGCGGACGGCGCGTACGAGGGCGGCTTCGGCGATCCGGCGCTCGACGGCACGGTGCGCGCTGAGACCGTCGCGCTGCTGGAGGCCGGACGCACCGGCACGGTCGAGGTCGGAGCGGACGGCAGCCGCTGCGGCGAACCGCTGACGCTGCTGGTCGAATCCAGCGTTCCGCCGCCTCGGATGCTGGTCTTCGGCGCGATCGACTTCGCGGCCGCGGTGGTGCGGATGGGGAAGTTCCTCGGCTACCGGGTGACCGTCTGCGACGCCCGCCCGGTCTTCGCCACCAGGGCCCGCTTCCCGGAGGCCGATGAGGTCGTCGTGGACTGGCCGCACCGCTATCTGGACTCCCAGGTCCTGGACGCGCGCACGGTGATGTGCGTTCTGACCCATGACGCGAAGTTCGACATCCCGCTGCTGCAGCGGGCGTTGCGGCTGCCGGTCGCCTACGTCGGCGCGATGGGGTCCCGCCGTACGCATCTGGACCGGCTCGACCGGCTGCGTGAAGCGGGCGTCACCGAACTGGAGTTGGCCCGGCTGCGCTCGCCCATCGGCCTGGACCTCGGCGCCCGCACGCCCGAGGAGACCGCGCTGTCCATCGCCGCCGAGATCGTCGCCCATCGCAGGGGCGGCAGCGGCGTCCCGCTGACCGGTGCGCACACCTCCATCCACCATGACGCGACCCACTCCGCGGGTCGCGTCCACTCGGTGGCCTAGTACTGCAACCGCACTCGGCGGATCGGCGCAGGTCGGAGCGGGTGCGTCGGGCGACAGAAACTGATATGCCGTCAGGCGAACGTGGCGCTGACCTGCTGAATCGCGCTTGCCCGGGCGCGGTGGTGCCCGGCCGTAGACCACCCCGCACTGTTCGGAGACCGCCGCACCGCTTCTGACCTGCGATGACGTGGCAGGTGCGGTTGCAGTACTAGCCGCGCCGTTCCGGCCGGTTGGGATGCGCTGGTTTCGCCGTTCGGCGGGCTCGGGTGTGGTGGGTTCGCCGTCCGGCGGGCTGGGGGTGGTGGTTTCGCCGTTCGGCGGGCTGGGGGTGTTCTGGCGTTCCGCCCGTCGGGATGCGGTGGGTTGCGGCCGGTCGACACCGCCGGTCCACGCCGCGGCGGTTGCTCGCCGTCCCCGGCGGAATGGTGTTGCCGCCGCATCGGCGCGGAACTTCCGTGATGCGGACCGGTGGTGACTGGTTGCCGCGGCAGCGAGGAGAATCCGCCGCGAAGGCGTACAACTCCCGTGATAAGGCGTACAACTCCCGTGATGAGGACGTGCAGTGACTGATCGCTGCGGCAGCGAAATGAATCCGCCGCGATGGCGAGGAACCACGATGACAGGGACCGGCGGCGATCGGTCGCCGCGCTGGCGAAGGAAATCCGCCGCGATGGCGAGTAACCCCCGCGGCGCGGGTCGGCGGTGTTCGGACGGGCCGTCACCATGGCAGATCCGCAGGCGCGGAGCCTACGCCGTAGGGAAGCGGATTCGCAACAACGCCCCGCCGCCCGAGGCGTTGAGCGCCTCGGCGTGGGCACCGTGGGCATGGGCCACCTGCTGGACGATGGCGAGGCCGAGTCCCGAGCCGGGCAGCCCGCGGGCCGACTGCGACCGGTAGAACCGGTCGAAGACATGCGGGAGATCCACTTCGGCGAACCCGGCCCCGTGATCGCGGACGGTCAGCGCACCCCCGTCGAGCCGCACCTCGACCGGCGCGT
Organism: Streptantibioticus ferralitis; assembly: GCF_029223525.1. Lineage (GTDB taxonomy): Bacteria > Actinomycetota > Actinomycetes > Streptomycetales > Streptomycetaceae > Streptantibioticus_A > Streptantibioticus_A ferralitis. The sequence goes on along the minus strand of NZ_JARHTQ010000017.1, from coordinate 42,600 downwards.
CAGGCGGCGAGAACTTCGCGGCGTTACCGAGCAGATTGGTGACCGCACGCGCCAGCCGCGCCGGAACACCGCGCACCACACACGGCTCAAGTGCCACCTCGAACCGTGTCGTGGGCGAGTGGCGGCGAGCCGCCGCCACACAGTGCCGCACGATCTCGTCGAGCCGCACATCCTCCGGTTCACCGGACGTCTCATCGCCCCTGGCCAGTTCGATCACATCATCGACGAGCCCGCTCATCTCGGTGATCTGCGCGGACAGCGCGTTGTTCACCCGCCGCCGCTGCCCGTCCGTCAAGTCGTGCGACAGCAGCGCGATATTGGTCCGCAGCCCGGTGAGCGGGGTGCGCAGCTCATGCGAGGCGTCCGCGACGATCTGCCGACGGGCGTCCAGCGCCTGCTCCAACTCGCCCAGCATCACGTTGAAGCTGCCCGCCAGCCGGGACAACTCGTCGCGTCCCGGCACATCGATGCGATGGCCGGGATCGCGGGTGGCCGCGATGGTCTCGGCGGTCCGGGTGAGCCGGGCCACCGGCCGCAGTCCGGTACGGGCCACGGCATGGCCGAGTACCGCGGCGAGCACGGCGCCCGCCCCGCCGATCACCACCAGTGCCACCGCGATCCGGCGCTCGCTGTGCTGGATCGAGTCGGTCCGCATGGACACCTGTACCGCCCGGCCCTGCCCGGCCGGGGCGACATAGCTGCGGAACGGCAGGCCCTGGGAGGCCGAATCGGTGAAGTACGCACCCCGCTCGCCCTTCGCCACGGCCACCGCGCCGGGCACCACCGGCGGCACGTAGGGATCCGGGGCGGGCGTCACCGTGCCATCGGAGTGGACCACCTGCACACAGTCGGGGGAGGCCAACCAGGCGCACTCGCCGCCGGGTGGCGCCGCTCCGGCCCGTACCTGCGGCACGACCCGGTTCGACTCGCGGATCAGGCTGAGGTTCAGTTCATGGCCGAGCTGCTGGCCGACGGCGAGGTACGCGGCCCCGCAGACGGCCGCCGCGACCGCGGCGACGGCCAACGTGGTGGCCACCGCAAGCCGCAGCCGCAGCGGAGCGCGGCGTTCCGGGCGCCGGTCCTCAGCCATCGCGGTGCTCACTCAGTAGATACCCGACACCGCGCACGGTGTGGACGAGGCGTGGTTCGCCTCCTTCCTCCAGCTTGCGACGCAGATAACCCACGTACACCTCAAGGGAGTTGGACGACGGGCCGAAGTCGTATCCCCACACCCGGTCGGTGATCAGGTCCCGGGTCAGCACCTGTCCGGCATTGGTCATCAACAGTTCCAGCAGCGCGGCTTCGGTGCGGGTGAAGTCGATGCTCCGGCCGCCGCGCCGGGCCCGCCGGGTGCGGGTGTCGAGGACCAGGTCCCCGAAGGACAGCTCCTCCGGCAGATCCGGTGCGGGGCCCGGCTGCGCGCGGCGGAGCAACGCCCTTACCCGCGCGATGAGTTCATCCAGATCGAACGGCTTGGGCAGGTAGTCGTCGGCGCCCGCGTCGAGCCCGTCGATCCGGTCGGCCACCGCCGAGCGCGCGGTGAGCATCAGGATCGGCGTACGGTCCCCGTCGGCGCGCACCCGGCGGCAGACGGTCAGTCCGTCCAGCTGCGGCAGCATCACGTCGAGCAGTACGACATCGGGCGCGGCGGTACGGATCCGCTCCAGGCCGAGGCGGCCGTCGCCGACCGTCTCGACCCGGTGGCCGTGTACTTCAAGTGCGGTGGTGAGGGCCTCGGCCAGGGTCGCGTCGTCCTCGACGACGAGCGCCAGCGCGGGTGCGCTCTGCGCCGCTTGCGGCATCGCGGTCCTCCTGCGTGATCCGAGTGGGGCGGTTCGCCACCGCATTGTCCCCGGGCGAGCCCTCAGATCCCGATGTCGCGCCGCCGGATGTCCTCCACCGTCTCACGGCGGACCAGCAGCCGGGCACGGCCGTCCGCCACCGCCACCACCGGTGGCCGCCCGACCATGTTGTAGCCGGAGGCCATCGACAGGTGGTAGGCGCCCGCCACCGGCACCGCGAGCAGGTCCCCGGGCCGTACATCCTCCGGCAGTTCGGTGCCGCGTGCCAGCTCGTCGCCCGCCTCGCAGTGCCGTCCGACCACGGTCATCGGCCGCATCGGGGCGTCGCTGCGGCGTCCGACCAACCGCACCGCGTAGTGCGCCCCGTACAGCGCGGGGCGCGGGTTGTCGCTCATCCCGCCGTCCACCGCCACGAAGCGGTGCCCGGCGCTGTGCTTGACGGACAGCACCCGGTACAGCGCGAGACCGGAGGGCCCGGCGATCCACCGGCCGGGCTCGACGGTGAGCCTCGGCACCGGGAACTCGAACTCCTCGCACAGCGCGGAGAGTTCGGCCGTCACCCGACGGGCGTACTCGCCGGGGTCGATCGTCCGTTCCCCGGGGCGGTAGGCGACACCGAAGCCGCCGCCGAGGTCGAGCTCCGGCAGGGCGATCCCGTACCGGTCGCGAAGCCGCGCCAGGAACGGCACCAGACGGCGCACCGCCCGCAGATACGGCTCCACAGTGGTGATCTGCGAGCCGAGGTGGCAGTGCAGCCCGACCAGGTCGAGCCGGGGCTGGCCGAGGATCCGCTCCACCGCTTCCTGCGCCTCGCCGCCCGCGATCGGCAGCCCGAACTTCTGGCCCGCGGTGCCGGTGCGCACCGCCGGGTGCGAACCGGCCTCGATGCCCGGCAGCACACGCAGCATCACCTGCTGGTAGGAGCGCTCAGGCAGTAGCGCGGCCAGCCGGGCGACCTCGCAGCCCGCGTCCAGCACGATCCGGCCGACGCCGAGGCGCAGTGCGGCCCGCAGGTCCTCAGGGGACTTGGCGTTGCCGTGCAGCACGATCCGGTCCGCCGGGAAGCCGCAGGTGGCAGCGAACTCCAGTTCGCCCGCGGAGCAGACGTCCAGACCGAGCCCCTCCTCGTCGATCCAGTGCAGCATCGCGCGGCACAGGAACGCCTTGGCGGCGTAGACGACGTCGGCGTCCGGCAGCGCCTGCCGCCAGGCCCGGGCGCGGGCGCGGACCTCGGCTTCGTCGAGTACATAGAGCGGGGTGCCGAACCGGTCGGCGAGCTCGGCCAGGGCGACGCCGCCGACGGTCAGATCGCCACGTGGCGCGGGCCGGGTGGACGCCGGCCACACATCGAGCGACCCGGCGCCGGGGAGTTCGGGGAGCGCCGCGGGCACGAGGGACAGGGGCGACATGGAATGCCTCCGTTCAGCCCAGGAATGAGGTCAGGGCGGTGAGCGCGGCAGCCGCGCCGGTCACCCGCAGCACACCGACGGCCGCGGGCTCCCAGCGCACCGGGCACGGCGCGGGAGCCTGACTGCGCCGGGCGCTGAGCCGTGGGTCAACGGTGAGTTCACGCACCCCCAGCGGCTCGGCGAGGGCGCGCAGTGCGGGCTCGGCCAGCCGGATCCACGGCTGCTCAGGGCCGAACGCCGTCGTGAGCCGCCGTTCGCTGGTGAACGCGACGGCCGTACGGATGCCCCGTGGGCTACGGCAGACGCGTAGGGCCTGCCCGGCAGGTCCTGGTCGTACGGGGACGAACAGCGGTCCTGCCGGGCGTCGTTCCTCGGGCTCCGGGTCCTCGGGCGCGGTGGTGCGCTTCATAGCAGCGGGCTCCTAGGGCGAGCTGGCGGTGCGGGCGGATGCCGCGACACCGAAGCTATGCCCGGCTGCCTGGGCGGCAGCCGGGCCATGACGCGGTGTTGATCCGCGCGGCACGCGGATTGACGTCCCCTTGACAGCCCGCCGCTGGCACTCGCCCGAGCTGCGACTCGTCCGCTCGCATCGTGATCGGGTCGAGGTGCGTTCGACACCACCGGACCGCGGCCGACGCGGACATCGACCCGTCGATGGTCATCCGCTACTTCGGCACCAAGGAGCAGCTCTTCGACGCCGCCCTCACCATCGATCTGCGGCTGCCCGACCTCACCGCCGTTCCCCCCGCCGAGCTGCCGTACGCCCTGGTGCGCCACTTCCTGGACCGCTGGGAGAGCGACCCGGCCGACGACGCGCTGCTGATGGTGCTGCGCTCGGGGGTCACCAACGAGCGCGCCGCGCAGCGCACCCGGGAGATCTTCGCCACGCAGGTCGCTCCGGCGCTGGCGGCCGTCATCGGCCCCGCAGGCCGCCCGCCGGGCGGGCCTGGTCTCCTCGCAACTCCTCGGCCTCGCCGTGACCCGCTACATGATCCGGCTGCCGACGGTGACCGCACTGTCACTGGACGACATCGTGGAGACGCTGGCCCCGGCGCTGCGGGAGACGCTTGGCCACGGCGGGTAGTGGCGCGGGCGCCGGGGTAATGGGCTCCGTGGCAGTCCGGCGATCGGTCGGGCATCGAGGGAGGCGACGGATGACCACACTCTCGTACAGCGGCGGTACCGGAACGACCCCGCTGCTGGGCGACACGATCGGCGCCAATCTGGACCGCGCGATCGCCGCGTACCCGGAGCGCGAAGCGCTGGTGGACATGGCCGGCGGTCGCCGCTGGACCTATCGGGAGTTCGGGCGTGCTGTCGACGCGGTGGCCCGCGGTCTGCTGGCGAAGGGCGTGGGCCAGGGCGACCGGGTCGGGATCTGGGCGGTCAACTGCCCCGAGTGGGTGCTGGTCCAGTACGCCACCGCGCGGATCGGCGCGATCATGGTGAACATCAACCCCGCCTACCGCGTCCATGAGTTGGCGTATGTGCTGAACCAGGCCGGGGTTCGGCTGCTGGTCGCCTCGACGGCGTTCAAGAGCAGCGACTACCGGGGCATGGTCGAGCGGACGCGGGGCGACTGCCCGTCGCTGCGCGACGTCGTCTACATCGGCGATCCGACGTGGGAGGAGCTGACCGCGGCCGGAGCGGCGGTCCCGGACGACCGGCTGGCCGCCGCGGAGGCGGGCGTGGGCTGCGACGACCCGGTCAACATCCAGTACACCTCGGGCACCACGGGCTTCCCCAAGGGTGCGACGCTGTCCCACCACAACATCCTCAACAACGGTTATTTCGTCGGCGAGTTGGTGGGATACACCGAGCAGGACCGGATCTGCCTGCCGGTCCCCTTCTACCACTGCTTCGGCATGGTGATGGGCAACCTGGCCGCCACCAGCCACGGCGCCTGTGTGGTCATCCCGGCACCCGGGTTCGATCCCGCGGCCACCCTGCGCGCGGTGGCGGCGGAGCGCTGCACCTCCCTCTACGGCGTCCCGACGATGTTCATCGCGGAGCTGAACCTGCCGGGCTTCCCCTCCTATGACCTGTCGTCGCTGCGCACCGGCATCATGGCCGGATCGCCGTGTCCGGTGGAGGTGATGAAACGGGTGGTCGCCGAAATGCACATGTCGCAGGTGGCCATCTGCTACGGAATGACGGAGACCTCACCGGTGTCCACCCAGACCCGCCGCGACGACGACCTGGAACGCCGCACGGAGACCGTGGGCCGGGTGCTCCCGCACATCGAGGTCAAGATCATCGACCCGGTGACCGGCCGGACCGTCCCGCGGGGCGAACCGGGCGAACTGTGCACCCGCGGCTACAGCGTGATGCTCGGCTACTGGCAGGAGCCGCAGCGGACAGCCGAAGTGATCGACGCCGCCCGCTGGATGCACACCGGCGATCTGGCGATCATGCGCGAGGACGGCTACGTCGTGATCGCCGGCCGCATCAAGGACATGATCATCCGCGGCGGCGAGAACATCTACCCCAGGGAGATCGAGGAGTTCCTCTACACCCACCCGAAGATCGCCGATGTCCAGGTCGTCGGCGTCCCCGACGAGCGGTACGGCGAGGAGATCCTCGCCTGCGTCATCCCGCGCGATGCGGCGGACGCGCCCACCCTGTCGGAGATCGAGGCCTTCTGCCGTGGCCAACTGGCGCACTTCAAGGTCCCACGCCATCTGCGGATCGTGGAGAGCTTCCCGATGACCGTGAGCGGCAAGGTGCGCAAGGTCGAACTGCGAGCGAATTTCCAGCGGTGATCCGGGCGATTTGTCCGAAGTTTACGGTGGGTCAGGGGGCGTTGGGAATCTCATGGGATTGTGTGCCATCCTTTGCCGCCATGACGACAGAGCAGCTCCGTTACGACGGGCCAGTGGCCCCCGCGCGGCACGCGATGAGCAAGGTCCCGGAAGTGACGGTCTACTTCTGGATCATCAAGGTGCTGACGACCGGCATGGGTGAGACGACCTCGGACTACCTGGCCCGCACGATCGACCCGGTGATCGCGGTCGGCATCGCGGGACTGGCCCTGGTCGCCGCGCTGGCGCTGCAGTTCTCCGCCCGCCGCTACGTGCCCTGGATCTACTGGCTCGCCATCGTCATGGTCAGCGTGTTCGGCACCATGGCCGCCGACGTCCTGCACGTCGGACTGGGCGTGCCCTACGTCGCGTCCACCGCGTTCTACGTGGTCGTGCTGGCCGCCGTCTTCGTTGTCTGGTACGCGACCGAGAAGACGCTGTCCATCCACAGCATCCACACCCGCCGCCGTGAGGCCTTCTACTGGGCCACGGTCATGGCGACGTTCGCGCTGGGCACCGCCGCGGGCGACATGACCGCGGTGACCATGCACCTGGGGTACTTCTCCTCCGGCGTGATGTTCGCCGTCCTGATCGCCATCCCGGCCCTGGCCTACTGGCGCTTCGGTCTGAACGAGATCTTCGCCTTCTGGTTCGCCTACATCGTGACCCGCCCGCTCGGCGCCTCGTTCGCGGACTGGATGGGCGTACCGCACAGCCGCGGCGGCCTCGGTGTGGGCACCGGGCTGGTCAGCCTGGCTCTGGCGGTGGTGATCGCGGCCTTCGTCGGATATCTGGCGGTCAGCCGCAAGGATGTCGAGCGCGGCTAGCCGACCCATCGGCGTCAGCCGGGCGCGCTCACATATCGCCGTCAGCCGGTGCCCGCCGCCAGATACCGCCGCAACACCCGCTTGCACTCCGCGATCAGACCCGGATCCCCCTCCGGGTCGGTCCGGAAGGCGAGTTGGAGCACGGCGTCGGCGCACTCCATGGCCACCTGCAGTGTCAGCGGCGACTCGATCCCGGCGCCGTCGTCCAGTGAGCCGGAGGTCAGGGCGCGCAGGCGCTCGGCGACCGCGGCGTTGTTGTCCAGCACCGTGTCGAGGATGTGCTGCTCGGCGCGGGTGCCGGGGCGCCCGGCCAACCCGAAGTCGAGCACCGCGAAACCGGGCATCGAGCGCTTCATGGCGACGAACTCGTCGACCGCCAGGTCGACCAACTCGGCGGTACCGGACGGTGCTTCGGCCTCCATGCGCCGCGCGAGGCGGTCCAGGTAGCGCTCCAGATTGCGCGCGGCCAGCGCCGCCACCAATCCGTCCTTGCCGGGGAAGAACTGGTAGAGCGTGCCGATAGGGACCCCGGCGCGGCGGGCCACCTCGCGGGTGGTGAGGGCGCCGTACCCGGTCTCGGCCAGCAACTCCGCGCTCACGTCGAGGATCCGCTCGAACCGCTCCAGGCTGCGTCGCTGGACGGGACGGCGGCGGAGCGGAACGGCCTTCATACGAACCACTGTGCCGGATCTGGCCTTCCGGCGGCGAATCGCTAGCATGAACAACCCTCATGTTTGCGTCGAAGGGGCCGAGCCCATGCCGCGCACACCCGCACTGCCGCCGACCTTCCGCTGGGGCGTGTCCACCGCCTCCTACCAGATCGAGGGGGCGGCCACGGAGGACGGACGAGGGCCCAGCGTCTGGGACGTGTTCGCCGCCAGACCCGGTGCCATCAGGGACGGGCACCATGCGCGCACCGCCTGCGACCACTACCATCGCTGGCCCGAGGACATCGCGCTGATGCGGGAACTCGGCATCGACGCCTACCGTTTCTCCATCGCCTGGCCACGTATCCAGCCGACCGGGCGCGGGCCGGTCAACGAACGCGGGCTCGCGTTCTACGACCGGCTCACCGACGCGTTGCTCGAATCCGGCATCACACCGTTGCCGACGCTCTTCCACTGGGACCTGCCGCAGGCCCTGGAGGCCGAGGACGGCGGCTGGATGTCGCGGGAGACCGCGTACCGCTTCGCCGAGTACGCGGCGCACACCGCCGACCGGCTCGGTGACCGGATCCGCGACTGGATCACGCTCAACGAGCCATTCGTCCACATGGTGTTCGGCTATGCGCTGGGCCAGCACGCGCCCGGCCACACGCTCATGCTGGATGCCCTGCCCACCGCGCACCACCAGTTGCTCGGCCATGCGCTCGCCGCCGGGATCCTGCGCGGGCACGGCGGCCGGGTGATGATCGCCAACAACTGCACCCCGGTGAGCCCGGCGAGCGACACCGCACCGGACCGTGCCGCCGCCGAGGCGTACGACGCCCTGCACAACCAGCTCTTCAACGACCCGCTGCTGGCCGGCCGTTACCCGGACCTGTCCGCCTACGGCGTCGGAGACGACCTCGGAGGTTCGGTCAAGGACGGCGACCTGGCGCTGATCCACGGGACCCTCGACGGTCTCGGGATCAACTACTACAACCCCACGCGCATCTGCGCGCCCACCGACGACTCCGACGGCCTGCCGTTCACGCAGGCAACCATCGACGCAGTGCCCAGCACCGCCTTCGGCTGGCCCGTCGTTCCCGAGGGCCTACGTGAACTGCTGCTGCGGTTGGGCCGCCGGTACGGGGACGCGCTGGTGCCCATCACCATCACCGAGAACGGCTGCTCGTACCCCGGCATCGACGACCCCGACCGGATCGCCTACCTCGACGGACACATCCGCGCCGTCGCCGACGCGGTCGCCGAAGGCGTGGACGTACGCGGCTACTTCGTCTGGACGCTCGTCGACAACTTCGAGTGGGCCGAGGGCTACACCCAGCGCTTCGGCCTGGTCCATCTCGACCACGCCACCCAGACCCGCACCCCCAAGGCCTCCTACGCCTGGTACCGGGACCTGATCGCCGCGCACCACCGGAGCCAACCCGGCGCACCCGATGCCACCATGTGATCCCGACCGGCTCACACCCCACGGGGGGCACACATCGTGATGCTCGGCAACCAGACGGAGCCGTAGGAGACGGCACTGGCCGCCATGAAGCTGCGCGCGGTCGTCGTCCCGGCCACCCCGCTGCTCGGCCCGGCCGACCCCGCCGACCGCATCGAGCGGGGCGGCGCCCGCCATGTGCTGGTACGCGCGGCGGACACCGGGAAGTTCGACGAGGCGGCTACTACCGCACCGGCGACATCGGCTCGCGCGACTCCGACGGCCACATCACGTACATCAGGCGCGCCGACGACGTGTTCAAGGCGTCAAGATCAGGGGGCTTTTCCGTTCAATTGCGGCTGGCCGCTTGATCGATGGCGGCTGTTGGTATTCCTTCGTTGTTGTTCCTGAGCGTCGCGGACAGGGGAGAGCAATGCGGGTACCGATGACCATCACGGACTTCCTCGATCGGGCAGAGCTGGGGTTCTCGTCCAGCCTGGGGGTGGTCGACGAGCCGACCCAGCCCGCCGAGCCGGTGCCGGACTCGTCGTACGGGCGGTTCGCGGAACGGGTGCGGGCCTGGCAGGCGGGGTTCGACGCGCTCGGCGTCGGCGAGGGCGAGCGGGTGGCGGTGGTCAGCCACAACTCCGCCCGGCTGCTTGAGTTGCTGTTCGCAGTGCCGATGAGCGGCCGGATCTGCGTGCCGGTCAACTTCCGCCTCAAGCCGGAAGAGGTCGAATACGTGGTGCAGCAGAGCGGGGCCTCGGCCCTGCTCGTCGACCCGGAGTTGGACGGTGCGCTCTCCGCGGTGAAGGCGCGCCACCGCTTCGTTCTCGGCGCACAGACGGAGAGCGAGCTGATGCGGTTCGGCGTTGAGCCGCGCCCGTGGTCGAATCCGGACGAGGACGCCACCGCCACGATCAACTACACCTCGGGGACCACCGCCAGGCCCAAGGGTGTGCAGGTGACCCACCGCAACATCTGGGTGAACGGCCTGACCTTCGGGCTGCACACCCGCGTCTGGGAGCGCGACGTCTACATGCACACGCTGCCGATGTTCCACTGCAACGGCTGGGGCATGCCGTATGTGATGGCAGGACTCGGCGTGAAGCAGGTGGTGTTGCGCAAGGTCGACGGCGCGGAGATCCTGCGCCGTGTTGAGCAACACGGCGTCACGCTCATGTGCGGCGCGCCCGCGGTGTGGAACGCGGTGCTGGATGCTGCGGCGACGTGGGAAGGCGAGATCCCAGGTCGCGATCGGGTGCGGATCGTGTGCGCCGGGGCACCGCCGCCGAGCAGGACGATCCAGCGGGTGGGCGAGGAGTTGGGCTGGGAGTTCACCCAGCTCTACGGCCTGACGGAGACGTCCCCGCTGCTCACCTTCAACCGCTCCCGTCTGGCCGATGCGGATCTGCCCGCGGAGGAGAGGGCTCGGAAGCTGTCGCGTGCGGGGTTGCCCGCGCTGGGCGTCAAGCTGAAGGTCGCGGACTCCGGCGAGGTCCTGGCACGGTCGAATACGGTGCTCGACGGCTACTGGGACAAGCCGGAGGAGACGGCGGAGGCGCTGGAGGGCGGCTGGTTCCACACCGGTGACGGCGGCACCATCGACGAGGCGGACGGCCACCTGACGATCTCCGACCGGAAGAAGGACGTGATCATCACCGGTGGGGAGAACGTGTCGTCGATCGAGGTGGAGGACACGATCTTCAGCCACCCGGCGGTCGCCGAGGTCGCCGTGATCGGTGTGCCGGACGAGAAGTGGGGCGAGACGATCAAGGCCTTGGTGGTCCTGGCCGAGGGAGCGACGGCGACCGAGGCCGACATCATCGCCCACTGCAAGCAGCGGATGGCCGGATACAAGGCGCCGACAAGCGTGGAGTTCCGCGACTCCATCCCGCGCACGGCCACCGGCAAGATCCAGAAGTTCAAGCTCCGCGAGCCGTATTGGGCGGGGCTGGAACGGGAAGTCCACTGAGCGCCGGGCCCACTTGATCTCGCTGCCATGCTCTGGCGGCACTCGGGTTCCCATCGCCAGAGCCAGGGCCACGTCGTAGTCGTGCACCAGCCCGCCGTCGGAGCAGATCGGCACGTACTCGCCGGTGCGCTCGCGGAAGGCGTCCCGAGCCGCAGCGACGTCGAGCACTGCGCTGGCCTGGCCGCGGCCGATGCCCTTCTGGTCGCGGGTGATGCAGATGGAGCCGCGCCGATTGTTGGCGCGGGGCCGGTCTGCCGTTGTCAGGCCGTTCGCCAGTACCTGCCCACCGCGTCGGTCGCCTTGTGTACGACTGCTGGGCTGGGTGGTGCGGGCCACGACTGGATGCGGTGTTCCTCGACTGGTTCTTCGTCCTCGTCGATGGCGTCGGCGTAGCTTCCGGCGTCCCGGCCCCGGGTGCTGACCCGTAACCGGTACGTGCCGGGCCCGTTCCATGCCAGGTTGGGGAACCGCTCCGCAGGGCCGCCGTCCACCGCGCAGAGTCGTGCTTCCTGGGTGGCGTTGTAGCTGGCCTCGACGACGTCGTCCCAGCCGTCCAGCTCCAGTGGCGGCGCTTCGGCCCACGTCTCGGCCTTCATCCAGATGTCGCCTGTGTTCAGCCCGGGTAGGAGCAGCGCGCCGTCGGTCGCGGTGAGGATCACACCGGTGGGCACCCGTTCTGGGATGGGTACGTGATCTGGGTTGCCGACGATCAGGTACTGCCTCGCGGAGACGAACAGCCGGGCGCGCACTTCCCACACCGGATGGACCATGGAGCGTCTCCCCTCCCTGAGTGTCAGGTCAGGACCTGGACCCAGTACTCGTCGTGGTCCAGTATGCGGTTCCGCCTGCCCTGGCCTTGAAGGCCCCATTTGTGAATCAGGTTGTGCTGCGCCCAGTACACGTGCCAGGCCACCTGGTCGATCCGTCCATCGCGGGTGTTGAGGGTGTAGGTGGGGTCGTAGGTCCAGTTCACACAGCCTCGGCCGGTCCCGCTGCCGACGGGCTGACGGTCGCAGCGGACCTGAGCGGTGTCGCCGAGCTTCTGCTGCAGTTGGTTCGGGGCGGAGAGGTTCCTGACCGTCACGTTCACTGGCGGCTGGTGGTAGGTGGTGTTCTTGCCAGGCGAGGTCACCTTGAAGGTGAAGTGCTGGTTTTGTGCCGGGTATTTGAGCCGTTGCTCGCCACCGCCGGTTTCGGTGCAGCCGCCGCCGGAGGATGCCTTACAGTCCACGGCTACCGAGGCCAAGGTTCCTTCGGCGGCCACCCCGGATGCCTGGACGAGCAGCGAGTTCCGGGAACTGGATCTGCGGTGAGCGCCCCCGGCGTGTGGCGCGGGGCACCGTGCACGGAGTGCGCCGTTAGCCCCTGTCCATGGTGAGGTGACGGATTCCTGCCTGTCGGCTGTGAGTGGTGCCCGCATACGTTGCCACCACGGCCCGGGGAGTCCTCCGGGCCGTCAGGCAAGCCGAGTTGAAGGGTGGGCAACGATGAGCGACGCCATCTTCCACGCGGGCACGCAGATTACCCTGAACGAAGCGCTGACCTCGGGCAACGGCCGGACCCTGCTGCGCCTGCAGGAGGACCGCAACCTGGTGCTCTACAAGGACAACAAGCCTGCCTGGCAGGCCGAGAACGCCTGGTCGCACGGCAACACCCTGAAGGTGCAAAGCGACGGCAACGTCGTGCTGTACGACGAGGGCGACCGCCCCGTCTGGGCCTCCAACACCGAAGGCAACGACGGTGCGTATCTGGTCGTGCAGGATGACGGAAACGCGGTGGTCTACGACAAGGCCGGCGGGCCGATCTGGGCCACGAACACCGGTGACTGACCGGATCGGATGACATCGGCCTGAGAGGGCGGGGAGCGGCCCGCCGTCTCAGGCCGGTTTGCTGCCCGGTGCGGTACGGATCAGCTGGTCGGCCGCGTCGTTGACCGGTTGCGGTGTACCGGTCAGGTCCATCACGAACAGCGGAACGCCGAGTTGGTCGGCGCGCAGCCGGGCGTCATGCGCGTAACCGGCCAGCGAGAAGAACGCACCGGCGCAGTCCTCGTTGAGCGAGTTGAGCCAGAGCGTCTCGACATCGCGCAACGGGGTCGGCCGGGTTGCCGGGTCCACCTGTGCCACCACGCCCTCACCGCGCAGGTCGACTCCGGTCGCCGAGTGGTCGGCCGCGACGGCCACGCCGGTGAAGCCCAGCCACTTCAGATACTGCGCCGCCGCTGTTACCGCGTCTCCGCCGGTGCGGATCGTCACCGGCCGGAACGGCGGCCGCCGCACCGGCTGCGGCGCTCCGGTGAGCGGTGTACCCGTGCCGGTGGTGGGCAGCGGCGCTCCCGCCGGTTCCGACTCGGCGGGCGGTACATCGGGCGGTCCCGGGTCGATGGGGAGTCGGATGACGGCGCCGCAGGTGCAGCCCAGCTCGGGCTGCGGCCAGTCGTCGCTGCGTCCGCACGACGGGCAGCGCAGTGTCACCCAGGAGTTCTTCCAGGTCCGCTGCCGTACCTCGGTCGGTACGCCGCCGCGCAGTACCGCAATGGTCACCGGCGCACCGCATGGACAGGGGAAGGTCGGCGGGGTGAACCCGTGCTCGCGGCGGCAAGCCGGGCAGCGGACGGGCACGCTTTCGGCCAAGGCGGAACTCCAGGCAGATCCGGTCCGGTGGGCGGTCGTGCGACCACAATATCCGGGGCCGAGGCTCAGGGCCCGGCATGCGGCCCTGGCGGCTGACGCCCGCACAGACGTCAGCCGCCAGGGCAGCCGGGACCCGGGGTCCCGCGGCGTCGAACGCCGCGCCACGGTCCCCGGAAGAACGCGGTACGCCCGCACCGCCGGTCCTCCACCCCTCAGAAGAGGCCGGCGGCGCGGGCGAGTTGGTGCCCCGTCGGGGATCAGTTCTCGCGCAGCTCGCGTACGGCCGCCTGAAGGCGCTTGCCGTAGTCCGGGTCGGCGGCGTGGAAGTGGGCGAGGTTGGCCTCGATCACGTCGTCGCGGGTCACCTGGGAGAGGCTTCCGGCGATGTTGGCGATGAGCCGGGACCGCTCCTCGGGCGACATCAGCCGGTACAGCTCACCGGCCTGGAAGAAGTCGTCGTCCTTGGTGTGTTCGGGGGCCGGGTGGGTGCCGGTGTGGCCGGAGACCGCGAGGGCCGCGGCCAGTGGCTGGTCGGTCTGGACCGGGCCGTCGTAGGAGTTGGGCTCGTAGTTCTTCGCGTGCCGGCCCTGTGCGTTGGTCGCCATGAAGCCGTCGCGGCCGTAGTTGGCGGCCGGGTTCTTCGGCGCGTTGACCGCGAGCTGGGTGTGGTTGACGCCCAGGCGGTAGCGGTGCGCGTCGGCGTAGGCGAACAGCCGGCCCTGGAGCATCTTGTCCGGGGACGGGCCGATGCCGGGCACGAAGTTGTTCGGGGAGAAAGCCGACTGCTCGACCTCGGCGAACACGTTGTCCGGGTTGCGGTCCAGCACCAGGCGGCCGACGCGCCGCAGCGGGTAGTCGGCGTGCGGCCAGACCTTGGTCAGGTCGAACGGGTTGAAGCGGTAGTCCGCCGCCTCGGCGACCGGCATGATCTGCACGTACAGGGTCCACGACGGCTTGACGCCGCGCTCGATCGACTGCACCAGGTCCCGCTGGTGGCTGTCCGGGTCGCTACCGGCCAGCTCGGCGGCCTGCTCGGTGGACAGGCAGCGGATGCCCTGGTTGGTCTTGAAGTGGTACTTGACCCAGAACGCCTCGCCCGCCTCGTTGACCCAGCCGTAGGTGTGCGAGCCGTAGCCGTTCATGTGGCGGTACGAGGCCGGGATGCCGCGGTCGCCGAACAGCCAGGTGACCTGGTGCGTGGCCTCGGGGGCGTGCGCCCAGAAGTCCCATACGTTGTCCGGCTCCTGGATGCCGGTGAACGGGTCGCGCTTCTGCGAGTGGATGAAGTCCGGGAACTTGACGGGGTCCTTGATGAAGAACACCGGGGTGTTGTTGCCGACGAGGTCGTAGTTGCCCTCCTCGGTGTAGAACTTCAGCGCGAAGCCGCGCGGGTCGCGTACCGCGTCCGCCGCACCGAGATTGCCGGCCACCGTGGAGAAGCGGATGAAGATGTCGGTGCGCTTGCCGATCTGCGACAGGAACGCGGCCCTGGTGAAGGCGGTGACATCGTCGGTCACCTCGAAGTGGCCGTGCGCGCCGGAACCGCGGGCGTGTACCACGCGCTCCGGAATCCGCTCGCGGTTGAAGCGCGCGAGCTTCTCCAGCAGATGCTGGTCCTGGAGCAGCAGCGGACCGCCGACACCTGCGCTGGCGGAGTTCTGGTTGTCGGCGACCGGAGCGCCGGACTCGGTGGTAAGCGTGGGCTTGGGCATGACGACCTTCCGATGGGGGTCCGGGGGCACCCCCCGGGACAACACAGCACCCTCAACTACCGTCGTGCGGTAGCGCGTTTCCGTATGCCGGACTGTGTCCCGGGACATTACGAATCGCTTCAACAAAATGTCAATGGTTCCGCCCGGCGGCGCGCTTGGGCGCGACAGGACAGGTCGGCGCGCCGCCGGACGGAGGTCGGGGTGAGGCCTACGCCTCCGGCTCGAACTCCTTGACGGCGTCGATGTTCGGGCCGTGCGGGGTGTTCGCCTCGCGCTCGATCATGATCTCGACGAGCACCGGGCGGGAGGTCGAGGCCGCCTCCTTGCGGGCCCACTCGACGGTCGAGCGGATGTCGGCCGGATCCCAGACACGGCGGCCGGAGCAGCCGTACGCCTCCATGATCTTGACGTTGTCCGAGCCGTACTCGTCGTAGTGGATGTCGACCTGGTAGTTCATGTCGTACCCGATGGACGCCTGGCGGATCAGGCCCAGGTACTCGTTGTTGAGCATGATCAGCACGTACGGCACGTTGTACTGGGCGGCGACCGCGAGTTCCTCGACCATGTACTGGAAGCCGTAGTCACCGACGATGCCGACGACCTCGTCGTTCCTGCCCTGGCTCTGCAGCGCCTTCTTGACGCCGATCGCGGCCGGGATCTCCCAACCCAGCGGTCCCGCCTGACCGCAGACCTGGTAGTGCCGCGGCTTGTGGGCCTTCTGGTGCTGGCCGCCCCAGATCTGGTAAAGGCCGATGGCGGTGACGAAGTAGGTGTCCTCGTCGAAGATCTCGTTGATCTCCTTGTAGACCCGCGGGGCCTTGATCGGGGTGGTGTCGAAGTCCTCCCTGCGGACCAGGGTGCGCTTGAGCTCCTGGCAGCGCTCGATCCAGGACGCGACGTCGGCCGTGGCCCGGCGCCGCTTGGCGGCGGCCAGCAGCGCCTCCAGGAACAGCCTGGCGTCGGAGACGATGCCGAGATCGGGCTCGATGACCCGGCCCAACTGGCCCGGCTCGATGTCCACATGGACGAACGTGCGGTCGCCCTTGTAGATGTCGATGTCGGCCCCGGTGTGCCGGTCGCCGAACCGGGCGCCGACGGCGAGCACGAAGTCCGACTCCAGGAAGGAGGCGTTGGCGTACCTCTGGGAGGTCTGGACCCCCGTCGTGCCCAGGTTCAGCTGGTGGTCGTCCTCGATGCAGCCCTTGCCCATCAAGGTCACCTGGAACGGCACCCGTAGGTACTCGACCAACTCCCGCAGCACGTCCGAGGCTTCGGACAGGATCACCCCGCCGCCCGCCAGGATCAGCGGCCTGCGCGCGGCCAGCAGCAGGTCCAACGCGGCCTCGACGCGCGGCGCGTGCGGTGCGACGGTCTTGACCGGCAGCGGCGCGTCGATCTCGGCGTCGTACCAGATCTCCTGCCGGCCCTTGTCCAGCGGGATGTCGATCAGCACCGGTCCCGGACGGCCCTCACGGGCGATCCGGAACGCCTCCCGGAAGATCCACGGGATCTGCGCCGCCTCCTTGACCTGCACCGCCCACTTGGTGACCGGCTTGGCTATCTCCACGATGTCGACCGCCTGGAAGGCCTCCTGGTGCAGCTTCGGGGAGACCGCCTGGCCGGTGATGCAGACCATCGGGATGGAGTCGGCCTGCGCGGTGTACAGACCGGTGATGAAGTTGGTGGCGCCCGGGCCCGAAGTGGCGATCGCCACCCCGACCCTGCCGTTGGTGCGCGCCCAGCCGTCCGCCATGTGCGTCGCGCCCTCTTCGTGGCGGACCGTCAGATGGTCGATGCCGCCCACCACCTCCATCGCCTTGTACAGCGGGAGGATCGCGGCGCCGGGGCAGCCGAACGCGATGTCGACACCCTCGTCCTTCATGATCTGGACGGCCGCCTGCATGGCGGGAATCCTTGTGGCAGCCATGGCGGTCAGCCCTCGACCTTCTGTCCGGAGAGACGTTCGACGGCGCGCAGCAGCGCGGAGTGGTCCAGGCCGCCGTCGCCCTGGGCACGCAGGGAGGCGACGAGCTGGGCGACGACGGCGCCGACCGGCAGCGCGGCGCCGACGTTGCGGGCGGCGTCGGTGACGATGCCCATGTCCTTGTGGTGCAGATCGATCCGGAAGCCCGGCTTGAAGTCCCGGCCCAGGAAGTTGTCCTTCTTGCGGGTCAGCACGGTCGAGCCGGCCAGACCGCCGTTCAGCACGTCCAGTGCGGCGGCCAGGTCCACCCCGGACTTCTCCAGGAAGACCACGGCCTCGGCGCACGCCTGGATGTTGACGGCGACGATGAGCTGGTTGGCGGCCTTCACCGTCTGACCCGAGCCGTGCGGACCGCACAGCACGATCGTCTTGCCGAGCGCCTCGAAGATGGGCTTGGCGTAGTCGAAGTCGGCTCGCTCACCGCCGACCATGATGGAGAGCACCGCCTCGACGGCGCCGGCCTCGCCGCCGGAGACCGGGGCGTCCAGTACCCGAATGCCCTTCTCCGCCGCGTTCTTGGCCAGGTCGACCGAGGTCTGCGGGGTGATCGAGGACATGTCGATCAGCAGCGCGCCGGACCTCGCGTGCTCCAGGATGCCGTCCTCGCCGTAGGCGACGGCCTCGACCTGCGGGGAGGCCGGGACCATGGTGATGATGACGTCGGCGTCCCGGACGGCCTCGGCGATCGAGGTGGCGGCGGTGCCGCCGTTCGCCGCGAGGCGGTCCAACTTGGGCTGCTCAAGGGTGTAGCCGGTGACCGGGTACCCGGCCTTGATGAGGTTCTCGGCCATGGGGGAGCCCATGATCCCGAGGCCGATCCACGCGATCGCCGGGCGGGAGGGGTCTGCGAGTGTGCTGCTCATTGGGTGCCTCTCGGATCGAGAATCAGTGCTTGGCGGCGCGGTCTGCCACGGGCAGCCACTCGAAGGCGGCCGAGCTCGGGCCGTCGCCCGGCTTGTACTCAAGGCCGACCCAGCCGTCGTAACCGGCCTTCCGCAGGCGGCCGAGCAGGTCGGCGAAGTCCAGCTCACCGCTGCCGGGGAAGCCGCGGCCCGGGTTGTCCGCGATCTGTACGTGACCGGTCCTGCCGGTGTGGCGGTCGATGACCTCGTGCAGGTCCTCGCCGTTCATCGACAGGTGGTACAGGTCCATCAGGAACTTGGCGTTGCCCAGGCCCGTGGCGTCGTTGACCTTGTCCACCACCTCGATCGCCTTCGGTGCGCTGACGATCGGGCAGCGCGGTGACTCGGGGGCGTTGAGCGCCTCGATCAGCAGCACCGCGCCCACCCGGTGTGCGGCGCGCGCCGCCAACACCAGGTTCTCCAGGGCGAGTTCGTCCTGTTCGGCCGGGTCGACGCCGTCCACCCGGTTGCCGTAGAGCGCGTTGAGCGCCGTGCAGCCCAGCGACTGTGCGAAGTCGGCGGCCACGTCGATGTTGGCGCGGAAGCGGTCCGATTCGGCACCGGGGATCGACAGCGCGCCGCGGTCCGGGCCCGGCAGCTGCCCTGCGTAGAAGTTCAGCCCCACCAGCCGGGTGCCCGCGCTGTGCAACGCGTCCCGCAGTGCGTCGAGTTCGGCCTGGCCGGGGGCGGGTGCGTCGACCCACGGCCACCACAGTTCCACCGCGGTGAACCCGGCCGCCGCGGCCGCCGCGGGGCGCTCCAGCAGCGGGAGCTCGGTGAAGAGGATCGACAGGTTCACGTCGAAGCGCGTGTCAGAGAAACCCACGGGGATGCGCCCCTTTCCGGAAATCGCGCTGTCTTCCGCAGTGGTCTATTTCGTATTGCGGAAGTTAGTTTCTGCGTATTGGAAGAGTGGGGGATGGGCGCGGCGAGTGTCAAGTGCCGATGTCGAGGCGCGTGCGGAACCGGTTAGGTTGAGGGCGTGCGATTGAGGGTTGAGTTCACGACGGAGCCGTTCGATCTCGACGAGGCCCCGCGGCATGCGGTGGTGGCACGCGAGGTGGTGCAGGCGGCCGACCTGGACCGGGTGGACGTCGGTCCGTTCGGCAACACCGCGGAGGGTTCCGCCGAGGCGGTGCTCGCCGCGGTCGGCGATCTGCTGAAGCGCACCCTGGACGCGGGTGCGACACGGGTCTCCCTGCAGCTCAACGTGGTGGATGAGGGGGAGGGGTGATCGTGACCGGACCCGATGGCCACCCGCTCGTCGACGCGGTCAAGCCGCTGGTCGACGCCATGGGCGGGGAGATGGTCCCGCCGGACGCGGCGCGCGGGGACGACGTGGTGCTCAGCTGGGAGGGTGAGCAGGTGGTCGCGGTGCGGTTGCCGCACATAGCCGACTCGCTCGATCACATCCTGGCCGACCTGGAGCGCCGTCAGGGGCGTCCGCTCGCCGAGCTGGACCGCAAGGAGAAGCAGACGGTGGTGCGGATCCTGGAGGAGCGCGGCGCCTTCTCGGTGCGGCACGGGGTCGAGACGGTCGCCTCGGCGCTCGGTGTCAGCCGCTTCACCGTCTACAACTACCTCAACCGCGAGAACGCCGCGAAGGGCAGTGAGTAATCGCCCGAGAGCATGGCGTGACCAGCGTTTTTGGAGCCGCCGCCCGGTTTTGTCCCGGGGGGCGGCCTTTTCTGTTGCGGAAAGTTCAACAAAGTGTTGACGGCATGTGGCGCAGGCATCTAGCTTTCCGGCAAGCCCGGTCCAGCAGGCCCCGGAGGCCGCAGATGACTTCTCGCACCACGGCGGGCCTCGCCCGCTTCAACTCCGCTGACGGTGACACCGCCGCTCACCTGCTGCACGAGGTGTGCACGTCCACCGTCTGGGTCAACGCGGTGCTCGCCAAGCGCCCGTACGCCGACACGGAGGCGCTCCTCAAGGCGAGCGACGCCGCGATGCGTGAGCTGGCCGCCGAGGATCTCGGCCAGGCGATGGCGGGCCACCCGCCGATCGGCCGTCCCAAGCCCGGTGACCCGGCCTCGGCGCGCGAGCAGAGCGGCATGGCCGGAGCATCGGAACAGCTCAAGGCCGAGCTGCTCGAACTCAACCTCGCCTATCAGGACCGGTTCGGGCATGTCTTCCTGATCTGCGCCACCGGACTCACCGGTGAGCAGATGCGGGACGCGGCCAGGGCCCGGATCGGCAACACACTGGAACAGGAGCGCGAGATCGTCCGCGGTGAGCTGGGGAAGATCAACCGCATCCGGCTGACCCGCCTCGTGGCGGTCGCGGAAGGAGACCCGTCATGACGGAGACCTCCGTGTCCACGCACATCCTGGACACGAGCATCGGCTGCCCCGCCGAGGGCGTACCCGTGCAACTGTCCGTGCGCGGCGGCGACACCGCCTGGACGGTGCACGGCGCGTCCAAGACCGATGCCGACGGGCGCTGCAAGGATCTGCCCGCCCTTCCCGAGGGCACCACCCACGTACGGCTGCACTTCGAGACCGAGCCGTACTTCCTATCGAGAAAGCAAGCCGAGGAACAGCAGGACGCCCCCCGCGAAAGGGACAGCGACGCCTTCTTCCCGGAGGTGGCGATCACGTTCGCCGTCAAGCCGGGTGAGCACTACCACGTGCCGCTGCTGCTCAACCCGTTCGGCTACTCCGTATACCGAGGGAGCTAGCACCGACATGTCTGCCTATTCCCACCCGGCCCGCCCGGTAGTTCTCGGCCAGAACCAGTACGGCAAAGCGGAGAACCGCGTCGTAAGGATCACGAGGGACGGCGACACCCACCACATCAAGGACCTCAACGTCTCGGTCGCCCTCTCCGGCGACATGGACGACGTCCACTACTCCGGCAGCAACGCCAACGTGCTGCCGACCGACACCACCAAGAACACCGTCTTCGCCTTCGCGAAGGAGTACGGGATCGACTCGGCCGAGCAGTTCGGCATCCACCTCGCCCGGCACTTCGTCACCAGCCAGGAGCCGATCGAGCGGGCGCGGATCCGGATCGAGGAGTACTCCTGGGACCGAATCCAAAGCGCCGACGCCAACTCCCGGTTCATCGGATCGGACGAGGTCAAGCACTCGTTCGTGCGCAACAACCAGGAGATACGCACCGCCCAGATCACCTTCGACGGTGAGCGCTGGGAGGTGCTGTCCGGACTGAAGAACCTGACGGTGCTGAACTCCACCCACTCGGAGTTCTGGGGCTACGTCAAGGACAAGTACACGACCCTCAAGGAAGCGTACGACCGCATCCTGGCCACCGATGTCGCCACCGTCTGGCGCTACAACTGGACCAGCGACGAGGAGCGGATGCCCAACTGGAACAAGTCCTACGCGCAGGCCCGCCAGCACATCCTGCAGGCCTTCGCCGAGACCTACAGCCTCTCGCTGCAGCAGACGCTGTACCAGATGGGTTCGCGCGTCATCAACAGCCGTTCCGAGATCGACGAGATCCGCTTCTCGCTGCCCAACAACCACCACTTCCTGGTGGACCTGGAGCCGTTCGGCCTGAAGAACGACAACGAGGTGTACTACGCCGCCGACCGCCCGTACGGCCTCATCGAGGCGACCGTGCTGCGGGACGGTGCCGAGGCCCGCATACCGGTCGACATGACCAACCTCTGACAGACCCATCGCTCACTCGGCACCCGGAGCGCTCGACGGGTGGGGCGGCGTCCTCGACCGCCCCGCCCGGCTCCGGCACTCAAATCCCCTGGGCCATGCCGTGCCCGACCGCCAACACACAGAACGAGGAAGCACCATGGCAGCATCGGCAGCCTCCGGCGGCGCGACGGCGCGCATCGTCATCGAGAACTGTTCCATCGCCACCGTCGACCCGGACGACTCCGAGTACGCCTGCGGACACGTGGTCATCGCGGGGAACCGCATCGAGTCGGTCGGAGCCGGGCCCGCACCCGCGGGTGTGGACAACGTCGTACGGCGCGTCGACGCCGACGGCCATCTGCTCACCCCGGGCCTGGTCAACACCCATCACCACTTCTACCAGTGGATCACCCGCGGCCTGGCCCAGGACTGCAACCTCTTCGACTGGCTGGTCACCCTCTACCCGACCTGGGCGCGGATCGACGAACAGATGGTGTACGCGGCGGCCCAGGGCTCACTGGCCGCGCTGGCGCTGTCCGGTGTGACGACCGCGATGGACCACCACTACGTCTTCCCCCGGGGCGCCGGTGATCTGCTCGGCGCCGAGATCCGCGCCGCCGCCGAGATGGGGGTGCGGTTCTCGCCGACCAGGGGCTCGATGGACCGCGGCCAGTCGGACGGCGGCCTGCCGCCGGACTTCGCCGTCGAGACCACCGAGGCCGCGCTCGCCGCGACCGAGGAGGCGATCGACCGCTGGCACGACCCGTCCTTCGACTCGATGCTGCGGATCGGCGTCGCACCCTGCTCGCCGTTCTCGGTCTCCACCGAACTGCTGCGTGAGGCCGCCGTGTTGGCCCGCCGCAGAGGCGTCCGGCTGCACACCCACGGCAGTGAGACGGTGGAGGAGGAGAAGTTCTGCCACGAGCTGTTCGGCATGGGTCCCACCGACTACCTGGAGTCCACCGGGTGGCTGGGTGAGGACGTGTGGATGGCGCACTGCGTCCACATGAACGACTCCGACATCGCCAAGTTCGCCGAGACCGGTACCGGTGTCGCCCACTGCCCCTCCTCCAACGCACGACTGGGGGCAGGTATCGCCCGGGTGCCCGACATGCTGGCCGCCGGTGTGCCGGTCGGCCTGGGGGTGGACGGCACCGCCTCCAACGAGTCCGGCGAGCTGGGCACCGAACTACGCAACGCCCTGCTGATCAACCGGCTCGGCGGCCACCGCGAGAAGGCGCTGAACGCCCGCCAGGCGCTGCGGCTCGGCACGATGGGCGGCGCCCGGGTGCTCGGCCGTGACCAGGAGATCGGCTCCATCGAACCCGGCAAGCTGGCCGACCTGGCGCTGTGGAAGCTCGACGGTGTGCTCCACGCGTCCATCGCCGACCCGGTCGCCGCGCTGGTCTTCGGCGCCGCCGCACCGCTGACCCTGCTGCTCACCAACGGCAAGCCCGTTGTGGAGCACGGCCATCTCGTCAATGTCGACGAGGACGCCATCGCCCGCTCCACGCGCGCCGAGGCCCGACGACTGGCCGAGATCGCCGGTCTCACCAGCTGAGTTCGCGCCACCACGGCACCGGCCGAGGAGGACGGTCCCCGGCCGGCCGCGCCGCCCCCGTGCCGGATGGTCACGGCAGGGGGCGGCGCATTTCTTCCGATGGGATCTCGTGAAGCAGCCCCCAGGAGATCCCGCCCCTGACGCACCATCCGCAACCCCTCGACCCGCACCACCTCCCTGAAACCCGCGCAAGAGCGCGTAACCGACAGGAGGAGCACCGTGGTCGCCACCCCGGCTCCAGCAATCGCAGAGCGCAAGCATCCGGTCGATCAGACCCTCCCCCCACTCAAGCTCATCACCAGCGGTCTGCAGCATGTGGCCGCCATGTACGCCGGTGTGGTCGCGCCGCCGCTGGTGGTGGGCAAGGCCTGCGGGCTGTCCGGCACCGAAATGACCTTCCTGGTCGGCGCCAGCCTGTTCACGGCGGGCCTCGCGACGCTGCTGCAGACCCTCGGCTTCTGGAAGGTCGGGGCCAAGCTGCCCTTCGTCAACGGAGTCTCGTTCGCCGGTGTCGCACCGCTGGTCGCGATCGCCGACACCACCCCGCACCGCGACAGCCTGCCCATCATGTTCGGCGCGGTGATGGTCGCCGGAGTCCTCGGCTTCCTCGTCGCCCCGTACTTCAGCAGACTCGTCCGGTTCTTCCCGCCCGTCGTCACCGGCTCCGTCATCACCCTGATAGGGGTTTCGCTGCTGCCGGTCGCCGTCGGATGGGTCGCCGGAAACAATCCGGCGCACCCCGCGGCCGGGCTCTCCGACATCGCGCTCGCCGTCATCACACTCGTCATCGTGCTCGTACTGCGGCGGCTGCTGGCCGGATTCCTGCAGCAGATCGCGGTACTCATCGGCCTGGTCGCCGGAACGCTGATCGCGATCCCGTTCGGCCGGACCGACTTCAGCCCGTTGGGCAAGGCGAGCGTCATCGGCTTCCCCACCCCGTTCCACTTCGGTGCGCCGCAGTTCCAGGTTCCGGCCGTCGTCTCGATGTGCATCGTGATGCTGGTGTGTCTGACCGAGTCGACGGCCGACATCCTGGCGCTGGGCAAGGTGGTCGAAAAGCCGGCCGACGAGGCCGTGTTGGCCGCGGGCCTGCGTGCCGACACACTGGGCAGCGCCATCAGCCCGTTCTTCAACGGCTTCGCCAACAGCGCCTTCGCGCAGAACATCGGACTGGTGGCGATCACCAGGGTGCGCAGCCGGTTCGTGGTCGCGGCCGGTGGCGTCATCCTGATCCTGATGGGCCTGTCTCCGGTCCTGGCGTCGCTGATCGCACTGGTTCCCGGTCCGGTGCTGGGCGGCGCGGGCATCGTCCTGTTCGGCACGGTCGCCGCCAGTGGCGTCAGGACGCTTGCCGAAGCGGACCTCAACGACGGCAACAACCTGCTGATCATGGCCGTCGCCCTCGGCATCGGCATCGTTCCGATCGTCGCTCCCGACTTCTACGACGGTGTGGACCAGCATCTGCAGATCGTGCTCAAGTCCGGCATCAGCACCGGCTGTCTGGTCGCCGTCGTCCTCAACCTGGTCTTCCACCACCTCGGCCGCAAGCCCGGGCCGGGACCCGCCGAGCCCGTGGAGGCGGTCGGCGAACCGGTGCCATCCGCTTCGCGCTGACGGCAGTCGGTGCCGCCGCCCGCCCTGATCGCGAGGGCGGGCAGCGGCATTCGGCAACAGCGAGTGAGGCTCACCCGCATGGTCGCTTGGCAACGGCCGCGCTCGGTGTTCTGCTGTGGCGTGGGTCACAGCGGAAGGGATCTTCATGCGCATCGCATCGTCGCGGCGCGGCGCCAGGGCGGCCGCCGTCGCCGCTCTGGCGTTCGCCGCCACCGTCGCCGGAGCCGGTCCGGTGTGCGCCCGGCCGGGAACCGGACACCCGCGCATCGATGTGCGGATCGATCCTTCGGGTATCCGGGCCCCCCGAAACCGCCCGTGCGGAAACACCACGTTCCAGGTCCACACCAGCGACCGGCGCGGGCGTCAGCTGCAGCTCTTCCGCCCCAAGCGCGGGGTCCGGTGGCGACGGGTGCTGGAGGACCTGGTCAACGCGGTCAGCCGCGACCCGCGCACCGCCGCCACCGGCATCCACGCGGTGCGGGCCGACGCCGAGGCGCTGGGCGGCGCCTTCGTCACCTCCCGGGTCCCGACGGAGTTCACCGAGGCGATCACCGCGGGCTGGGTCTACCTGCTGGACTTCACGGACTTCCGGCAACACCCCAGCGCCGACGCCGAGGTGGAGACGCTCCACCTGCACGGCCCCTGCCGCTACGAACCGATCAGGCGCCCACCGACCGGGCGCGTACTCACCGTCGACACCCAGACCGGTCCCCGCTTCCGTCCGCAGGATGTGGACTACGCCCACGGCACCCTGCTGGTGCACGACATCTCGACCGAGATCCACGAGATGCGGATCCAGCCCGTCAGGAGCGGCACCACCGATGCCGATCTGACCCGGTACTTCGACGCGCTGGCGCACGGCCGGCCGGCCGAGCGGTCACCCTTCACCGGCGAGCCCACCGGACTCGGCGCCATCTCGCCCGGCCGCACCGTGATGGTGCATCCCCATCACCTACGGCGCGGCACCTACGCGCTGCTCTGCTTCGTCCCCGACGAGGGCACCGGTGCACCCCACACCTTCCTCGGTATGCACCAGATCGTGCGACTGCACGGATGAGACGCCGTGAACGACGAACCCGGCCCCTGGGGGACCGGGTCCGCCGCCGGGCGCGGATCAGCCCAGCAACTCGTACGCGGGCAGTGTCAGGAAGTCCACGTACACCTCGTCCAACGACACCTGCAGCAGAAGGTCATGGGCCTGCTGCCACTTGCCCGACGCGAACGCCTCGGCGCCGATCTCCGTGCGGATCGCGGCCAGTTCCTCGGCCGCCACCCGGCGGGCCAGATCGGCGGTGGCCTTCTCGCCGTTCTCGAAGACCACCCCCGCGTTGATCCACTGCCAGATCTGGGAGCGGGAGATCTCCGCGGTCGCCGCGTCCTCCATCAGGTTGAAGATGCCGACGGCGCCGAGCCCGCGCAGCCAGGCCTCGATGTAGCGGATGCCGACCTGGACCGCGTTGCGCAGGCCCTCGTACGTCGGCTTGGCCTCCAGCGAGTCGATGGCGAGCAGTTGGTCGCCGGTGACGTGCACGTCCTCGCGCAGCCGGTCCTTCTGGTTCGGCCGGTCGCCGAGCACCGCGTCGAAGCAGGCGCGGGCCACCGGCACCAGGTCGGGGTGGGCGACCCAGGAACCGTCGAAACCGTCGGACGCCTCGCGGTCCTTGTCGGCCTTGACCTTCTCCAGCGCCTTGGCGTTGACCTCCGGGTCACGGCGCGAGGGGATGAACGCGGCCATGCCGCCGATGGCGTGCGCGCCGCGCTTGTGGCAGGTGCGGACCAGCAGTTCGGTGTACGCGCGCATGAAGGGTGCGGTCATGGCCACCGCGTTGCGGTCCGGGAGGACGAACTTCTCGCCGCCGTCGCGGAAGTTCTTCACGATCGAGAACAGGTAGTCCCAGCGGCCCGCGTTCAACCCGCTCGCGTGGTCGCGCAGTTCATAGAGGATCTCCTCCATCTCGAACGCGGCGGTGATGGTTTCGATCAGCACGGTGGCCCGGATGGTGCCCTGCGGAATGCCGAGGTGGTCCTGGGAGAAGACGAAGATGTCGTTCCACAGCCGCGCCTCCAGGTGCGACTCGGTCTTCGGCAGGTAGAAGTACGGGCCCTTGCCCTTGGCCAGCAGGCGACGGGCGTTGTGGAAGAAGTACAGGCCGAAGTCGACGAACGCGCCGGGGACCGGTTCGCCGTCGACGGTCAGATGGCGCTCGTCGAGGTGCCAGCCGCGCGGGCGCATGACGACGGTGGCCAACTCCTCGTCGGGGCGCAGCGCGTACGACTTGCCCTCGGGCGTGGTGAAGTCGATGCGGCGCTCATAGGCGTCGATCAGGTTGATCTGGCCGACGACGACGTTCTCCCAGGTGGGGGCGGAGGCGTCTTCGAAGTCGGCGAGCCAGACCTTCGCGTCGGAGTTGAGCGCGTTGATCGTCATCTTGCGGTCGGTCGGACCGGTGATCTCCACCCGTCGGTCGTCCAGCGCGGCGGGCGCGGGGGCGACCCGCCAGTCCCCGTCCCGGATCGACGCCGTCTCGGGGAGGAAGTCCAGGGTTGCGGTGCGGGCGATCTGATCGCGCCGCTCGGCGCGGCGCGCGAGCAACTCGGCGCGGCGCGGCGTGAACCGGCGGTGCAACGCGGCGACGAACGCCAGCGCCGCGTCGGTCAGCACCTCCTCGGATCGCGGCACGGGCGCGGCATCGACGACAACGGCCGGTTCGGACGGCGCTGCTGCGGACATGGCAGTCACTCCTTCACGCGCGGACCGTGTGCGGCGGTGGCGCGGTGGCGGCACGGGGTGCCGTGGATCGTGGGTACGGCGGCAGGGCTCCGGTCAGGTGTGCGGTCAGGCCGAAGGCTTCTGCTGCGTGGAGCATAGTTTCTGCATAGTGGAAGATCAACGGTCTGTGGCACCGAGTGCAGGGGGGGGCGTCGGGTCCGCCGAATCCCCGGAAAGATCGTCGGAAAGGAGCCGCAGGTCGGCGGGGGTGTCGATGTCGTAGGGCGCGGCGATGTCCCCGCATTCGACGAGTGTGATGCTGCTCTCGTGGGCTTTGAGGTAGGCCCTGGCGCCCTGGTCGCCAGCCGCGGAGGCGATGATCCCGGGCCAGTGGTCCGCGCCGAACAGCGCCGGATGGCCGCGCCGCCCGTCGTACGCGGCGGCGGCCAACGTGCCCGGTGACACCGGACCGGCTTCCCTGAGGACGCGGGCGATCGCGTCGGAGCCGATGCCCGGCTGGTCCACCAGTGAGACCAGGACGGCTGGTGCGCCCAGCGGCTGCAGCGACTCCAGCCCGGCGCGCAGCGAGGAGCCCATGCCCTGCGCCCAGTCGGGATTGTCGACCAGCACGCACTCGTCGAGACCGGTGGCCCGGGCCCGTACCTCCGGGGCGGCGGCGCCCAGCACCACATGGACCGGACGGCAGCCGCCGTCCCGCAGGACACCCGCCGCATGCTCCACCAGCAGGCCGCCGCGGTACGCCAGCAGGGCCTTGGGCCGCCCGCCCAGTCGGCGGCCGGTCCCGGCGGCCAGCACCAGGCCGGCCACGGAGGGCTCGGCGCCGTTATGTTCCACCATGCCCCCTGCATACCCCTTTCCGGTCCGCGGGGAAAAGGGGGACGTCTGCGCGAGCTGGGGAACGGGGATTTGATGGACGATCACGCGATGGTGACGGTGGGTGAGCGCGGCGGGCCGATATGGCGACGGTGTGTGAAAAACACGGTGCGCAAGGCCGCGAAATACCCTACCGGCAAAGGTTTTTAGGACGTATTTAGCTCTCTGTGTGGCGCGGTGTGCGGAGCGTCGCCTTTACTGGTCCGGCCTACTGCGCTCGAAGGGGAGTGCCTAGTGTCGAACGACCCGACCGGCGTGGGCCCGCAGGACCCACGGGTGGCGGAGCTGCGCACCGCCGTCACCCGGCTGCGCCGCGAACTGGCGGGATACCGTGGCCACTTGCCCGACCGTGAGATCGCCGAGGAAGAGCTGACGGCACTCGACGGCCAGACGGCCACCGGCGTCCCCGCCGGGGATCGCCTGCGCTACTCGCTTCTCCTCATCACCGGCGCCCTCGGTTCGGTGAGCGCGCTGGCCCCGGCCCTTCGCGAAGTCCGCAACGCGATCGACCTCTTCGGCCCGCTGTCCCCCCACCCGACGGTCCCGCCGTGGCGGGTCTCCCCGTAAGACCGCGCCGCGACCGCGGCGACCGGGCCGCGACACGCGTCCCCGCGAGGCACGCGACCAGGGGTCCGGGGCGCAGCCCCCGCGGAGGGGTGTTCGGGGGCCTCGAAGGGGACCGGGGCGCAACCCGCTCACCCCGAGCGGCCAACCTCCGCCGTCAGGCGGACCCCGCGCTGGCCAGGGCGGCCGACAACTGCCGAGCGATATCCCGCAGCACCGGAATGATCCGGTCCTGCGCCGTCTCGGTGACCCGGCCCGCCGGGCCGGAGATCGAGATGGCGGCCGCCGTCGGCGAGTCCGGCACCGTCACCGCCAGGCACCGCACGCCGACCTCCTGCTCGTTGTCGTCGACCGCGTACCCGGCGGCCCTGATCCGCTCGAGTTCCGCGATGAAGGCATCCGGATCGGTGATCGTCTTCTCGGTCGCCGCGGGCATTCCGGTGCGGGCCAGCAGTGCCCGTACCTCGTCCGCCGGCACGTTGGCGAGCAGCGCCTTGCCGACGCCCGTCGAGTGCGGCAGCACTCGCCGCCCGACCTCGGTGAACATCCGCATCGAGTGCCGCGACGGCACCTGTGCCACGTAGACGACCTCGTCCCCGTCGAGCAGCGCCATGTTCGCGGTCTCGCCGGTGGCCTCGACCAGCTCCGCCAGATAGGGCCTGGCCCAGGTGCCGAGCAGACGCGAGGCGCTCTCGCCGAGCCGGATCAGCCGGGGGCCGAGCGCGTAGCGGCGGTTGGGCTGCTGGCGTACGTAGCCGCAGGAGACCAGGGTGCGCATCAGCCGGTGAATGGTCGGCAGCGGCAGCCCGCTGCTGGCGGACAGCTCGCTGAGCCCCACCTCGCCACCGGCGTCGGCCATCCGCTCCAGCAGGTCGAAGGCGCGCTCCAGTGACTGCACGCCCCCGGCGCCTCCGTTGGGCGGCTTGGCCGCGCTCGAGGTGTTGGCGGAGCTGCTGGAGCTGATCGACGGCACGTCCGGTCCTCTCGAAGCCGCTGGGCCGCCGGGTAGCAGCCCGTCGGCAGTACCGCAGCCTACCGGGCGCCGCTGGCCCGATCGCCGCCGGTGGACTCGCGTATCCATGGTCCAGGGCGGGTTCGTCGGCAGGATCGAGGGGGCCGCCGTCCCCGCGTCGAGACCGCAACTGGTTGTTGCTACATTCTACTCTACGGAATCATGATTCCATTTCGTGGAATCGCCTGAATGTGTCGCTGCGCCCGGCCGCCCCTCCGGTGGCCTCTTGACGCCCCCTGTCCACGGGATGAAGATTCGTTCAACAGTGCGTTCAACAGAACGTTGAAGTCCGTCGGGTGGAAGAGGAGGGGAGCGCGTGTCCGACGTAGAGCTCGTACTGCGTTCGACGCGGGTCATCACGCCCGAAGGGGAGCGCCCGGCCGCCGTCGCGGTCAGCGCCGGACGGATCACCGAGGTCCTGCCGCACCACGCGGAAGTGCCCGCGGGGGCACGGGTCGTGGACGTCGGCGCGGACGCCCTGCTACCGGGGCTCGTCGACACCCACGTCCATGTCAACGATCCCGGTCGCACCGAGTGGGAGGGCTTCGACTCGGCCACCCGCGCCGCCGCGGCCGGTGGCGTCACCACCCTGATCGACATGCCGCTCAACAGCATCCCGCCGACCACCACGGTGGCGGCGCTGCGGACCAAGCGGGACACCGCCCGGGACAAGGCGCATGTCGACGTCGGCTTCTGGGGCGGTGCGGTACCCGGCAACGTCAAGGACCTGCAACCCCTGTACGAAGCGGGTGTCTTCGGGTTCAAGTGCTTCCTGCTGCACTCGGGCGTGGACGAGTTCCCGCAGCTGTCACCGGCCGGGCTCGAAGAGGCGATGGGGGAGATCGCCTCGTTCGGCGGACTGCTGATCGTGCATGCCGAGGACCCCCGTCTGATCGACTCGGCCCCGCAGCCGCGGGGACCGAAGTACGCGGACTTCCTGGCCTCCCGGCCGCGCGCCGCCGAGAACACCGCCATCAAGGGGCTCATCGCGGTCGCCGGGCGGCTCGGCGCCCGGGTGCACATCCTGCATCTGTCGTCCAGCGAGGCACTGCCGCTGATCGCCGCCGCCAAGCGCGAGGGGGTGCCGCTGACCGTCGAGTCGTGTCCGCACTACCTGACGCTGAGGGCCGAGGAAGTCCCGGACGGCGCGACGGAGTTCAAGTGCTGTCCGCCGATCCGCGAGGCGGGCAACCAGGACGCGCTCTGGCAGGGGCTGGCGGACGGGACGATCGACTGCGTCGTCTCCGACCACTCGCCGTCCACCATCGACCTCAAGCGCCTGGACACCGGCGACTTCGGCCAGGCCTGGGGCGGGATCTCCTCGCTCCAGCTCGGACTGCCCGCCATCTGGACCGAGGCCAGGCGGCGCGGCCACACCCTCAGCGATGTGGTGCGCTGGATGTCGAGCGGGCCCGCGGAACTCGTCGGCCTCAGCCGTAAGGGGGCCATCGCCCCCGGCCGCGACGCCGACTTCGTGGTGCTCGCCCCGGAGGAGACCTTCACCGTCGACCCGGCCGCCCTGCACCACCGCAACCAGGTCACCGCCTACGCCGGCCGCACCCTGCACGGCGTGGTACGCGCCACCTGGCTGCGCGGACAGCTCATCGCCGACCACGGGACGACCACCCGTCCCCGCGGCCGGCTCATCGAACGCGAACGAGAAGAGGAGCATGCATGACGCAGGTCACTCGCTTCACCGGCGACGCCAAGCCGTACGGAGGCGGCGAACCGTATGCCGACTACCGCAGCGCGGAGGTCCCGTTCGACCACCTCGTCGACCTCGCGGACCGCCGTCTCGGCGCCGGAGTCATCGCCGCCAACGACGAGTTCTTCGCCGAGCGGGAGAACCTGCTAATCCCCGAGCCCGCCGTGTTCGACCCCGAGCACTTCGGGCACAAGGGCAAGATCATGGACGGCTGGGAGACCCGGCGCCGCCGGGGCACCGGTCCCGACACCCCGCATCCGGCCGACGACGACCATGACTGGGCGCTGATCCGGCTCGGCGCTCCCGGTGTCATCCGCGGCATCATCGTGGACACCGCGCACTTCCGCGGCAACTACCCGCAGCAGATCAGCATCGAGGCCACCACCGCGCCGCTGTCCGCCGCTCCGGAAGAACTGCTCGCGCCGTCCACCCAGTGGACCGAGATCGTCCCGCGCACCCCCGTCGGCGGCCACGCCGCCAACGCCTTCGAGGTGGACCTCGAACGCCGCTTCACCCACCTGCGGTTGAACCAGCACCCGGACGGCGGCATCGCCCGGCTGCGGGTGTACGGCGAGGTCGTCGCCGACCCCAAGTGGCTCGCCGCGCTCGGCACCTTCGACGTGGTGGCGCTGGAGAACGGCGGCGCGGCCGAGGACGCCTCCGACCGCTTCTACTCGCCGCCCGCCAACACCATCCTGCCGGGCCGCTCCCGCAAGATGGACGACGGATGGGAGACCCGGCGCCGCCGTGACAAGGGCAGCGACTGGGTCCGCTACCGCCTCACCGAGCACGCCGAGATCCGGGCCGTGGAGATCGACACCGGCTACTACAAGGGCAACTCGGCGGGTTGGGCCGCGCTCTACGGGCAGGACCAGACCTCCGGCTCCGACGAGTGGTTCGAGATCCTGCCGCGTACCCGGCTCCAGCCCGACACCGTCCACCGCTTCGTGGTGGAAGCCCCGGCCGCCACCCATGTCCGGCTGGACATCTTCCCGGACGGCGGCATCGCCCGTCTGCGGCTGCACGGGTCGCTCACCGAGACCGGCGCCGAACGGCTGGGCGGGCGCACCGCCCGACTGTGACGGCGCCAACCATGGGGTGGCCGGGGTGAGTTGTCCCCCGGCCACCCCGCTCATCGCGGGGTGCGGCCGGGGCGGGACCGCAGGTCCACGCCGCGGGGTTACCGGCCATCTCGGCGGATGATGTGGGGCGAGCCCCCGGGAAGTCGCGGGCAAGGCCCATGCTCCCCGGCGGTGCCCAACTCAGCGCAAGACCCGTTGGGCGCGCCGATGATGTGCGGAGATCAGCTCGGCATAGTGGCGGCCGCTGGCCTTGATGGTGCGCTTCTGCGTGGCGTAGTCCACATGTACCAGTCCGAAGCGCTTCTCATAGCCGTACGCCCACTCGAAGTTGTCCAGCAAGGACCACGCGAAGTACCCGCCCAGCGGCGCGCCACGCCGCACCGCGCGGGCACAGGCCGCCAGATGGGCCGCCAGGTAGGCGGCTCGCTCGGGATCGTCGACCTGTCCGTCCGGATCGACGGTGTCCGGGTACGCGGCCCCGTTCTCGGTCACCAGGATGCGGCGGGCGCCGTACTCCTCCGTCAGCCGCATCAGCAACGTCTCCAGACCGCCCGGGCTGACCTCCCAGTCCATGGCGGTGCGCGGTACGCCGGGCAGGTAGACCTGGCGCGCGTGCGGCGGCGGCCCGGTCGGATCGTCGGCGACCACACTGCGGAAGTAGTAGTTGAGGCCGAGCCAGTCCAGGGGCGCCGCGATCGCCGCCAAGTCCCCTGGTCCGACCGGAGGTTCGGCCCCGTAGAGCTCGATCATGTCCTGCGGGTAGCCGCGGCCGTGCAGCGGGTCCAGCCACCAGCGGTTGCCGTGGCCGTCGGCGCGCACCGCGGCCGCGCGGTCCGCCTCACGGTCGGTGGCGGGCTCGCAGGGGCTGAGGTTGTTGACGATGCCGACCCGGGCGTCCGGCACCGCCGCCCGGATCGCCGCGACGGCCCGGCCGTGCCCGAGGTGGAGGTGGTACGAGGCGTGCACCGCCGCCGTCATATCCGTCAGGCCCGGTGCCATCCGCCCTTCCAGATGGCCGATCCACGCGGAGCACAGCGGCTCGTTGAGCGTCGCCCAGTCACGCACCCGGTCACCGAGCGCCCCCGCCACCACGGCCGCGTACTCCCCGAACCGCTCGGCGGTGTCCCGGCTCGGCCAGCCGCCCAGATCCTGCAGCGCCTGCGGCAGGTCCCAGTGGTAGAGCGTCGGATACGGGGTGATGTCCGCCTCCAGCAGCGCGTCCACCAGCCGGTCGTAGAAGTCCAGCCCCGGACGGTTGACCTCGCCGTCACCCCGCGGCACCACCCGCGGCCAGGCGATGGAGAAGCGGTACGCGGTGATGCCAAACTCCCGCATCAGCGCGACGTCCTCGCGCCAGCGGTGGTAGTGGTCGCAGGCGACGTCCCCGGTGTCGCCGTTCGCGACCTTGCCGGGGGTATGGCAGAAGGTGTCCCAGATCGACGGCTGACGGCCGCCGTCCCGCGCGCCGCCCTCGATCTGGTACGCGGATGTGGCGGCGCCCCAGACGAAACCGGCGGGGAAGGCAGCGAGGTCGTCCACACTGTGCTCGGTCACAACAGCCCTTCCGAAGAGTTCACTTGACGGCACCGGCGGTGAGACCGGCGACCAGATAGCGCTGCAGCAGCAGGAACCCCGCGACAACGGGGACGCTCACCACCAGTGAGGCCGCCATGACCTGGTTCCAGTAGACATCGGTCTCGGTGGCGTAGCCCTGAAGTCCGACGGCGAGCGTGCGGGTGGTGTCGTTGGTCATCACGGAGGCGAACAGCACCTCGCCCCACGCGGTCATGAAGGCGTAGACGGCGACCGCGACGATGCCCGGGACGGCCGCCGGGACCACCACCCGCAGCAGCGCCCCCAGCGGCCCGCAGCCGTCGGTGAGCGCGGCCTCGTCGAGATCGCGCGGAATGGAGTCCAGGTAGCCGACCAGCATCCAGATCGAGAAGGGCAGTGAGAACGTGAGATAGGTGAGGATCAGCCCGCCACGGCTGCCGTAGAGGGCGATGCCAGTGGCGTTCCCGATGTTGACGAAGAGCAGGAACATCGGCAGCAGGAAGAGGATCCCCGGGAACATCTGCGTGGACAGCACCGTCACCGTGAACAGCCGCCGACCCCGGAAGCGGTGCCGGCTCACCCCGTAGGCGGCGAAGACCGCGACCACTACGGAGGCCAGCGTCGAACCCGTCGCGACGATGAGCGAGTTGACGAAGTAGTGGGCGAGCGGAACGGTGTGCCAGATGTCGAGGTACGGCCGCAGCGTCAGCCTGCCGGGCAGCCAGCGGAAGGCGCCCTGCACCTCGGCCAGCGGTTTGAGCGAGGCGCTCAGCATCACGTAGACCGGGGTGAGGGCGAAGGCGGCGAGCAGGGTGAGCACGATCCGCCGGGTCCACACGAAGGCTCTGGTCTCACGCATCGGCGTCCCTCCCGCGGGTGGTGGCGATCAGGTATCCGGCCGTCACCAGCAGCAGGAACAGCAGCAGGAGCACGGACATCGCCGCCCCGGAGCCGAAGTTCCAGGTGATGAACGACGACTGGTAGATGTGGATCGAGATCACGTCGGCGGCGTCCGGCGCGGACTTGCCGAACAGCACGTACGGCGTGTTGAAGTCGTTGAACGTCCACAGGAACAGCACCAGGACCAGCACCTGGTTGACCGGCCGCAGCGACGGCATGGTGATCCGCCGGATCTGCTGCCAGATCCCCGCGCCGTCCATCGCCGCGGCCTCGTACAGCTCGCGCGGGATGTTCTGCAGTCCGGCGGTCAGGCACAGGAAGGCGAACGGCCAGGAGCGCCAGACCGAGACCGTCACCAGCGCCGCGAAGCTGTTGCCGCCGATCAGCCAGAACGGGTGGCCGGAGGCGAGGTGCAACTGGTCGTGGAAGAGGTGGTTCACCAGGCCGTTGTCCCGCTGGAACATGAACGACCAGGTGATGACGGCCGCGTATACCGGCAACGCGTACGGGATGAGGAAGACCCCGCGCAGCAGCGCCCGGCCGCGGAAGCGCTCCTGCGTCAGGATCGCCGCCGCCGTGCCCAGCAGCCAGGACAGCCCGACGGACAGGACCGTGAAGCCGCAGGTGATGAGGAAGGAGTGGAGCAGCGCCTGGCCGACGGGGGCGTCGAACCGCACCGCGACCCGGTAGTTGCCGAGCCCGGTCCAGGGCGCCGAGCCCCAGTCGCGGACGAAGAACTGGGTGAGCTCCTTGAAGCTCATCACGGCGCCGACGGTCATCGGGACCAGATGGACCAGCAGTTCCAGGACGAGCGCGGGCAGCAGCAGCACGTACGGCAGCGCGGCACGGCGCAGTCGCACCGCGCGCCGGGGTCCGCGAGCGGGCGCCTCGGCGGCAGGGGAGGGCGGGGCGGCGGTCGTGACCGTCATCTGACGTCACCTCAACTCGTCGGCAGTTGCTGCTGGGCCTTGGTGAGGGCGGCGCGCACGCTCGCCTCGGTGACCGGGCGGCCCGCCGCCGCGTCGGCGAACAGGTCCTTGACGGCGGTGCCGACCAGCGTCTCGAACTGGCTCTCGTCGGGGACCTGGGGGAGCGGCGTGGCGGTGCGGGCCAGCACCTCGCGCAAGGTGGTCAGGTCCGCGCTGGCGAAGGCGGGATCGCCTTGGGCCTGAGTGACCGGCGGGATGGAGCCGTAGGCGGCGTTGAGCGTCTTCTGCTCCGTGGTGCTGGTCATGAACTTCACGAACTTCACCGCGCCGTCGTGGTTCTGGCTGTTCCTGAAGACCGCGAGATTGATCCCCGCGACCATGGAGTCGACCCGGGTCCGGCCCGAGGCGTCGGCGGTCTGGAACGGCACCGGGGCCACACCGTAGTCGTCCGGCCGCATCCCATGCGCCTTGAGGGACGATGCGGCCGACTGCCACATCAGCATCGCGGCCTTGCCGCTGGCGAAGTCCTGTACGGACTGCTGGGCGGCGTACTCGGCGTCGCCTGGAGCGGTGATCTTGTCCTTCGCCATGAAGTCGACGAACTGCTTGACGGCGGCGACGGCCCGCGGTGAGTTGAAGCGGGGCCTGCCGTCGGCGGTGAAGAAGTCGGCCGAGTGCTGCTGGCCGAGGATGAAGGCGTGGTGCGCGTTCTCCGCGAAGCTGGCGCCCTCGACGGCCAGGCCCCAGTGGCCCGCGCCGGTGAGCTTGCGGCCGTCGGCGGTCAACTCGTCCCAGGTGGCGGGTGGTCGGGCAATGCCCGCTTGGCGGAACAGCTTGCGGTTCCAGTACAGGCCGTACGACAGGGAGTACAGCGGTACGGCGGCCGGGTCCCTGCCGGCCGCGCCGGTGGCCGCGAGCGCGGCGGGTGCGAAGCGGTCCCGGCCGCCGATGGCCGCCAGGGTGCCGGCGTCGAACGGCATCAGCGCGCCGGTCGCCTGCAGCGAGGCGGACCAGGTGTTGCCGATGTTCAGCACGTCCGGGCCCTGACCGGAGATGGTGGCGGCGAGGACCCGGTTCAACAGATCGGGCCAGCCGATGACTTCGAGCTTGACCTTGATCCCGGTCTGCCGCTGGAACTTCGCCAACTCGGGGGCGAGCACCCGTTTGTCGTCCGCCAGGCTCGCGCCCTGGTTGCTGGCCCAGTAGGTGAGGGTCCTGGGGTGCGCGTTGCCGCCGCTGCCGGAGATCGTGGTACCGCCGCCGCAGGCGGTGGCGGTGAGGGCGAGGGCGGCGGCGACAACCGCGAGTGCCCGGGCCTTGGGATTCGGCACGGTGAGGCCCCTTGTTCGGGAAGTGAACACCTTCACGCCTTAATTCAAGCCGTGATTTAAACTGTGTGAAAACCCGGCGTCAAGGCAACTGGCAGCGATAGGTTCGGCGTGTCGGGGGAGGGGAGTCAGAGGGCATGCCGGACAGGACCCAGCGAACTGTACGTGACCTGCGCCGGGGCAACCGCTCCGCGCTGCTGCGGCATCTGTACTTCGAAGGACCGCTCAGCCGCCTGGAGTTGGGACGGGACACCGGTCTGAGCGCCGGATCGGTCAGCAACGTGGTGGGCGAGCTCATCGCCGACGGCCTCGTGGAACGCGCCGGAGTGGCCGACTCCGACGGCGGCCGCCCCCGCATCCTGCTCAAGGTGGCCGCCGGCTACGGCCACCTGGTCGGCGTGGACGTCGGCGAAACCCGGGTCAGGGTGGGTCTGTTCGACCTCGACCTGACCGAGCTGGCCGTCACCGAACACCTGTTGTCCGACGGCGGGCGGGACGTGGACCACGTCGTCCGACTGGTCGCCGACGGGCTGCGGTCCGTCACGGCCGACGCGGGCATCGAGCCGGCCACCGTGCTGGGCGTCGGGGTGGGGGTGCCCGGGATCGTCGAACAGGGCTGGGACAGCGCCGTCGTGCACGCTCAGACCATCGGCTGGGACGCCGTCCCACTCGGTCGGCTGCTGCGTGCCGGAACGCGACTGCCGCTCTACATCGAGAACGGCGCCAAGACCCTCGGCCAGGCCGAGATGTGGTTCGGCGCGGGCCGCGGCGCGCGCGACGCCGTGATCGCGCTCATCGGCTCCGGCGTCGGCGCGTGTGTGGTCGCCGACGGCAAGCCGTACCGAGGGGCCACCTCCAGTGCGGGCGAGTGGGGGCACACCACGATGCGGGTGGGCGGCCGCCGCTGCCGGTGCGGAGCCCGCGGCTGCCTGGAGGCGTACGTGGGCGCCGCGTCGCTGCTTCAGCGGTGGCGCGGCGCACCGGCCGGGATGGGTGAAGAGGCCGCGCTGGCCGCCTTGTCGGAGCGCGCCGGGCACGACCAGGAGGCGGCGGCGCTGTTGGACGAGACGGCCGAGTACCTCGGTGCGGGCATCGCCGACCTGGTCAACCTCTTCAACCCCGAACGCATCGTCCTCGGCGGCTGGGCAGGGCTGCTGCTCGGACCGCGGCTGCTGCCCGCCGTCCGTACCGCCGCCGCCGAGTACGCGCTGCGGCAACCCGGTCGCCATGCCTCGATCGAACTCGGCCAACTCGGCACCGACGCGGTCACCGTGGGAGCGGCGACGCTGCCGTTGGCCCACTTCCTGGACAGCGGAGGGCGGGCGCCCTCCGCCGCCGGGAACTCGGCGGCCCGCACAGTCCGTTGGGCATGACGGGGGGGAGCGCACGCCCCCACCCGTACCACCCGCACGCTGCAGCCCGTGCGGGTCGGCGGCCTTCCCGCGCGGGGAACTGTCGGTGGCGACCGATAGCCTTCCGCAGGAGACAGCCCTTCACGACTGACAGTCCTTCGCCGACCACCGGCCCCTCGGACGAGACGGGCCCAGGCCGAACAGGAAAGGACGGCGAGCCGCCGTGTACCGCTGGGAGATCACTCGGGCCGCACTGGCCCAGCGGGTCTTCGCCACCATCCGCACCGACAGCTACGACCAGGCCGCCGGGTTGGCCGACACCCTGCTGTCCGCGGGGCTCACCACCCTGGAGATCTCGCTGACCACACCCTTCGCGCTGGAAGCGGTCACCACGCTGGTGCGCGAGGTCGGCGACGACGCGATCATCGGCGCGGGCACGGTGCTGGACGGCGCCTCCGCCCGGATGGCCGTCGACGCCGGAGCCCGGTTCCTGGTCGCGCCCAACCTCGACACCGAGGTGATTTCCACCGCCCACCGCTACGGCATCCCCGTCTTCCCCGGTGCCGCGACCGTGAACGAGATCGTGCGCGCGCTGGAACTCGGGGCGGACGCGGTCAAGTTGTTCCCCGCGTCCGCCGTCACCCCTCGCTGGCTGGAAGACGTTCGTGCCGCGCTGCCCCAGGCACCCCTGCTCCCCGCCGGAGGCATCACCCCGGACACCGCCCCGCAGTGGCTGGCCGCCGGAGCGGTCGCCTGCGGCATGGGCACCGCGCTGGTGGAAGGCGACCGGGAAACCGTCGCGAAGCGCGTCGCCGACCTCCTCGGACGCATCGCCGACCTCGCGGAGTAGTGGCCTCTCCTCCCTGCGGCTGACGCCGTGCCACCCAACTCGGCTTATCGTGATGGCTAGTTGATCTCCAGGCCCACACGGCAGACCACGGGGGGTACGGCCCGATGACAGAACAGGCCACCGAGCAACCGGCAGTCGACCTGAGGGCGTACGGATCGGCGTTTCACGCCGATCCGTACCCTGTCTACGCGGAACTGCGCGAGCGCGGCCCGGTCCACCGGGTGATCACACCTGAGGGCGACACGGGCTGGCTCGTCGTCGGCCATGACGAGGTGCGTGCCGCGCTGGCCGCCCCGACACTCTCCAAGGACTGGACGAAGTCCGCCGACGACTGGGTACCGGACGATGAGCAGGGCGAACTCGTCCGCCATATGCTCAACTCCGACGCACCACGGCACACCCGGCTGCGCAGGCTGGTCGCCAAGGAGTTCACCCCGCGCCGCATCGAGGCACTGCGGCCGCGTGTACAGCAGCTCACCGATGAACTCCTGGACGCGATGGCCGCGTCACCTTCCGGTGGCCACGCGGATCTGGTGGAGGCGCTGGCGTTTCCGCTGCCGATCGCGGTGATCTGCGAGCTGCTCGGGGTGCCGTTCATGGACCGTGAACCGTTCCGTGAGTGGTCGAACACGCTGATCACACCGCATGGTGACGCCGAGCGGGAACAGGCGGCCGTCACCGCGATGGCCGGCTACCTGTCGCAGATGGTGGAGCACAAGCGCCGTGCGCCCGGCGACGATCTGATGAGCGCGCTGATCCGCACCACCGACGAGGACGGCGACCGGCTCTCGCCGCAGGAGCTGACCTCGATGGCCTTCCTGCTCCTTGTCGCGGGCCATGAGACCACCGTCAACCTGATCACCAACGGCGTTCTCGGGCTGCTGACCCATCCCGAGCAACTGGCCGCCCTGCGCGCCGACGTGACCCTTGTCGACAACGCCGTCGAGGAGATGCTCCGCTGGGACGGCCCGGTGGAGGGCGCGACCGCCCGTTTCACCACCCAGCCCTACGAGGTCGGCGGCACGGAGATACCCGGGGGCGGCGAGTTGGTGATCCTCAGCCTCGCTGCCGCGGACCGCGACCCGAATCGCTACCCGGACCCGAACCGCTTCGACATCCGCCGCCAGGCTGGCGGTCATGTGGCTTTCGGTCATGGCATCCACTTCTGCCTGGGCGCCCCGCTGGCCAGGATGGAGGGCCAGATCGCCATCCGCTCCCTGCTGAATCGTTTCCCCGACCTCGCTCTGGACACCGCCCCGAGCACCCCCGACTGGCGTCCCGGGCTACTGATCCGCGGGGTGCGACGGCTGGCGGTCCGCTGGACGCCGCAGGGCTGACCGGCCGGGGGCGGTGTGCGGGGCGGCTGCCGTGCACCGGATTCGGCCGGATCTGCTGTTCAACGAGGCCGGACCGCTGACTAGCGTGACGGAAGTTCTGGATGAGAGGGCGCGCGGTGAGGGCGGACGAAGTGATCGATCTGGCGGCAATGGGTGAGGACTTCGTCCGCGACCCCTATCCGGTGTACGCGGCACTGCGTGAGCGCGGACCCGTGCACCGGGTGCGAATACCCGAGGGCGCCGACGCGTGGTTGGTCGTCGGGTATGAGGCGGGGCGTGCCGCGCTGGCCGACCCGCGGTTGTCGAAGCGGTGGGAGAAGGCCGCCGAAACCTTCCCGCTGAGCAGCCCGGCCGCCGGAACCCATATGCTCAACTCGGATCCGCCGGATCACGCACGGCTGCGCAAGCTGGTAGTCAAGGAGTTCACCCCGCGCAGGGTCCAGGGTCTCGCGCCGCGCATCCAGGAGATCACCGACCGGCTGCTGGACGCGATGCTCGCGGAGCCGGACGGCCGGGCCGATCTGGTGGAGGCGCTGTCGTTCCCGCTGCCGATCGCGGTGATCTGCGAACTGATCGGCGTGCCGACACTCGACCGGGAGGCGTTCCGCAACTGGTCCAACAACGCGCTGTCGGCCATCGATCCCGCCGTACGGTACGCGGCCGTCCAGGAGGTGACCGCCTATCTCGACCGGCTGCTGGACGACAAGCGGCGCGCGCCCGGCGACGATCTGATGAGCGCGCTGATCCGCACCACCGACGAGGACGGCGACCGGCTCTCCGCCGAGGAACTGCGCGGTACCGCCTGGCTGTTGCTGGTCGCCGGACACGAGACCACGGTCAATCTCATCTCCAACGGCGTACTGGCGCTGCTGACCCACCCGGAGCAACTGGCCGCGCTGCGCGCCGACTTCACACTGATCGGCAACGCCGTCGAGGAGATGCTGCGCTGGGACGGCCCGGTGGAGACGCCGACGTACCGGTTCACCACCGAGCCGTACGAGGTGGGCGGGACCGTGATCCCCGGCGGCGGCGAGCTGGTCCTGGTGGCACTCGCCGACGCGGACCGCGACCCGGACCGCTTCCCCGAGCCCAACCGCTTCGATATCCGCCGTCCGACCGGCGGCCATGTGGCCTTCGGGCATGGCATCCACTTCTGCCTGGGCGCGCCGCTGGCGCGCCTTGAGGCCCGGATCGCCATCCGTACGCTGCTGGAGCGCTGCCCCGACCTCGCGCTGGACGCCGGCCCCGCCGCCCTCACCTGGCGCGAGGGCATGCTGATCCGCGGCCCGCACCACCTGCCGGTCCGCTTCGGCTCCGGACCGAGGTCCTAGTAGGGCTTGGTCATGTTGATCTTGGCGGTGCGTGTCCTTCGGCCGCTGCATGCGTTGAAGGTGTGTGACGCCGGAAGAAATCGCAGCCATCCGTGGCGAGTTGGAAGCATTCGCAGCTGATGTCTTC
>NZ_JARHTQ010000016.1 GCF_029223525.1 Streptantibioticus ferralitis | reverse complement strand
TGCCGCCCTTGGTCTCGATACCGAGGGACAGCGGGGTGACGTCCAGCAGCAGGACGTCCTTGACCTCACCCTTGAGCACACCGGCCTGCAGGCTGGCGCCGATCGCCACGACCTCGTCCGGGTTGACGCCCTTGTTGGCTTCCTTGCCACCGGTCAGCTCACGGACCAGCTCCGCGACGGCGGGCATACGGGTGGAGCCACCGACCAGCACCACGTGGTCGATCTCGGACAGCTGGATACCGGCGTCCTTGATCACGTTGTGGAACGGAGTCTTGCAGCGCTCCAGCAGGTCGGCGGTGAGCTGCTGGAACTGGGCGCGGGTGAGCTTCTCGTCCAGGTGCAGCGGGCCCTCGGCGGACGCCGTGATGTACGGCAGGTTGATCGAGGTCTCGGTGGACGAGGACAGCTCGATCTTGGCCTTCTCCGCGGCCTCACGCAGCCGCTGCAGGGCCATCTTGTCCTTGGACAGGTCCACGCCGTGACCCGAGTGGAACTGCTTGACCAGGTAGTCGACGATCCGCTGGTCCCAGTCGTCACCACCGAGGTGGTTGTCACCGTTGGTGGCCTTCACCTCCACCACGCCGTCGCCGATCTCCAGCAGCGAGACGTCGAAGGTGCCGCCACCGAGGTCGAAGACCAGGATGGTCTGGTCGTCCTTGTCGAGGCCGTAGGCGAGCGCGGCCGCGGTGGGCTCGTTGACGATGCGCAGGACGTTCAGACCCGCGATCTCACCGGCCTCCTTGGTGGC
The DNA here is from genome assembly GCF_029223525.1 of Streptantibioticus ferralitis. GTDB lineage: Bacteria > Actinomycetota > Actinomycetes > Streptomycetales > Streptomycetaceae > Streptantibioticus_A > Streptantibioticus_A ferralitis. Next base: position 178,180 of record NZ_JARHTQ010000016.1, on the reverse strand, counting down.
CTGGCGCTCGGAGTCGTTGAAGTACGCCGGGACGGTGATCACCGCGTCGGTGACCTTCTCGCCCAGGTACGACTCGGCGTCCCGCTTGAGCTTCTGCAGGATGAACGCCGAGATCTGCTGCGGCGTGAAGTCCTTGCTGTCGATACCGATCTTCCAGTCGGTACCCATGTGACGCTTGACGGAGCGGATGGTCCGCTCGACGTTGGTCACCGCCTGGCGCTTGGCGACCTCGCCGACAAGCACCTCGCCGTTCTTCGCGAAGGCGACGACGGACGGCGTGGTCCTGGCGCCCTCGGCGTTGGTGATGACGGTGGGCTCACCGCCTTCAAGAACACTGACGACGGAGTTCGTCGTGCCCAGGTCGATGCCGACCGCACGTGCCATGGTGGAATCCTCCAGCTACTTGAGTGGAACTGACTCAAGAGTGCCGGAGCGGTCGACGGGTGTCAACAGAGGTGAGTCGGACTGACTCAAGTCTTATGCAAGTAAGTGGCGCATAAGGAGATGCCCACCCCTGAACGAAGGGCGACACAGATCACCGACGGACCGGCTGTCTGAGTCCGCACCAAACGGGTAATCTCGGAAGACCACATAAGTTACTGATTAGTAATGCCCGCTCTCGCAGGCCCGAGGAGCCCTCATGCAACTCGCCGCGATCGTCGTTTCGCTGGTGGTAGCCGCGGTCGGCGTTGCGTTGTTCGCCCGAGCCATCGGGCAGATCTACCGCTACGTACGGCTCGGCCAGCCGGTGCCCGCCGGGACCCGGACCGACGACCCGAAGCAACGCACCATCACCGTGGCCAAGGAGTTCCTCGGCCACACCCGGATGAACCGCTGGGGCATCGTCGGTGTCGCGCACTGGTTCGTGGCGGTCGGCTTCTTCAGCCTGGTCCTCACCCTCGTCAACGCCTTCGGCCAGCTCTTCCAGGCCGACTGGACGCTGCCGATCATCGGCGACTGGCTGCCGTACGAGATCTTCGTCGAGTTCGTCGGCACCACGACCACGCTCGGCATCCTGACCCTGATCGTCATCCGGCAGCTCAGCCTCCCGACGCGCCCGGGCCGCAAGTCCCGCTTCACGGGCTCCAACATCGGCCAGGCGTACTTCGTCGAGGCCGTCATCCTCATCATCGGCCTCTGCATCATGTCGCTGCGCGGGGTGGAGGGCGCGCTGCATCACGTCGGCGGCTACGAGGCCGCGTACTTCGTCTCGTATCCGCTGGTCGCCGCCTTCAAGGGGCTCAGCCTCAGCACGCTGCAGAACCTGGCCTACCTGGTCGCGACGATCAAGATCGCCACCTCCTTCATCTGGATGATCACGGTCTCCCTCAAGACCGACATGGGTGTGGCCTGGCACCGCTTCCTCGCCTTCCCCAACATCTGGTTCAAGCGCGAGTCCAGCGGCGACGTCGCCCTCGGCGCACTGCAGCCGATGGTCTCCGGCGGCAAGCCGATCGACTTCGAAGACCCCGGCGAGGACGACCAGTTCGGCGTCTCGCAGGTCGAGCACTTCTCCTGGAAGGGCATCCTCGACTTCTCCACCTGTACCGAGTGCGGCCGCTGCCAGTCGCAGTGCCCCGCATGGAACACCGGTAAGCCGCTCTCCCCGAAGCTGCTGATCATGAGCCTGCGCGAGCACGCGCACGCCAAGGCTCCGTACCTGCTGGCGGGCGGCGGCAAGACGACGGAGGGCGAGGAGAAGGCCTCCGCCGAGGCCCTCAAGGACGTCCCGGCGAGCGCGCTGGCCGAGGCCGAGCGCCCGCTGATCGGCACCGCCGAGGAGAACGGCGTCATCGACCCGGACGTCCTGTGGTCCTGCACCACCTGCGGCGCCTGCGTCGAGCAGTGCCCGGTGGACATCGAGCACATCGACCACATCGTCGACATGCGCCGCTACCAGGTGATGATCGAGTCCTCGTTCCCGTCCGAGGCGGGCACGATGCTCAAGAACCTGGAGAAGAAGGGCAACCCGTGGGGCCTGCCGAAGAAGCAGCGCCTGGCATGGGTCAAGGAAGTCGACTTCGAGGTCCCGATCGTCGGCGAGGACATCGAGGACCTCACCGAGGTCGAGTACCTGTACTGGGTGGGCTGCGCGGGTGCGCTGGAGGACCGGGCCAAGAAGACCACCAAGGCCTTCGCCGAGCTGCTGAACATCGCGGGCGTGAAGTTCGCGATCATGGGCGGCGAGGAGAACTGCACCGGTGACTCCGCCCGCCGCCTCGGCAACGAGTTCCTGTTCCAGCAGCTCGGCGCCGAGAACGTGGCGATGCTGAACATGGCGTTCGGCGAGGACGACGAGGACGAGTCGACGAAGAAGCCGAAGTCCAAGAAGAAGATCGTCGCGACCTGCCCGCACTGCTTCAACACCATCGCCAACGAGTACCCGCAGCTCGGCGGCGAGTACGAGGTCATCCACCACACGCAGCTGCTGCAGCACCTGGTGGACGAGGGCAAGCTGGTGCCGGTCACACCGGTCGAGGGCATCATCACCTACCACGACCCGTGCTACCTCGGCCGCCACAACAAGGTCTACACACCGCCGCGCGAGATCATCGCCAAGGTGCCCGGCCTGCGCAACGAGGAGATGCACCGCCACAAGGAGCGCGGCTTCTGCTGCGGCGCGGGCGGCGCGCGCATGTGGATGGAGGAGCGGATCGGCAAGCGCATCAACAACGAGCGCGTCGACGAGGCGCTGTCGGTCAACCCCGACATCGTCTCCACCGCCTGCCCGTTCTGCCTGGTGATGCTGACCGACTCGGTCAACGGCAAGAAGAACGACGGCAAGGCCAAGGAGTCCATCCAGGTCGTGGACGTGGCCCAGCTGCTGCTCGACTCGGTGAAGACCCCGTCGGACCCGCCGGCCGGTGCCCCGGAGTCGGCCCAGCAGCCGGAGCCGGAACCGGCGAAGTAGCCCCTCCGGCAAGCGATACGGCCGGGACCGCGTTCAGTCGCGGTCCCGGCCGTTGCCATCGGGAGCTGGCGGAGAACGCCTGACCGGACTTGTCACAGCTTGGTAGTAAACCCCAGCCGATCACCGGGGACGGGACACGCCGAACGCCAGATACGGGTACGTTCGAGGACGTGGCAGGATTCAGGATCGGACGCGGACGAAACCAGGCCGAGGCCCAGCGGCCCCGTCCCACGCAGCAGAACGGCGGATACCCGCCGCACCCGCAACAGCAGCCCCCGCAGGCGCCGTACCGGCCTCCCATGCCCCCGTCCGGACAGCCGGAGTACTTCGGCGATCCGATGCCGTCGTACGGCAGACCGCAGGGGTACAACGACTCCCCCGGCCATACCCAGGCCTTCTCCGTCGGCGAGGCCCCGGACGCGTACGGCCAGGGCCCGTACCAGCAGTACCAGCGGTACGACGAGGCGGGCCAGTACGACAACGCGAGCCAGTACGGCTCGGACCAGTACGACGACGGGTACGTCGCCACCTACCGCGCGGGCCAGTCGGCCTCCCCGCCCGCCGGTCCGCGGCTGCACTGGAAGGAACTGCTGAGCGGCATAGTCCTGCGCCCCGGCCGCACCTTCTGGCAGATGCGCGACTACCAGGTGTGGGGCCCCGCGCTGCTCGTCACGTTCGTCTACGGCCTGCTGGCCGTCTTCGGCTTCGACACCGCCCGCAAGGACGTCCTCAACTCCACCTTCTCCAACAGCATCCCGTGGGTGCTGAGCACCGCGGTCGCGGTCGTACTTAGCGGCCTGATGATGGGCGCGGTGACCCATGCGCTGGCCCGGCAGTTCGGCGGCGACGGCGGCTGGGCACCGACCATCGGCCTGTCGATGGTGATCACCTCGCTCACCGACGCCCCGCGCCTGCTGTTCGCGCTCTTCCTCGGCGGCGGCAACGGCCTGGTCCAGGTGCTGGGTTGGACGACCTGGCTGGCCTGTGGAGCGCTGTTGACCTCGATGGTGAGCAAGTCTCATGACCTGCCCTGGCAGAAGGCGTTGGGCGCGTCCGCGATCCAACTGATCGCGCTGCTGTTCCTGTTCAAGCTCCCCACGCTGTAGCGGTCACGCGGTGGGGCCGGGTCAGGCGGCGGTCAGGCGTCGAGGACCTGGCCCGCCCGGCGTACGACGGGCGGCTGCACGCTCCATGGGAAGTTGATCCACCGGTCGGTCCGCTTCCAGACGTACTCGCACTTCACCAGCGACTGCGGCTTCTCGTAGATCACCGCGCACCGGACGTCCGCGACATGCCCGCGGCAGAAGTCGTGCACCAGCTCCAGGGTGCGGCCGGTGTCGGCGACGTCGTCGGCGACCAGCACCCTCTTCTGGCTGAGGTCGACGACGTTGGGCACCGGCGGCAGCATGACCGGCATGTCGAGCGTGCTGCCGACGCCGTCGTAGAACTCGACATTCATCACGTGCAGGTTCTTGACGTCCAGCGCATAGCCGAGCGCCCCCGCGACGAACAGGCCGCCGCGCGCGATGGACAGGATGATGTCCGGCTCGTAGCCGTCGTCCGCGATGGCCTGTGCGAGCTCGCGCACGGCCTGCCCGAAGAGGGGGTAGGTCAGGTTCTCCCGCTCGTCCGACACGTCGGTCACACCTGCGTCCGGTGGAAGTTCAGATAGGAGCGGGACGGCGTCGGCCCGCGCTGCCCCTGGTAGCGGGACCCGTACCGCCCGGACCCGTAGGGGAATTCGGCCGCCGAGGTCAGCCGGAACATGCACAGCTGCCCGATCTTCATCCCCGGCCAGAGCTTGATCGGCAGCGTGGCGACGTTGGACAGCTCAAGCGTGACGTGCCCGGAGAACCCGGGGTCGATGAACCCGGCCGTGGAGTGCGTCAGCAGCCCGAGCCGCCCGAGCGAGCTCTTGCCCTCCAGCCGCGAGGCGACGTCCTCGGGGAGGCTGATCACCTCGTACGTGGAGGCCAGCACGAACTCCCCCGGGTGCAGGATGAACGCGTCATCCCCCTCCGGCTCGACCAGCCGCGTCAGATCGGGCTGCTCGACCGCGGGGTCGATGTGCGGGTAGCGGTGGTTCTCGAACACCCGGAAGAACCGGTCGAGCCGTACGTCAATGCTCGACGGCTGGATCATCGACTCGTCGTACGGGTCGATGCGTACCCGCCCGGCGTCGATCTCGGCCCGGATGTCCTTGTCTGAGAGAAGCACGCCACGAGGATACGTGCACAAGCGGACCGCCGGGGCCCGGACTATCGGCCCGGGCCCCGAAGCACCTGGTCAGCGCGTCTGCCGAACCGTTTCCACAGGTACGGCATGCCGCAGCCGCGCACACCGCGGACACCGGATCAACCGCCCCGGCCCAAGCCGGTCGGCGCCCAGATTCTGCAGCGGGAACGTAGTGGTGCTGAACTGGTGCCCATCGGCACAACGAACGACGGTGCGCTCCATCGCTCCCCTTCTTCTTCCCCACGAGACTCGCCCTGCCGCCCAACCGCGGCAGCGGACAAAAGCCACATTAGGGGATGAGCACCCCCACCCCTCACGCGGCACTCCGCCACCACGCCCCGGGATGCGATCCCCCACCGTACGCCCCAACCCCCTTACCCCGCACGCGCGTCCACCCCCACCCCGGCACGACGAGGCCCCCGGGGCGAATGCACCAGGGGCCAGCGATGGGGTACAGTGAGCGACGATGAGACGCCCTGACGGGTGACTTACGCGGGTGTAGTTTAATGGTAGAACATGAGCTTCCCAAGCTCAGAGCGCGGGTTCGATTCCCGTCACCCGCTCCAGAGAGAAGCCCCAGGCCAGGCGGCCTGGGGTTTGTTGTTGTCTAGACCCTTCGAAGGCGCTCGTGCCAGATCCGTGCCAGAAGGCGCGAGATTTGGGGACACGGGGCCGCCCGTTGCCCCTGGTTGACCGGGACGGACCCTCAGCCGTCCAAATAGCGAGACGCATTTTATGTGATCTGCGCCATGCAATCATGCCCCATGATGCCCTGCTCTGCGGTGAGTTGCACCCCAGGAACGACTGAGAAACGAGAGTGGGCCGGGTGCCTGATGGCGCCCGGCCCAAGATCGAAAAGGTCGTGCCAGATCCGTGCCAGATAGTTCTGCGGCGAGCCGCCGAACGCCTTCCGGCCTCGGCGGCTCGCCGCTCGGGTATCGCTACGCGGATCACGCTTCGCTTCGCGCCAGCACCGGAGGATCCGCTTCGGGGTCCTGCTCCGCCCCACTTCGCCGTGCTCGAACATGGGCGTCGATGTCGTCGGCGATGCGCTGCTGATGCTCCAGTGTGGAGTGCTGGTAGATCAGTTGGGCCTTCTGGGAGGACTGGCCTGCCCGGACCATGAGGTCCTTGAGCTTGGCCCCGGTGTCGGCCGCGAGCGTGTTGCCGGTGTGGCGCAGGTCGTAGAAGCGGAAGTTGGGCGGCAGGCCAACCTTGTCGCGCGCCTTCCGCCACTTCCGCCCGAAGGTGGACCGGCGGAAGGGCGCACCGCGCTCGCCTACGAACAGCAGCCCATTCGGCTCCTTCGCGGCGAACCAGTCGAGGTGCCGCCGTACGTCGACGTACAGGAAGCCCGGCAGCACGACAGTCCGTTTCCCAGCCTGTGACTTCGGGTCGCCCGTGACCCGTTTGCCAGTAGTCAGTTCTGGCGAGGCTCGGCTGATCCGCAGGAGGATCGGGCCCTGTGCGCTCTCGCGGCTCCGCTTGAGCGTCTCAGGCACGTCGGGCAGAACCACGTCCGGGCGCCGCAGCTCGGCCTGCTCCTCCGGCCGCAGGCTGGCGTACGCCGCAAGGTAGACCATCAGCCGCCAGCGTGCCCCCATCGCATCCGCCAGAGCGTCGACCTGCTCGATCGTGGCGATCGGCCGCTCCTCGGCCTCCTCCTTGCCCGCGCCTTTGATTCGGCACGGGTTGCGGCGGATGAGCTCGTCGTCCGTGGCCGTCTGGAGGATGGCCTTCAGCAGCCGATACGACTTGGCGACCGTCGTCTCCCCCGTGGCCTCCAGCCTCTCGGCGCGCCAGGTGCGTACCCGAGGCGGGGTGATCTCGGCGAGGTCGAGGTGGCGGAAAGTGGGCAGGATGTGGAGTCGCAGCATGCGGTAGTACAGCTCGTCCGTCGTGGCGGAGAGCTTGCGCTCCGCGACCCACCGGAGCGCGTACGCCCCGAAGTTGACGGCTCCCGCATCCGGGTCCAGCCAGTCACCGCGCGTCATGTCGGCTTCGATCTGGGTGAGCCAGACATCGGCGTCGGTCTTCGTCTCGAAGGTTTCCGGCGCCCTGCGCTCCAGGCCGTCCGGCCCGAGATAGCGCGCCTGCCACCGGCCGGAGGGCAGCTTGCGTACGGCGCCGAACCGGCGTCGCCTCCCCTTGCTGTTGGCCATCAGGCAGCCCTCCCGTAGGCGGAGCGAGTCCGGCGGGCGGCGGGCTGGACGGTGTTGGCCTCTATATAGGCGTCGAGCGCGGTCTCAGCGATGCGCACGTGACTGCCGAACTTGGCGTAGGCGACGCGGCGCTCGGCGATGAGACGGCGGATGAAGCGCACGCCGGTACCGAGGCGCTCCGCGGCCTGGGCCACGTCGAGGTAGCGGTCAGCCATGGAACGCCACCTCCTCGGCAACGCTCGCGGGGTGCAAGAGAGCAGGGGGGATCAATATGCAGGGCAAGGGGGTTCCTCGTCCGGCAGGCCATCGGGGCTGCAACCCCGGCCGTGCCGTTGGTCGTTCAGGGATGGGCGGTTGTTTAAGGTGCGCTTCGGCCAGCGGCGCTGCAACGCCGGTCACTGGCATCGGAGGGCGGGCGTCAGGGCCTCGACGGGATGAAGCGCAGCGGGGACGCGGGCCTCTGGCCTCTTCTCCCATCGGCCGGAGCAAGGAGGCTGATGCCGTCGGCCCAGTCCCATGCGGCGCGTGCGGTGACCGTGCCAGCACCAGTGACCTCGACCTTCGAGGCGTCCGCCACTGCCGGCAGCAGCAGGGTCGAGGGGGAGACGCCGAGCGCGATGGCGATGGCCACGAGGTCGTCGACGTCCACGCGCCGCTGCCCGCGCCCGATCTTGCTGAGCGCGGTGCTCGGGGTAGGCCGGCCCAACTCGGTCAGCCGTGCGGCGAGCTGCCGCTGGCTGATGCTGAGCATGCTCCGCAGCCGCTCGATATTGCGAGCGGCCTGCTTTCCGGTGGGGCCGATTTCTACGGGTCGAGTCGCCATGACGGTGTTTTCTAGCAGGCTTTCCCGGCCGCACCAAGTCATGGCCCAGAAACCCCTGAAAGCATGCCGCTCGGCTCGCTTCCGTGTCGCCTCACGCTGCCCCAGTCAAGACAGCTGACCTCATCTGACGTGCTCCGCAGTGGTCTAGTCGGGTGCTGGGGATCGACTGTTTGGCCAAGCCGGGATTCAGTGATATGTAGCGCGATCCTTAATCGAACCAGGCCACTATTCGCCCTCTCTGGACTATCCAAGAAGGAGCAGTGAGCCGCTATGGTTCTGCTCCCGCCAGCGGCGAATACGGCACACGGAAGCACTACAAATGAATTCGGCCCCCGGTGTTGCAGCACCGGAGGCCGAGACGACTCCCAAACGACCGCCCATCCCTGAACGATCAACGGCACGGCCGGGGTTGCAGCCCCGATGGCCTGCCGGGTGAGGAAGCTCAATGCCCCACAGTACGGCCCCACTCCCCGGATACGCACCCCTCGGCGCCGAAGGGCGGCGCTGATCCATGGCCCGTATCCGCACCATCAAGCCCGAGGCGTTCGCCTCCGAGTCCCTCGCCGAGGTCTCGCTCACAGCCGAGCGGACCTTCTTCGGCCTGCTCACCCAGGCCGACGACCACGGCCGCTACCGCGACCACGCCGCCATCATCCGTGGTGTGTTGTGGCCGCTGCGGCCGGAGCACACCGCGCTGAACGTCGAAGACGACCTGCAGCAGCTCGCCGCCGCCGGGCTCATATGCCGCTACACCGGCCCCGATGGCAAGGCGTACCTGCACATCGTCTCCTGGCATACCCACCAGAAGATCAACCGCCCGGGCGTACCCCGCCACCCGGCCTGCCCACACCACAACAGCGGTCACGAGCCAGCGTTGAGTGAGCCCTCGTTGAAGGCCCACGGAGGGCTCACCGAGCACTCAGCGAAGCCTCGCGGAGATATCGGTGAACCCTCCCGAGTCTCCGGCGAGAATCACGAACCCGCAGGTCAGCAGGGTTTCACTGAGGGCTCAGTGAGGCCTCGTGGAGGGCTCACTGAGCCTTCGATGAACCCTCACCGCCTGGATCTAGGACCTAGGATCCTGGATCAGGGATCTATCCCTTCGGGGGGCGCAAGCGCCCCCGCGCCCGACACCATCTCGGCCCAGCAGCTCATCGGCGAATACATCGCCACGTGCGCCAGCCGACCGCCGAGCAAGGTCCTCGGTCACCTCGGACGCGAGATCAACCAACTCCTCACCGACGGCATCCACCCCGCACACATTCGAGCCGGGCTGGAGCGCTTCCGCGCCAAGCCGATGCACCCCAGCGTGCTGTCGAGCCTGGTCAACGAGGCCATGAACGCCCGTCCGTCGGGCCCAAATACGCGGCCGGGATTCTCGGCTAACGTGCACGGCCACACCCCGTGGACCAACCCGACCGACCCCGCCGCCTACGCCGAGGAGCTCTGACCATGCCCGAGCCTCAGCCCCTCGGTACCGGACTGGCCAAGCGGCTGTCTGGTATCCTCACCGCCCGAGGCATCGCCTCTGACGCCTGCGCCCACCGCGACGACATCCCCGGCCCAAAGGCCGCCCTGGAGGCCGCCGAAGCGCGGATCCCGCCGCGCTACCGGAACGCCATGGCCGACCACCCGCAAGTCACCCAGTGGATCGACGGACTCATCGCCGCCGCCCGCAGGGGCCCCGTTGGTGCCCCTGATCTGGCCCGAGGCGGATCGCTGCTGATCGCCGGACCAACCGGTACCGGCAAGACCTACCAGGCGTACGGCGCCGTACGCGGCCTGCTCGCCGCCGGTGTGCGGCTGCGCTGGCAGGCGCTGACCGCCAGCGATCTGTACGCCGCCCAACGCCCGCGCCACGGCAGCGACTCAGAGCGTGACCTGCAGGCGCTCATGCGCTGCCCACTGCTGATCGTCGATGACCTCGGCGCGGCCAAGACCAGCGAGTGGACCGAAGAGCTGACCTACCGGCTCGTCAACTACCGCTACGAGCAACTGCTCCCGACGGTCTTCACCACCAACCTGCCGATCCGCGACCTACGGGAGATGCTCGGCGATCGCGTGGCCTCCCGACTGGCAGAGATGACCGAGCGGGTCACCCTCACTGGCGCCGACCGTAGACGCCAAGCCGCCGCCTGACCAGGGCACCGGCACCAGGCGGTGACCAGGCTGCGGACCCCTCGGTCACCCCGAGCGAGGCCGGTCAGGACATCCACTCACCGGCCAGCAATGACCCGGTCGGCCGATCGCCGACCGTGCTGACCGAACCGGGCACCCAGCCCGGCGACGAGGCCACCCGGTCACCCGCCCAGGCCGCTGACCAGCCAGGACATCCGGTCAAACTCACCCCGGCCACCAGAGAGCAGCCTGACCGGCCGGTCATCGGGCAGCCGGTCCCCGCACGGTCACTCTCCAGCCGGACTCAATCAGCGGTGACCGGACCACGGCCCCAGTCACCGAGAAGCTGCTGCCGCTCGCCCGGCAAGCCACCGTGTAAGCCGGTCAGGTCACCCGCGCGGTCAGCGCCAACGCCATCCGCGGACAAGACATCCCGCTGACCAACGACCGCCTGACCTTTCTCGTCCAGCGCCTACACCGGAACCGCAACCGACTGATCCCCACTGTCCGCCCCAGGCGACCCGCCACGCCATGTGCTGGGTCCGCCCTCCCGGCCCAGCCGGCCGCGTAGTCCTCCGGCACGCGCCGAGCCGGGCTGGGCTCGCACCGCCCATCAATGCCCCTGCTGGAGCACCGTGTCCCACAATTCATCAGCCCCTACCGACGTGCCCACACCCGCCTCGTTGACTGGCCACTCCACCACCGTTGGGCGAGCCACGGTTGGGCCAGCCACGGTTGGGCCAGCAAGTTGTCCCGGAATGAGTCCTTCCGGAAGCCTGCCCGCCCCAGGGGTGGCGGACAGGGCCGACGCCGTCGCCAAGGGGCGGTCGGCATCGACAACAGCGCTCGGCCCGGGGGCGCCGAGCGGGACCAGCAACCACCACTGCACGCACCCGCCCCGCGCCGACGAGCTCGCCCCCGCAGCCGCCGTCGCGCACTACCGCCGTCGCAACGACGTCCCCCGCGAGCACCGCGTCCACCCTCGCTTCAACGACGACGAATGGGCGAAGATCGTCTCGGCCGCCAAACACTGCAAGCTCACACCCGGTGGCATCACCGCCGCTGCAGCGCTCGCCTACGCCCGTGCTGACCGCCGCGCCAGCACTGCCGTCGAGCAGCAGCAACTCGAAGAACTGATGCGGTCAAACACCGCTCTCGCCACCGTCGGCACCCCGCTCAACGATCTGGCCCACCTCCTCAACTCCGGCAGCACCCCACACCGCCGGCACGCCCAATGGCTCCTGGATCGTGTCATCAGCGCGGTCAACCGAGCTGACCGCGCCGTGGTGAGCATGACCCGCATGCCGGCTGCGGGCACCAGCGACCGCACCGCATCGCGCGAGATCGCACAGTTTCACCGCCAGCGCCTGCCCGAACCGCGGGAGAACCGCTCCCACCCTTGCTTCAGCGACGACGAGTGGGCGGACGTGACGGCCGCGGCAGGCGCCATGAAGATCAGGCCCGGCGCGTACGCCGCCGCCACCACACTCGCCGCCGCCAGCACAGCCGACCCCCGCGTGGCCATCGCCGACACCCACCGCCAACTCGAAGAACTCATGGAGTCCAACCGCCAACTCGCCGCCTTCGGCAACAACCTCAACCAGCTCCTGGTCCACCTCCACCCCCACGCCCCGCTACACGACCAAGCCCACCGCACCCTGCGGCACGTCCAAGACGTCCTGGACCACGTCGATGCCACCGCTACCGAACTGGCCTGGGGGTAGCACCCCCTTGATCCCCAAGATCAGCGAAGGCTCCGGCGGAACCTACCGCCTGATCAAGTACCTGTACGGTCCGGGTGACGCCAACGAGCACACCGGCCAGCACATGGTTGCCTCCTGGAACGGCTTCGCACCCGACCCTGGCTTCAATGCGACCCGCGAAGCCCTCACCAAGCTCGCCAACCAGCTCGACCTGCCCGTCAAAGCACTCGCCCGAGAACAGCGCCCGAAGACCACCGTGTGGCACTGCTCGGTACGCGCCGACCCTGGCGACCGGCATCTGACCGACACCGAATGGGCGGACATCGCCCGCCGCATGGTGGCCGCCGCAGGCATCGCTCCCGAAGGCGACACCAAAGCCTGCCGCTGGGTGGCGGTCCGCCACGCCCCCGACCACATACACATAGCCGCCACCCTCGTCCGCCAAGACGGCCGCACCGCCCGACGCAACTTCGACAGGAAGGCCGTCCAGGCAGAAGCCCGCGCGATCGAAAAGGACTACGGCCTGCGCCAGCTCAACCCAGGAGACGGCACTGCTGCCAAGCGACTCACCAGCGCGGAGCACTTCAAGGCCCAGCGCACCGGCCGCGAGCGGACCGCCCGCGAAACCCTCCGTGAAGCCGTGCGCCAGGCGGTGGCCGGAGCCGCCACGGAGGAGGAGTTCTTCGCCCGACTCCGCCAAGCAGGCGTGCGAGTGGAAAAGCGCATAGCGCCCTCCGGGGACACACTCGGCTACAAGGTCGCCCTCCCGGGCGACCGCAACCGCGACAACCAGCCCGTCTGGTTCTCCGGCTCCAAGCTGGCCCCAGACCTGTCCCTGCCCAAGATCCGCAAACGCCTCTCCGCCAGCAACATCGACGAGCCACCCACTGCTGACACCCGCCCAGAGCAGGCCCTCCGCCAAGCGACTCACACAGTGGAAGCCGCCCTGGCCGCGCTCGATGGCGCAGATGACGAGCGCGCCAGCGCCCAACTCACCGACACCGGAGAGATCCTCGACGCCCTCGCCCAATCCACCGCCGGCCCCGCCCGCACCGAACTCCAGCAAGCCGCCCGCGCCTTCGAACGCGCCACCCGCTCCCACATACTCGCCGCCGAAGCCGACCAACGCGCCCTGCGCAAGGCCGCCCGCGAGATCCTCTACGCCGGACCCGCCTTCGGCCGAGGCGAAGACGGCGCCGCCACCGCCATGATCATTGACGTCCTCCTGCTACTCGCCGTCGCCGCCACCCGCTGGCACTCCGCCAGGGGCCACACCCAACAAGCCACCGCCTCCCGCCAAGCCGCCCAACACCTCCGCGCTGCATACCGAGTTGCCTCGGCCGAACCGATGGATCGAATGCGCGAGCACGCCCAACGCCTTCCCAAGCCCACCCGTGATCGGCACCTGCGGACCATCCAAGCCGTGCTCCCCGAACACAGCCGCCGCATGCAGGACGAACCCGGCAGGGAGGCCCTCACCGCCACCCTCGACCAAGCCGAACGCGCCGGACATGATCCGGCCGCATTGCTCAAGCAGGCTGCCGCGATGAGGGAGTTGGACACCGCCGACAACCTCAATGACGTCCTCACCTGGCGAATGCACAGGCTCGGAAACCTCGCCATCCCAGCGAAGTCACCACAACCGCCAGCCAACCGCCAAACTGCCCCGGCCACGCCGACCGCGCCGGTGAGCACTCGGACGATGCCACCTCCGAGCCCGGCCACACGCCCACGCGGACGTTGACCCGGAAGCGGAGTGTGCCGCCCACTGCGATCAGTGGGCGGCACAACGCCATGGCGAGGAAGCCTGGGGACGCGATGGTGAACGGCAGGATGTGGGCACCCTGGGAGCCGAAATCTTGCGGCGAATTGGGCATCGCGCATGGGCCGAGCGGAGTGGCCGGTTCCTCGATTGTCTCCGTGGCCCCACCAGTAACAGCCTGAATCACGTCAGAATCGGACCGGCAGAGAGATGCCCCATGAAGGACGCTGTTACACCCCGTAGATGGGCGGCGCTGGTGCTTCCGGCCTCAGCACTGGCCGTAACCCTGTCGCTCGCCGCCTCACCCTCAGCATGCGCGTTACCCGCGCCACCGGGCAGCGGGGCAGCGAATGTGACGACCGCGTCGACCAAGAGCCACCACATCACGGACCGGCACCTCATCTCAATCGGTAAGAAGCAGGAAGTACTCGACAAGATCGCCGGAGAGATCACCGAAGGTCTCTCCGAATCCGACCGGGCAAAGATCCCCGGGTTCACGGAAGTCGAAGTCGACCCCGACCACAACCACCTGCGCTTGCACTGGAAGGGCACCCCACCACAGCGCGTCCAACGCATCCTCACCCACCTGCCCACCGGTGTGACTGCCGAGGTCCGCCCCGCCCACTACTCCAAGGCCGACCTGCACGCGGCACGGAACAAACTCCTCCACGGCGGCAAGCCCACGGACCTGCGCATCGCCTCCACCGCTACGCCGATCCGCATCACCAGCATCGGCCCCGCCGTCGACGGCAGCGGCCTGGAAATCGGCTACGACGAAGACCGCGGCACGGGCAAGCGGGACGCCACGGATCCCCTCACACGAACCGCTCGTCAAGATCAGTCGGCTGAGGTCAAGGCACTCACGGACCGCCTGACAGGCGTCAACACCACCACAACCTATAAGCCGCTGGCCGAGGACCTGGCATCACGGCCGCACGACGCCTCGCCCTGGTCCGGCGGCGCGGCCTTGCGGAACCCCACCGGCGGCATCTGCTCCAGCGCGTTCAGCGTCATCAACGCGAAGGGCGAGTACATGCTCACCTCGGCGTACCACTGCAACGGCGGCAACGGCCAGTGGAGCACATACTGGGGCGGCGACCCCAACGGCATAACCGATAACTCCCAGACCTACGCCTCCGACGACGCCCTGGGCATCTACCTGCCCTCCCACCAAGCCCGCGGCTACTTGTACGACGGACGTCCCGATGAGACGGACGGCTACGCCAAGCCCGTCACCGGCTGGGGGCACAACAACGTCGGCGACTACGTCTGTACCGACGGCGCCAACTCCGGCGTCCACACCAACATCCAGATCGCCAAGACCGACATCGGCATCGAAGGCCAGAACGGCGTCTACCGACCGACCACCGACCTCGCATACGCCAGCAAGTACGTGCCGGACGGCGTTGCCGCAGTCAACGGTGACAGCGGCGGCCCCGTCTTCGCGGGCGTCAACAACTACTCGGCCGACGAGGCACGGGGAATGATCACGGCTCTCGACACGACGGTGGACTGCCCGGCGTCGCTTCCCGTCCTGGACCGTGCCGCTCGGAAGCCATGGTGTGTGCACGGCGTGTACTACGTGCCGATCTACCAGACCCTCCACGACATGAACTGGACTTTGGTCACTGGATGAACGAATGAGCGGCCGGTGGGCTGGTGCGCCGGTGGGGGCACCAGCCCACCGCGGCTTCCCTGGACGGTCGAGAGGTGGCAGGCTCGCATTCGGTCGTCGGCAAAACTCTGGAGCGTAACCGTGGCCTTGGAGGAGCGTCGAGGCGTCCGCCGCGCTGTGTGGGCGTTAGCCGTGTTGGTCTGCCTCACCGGCGCTGTACTGGGCTGGGTCGCCTGGGACCGTTCACACATTCACGACGCCGCCGTGCCAGGCGACGTACTCGTGAGCGGCGACGGTCGCACCTTGACCACCCCCGTAACCTGGACGGGCTGTGAGGATCGACCCCAGCTCGAGGCGCATGAATCAACTCGCACTGTCACGCTGGTACTGAAACGGAAACGACACGCCTTCCTCCCCAAGGGCACTGTTTGCGACGGCTGGCAGGACAGGCTTGTCACCGCAACCCTGCACAAACCAGTCGGAGACAGAGCGCTCACCGATGCAGTCACAGGCAGCACCGTTACCCCCTTCCAAGCCAGCCGTCTCGCCCACCCTGGGTACCTCCCTACCGGCTATGTCCCGGCGGATACCGCCCTCCTGACGAACAACACCGGTTCCCCTTACGAAAGAACGAAGACGCCAGCCTGGACCAGCTCGTACCAACGCAATGCGGGCGGCGGAGGGGACGCCGGTGCGGTGAGCATCGTCCAGACCACCGGCCGAACTCCGCAGATTCCCGGAACCCTGGCGACCATCAACGGGCACCCGGCACGCATACAGGAGGAGCCGTACCGGGCCGTCACCTGGTATGAAGACGGCTATACCCTCAGCGTGCGCAGCGAAGACCGATTCCTGACCCAAACCGAATTCATGAAGATCGCCGAGCAACTCCGTCAATGAGGCTTCGTTGGCCGTCCGTCGCCGTGCGGAACAGCCTCGTGCGGCGCGGAGTCTGACAACGTGGACAAGCCGCTGGCGAGTTGGTGTCCAGACCCGTGCCGGGCGCGGTGCGGCCACGTTAGCCTTGAGTTTTGACCGTGCGAGGTAACTCCGCTTGCCAGCACGGCGGAGCGAGGGGGGACGATGGATATAGGGGTCACGCCCAAACCGGTAACTGCGGCTGCGGCGAAGTTCAAATCCGACCGTGCGGCCGGTGCGCACAAGGCAAATCTCAGCGACGCCGAATCAGCCGGAAAGGCCCACAGCGGCTGGGCCTCGGGGGCGGCGAATGACGCGTGTGTGTCGGCCTGGCAGTCGCGACTGCGTGAGCTGGGAAAGAACGTCGAGACGGCAGCGGACGCCGTGACCAAGGCTATGGACGCGTACGTGAGTACCGACATGTCCGTATCGAACCAGCTTCATCAGCAAGCCACATGGCTGGAGCAGTCCTGATGCTGAGCGTCCAAGACCTCAACAACGCCCAGCCGAAGCTGTGGCGTAACGCGGCCGACGACGCGTTAGCGGCTTCCAAGCACTGTCGCGACGTCGCCTCGTTCGCTCACGACGACGTTGCCGGCACCCTGAAGATGTGCTGGGTCAACGACACGGGCCAAGCCGCGCGACAGCAGTTCGTCAAGCACGCAGCTGACTATGAGGCGGCGGCCGACGCACTGCGTGGACTCGTGCATACCTACGACACGTTGGCGGACGCGATCGAATCCGCACAACGCACGCTGCACAGCGCACTCGACTACGCCCGCGCTCACGGCTTGACCGTCTCAGGTGACGGCGAAGTGACCGCCCACCCCTCCAACGGGGACGATGTCAACGCGGCCAAGGAGCAAGTGAAGCACGCCGCGGAGCTGATCTCCGAGGCCCTCACTGCGGCCACCGATGCCGACACCACGGCAGCGAACGAAATACGCACCATCGCCGCCCTCACCCAAGTGGCCAACCCGGCACTGGCGCAACAAGCCCTCCAGAACGACGCCAACAGCCCGCTGAGCATCGCCCTCCGCCTGAGCAGCGGCCCCGACGGCCTGCACCCGCTCAACGTCTCACCGACGCAGTTGGACGCGATCCGCCGCGCCTCTCAAGATACCGGTATCAGTGAGCAGTTGCTGATGTCCATCGTGTGGCAAGAGCAGCAGTGGTACCAGAACAGCGACCCCAGCCTGGACGGCCCGGAAGCATGGTTCGGGCACATCTTCGACTGGGCATTGCAGCAGTCGGCCAAGCCCGACAAATCACTTGGCATCACGCACATGAAGATCCCGACAGCACGCCAGGTGATAGCAAACGATCCGGCCGCGTTCACCGTCGACGGCACGTACCTCGGCGATCTCAGCGACGCCCAGCTGACGAAGTACGTCGAGGAGAACCCGAACGAGGACATTCGGCTGAGTGCTCACTACCTGGCCCAGATGAAGCAGAACTCCCACGGGGCCGTCACCGACAAGCAGTTGTTCCTGCTGTACGCCGCGGACACCCCACAGATGCGGGACGCCAACGCTCAATACGGCGACGACACCGCACCCCGCGGCGGCGACATCCACGCCCGTGCCGAGCACTGGGACCAGTTGCAGCCACATCTCCAGGACGCAGGCGCCTGGGGCTCACTGACCGACGCCCAGCGCCAGCAGGCCCTCAGTCAGCTGGCTTCGCAAACCCCGGCAGGCCATCACATCGGCCTCGACCCGCTCTACGCACCGCCCGGTGCGATCACCACGGGAGACGGATCCGGCCCGCCCCAGCCAGGCACGCCATCGCCCTCCCCTGGCCCGAGCCCCACACCCCCGCCAGGGTGAGGCGCAACCGCCCCTGCGCTGCGGTTGGCGTCCTCAGCCGCAGCGCAGGTCCAGGCTCCCACCGTCAACCAGGGTTCCGGCCTCGACCCGGAAGACACGGTTACCGTCACGGTCGCTGAGCCGTGTGACCTGCTCATGTACGTACTCATCCGTGTACGGGGTGAGCGCTGTCTTCAGCCGATCTTCGAATGTCTGCGCCCCCAAGGGGGTGTTCACCTCGAGTGTCGCCAAGAGGGAGCACTCTCCACCCTCACCCCACCGGTTCCCACTCACTTGGTGGTCTCCAGAAGTGATCCGTACATCCCCGACCGACATCATCCGTGCGCGGAACGTCCGCTCGTACGCCGCCGCTTGCCTGTCGTGCTGCCCGTAGGGGGACACGTAATAGATGCCGTAGATCCCAACAGCACTGACGATCAAGGCCATAAGGAGGATCGTCGCCCGCTTTCGCATGCCAGGAACCCTATCTCCACGGCCTGTTGACCGAGCCGTTCGATACCTGCGGGTGCGACACCCTGCTGTCGGACAGCTCCATCAGCTTCACCGCACCTTGGGCATGAGCAGTTCCAGCACCTGCTCCCAAGCGGATCACGTGTCTGGTGGCCATATCTTCGAGGCGGGGATAGCGCATCCGTAACTCGATGGTCTGGCGGCCTGCGGCGACCAGATCGAAATACCAGCGGCACACGTTGCACTCGTGGATGCGAGCAGCGGTTCCGGTCATAGGGCGGGAACGCTCCTCGTGGCTGGTGCGGTCATCAGGCGACCGGGCGGGCGGCAGTGGGGCACTCGGCTCCACCGAATCAGTAAACAGACGGACCTACCAAAGTGGCCTTGCATCGTGCAGGTACTTCGAGCGTCCCTCGGCAAGAGCCTGCAATGCGACTTGGAAACGCTCGCGGAGCCGTGACCGTAGAAGGTCCCCAGCCCGGTCCGGGGAGAGGAACGCCACGTCAGAAAGCTCCTCGTCGTGCGGCTGTACGTCGGCAACCTGCTTCTCGCTAAGGGTGCCGCCATCGAAGATGAAGGCGATCTGGTCATCCCAGGGGCCGTGAGGGGCGACCCAGTCGACGATCAGTACGTCGTGGAGGGTCACCGCGAGGCCGAGCTCCTCGTTCAGCTCGCGTGTTGCAGCTTCGTGCGGCGGTTCGTTGGCCTCGGCCATCCCACCCGGCAGGTCCCAACCGGGCTTGTAGGTCGGCTTGACGAGTAGTACGCGGCCGGACTGGTCACGCAGCAGGACATCGGCGGAGACGCGCTTGCGCGCCTGCGTCGCGTTGCCTTCGGCGAGGTAGGCGTTCCAGGCGACCGGATCAGCGGGTGTGGGCCTCATATCGGCGTGCCTCCCCGGGACGACGTGATGATGTCGGCGAGCAGCAGCATTCTGGACCTTATGGCGTCGTCGAAGTGCGCCAGGTAATCCCGCACGGGCGCATGCGCACGATACGGCTCCAACAGCCTGCGAAGGTCATCCAGTTGGTGAACGACCCGCACCGATCCAAGAGTTGGGCTCGTAGTAAGGAGTTCGCGTCCCACACGGACGGCGGCTTCGAGATCACCGCGCTGTGCGTGGACGCCGACAAGGGTGATCCTGCTGAAGGCCAACGAGCGCGCCCGACCGTCCTCGCGCAGTGCGATGGCGCGCTCGGCATGGTGGAGGGCGGCCTCGTACTGCTGGAGATCCCGCATGACAAGGGCCGACTCGCTGGCCAGAGAGGCGGCGTCGAACGGGCTGAGCCAGCGATGGTCGGCGTCTGAGGGAGTTTCGAGAGCGTTGTGTGCCGCATCCAGCGCCCGACGGGCGGCTGATTGCTGCCCGCCGCCCGCCAAGGCTCGCGCTTGCATTGCATGGAGTCGGGCGGTGAGCGAGGCGATGCGAGGTCCCTTGCTTGCGAGGGACAGACCCGTGTGTGCCCAGTGCGCGGCGGATGCGGGGTCACCGGTGTGGAGCGCGAGGTGGCTCCTGCTGGCCGCGATGTTGGCGGCCAGGGGTAAGTCACCCGAGGTGCGCGCCAGCGGTAAGGCGCGAGCGAAGTGCTGGGCTCCCAGGTCGTCACGGCCTGAGTCGTGCGCCATCCAGCCCGCCATCTCCGTCAGGACCGCCGCGGTCGCGAAGATCTGGGGTCCGCTGGTCGTGTCAACGAGACGGGGCGCAACCTTCTCGCCGAGATGGCGAACCACCGCTCCGTACAACCGGCTTCCTCCGGTTTGCCGGTCGGCGCTGCGGAACGCGTCCATGGCCGCCAGATCATCGCCATCAACGCGGGGCTGAGTGCCCTGCCCGCCATGCTGCTCAGAGGTCTGTGGCTCCCACGAACGGCGAGCGAGTCCTAGCAGGTGACCGGGGATGTGGACGGCATCGGCGATCTGCTCGAACAGCACGAGCTTCTCCACCCGCGTTCGGCCGTTCATGTAGTCGTAGAGGCGCCCTTGGCTGATCTCTACGGCAGCGGCGATACGGCGTGTACTGACTCCCCGGTGATTCAGCAGCCGGAAGAGGGCTCCCATGTCCCGCTGCTGGCAAGCCGCGAGGAACCGCTCGTCGTTGAGCAGCCCGGCCGTGACCTGGCGCGGGTCCTGCGACTGGCGGTCCATCAACGGCTCCCCCGGTGGCGTTACTCGATGCTACGCCGCCCGCTCACAGGGTGACTCCATCTTGGGGTCACCTTCTGGGGTCTCCTTCGCACTCCCGGGGGCCGTTGACTGCCATCAGCTGCTCGGAGCCCGCAGGCCACGGAATGCAGGGGTTCCCCACCTGCACGGGGGCTCCGGGTGGCCGAGCCAAGGTCGGCGGCACCGTCCTCTCCCACCCGGGGCGGTGCCGCCCTTGAGCCGAAGGAGATTCCGATGAATGGATCGCGATACCCGACCAACCGCACAGGCAACCCGACGACGGTCCAGCCAGCCCAACCCAAAACGGATCACCTCGGGATATTCCTCGGCGCCGTGTGGGTCCTCGGCAGCATCGTCGCTCTCGGCCTGCTCGGCGCCAGCGCAGTGGAACAGCCGCAGCTCGCCACGACACCGAATGCGCCTCTCACGGCCGTAGACCCCGATCACCCCGTGGAGTAGTGCTCAAGCCGCTCCTCCCCACGCCCGTCGTCCGGCGCCACAAGCGAGTGGTCCGCCCCTCCAGAAACGGACCGCTCCGAGTTCCCTCGTCGCCGTCCACGGACTCGCTCGCGATGAGTCCTGAGCATGCTCCGGCGGCGAGGGTGCTCGACCAAGAACATCGGCCCGGCACCCCGTCCATAGACGACAAGGAGTCGCTGAGATGTTGAACCAGCGCGACTGGTCTGCTCGATACGCGGCACGCATCGCAACCCGGCCCACGACGTTTGTCGTCCAGCCCACCAAGTTCTGCAATCTCGACTGCACCTACTGCTACCTCCGCGACCGGGACCGGCGGAGCCACATGCCCGTCGAGGTCGCTCGCGCGGTGGCGCGCTCGGCCGCCCAGCTGGTCGAGGAGGACGGCAGCCAGCCCCTGGCCGTCGTCTGGCACGCAGGCGAGCCCATGGCGCTCGGGGTGCGCCGCTTCACTGGCCTGCTTGCCCCCTTCCAGCCGCTGCTAGAGGCAGGGCTGCTGCGCCACTACATGCAGACCAACGCCACGCTCGTCACCGACGAATGGTGCGACCTGCTGCTTGAGCACGACTTCCGGGTCGGAGTGAGCATCGACGGGCCGGAGGTACTGAACTCGCAGCGCATCGATCGCCGCGGCCGACCTGCCTTCGATCGAATCATGAAGGGCATCGACCGGCTGCGCAGCCGGGACATTCCCTTCTCAGCCCTTGCGGTCGTCAGCCAAGACAGCATCGATCAACCCGAACTGCTCCTCGACTTCCTCACCGACCTGGGCTGCGAATCCATCGGCCTGAACATCGAGGAAGCCGAGGGCGTCAACACCAAGCGACAGCCGCCCACCCGCGAGCAGGCCATCGAATTCTGGCGGCGCACCATCGCCTGGAGCCGCCACCCCGCTGGCCCGACGGTACGGGAGCTGGACCGCCTGGGCGACTACCTGCACCTGGTCCGCAGTGGCCAACATGCCCGTTGGGAAGAACGCCGTATCGACCCCATCCCGACCATCTCCGTGAGCGGGGACGTCGTGCTGCTCTCCCCCGAACTGGCCGACACCACCGCCCCGACGTACGAGGACTTCCGGGCCGGAAACGTGCTGGAGGAGTCCATCCCCGCCATGCTGGACCGGGCGCACCGGCTCCGGTACGTGCGGGAGTTCCTGACCGGCCTGGACGAGTGCGACGCCACCTGCGCGTTCTTCGACTTCTGTCGAGGAGCGCAGGCGGGCAATCGCTACTTCGAAAACGGCAGCCTGGCCACGACCGAGACGAACTACTGCCGCGTCTCCAAACAAGCCCTGGTCATGGCCCTGTCCGACACCGCGAGGAAGGAACACGCCGCATGACGCCGCTGGAACAACTCGCATCCACAGACGCACCCGTCATCGCCGACCTCATAGCCACCCAGGCGTCACAGGTCCAGCCGGTCCGTGCCGACTGGGGCAACCAGCCGACCTGGGACAACTGGACCAAGGCCCCCGCCAATCCGTGGAACAACCAGCCCACCTGGGACAACTGGAACAAGAAGAAGTAAGCCCAGGTGCCCGTCGGGGCGCGTCCGCGCTGCGAACGCGCCTCCCCCAACCCCCTCCACACGAAGAAACGGAGACCCATGGAAACCCGCGCCTTCGGCCAGATCGACGTCATCCTCCCCGGTCTCGGTGAACCAGGTGTCTACCTGTCCAACGTCACCTCACTCGAAGGCGGCAGGGGCACCGTCCAGGACTTCCACTACGCGGACGCCGACCTACGCGAACTGGACCTGTCCAACGCCCAGCTCCTCTCCGGCCGGGTGACGGGCCTACGCGCCCAGCGCACCCGCCTTCACGACGTGCGGGTCGACTCCGTCGAATTCGACAGCAGCGACTTCGGCCCGATCCAGTGGACCGACAGCAAGCTGTCGCGAGTGGTCTTCCGCAACTGCAAGCTCATGGGCGCCGCCCTGAGCGGCATCACCGCGGAAAACGTCCTGTTCGACAACTGCAAGCTGGACTACGCCACCTTCAACGACATCCGGGCCACCGGCCCCCTCGTCTTCTCCAAGTGCGTCCTGTCCGAAGTCACCTTCACCAACTGTGACTTGAGCCGCGCCGTCTTCGACGACTGCACCCTGCGGCACACGGAGTTCACACGCGGCAAGTACCAGGACTGCGACCTGCGCGGCAACGACCTCTCCGCGGTGCGGGGCGTTGCGGAACTGCGAAAGGTCATCATCAACCGGGGCCAGCAGGCGCAGCTCGCCGAGGCGCTCACCGCCGAGCTGGATGTCACCTACGGCGAAGACCTGGACGGCCGCCTGTAAGACAGACCCGAGGGGGAGGAACCGTCGTGAACCTGCACATCGCCTTCCGGGAGTACCTGGACCTCCACGAACGCTGCGAGGTCGGCAGCACACGCATAGCCACCCACGAATCCCAGTACGAAGACAGGGCAGTCATCCCCGTCGGCGACTGGCGGCCACTCGACCCCGGCCTGGCGGAGCGGCTGAAACCGACCGCATCGACACCGGACGGCAGCTTGGTCGAGTTGGTCCAGCTCCCAACCGACGAGCTGCCCGCCCGAGACGAAGTTGCTGGCATCCCCGCCTCTGCACTGCGCCTTGGTCACTTCCCAGGTCGCAGTGACATTCAGTACCTGGGCTACGTCGCGAGCCCGCCAGCGACACTGACCACCACGGTCAATCCAGCGAGCCAACGGCGCATCGGCCTCCACATCGACAACTGGGACCGCCTGCCCTGCGGTACCAGACACCAATCCCGCCGTCGCCTCTGCCTCAACCTCGGCCCCGGCAGCCGCTACCTACTGCTCGGCGACCGCGACACGCGAGACATCAGCCAAGCGATCCGCCAAGACCACGAGCACCATTACCCGCACACCGACGACGTACGACGCTATGTCGCCGAAGGCCGCCCGCTCCGATGCTTACGCGTGCACCTGGCCCCTGGCGAGGGATACATCGCCCCCACCGAGCTGATACCCCACGACGGATCAACCGAAGGTCAGTCAATAACGTCAAAGGCGGCCTTCTGGCTCGGGCACTGGCCCCGCGCCACCGACGGCTGAGCCGCCACGCGACGCCTTTCCAGGCGCTGCTGCACCTGCGCGACGGCAGAAGGCGCTTGCTGGTCCGGCTACTGAGCGCCGCTAGGTGGCAGCTCGAACCTGTCCTGGGACGGCGACGCTAGCGCCCTTCCCCTCACCGAACGTGAGGAAGCCATCCGGCTCCACCAGTCGTCATGATCGGGGCCCATCGCGACCTCGTGCCAGGGCCCGTGTCACTTCGTGCCATTCGCAGGGGGAACAGCGACACAGGTATCAGTGTGGAATAACCCAGCAGGCTGCCAGCTTCCTTGGCCAGCTCCAGCGGGGTGAGGTCGGATCCGTACTGGCTGCGCAACAGTCCGAACCGTCCCACTCCCCCGGGACTCCACTCGGTGTGACTCCGCGATCGTGGACCGAAAGGACGTCGGGAAGTAGGACACTGGGCCCATGCGCGCAGCACACCCGTCCAGTCCCGAAGTCTCAGCCCGGATGAGCCGGCAGACCAACCGGGACACCAGTGCCGAACGGGCGGTGCGGCAGCTTCTCCATGCTTCTGGATACCGCTACCGGATCCACTATCCGGTGCCGGGCATGCGCAGACGGAAGATCGACATCGCATTCACGCGCGCCAGGTTGGCCATCCTCATCGACGGCTGCTTCTGGCACGGCTGCCCGGAGCACGCCACCAGTCCCAGGGCGAACGCGGAATGGTGGCGACAGAAGCTCGATCGCAACATCGCGCGGGACCAGGAGACAAACGCACAGCTGCTGGCCGAGGGCTGGACGGTCCTGCGCTTCTGGGAACACGAGTCACCGGACGCAGTCGCGCGTCAGGTGGCCGAGGCGGTCGAGCGGGAGAAGGCAAGCAGGCGGAAACGATCCACGAAAGGCGGGGGCCGATGAGCGAACTACGATTCGTCGACGTGTGCGCGGGGGCAGGTGGATTGGCCATGGGGCTGGAACATGCCGGCTTCGAACCCGTACTGCTCCTGGACGAGAAGCCGGTGGCCTGCGACACCCTGCGCATGAACCGACCGGCGTGGCAGGTCCTGGAGACGGATCTGCTGGAATTCGCCCCTTCGCGGCACCAGGAGATCTACGACGTCGACCTGCTGTCAGCCGGGCTGCCCCGCGTGAAGTCCAGCGCGACCGTAGCACGAGCCGAGACCAAGGCCGAGCTGCGTTTGCTCGAGGCAACCGTCTATCTGGCGCACGCAGTCCAGCCCCAGGCCCTGCTCATCGAGAACGTACCGGAGCTGGTGAGCGCGCCCGACTACGAGCCGATACGCGATTTGATACGCGACGAGCTCGATCATCTCGGCTATCGATTCCGGTGGTTCGTCCTGAACGCAGCCGACTTCGGGGTGCCGCAGGAGCGGAAGCAAGGCGTGCTCGTCGCCCTCAAGAAGCAGTACTTCGACGCGTTCCGTCCACCGGAGCCGACAGTGCGCGAGCATCGGTCCGTCGGTCGCGCTCTACGCCGGTCCATGGCCATGGGCGGTTGGCAGGACGCCGACCGGTGGGCTGCCCAGGCTCTCAGCGTGGCTCCGACCCTGGTGGGTGGGTCGGACAGACGGGGAGGCGCGGATCTGGGTCCGACGGGGACGAAGAAAGCCTGGGCCCGTATGGGAGTTGATGGCGGCACTGTGGCCGATGACGTTCCCGGCCCGGACTTCGTCTGGGCTCCTGAGACAGGACGCCACGGGATGGTCAGGATCACGACGGGCCAGGCCGCGCTTCTGCAAGGCTTCCCATCCGATTGGAGATTCGCCGGGAAGAAGACAGCCCGATATCGTCAGATCGGGCACGCCTCACCGCCGCCAGTGGGCAGGGCACTTGGGCTGGCAATCCGAGCTGCACTGGGGGCGCCCGCCGCCCCCGTCGCCGGCTACACTTCCACTCCATGAACAGCCCGGGAACACAAGCTCACCATCTCGATGATGTCCGCATCTTGGACCTCTTCGCAGGTCCGGGTGGACTCGACGTGGCAGCGCACTTCCTGGGCTTCAAGAGCATCGGGATCGAGTGGGACCGGAACGCGTGCGAGACGCGCTACGCGGCAGGGCTGCCGACGATTCATGCCGATGTGAGCGTCATGCGCAAGACCCGCTTCGACGAGATTCCGAAATCGGTCGACGTGCTCGCCGGGGGGCCGCCCTGTCAGTCCTTCTCCGTCGCAGGTAACGGCGCCGGACGGCGAGCGCTGGACACGGTCAAGGAGTTCATCCACCGCCTTGTGAACGGGGACAAGGAGGACGAAGCCAAGATCGACGAGGATCTGCGCGCCCTCGGCGACTCACGCACCGCCTTGGTCCTGGAGCCCCTTCGCTGGCTCATCAAAGCGATCGAAACAAAGGACCGCGACCCGTACAAGGTGATCGTTCTGGAGCAGGTACCTGCGGTACTGCCCCTCTGGGAGGTCTACGCGAAACTTCTACGCGGCGGCGAAGGGCGGCTTGAGGGTATCAAGTACGAAGCGGAATGTTGGGAGTTGAAGACCGAGCAGTTCGGGGTGCCGCAGACGCGCACACGGGCCGTACTCGTCGCTCGACTCCCGGAGCATGGGGCCATCGAACCGCTTGAGGCAACTCATCTGCCCTTCGATCTCCATCGGGGGAAACGCAACGTTGCTCAGGCGGATATGCTGCCGACCGATTCCACGATTCCCGGGGCCAAGCCGCACTGGATCTCCATGGCAGAGGCCCTCGACGCGGCGAGCAAAGAGAAGGACTCCCCCGTGGATGTGTCCCGGCTCCGGACGGGAGGCAAGATGAAGTTCTTCGTCGTGTCGAACTACGGCTCCGGAGGCGACCCGAAGAACCGAGGCCGGCGCAAGTCCTCCGAGCCCGCCTTCACGGTCACCGGGAAGATCTCCAGGAACAAGGTCTACAAGAGCATCACGGAATACGAAGCCGACCAATCCGACCGTTTCACTATTCCGGAATCCGGAGTTCTCCAAACTTTCCCGCACAACTTCCCGTGGTCCGGAAAGGACCAGGCCCAGCAGGTCGGCAATGCCGTACCCCCACGAGTGGGCATGCATGTACTCGGCATGGCATTGCGTGGGAACGCCCCCTCGGACGAGGAGTTGGCAGCCGCGAGCACTTGGCCGAGCGTGTCCGGGGCCACCACGGATGAGCTGCGTCGCCTCGGGTGCGGTGATCAGAGTCAGTGTCCTCCGGAGTCACACAAGGTCACTCGCTCTCGACGGGAGTCCGCCCCCTGACTTGCGCGTCCGCAAACAGTTCCTCGAAGTGACCCACCAGTCTCTCAACCGCCTCCTCCGGAGCCCGCTCCTCCTCCGGGCCTTCGGGCAGGTTGTTCCTGGGCGTTGGAAGAGATGATTCGGCACCCTCGATCCAATCGCGCAGCGCCTGCCCGTCACGTTCGACGTCCGGAGCGAGGACGTCGTACATCAGGGTCGCCGCAGCAGCGTTGACCGCGGGCGTGAGGCCGTTTACTTCTCGGCCGGTACGTACAACCCCTCGCTCCATCAGCCTGACGAGAGCCAGAGCGGTAGGGCGATGGTCAATGACATCCAGTCGAAGAGCAGAATTGAGCATGTCCTGGTTGGCACAAGCCACTACGACTGGTCGGTAGTCCGGGCCGTCGCGGAAGAGTTCCGCCGCCCACCAGAGTCGGGCGAACGTCTGCTTGTAGTGCGGGCCGACGAACCTGTCGCGGGCCACGCGCCCGTGCGAACCGTCCGCCCTCGGTTCAGACAGGTGCCGCCATACGACATAGTCAGGCGCCACGCCAAGGGCCAGATACGTCCAAAGCCGCTTCTCAGCCGCTTCCCGACGGGTCAGTCGAAGGGTCTCGTGCAGTCGCGGTGCCAGCCACGCGTCCGCGGCCGTGGGGCGCTCGTCCCGGAATCTGTCCAGTACGTGGTCGATCAGATCCCGGACTCGGTGCAGCTGCAGCCTCGCGTCGTCACCCGGCAGCGGCTCGGCCACCTTGTTCAGCGCGATGGAAGGGACGTCGTCGCGTCCCTCGAGCAGTCCTGTGGAGATGTACTCGGCGGCTTGCACATCGGAGAGCAGAGCAAGCCGCTCCGGCAGGTGCTCGGGGCGGGAAGTCACGCGTGAGTCTCCTGGTCAAGTCGTTCGATGTCGCGGACAGCAGCGGCCAACGCTTTGGGAACCTCAGCACGACGTGCGGCTGCGTACTGGATACGTGGTTGTAGATCCGCCCAACTTCCCTGGCCGGCCCGGCGGATGTGCACCTCTCGGAGAGCGTCCTCCACCGACCGCCCAGGAACGATGTCCGGGAGCATCTCTCGGAGCACTGCACCTCGCCAGTCGGACGGGAAGAGCGGAGTCCCGTCGTCCTCGATTTCCAGGTCGCCGATAGCAGTGTGGAAGACCGCGGTCCAGACATCGGCGCACATCTGGGCCAGCACCATCTCGCCCACCACGCTCTCCACCTTGGAGCCCTGGCTTTCCACGAGGGCTACGAGACCCTCGAAGTCCGAGTTCAGGCGCACGGTGGGCATCCGCCCCGCGGTATCCACGATCCAGGGTGCGTCCCGGAAACTCCGCAACCACTCGGCGCCACGGGCGAAACTGACTGTGCTGACCTCGAGTTGGCGATCTCTGAGCGGGGCGTCGGCCGTCACGTCGATCAGCCATTCCTGGTCGGTGGAGGCGATGATCCGACCCGCTATCCCCCCGACTGTGGCCACCACGTGTACAGCGAGGGACGCACGGTCCACGTAGTTGTCCCGGTCGAGCTCGATCTCCCCGGTCCAATCCCTACCGCCCGCCGCATCGGGTTCCAACCGGGCAACAGTGCGTGTGTTGGTGGCCCCCTCCGCCAGAACGGCGACAGCCATGACGTCGCTCCAGTGGCCCTTCGTCTCGATCTCACGAGCCGGTATGGTCGCCGTCAGGGCTAGCCGTGCAGTCTGCCAGTCGTCGCGCTCGGCCCTACCGAGTGCCACGACCTGCTCGATAACTGAGTACCCCCTGCTATCCAGCTGCTCACGGGTGTCGCCGGGGCCGCGCAGCCGCACGGCCGTGACTCGCACAGTCACCGCGCCGGTGAGTCGGGGGTACGGGTAGACCCTCACGCGACGCCTCCCTTGATCTCCTGGAGTTCGACGACAAGACCGGTCAGTGCGGCCCGCACCGGATGTGTGGACACATCGGTGACGCCTCGAAAGACTGCACGGCGGCCTCCCGAAGTGAAATACAGTATGCCGTCGAACAGTTCACAGTTGCTGACAGCGACGAGCTCAGCCCACTTGACCACTGGACGAGGACCGGAGCGAACCTCCAACTTGGCGACGGGGCTCATACGCCAGAGCTCTCCTCCGGGCGGCACCTTAACCTCAGCGGTGATCTGCCACGCCCCGGAGGGGCCGATCACTGCCTCCAAATCGTCCAGTTTTGGAGGCGCCACCGTTCCCCTGACCTTGCCGGTAGGCTTGCCAGAGATCTTGAGCCGCTTGCTCACCTTGCTCGTGCCACTTGGCCTCTTCTCTTTGGGGATCGCCACAAGTTCGTGCACAGCCTTGTTGGTCTCCGACGTCAACACTGCAATTCGCCGATGGGCCGGGGGCGAGTAGCGCATCCTCAACTCATCGGTCTGACCCCATTTGTTGTGCTCCGGCGGCTCGGAGGAACGTAGAAACTCCTCGGCTTCGGCCGCGAATGGCGCGTCGTCTCCCGCCGCCAGGCCCGCGAGCAGAACTGCTTGGAATGGGTTGGTTCCCAAAGGAAGGCCTGGCACCCAGCTGGTCTTGACCGTCATTCGATTGCCGCGCATCGCGGTCACCTGGTTGATCCTGCCATCGGCGTCCGTGGCTTCGGTGACGAGGAGCACCGCCCGGTGCTCGCCGGCCGTATCGGTAAGACCATCCCTGGCGGGAACCTTCAATGGCACTGTGGTGAGCGCTACTTGGCCTGCCTCGGTGAGACGGTCCACCGTTGTACCGCTCAGGAAGGCTTGAAGAGCACGAGAACGCGCGGGTTGATGGACCTGTGGCTCGACTCTCTCCTCCTCAAGGTGCTCCACTCCATTGCGCAGGGTCCGCACCGATGCCTCCAGCAGTGGCCCACGGTCGCCTCCCGCTGTCATCGAAGCCCAAAAATTACGCCCGAGCGCGCGAACCAACCTCTGGTGCATGCGCTCCAGGCTGTCCTCGTCATCACCCACGTCGCCTTCTTGGTCCTGCCCGGCCGCGGCGAGGCTGGCCACGTCATGTGCTCCGACGATCAAGAAGGATGTTCCCGGGTCGTCGCCATCGCGGGTGAGATGCAGGCTCTCGACCGTCTCTTCGTCAGCCCACCAGGAACGGACGACCTCTGCGTTGTCCGCCTCGACATCCGGCCGACCCAGCCAAGCGGGACCGGCGAATCTCCTGCGGTCCACCTCCCGCCAGGGCAAATCGAGTCGTCCGATCAGCCGCCGCTGGGTGTGTCCCTCGTGCGGCTCGCTGAGCGTGGAGTTCATGAGGACGAGCCCCAGACGGCTGGTCGCCCAGAGCGTGGCCTTTCCGAGACCGTATGAACCGCCGGCCGCCACATCCGACTTGCGGCTTTCGAGTTGGCGCCGCACCACGGCAGCGAATCGGCCGTCCTCGTAGTCGTCACCGGTCAGTCCGTTGGCGTTGTAGTCGTCGATGCGGAGAAGGACCAGGCGATCCCGCTCGAACATCTCCCGCAGACCAGCGCTGATGACGCGTCCGACCTTCTGGTCTTGGGCGGCGGCCGCCTCATAGTGCGGGTGGAGGTCATGCCAGCGGATCGCCGTGAGGAACCGGGCCAGAGTGTCACCGGTCAGTTCATGCAGGGTGTAACGAACTCTGACCGGGCGGTCGTTGCTCCTGTCACGCTCGTCCAGGCTGTTCTGAGTCGCCTCGCGGGCCAGGACCTCCAAATCGGCCTCGAAGGCGAAGGCCGCCGCGTTGCCGAACTCCCGTCCCCCATCGTCGTGTCCGGGGCGGTGATACCACGCGACTGGCGTCTCCGCGGGTTCATCCTGTCGCTTCGGACTCACCGAGGAGCACCGCCCGGTTTCGCTCTCGACTCCGAGGACTTCCTGCACCCTGACCAAAAGGTCCGGGCGAGGCACGGAGCGTTTGTCGAGCCAGGCCTCGACAAGCGCTCTCGTCACTCCCAACTGGTGTGCCAATTCGCTTGTATCTGTTCCAGTTCCTTGCATCCGCTCGGCCAACCACCGACCGAACTCCGTTCCCTCCGAGGCCACCGTTCCCTCTCTCCCCTCGGAATTGCTCTCTTCCTCCGGCGTGCCGACGCTGTCATTCGGCGTCGACTCGCCGGCCCCCGTGTCCTCCCGCCTCCCCGGAGGTTCGGTCCCTTCAGCGGCCTCCTGAACGATCTTCCGAGCGGCCCTCAGACGGCGGCGTTCCAGGTCAGGATCGTCGGGATCCAGTCCCATTTGGATCCTAAGGTCCTTCAGTGCACGCTTCTCGATCTGCCGAATGCGTTCGCGCGTGACTCCGAATTGCCTACCGATTTCGTCCAGCGTCCAGGGCACACCGTCGATAAACCCGTATCGCAACAGAAGAACTTTCCGAGTTCTCTCAGTGAACACGCACGCATCGAAGAGTTGGAACAGCTCCTGACGCTCGAATTCGAACCAGAGTGCCTGCTCCGGGCTCGGCACCGGCCGAAACTCATCAACGACCAGTTCTCCCAGAGTCACGGTCTCGCCTACGGGTTGCTCAAGCGAGAGAACCGCCCGATGGGCCAACCGCAGACACTCCACCACCCTTGCGGGACTGATCTCACACGCCAAGGCAAAGTCATCCACATTGGGGCTTCTGCCTTGATCGAGAAAGACCCGCTCCTTCTTCCGCACCTTCTCCACGTCGGTCCAGATATGTACTGGGAGCCGAATGGCTGCCTCTTCGTTTATTACAGCCCGAGTGATGCGCTGCCGAATCCACCAGGTGGCATAGGTGGAAAATTTGCACCCCATGGAAACATCAAACTTCTCCACAGCGCGGATGAGCCCGATCATGCCATGCTGCGCAAGATCCTCATACATGGGACTACCCGCCCGACGCCCCATACCATGCAGGATCTTGTGAACGAGTCGCTGATTATGGACAACCATGGCGGATAAGGCCCTGTACGCCTCGCTCTCTCGCGGAAGCCCCGCCAGGTAGCCATCGGGCAACGCCTCCGACGACTTTCTCGCTCCTCGGAACAAGAGGCAGAGCCCCACTTCCTCCTCGGCGCTCAGCAGCCGACGGTGCCGGTTCACCCGCCTGCGATCGACCTCGAGCAGCTCCCGAGCCGTTCGACGAGCCGCTTCCATGTCGGTGATACGCACCGTCCCTCGAAGGGACTCGAGGTCCGGGACTTCCTCTTCCTCCTCGGGGGGATCCAAGTCATCGAAACCACCGTCGAGACCAGCCTCGTCGTCTGAGGTCATGCTCTGCCTGAAGTCAGGCTCCTCTTCGACGGGTTCGTCTTCCACCTCCGCCGAGACCACGGCCTCATACAAGGCATGGGTCTCCTGCTCGTCGAGGCGCGCAGCCCTCATCACCTGCCGCAGAGCCGCACGGCGTTCAAGTCCTTCGGCCGTGAATCGACGTATGAGGCCGACGAGCAGGTCCCGACCAGCGTCATCCATCCGCGTGCTGGGTACAGCGCCCCGCTCCGTGGTCATCACGCTCCCGCGCTCTGTCTCTGTTTCCTCGTAGTCCATCACTCATCCGGCCGTCGCGCCCATCCTTCTCGCCAGAGCCCGCGCCCCGAGGGTCCAACACTCGGTATTTTGAAGCCGTGTTGGCGTGACCATGGGGAGAGTTGATGCGCATCATTCCGAGCGAGATCTCGAGCAGCACCAGGAGCCAGGCCGAGCGCAGTGTGTTCGCGGCGCTCAAGGCGATCCCCGATGACCAGAGCGTCGCGCTGCACACGGTTCATCTCCCCCAGCACCACAAGAAGCGTGTCGGCGAGATCGACTTCGTCGTCATCATGCCCGACATCCTGCTCTTCATCGAGGTCAAGGGCGGTCGGGTCCACCAACGCGACGGGAAGTGGTACTACGGTCCGCCCGGTCGCGAGGAGGGCCCGAAGGAGAGCCCTTTTGCACAGGCCAGCGGGGGTATGCACGAGTTCGATCGGGAGATCAGCGCCCTGATCGGTGACTTGAGAGACCACGGTGTCCCCAGCGGATACCTCGTGATCACCACGGACGTCGACGTCCGACGCACGACCGAGTTCGAGCCGCAACAGTACCTCGGTACCACCGCGTACGACGGCGGACGCGGTTTGGCACAGGGCATCGATCGGGCCACTCGCTTCTGGCTGACGCAGAACAGGTGGGCCCGCACCCCCGTCCCCGCCTCCCTCCGCAAGAAGATGCTCGAGGCCATCCGCCCGGATTTCGACCTCGTACCCAATCTGCAGTCCCGACTGACCCATCTCGACGTCGCCTTCGAACGCCTCACCCAAGAACAGTTCGACAGACTTGACGAATCGGAGTCCAACCCACGCCTCATCTGGACCGGTGGCGCTGGCACCGGCAAGACGTTTCTCGCCGCCGAAGCGGCCCGTCGCAAGTCCGCCCATGGCAGCGTTCTCTTCACCTGTGCGAGCACCACACTGGCGACCCATCTGGGCCACATCCTCGCCGACCAAGCGATCACTGTCCTGCCGTTCAACCGCCTCGACGAGGTTCAGGGGCGCGTGTTCGACCAACTGATCGTGGACGAGGCGCAGGATCTGATGACCCTCGAGAGTCTCGATACCCTGGAGCATCTCGTCTCGGGTGGCCTCGCTGAGGGCCGATGGATCTTCATGCTGGACCAGAACAACCAGGTACTGGATCTAAACGCCTACGATCCCGACGCCTGGGAGTACCTGGACTCACTCGGCTCCGTATACGGGCCCATGAAGCGCAACTGCCGCAACACCGTGCAGATCGTCAAGCAGGTCCGCCTCTACACGGGCGCCGACCTGGGTATCGCCTCCGCGGGTGAGGGTGAGCCGGTCCGCTTCGTCGACGTGCACGATGCTGTAGAGGAGGCCTCCACTCTCGACGCCTACGTGAACGAACTCGTGCAGGAGGGTGTCTCACCGCGGGACATCACGGTGCTGTCCTCCTCCGGCAACTGGGAATCAAGCTCGGCCCGTCTGTCACAGCGAGCCTCAAAAATCGAGCGATTCGCCGATGTGGTCGGAACTGACCGCACGAAGCACCGTCTCACCTGGTCGTCCCTCCCCGACTTCAAGGGCCACGAGAACCATGTCGTCTGTCTGATCGACCTCGCACCTGAACACCTCGAGGGTCGCCTCGACGCGCTCTACGTCGCCTGGACCAGGGCCCGTGCCCAGCTCTGGGTGGCCTGCCAGCCCGGCACCCGCCAGATATTGAAAGACTTGGGAGCAGCCGCCCTGATGCGAGAGGGGCGTCTCAAGTGAACGACTGGGCATCACGGCTCTCCGATCACCGAGCCGACTTTGTGGCGTACCTCCGCGACCAGCTAGTGGGCCCGGCCGTCGCCGACGACGAGATCCTCGTCGACCCGCCTGACCGGCGCTACATGATGGGCACGTTGTATCCGCGCGGCGCTTCCTTGCTGGAGCACTCCCAAGACGACGGCGAGCAGGACTTCAACGAGACCCAGTCCGGAAACGGAGAGGAGGACAGCTTCGCCGACGATCCGGTAGCCGAGGCCAACGCCTGGCTGCCCTCATCTCTCGGATTCTCCTTCTTCACCAACGCGCAAGAAATCAAGGTGATTTGTGGCGCTTCCCGCTACGTAACATCCCGTGAGGGCGGGCGTCGCAGCTGGCGAAGGCAACCGCGGCTTTCCACAACGGAGACCGTCGCCGCGGGACGGACGTCCCCTATCGGCGTTCTGGACGGTCACGGTCGTCTCCATGTCCGGTGGCGCCCTTTCGGCGTCGGACATCTCGTCACCTGCGTGTTGGCCAACGCGCATGACGAGGAGGAGAGCACCTACAAGGACCGCGACCTGATGCTCTTCCAGGCCGAACTGCAGGCGACGACACTCGAAGGATCGATCCTCGAGTATCCGAGCACCCGTCTCAACAGCCGCGACGAGGAAGAGCAGGAACTTCGCGTCCAGTACCGGCATATCGTGACCAGGGCCGTGGGACACGGATGTGCCGTCGAGTGGGACGACGACCCCGCCCAGGTCACCACCGTGCGAGCGCAGGTGATGCCTCAGCAGGTGGTCGAGCACATCAAACCCGACGGCCCCACGGACCTACCGGTACTCAACCTCGCGCACCTGTCCGACACCGATATCGCAGTGGAGGACCTCCGGGCCGAACTGCACGCCTTCGTCCTGGGCTATCACCGATGGTTCGAGTCCCAGCAATCGGAGGCGAAGGGCCTGCAGCAATGGGCCGCAGCACCATCCGCACGCATCCTCCACCGCATCGGGACCGCACTCGACCGCATGACGTCGGGGGTGGAGGCCCTCACCGCAGCAACCTCCGCAGGAGCCCAAGCACGCGAGGCTTTTCGCCTTGCCAACCGGGCCATGGCGCTCCAGATGCTCCACAGCCGCCCGGAACTGGCGGGCAGCCGTCGCCGCAGGAACGGCGAAGTACTTGAACTGTCCGAGCCCGATCGCGACTATGCGTGGCACCCGTTCCAACTTGCCTACTTCCTGCTCGTGGTCCAGGGCCTTATGAACCCTGAGCACGAAGACCGTAAGACGGTCGACCTCATCTGGTTTCCCACAGGTGGAGGCAAGACGGAGGCATACCTCCTCACTGCGTGCTTCGAGATCCTCTGGCGACGGCTGCGGTTCGGCGCTGCCGGGGGCGGCACGGCCGTTCTGAGCCGATACACGCTGAGTCTTCTCACCACACAGCAGTTCCAGCGCACGGCGACTGCCATCTGTGCCCTGGAGTACATCAGGAAGGGACTCGACGGCCCGCTGCCCCACGATCTGGGGCAGGAGCCCATCTCCATCGGACTCTGGGTGGGCAACGAGACGACACCGAACAAGATCTCTTCCGCGCAGGACAAGCTCGGTGACCTGAAGCAGATGAACGCACCCGATGATCGCTTCCTGCTGGAACGCTGTCCCTGGTGCGGAACCGAGATCGTCCCGGAACGGCAGGGGCAGGACCGGGACTTCGGCATCCGGGCAGATGGAGTCGCCACCTCGTTCTTCTGTCCGCGCGACTCCTGTGTCTTCCACGAGTGGCTTCCGGTGTCCGTCGTGGACGAACAGATCTACAAGGAACCCCCGACCTTCGTGCTCGGCACCGTGGACAAGTTCGCACGACTGGCGTGGGAGCCGGAGGCCGGCAGCCTCTTCGGCAGAAACGGCATGCGCGCACCCTCACTGGTGATTCAGGACGAGTTGCACCTGCTGGCTGGCCCATTGGGAACAACAGTCGGCCTGTACGAATCGGCCATTCTCGAACTATGCGCCTGGCGCGGAACCGTACCGAAGGTCATCGCGTCAACAGCAACTATCCGACGCTCGCAGGACCAGATCCGCAGCCTTTACGGCCGCCCGGCACAGCTCTTCCCTCCGGCGGGGATCAAGGCTGGCCACTCCTATTTCGCGTCACCGGACGAGAACAAGCCCGGGCGTCTGTACGTGGGTGTCATGGCACAGGGGCACACGGCCTCGACCTCGACCGTTCACGTGGGCGCCGCCGCCTTGCAGGCCCCGAAGGAGATCTGTGACGACGATGCTCTTCGCGACGCGTACTGGACTGTGGTCGCCTATCACAACAGTCTGCGGGAACTCGGTCGAACCGTCACGATCGCGCGAGACGACATCCCTGCGCGTCTCGAGCATCTGACGAAGGACGGCACTCGGCGACGCAAGCTCAACGACGACTCGGTGGTCGAGCTCACCAGCAATGTTCCACGCGCCGCTCAGCCACGACTCCTCGAGCGCCTGGGCAAGAGTTTCAAGGAACGCGGCAGTGTCTCCTTCCTCGCCACCACCAACATGCTCTCGGTGGGTGTCGACGTTCCACGGCTCGGTCTCATGGTCATGAACGGGCAACCCAAGACGACATCGGAATACATCCAGGCCACCAGCCGCGTAGGCCGTCGCCATGTGCCGGGACTGATCGTCACACTCTTCCGCTCGACCAAACCACGCGACCGGTCCCACTACGAATCGTTCGGTGTCTACCACCGCTCGCTCTACCGGCACGTCGAACCCACCAGCGTCACACCGTGGTCCATGCCCTCTCGCAACCGAGCCCTACACGCCGTGCTCGCCATCCTGGTACGACACGGAATCGGCCTGAGCGCGGAGAACAAGGCTGGGGACGTTCTTGATCACACGGCCGAAGTCTCCCGGATCCGTGACCTCGTGGTCGATCATGTGCGCCGGGCCGATCCAGGCGAGGCCGATGCCGCCGCCGAACAGCTGGACTCGCTGATCGAAGCCTGGCGGCAGGAGGCCGAGATCGCGCGGGGCGACGGCAGCCGTCTCTACTACCGGCCCCAGGGGCGGTCGCACGCATCGCTCCTCACCGACTTCGGCAAGCAAGACGGCTTGTGGGAGACGGCTCAGTCGATGCGCAACGTCGACCGTGAGTGCCTCGTCTACGTAAAGGGAACGTGAGTGCAGTGAAGGATATTCGTCGCAAAGTCCGCAGAGCACAGACCATCGTGCCCTTCGGCGTCGGCGGGATCATCGACATCCGAGGCGAATCGTTCGTAGCCGCCGATATCCGGAGCTGGGCGGTGAGCGCCGAGCGGGTGGAATCACCGCGGCTCGCGAAGAAATTGCGGGTTGCGGAGTTCCGCTCGGCCCCCGTCATCCCCTCCGGAAAGGCCGCCTACGCGGCCCGTAACGGGCCCTCATACGTACGTTTCCCTAAGTGGCTGTTCTGTCCTCAGTGCAGGGAAATGCGGCTTTGGCGCACGGATCACGAGGTACGGGACAGGCAACCGATCTGCGGGCGTTGCCCAGGAAAGCCGCAGCTGGCCCCGATGCGCTTCATCCAGGTGTGCAGGGCGGGCCATATGGCCGACATCGACTGGCATCGATGGGCTCACTCCAAGAGTGACAGGCATGATCAGCGCCAATGCCAGGTTCGTCGGCTTCGATTCATCGCCACTCCCGAATCCTCCGGGCTGGAAGCCCTCCGTATCGTCTGTGCTGTCTGCCGGGCCGGACGCAATCTGGCAGGAATCAGCCAGGAAAGCATCCTGAAGCAGATGGGCCGAGGGTGCCCCGGAACCCACCCGTGGCAATCCGATACCGACGAGGCGGTCTCCTGTGAGGAAACACCGCGAGCCGTACAGCGCGGCGCCTCCAACGTGTACTTCCCGATCACACACTCGGCGATCGACATCCCCGCACCTACGGGTCTGTCCGAGGAAGACGAATTGACCCAGAAGGTTGTCAATCACTGTATGTGGCTGGACTTCAACAGTGCGCACGATGGCCCGATGTCCGATGCCCTCAGAACCGTGATCGCCAACCAGTGCGAGGTTCCGGAGGAATTCGTGGAAACTCTGCGACGCCGCCACGCCGACGAAGTGGCGTCGATGCCGTCTGCGGCTGATTCGGACGACGATCTCAGTATCGCTGAATGGGCGGCATTTTTCGCCCCTGAATCAGTCGCCGATTCAAAGACATTCTCCGTGCGCCGTACCCACCTCGGGGTCTGCCTCAGCGATCCTGAATCCATGCAGGAGCTGGCTGTGAGCGTCTCCGCAGTCGTTGTCGCGGACCG
The DNA here is from genome assembly GCF_029223525.1 of Streptantibioticus ferralitis. GTDB lineage: Bacteria > Actinomycetota > Actinomycetes > Streptomycetales > Streptomycetaceae > Streptantibioticus_A > Streptantibioticus_A ferralitis. Next base: position 139,301 of record NZ_JARHTQ010000016.1, on the reverse strand, counting down.
GGTACGCGAGGTACGCGCGCTCGAAGGATTCTCGCGCTACGAGCCCAGCTCCGGCGACGACGAAGAGGGCGAGGGCGGGCGTGTCGTATCGGTCAACACGCAGGCCCCGACCCGATGGCTGCCCGCCGTGGAGACCTACGGCGAAGGAATCTTCATCGCCGTCAACGAGGAACGTGTGAGCGCTTGGGAGAGGCTGCCGTCGGTACGCGACTGGACACGTCGCATCGAGCGCGATCTGGACGCCTCTTTCAAGGCCGACCGCCTCAGAGGAAAATCCGGTCCGGAGCTCCTCCCTCGATTCGTTATGCTGCATACCTTGGCCCATCACTTCATCCGCCAACTCTCATATGACAGTGGGTACAACGCAGCCTCGCTTCGGGAGCGTGTCTACGCCCGAAGTCACGCACCGGGCAGCGGACTTCCGCCCCAAGCGGGCGTGTTCATCTACACCGCCGCCGGGGATGCGGAGGGAACGTTGGGCGGCCTCGTCCGCCAGGGGCAACCACCGAACCTCGCCGAGACCTTGATCCGGCTACTCGAATCGGCGCAGTGGTGCTCACAGGATCCTCTGTGCGCCGACTCGACGGGTAGGTCTCTGGCCAACCTCAACCGTGCTGCCTGCCATGCCTGCACACTCCTTCCCGAGACGTGCTGCGAGATCGACAACTCTCTTCTGGACAGAACACTGTTGATCGGCGACGGCGAGGTCCCAGGATTCTTTCGAGGAGTAGTTCAGGCTGCGCTCGAGGAATCGGCCGGAGCCGTCGATCTACCATGAAGATCCCTTCCCTCCTCGACCTCGATATCGAGCAGCAGGCCGTTATCAGTCTTCCGTTCCACGGAAGCCACGTCATCACCGGAGAACCTGGCGCCGGAAAGACCGTGATGGCCGTCTATCGCGCCTGGGCACTGGCGACCGCCGGTCGCCAAGTCGTTCTCCTCACGTACTCCAATCTGCTGCATCAGTATCTCGCGCAAATGGCACCGGACCTCACGGAAGCTCTCAACGTCACCACCTATCACCTGTGGATCAAGGATTTCTGGCGCCGGCACTTCCGGACCGATCCGCCATGGATCGACGAGGACGGTTGGATCTACGACTGGAGCGAGATGCAGCGGGACTGCGTCCTGCAGAGGGTCGGGGCGACCATGCACCTGGTGATCGACGAGGGCCAAACACTGCCTGTCGCCTTCTATCAATTGTGCCGAATCCTTGGCGTCGACGTCACCGTGTGCGCAGACGAGAACCAGCAGATCGACGACGATCAGAGCACCGTGTCCGAGATATGCCAGGCCCTTGGCATACGGGGCGACCCACTCGTGCTGCACGAGAACCGCCGGAACAGTCGGGAGATCGCGATGCTGGCGTCAGAGTTCCGCGAGACGGCCGGGAGTGAGATTCCCTTGCCGACACGTTTGGGTTGTACACCCACTGTCTTGAAAGTTCCCTCCCTGGGGTATCTACTCACTGGAGTTTCCCAGTATTTCAACGCGCATCCGGGGCGAAGCATCGGAATCATCTGCAGGTCGACCCGTTTGATGCGGGACATCCAGAGCGAACTCACGCGCCTCGGGCTTGCGCAGCACACCCAGGCCTATGTACACGGTGATCGATACCGAGACGCCGTTGACTTCTCAACGCGGCCTATCCGGATCGTGAGCGCAGCCAGTATGAAGGGCTTGGAGTTCGACACCGTCTTCGTGCCGGACCTGGATGCGTACACAGAGGACCCGACCAGTGTGGACGCGCGTCTTCGCTTCTATGTGCTGTGTACTCGAGCCCGCGAGGATCTCCACTTTGCTCACCGCGGCCCCCAAGAGCCCGCCATCCTGTCGAGCATCCCAGAGTCCTTGCTGGTGCGACATGCCGGCTGACCTTGCAGCGCAGCATTCCAGGTGACACGCCACCGTATGACAGCGGCGTGCCAGATGCGTGCCAGTACCGAAGGTGAACCGCGGTCAACACCGGTCGCCCAAAACCCGCCGCCTAGGCCCCTCCCCTCCCATCGCCGCAGGTCAGAGCTCCAAGGCACCCGCCCCGCCCCCTGATTCCCAAGCTCAGAGCGCGGGTTCGATTCCCGTCACCCGCTCCACGACGAAGGCCCAGGTAAGAGACCTGGGCCTTGTTTGTTGTCTAGACCAGTTTAAGGCCGCGTGCCATTCGCGTGCCATAAGCGCCCGATTACCACCCCGAATTGGACGACACAAGCCCCACGGCGAGCCCGCGAGGCCTTGGCGTCTCACATCTTGAGACTCATTTTTAGTGCTCTGAGCCACACGACTAGCGGGCGAGCCCACAGGCTCAGAGCCAAATCCCACCTCGGTGGCGTCTTCGGCCCCATGCGTCTGCGCATGAACGGAGCCAGCGTCGACGGCACTCTCGCCGACGGCGCCACCACCTACCCCTCCAGCGCCGACCGGCTCTGGAAGCCAGACCCTAACAGCGAAAATCTCTTCTTCATGCTGGAGCGTGAACACGAAAACTTCTCGTTCGGCATGAACGTGGAGTTGCAGGATCGCGAACCTGTCAGAAGCTCTGGCTCGGCTCCGCGTGGCCTAGGTGGCCCCTGGGAAGTCTCGGAAAGCCCCTGGCAATGCCCACACTAAAACCACCTAAACCACCTAATCAGGTGATATCCAAATGCCCTGCATTCCTACTAGTGTGACCGCCATGACGACAAGCCCCTTACCCTCCCAGCTGGGAGGGCAGTTATGGGTCCAGACCACCCAGGTCGACTTCCTTCACCGCCCTACGAGCAGCTATGCACCCGTCACTGAGGTCCCGACACTCACGATCCCCTATCCCGGCTGGTGGGAGGTTTCCTATCACGCCCGCCTGGTGGTTCAACAGGCAGCCACCACCTATACAGATGGGTGGGTCGGAACAGCACTGTTCTTGGATAGGGTGCTCATCGATGGTAGCCAAGCAGTTGCCGGTATTGGTGCTGCTGCGAGTGTGCGCCTCGAGAACACCATCGGGCAGACGTTCATGTTCAAGTTCGACGGCGGTGAGGTCGTAGCGCTCAATGCCCGCGCGATTGGGCAGGCAGCCGCCTGGACGGTCCAGAGCAACAGCGACGGACGCACCCAAATCATGGCGCACTTCGTGAGTCCCAGGGGTGATCAGTCCCCCTGAAGCGGGACCAAAGGTGCTGACTCGTCCCGCCGGGGCGTGCTGAGCTGGTGCTGACTTGAGGGGAAGTCATCGGGCATATTGCTTGGTGACTGCCCCTTTGGCCTTTAACGTCTTTCTCCAACCTGGCGACCTGCAGAAGACCGACGTGCGAACCATGAATGCCTACATCGGCAGTCACATGGGCGAAGCCACGCTCTACGCCGACGTCGAGTTCAGCTTCCGCATCGAATCCTGACCGCGCGCCACGCGTGCCAAACGACCGCGCCGAGGCCGCCCATGCACTCCTGGGCGGCCAATGGGCAGCAAGCGCCGTGCCCCGCTGGCATCGTTCGTGAGCGGGGCACGGTCGGGAGCCGGTGCGGCGCTCGCGTTCATTCACATCTCGCGCCTGGCCAGTCCTTCGGCGTCGCGTTGACGTGGGAGAAGCGGGTGGACCGCCGACGTACGCCGCCAGCAGGTCTCCAAGATGGCTTTCAGCAGCCGGTAGGACTTGGCGACCGTGGTCGCCCCCGTGGCCGTTAGGCGCTCGGCACGGCAAGTCCTCACCCGAGACGGACTGATGGCATTCACGTACAGCGAGCCAAACGTCGGTTCCAAGTGCAGGCGAAGCAGCCTGCGGTAGAGCTCGTCCGTAGTCGGCGCGACGCCTCGCTCGTCGATCCAGCGTGTGGCGTACTCGCTGAACAGCACCTCGCCTGCGGCCGGATCGATCCAGTCGCCCCGCGTCTGGTCGGCTTGGATCTGCGCGAGGAAGACCTCGGCCTCGCGCTTCGTCTCGTACGTATCCGGGGCCGCGCGCAGCGCGCCGTCCGTGCCGGGATAGCGGGCTTGGTACCTGCCGGAGGGCAGCTTGCGGATCGCGCCGAAGCTGCGGCGCGGCGCCCTCTTCTTCGGACGGGCCATCAGGCGGCCCTCACGTAACGCGAGCGCATGCTGCGAACGGGTTCGACCGTGCGCTCCTCTACATACGCGGCCAGAACGCTCTCGGCGATGCGGACGTGCTTGCGACCCGGCAGAACCGGCCGCTGGACGCGGTGGCCGATCATTTACATCGACGCTTTGTGGATCAAGATCCGCTCCGGATCGGTGGTCTCCAGGCCGGTCTACCTGGCCGTCGGGGTGGACATGGACAGTTGCAAGGACACGCTCGGTTTGTGGGTCGGTTCATCCCGGGCGATTGCCCCAGGCCCTGCGGTAGGGCTAGCACCCCCCAATCCCCGGGGGCATGCACCGTCGCGGGCGACCGCGTGCCGGATGAAGGCTAAGACTCACAAGAAAGCCTTCGGCGGACCGAGGTCACCAACCAGCGGCCCGAACGGCCCCTGCCCTCCTTGCCCTTCATGGAAGGAATCCCGTGTCCAATCCCCCCACGCGCCTCCGGCGTCTGCGCCACACCGCCGCCGCCCTGGCAGGCATCACGCTCGCGGCCTGCGGGCTCGCCGCCTGCGACGGCCCCGCCCGGGCAGCCGCACACCCCGCCGCAACAACGTCCCCGACTACCGCAGCCTCAACCTCGCCCACAGCAACCAGCGCTCAGCCATCCCTCCACGTGATCACCAACGACGGACACAAGCTGGCGTTCTACGTCACCCCCGGCCACCTGCCGGCCATCGTCCTCGACGCCGGAGGAGGACTCGACGCCTCGTACTGGAAGAAGGTCGCGCCCGGCATCGCACAGCAGACCGGGTCCGAGGTCATCACCTACGACCGCTCAGGGGAAGGCAGGAGCAGCGACGTTCCAGGGCCCTGGAAGGCACAGAACGCCGCGTCCGACCTCGCGGCCGGGCTGACCCAACTGGGAGTCACGAAGAACGTGGTTCTGGTCTCCCACTCGCTCGCCGGAGAGATCGCCACATACTTCGTCAACGAACACCCGCACTGGATCTCCGGGTCAGTCCTGGTGGACGCAAGCCTGCCCGAGTTCTACACCGACAGCGAGACGGCCAAGCTCGTAGCGGCGAACCAGCAGCAGATCGCGGCGCTGAAGAAACAGCCGCAGACCAGGGCGACGCGCCAACTCCTCGCCGAGGCCGACAACTACGGCCCCGTGCACAACGCCTACCACAAACTCAGCTGGCCTCAGAGCGTTCCTGCCATCGCGATCGTCTCCTCCCAAACCCCTTTCACGACCTCTCCCGCCGACGCACAGCTGTGGAAGCAGGCCCAGCAGGAGTTCGTCAGCGCCGCACCCAACCGCCGCCTCGTCGTGGCACAGAACAGCTCACACGACATCCCCATCGACCGGCCGGATGTAGTCATCAATGCGATCGAGGACATGGTCAGGCAAGTGGGTTCCTGACCGTTGCTCAGCAGGAGATGTCAATCCAACGGCGCGAACCTCCCATGTAGATGACTACTTGCGGTGGCGCGCGCCGTTCCCCGCACCCGGCATGCCTTCGTCCCCGTCGGCGCCTGGCGGCTGAACTTACAGGTGCTGAACTGGATCGAGGCCGAGTTCGCACCCGACTCATCGATCATCACGGGCACCAGGGCCTTCCTCCGGGTGGATTCAGCGGGTGTGAGGCCGCTCACCGGCCTCGGCGTCAGGGCGGGCGGCGGCTTGCTCGGCGCGGTCTGCGATCTGCTGGAGCGCGGCCAGGTGTGCGCGCAGTCGTTCCCGGCCGGCGGCGGTGGCCCGCACCCAGGTGCAGCGCCGCTGGCCGACGTAGCCCTTGCGGATCTCGACGAGCCCGGCGCCGCCGAGCGTGGTGAGCTGCTTGGACAACGCCGAGTCGCTCAGCCGGGCGTGGTCGCGGACGAAGGCGAACTCGCACCAGGTGGTGGCGGACACCAGGGAGACGATGGTCAACCTTGTTGGGTCCAGGAGGAGTTGCTCCAGTCCGGGGACGGCATCGGGTGCGGCGCCGGCGGCTTGGTCAGTCATGCTCATGCGGCCGCCGCGTGACGGGCCATGCGCCGCACCACCACGTTGATCAGCAGACCCACAGCAACCATCCGGAGCATGTGCTTGACCAGCGGCAGCGCGACCTACAGACGCTTGTTGTAGCCGGATTGCTGGGGCAGGTACGGGAACCGGTCGGAGAGGCGCTTACGGGCAAACCGCAGCCGCCGCGCCGCCAGCGCCGTGTTTGACGCTGTGTCCGCCCCGCCGCTCCGCCTCGATGAACGGGTGCACCGGCCACCGGGTCTCCTGGATCGCAACGCCCTCTCCCCCCTGCGCAGCGAGATCGCGGGCGGAACAACCGCCATCATCACCTTCGGCCCCGTCAACGACATCCTGGCGCCCCTCGATCAGCACCTCTGATCGGCGACAACACCCACGCCACGAACCTGAACCCCGCCAGCCCTGGACTGACCCTCAGTTACGAGAAACGGTCACTCCCCGTGCCTCCAGTTCGGTCATGACACGGTCGGGGTTGCCGTGGAACGCATCCATGCTCATGCGGTAGGTCATCGTGACTCGTTCGAGGGACGGAAGGTCGAGCAGGGGACGGCAGTCCGTGAGGGCGCGGCTGGAGCCGAAGCGGACTTCGGTGAGGTCGCGCAGGCCCACCAGGGCGCTGATGTCCTCCAATGCCGGCATTCGGCGAATGTCCAAGACGCGCAGGGGCTTGTGGTCGGCCAGGCGGGACAGGTCCTTCCAGTCCACGTCCTGCAGGGAGAGCGTGCTGAGCGAGCCGATGCGGATGTCGTGCACCAGCGGGCAGTCCACGAGCTCCAGTTCCCTCAGCGCAGGACACTGCTCCAGGGCGCACAGCGAGGTCAGGTTGGCCACGCGGTAGAAGCCCACTTGGTTCGGTTGGGCGGCTCCGGCCAGACCGCTGATGTCCGTGAGCGCGGGGCAGTCCACCACGTTCAGTTTGGTGAGCGAGGGCAGGTCGCCGAAGTGGTCGAGGTCGGTGAGGGCGGGGCAGTCCGAGATCCGAAGCCCGCACAGTGTCGGCAGTCCGTCGAGGCGGCCGGGGGTGCGCAGGTTGTGGCATGCCCAGATGTCCCATTGGGTCAGCTGGGGGTGGACTCCGAGGCCGGTGAGGTCGAGCAGTCCGTCGCAGTCGCTGACAGTGAGCTGTCGAGGGTCGGACAGCGGCGCGAACGGTGAGAGGTCACGGAGCCGGTGGGTGCCGCGCACGCTGAGGCGTCGCAGCGACGCAAGACGCGCGAGTTGGGAGAAGTCCTCCAGGGCTGGGCAGGCGGCGAGGAAGACGAACTCCAGGGAGGGCAGGGGTGCGACGCCCGTCAGGGAGGTGAGCTGTTCGCTGTCGGTGACGACCAGCCTGGTCAGGTTCGTCAGCGCGGATATCCCGTGCAGATCGCGTAGTGCGGGACAGCCGGTGACCTTGATCTCCGTCAGGCGGGGGTGGGAACCGAGCCCGCGGACGGTTTCCAGACGTGGGCAGTCGGCGAGGGTCAGCTCGGTCAGGTTGTGCACGGAATCGATGCCGGCCAGGCTGCGAAGCTGTCCGCAACTGCGTAGATCCAGCACGGTGAGAGCGGGGACGCCACGCAGGCCGGTCAGGTCGCGGATGCCGGTCCAGCCGAGGTCGAGGCTGGTGAGCCGGGTGAGTCCGGACAGTTGGCCCGCGTCCTTGAAGGCCCGGCAGCCGCGCAGCGTCAGGCGTTCCAGCAGGGGGAAGGCCGCGCCGAATCCGGCGGTGGAACGCACTCGGGTCATGCTCAGGTCCAGGTCGCGCAGTCGCCCCAGCGTCAGCAGGGGCGTGGTGTCGGCCACGGCCCGGCATCGGCGCAGGTTGAGACGGGTCAGCTCGGTCAGGCGGCCGAGCGGCGTGAGGTCCTCGACTCCGGCGCAGCCGTTCAGATCGAGGTCGGTCAGGCCGCTGAGCGCACCTACCTCCGTGAGGTCGGTGATTTCCTTGCAGCGGTCGAGGTGAAGCCTGCGGAGCATGGTCAGGTGCCGTAGGCCGGACAGCGAGGACATGCGCCGCAGCCGCAGTTCGGTCCGGCCCTCTCGGGTGAAGGCCGGAGCGAGCAGGGCCGCGCAGAAGCCGTCGGGATCGGCGGCCTGCGCCCAGAGCCGTATCAGCTGCTCCGACGAGCAGTTCGCGATGCGGCCGAACCGGGCAGCCAGCTCCAGCGCCTCGCCGTCGTCGGAGATCACCACCAGCTCGCGGACCGCCTTACGCGCCTGCACGGGCGAGGCGATGTCCAACGGCTCACGCATATCGGCGAGTTGGGCGGCGACATCATCGTTGCTCGAAGTCATGGCACGGGGCTCCAGGGGGCGGGTGTGACATGGGCCGCCCCGGCCAGGGAGCTGCGACGCTCTGCCTCTGGGCAGCGGGATGAGGGACATCGTCACACCTGGCAGGAGCCCAGGGCCAGGCGATTCCCCATCCGAGGAGTGCTGGGGCCGGTTGCACTGACCGGGGACTTTGGTTGAGAGCCGCGCCCACGCCTTCTCTCTTGTCGAGGTCTCCAACGCAGCTGCGGGGTTGGGACTTACGAGGCCAACTGCTCACGTGCGTTGTGACCAGAGTTGGTCGGCCTAACGCCACGTTCGGGCTGGCTGATCTCGGCCCACACCGCATCGAGGGAGAGTCCGAGGACATCGGCGATCGCCGCGATGGTCGAGAAGGCGGGGGTGGCCACGCGGCCCGACTCGATCTTCCGGAGGGTCTCCGGTGAGACACGTGCGTCGAGCGCGATGTCGAGCATCGAGCGCTCTCCCCTGGCCCGACGCAGGAGGGCGCCGAGGCGCTGTCCGCGTTCGACCTCTGCGGGAGTGAGCGGCAACCTGACCATGACTCCAATTCTAATACCGGTATAGTGTGACCGGTATAGTTATTGGTTGCGTGAGGAGAGTGCCACATGATCGAGATCCTGAACCCCGCCCTACTGGCCCGAGCAAAAGACACAGGCGCCCTGGTCGCTGACATCCTGCAGACGCTGAAGAGCCGTAGCACGATCGGCACGAACCTTCTGGACATCGACCGGTGGGCCGAGACCATGATCGTCGAGGCGGGCGCACTGTCCTGTTACGTCGACTACGAGCCATCCTTCGGACGCGGCCCGTTCGGCCACTACATCTGCACGGCCGTCAACGACGCCGTGCTGCACGGACGGCCATACGACTACACACTTGCCGACGGCGACCTGCTGACACTCGACCTCGCCGTCTCCAAAGACGGAGTCGCTGCAGACTCCGCCATCAGCTTCATCGTGGGCGACGCAAAGCCCCCGGAAAGCGTCGCGATGATCAACGCGACCGAACACGCGCTGGCCGCAGGGATCGCCGCTGCCAGGCCCGGAGCTCGCATCGGCGACCTCTCCCACGCCATCGGCACGGTCCTCAGCGAGGCGGGGTACCCGATCAACACCGAGTTCGGAGGTCATGGCATCGGATCAACGATGCACCAGGACCCGCACGTTGCGAACACCGGACGGCCCGGCCGTGGATACAAACTGCGCCCTGGGCTGCTCCTGGCACTGGAGCCCTGGGTCATGGCGGACACCGCTGAACTCGTCACTGATGCCGACGGGTGGACGCTCCGAAGTGCGACAGGCTGCCGGACAGCACACAGTGAGCACACGATCGCTATCACCGACGACGGAGCCGAAATCCTCACCTTGCCGAAGCAGGCGCAGCCGTGAGGTCGGAGCCCCCGTGCTCCCCCGCGCACTGGACCCAGCCGCTGGACCGGGCCCTGGTCCGCCGCCCCGACGCCCAGGGCTTCGGCTCCGAACTCGGCACCGACCTCAGCTGAGCCGCGCGTCCGCGGCGTCGGCGGCGTCCGCTGTGTCCGTGGTCTTCAGGTCCTGTAGCCCGACGACCCGCAGCAGCTCCAGCCGCTCCGCGGTGACGCTGCCGGGCTCCGCGGTGAAGACGAGCAGCCGCTGCGCGCCGCCGTCGTTGACCAGCACCTCGCAGTGCAGCTCCAACAGGCCGACGACGGGATGCAGGACCCGCGTCACGTCACTGCGCCGCTGCGCGACGTCGTGCTCGGCCCAGTAGGCGGCGAACTCCGGCGACGTCGCCAGCAGCTCGGCCACCAGCCGCGCGGCGCGGCGGTCCTCGGGCCGGGCGGTGGCGACCGCACGCAGGTGGGCGGCCTTGGAGCGGCCGAGCCGCTCGTGATCCTCGGCCGGGAACTGGTCGCGGGCACCGGGGTCGGTGAACCAGCGGCGGATCAGGTTGCGCTCATCCGGGCCGCGCGAAGCCGCGTCGCCCCACAGCGCCTGGGCCATCGGGTTCTGCACCAGCACGTCCCCGAGCTCGGAGATCACCTGGGCCGGGGTGTCCCAGAGCCGGTCGAGGATGAGCAGCAGCCCGCGACGGACATGGTCGGCCACCGTCCGGTGGGCGGGCGGCTGCCGTCCGGAGAGGTGGAACAGGTGATCCCGCTCGTCGTAGCCCAGGCGCAGCGCGCGGGCCAGCGCGGCCAGCAGCTGGGGCGAGGGACGCGGACCGCGCTGCTGCTCCAGCCGCGTGTAGTAGTCGGCGGACATACCGGCCAGCGCGGCCACCTCCTCCCGCCGCAGCCCCGGCGTCCGCCGCCGGGCGCCGTCCGGCAGGCCCACGTCGGCGGTGTGCAGCCGTGCCCGGCTGCGGCGGAGGAAGTCGGCGAGTGCGGCGCGGTCCACGGGACGTTCCATGCCTTCCAGCTTGCCCGCCCCGACGGGTGGGATCCAGGGATCGCCGATCCCTGGATCGACGGGTCTCTCCTGCCTTCGGCTCGCCGCGTCCAGGCTAGTGGTCGCAGGGGCCGGACGTCACGCCCGACCCGGGGATCCGAAAGAGACCGATCATGACGACGATACTGGTGACGGGCGCGACCGGGCAGGTCGGGCGGCGCTTCGTGCCGCGGCTGCTGCAGTGGGACGGAAGGAAGCTCCTGCGGATGGGGAATCCTGTGGCGGACGTCGGCCATTGCCTCGATCGACTCACGCGCCTGGACCTTCCGGGACGAGGGCCGTTGGCGTCCCGTGATGTGCAACACCTTTCCTTTTAGCCGAGGTTGGCACTGTCAAGGCCCTCGTCCCTGAGCACCGCGAAGTCGAGGGTGTACGCCTGGGATGTGCGCGGGTCTTTGCGGTGGTGAAGTTGCTGTTGCACTTGCGGACGCGTGCCTTCAGCCGCCGGCGCTGTCCCTGCGGGAGGAGGCCGGCGAGGGCGCCAGTCGGACACGCCGTAGCAGGCCGCCGTGCGCCGGTCTTGGGCAGGATGGCGCTGCAACCGGCGGCTGAGGAAGTCCGCTCCTACGCTGACATGTCGGAGGCTTCAGATCGTTTCGTCGAGCCAGTCGAAGATGCGGGCGACGGTGAGTCGTAGTGCGCCGGGGTGGCAGTGGGCGTCCGCGCCTTCCTCTTCGGTGAACGTCAGTAGTGTCCTGGGCCCGGTGAGGTGCGCGTACAGCTTGCGCGGCTCCGTGTCGGTGGAGTCACCGGCGTAGAAGATGTCGTCGACTGCCTCACAGACGAGGACGGGGCAGGTGATCTTCTCGGCCGTTCCGTCCTTGAGGTGGTACTGGAGGTAGGCGGCGAGGAATTCGCGGTCTGTCGCGGTGCCCGTGACGTAGCGACCGTGGTCGTACGCCCAGCGCATGACCGGGCTGTTGGCGCGGGCGGTGGCGATCATCTGGTCGAGTTCTTCGTCGTGTTCGGCGCCGGCTCGCTGGACGACTTCCTCGTGTTCCAGGGGGAGATGCGCGGTGAGCGCGGTGCCCGTGTCGTAGACGCCGTCGACCGCGACGACGGCGGCCAGGCGCGGCTCGTAGGCCGCTGCGCGGGGCGCGAGGCAGCCGCCCAGGCTGACGCCGAGGAGTGCGATCCGTGCGGGGTCCACGCCCGGGTCGTCGGCGAGGAAGTCCAGAACCGGGCTGACGACGTTCTCCCAGTCGGGCCGGAAGGTCAGCTGGTCGCGGTGGATCGCGCTGGGCTGTCCGGGCCCGTCGAAGGTGAGGACGTGGTAGCCGCGTTCCTGTCCACCGGACGCGCCGAAGAAGTGCAGTTCCTCGGCGGCGCCGTCGAAGCCGTTGTGCATCACCAATGTCGGTTTGGGCGCTGCGCCCGGCGCCCGGTAGAAGTAGCCGCGCAGCACCGTGTTTTCGTAGGGAATCTCGATGGCGCTGATACCGGGCACGTGCGCGATGGCGGTGCGGAAGCATTCGACGCTGCGGTCGTAGGCGTAGGTGATGCGTGGGTCGTCGGGGTTGCCGTGCAGGAAGAACTCGGCCGCCCGGTAGTAGGTGGAGGCGCGCAGGAGAGTGTCGCGGGCGCTGATGGGGTGCATCGTGGCGGCCTCGGCGGCCAGCCGCTCCGCCGTCGCCAGCCAGGCGTCGTGCCAGCTGTCGTAGTCGCCGGTGGTGATACGGGAGGCGGTGGCGATGATCTCGCCGACGTCTGATCCGCCGTAGCTGGCGAATCCCAGGTTGCGCAGGGTCTCGAACCAGAACTGGGTGTCGCCCTCGAACATCAGCTGCTTCATGGCATCTCCCGTTCTGCGAACGTGCGGAAGCTGTGCGGTGGGCGGCCGGTGAGGCGCTGGACGGTGTCGGTGGTGCGATCCTCGGCCCCCTCGGCGATGGCGCGGTCCATGCCGGCGAGCATCGCGGCGAACTCCGGGGGCAGGGCGGCGGCCAGGCGGTCGCGCATCTGCTCGTAGGTCAGCTGCCGGTGCGTGACGGTCCGGCCCGTGAGTTGGGTGAGGACGGCGGCGATGTCGCCGTAACTCAGCGCCTGTGGACCGGTGATGATCAGGTCGGTGTTCGGGGCCTGAGCGTCGGTCAGTGCGTGCACGGCGACGGCGGCGATGTCGTCGGCGTCCACGAACCCGACACGGCCCTCGCCGGTGGCGGTCAGAATGGTCCCGTTCGCTCGGATGCTCTGCGCGTGCGGGTGGTCGCCGGTGAAGTTCTGCATGAACCACGAGGGCCGTAGCACCGCCCACTCGTCGAACAGGCCGGGCAGGGCCTGGTGCACCTGTCCTGCGGCCGGGCCGCCGAAGGGGATCGCCGAGGAGCTGAGCAGCACCGCGCGGCGCACCCCGGCTGCACGGGCCTGCCTGAGGAAGGGCAGCATGAGGGCGGCCGGCTCCAGGGAGCCGAGCGGTGGGATGAGATAGACCCGGTCCGTGCCGCTCAGGGCTTCGTCGAACGTCGCGGGATGGTTCCAGTCGAAGCGGACGGCCTGAGCGCCGTCCACGGCGGTGGCACCTCGGCTGGCGGCCTTGACGCGGTGCCCGCCTGCGGCGAGTTGGGAGGCGACGCGGCTACCGGTGGTGCCGGTGGCCCCGATGACCAGGGTGGTGCCGACAGTGGTCATCAGCTCCTCCCCGTGAAGTCGCTCGCGGGGTCCTGGAGAACCGCGAGGGGGTTCCAGTAGTCGCGGTAGCGGGTGATGAGGCCGTCCTTGACGGTCACCACGGCGATGTAGGTCATGTCGAAGGGGCTGTCGGTCTCCACCAGACGGCCCACCCCGCGCATTTCGACCACGATGGTGTGCGCGGTGGTGGTCTGGTGGATCTCCACGTCGGGGAAGTCGTGGAGGTCGATGTGGTCGGGGTAGTCGCGCATGTAGTCGGCGACCGCGGCCTTGCCTTCCAGCCGCTTGGGCCACCCTTCGGGCGCGAAGGGGAACTCGAAGATTCCGTTGTCGTCCCAGAGGTCGACCCAGGCGGGGATGTTCTTGTCCAGCAGCAGTTGCAGGCCGTGGCGGTACAGGTCCGCCGGTGCCGTGTTTGTGGGCATGGGTACTCCGTCCCGTACGATGCGGACCGAGGGTCCGCTTCATGTTGCGACGATACGGACCTCGGGTCCGCTTTGCAAATGGAGGAACCGCATGCCCGAACGCAAGCCACGCAAGGACGCCGCCCGCAACCGGGCGGCCGTCCTCGCGGCAGCCGACGACCTCTTCGCTCACTGCGAGAGCCCCGAAGCCGTCACCATGGCCGACATCGCGGCAGCAGCCGGCGTGGGCAAGGCAACGCTCTTCCGTGCCTTCGGCGATCGCACCGGCCTGATCCACGCGCTGTACGAAGCACGGCTCGAACCGATCAGGAACGCCGTCGAGGAGGGTCCGCCACCCCTGGGGCCCGCCACCCCGCCTCTTCAACGGGTACCCGCCCTGCTGGACGCCGTCCTGTGCTTCAAGCTGGACAATCGCCACCTGGCCTTGGCCCTTGAGGGAACCGGCAGTGACAGTCCCTACCAGGCAGGGCACTACGAGCGGTGGCACAGCACACTCCAGGCCGTACTGGAGCAGATTCCCGGTCTCACCGACAGTGGCTTCACCGCCCACGCACTGCTCGCGGCCACCCGCGCCGACCTCGTTGAACACCTCACCAGCCGGCAGCACATGCCCCGCGAGCAGATGCGGGCACACCTGGCGGCCTTCACCGCCAAAGTCCTGGACTCTCGCGCACCACTGGATTGAATGCCGAGGATTGGTCAAGATCGGGGTGACCTGGGCCGTGCACCCGGGTGCTGGTGTCAGAAGCATGCTCCGAACCGGGTAGTTCACCGACGGGCAGCACAGTGAACCTGACGAGCTCGTCATGAGCCAGTCACGTGTGATGAACCCCTCGCCGCTCAGGGAGGGGTCAGCTCACCGGACGGGCCTACACCGCCCCGCACTGTCACTTCGCCTTCCCGTTCTGGGAATTGCCTGTCGTCTTTCCGCCGCCCTCCGGCTTACCCCCGCCACGGCCGTCGCCGGTGCCATCCGGCCCGAGTAGTTCGGCGCAGTAATCGGCGACAGCCGCCTCGCTTCCCGCCGCCTGGACCAGGCGGCGCAGTCCGCCGGTCGGATGCGGGTTGCCGTGCGACTGCCGGGCCGTCCGGTAAGCGGTGCACAGGCCGCGCAGGGACTGCGTCGCATCACGTGGCTCCGCCGCTCCCGAGGACGACGGCGCGCCGGTGCCCTCCGGCCCGCCTGCCGCCGCACTGGAGCGCCCGTTGCCATCTGGCACTTCCCCAGGCATAGGTGCCGTCGAAGGCCGGGCCGGTGCCGAGGCGGAGACACCGGCTCCACCCGGACCTGGTTCCTGCCTTCCGGAGAAGGGCAGGCGGAGTCCTCCGGTCTGGGCGGCCACAGCCACTCCGCCGAACACCAGCGCCCCCGCCACCGCACCGATCCCCACCTTGAACGAGCCCGGCATCCGCCGCCGACCAGGCTGGCGCACGCCCGCCCGCGCGGTCCGGAAGGCCGCTACCGCGGCATCCTCCCCGGCCGCGGACGGAGCATCGTCGGCGACGACCGGCGCGGTGGCAGCCGCCTGCAACAGCGCCGACAGTGTGCGGAGTTCCTCGACGCCGGTGGTGTCTTCCGCTTCGCAGCGCAGCAGTTGCTCGGCCTTGCGGTCGTCCAGCCGGTTCCGCTGTTGGTCCTTCACGCGGTGTCCTCCTGCATCGACGCTCGGCCCAGGACCGGTTGTGGCGTCCGGCCGGTGCGCAGCACCTCGGCCAAACGCCGAACCCCCCGGTAGGCGCAGACGCGCACCGCGCCCGGGCGTTTGCCCAGCACCCGCCCCGCGTGCTTGGCGTCCAGCCCCAGCACGACCCGCAGCAGCACGGCCTCGCCCTGCTCGCGGGGCAGGCTGGCGATCAGGGCCAGCGCGCGCTGGGTCGATATCGTTTCGAGCGCCTCATCTGCCGTGTCGGAGTTCGACGGCAGCTCCCGCAGGTCGCTCTCGTCGCCACCTATCAGGGGTCTGCGACCAGTGCGCCGCAGATGGTCGAGCGCCCGGTTGCGGGCCACCTTGGCGGCCCAGCCCCGGAATCCTTCGGCATTCCCCCGGAAAGAGCCGAGGTCACGTGCGATGTGGAGCCATGCCTCGGACATGACGTCCTCGGCATCGGCGCCGCCCACCAGCGTGCGCACATAGCGCAGCAGCATCGGGTGCACCGCCCGGTAGAGCCGGCGGAAGGCTTCCTCGTCACCGGCCTGCGCGGCGTGCACGGCATCCGAGAGAGCGGCAGCGTCCCGCTGCCGGTCCCTGGCCGTCGGGCCTCTGCTCGCCTCGCGCACGGCGGCCATCCTGCCTCATGCCTGGGGCGCCGCCGCGCTGTCGATCTGATTCCTCCCGCTTTCTCACACCTTGTGTCGGCGGCACGGGCCGAGGTGTAACACCCGCAGCCGCATTGGCTCTCTATGTGCGGTCGGCCAAGCGGGTCGGTCAGGACAGGGGACGCAGCCAGTGCAGTGGACGGACGAAAGCGGCAGCACGTATGGAAACGACCCGTACAGCAGCGGGCGCTCGCACCCGTACGGCTCCGGATACGGCTCCGCATACGGCTCGGGATACGGCTCCGGATACGAGTGCGGCGCCAGTGCCACCACCGACACGATCACGATGCCCTGGGACCCGGAGCAACTCCTCCCATGGATCGGCAAAAGACCTGGAGAGTACGCGGACGGTGCATTTCACACCGAAGCGGCATGGTATGGCCCCGACGGCACACCCCCCGGCACCCCGCCCCGCCTTCGACCCGGCACAGGCCTGGCCCGACCAGGCACCGGACGCTCCGTGGGGCCACTTTGCCCCCAGCGGCTCGGCAACCCGCAACCCGCAACCCGCCCAGCACGAAACGCCGCAGTGGTACTGAGAGGACGGTGACTGAGTCATGAGCGGAAACCGGCGACGACCGCCGCAGCGCGACAACGGCGCAAGGCCCGTCCTCAGACACCTGGTCCGGGGCAGCCGAGCCCTGGCCAGCCGAGCCCTGGGCAACCGTGCCTCAGGGAACCAGCGGCCTTCCGAGCCTCGCGCAGAACGCCGCGTCCCGAGGACGGCGCCGTCCCAGCGCCGGTGGATCGACTACCCGCGTCGGGGCAGGACCGGCCCGCGCCGCTGGCTGCCGTCGGTGCGGCAGATACTGGCGGGGCTCCTGCTCTGCTCCGGCTCCGTGGTGGCAGCCGTCGGTTGTGCCTACGCCACGGTCACCATCCCCAACCCCAACCCGTCAACGCTGCTGCAGAACAACGTCTACTACTGGTCCGACGGCACGGTGCTGGCGACCGACGGCAGTGTCAACCGGGAGAACGCCACCCTCGACCAGGTGCCGCTGGACGTGCAGTGGGACTTCCTGGCTGCGGAGAACACCTCTTTCTACACCGACCCGGGCATTGACCCGCAGGGCATCCTGCGCGCCGTGATGCACATGGCCGAGGGCGGTTCCGTCCAGTCCGGTTCGACGATCACCCAGCAGTTCGTCAAGAACACCTACCTCGACCAGTCGCAGACGATCACCCGCAAGTTCAAGGAACTGCTGATCTCAGCCAAGGTCGGCGCTGCCATGTCCAAGCAACAGGTGCTCCAGGGCTACCTGAACACTTGCTTCTTCGGCCGGCAGGCCAACGGCGTGCAGGCCGCCTCCCGCATGTACTTCAACCTCCCGGTGCAGAAACTGAACGTCAGCCAGGGAGCCTTCCTCGCCGCCGCGGTCAACGAGCCGAGCCTCTACCAGTACGCGGACTCCGACCCAAAGGCCCGGGCACAGGCGGAGAAGCGCTGGTCCTGGGTGCTCGACCGGATGGCGACGATCGGCAGGCTGACACCGGCGCAGCGGGCCAAGTACACCGCCGCCGACTTCCCCACGCCCACGAAGTGGACACCCGGCTCAGGGCTGCACGGCCAGACCGGCTACCTGGCCGAACTGGCCAGGTCTTATCTGCAGGAGCACGACAAGAACATCACCGACAAGGGCCTGAGCAGGGGCGGTTACCAGATCTACACCACGTTCGACAGACAGCGGACCACGGAGCTGAACCAGGCCGTCGACAAGGTGAGCAGGCAACGCCTCGACCCCGCACACCGGTCCGTCGACCGCAACGTCCAGATCGGAGCAGCCTCCATCGATCCCACGAACGGAAGGATCGTGGCCGTCTACGGCGGTCCCGGCTTCGACCAGGCCCACTACGCGAACAACGCCGACACCTCAGGCGTCCCGGTCGGCTCGACCTTCAAGCCGATCGTCCTCGCCGCCGCGCTCCAGCACGGAGCCGTGCTGCAACCCGGCAAGCCCGCGGAACCGATCACCCCGGACAGCAAGTTCAACGGTGACGACGGCATCCAGATCAAGGACCAGCAGGGCAACTACGTCACCGACACCAAGGACCCCACCGGGTTCCTCCACCAGCACAACGACACCAACTACCCCTGGAACTACATCGACCTGCGCAAGGCGATGGAGCAGTCGGTCAACACCCCGTACGTGCAACTGGGCGAAGACGTCGGCTACCGCAACGTGGCGACGACGGCGGAAGGCCTTGGCCTGCGTGCCCACAGCCTCGCCTCCCCCAGCGCAGGGTTCTTCATCGGCACCTCGACACCGAGTGCCATCCGGATGGCCGGTGCCTACGCGACCTTCGCCGCCAACGGCATGCACACCGACCCCTACTCGGTGGCGAAGGTGACCTACGACGGCAGCCCGCTGACCGACTTCACGCCGCCCACACCCCTGCGGGCTCTGCCCGCGGCGGTCGCCGACAACGTGACCGACGTCCTGCGTGGTGTCATCACGCGCGGCACCGGAACCAAGGCCCAGGCACTCGGCCGCACCGCCGCGGGCAAGACCGGCACCACCGACGACTACCAGTCGGCCTGGTTCACCGGCTACACCCCCCAACTCTCCACCTCCATAGCCCTCTTCCGAGAGGACCCGAACCACCCGCAGCTGCTCTCCCTGGAGGGCGTCGGCGGCCTGCAGAAGGTGTTCGGCGGCGACATTCCCACCGAGATCTGGACCCAGTACATGCATGCCGCCCTGGTCGGCCAGCCCGATGCCCCCTTCCCCACCCCTGCTCCACTCGGACCCGGCACCAACGAACCCGGTGTCCCGTCCCCCTCCCCCTCCCCTTCAGCAACGCCTCCGGCCAAGAAGGACAGCACCTCCAAACGGACGACCGTCCCCCGGCGGACCACCACCAACCCCACCTGCCGCCACAAGTGCCACTGATTCCCCACCGCGGGTACTCGCCGACATGCGGAACCGCCGCGGTTGCCCGTCGCACGCCCCTGCCACACCAGCAGCGGCGGTAAGCGACGGGCAACCGAGGTACGGGAAGGCGGTGTGCGGTGGCCGCCACCGTCGGGGCTGCCCGCGGCAATGCGGCCAGCCCCGACGAGGACGGACCGTTCAGCCGAGTCGGCCCTGCTGAGACCTCACCGCTTGATGAGCTTGCCGACGGCGTTGGCTTCCCATACCTGGTTGGCCAGGTAGTTCCAGGAGAGGTTGATGTATCCGTGGTCGCCCCAGCCCCTGCCCCAGGAGTTCTCGACCCGCACGCCCTTGCTGTTGTAGCCGACGATGGTGATCTCATGGCCGCCCGCGAACTGTTCGCCGGAGGCCGGGTAGTACGCGTAGGAAGCGGCCTGCTGCCGGGTGAGGTAGAAGAAGCTGTCGTACACCGGAATCGCGATGGTGACCGGCTCCCGCTGGCTGAGGGCCGATTCCACATCGTTCTTGATCTGGTTGCCCGTGTGCAGCGGGGTGTAACCGGACAGCTTCCACTTCGCCGCGTTGGCTATCTCGTTCGCGGTCGGTTGGGTGGTGTAGTCGAAGTCGCCCTGCGAGTAGTCGGACTTGGAGTCGACTCCTTGCGTGGTGGCGATCTGGAAGTGCTGCTCCGGCGAGGTGCCCACGTTCTGTCCCTGGACGATCTGGGAGTAGGTGTACATGGGCGCCTGGGGTCCGCCGGAGATCCCCTGCTCGTGCTCCAGGATGCTGTAGGCCGAGTAGTCGATGGACCACGCGACGCAGGCGCCGACCTGGCCCTGATCGCCTGGCGTGGCGGCGTACTTGGTCAGATCGACGCTGGCGGGAAGGGCCTGGCGCTTCTTCTTCGGCTTGGTGGCGTCGATGGTCGGCCGCGGAGCGGTGGCCTCCAGTCGTGGCTCGACGGACTGACGCAGCATGGACTGGCGCCACGCCGACTTGGACGGCACAGCGCCGAGACCGAACGGGTGCCTTTTTCCGCTCGCAGCCCGCGGTGCCTGACTGGGGGCCTGGTCGTGACCGGGCACGACGGTGCTCGCCGAGGAGACCCCGACGGCCACGGCCACGATCGTCCCGGCCGAGGCAAGCGCGATGGCAGCACGTGCCTTACCGCTGATGGTCTTCCACTTGTGGGAAGCACGAGACATTGATGTTCTCCTTCGGGATGGCATGTGCCTGACAGCCTGGAATGGACGCCTTCGGAGCGCCCCTGAAAGCCGAACGGGCCGGTGCCCCAGCGCCGGTGGGTATGTGTCGTCAAGCCCCGCCGCGTGCCAGCGCGTTGCCCAACGGGGGGGATGGACGTGGGTACTTGCCTTGGCGGTCAGCCGGTGAAGACGCGCCGTACGTGGTTTCCGCGCGATCGAGACGAAGTCAACAACGGCCCTACCTGCCTGAGGTGATGGGAACAGTCCGCGGCGCATCGTTTGACAACGGCGAATGCTTCGCGGGCGGTCCCGGAACGTGGGGGGAAATCGGCAGCGCCCCTGAGGAATTCAGAGCTGCCGGAGCTGTAGTGAACTGGACGCTTTCGAAGGCATGTCCAATGAGCAGAGGAAGTTAGCCGGGTCAGGCGCTCCGATCAAGCCCCAAGTGGCCTACGTCACAACCTCTGTTGGTCGGGACGCGGGCCTGGAGGGGCCGTGCGGCCTGCGGCGCCGCAGCTCGCAGCACATTGCCGGCACTTGCGCCATTCAATCGCGATGCACACCGCAGCCAATCCACAACGGCGCGTGACGTCATCGCCGATGGCGCGCGGCAAACCCGGCAGAGGGCCTAAATGTCCTTACAACACCGGCAATGTGGCACTGATGTGGCGGAATTAGGCGACTCGTCGAGGGGCTCCAGAGAAGCCCGGAGAAGAATTTCAAGGTTTCTGTTATCCGGCCTGCCCTGTCAGGGTCTCCCAGGTATCGAAGGCATGCGGACACGTTGCGACAGGGAGCGAGGACGGAAATGACACCAGAGCGTGAGGCCACGGTCGTCGCGAACGCGCAGGCAGGGGACGAGCGGGCGCAGAACGAGCTGATCGCCGAATATCTACCGCTGGTCTACAACATCGTCGGACGCGCACTGCACGGTCACGCGGATGTCGACGACGTGGTGCAGGAGACCATGCTGCGCGCACTGGACGGAATGGCCGGCCTTCGCAAACCCCACCGCTTCCGCGCCTGGCTGGTGGCCGTGACGATGAACGAGATACGTCGGCACTGGCACAGCAAACAGGCGTCGGCCAGGGATAGCAGGGTCGACGAGGTGGTCGAACTGGCCGATCCTGGAGCGGACTTCGTCGATCTGACCATCATCCGCCTGGGGCTTTCCGGTCAGCGCCGGGAGGTCGCCGAGGCGACCCGGTGGCTCGACGAGGACGATCGCGCGCTGCTGTCGTTGTGGTGGCTGGAGGCCGCAGGTGAGCTGACCCGCTCGGAAGTGGCCGCCGCCTTGAAGCTGCCGTCGCGGTTCGTCGCGGTCCGGGTGCAGCGGATGAAGGCGCAGCTGGAGGCCGCCCGGTTGGTGGTGCGCGCGCTGTCGGCGACATCGCGCTGTCCGCGGTTGGAGCCCGTCGTGGCACGGTGGGACGGTGTTCCGTCCACGCTGTGGCGCAAGCGCATATCCCGCCATGTCCGCGACTGCAGGGCCTGCTCAGGTCGGCGCAGCACCCTGATACCGGCGCAAAGCCTCCTCGTCGGCATCGCTCTGGTACCACCGACCGCCGCTCTGGCCTGGTCCGCGGCCCAAGCAGGCCACGGCGGCCCGCTCTTCAGCCCAGCGGTCCAGTTGAGCGGTTCGAACACCAGGCCCCCGACGGTGGCACGGCATGCGGCACACCGCCCGAGCAGCCGGGGTGGCAGGCAGTTCGGCGGCCACCGCCGTCCGAGGGTCCGGCCCCGAGGCGCGCACATGCTCGCTGGAGGCGCCGCGGTGACGGCTGCGGCCACCGTGATATCCGTGGCTCTCGGCTCACCGGACGACCACCACACGGTGAACTCCACCGCCGCCACCCAGCCGGTGCTGGTGAAGACGGCGCCGATAGCCAGCGCGCCACCGCATACCCCTTCGCACCCGACCACCCACCCGCCCACGGCCTCCCCGAGCCGGACACCGACCGTCGCGCCGCGCACAGCCGAACCGTCCCCGACGGCCACACCGACCCCCACCGCCTCGAACCCGCCAGCCACCCGGCCGCTCGCCGAATCCGACCCGGCCGCGCAGGTCCTCGCCCTGATCAACCAGGCACGAGCCGCCCACGGCCTGCCGCCCTACACCATCACCACCGGCCTCACCCACAGCGCGACCGGACACAACTCCGCGATGGACAACGGATGCGGCCTCTCCCACCAGTGCCCAGGCGAAGCCCCGCTGGGAGGCAGGGAGACAGCTGCGGGCGTCCAGTGGGGCGCCGCAGGAGAGAACATCGGGCAGGCATCCGCGGGACCGGATGCCCAGCAGATCGCCACGGCCGCCGTCAACCTCACGCAGGCCATGTTGAACGAGCAACCGCCCAACGACGGCCACCGCCAGAACATCCTCAGCAGCACGTTCACCCACGTCGGCATTGCCGTCTACCGGGACCCCAACGGCACGGTCTGGCTCACCCAGGACTTCTCCAACTGAGCGCCTTTCTGCGGGGATTGTCAGGCGCCGGGGGCAAGCAATGACATCGGTCGGCGGTGGCAATCGGAGATGCTGCGGGAGTGCGGGCCCCACAGGCGTCTGTGCGGGCCAGTAAGGCGATGGGCGCCGTACGCACCCGTGAGTCCCAGGCTCATAGCGCGGGTTTGATTCCCGTCACCCGGTCCATGACGAAGCCCCAGGTCAGCGACCTGGGGCTTGGTTGTTGTCTAAGTCTTTCCGGGGGGCGCCGATTGGGGCCCGGACGCGGGGCCGGTGGACGCCGCTTCGTTCGGTCACTGCTCGGTGGGATTCACCGGTGCGGGCCGGCTGGCGTTGGCGGCTCGGGCCTGCTTGCGGCGGGCTTGTAGCGCCTTGCCGCGCTTGCGCAGGATGAACAGGGCGGCGATCACGATTCCGGCCGGGATGCCGAGCCATCCGGAGATGTAGTGGGCGATAAACATGGTGGGCCTCCTTGCCTTGATGTCGGACTTTCTTGTCGATCGGCTGTCGCCGCTTTCATCGACCGGAATTCACCGTAGGCGGGGCGGTACCGGGTGGGCCTCAGTCCGCGGTTTGACCGCGGGTGGAGGCCGGGTTGACGACCTGGGCCCTACTCGGACCGACAGGGTCGGCGGTGCTGCCGAGTGCGCCGAGGTGGCTGCGCATGCCACGGGCGGAGTTCATCCCGACCACCGCCATGACGCGGCCGTGGTCGCGGTGGAGGGCGATGAACTTGCGCCCCGCCGGATCTCCTTCGACCACGTGCACCTCCTGGCCCTCGTCGGCCCAGCCATAGCACTGGATCCGGCAGTCGAACTGGTCCGACCACAGATACGGGGTGGGCGTGTAGGCGGTCTGCTTGTCGTGGTCGGCGAGGATGTTCCGGGCGACGGCGACCGCCTGTTCACTGGCGTTGGTGCGGTGCTCGACCCTGCGGCGCCGACCGGAGTGCACATCGAGCCAGTTGGCGATGTCGCCGACCGCGTAGATGCCCGGTGCGGCGGCGCAGTACTGGTCGCACAACACCCCGTCGCCGACCGGGACTCCGCTGCCCTTCAACCACTGCGTGGTCGGGATCGAGCCCAAGCCGAGGACCACCGCGTCGGCGTCGATCACGGAGCCGTCCGCGAGGAGGACGCCGACGACGCTGCGGTTGCCATCGGCCGCGAGTCCTGAGACGCGTTGCCCGAGGCGGAAGCGGACGCCGTGGTCGCGGTGGAGTCCCAGCACCGCGTCGCCCACCACGCCGCCGAGCCGACCGGCCAGGGGATGGGCATGGGGGTCGACCACCGTCACCTCCACGCCCAGACTCCGGGCGGTGGCGGCGACTTCCATGCCGATGAAACCGCCGCCGACGACGACCAGGCGCGGGCCCTGCCGCAGGGTCTGCCGCAGGGCGAGCGCATCATCCAGCGTGCGCACCACATGCACCCCGTCCAGTTGCCGCGAACCGGGGAGCCATCGTGGCCGCAGTCCGGTGGCGATCACCAGCGTGTCGTAGCGCAACCGTTCCCCGTCGCGCAGCTGGACCACACGTTCCGCCGGGCGCAGGCCGACGGCCTCCTGTTTCATCAGCAACTCGATGTCGAGGCCGTCGAGTTGTGCGGCGGCGGGCAGTTGGGCGCGGTCGGGGTCCCAGGTTCCGGCGAGGACCTGTTTGGACAGGGGCGGGCGGTCGTAGGGCAGGTGGGGCTCTGCGCCGACCAGGGTGACGGTGCCGTCGTAGCCTTCCCGGCGCAGCGCCTCGGCGGTGCTCAGGCCGCCGAGTGAGGCGCCGATGATGAGGATCCGGTGTGGCGTGGTCATTGCCGGGCCAACCTGATGGCGGCCGCGGGGCAGGCGGCGACGGCCTTGCGGACCGCGTCGTGCCGGTCGGCGCCGGGGGTTTCGTCGAGAACCACGACCACGCCGTCGCTGTCGCGCTGGTCGAAGAGCTCGGGGGCGGCTATGACGCACAGGCCGCTGCCGCAGCACTTGTCCTCTTCGGTGATCACTCGCATCGTTCAGTCCTCCAACGGGTGTGGGGTGGATTTGTCAGGCGGGGGGGCGGTTCAGGTGGCGTCGCGGTCGGCGGACGGGGTCTGCCGGGTGGCTGCCCAGTGGCCGACAACGACGGTCAGCACCAGCAGCAGGGCGCCGGTGATGGTGTAGGGGTAGCGGGTTGTCCCGGTCAGCAGCGCCGTCAACGCGGATGCGATACCGAGCAGGACGAGCTTGCCGAGCATCAGCCAGCGCAGCGGCAGTTGACGGCTGGGGGCGCGGCCGGTGCGCCGTAGCCACCAGCGGTGCGTCAGGACCACCGTCGGCAGCCCGACGAACAGCACGACGGCCAGGCGGAGCAGGTGGTACGGGTCCGGCCGGAAGTCGTTGAGCGACCACATCGTGCCGATGCCCAGACCCGCTACCAGGAAGATCCACGGACGGCGCGGGCGACGGCCGCCGGCTGTGTCGTCCTTCGCCGCGTCGACCGTGCTCACCGTCTTCGCGGTGGTCGTCGGGTTCGCGGGGTTCTCCGCGTTCACCAGGTCACCGGGACTGACTCGTAACCGCCGACCAGCAGCCCCTCACGACGTCGCAACTGCTCAGCCGGCACTGCCAGCCGCAGCGTCGGCAGCCGCCTCAGCAGCCCGGCCAGGACCTCCTGGAGCTCGACCCTGGCCAGCGGCGACCCCATGCAGAAGTGGGCGCCCGCGCTGAAACCGAGGTGGTGGTTGTCGCCGCGGTGCGCGTCCCACGTCTCCGGCGAGGCGAAGACGCTCTGGTCCCGGTTGGCCGCCTGCAGACTCAGCAGCACCGTGGTGCCCTTCTCCACCACGCTCTCGCCGACCTCGACGGTCTCGGTGGCGTAGCGGGGCAGGCCGAACTCCGACATCGCGTCGAAGCGGATGACCTCCTCGACCGCCGCCGGCACCAGCGAGGGGTCGGCCAACAGCGTCTCGTACCGTTCGCGGTGCGACAGCAGGATCGCGGCCATCTTGCCGATCATGCTCGCGGTCGTCTCGTGACCGGCCGCCAGCAGGCTCATCGACGTCGCCAGCAGCTCCGCCTCGCTGAGCCGACCGTCCTCGGCATCGGTCACCGAGATCAGCTCGCTGAGCAGGTCATCGCCCGGCTCGGCGCGCTTGGCCGCGATCAGGCCGGTCATGTAGGCGGCGAACTCCGCCCGCCCGGCCGCCACTTCATCCGCGTCGTAGCGGGTCAGGCTCAGCATCTGGTTCGCCCACTCGGTGAACCGGCCCTGGTCCGAGGCCGGGACGCCGAGCAGTTCACAGATCACCCCGACCGGCAGCGGAAGCGCCAGGTTCGGCACCAGATCCACCGGCCGCCCCTGATGGGCCGTCATCGCGTCGAGCAGTTCGTCGACCATCGCACCGATCCGCGGCCGCAGCCCCTCCACCCGCTTCATGGTGAACGTGCGGCCCACCAGCCTGCGCCAGCGGGTGTGTCCCGGCCCGTCGGTGATGTCCACACCCGGCCGCCTGGCGTTCATGAACCCCTGATCCCCGGCGGTGGTCAGCCGAGCAGCGTCCGGGCGGGCCAGGTCCCGGCTGAACCGCGGATCGGTCAGCACCTTGCGCACGTCCTCGTACCGGGTCAGCATCCGCGCCCGGTCGCCGCTCGGCAGCCGCACGGCCGCGAACGGGCACTTCTCCCGCAGCTCGGCCCACTCCACCGGGGGCTCCATCGGCGCTGAACGCGGGAACGGCAGATCCCGTAGCTCATCGGCCTGATTGCTCATCTCGACTCCTTCTTCGGCGTGTTCTTCGGCGTGTTCTTCGATGGGGGCGGTGCGGATTCCTAACGGCCGGCCTTCTGCTTCTTGAGGGCCTTGACGATGCGGACGATGATTCCGACGAGCATGGCTGTCCCCTTTTCGGTGTGCGTGAGCGAATTTCCGTCTGTGTGAGGGAATTCGCGCCCGGATCGGCCGCCTCTCGGCTCCGCGATCCCCGGTGCCTCCGAACGTAGGGGCAGCCGAATATCCCGGCCGTCAGTCCCCAGGTGGAGACCGGGTTGAGCCCGGGTGGAGCCGCGCGGCGCGGCCCGTTCCCCGAGCGCTGTGCCGTGACGGCGGCGGGCGGCATCGGGCCGCTGCCGGGCGGCCCTGGTACCGCGTTTCCGCAGTGGTGCGCCGCCGCGTGGCCGGCTCACTGAAGCGAGGAGACGCCGGGACACCGCGAGGGCGGTCAACCCCGTCCGCACCCGGTCCCCACCCCCGGTTCGACGAGTGGCGAGGGGGCCGCTGCCTAGCGTTACGGCCATCGGCCCGAACGCCAGACAGTCCACGGCCACAGCCATCGGCCGCCATTCGCATCGGAGTTGGAATCATGGAAGACGCAGTCACCGGCCCGGCGCCGGGCCCGGACGTACGGATGGCCGGCGCCCGGACATCGGCTGCCCCGGGGCGCCAGTGGTGGACGCTGGGCGTCATCAGCCTGGCGCAGCTGATGGTCGTGCTCGACGCCACCATCATGAACATCGCCATGCCGTCGGCGCAGAAGGATCTCGGGTTCTCCAGCGGCGACCGCCAGTGGATCGTGACGACCTACGCGCTTGCCTTCGGCGGCCTGTTGCTTCTCGGTGGCCGCCTGGGCGACCGTTTCGGCCGCAAGAGCGCCTTCCTGATCGGTCTGGTCGGCTTCGCGGCCGCCTCAGCCGTGGGTGGGGCGGCCACGAGCTTCACCATGCTGGTCATCGCCCGCGCGCTGCAGGGGATGTTCGCGGCGCTGCTCGCTCCCTCGGCGCTCTCCTTGCTGACCACCACCTTCACCGAGAGCAGGCAACGCGCCAGGGCCTTCGGCGTCTTCGGCGCCGTCGGAGGTGCGGGAAGCGCCGTGGGACTGCTGCTCGGCGGCGTACTCACCGAGCAACTGAGCTGGCGATGGACGCTCTACGTCAACCTCATCATCGCCGGGGTCGCGGTGCTCGGCGCTGTCCTCCTGCTGCCGCGTCCGCAGGACAACGCCCGCCCCGCGCTGGACCTTCCTGGCACGGCCCTGGTCGTCGGTGGCCTCTTCGCCCTTGTGGACGGCTGCGCGAACGCCGAGCCGCACGGCTGGGCATCTCCCATGACCTGGGGCCTTCTCGTCACGGGCGCCGTGCTGCTGGCGTGCTTCACCTGGTGGCAGACCCGCGCGGTCAGCCCGTTGCTGCCCTTGCGCGTCCTCACCGACCGTACGCGCGCCGCCTCCTTCCTCTCCATCCTGATCGCCGGTGCGGGCATGTTCGCGATCTTCCTGTTCCTCACCTACTACCTGCAGCAGATCCGGCACTACTCGCCGGTCGACAACGGCCTGGCGTTCATCCCCCTGATCGCCGTCCTGGTGGTCACCTCGCAGATCACCACCACCGTCCTGCTGCCCCGCTTCGGTCCGAAGCCCCTGGTCCCGGCGGGGATGATGCTGGCCGCCGCCGGAATGGCGCTACTGACCCGCCTCGGCGTGGACAGCGGCTACCTCTCCCACGTCCTGCCGTCCCTGCTGCTGATGGGAATCGGCATGGGCTTGGTCCTGCCGACGTCCGTGAGCCTGGCGACGTTCGGAGTGGAAGAGCGGTTCGCCGGGGCGGCGGCGGCCACCGCGAACACCACGCAGCAGATCGGCGGGTCCATCGGCACCGCCGTCCTCAACACCCTTGCGGCGGCGGCCACCTCGGCGTTCGCGGCGGGCAGGCAGGCCACGCCCGCCACGCTGGCGGCCGCGGCCGTCCACGGCTACGCGGCCGCGTTCTGGTGCACGGCCTGCCTCTTCGTCGTCGGGGCCGTCATGGCGGTATCGCTGTACCGTCCGGGGCCGGTCACCGGGCAGGGCAGCGCCGCGCGGCAGCCCGTCCACATCTGAGGCCCGGCCCGTGGCGGCACCCCGGAGCGCTCCAACGCCGGGCGTGCCGCTGCCTACCGGTGCGAGCACGCTTGTCAGGGCGACACGTGGGGCGGATCCCGCCTGGTGGCGAGCCACCAGCACAGACCGGCGAGGGGAAGTTCGACCAGCAGGGCCTGGACCAGGGCCAGGGGCAGGTCGTGCGGAGTGCTGGTGGTGGTGTCGAACCAGGCGTCGACGGTCAGCAGCGTGGCGCTGGCGGCTGCGTGGCGCGGGACGAGGTGGCGCCAGCGGTGGCGAAGCGCGCACACGCCGGTGCGGGCGAGCTGTCCGAGCAGTAGGACGTCGAAGCCGACCCAGGCGGTGCGGTAGTGCGGGGAGAGCTGCCGCTGCGGAAGCGTCTGGGAGAGGTAGACGATCCACGGCAGCAGGACCAGACCGAGCACGATGTACAGCGGGGCGACCCAACGGGGCAGTGCCGGAGTGGGGGTGTCCGTGCGGTGGTTCACGGGGCGGACCGCGGTTCGGCGTATCCGTGGGTGTAGGCGTAGTGCACGGCCTGGGCGCGGTCACGGCTGCCGGTCTTGGTGAAGATCCGGTTGATGTGGGTCTTGACGGTGGCCTCGCTGACGAACAACAGCCGGGCGATCTCACGATTGCCGTGGCCTTCGGCTATCAGGCGCAGCACGTCGGCCTCCCGGGCGGTGAGGACATCGGCTGAGGCTGGTTCGGCGGACTGCGCGGCGTCGGGGACGCCGGTGGCGGCGGCGAGCAGACGCTGCTGGACCGCGGGGTCGAGGATCGCCTGGCCCGCGGCGGCGGCCTTGACCGCGCGTTCGATGTCGGCGCGGGTGGCGGACTTGGTCAGGTAACCGAGCGCTCCGGCCTGCAGCGCGCTGACGATGGAGGTGTCGTCCTCGTAGGTGGTCAGCATCACGACGCGGGTGTCGGGGCGCTGGGCACGGATACGCCTGGTGGCGTCGATCCCGTCGCAGCGCGGCATGTTGAGATCCATCAGGACCACGTCGGGGTGCAGTTCGGTCGCCAGGTCGACGGCGGCCAGCCCGTCCTCGGCCTGGCCGACGACGGTGACGTCGGCGATGGTGTCCAGGAGCAGGGCCAGGCCCTCACGAACGGCTGCCTGGTCGTCTGCGACGAGTACACGGATCGGGGCGGAAGAGGCGCTCACACGGGGATTGTGACGCACACGGACCAGGTGTTGTCCACCACCCTGGCGGTCAGGGTGCCCCCGGCCAGCTCGGCACGCTCGCGCAGCCCCGTAAGACCGTATCCGGCACCGCTGGCGCCCAGGGGCCGCTCGGTGCCGGCGGCGGCAAGGGGATTGGTGACCGTCAGGGTGACCTGCTCGGGGGTGTACGCCAGGTCGAGGGTGACCGGTTGGCCCGGGGCGTGCTTGGCGGCGTTGGTGACCGCCTCCTGGGCGGTGCGGTACAAGGCGACAGTGGCCTCCGGCGCCAGGCGTCGAGGAGTACCGCGGGTACGCACGGCGATGGCGGGCGAACACTCGCCCTCGTGCTCATCACCTCCACGGGAGGCGACCAACGAGGCCAGCATCTCGGGCAGCAGGGCGGTGTCCTCGCGCAGGGCGAGGACGGCGCGACGGGTTTCGGTCAGGCCCTCGCGGGTCAGGTGCCCGGAGCGCTCCACGCACCGCAGCGCCTTGGCCACCGCGGGGTCGGTTTCATGTGCGGGGCTGCCGTCGAGCAGGGCGTGGGCGGCCTCCAGCTGCATGGACAGGGCGCCGAGGGAGTGGGCCAGGATGTCGTGGATCTCGCGGGCGATACGGGTGCGCTCGCGCAGGGCGGCGGCTTGGGCCTCTGCCTGTTGGGCCCGGCGTGTCTGTTCCAGGAGCAGTTCCGCGACCTCGGCACGCTCGACGTAGCCGAGGCGGATGAACCCGGCGCCCAGTCCGGCGCCGATCGCGACCAGGTAGCCGAGCATGACGGCGGTGTCACCACCGACCGCCAAGGTGGTCGCGGTCAGGGCCAGAGCCGCGGCGACGGTGATCGCGATGGAGACTTCGGGGGCCAGACTGCCGCCCGCGGCCAGCGCCGCCACCGCCGGGAACGCGATCACGAAGCTGTGCGGGCTCAGCCCTCCGAGCACACCGCCCGCCACGGCCATCACCATCAGCGCGGCCGCCGTCCAGCGGCGTCTGCCCTCGACAAGTATCCAGACCAGCCACGCGAGCGCGGCCACAACCAGCACACAGGTGAGGGCGAGCCCTCTGCCCTGCCCGCCGGGAGCGGGGTGGGCACGCGTCGTGGTGCCGACCAGCGCGGCCAGACCGGCGATGCGCATCGCCCGGATCCCCCAGACGTAGGCGGGCCGCTCACGCAGGGCCGCCACGGAGCCTGTCGGCATTCTTCGCTCCTCGCCGATCGGATGACTCCCGCCACGAGAATCATGGCACCCACACGTGATCACGGCATGCCGCCGATACCCCGCTCCCCGGCCTCCACAGGGCTGTGAGCGGCGCCTGCGGGCCCGTGTACCCGGACGGCGGCTTCCACCCGACGTCAACCCGGCATCAACCCGCGGGCCGACGAGCCGGATGGGAGGCAAAACCTACCGTCATCAGCGTCGCTACAACAGCCCGCAGGAACCCCGCCGAAAGGGACCGTCCCATGAACGCCAGCGTCTGGATCGTCAACCTCGCCGTACTGACCGCCGTCCTCGAAGCGGACCTGGGACGTCGCAAGGTCGCCTGGTTCCGCCTGGCCCGCCCGATCCTGATGGCCGCCGCCATCATCCCGTTCTTCGCCAAGAACATCGCCACCGCCGGAGCCGGGCTCACCCTGGAACTCACCGGAGCCGCCGCCGGGATCCTGCTCGGCCTGGGCGCCGCGGCCCTGATGCGCACCGAATACGACACCGCCGAAAAGACCGTCTTCTCCCGCGCCGGCGCCGCCTACGCAGCCTTGTGGGCGGCCGTGGTCGGCGCCCGCCTGTACTTCGCCTACGCCTCGGTGCACGTGTTCCCGACCCAGCTCGGCCACTGGCTGGCCACCAACCACATCACCCCCGACGCACTGACCGACGCACTGATCTTCCTCGCTGTCGGCATGCTCCTGTCCCGCACCGCCGCGCTGCTGGGCCGGACCTCCCGCGTCCGCCACACCCACCGCATCACCGCGGCCCCGGTGGCCGTCGGCCACCACTGATCGCCCGTCCGACCGCGGCCAGCCGCCCAACGGCTGTGCCGCGGTCGGATGTGTGTGCCGGGCCGTCCGTCGCCCTCTCGGCGAGATGTCACGGCCGCCCTTCCTCACGAGGTGCAAGGCCTGGGTCGAAGACCTGGGCCTTGTTGCTTGTCTGGTCCTGTGCAGGTCCGCGGGCCCGTCCCCCTCCACGTGGCCTGGTTCGGTGGAAGCCCGTTTCAAGGTCGGCGGACGGGCCGGGCGAGCGGCTTCAACGCGTGACGGTCAACGGGCATCCCGCCCGCCCGGAGGGCCAACCCCGTTACCAGGCTCAGCGGCTCTGGCTGGACCGGGCCGCGCGGAAGACCATGTCGCAGCGCCAAGGGCCGCTCACCGATCCGGCGGGCGGGTGGCCCCACTCGCATGCGTGGGTTGCTCAATTCCGGGCAGCGAAAGGGCAGTTGACATAGACTCGGCGGTGATCGGGTCGTTTCGCTACTTGGAGGACGTCACATGGCAAAGGTCCCATTCGGCGCCCTGTCCGCCGCGCTCGCGGCGCTCGGGACCGCACTTGTCTTCCTCGCGGTGGAGCTGCGGGCAGACGGCTTCGAGCCGTACGTCGGAGAAGTGGTCTACATCGCCGCGGCGGTGTACTTCACCGCGCTCATGGTTGTTGTGACGTGGTTCCGTGCTCAGAGGTACTCAGAGTGAGTTCTCCCGGCGCCGTTCCGGGTTGCGGGCACGCCTCTCGCCGACTCCACGGCGGCGGCCGCGTCAGCCCTGGGCCCGGTTGAACCGGGCACCCCAGTCGTGGATCCGGTCCAGCAGTTCGGGCGGGTCGAGGACGCGGAAGTCAGCGCCGAGCACGCCCAGTGCCATGGCCGGCCAGTCCAGGGAGTCGGTGGTCATCAGCATCCGGCAGCGCTCGGCATCAACCTCCTCGACCGTGCTCCACCGGCCGATCCGTTCGCGCACGGCCGCGGCCGGAGCCTCGACCAGGACCTCTACCCGGTACGGGCGGGGCAGGCCGTCCAGGCTCGCGCGGACGAACTCGGCAGCGTCGGCGGCGGGCAGCACACGGGGCCGGAACCGGGAGCCGGTGCCGTGGGGCGCGGTGAGACGGTCGACCCGGAAGGTGCGCCAGTCGTGCCGGGTGAGGTCGTAAGCGACCAGGTACCAGCGCCGACCGAGACAGACCAACCGATGCGGCTCCACGTGCCGGTCGGTGTGCCGGCCGTCGGCGGCGGTGTAGGAGAAGCGGAGCTGTTCGCTGTCCCGGCAGGCCAGCGCGATCTCGGTGAGCACACCCGGGTCGACGCCCGCCCTGGCCGGACCGCCCCACTCGGCGGGCACGGTCATCGCGCGCAGCGCCTCGACCCGGTGCCGCAGCCGGGCAGGCATCACCTGCACCACCTTGGCCAGCACCCGGACCGAGGACTCGGCGATGCCCTCCACCGCGCCCTGCGCGGCGGCCTGCAGCCCGACGGCCAGGGCGATCGCCTCCTCGTCGTCGATCACCAGCGGCGGCAGTGCGGCGCCCGCGGCGAGCTGGTAGCCGCCGTCGACGCCGCGCTGCGCCTCGACCGGATAGCCCAGCTCGCGCAGCCGGTCGATGTCCCGGCGCAGGGTGCGGACCGAGACTCCCAGCCGCTCCGCCAGTTCGTCGCCCGGCCAGTACCGGTGGGTCTGCAGCAGGGACAGCAGCCGCAGCGTCCGGGAGCTGGTGTTCGCCATGTCCCTGATTCTTCCGTGCATTCAGGTCAGAAAGTGACCGCTATGGCTCCTAGTGTGGTCCTTGCCCGAGAGAAGCAGGACGAACGGAAGGCGGAAGCCATGAACGAGACCACGAGCGTCAACGAACCGACCACCCGTGACCTGGCCGACGCTCCGGCGGCCACTGGCGAACGCGCCGACCTGCTGGAGGTGCTGGCCAAGCACCGGCACTTCCTGCGCTTCACCACCCGCGACCTCACCGACGAGCAGGCCGGACAGCGGACCACCGCCAGCGAGCTGTGTCTGGGCGGCCTGATCAAGCACGTCGCGGCGGCCGAGCGGAGCTGGGTGGACTTCATCCTGAGCGGCCCGTCGGCGATGGGCGACTTCACCGCCATGACCGAGGCCGACTGGGCCCGGCGGGCCGATGAGTTCCGGATGCTGCCCGGCGAGACGCTGGCCGGTGTGCTGGCCGACTACGCCGAGGTGGCCCGCCGGACCGACGAGTTGGTGGCCAGCCTCCCCGACCTGGACGCCACCCAGCCGCTGCCGAAGGCTCCGTGGTTCGAGGCCAAGACGCGGTGGTCGGCGCGTCGGGTGCTGGTGCACATCATCGCCGAGACCGCCCAGCACGCCGGCCACGCCGACATCATCCGCGAGTCCCTGGACGGCGCCAAAAGCATGGGCTGACCAGCCCGGATGCGCTGGTCGGGGAATTGGGGGCCCGTACGGCGACCGCGAATCCCTGCTGACTGGCTTTCGAAGGCTGTCGATGCGCACTACCGCATCCGTGCCATCAACGTGTGTTCCATCAGCGTGATGAGAATGCCTTTCACCGCGGAGCGCCGGCGGGCGTCGATGCTCATGATGGGTGTCTCGGATCCCATCTGGAGGGCTTCTCGCACCTCGTCGGGGTCGTAGGGCTGGCAGCCGTTGAACCCGTTGAGGGCGATGACGAACGGCAGCCCGGAGTTCTCGAAGTAGTCGACGGCGGGAAAGCAGTCGGCGAGCCGTCGGGTGTCGACGAGGACGACGGCACCGATGGCGCCGCGCACCAGGTCGTCCCACATGAACCAGAAGCGGTCCTGTCCCGGCGTGCCGAACAGAGACAGGACGAGGTCGTCATCGAGTGTTATGCGGCCGAAATCCATCGCCACCGTCGTGGTGGCCTTGTCCGGGGCGTGCGTCAGGTCGTCGATTCCCGACGAGGCGGCGGTCATCGCGGCTTCGGTACGTAGCGGGTCGATCTCCGACACAGCACCGACGAACGTGGTCTTGCCCACGCCGAAACCGCCCGCCACCACGATCTTCGCGGAGGTGGTGAGGCGAGACACGCCGTCAGATCCTGCAAAGTCCACTGAGCACCTCTCGCGCGGTGTCGCATCCGGCTTGTCGCCCGAATTCCTCGTCATCGACCGTTTACGCCGCCGTCCAACCGTCCGGCTGAAGCAACTCGGGCGGGCCGCTGCGGCGAACTCCGCGTCGGTGACGCCTGCCGCTTCCGCCCTCAGAGCAGTCATTCCGGCCACCACCGCGTCATGGTCCGCTTTTGCCCTTTCCTCGTCCGCAACCCGCGGGCTGTTCCGGCACCTCGTCCACGGCGGGTCCCGCAGCCGAACAGCCGACGGCAGCGCGGACCACCCACACAGAATCGAATGGAGGCGCGCAGCACGTGCGACCGACGCATCGCGCCAGGGGAGTAGTCGTACCAATCCGCCGACGCCAATCCACCAGACATACGCGAAGCGACTGGAAGTTGGGGCGAGTGGGCTTATCGATGTTGCTTGTTATCCGCAGTTTGATCGACTTGTTACGGGGTCGGCCCGTGAGAAAACGCCCCTGGCGTACCGCGCCGCCGGGACACGCCCGGGGCGCGTCGCGGCACGTCCCATCCGCGGAGTACGCAATACGATCGCCGGAGGCCGGAATTCGCGCCCTCCCCTTTGGTGACGAGGTACTCCATGCCGCCGATGGCAGCGGTCGCATGCCTTGAGCCGCGCTTCGAAGGCCGCACATCGCCGGCGTTCGGCGGGCTGGGGCTGCTGATGGCGATGGGGCCAGGGCTCCGCTCCGCGATGGTTCCGCCGCGGTGGTGACCATGGCCGGTGTTCCGTGGTTCGGCGTCCTGGTCGCCGCGGTCGCCGTGGAGCGGGCGGTCGAGCTGGTCATCGCGTTCCGGCACACTCGTTGGTCCCTCGCCCGTGGCGGGGTCGAACACGGTGCGGGCCACTATCCGGTGATGGTCGCCCTGCACACGGCGTTCCTGGTCGGCATGCCGCTCGAAGTGTGGTGGGCCGCGCGGCCGTTCGTGCCGGAACTGGGCTGGCCCATGCTCGCGTTCACCGTCGCCGCCCAACTCCTGCGGTGGTCCTGTGTCCGGGCGCTCGGTCCGCGATGGAACACCCGGGTGATCGTCGTCCCCGGGCTGCCCCTGGTCGCCAAGGGCCCTTACCGGTGGCTACGGCACCCCAACTACGTGGCGGTCGTCCTGGAAGGCGTCGCCCTGCCGCTGGTGCACACGGCTTGGGTGACCGCCCTCTGCTTCACCGCCGTCAACGCCGCGGTGCTCGCGGTACGCCTGCGCGTTGAGAACGCCGCCCTCGGGCTGGCCTCGTGACGGGCACGGGATACGACACCGACCTGCTCGTCGTGGGCGGCGGCCCCGCGGGGCTGGCCACCGCCGTCCACGCCGCGCGGGCCGGTCTTGACGTCGTGGTCTGCGATCCGCGGCGAACGCCCATCGACAAGGCCTGCGGAGAGGGACTCATGCCCGGTGGCCTGGCCCGTCTGCACGCCCTCGGAGTCGATCCACCAGGCGTCGCCTTCACCGGCTTCGCCTACCTCGACGGAGTGGGGAACCGCGCCGAGACCCGGTTCCCGCACGGCCCGGGCCGTGGCGTACGCCGCACCGCGCTGCACGCCGCCCTGGCCACCGCGGCCACCCACGCGGGCGCGCACTGGTCATCCACCAAGGTCCACCGCGTAGCGCAGGACGCCGACTCGGTGACCGCCGCCGGTGTGCGCGCCCGGTGGCTGGTAGCCGCTGACGGACTGCACTCCGGCGTCCGACGGCGGCTGAACGTCCCCACGACGAGCGGGACACCGCGCCGGTTCGGCCTGCGCCGCCACTGGCGGATCCGCGCCTGGTCCGAACTGGTCGAAGTGACCTGGGCGGCACACGCCGAGGCGTATGTCACCCCGGTGGATGCCGACTTGGTGGGGGTGGCACTGCTGTACCGCCCGCAACGCGGTGCCGCGTCGCCCGCCACCGATGCGTACACCCGTCTGCTGTCCGGCTTCCCCGCGCTCGCAGCGCGCCTCGCCTCCGCCGAACCCGTCGGCCCGGTCCGCGGTGCCGGGCCGCTGCGCTGTCTTCCCCGCGGCCGGGTGCACGGCAGGGTGCTGCTCGTCGGCGACGCGGCCGGATATGAGGACGCGCTCACCGGCGAGGGCATCAGCCTCGCCCTGGCCCAGGCGCAGGCCGCCGTGGCGGCCATCCTCGCCCGCGAGCCAGCACACTACGAACGCGCCTGGCGGCGCATCACCCGCCAGTACCGGCTGCTGAGCCGCGCCCTGGTGCTCGCCACCACCCCGCCGATCGGCAGGCGGCTGATCGTGCCGCTGTGCGCCACCGCACCCGCGCTCTTCCGGCACACGGTCAACGCCCTGGCCCACTGAACTCAACCGCGGCAGGCCCGAGATGCACATCGCGGTCCGCGGCGGATGGGCCTCCCTTCGCGGGTATCCGCTGGTATCCGCCGCTCCCACCCCGCACGAAGCACCGAGGCCCGGGTCAGGGACCGAGGTCCGCAACCCGGGCCAGCGTGTTCACCCGGGCTCAGGGCACGTAGCGATAGGTGCCGGTGGCCCACAGCGAGCCGCCCGTGGAGGGACCGCCGCCGCTCTTGTACACCACCAGGTTCCCGTCGTTCTGCATGATGGCGTAGGCGCCGGAGTGGCCCCAGGTGCCGGTGGCCCACAGCGCGCCCCCGGAGCTCCCGTACACGACCAGGTTCCCGTCGCTCTGCATGTACACGTACGCGCCGGAGTGGCCCGAAGTGCCGCTGGACCAGATGGCCTTGCCGTCGCTCTTGCGGTACATCACGAGGTTGCCGTCCAGTTGCACCACCAGCCGGGTGTACTGGGCCTGCGTCCACGATCCGGCCTGGAGCCGCTGGCCCGAGCCGATGGTCTGCGAGCGCGCGTACGTACCGTCGGCCCACAGCGAGCCGCCGGTGGTGGGACCGCCGCCGCTCTTGTAGACCACCAGGTTGCCGTCGTCCTGCAGATCGGCCCAGGCGCCGGGGTTGCCCCAGGTGCCGCTGGCCCACAGCGCACCGCCGGTGCTCCGGTAGACGACCAGGTTCCCGTCGCTCTGCATGTACGCGTACGCGCCGGAGTTACCCGCGGTGTTGGTGGCCCACACCGCCGGGCCGGTGCCGCTGCCGCCGGTCTTGAGGTAGGCCACCAGGTTGCCGTCGGACTGCATGGCCAGCGTCATGCCGCCGCTGGTCAGGCTGTGCCCGGAGGTCAGCCGCTGGCCCGGCTGCAGCGCGTTGCCGGTGGTCGGTCCGCCCCTGAAGGCGGCGGTGCCGTTCGGGGTGCCGAGGCCGGTCGGGCCGTCGTAGCCGGTGCCCCCGGTGCACAGGTAGCTCGGCGAGCAGCTGCCGTTGGCGCCGGTCGTGACGTCGTTCAGCGCCGAGGGGCGGCCGTACGGGTACGAGGAGGGGTAGCTGTTCGCGGCCGGGGCGCCCGCCAGGGCGTAGGTGGCCGCGATGATCGGCGACGCGGCGCTGGTGCCGCCGTAGACGTTCCAGCCGGAGGCGCCGTAGGAGTCGTAGACCGCGACCCCGGTGGCCGGGTCGGCGACCGCCGAGACGTCCGCGACGGTACGGCGGGAGCAGCCGGCGTCCGTCTGCCAGGACGGCTTGGGCTCGTACGCGGAGCAGCCGGAGCCGGTGCCCTCGGTACCGCTGGTGCTCCACACCGACTCGGTCCAGCCACGGGAGTTGGCGGCCCGGCTGAGCGAGGTGCCTCCGACGGAGGTGACGTACGGGGAGGCGGCCGGGTACTCGACGCCGTAGCCGCTGTCCCCCGCGCTGACGGTGATGGCGACGCCGGGGTGGTTGAAGTACTGGCTGTCCGCGCTGGCCTCGGACGGGTCCTCCGCTCCGCCATAGGAGTTGGAGACGTACTTCGCGCCGAGGCTGACCGCCTCGTTCACGGCCGTGCCCAGGTCGGACAGGCTGGCGCTGTTGGCCTCGACGAGCACGATGCGGCACTGCGGACAGGCCGCGCTGACCATGTCGAGGTCGAGGGAGATCTCACCGGCCCAACCGGAGTTTCCGGCCGGGTAGTTGGTGCCGCCCGCCTGGTCGACCTTGCGGAAGCAGCCGCCTCCCGTGGTGCAGGCGGGGAGCCCGTACTGGGAGCGGTAGGTGGCCAGGTCCGACTC
The DNA here is from genome assembly GCF_029223525.1 of Streptantibioticus ferralitis. Classification (GTDB taxonomy): domain Bacteria; phylum Actinomycetota; class Actinomycetes; order Streptomycetales; family Streptomycetaceae; genus Streptantibioticus_A; species Streptantibioticus_A ferralitis. Next base: position 100,491 of record NZ_JARHTQ010000016.1, on the reverse strand, counting down.
GGCGTTGGGGTCGTCCTGCGCGTCCACGATGGCCACCGTCTGGCCCGAACCGGCCGTGGACGACGGCAGGTTGTAGGCGCTCTGCAGGTCCGCGGGGCCGTAGCCGGACGGTGTGGTGTTCACGCCGATGCTCAGGTGCTGGGCGATGTCGGTGCGGGCTTCGGCGAGGCACGCCATCTGACCGGGCTTGGCGGCCCCTGCGCACAGGTGCCGGACGTGTCCCGCGGAGGGTGCCGACGGTGCCGGGGATGCGACGGACGGAGTGGCCGCGAGCAGCCCGCCGGACACGAGTGCCGTGGTGGCCAGCAGCGCGGTCGCGCCGGAGCCCGCCCACTGTCTGCGTCGGTCGCCTGGCTCTGTGTTGGAGTGTTCGGTCCTTGAACGCAAGGAACCGCCCTTCTGTGTGGTGATGACGCAGCCATGACTGGCCCGCCCATGACAAAGCGGTGCCGTCAGGGGATGCGTGAAGTCAGTGGTACCGCTCGGTGCTGGGCGATGTGCGCAGACGAGCGCGCGGTGCGCAGGGCGTGCCCGCGGCGGGAGGGCTTTGCGCCGCTCCGGCCGAATCCGCCACTGCGGGTGGTTACGCCACCGCGGGTGATAAGGAGTGTGTCGACGGCTGGCCGTCCGCTGTGACGGCGGTGTGGCCGCGCCGCGTGCGAAGCCAGTGCCGGGCCACCCGTTTCCTCCCGTGCGGGGCGATGGAGACATGGGTGGACCATGGCTGGGACGGCGGCCTTCGCCGTCCGTTCAGTCAAGTGAGTGCAGCCCCCGGGCTACTCCCCCCGTGCGATGAGCTGGAGGCTAGCGCACGTTGATGCGCGGGCGGAAGATGCATGGAACATGCGGAACGACGGCCGGTTCGGGACGGTGTGCATGCCGACGGGAGTCTCCCGGCACCCCTGTGCCAGGAGACTCCCGGTGTGGGCGTCGGCGTCGTTCAACCGGTCGGGCTGTCTTCCGGATAGTCGGCGCTCAAGGTGAGCTCCCGCCAGGCGTCGAAGGTCGTCCTGAGGGTGTCGAGCCTGGCCCCGGCGACCTGCAGTGCGACCTTGCCCAGCAGCAGGCGCAGCGGTGGCTCGTCGGCCTGGACTGCGCTGATGATCGCTTCGCTGCCCCGCACCGGATCACCGGGCTGGTGGCCGAAGGTGGCCAGGGTGGCCGTGCGCCGCGCACCCGCGGTCTGGGCGTAGTCGTCGATGTGGATCGCGGACTGGCGCATGGAGGGCCCGGCCCAGTTGGTGCGGAACGCGCCGGGTTCGACGATCGTCACCTTGATGCCCAGCGGGGCCACCTCGGCGGCCAGTGATTCCGAGACGCCTTCCACGGCGAACTTCGTGGCGTGGTAGTAGCCGGTGGCGCCGAAGGCGGCCAGGCCGCCGAGGGAGGAGATGTTGACGACATGGCCGCTGCGGCGGGCGCGCATACCGGGCAGCACGGCCCGGGTGACGTCGATCAGGCCGAAGACGTTGGCGTCGAACAGGGCACGGATCTCGTCGTCCTCGCCCTCCTCGACGGCGGCGAGATAGCCGTAGCCCGCGTTGTTGACCAGTACGTCGATGCGGCCGAAGGCGGCTTCCGCCTGCTTGACCGCCTCGGTGATCCGGACGGTGTCGGTGACGTCGAGTGCCAGGGCCAGTGCACGGTCCCCGTGCTCGGCGACGATGTCGGCCACCTTCCGCGGGTCGCGTGCGGTGACCACGGCACGCCAGCCGCGTTCGAGGACCGCGGTGGCGAGCGCCCGGCCCAGACCGGTGGAACAACCGGTGATGAACCAGACGGGCGTGTTGACAGTCATATGGGCTGATCCTCCGTCGAAGTACGGGTGCTGTCAGTGGGGTCGGCCATGGCGATGCGCCGTCCGACGGCGGGCACCCGGGCGGCGCGCGGGCGCATGGGGTCGCCACAGGCGCGGGCGCACGAGGTCGCCGGCGGATCGGCGGCGGGCCGCGGTCACCGTTCGGTGCTGGCCGCGTTCCGGGATGGCCGCACGGCCTCGGCGCTCTCGGTGGCGGTGAGGCTGCCCAGCAGGGAAAGCGCGTGTTCGGACGGGCTGCCCGACTCGGCCTGGTAGACGACCAGTTGCTGACCCGGAGCGCTGTTCACGGCCAGCGACTCGTAGTCCAGGGTCAGTTCCCCGACCAGGGGATGGCGGAAGCGCTTGGTCTCGCGGGCCTTCTGGCGGATGTCGTGCCGGGCCCACAGTCTGCGGAACTCCTCGCTGCGCAGCGACAGTTCGCCGACCACTTCGACCAGCTGCGGGTCGTCGTGGTCGGCCCCGGCCGCCGCCCGCAGTCCGGCGACGGTGTTGACGGCCACCCGCTCCCAGTCGGGGTAGAACTCCCGCGCGTCCGGGTCGAGGAAGACCAGCCGCACCAGGTCCCGGCTGTGGGTGTGGCCGTCGAACAGTGCTCCGCCCAGGGCGTTGTGGGCCAGTATGGTCAGGCAGCGTCCCAGGACCACGGCCGGAGTCCGCGGCCAGCCCTCCATCATCCGCAGCAGGTTGGGACTGACCCGCTCCCGCCGCGCGGCCGCCCGCCGCCGCCCCGGCAGCGGCCGCGCCAACTGGTGCAGATGGGCGGCCGCGTCCTCCTCCAACCCCAGCACCCGCGCCAGCGCATCGACCACCTGCGCCGAAGGATGCCGCTCCCGGCCCTGCTCCAGCCGTATGTAGTAGTCGGTGCTCACTCCCGCCAGCATCGCGACCTCCTCCCGGCGCAGGCCCGCCACCCGGCGCCGGGCGCCGACCGGCACACCCAGGTCCTCGGGCCGTACGAGCGCACGGCGGGCGCTCAGGAACTGACCGAGCAGGTTCTCGCTGTCCATGACACCGAGGCTAGGCCCGCGAGCGGTCGCAAGGGACCCCGGAAGGTGGCCGTGATACTCCTACGATCGGCCCTCCTGGGGGACATCGCGGACCTGGTCGTCGTCCCCGTCCAGCAGGGGTGAGCCGGAGTCCGGCGCGGGACGCGCCGAAAGCGGACGACCCCGGCGTCACGGGCCCACCGCCACCCCGAAGGGGCTGGTGCCGACCGGGACGGTCGCGGTGACCTTGAGGGTGTGGGGGTCGATGACCGTAAGGGTGCCCGCCCCCTGTTCCGTGACGTAGACCGCGCCGTCGGTGACCGCCAGGTTGAACGGGTCGGTGCCCGGCGGGCCGACGGCGACGGTCGCCGAGACGCGGCGGGTGCGAGCGTCGATCACGGACACCGTGCCCGGGCCGAGACCGGTGACGTAGGCCTTCGAGCCGTCCGGTGACAGTTGTACGTCGAAGGGGCCCTCGGCGACGGGCACGGTCGCCGCGATCCTGCCGCTTCCGGTCCCCAGCACCGAGACGCGGGCCGTCGCCTCGTTGGCCACGTAGGCCGATCCGCCGTCCGGGGTGACGGCGACGCCCACCGGGGACCGGTCGGCGGGCAGGCTGCGCACGACACGATGCGTGCGGGTGTCGATCACCGACAGGCTCCGCGAACCGGCGTTGGCGACATAGGCCGTCGCACCGTCGCGACTGACGGCCACGCTCACGGGAGAGACGCCGACCGCTACCGACGCGGTGACCCGGTCGGTCCGGGTGTCCAGCACCGAGACGCTGTTCGCACCGCCGTTGGCGACGTACAGGGTCCTGCCGTCCGGGCTCAGGCGGACGCCGACGGGCTGGTCCCCGACCGGCACGGTGGCGACGACCTTGTCGGTCCGGGTGTCCAGCACGGAGACCTTGGCCGACCCGTTCTCGGCGATGTAGGCGTGCCTGCCGTCCGGGGTGATCGCGATGCCTTCGGGGGCGTTGCCGACCGGGACGGTGGCGACGACCTTGTGGGTTCCGGCGTCGATCACGGAGACGGTGTTGTCCAGTTGGTTGGTGACGTACACCCGGCCCCCGACGGCGCCGGTGGGCGGGGCGGCGGGGCGCACCGCGGGTGACGCCGGGACGAGCCACGCGACGAGCAGGCCGGAGGCCAGCACGAGTCCGACGCTGACGGCCGGCACCGGCCGAAGCGCCCTCTTCCGCTCGCCGCCTTCGGCGTGAGTTCTGGTTCGCCGGGGGAAACGCATCTCGCCTCCTGTCGCGGAACGTCGGTCTGCGGCCCGGACCGCCGCTCGCGGACCGGCCCAGCGGCAGCGGTCAGGTCAGCAGCCCGCGGGCGAAGTAGTCCCGCTCGTCGCGCACTCCCGGCAGGGCGAAGAAGTAACCTCCGCCCCGTGGAGAGATGTACGGCACCAGCGCCTCGCCCTCCAACCGGGTCTGCATCGCGATGTAGGTGTCGAGCTCGCGCTGGAAGCAGCAGAACACGTGCCCCAGGTCGAGGTCGCCGTCCACATCGGGACTGCGCTCGTAGTCGTAGCTGCGCCGCAGGATGGCGCTGGTCGACGCGGTCTGCGGGGTCTGCGGATTGGCCAGCCGGACATGGCAGTTCAGCGGGGTGATCAGGCCCTGCGGGTCGTTGGTGTAGATGGGATCGAACGTGTCCGGGGCGGTGTCGGACAGGGCGTACAGCGGAGCACCGCTGATCTTGCGGCGGCCGAAGATCCGCTCCTGCTGGGCGACCGGCACCTTCTGCCACGCGTCGAGGTAGAAGTGGACGACGCGCACCGCCTGGTAGGTACCACCCGCCGTCCAGGCGGGCTCGGCGGTGTTCGGCTGTACCCAGACCACCTTGTCCATCAGGGCGGTGTTCGTGGCGTCCGGGTTGGTGATGCCGTCCTTGAAACCGAACCAGTCACGGGGGATTCCGGTGGGCCGCGGCGGATTGCGCTGGCAGTGGAAGCGCCAGCGCGGCTTCAACACGCCCTTGGTGTGGGCGAGGATGTCGAGCGTCGTGTGCACCGTCGTGTCGCGGTGTCCGGAGCACACCTGCAGCAGCAGATCGCCCTGGGACAGCGCGGGGTCCAGATCGTCGTGCAGGAACGGCGTCATGGTCTTGAGCTGGACGGGCTTGCGCGGGCGCAGTCCGTACCGGTCGTCGAAGAGCGTCGCACCGACCGCGACGGTGATGGTGAGGTCGTCCCGTACGGTGCCCGGTCCCAGGATGCCGTTGTCCGGCGGCGGTTCGTTGGGGGACGCCTTCGGCCCGGTTCCGCCCGCGGTGAGAAAGCGGGCCCGTTCGGTCAACGTGCGGAGCAGCTCGGTGAGTTCTCGGCGGTCGGAGGCGGTCACGTCGAAGGCGGAGAACGCCCCGACCGTCTGCGGCGGAGTGGCGATGCCCGCCTGGTGGTAGCCGTGGAACGGAATCAGGCTCCCGGTCGTCCGGTCACCGCCGCTCGCCCCCTCGGCAAGGGCCGCATCGCCGCCGAGCAGGCTTTCGCCCGCCGCTGCGACCAGACCGGCGGCGGTGCCCTGCAGGATCGACCGCCGCGCGAAGAGACTCGCGGGGCATCCTGCGCCGTGCCACCCGTCCGCGCGGGCCCGGGTCCTCTCGTCAGCCATGTTCTCCCTCTCCGAACGAGCACGGCGGGGAGCCGTATGGGTGCCGCGACCGCCGCTGTCCCTGGCCGCGGCGCTGTGCTGCGACCGGCCGCGCCCCGGACGTTCGCAAAGCCGGGCGGTCGGCTTGGATCACCCATGGACAACCGACAGTGACATCGGACCACGGCGACGGGTGCCCCGCAGTCCGGACGCCGCCACCCGGGGTGCGGCGGCCGGGCGGCCCCGGCGCCTGTGCTCGGCCGTCCGGAAAACCACTCCGGTGGAGTACCTCGGCGTGCTCGGCCATGCGGGTCACCCCAAGGGTGGACAGGGGGGAACCACCTCCTTCGGATGGAGCAAGACCCATGCCCCCTGCCTCGCACGTCCGCTCAGGTCGCCGGGCCCTCGCCCTGACAGCAGCGCTCACCGCGGCCACCGCACTCAACTGCGGCACATCCGCCGCCCGTCCATCGGCCGCCGCACACCTGGACCATCCCGCGCTGACCGGCGCCGACCGCGCCGCGGCCAGGTACGCCCCCTGCGGCAAGCCCCCGGCCACCCTGGAGAAGCAGGACCAGGCCTTCTTGAACCAACTGGCCGCCGCCGACGGGACGCCGCTCTACAAGCAGTCCTACGCCGCGGCCCGCCAGGTGCTCAACAAGCTCCAGGCCGGTCCGATCGCCAAGCTCCCCGCCGACATCAGCGAACGCACCGTCCCCGGTGGCCCGACCGGACCGGTGTCCATCCGCGTCGTCCGGCCCGCCGGGGTCAAGGGCCCGCTGCCCGGCATCATCTACACCCACGGCGGCGGCTGGGTCCTCGGCAACGCCCAGACCCACGACCGGCTCGTCCGCCAGATCGCCAACGGAGCGCGCGCCGCGGTGGTCTTCGTCAACTACACGCCCTCCCCCGAGGCGCACTTCCCGGTCCCGATCGAGCAGGCCTACACCGTCGCCAGGTGGGTCGCCCGCAACGGGAGCGCTATCAACGTCGACGCGTCCCGGCTGGCCATCGCCGGGGACTCGGTCGGCGGCAACATGGCCGCGGCCGTCACCATGCTGGCCAACCAGCGCGGCGGCCCCAGGTTCCGCCAGCAGGTCCTGCTGTACCCGGTCACCGACGCCCGCTTCACCACCGCGTCCTACAACCGCTTCGCCGACGGCTGCTGGCTCACCCGCCCCGCCATGGAGTGGTTCTGGAACGCCTACGCCCCCGACGTCCGCACCCGTGCCCAGCCGCTCGCCTCCCCGCTGCGCGCCGGCATCGCCCAACTCCGCGGCCTGCCCCGGGCTTTGGTGATCACCGACTCCGACGTGCTCACCGACGAGGGCAACGCCTACGCGGCGAAGCTACGGACCGCCGGAGTCCCGGTGACCACCACGCACTACGCGGGCATCACCCACGACTTCATGATGCTCGACGCACTGGCGGGCACCCAGGCCGACAAACAGGCCGTCGCGCAGACCAACAGCGCACTCCGCCAAGCCCTCTACGGGTCGGGGCGGGGCCGCCGCTGACAGCCGGCTGCCGCACGGACGTCGCGCCCGCCGCCGCTCGTGACGGAGCCGGCGCCCGCGCACCCCACGGTGGCCGTCGGTGTCCAACGCCGACGGCCACCGCCGGCTGCCATCGGCAGGGGCGTCGGCAGACCGCGAGCCGCGGCACATCCGGGCGTCGGGTTCGGCCGTTCGGCTGACGGAAGGCGCGACATGGGGGATCACCGTGTGCGGGACCCCCGGTCCACACATGTAATCGACGGTGGTGGTGAGTCCTGGCGGGATTTCGACCGGCCGCGCGTACCGCGGCGTGATCGCGGCCGACCGCTCCCCATCGAGGATGTGGCGCTGAGATGGAGGAGACGGTTGATGGGCAGTGGCGGGCGGTCGGCGTCCGGTTCTTCCGGGGGACCGCAGGGCCCGAAGCGGGACCAGGAGCCCGCACGGCGGCGCTTGCCGCGGCTCGGCGCCGCGTCGGCCGCCGCGATCCACGCCATCGCGTCCGCAGGCGACGCGGCGGCGGCCCGGGCCCAGGCGATCGCGCGGCGGGTCGGCCGGACACCTCCGCCGCCGGGGCCCTTCCGGCCCGGGTTCTGGCGTAGTCCGATCCGCGGGCCGTGGCTGACGTCGGTGTTCGGCCTGGTGCTGCTGGTCGGCATTCCGGTGCTCTTCGTCACCGGCGCGCTCTCCTACGCCGCGTACAACCCCGATCTGGGCCCGCTCAACGACCAGACCCCCGACAAGGGCCTGCTGGGCTTCTACCTGTTCGACTGGCCCACACAGCCCTACTGGCTGTACCGGCTGACCCAGGGCGTACACGTGACGCTCGGCGTGGTCCTCGTCCCGGTGCTGCTGGCCAAGCTGTGGGCGGTCATCCCGAAGCTGTTCGAGTGGCTGCCGGTGCGGTCGGTCGCCCACGGACTCGAACGGCTGTCACTGCTGCTGCTGGTGGGCGGGGTCATCTTCGAGTTCGTGACCGGGATCCTCAACATCCAGCTGTACTACGTCTTCCCGGGCTCCTTCTACACCCTGCACTTCTACGGCGCCTGGGTGTTCATCGCCGCGTTCATCGTCCATGTGTGCCTCAAGCTCGGCCGGATGACCCGCGCGCTGGGCAGCCGCGACCTGGCCACGGAACTGCGCACCGACCTCGCGCACACCGTCCCCGAGCCCCCCGACCCGCACGGCCTGGTGCCGACCGCACCGGCGGCGCCGACGATGACCCGGCGCGGCGCCCTGGGCCTGGTGGGCGCGGGATCACTGACCCTGCTGGTGGTCACCGCGGGTCAGAGCGTCGGCGGGCTACTGCGCGGCACCGCGCTGCTCGCCCCGCACAACCGCGACCCGGGCAGCGGACCGAACGGCTTTCAGATCAACAAGACGGCCGCGGCCGTCGGTGTCTCCCCGGCGCATGTCGGCCCGAGCTGGCGGCTGGAGGTGCGCGGCCGCTCCCCCGCCCTGGTCTTCACCCGCGCACAGCTCCTCGCGCTGCGCCAGCACGCCGCCGCGCTGCCGATCGCCTGTGTGGAGGGCTGGTCCACCCCGGACCAGCTCTGGAGCGGCCTGCGGCTCACCGACCTCGCCGCCATGGCCGGACTGCCCGGTGCCGGAAGCGTCCTGGTGGAATCGGTCCAACCGCCCGGCCCCTACAGCTCGGTGGTGCTGCGCGGCAACCAGATCCACGACCCCAGGTCGCTGCTGGCGCTGCGCGTCAACGGGGCGGACCTGTCGCTCGACCACGGCTTCCCGGCCCGGGTCATCGTTCCTGCCAACCCCGGTGTGAACAACACCAAGTGGGTGCACCGACTCACCTTCAGGACCTGACGATGGCACGCTTCGTCCGCTGGTACGGCGCCGGACCCCTGCACCTGCTCGTCCTGGTCTGCTCCTTCGCCCTCACCGCCTACGCCTTCGTGCGGCTGTTCGCCGTTCGACCGGTCGACGTGGCGATCTGGTTCGTGGGCGCGGCGATCCTGCACGACCTGATCCTGCTGCCGCTGTACTCGCTCGCCGATCTCTCCGCCCACTCCGTGCTGCGGCACCGCACCGAGCGGGTGCCGACAGTGCCGTGGATCAACTACCTGCGGGTGCCCACCTTCCTGTCCGGTGTGCTGCTGCTGGTGTGGTTCCCCCTGATCCTCGATCTGGCGGTCCCCTACGGAGGCGACACCCGGTTGCCGGAAAGCGTCTACCTCGGCCGATGGCTGGCGATCACCGGTGTGCTGTTCGGCGCGTCGGCACTGGCCTTCGCGCTCAGACTGGGCGGGATCCGCCGAGCCGCCCGCGCCGCGGAGGCAGGACCGCCGTCCGGTCGTGACGCCGAGCCGTGATGCCCGAGGAAACGCGCTCGCCCCGCGCGGGCGAGGACCCCTACGCACTGGCCCTGCAGAACGGCCGCGGACCGCTGTACCTGCCGCTGTACCTGCGGTGGGCGGACGGGCGCCGGATCCGGCTGCCGGTGCACCGCTGGTGCTCCCGGCCCAGCAGGGCCGACGAGACCTTGCTGGAGCGCTGCAACAGCCGGGTGCTGGACGTGGGTTGCGGACCCGGCCGACTGTGCACGGCGCTGATGAGCCGCGGCGTCTTCGCCCTCGGTGTCGATGTCGCTCCGCGCGCGGTCGCCCGGACCGTCGCCCTCGGCGGGGCCGCACTGTGCCGGTCGGTTTTCGACCCGCTGCCGACCGAGGGCGGCTGGCAGACCCTGCTGCTCGCCGACGGGAACATCGGTATCGGCGGTGACCCGCACGCCCTGCTGCGCCGCTGCGCCGAGCTCGCCGATCCGACGGGAGCCCTGCTCGTCGAGGTCGACCAGCAGGATGTGGAGGAGCGCTGCACCGCTTGGGTGGAGGACGCCCACGGCCACCGCGGCCCGCCGTTTCCCTGGGCACGGTTGGGGGCACCGGCCGCCCGCAGGGTCGCCGAGGGCCTCGGCCTGCGCGTCACCGACCAGTGGGACAGCGGGCATCGGCGGTTCCTCGCCCTCGGCCGGCGGAACTCGTCCCTGGAACGCCGGGTGTGCGGCCGGTGAGCTCACGACCCATCAGTGACCACGCCCTGCTGTCCGACTGCCGCTCGGCCGCCCTGGTCACCTCCGACGGTTCGGTGGACTGGCTGTGCCTTCCCCGCTTCGACAGCCCGGCGGTCTTCGCCCGGCTGCTCGACGAGGACGCCGGGCACTGGTCCATCCGCCCCGTCGGCCCGGCCGAGGTCAGCCGCCGGTACGTCGAGCGAACCCTGGTGCTGGAGACGACCTTCCGCACACCCGGTGGAACAGCGGTCCTGCGCGACGCGCTCGCCCTGGGCCGCCGGGAACGCGGTCACGCACTCGGCGCCGCTTCCCCCGGAGTCCTGCTGCGGCAGATCACCTGTACCGAAGGGCAGGTGCCGGTCGAGATCGACTACGCGCCGCGCCCGGAGTTCGGACTCGTCCACCCGCTCCTGTCGTCCGTCCACGGCGGGCTCACCGCCTGTGGCGGCGCCTACACCCTGCTGCTGTCGAGCCCCGCTTCCTTGACGGTGCGCGGTTCCACCGCGCACGCCCAGCTCACGCTACGGGCCCCGGAGCGCCTCGGCTTCGCCCTGCACATCGGCCCGGCCTGGGGAAGCCGGCCGGCGCCCTGGGGTCCACGGCGCATCCGCCGACGCCTCGCGGACACCGCCGAGGGCTGGCGCTCGTGGTCCCGGCTGCACAGCGGCTACGTCGGCCCCTGGCAGGACGAGGTGAGCCACAGCGGACGGGTGCTGCGCGCGCTGACCTTCGCGCCCACGGGGGCGGTCATCGCCGCGGCCACCACCTCCCTGCCCGAGCGCCCGGGCGGCACACGCAACTGGGACTACCGCTACACCTGGATCCGGGACGCCAGCTTCACCCTGCAGGCGCTGGCCACCGCCGCCTGTGAGAAGGAGCAGGACAGGTTCTTCGGCTTCCTCACCAGAGCCGCGGCGAGCCAGCTGCACCGGGGCGTGGACCTGCAGATCATGTACGGCATCGGCGGCGAACGCGATCTGAGCGAACGGCTGCTGCCCCATCTGACCGGCTGGCGCGGCAGCATCCCGGTGCGCACCGGCAACGACGCCTGGCGCCAACGCCAACTCGACGTCTACGGCGAGCTGCTCGACGCCGCCCACCAGACCCTCCCGCCCGGTGAGCACCTCGACCCGCCCACCCGCGCCTTCCTCCGCCAGGCGGCCGAGACCGCCGCCCGCCGCTGGAGCGAGCCCGACCAGGGCATCTGGGAGAGGCGCGGGGCGAGCCGGCACTTCCTGCACTCGAAGCTGATGTGCTGGGTCGCCCTCGACCGCGCCATCGCCCTGGCCGCCTCCCTGCAGGCCGACGAACACGTAGCCCGCTGGCAGCACGAGCGCGACCAGATCCGGCACGCCGTCGAGCGCCGGGGCTGGAACCCCCGCCTGGGCGCCTTCACCCAGGCGTTCGACAGCGACGACCTGGACGCCTCGTCACTGATGCTGCCCATCGTCGGCTTCCTGCCGCCGGAGGACCCCCGGGTCCAGTCCACGGTGCAGGCGGTCGCCACCCACCTCACCGAGCCGGGCGGCCTGGTGCGCCGTTATCTCGGCGACGAGATCGGCGAGGGCGAGGGAGCCTTCCTGCTGTGCACCTTCTGGCTGGCCCACGCCCTCGCGCTGACCGGTCATGCCGCGCGCGCCCGGCAGGTGTTCCAGGCCGCCGTCGCCCAGGCCAACGATGTCGGCCTGCTGGCCGAGGAGACCGACATCGCCACCGGGGAGGCCCTCGGGAACTTCCCCCAGGCCTTCAGCCACATCGGACTGATCAACGCCGCCCGCGCCATCCGCGACGCCGAGCGGCCATCGCCGCCACCGGGAACCTGAACACCGCCGGGATCCTTTCCGGCGGGGCCTCAGCTGCCTTCCCCGGACGGCAGGGCCTGCTCGCCCCAGATCGTCTTGCCCGTGGGCGTGTAGCGCGTCCCCCACTGGTCAGCGATCTGGGCGATGATGAACAGACCGCGGCCTCCCTCGTCGTCGTTGGCGGCGTGGCGCAGATGGGGCGAGGTGTGTCCGGTGTCGGAGACCTCGCAGATGAGGGTCTGGTCGCGGATCAGTCGGACCTGGATCGGCCCGGTGGCGTGCCGTATGGCGTTGGTGACCAGCTCGCTGACGATCAGTTCGGTGTTGAACGTCAGCTCCTCCAGCCCCCAGTCGGCGAGTCGCCGGGCGACCGCGGTGCGGGCATGGCCGACCATCTCCGGTTCCGCGGGCAGTTCCCACACCGCCACCTGGTCCTCGCCGAGCAGCCGCGTACGGGCGAGGAGCAGCGCCGCGTCGTCGTCCACCGGCCCGGGCAGCAGCGTCGCGAGCGCCCGGTCGCACAGCTCTTCCAGGGGCTGCTGATGCTGGGCGAGGGCTCTGGCGAGCAGGCCGAGCCCGACGTCCAGGTCGTGGTTGGCCGCCTGGACGAGGCCGTCGGTGAACAGGGCGATGAGGCTGCCCGGCGGAAGCTGGAGTTCCGCGCTCTGGTACGGCGGGCCGCCGACGCCCAGCGGCGGGCCGGGCGGCAGCTCGGGATAGCTGGCGGCGCCGTTGTGCGGTGTGACCACCGCGGGCCGCGAATGACCGGCCCGCGCCATGCTGCACCGTCCGGACACCGGGTCGTACACCGCGTAAAGGCACGTCACCCCCAGAGCCTCGTCCTCCCCCGGCCGGGCGCTGCCCGCGCCGTCAACGGCCGTCCGCTCCTTCGCGGTCTGCCCCACCAGGTCGTCCAGCCGCGACAGCAGCTCGTCCGGCGCGAGGTCCAGCCGGGCGAGCACACGTACCCCGGTACGCAGGCGTCCCATGGTGGCGGCGGCCCGCAGGCCATGGCCGATCACATCGCCGACGACCAGCCCGACCCGGGTGCCCGACAGCGGGATGACGTCGAACCAGTCACCGCCCACCCCGGTCCCGCTGTCGGCGGGCACATATCGGCTCGCCAACTCGACGGCGGCCTGCCGCGGCAGGCTCTGCGGCAGCAGGCTGCGCTGAAGCCTCAGGGCCGCGCTGTGCTCACGCGTGACGACCAGCATCAGCACGACGCCGAGCAGCAGGGCGCCGAGCCCCACCACCGTCACCCCGCCCGTCGGCCCGATGAGCGGCAGGTCGAAGGAGGTCGCGCCGTAACGGGGGTCCGCGTAGACGTCGAACGCGGCGTAGCAGAAGAGGAAGAGCATCATCAGCCCGCCAAGACCCGGCAGCAGGCCCTTGAACAGGAAGTCCCTGACGCTGCGGGTGAGCACCCTGCGGTAGTACCAGACGCAGGCGAAGCCGGTGAGGCCGTAGTAGAACGCGATCGCGAGGCCGACCGACTCGATCGAGTCGGCCAGCACATTGTGGCTGAGCAGCGTCAGCAGGACGAGGAAGCCGATGGAGGCCAGGCCCACACCGACGGTCGACCAGGTCGGGGTGAGGAACCTGCGGTGCACCCGGGCGAACCGGGACGGTACGGCCTTGTGGGCGGCCATGGAGAACACGGTGCGGGCCATCGGCAGGATGGTGGTCTGGGTGGAGGACACCGCGGACGTCAGCACCATGAGGACCAGCATCCGGGAGAGGAAGAGTCCCGGACCGTGGCTGCCGAAGACCGCGTCGCCCAGTCCGGAGAACACATCGCCCGAGTGGCTCGCGTTGCCCAGCCCGATTCCCGACCGGCCCACTCCGGCGAACGCCTGCGCCGAGGTGGCGACCAGCCCATAGGTGACCAGCAGCAGCACGATGGAGATGACCGCGGCGCGCCCCGGGATGTGCGCGCTGTCGGCGGTCTCCTCGTTGACCGTGACGGCGGTGTCCCAACCCCAGTAGATGAACACCGCGGCGAGGATGCCCGAGGTCAGCGCTCTGGCCGAGGTCACCTGGAAGGGGTCGAACCAGAAGGTGGAGACATGCATCGCCGTCGGGGGATGGCTGGTGTAGACCTTGACCAGGGCGGTGACGGCGAACAGGATCAGCACCCCCACCTCAAGGCACAGCAGCCAGCGCTGCACAGCGGCCGAGAGCTCGATGCCGACGTAGCAGATCGCGGTCGTCACGGCGATCCAGATGACACCCGCGACGGTGGTCCACACCCTGTTCGCCGCCAGTGCGTCGTAGCCCAGCAGCCGGAAGCCGTAGATACCGGCGATCTCGGCGAGGTTCGCCATCACGAGGATGTCGGCGACGATGATGCCCCAGCCGCCCATCCAGCCGACACGCGGACCGAAGGCACGGGTCGCCCAGGTGAAGGTGGTGCCGCAGTCGGCGTTGCCCGCGTTGAGCTCCCGGTAGGCGTAGGCGATCAGCAGCATCGGGATGAACGCCAGCATGGTGACGATCGGGGCCTGCAGGCCCACCCCCGCCACGATGAGACCGAGGGTGGCCGCGAGGCTGTACGCCGGGGCGGTGGACGCCAGGCCGATGACAACCGAGGAGAACAGGCCCAGGGCGCCGGTTTTGAGGCCCTTCCGGCCCGCGCCCGGGCCAGGCGCGAGTCGGACGGCGGACGCGGCACCACCGAAGACCTTCACACCTGATTCCAACTCCGCATCCCACTCGGGCGCAACGCAACGTCCCGGGCGCCCGGGACGCCGGCTCCGCCGCTCCCGAGCCGTCCGTCCGGGCCCCGCCTCCCGGCACGCCACGTGCCCGGCCCACGCCAGACCGGGTATCCACCGTCCCGCACATCGCCGGAACCCGCCGCCCCGGACCGCGCGCCCGCCGCGTCACCAGCCCGGGAACCCACGGCCGACACCCCGCCCACGCCAGGGCCACGGGTGCCCCGGCACCCGCGCTGCACACCTCGCGTCGCCGTCGGCACCCGCGCTGCACACCTCTCGCCGCCGTCGGCACCCGCGCGGTCTGCCCGGATGCCAACTCACCCACGAAGGGCAGTGGTTGACCTCCAGCCCTGCCCCGCGCGGCCGCTCGCCCGCTCCCCGGGCATTCTTGGCCGACGCTTTGCCAGTCGACCGCAACCTTTTGCACGAGCCCCGTGTCTCAGACGACGTTGAACCCGATTTCGTGACATGAGCGGAGCAAAAGCGTGGGGCGGATCAAGCGCAGCACCGGGGCCGCGTTGCTGGCCGGCGCGGTGATGGCCAGCGTAGGTGTGTTCGGCGGCAACGCGGTGGCGGCAACGCCCGCCGCGAAGCCGTCTCCAAAGGCCAGTACGCCGGTCGCCGCGAAGACCGGCGCGAGTGCGCGCCCGTCGGCGGCCCACCCGTCCGGCCCGCCGATGCTGCTGGACTCGATCGTGCCGAGGAGCGGCAGCACCGTCGGCGTGGCCATGCCGATCTCGGTCGTGTTCACCGACCCGGTGGCCCACTCGGCCCGGGCCGGAATCGAGCGGCACCTGAAGGTGACCACCTCCGTACCGGTCACCGGCGCCTGGCACTGGTTCAGCGACACCCGCGTCGACTGGCGGCCGGAGAAGTTCTGGCCGTCCGGCACCAAGGTCACGCTGAACGCCGGTCTGACCGGGGTCGGCGACGGCCACGGCCGCTACGGCATCCACGGGTACCAGCACAGCTTCACCATCGGGTCCGACTTCGAGACCACCGTGTCCGTGCCGGGCCACACGATGAAGATCACCCACAACGGCCGTGTGATACGCACCATGCCGATGGACGCGGGCAGCCCGAAGTTCCCCTCCTGGGACGGCACCATGGCGGTCATCGACAAGCAGCGCGAGGTGCGGATGACCTCCTGCAGCGTCGGCATAACCTGCGACCCGCACAACCCCAACTACTACGACCTCACCCTGCCCTGGGACGTCCACCTGACCAACTCGGGCACCTACGTCCACTACTCCCCCGCCGACCCCTACCCGGGCAGCAGCAACGGTTCGCACGGCTGCATCCACCTGTCGCTGTCCGACGCCCAGTGGTACTACAACCACGTCGAGCAGGGCGACCCCGTCACCATCACCGGCTCACCGCGCGGCAAGGCCGCCGGGGACAACGGCTACGCGGACTTCGACCTGTCGTGGTCGCAGTGGCTGGCGGGCAGCGCCACCGGCCAGCAGACGACCAGCGCCAGCTAGCCGCCGTCGCCCGCTCCGCCATCAGGCCCAGGTCGCTGACCTGGGCCTGATGCTTGTCCGGCACCGTCCCCGGCACCAGCCGACGCACCGCCCGTCAGCCCGTCGGCACTGGGAAATCTGACGTCAAGCCTAGTTTTGGCCTTTGCTTTGCAAGCTCCCTGCAACCGGTTGCCTAAAGTCGATGTCTCTGGGGATGTTGAACATCCAATGAAGTGACGTGAGTGGAGCAAGTGCGTGGGGCGGATCAAGCGCAGCATCGGTATGGCACTGGCGGCTGGTGCGGTGCTGGCAAGCGCCACCGCATGCGGCGGCCACGCGGCCGCCTCGACCGCCGACGCGAAGTCGTCTCCGAAGGCCAGTGCCAAGGCCGGCACGACGGCCGGCGCGAGTGCGAGCCCGTCGCCGACACGCCCGTCCGGCCCGCCGCTGCTGCTGGACACGATCACGCCCGAGAGCGGCAGCACCGTCGGCGTGGCCATGCCGATCTCGGTGGAGTTCACCCATGCGGTGTCCTCCTCGGCCCGGGCGGCGATCGAGCGGCACCTGAAGGTGACCACCTCGGTACCGGTCACCGGCGCCTGGCACTGGTTCAGCGACACCCGCGTCGACTGGCGGCCGGAGAAGTTCTGGCCGTCCGGCACCAGGGTCACGCTCAACGCCGACCTGGACGGGGTGACCGACGGCAACGGCCGCTACGGCACCCGCAGCTACCAGCACAGCTTCACCATCGGGTCCGACTTCGAGACCACCGTGTCCGTGCCCGACCACACCATGAAGGTCACCCGGAACGGCTCGGTGGTACGCACCATGGCGATCGACGCCGGTAGCCCGGACTTCCCGTCCTGGGACGGCACCATGGCGGTGATGGACAAGCAGCGCGAGGTGCGGATGACCTCCTGCAGCGTGGGCATAACCTGCGACAAGGGCAACCCCAACTTCTACGACCTCACCCTGCCCTGGGACGTCCAGCTCACCACGTCGGGCACCTACGTCCACTACTCCACCGGCGACCCCTACCCGGGCCACAGCTACGGCTCGCACGGCTGCGTGCACCTGTCGCTGTCCGACGCCGAGTGGTTCTACAACAACGTCGAGCCGGGCGACCCGGTCACCATC
The DNA here is from genome assembly GCF_029223525.1 of Streptantibioticus ferralitis. GTDB lineage: Bacteria > Actinomycetota > Actinomycetes > Streptomycetales > Streptomycetaceae > Streptantibioticus_A > Streptantibioticus_A ferralitis. The sequence goes on along the minus strand of NZ_JARHTQ010000016.1, from coordinate 83,441 downwards.
TCCGGGTCTCCGCGCGGCAATGTCGCCGGGGACAACGGCTACGCGGACTTCAACGTCTCCTGGTCGCAGTGGCTGGCGGACAGCGCCACCGGCCGGCAGACGACCAGCGCGTCCTGAGCGGCAGCCCGTCCGGCCGGTACCGGCCGCCGCCTCCACCGCGACCGGCACCGCGCCCGGTCGGCCGTGCACGGTGGCGGCCTTCCGGCCGAGGCGCCTTTTGCCCGCACAGGTCCATCGGCCATACTTCCGGCCGTGGAGCAGCGCATAGGCCCGAACACCCCGCCCGTACACGCCGCCGGGACCGATCCGGCGCACGTCCCCGGCCTGACGTTCTCGCGCCCGGTCGCGGCGGAAGAGAAGGCTGTGGAACCGGCGGCGGAGCAGCCGCCCGGCGACGCCGTCCCCGAAGACCCCGCGCCGGAAGCCGTCGCCCCCGAGGAAGAGGCGGCCGCCGAGGAGGAGGCTGCCACCGAGGAGGGGGCCGAACGGCGGGCCGACGGACCGGTCTTCGAGGTCTCCGACCGCCGTGGTTCGATCGTCGTCGGCCCCGCTGGCGTCACGTTCCAGCTGGATGACGAGACGGCCGAGTTCCACTGGGACGAGATCGGCGCGGTGGAGATCGACACTCCCCGGTTCGCGCGCCGGTTCACCGTCACGGTCCACACCACCGGTCGCCGCAGCTACGAGGCCGACGTCGAGGCGCCGAGCAGGAGCCTGCCCAAGCAGTGGACGACGGAACTCGACGCCGTCCTGGACGTCTACTTCGAGGACACCGAGGCGGACAGCCCGCGCTGACCCCGTACCCCGACGGCGCGGTCTTACCACTTTCTATCGCCGTGGCGTCGGTGACCGATCGAGCACACCGGTGTCCCTACAGTGGGCGCTATGCGAGGACACCGAATCCGGGCGGGTGTTGCGGTCACGACGGCGCTGCTGGCGTGTGCCTCCTGCTCCGGCACCACGAAGCCCGCTTCTGACACATCGGCATCCGCCACGGCGCCCGCACGCACGACCGCGACCCCCACCGGCCCCCTCACCCTCACCCCTGGGCAGGGCTTCGACCGGTCGGGCGACTTCATCCCACTCATGACCTGTGACGATCCAAGGGACTACTCGCCAGGTCTGAACTTCGCCAATGTGCCGGCCGGTACCGCCGAACTCGCCGTCACCATGGTCGACCTCGATGTGCACAAGATCCACTGGCTGCAGCTCGGCATCCCGCCGAACGCCACGAAGATCGCCCCGCACCACCTGATCCCGGGCGCCCGCGAGGCCCTCAACGACTTCGGGGAGGCCACCTACGACGGTCCGTGCCCGCCGCACGGCAGCACGCACAGGTACCAGTTGACGCTGTACGCGCTGCGCCAACCGACCCCCGCCTCCCTGGGCGGCAGCGCGCCGCCCGCCCAGACCCTACGGGGGATCCAGAGCCAGGCAATCTCCTCCGCGTCGTTCGTCGCCCGATACACCCGCCACTGATCCGCCGCCGATCAGCCCGCGACAGCACGCCCGCGCGGGACGCCCACGGCTGTCACCGCAGCGCCACGCACACCAGGCCGGGCGCCCCAACAGATGGGCGGCACACCGGCGTTGGACCACTCACCGCCGTTCCAGCCGCAGGGCCAGTGCCGGGCAGCGCGCCACCGCACGGCGGGCGCGCGGCAGCAGGTACTCCGGCAGGGGGCCGTCGCCGAAGACCGGATAGCCGTCCCGGTCCAGCCGCATCGCCTCCGGGAGCAGGTCGGCGCACAGACCGTGGCCCACGCACAGCGTCCAGTCGACGGTGAGCCGTTCGCCGACGCTCGGCTCGCCGTCCGTCGGCAGCGGCAGCACCCCGGCGACCGGCCGCCCGCAGCCGCTGCCCAGCACATGGGCCGCCAGGTCGTCGGTGAAGGTGTTCACCGCCGAGAGGACGAACCGGGCCGAGCCGTCCGGGTGTTTGCAGGCGCCCCGGCCGCGCACCGAACCCGCGTACTGCCGCAGCGTCTCCAGCGCGGGCTGGCCACCGCCGCCCAGGATGTCGGCCAGCGCTCCGGCGAGAGCGGGCAGCCCCAGTCGGCACGGCCCGCACTGGCCCGCCGTCTCGGCGGCCAGCCACTGGGCGACCAACAGCGTCTCGCCCAACGGGCACACGTCGTAGGACAGCGGCAGCACCGCACCCGCGCCGAGTGTCGCGCGGTGCGCGGCCATGCTGCTACGGGAGATCGAGGCCATCGAGGCGGCGCTGGGGTCCAGCCAGGCGCCGTGGTAGCCGCCGACCAGCACACCCTGGCCGATGCCGCTGCCGCAGCTCTCCAGGACGTGTGCCAACGGCACACCGGTCGGGGTCTCCACCACCGTGCGCCGCGGCACGGAGCCGCCCAGGGTGAGCAGCACCGTACCCGGCTCCCCGCGCGCGCCCGTCGCGGCGTAGTACTCGGCGCCCATCCGCGCGGCCACCGCCATCTGCGCGAACGTCTCGGTGTTGGAGACCAGGGTGGGCAGCCCCGACAGACCGCGCTCGGAAGAACGCACCCGCCGTCCCGGCGGCAGCGCCGGACCGCCGTCGGCCGCCCGCAGCAGTGCCGTGGCCTCACCGGAGACGAAGCGTTCGGGCATCCGGAAGACCCGGGCCCGCAGCCGACGCCCGCGCCGGTCGGACAGCCCGCGTTCCGCCATCGCCTGACGCACCGACTCCTCAAGCGGCCCGCGGGTGACGCCGACCACCAGTTGCTCGGCGCCGAGCGCCTCGGCGGCCAGCAGCGCGCCGTCCAGCACCAGGTGCGGGGCACGGGCCAGCAGCACGGTGTCCTTCTGGCAGGCCGGCTCGCCCTCGCAGCCGTTGACCACGACGGCGGTACCGGTCCGGCGCTTGCGCGCCGAGTCGGCCACGGCGCGCAGCTTCCGGGCGAACGGGAAGCCCGCACCGCCCCGGCCGCGCAGGTCGATCTCCGTTGCCAGGTCGGTGAGTTGGATCAGGCTCAGGTCGGGCATCGAGCCGTGTACGGACAGGTGCGTCGTCCAGTCGAGCCTCGCCGCCAGGTCCATTCCGGCGGTCAGCCGCGGAAGTCCGAAGGGGCGCACCTCCGGCAGGTCGCTCGCCAGGCTGCGCACGGGCAGGTTGTTCACCGGCGGCCCTCGATCCGCGACCGTGTCGCTTCCGGGGCGGGCGGGTAAGGGGAGTTCGATGTCATGGGGATCCTCCGGTCCGCTCGTCTACGGCGACCGCGCGCACGGCGGCGCCCGGTCGGCACGATGGGCGGCCGACGTATCGACGGGGCGCGTTCCTGACGTGCCGGACCGCGCATTCGTACCGCCACGACGACCGTGACGGCGATCATGCAGGCGACGTACGACGCGGTGACCCACCACGCCGCTGGCCGACCCGCCTTGAGGCCGTGGACCAGCGCCGCTAACCAGGAGACGTACGAGCCGGCGTGGAGTATGCGCCAGCGCACCGGATGCCGACGGGCGGCGAAGGCCCGGCGCGCCACTCCGGTGCCCACCGCGAGCACCAGCAGATAGCCCGCGCCGACACCGAGCGCGATCAGCAGCCCGCGGGCCGTGAAGCCGATCGGCACGAACGCCGCGATGAGCGAGGCGTGTTGTTCGGAGACCTTGATGCCGACGTGCAGCACCAGGAACCCCAGCGATATGACGCCCAGCCCCCGGTGCACGCCCTGCGCCCACAGTCGGCTTCGCGGGCCGAGGAAGGCGGTGTCGGTGCTGATGACACCCCACAGAACGGCTCCGGTCAGCGCCACCAGCGAGATGACACCGGCGAAGTAGTCCAGGAAGCCGCGCACGCCCGCACCGGCGCTCAGCACCAGCCCGAGCCCCACCGCACCGGCCACCACGGCCAGCACGGTGCCCATCAACATCCGTGTGGACGGGCTGAGTTCCATGGTGCCCGTCGGTGGAGCGCCCGGCGACCCGAAGCTGTCCGCCGGTCCGTTGAAGCGACCGCGCCCACGAGTGTCGCCGCGCCGTGAACCTACCGCTCGCTTCATCGCGCTCCGATCTCCCAGGCGCTCCCCCTTGCCCGAGCGCACGGTGGGTCTGCCGATGCCGATCCGTTCGGCCACGTTTACGGAATCGAGACGTTGGCGGTTCAATGCTTTTGCGCTGACTTGGCGTCAGAATGCGCAGGCGGCAGCGTCAGTCGGCCGTTGCCGCGCGGTAGGCCGCGGCCATGGTGCGGAAGACGTCCTTGGGGCGGAGCGTGCCGTCCGGAAGGACCGCCTGGACCCCGTACCCGGCGAGGTCGAGATCGGGGGCGGGGTCACCGTCGTGACGGGTGAGCTGCCAGGCGGCGTAGGTGAACCGGCCGCCTCGGCGGCGATGGTGAGGCGTGCGGGGTCCCCGCCGGAGATACGTATCGCGTCGCAGCGCAGTTCGTCGGCGATGACCGCCATGTCACGGCGGACGGTGTCGGGGTCGAAGTACGTACGGCTGGTGCCGTCGCCGAACGGGTCGAAGCCGGTGTCGTAGTTGATGCCGTGGCGTCGCATGTCTGCGCCCTTTCGGAGGTGGAGTGACGGTGGTCGGGCGGCCTGCCGTGCGCCGGCTTCGGCGTTCACGGTGCCGGCCGGGCGCGTTCAGCTTCGCGCCGGGAGGGGGCAGCACTGCAGAGCCGACCGTCCGCACTTGCGCGTGACAGATGTCATGCTGGCGCTCCGTGCGGGGCCGTGCGGCCATTACGCGAGATGTTTTCGGCCGACCTTCGGCGCGACGGCACCATGGACTCCTCGCCGCGACGGCGAGCGATCACGATGGGGCGCTCCGGCGGCGCCCGACCGTCCGCGATCCCGGCGCGGATCCGCCGGAGGGGCCCTATCGCGCCGGAGACTGCTTGAGCTTGCGCCAGACGGCCTCCAAGGCGCGGATGTCGTCCTGGTCGAGGAGTTCGGTGAAGACCGGGCCGAGTACCGCCCTGCGCGTCGCGTCCGCCGTGTCGAAGGCCGCGCGGCCTTCCTCGGTCAGCTCCACCTGCACCGACCTCGCGTCCGTGGGCGAGGGCGAGCGGACCGCCAGGCCTCGGGCCACCAGTGCGTCCAGAACGCGGGAGACCTGGCTGCGGCTGAGCATCGTCTTGGCTCCCAGGTCCGAGGAGGCCACCGGCTCACTCTGGCCGTTGAGCCACAGCAGCACCTCGAACCAGGACAGCGGCAGGCCGTGCACCCGGGTGAGCTCGCGATCCACCCGCGCGGCGAGCGTGGTGCCCGCCCAGACCAGGCCGTAGAAGGCGTGATCCTGCTCGGACAGGGTTCCGATGGACAGATCGGGGCGACGGCTCATGACACCCATGGTACGGCTTGCGTGTACACACACGCATTAATTAGTGTGTGTACACGCAATACTGCGGACCGCCACCGGCCCCGCCGCACCGACCCCGAGATGAGGCCCCACCCATGTCTTCCACCAGGGACAACCAGCGCAAGACCGTCCTGATCACCGGGACCTCGTCCGGCATCGGCCTGGCCGCCGTGGTCGCCGCCGCCCAGGCGGGCTGGCACACCGTCGCGACCATGCGCGACACCTCCCGCGCGGACGCCCTGCGCCAGGCCGCCGCCGAGGCCGGTGTGGCCGACCGGGTCGAGGTGCGGCAGCTCGACGTCACCGACCCGGCATCCGTGGCCGCCTGCCTGGACGGCGTGCTCGCCGAGCACGGACGGCTGGACGCGGTGGTGAACAACGCGGGCGCGGGCCATGTCGGCACCATCGAGCAGGAGAGCGTGGACGATGTGCGCGCCGTGCTGGAGGTCAACTTCTTCGGTGTGGTGGAGGTCGTGCGAGCCGCCCTGCCGCATCTGCGCGCCTCCCGGGGCCGCCTGATCACCGTGACCAGCGTCGGCGGCGTCGTCGGCCAGCCGTTCAACGAGGCGTACTGCGCGGCGAAGTTCGCCGTCGAAGGCTTCCTGGAGTCGCTCGCCCCGGTCGCCGCGACCACCGGCGTCCGCGTCACACTGGTCGAACCGGGCGCCGTGGCAAGCGAGTTCGTGGCGAACGTGAACGTCGACACCTCCGCCGCACTGGAGGCGGCCGGTCCGTACGCACCGGCGCTGCAGCGCTACCTCGACCGCACCCAGAACGCCTTCGCCAACGCGCAGACCCCCGCCGAGGCCGCCGCGACGATCATCGAGGCGCTCGACACCGAGCGTCCCGCCCTGCGGATGCAGACCTCACAGACCGCCCGCGGCTTCGCCAGCACCAAGCTGACGGACCTGGACGGCTCCGCCACCCTCGCCCTCACCAGCACCTGGGTCTCCTGACCCGCTCACCGCCGCGCGGCGCCCAATGCCGCCGCCCCGGGGGCCACTCCAACGCCCGGCGCCGGGCCCGGCCACCCGACCGAGGCGGCATCGCGGGGATATCTCCAGACCGAGTCAGCGCCAGGACCGCCGCGCTGTAACGGTCATCAGGCACTCGTTACCCGCAGTGCGAGCGCTGGGGCACCCTGCCCAGGGTGCCCCACCAGCGTTTTCACGTAACGGAGTTCACACGTGCCCATGTCAACCATCCGGCTCCATGCTGTATTTTTACCGGCACGCGCGAGATGCGCACGGGGGAAACGGGGAAACGGGGCATGGGAGCGGTTCATACTGCTGTTCGCAAAATTCTCAACTTGCCCACTCCGCATCAGGATCTCCCGAGGAGCACTCCGACAGGCTACGCAGGGGTCGAGCCCGCGCCTCCAGCAACGGCTCAGGCCGGGGCGGGGCAGACACAACCCAACCCGTGGGTCGCTGCCGCGCAGCGGTTGGGCAAGGCCGCCGAGGATCAGGACGAGCATCGCCTCCTGAACGCGAACGGCCATGCCGTGGACGAGACCGCGGGGGGCACGCGGCCCGGTAAGGCCGCATCGACCATTCCATGGAACGTCCAGGACGAGAAGAGCGGCACGTTGTTCGCTCGCCGCCTCGGTCGCGGGCTGCTGTGGACGGTGGTGGCCCTCGCGGCCGTCACCGGGCTGCGCTCATGGTTCTTCCCGGATCGGCCTGCTCCCGCACCGCCACCCGTGGTGAAGAGTGGCCCCGACTACCCGACCGACGCCGCCCGAGCGGTGGCCTCTCGGTGGGCAACGGCGTATCTGACGTGGGATGAGAAGAACCCCACCGCCCGCCAGACGGCGTTGGCGATGGACATGCCCTCCGATGCCAACACCGCCCTCGGCTGGGACGGCAAGGGGCGGCAGAGCGTGGACGAGCTGTACGCGGGCGAGGTCACGGTTCTGCAGCACGGACAGGCCCGGGTCCATGTCGAAGCCCACGTCATCGCGAACGGCGGTTCCGCGGACCAGGGCAACTGGCTGGCGCTCGATGTGCCCGTGGCCCAGACCCATGGACGCATCGTCGTGTCCGGGGAACCCGGGATCGTAGGACTCGACCTCGATTCCGTGACGGTCCCGACGCCCAGCCCCACGCAGCCCGACGTCGACATGTCGCAGCAGACCAAAGACGTCATCTCGCAGTTCTTCACCGCGTACGCCTCCGGGAACGCATCCACCGTGGCCGCGCCGGGTGCCGACATCCCCACACTGCCCAAGGGGTTCACCCTCGCGTCCGTGCAGGACTGGAACGTGGACGCCGGGTCCGGGGCGAATCGTTCCGGCACCGCTGTGATCAAGTGGCAGACCGCCGGCGGAACCATTGAGCAGACCTACCGAGTGGTGATCACCCGGGTAGCGTCCGCCAGCGCGCAGCGCTGGCAGGTATCCGACCTGCACGGCGGAGCTTACTGAGCCTCCGCGACCGTACGAACTTTCACACCAAGCAAACCAATGCACTAGGAGCTTGTCGTGCTACAGCTCGCCGCTGACCTGACGACTGGTCAAGACCTGAAGAACTGGGTCATTCTCATCGCCGGCAACGTCTTCATCGTGATCATGGCGGTGCGTGCCATCGGGTACTACGCCAAGCGCGAATGGGGCGAACTCATAGGCCACTTGATGGCCGCGGTCGTGATCGCCGGCCTTGTCTACGCGCCCGACGCGGCCGTCGGCCTGTTCAAGGGAATCTGGGGCAAGGTCGCGGGCAACTGATGCGCAAGGGGTACACGTTCACCCGGCACTTCGACCTGGAGACTCGGCAACACGAGATCATGGGGCTCGACCTGGGTGAAGGAGTGCCGCGCCGCACCCTGATCCTCGGGGTGACGCTGTGCGTGGTGTGGTGCGGTGGCCTGTTCCTCGTTTTCGGTGCGCCGTCGAAGTACACCTTCTCGATCTACATGTTGCCTCCCCTGGTCATCGCCGTGCTGGGGGCGCAGCGCAACCGCCGGGTGGACCGGCGCCGCAACCTGACCTGCTGGGCCCTGGCGATCCGGTACGTACGCAGAGGCCACCGGCCGATCATCAACGGCGGCCGCCGGGCCGCGGAACGGTCCGAGTGGATCCCGGTACGGGCCCGCTGGGGCGACCGGATCGAACAGCTGCTGGAGCTGCCCGGCTTCGGCGGCCTGGAACCGGTGCTAGGCGGCATCGAGCAGGGCGAGATCACGGCGGGCGCCGCGATCCGGCTGGACGCCCGCGCCCGGCTGTACGGCCCGGACCGGGTCTGGCGGGCACGCCAGCGGACCGGTCTGGCCGCGAAGACCACTTCCACCGCTACTGGGAAGGCCCATAGGTGAAGTTCACCAAGGGAATCGGCCGCTTTTTCGGGCTCGGTCCCGAACGGGCACTGCCGCCGGCCAGGTACGAGGCCGTCGCCGACGGCCTCGTGGTCACCGACCTGGCCGCCGAGGCGTGGTTCCTGCTGTCGGGTTCCAACACCGATCTGATGGCGGAGTCGGCCCGGGACGCCGAACAGGACACCATCTCCTCCGTCCTGGCCCGTACGCTCGCGGGCTACGAATGCCATCTGAAGGTGCTGTGGTCACCGCTGAACTCGGCCGACTACCTCACCGAGGCAGGGGAGTTGTTCGTCGCCGGCCGCCACCAGGACTGGGCCGCGCTTCGAGTTGACCGACTGGACGCCCTCCAACTGCCCACCCGTCACCTGCTGCTGGGCGTACGCATCGCCGAACGCAACAACCAGACGAAGGCCAAGAGCCGGGCCGGGTTCCAGGAAGCCCTGGGCTTGGGCACCCGCGCCGTGTCGTACAAGGAACTGGCGCGCCTGGACGCCCTCACCCGGCGGCTCGGCCGCCAGCTGGAATCCACGCCGTGGCGGGCGCAGCCCGCATCCGTGGAGATGCTCGCCTGGATGATCTCCCGTGAGCAGCACCGCAGTGTGCCGCTGCCCAGCTCCAATGCCGACGGAGCGGTCACCGGGGCCAAGCTCGCCCAGCTCACCCAGGGCCGGATCATCCCCTACCCGGACCATCTGCGGGTGGTCGACGCGAGCGGGGAGACCGCCTCATGGGTCTCCATCCTGTCCATGACGGGTTTTCCGGAGGAGATGGAGGCCCCCGGCAGCGGTGAGTGGCTCCGCGCGGTCTCGGAGATCACGTACATCCCGGAGGGCGGCGACGACTTCGAGGACTTCGGCTCCATCCCGGTCGTACCGGTCAACCCGGAGGTTTCCGTCCGCTTCGAGGTGATGCACAAGCGGGACGCGCTCAAGGCGATCGACGAAGTGCGCCGGCTCGCCAAGGAGCAGCGCCAGTCCGCGGCCAAGCACTCCGCGGGCGAAGCCGGTCGTGAGATCGAGGAGACCGAGCAGGTCATGGCCGATCTGAGCCGTGACATGAAGCGCGACGACGTCACGCTGCTGGAGGACCATCCGCGGTTGGTGGTCAGCAGCGATGTGAGCGTGGAGGACCTGCGGGCCAAGGTCGACGCCGTCATCAGCTACTACGGCGGGATCGGCATCGAGGTCGTGGTCGGCGTCGAGGAACAGCGCGAGCTGTGGCTTGAGGCACAGCCCGGTGACCAGACCCGGGTGACCGACCTCGGCCACACCCGCACCGTCGACGCCTTCGCCGGCTCCTGGTTCTGGGGCGGTGCGCAGGTGGGCGACGACAGCGGACCCATCGTCGGCTATCTGACGGGCTCGACTCCGGGAGTGGTCCGCAACGACGTGACCGCGGGCAGCGAGCGCGGTGACGCCACCACGAGCGCGTTCATCGGGCGCTCGGGGCGCGGCAAGACCACCGGCATGATGCTCAGCCTGCTGGACGCCGGATTCCGCGGGGCATTCGTGCTCGCCCTCGACTTCAAGGGCGACCTGGGCGGGCTGGTCAACGCGGCGCAGGCGTACGGCCTCAACGCCCACCTCGTCCAGACCGGCACACACTACGCGGGTGTCGCCGACCTGTTCCGCATGCTGGAAGAGGATGAACGCGCGCAGATCGAGGTTCCGGCGCAGTTGGGCATCGCCCTCCCCTCGCATCTGCGGGTCCGCGGTGCCGAGACGCCGATCCAGAAAGCGGTCAACCAGACCATCGCCGAGGGGGACCCGGCCACCTGGAAGGTGATCGAACGGCTCCGGCGGGCTGACGACCCGTTGGCCCGCGAGGCCGGGGAGGCCCTCTACGAGCTGTCCCAGACCGGTGTGGGCGCACCCTTCATGGGACGGCCCACCGGCGAGGGCATGCTGGTGCCCCGGCCGGGGCTGTGGGTCGTCCAGATGCCGGGCCTTTCGCTGCCGGACGCGGACAGCGACCGCGAGGACTGGAACGTGACCCAGCGACTGTCCGTCGCCCTGATGCACTCGATGATCGCCTACGCGGTGACCACGGCGGGCCGCAAGGACCTACGCGGCATGCGCAAGGTCGTCGCCGTCCCCGAGGTTCATGTGCTCACGGCCACGCGCGAGGGCAGCGCGTTCCTCCAGTACATCGCCCGGGTCGGTCGTGCGCTCTCCACAGCGCTGGTGGTGGACACCCAGGACCCGGAGAGCCTGGCCGGACTCACCGGCCTGGTAGAGCAGTTGACCACGGTCTTCGGATTCCAGCTCACCACCCCGCAGCAACAGGACGCGCTCGCCGCGCTGTTGGGCCTGCCCGAGGGCAACCACACCCGCCGGCTGATCCAGGCCATCGGACTGCTGCCGGACGGCGAGATCCGGCACGGCCACTGCATCACCCGCGACCGCCGCTTCGCCTGCGCCACCACGCAGTTCGACATCCCGAGCGCCGAACTGCTGACGCTGCTGAGCACGACGCCGACGGTGAGCGGCTACCCGGCTGCGCAGTCGCAGGCCCCCGCGGCAGCCGATCCCAGGACGGTACTTACGAAGGAGACATTCGTATGACGCGGCTTGCCGTGATCACGAAGGGCGGCGCCCTGGCCGTTTGCCTGGCGGTGGGGGCGGTGGGCTGCTCCTCGTCCGGCTCCGCCTCGGGTACGGCGAGCAGGCCCGCGCAGCCTCCGCAGACACCGGAAAGCGTGGCGACGGCCTACTACAAGGCCAAGGACGCGGCCGACTGGAAGCGGATGTGCGAGCTGTCGACGGAGGCGAACCGGGCGGCGGAGATCGGCGCGTCCGGTGTGTGGTCGGACCGGGACGCGAGTGACATGCCTGCGCCGACGGTGGGCAACTGCGTCACGGCACACCAGGGCAACAACGCGGAGTCGCACACCTGGCAGTTCGACGCCCGGGTGAACGTTCCGGCCTTCGGTGCCCACCCGGCCGGCGTCGGCCTGCGCGCCTCCTGCAACTTCACGGAGGAGGGCAAGCCGCAGACGAACGGTTATGCCGTGCGGCTGGTGTCCAAGGACGGGAGCTGGCTGGTCGATCAGGTCACGGTTCTCGCGACGCCGGAGAGCTCCGACCCCCAGAAGGTCGTCAACACGCTCAGCGAAGATCACTGAGCGGGGGGACGGTCATGCGCCTGCGCACTCTTGCCATCCCCGTCCTGGGGGCGCTCACCACGATCGTGGTGTTCTCCGGTGTCGCCTCGGCGGCGACCCCCATCGACCCGGTGGGTATCGGGGGCCTCATACCCGCGCCGATCCAGCCCCCGAAAGGTACCGGCACCCTCTACGAGACGTACTCCACGAACCTCGGGGTCTGGTCGCTGGACGAACACATCGACACCAGTTGGGGGACGGACGTCAACGCCGACCTTCAGCTCGTCATGCACGTCATCAACACGGTGTTGATGGGCGTCATCGTGCTGATCGGCCGGTGCTGTGTGGTCATCACCCAGTGGGCCCTTGAGGGGGCGTCCGTTCCCGAACTCAGCGACCCCATCCAGAAGGCCATTTCCGGTGCCTCCGACAAACTGGTCACCACCCTCCTGCCGGCCTGCCTGGTGGTGGGCGCCCTCGTCGCCTTCGGGAACCACAAGAAGGCACACGGTTCGGCACTGACCCAGATCGGCTGGTTGGTGGCGGCCGGAGTCTTCTCCGTCTCCTTGCTGACCAGCCCCGGCACATGGATCGACGGGGTCAACTCGACCCGGAACATCGGCTCCGACATCTCGTTCGCCGTGGCCGACGCCGGGATCGGGGACCCTGGTGACTTCCCGATCAAGATGGACCACAAGGTCGAGATCGCGGGAAAGCCGAAGGACGTCGTCATGCGGAAGGCGGGCGACGCGGTCTGGCGGACCTATGTCGCAACCCCCTGGTGCTTCGCGGAGTTCGGCAGCCTTGAGGTGTGCCAGAAGGCCGGAGACGGCCTGCTGCAACAAGCACAACGGGGGAAGAGCCGGGACGACTGGCTGGACCACGCGGTGAACAACGACCCCGGAAACCACAACTCCGGTGACCTGTTCGTCGGCAAGGCATCCGTCGAGTGGCGCCAGGGCAAGCAGCCCGCGGGCCGCTTCATGGTCCTGCTGCTGGGACTCATCTCCATCATCATCTACGCGGCCCTCGCCCTGATGCTGGCGTTCGCCTCGATCGCCTCGCTGCTGGGCGCCCTGATGCTGCTGATATGCGGGGTGGTCTTCGCCTGTCTGTGGATGATCCCCGGCAGGCCACGGCAGTGGGGCGTGAAGTGGTTCGACACGCTGCTCGGCATGGTGCTGCAGTCGTTCGTCGCCACGCTGGTGCTCGGCTGCGTCATGATCATTACGTCTGCGTGCACGCAGACGGCCGACAAACTGGGCTGGTTCGTCTCCTCCGGACTGTCGATCACGGCGGCCATCGTCGCCTTCAAGCTCCGCCGCCTCGTCGAGACCATCGTGGGTTCGGTGAGCGGCCCCGGAGCCCTGGGCAACATGGCCTCGTCCATGGCGATGCGCGCCTACAGCGGTGCGGCGAGCAAGTTCCTCGGCGCAGGTGGCGGTGGCGGCGGACTCGGCGCAGGCGCAAGGGTCTCCGCGAGGGGCGCAGGTGGCAGGTCGGGGGGCAGCTCCGGCGGAGACGACTCGGACTCCCCCATCCCTCGGCGGTTCAACATCCTGAACCGAGGGCCCTTCCAGGCCCCCAACGGCACCGGCAACGGCAACGCACCGCGGCCCCAGCAACCGGACGGGCCCCGCAGCCAGCCGTCGAGCGACCAGCGCCCACCGGCCAACGGGAGGCCGGGCGAGCCGCGCGCGGGCGAGATCGGTCCGGGTTCGCGTACCCGGTACGTGCCGCCTCGGCGGCGTTCCGTCCCGGTCGGTGACATCCGGCCCAACCAGCGGATGCACCGCACCGCCGACCGGCGGCAGCAGGCCCAGCGCAACCCGTCGGGCCCGCGCCGCCAAGGGCAGCGCGGCAAGGCGGAGTTCGCCTTCCGTCCCCCGCAGCCGCAGGGCAACCGGACCCCGCGCCCCACCCGCCGCGCCGCCGACAAAGAGGAACGCTAGGTGTCCGACGACAAGGAATCCCGACGCAAGCCGCCGCCCCCGCAGCACTGGCGCGATCTGCTGAAGGCCGACTACGCCTACCCCGACGACCTCGTGTCCCCGCAGGACAGCAAGCGGCAGCGCAGACGGGCCCGCAAGCAGTGGCGGGCGGACGACCGGGACGCCCGCAAGGAGTGGATCCAACGCAAACGCGAGGCGGAGCCGGTCACCCCGGGCGGCGTGATCGTCGTCATGGCGGTGATCCTGCTGATCGGAGCGGGCACCGCGTGGCTGTCGCACAGCGGGGGGAAGTCCGGTGGTGCGACCGCCGCCGCCTCGCCGACCGCGGTCGCGCCGTCCATCGCGCCGCCGTCCGACAGCACGGGTGCGTCCGCACCAACGGCCTCCGCGTCACCGGTGGTTGACACGCAGAACCCGGACGCGGTGGCGTCCGCGTTCATCACGGCATACCTGACCCGCAACCCGGTCAAGGACCAGACCTGGCAGCCGTCGGTGCAGCGCGCCACGCCCTGGATGACCAGTGCGCTGCACGACAACCTGATGCAGTTCGCCGATCCGGCGTTCAAGCGGCTGGTGATCCAGGGCGGCGTCGCCCGCGTGGTGAACGTGGCGGTCCAGAAGGGCGGCGACGGCCTGCCGGTGGATCTGCCGAAGGAGCGTGTCTACCGGGCGACCACTGCCTCCATCGAGGTCACGGCGGACAAGACCACCACGCAGACTCGCACCCTGCATCTCGAACTCGTCTACGGGAACACGGGATGGCTGGTCTCCCGCATACCCGATTTGGCCTGAGGAATGGAGGGACGCGAATTCGTCGCGGCCGCGGCGGGAGTCGCGAGTCGCGCGGTGGGAATGAAGGTCGCCGCCGCCGCGGCGGCGCTCTTTCTGATCTTCCTGATCCTGGTGGGTCTGGTGGGCGGCGTGGGCTCCGGCGCCGCCCTCGGCGCGGACAGCGGCACCTGTGGCGGGCAACCGCAGGGCGACGGAAACGGCAACGGCAGCACGGTGGTCAGCGGCGGCGACCCGACGCAGGACGAGATCAGCAACGCCAAGGTCATCGACGGGGTGGCCGCCGACCGTAAACTGCCGGGCCGCGCCACTCTCATCGCCCTGATGACCGCGCTGCAGGAGTCCGGACTGCACAACATCGACTACGGGGACCGGGACTCCATCGGCCTGTTCCAGCAGCGGCCGTCGGCGGGCTGGGGCAGCAAGGACCAGATCATGGATCCGAAGTACTCGGCCAACGCGTTCTTCGGCGGTCGCGGCGCCAACTGGCCGCCCGGCCTGGTCGACATCAAGAACTGGTTGACCATGCCCCTGGGTGACGCGGCGCAGGCCGTCCAGGTCTCCGCGTTCCCCGACCTGTACGCGACGCGGGAGGGCGAGGCACGCCAGGTCGCGCAGAAGGCGGGCATCGACCTCAACCGGGACGGCAGCGCGCAGGGTTCCACCTCTGGTGGCGGCGATACGAGCGGCGGTACCACCCACGACGGAGGACAGTGCCAGACCGGTGGCGACTCCGGCACTCCTGGGAAGCCAGGTGAGCCGTTCCACGACGGGAACTCCCCCTGGCCTGCGCAGGTCAAGAACCCGCGCTCCTCGCAGGACGCCATCTCCTGGGCCAAGCAGCAGGTCAACGGCTCCGGAGACTGGTACGACAAGTGCCTGGCGTTCACCGCGATCGCGTACGGATGGAGCTTCTCGGGCACCAATTACGCCAAGGATCTGTACCTGGTCGACATGCCCCAGTCGATGCGGCACGACGGCGACCGCAATCCGCCCCCGGGCGCCCTGATGTTCTGGGACACCGGTGAACGGGCCGGGCATGTGGCCATCTACGTCGGCAACGGCATGATCGCCAGCAACGACATCCTGCGGCCGGGGTACATCGACGTCGTTCCCGCCACGGAGATCGAGTCCAAGTGGGGGGCGACCTACCTGGGTTGGGCGCCTCCTTACTATCCGCACGCGGGGTAATGGGCGCGAACCAGGAGGAAGTAGGATCCAGCCGTGCCCGCCATATCCGATCCGTCGGCCGTCCCGCTGTCGCCGGTCATGACCATCGTGCTGATGGCCGACGGCAGCGTGAGCGTGGACGGTGAAGCGCTTCCCACCAGCGGCGACCCCCGGGTGGCCGGGCTGCGTGAGGCCACCATCAAGGCCGCGTTCCTCGGCCGCCCGGTGCGGGTCAACGCCAAGGAGGTGGACGGCTCCACATGGCCGCTCTTCGTGGACGTGGACGGCACGGTGACGGCCTCCTCCAGCCCGCACCCGGAACCGCAGCCGATCGTGCGGCACGACTGGAACGCGCCGCCGCCGCGTGAGTACGAGCCGTTCTGGGAGCAGATCCGGGACGCCGAGACCGGCGGCGCCCCCGGGCGGGCCATGACCGTCGCCGGCCAGTTGGTGGGGATGCTCACCCAGCGCTACGGCGCCGACCATCCGTACACGGTCAACACCCTGCACATCCAGGGCCACCTGGCCCTGGTGGCCAACGACTACCCGCAGGCCGCCTGGTTGCACGCCCAGGTCGCCCGGATGCGCGAGGTGGGCGGCGCACCGTACGACCAGACGCTCCAGGCGGCGCGCAACGCGCACGCCGCCTGGAAGCTGATCGCGGACCCGACCACGGCACTGCACATCGGGCAGCAGGTCCTCCAGATGTGGCAGGTGGTCTGCCGGGAGGACCCCCGCCCAGTCGCCAGTGCCGAGCGGCGGCTGCGGGAGCTGAGCCTGCGAGTCGGCGGACGCCCGGCGGACGCCTGACGCCCACCCGGCGCACCCCGGGTAGGGGTGCGCCGGTATGGGCGCCTAGAGCGACGGCCCCTTCGTGTGGCCGGGGCCCTGCTGCGGGAGGGGCGGCGGCAGCGCCGGGCCTTCGATGACCGGCGGCGCGGCGACCGGCTGCGCGGTGACCGGCTCGGCCGCCGCGCGGTTGGCCAACCGATCCCGCAGACTCGGTCTGTCCTCGCCGAGCAACTCCACCAGGTCCTCGCTGACTTCGAACTCCTCCCGGGCTTCTTGTGCCTCCTGCCCTTCGGCCACCGGTGCCTCGGTGATGAGCTCT
This sequence comes from Streptantibioticus ferralitis, assembly GCF_029223525.1. Lineage (GTDB taxonomy): Bacteria > Actinomycetota > Actinomycetes > Streptomycetales > Streptomycetaceae > Streptantibioticus_A > Streptantibioticus_A ferralitis. The sequence continues at coordinate 66,706 of NZ_JARHTQ010000016.1, read as the reverse complement.
CCGTACGCCGCCTGGACGGAGGCGTTCCTACGCTGATGGTGTGTTGTGTGCTGCTGGTGTGTCGCGGGCGTGGTCCGCATCGCCGCGTCGGTAAGACCACGAGCGGCGTGCTCCCACGAATAGCCCTTCAGGGTCTCGCGCAACTTCACCGCGTTCTGCTGCCGTTGCGGAAGTTCATCCTTGAGTCGGTGGATGGCATCGGCCCACGCTTGGGGCCGCATGCTCGGATCCGGCGGCTCGGGGACGACACAGGGCCGACCGATCTCTGGCGGGACGCGCTTGGCGTCATTCAGGAAACGTGCTGCGCCGCTCTCCTCGTTGACCAGGATCGGCACGCCATGACCCGCGCCCTCGGTGGCGACCAGACCGAAGCCCTCGTGCCTGGAGGGCATGATGACGGCATCGGCGTTGCGGATGTCGTTGTTCAGCTCGGCCTTGTTGTCGGTACGAGGGAGGACCGTGACGGCCTTGGCCCCGCCGGCCAATGCCGCGGCCTCTCCGCGAACCTGGGCCAGCGTCTCTTCGTTGGCCCCCCGAATAGTGAGGTGAACATCCATTCCCTCGCGGCGCAGCTGGCGCACGGCCCGGAGCGCATCGTCAACGCCCTTGATCGGGTCATCGGTGCGCCCCATGAGCAGCAGGTTCAGGCGTTCCTTCGGGCCTGAGTGCTGGACGAGTTCTTCGATCCCCGTGCCGGGAACGAGTTCATGCGAGTCGGGGAGCCGCCCTCCACCCTGCGCGGACAGCCGTTGGGCTTCCTCGGTGAGCAGGGGGCCGACGCCGACGACGAGGTCGGCCTTCTGCATCACCTCACGTTCGACCGCGGCCTTCGCCGCCCCCTTTTCGGGCTGGCCCTTGACCTCGTCAAGACGCTCCGGACTGGTGTGGAGGAAGTGCGCGACTCGGGCGTCCGGGTACCAGTTCTCCCGCAGAGCGGCCGCGGCCGGTCCGGAGAACCGGGAGTGGCCGATGATCAGGTCGTACGGCTCCTGCTGCGGGTCGTTCAGACCATAGCTGCGTGGGTCCAGCTCGGCAGCCTTGGTCAGAGCGTCGCGCTTGCTGTCTCCGGCAGGGTCGATGGTGAGGGTCTTCGCGCCTGCGTGCGGTCGGGTGGTCTTCGGGTCCGCCGTCAGGAGGGTCACGTCATGTTCTTTGGCAAGTGCTTCGGTGAGCTCTTGATTGAAAGTCTGCACACCCCCCTGGCCAAGACCACTTTCGTCGGAGACGACAAGTATGCGCTGCCGATTAGCCACAGACTGACTACCAATCAGAATCCAGAGTGAGCTCGCAGCTCACGCCCGATACCCCACGTTACGAACTGCCCGAGCTCGTACGCTCCGAACTCGATCACCCCTGCTTCCCGACCGGGGTAGACGCGCGCCGCGAACTCGTCCAGCAACTCGGCGAAGACCAGCGCCCTGGTAGCGGACAGCGCGATGTCGGTCTCCCCGCGGTCCGGGTGGAACTGGACCTGGTACTCCGCCGGAGTCCACGGAAGCGGTCCTTGAGCGAACAGCTTGCGCCATCGGTCAGCCGATTCCGCAAAGGACAGCGGCCGGTCCTCGCCGTCATCCCCGGTGTCGATGGCGTGCATGATGTGACGCGCCGGGTCCATGAAGTCGAATTCTTCTCGCCACACCTGGACTTGCCGGCCCGCCAGGAGCTGCGTCACCGCCCCCGCCGCATCGGCCACCTCGCGCTTCACCGAGTAGTCCGACGCAGCCCGCAGTTCCTCGCGCGACGGCACCGTCTCCGCCGCGCGCCATGCGGCTCGACTCAGCCGCTCGTAGCGCTCGGTGAGGTCGGGAACATCGCTCACGCGCTGGGAGGACGGGGAGATCCACGGCGCTGCGCCCGGGTGCGACGTGGCGGCCTGGCCCGTCAGCGGTGCGCGCAGTGCGTCCGCGGCCTCGTGTGCCAGTTGGCTGAGTTCGGCGGCGTCCGCCCCGATGGTGCAGCCCGGGCGGCCCGGTGCCAGCCGATGGAAGAGTTCCGGGAAGATCCCGACCATCGCGAGATGCCGCGACGGGTGGACCACCACACACGCCCCCGGCTCCATGTAGTAGTCAGGGAAGGGTTCCTGCCGTGCTTCCAGGAAGCCGGGGTCGGCCTCCAGCCGGGCCTTCCAGTCCCGTACCGCCTCGTCGAAGGTGATCGGTCGGTCCTGGCCGTCGGCGCCCGCCGCGCGCCGGGAGAGCAGATGGCGCGCCGGGTCGGAAAGCGTGCCGGACTGTGGCAGGTTCGCGTCGGCGTCCCGCAGGACTGCCTCCAACTCGCCCCAGGCCACACGGCGTTCCTGCGGCCAGACGTCCTGACGCCAGGCAGGATTCTCCTGTACCCACAGCATCCGTGCCGCGGCCGAGTACAACTGCTCGTACCGATCCGCCAGGTTCCCCTGTGCCTCATACGTGTTCACGTGCTCATCTTCCCCTTGTCGCGGGCCGGTGCGGCGGCAATGCGGTTCTCCAGGACGGTCGGGTCCGTCGGGCGGCCTGCCCGGTCGGGGGTGTGGTCGGTCTCGCAGCTCTTGAACATGTAGTTCTGCCGAATCCGGTCGAGAGTGGGCCACAGCCACATCTGATGCCAGTACGCCATGTCGGGCGAGACGCTCTGCGACTCCGCGTCGGCAAGGGCCGCCGCCCGCCACGCGGCGTGCAGGGCGGCGAGTTCCTCCACGACTCCGCCATGCGAGGGCCAGCACGGCCAGATGCGCAGGTTGAGTTGGGGTGCGTAGTGGGTGCTGATCCAGTCGACCCATCCGGCCAGGTCCCGCCAGTCCTTCTCGGTGGCACGGTACGACCAGGGGGAGGGCATGGCGGGGTCGTCCCCGGCGGGTGCCGCTGCGGCGGCTTCCGTTCCGCCTTGTCGGGCCTGGCCCTGCTCCAGCGCCGACAGGCGCTGGAGCACCTCACCGAGGACCTCCTCGACCTCGTGCTGCTCGCGTTTGACCCGCAACGCGAACTGTCGGACGAGCTCTTCCAGTTGCTCGGCGCTCACACGTTCTCCAGATCGGTCCCCAGACGCCGCTGCCGGGTGAGCTGCTCACCCTGGCGCAGCTGCCGACCCTCCCGCCGTTGGTCCCAGGGTTCGAGCTGCGCGATGACACCGGGAGCACCACGGAACAGCAGCAGTGCCTGGCCGTTCGGCAACTGCCGGATCTCCTCCGGCCGCAGTACCCGCTTCTCCCGCTCGTTCTTGACAGTGCCGTAGCCGAAGAGACGAGAGGTGTCGCGTTGGGTGGAGACCTCGGTCAGTTCGGTCTCGCCGACCAGCTCGGAGAAGCGGCGCAGCGCCTCGACGTCCTTCAGACCTCCCATGACCAGCGTTGCCGCCGCGTTGTCAAGGAGTGTGTCCGCTTCCTGGCGGCCCCATCGCTGTACCGCCTGGCCGAGCGACTGCAGGGCGTACACCAGGTGGATGCCGTAACCGCGCGCGTCGGAGGCGAGGGCGGGCAACTTGGGCAGCGGGGCGACGTTGGCGACCTCGTCGAGCACCAGGCGGATGAACGGATCGAGCCGCCCGGACGGGGTGCGTGGGGCACGTCGCTTCGCCGCATCGACGACCTCGCCGAGCAGCATGGTGGTCAGCGGTGCCACATTGGTCGAGGCGTTCGCGTCACTGATCAGCACGAGGGTGTCCCGGGACGCCACGAAGGCGTCCGGTTGGAACAACGCCACACCTGGTTGCGGCGTGACGCACCGCAGCACCTTGCGCAGGGCCAACGGTTCGATCTGGGCGGCGAGCGTCTGCCGGGTCGAGGCGATGGTCTCGTCCGCGCCGGTGGACACCGACCTCAGCAGGACGTCCCAGCCGGGTTCGGCACGCGGGTGGTCAGCCAGGATGGCGCGCGGTTCGTTGGCGTTCTCCAGGTTGGTGGCCCACCGCAGCACATGCTCGATGGTCTTGCGCTCCAGGTCCGCCGCGTGCAGCAGCCGGGTCAGCGCCGAGGAGGCGGTCTGGCGGAAGAATCCGGCGTTGGAGGACGAGGAGTCATCCGCCCCCATGCCGACGGAGAAGGACAACGCCCGGGATGTCGCGGTCTCGCCATCCGCACACCCGGCTATCGGGTCCCAGACCATGGGGTCCGGCCAGCCCACCGTGTCGAGAGGGTCGAAGACCCAGACCCGCCCCAACCGGGAACGCGGCTCTGCGATGACGTCGAGTACATCGGCACGGGTGGAGGTGACGACCAACGGGCCCGGCGCGTCGAGGCACGCGGGGATCACCACCGTACGGGACTTGCCCGCACCCGACGGTGCGATCACGGCGACCGAGTCCTCGGGAGTCGCCACCAGCCGCTGCCCGGTGCCGAGTTGGCGCCCGAGGGACCAGCCGACCTCCCTGAGATCGGCGCGAGCCGCCGCACGTGGGTCGAAGCTGCCGTCGGGCCGGGTGAACGTAGCCGCCCGGGTCTGCGCGGCGGAGTCACGAGCCCGCTGTTCACCCAGCGCGGACCGCGCCTCCGCGCCCGTCGCCAGGCCTTCGCCTCCGGCACCGTGCACGCGACGGCGGAAGGCCCGCACCACGGCCCATCCCAGAAGGGTGGGGCCGAGAAGGAACACCGCCCACAGTGTCAAGGTGAGGCCTGGGGACCCCGGCCTGATCCCCGCTCCGAGCCCGCCGAGCGGCTGCCGCAGGAACAACGCGCGGCCGGTGGCCTGCACATCACCGATGCGCATGCCATCGGCGGCGGCCCACACAGCGATATGCCAGGTCACGGCCACCGCGGCGATGACCGCAACAGCCTTCGCGATAGCCGCCGGACCTTGTGGCCCGGCCTTCCTCTGCTGTCGTCCGAGCTCCCGTCCGCGGCTCATCTCCCCGTCCCCCGTTGCACGCAGCTCACCCGATCGGGCGATTTGATCAACGCACGTTAGCACCTGATCAGACGCCGGTTCGGGTGCCGGACCGGGCTGGGCCGCCTGGGAATCGGCGGGCGAATCCGGCGGCCTCAGCCGAGGCGACGCTTCCGGCGCGTACGCCTGCCCGAAGGCGACGGCGCCTCGTCCCCTTTGCCGGTCGCGCCCCGTATCTTTCGGTACGCGGGGTCGACTGACGGCAACTGGGGAGGCACGGCATGGGAGAGCCGCGGAGTTCTCGGCGGGGGCTTGCCCTGGTGGCCGTCGTGGTGGTGGTGGCCGGATGGGCGGCGAGCCGTGGTGGGCACGGCTCGGGCTCGGCGGGTCCGGCGAAGTCCGCGGCGCCCACTGTCTCCAGCGCGCCGGAGAGCAGCCCGACCGGCCGGCCCTCGCCGACGGCGGCGGACCAGGATCCCGCCCGTTTCGCTCCACAGGTCGCGAGGTATGCCGAAAAGGCCGACGTCGACCCGCAGTTGCTGATGGCGATCCTGTACAACGAGTCGTACAAGCCGCACGACCCGGCCTGGGAGCGGGCTTGGCAACGCATCAAACCGGACGCTGCGTTCGGCGTCGCCAACATGCACAAGGCCGCGTTCGACCAGGTCAAGCAGGGGCGCGACTTCGCCGGCCGGGACTGGCAGCAGTTGCCCGACGACCCGGCCCTGGCGATCGAGGCCGCGGCCTGGTACCTGCACGACCTGGCCCGGCAACTGCCCGCGCAGCGGTCCAGCCCCTACCCGAAGGACGAGTTGCTCGCCCTGGGCTACAACACCGGGCCGGGCAACATGGACGCGTTCGCCCAGGGGGCGAAGCCGGGCTCGGCGGCCCAGTCCTACCTGGACCGCCTGCACGCGAACTGGTCGACGGCCGCACAGGCCCTGCACCACTCGCGGTGACGGTGTCGCGCTCCCGCGGCGCCACCCGCTCCGATCTGTTGTGCGACCCTACAGACAGAACTCGCATCTCGGCCGGGATTCATGGAGGTTCCCACAGTGGCACTCGGCGTTCGCCAGGCAGTTTACTGACTGCCACATCACCGTCGGTTCTCGGCCACCGAGTCGCATCGCTCAGGCCCTCGGCCCGGGCACCGCCACGGTGATCGCACACGGCCCGCCCACAAGGGTCCGGGTCACACAGCACCGCCACTGAGGCCGGATGCCGGCACCCCGCTGGAGCGGGGACCAACGCCCCCCGTCCTCGTTGGGCAACACCGTTCGACAAGGTGCCGACGACGCCACCGCAGGCAGACGCATGCCCGACATCCCGCACAACTCTCCGTAGGCGAGGGGATGTTGCGGCGGCGTCGCCACAGGCTTTTCCGACTTTCCCCACCTGCCGGAGGAAACGATGCGGTTGCCACAGCCATCCCAGAAGGACGGGACACACCCTGTCGACGAGGTACTGCCGCCCGCCCGCCTGGCGGTCCTCAGCCTGCAGCATGTGTTCATCATGTACGCGGGCGCCGTGGCCGTGCCCTTCATCGTGGGCAGCGCGCTCAAACTCGACTTCGGAACCATCGCCCTGCTGGTCAACGCCGATCTACTGGTCGCCGGTGTCGCGACCGTCATCCAGGCGGTCGGCATCGGCACGATCTTCGGAGTACGGCTGCCGGTCGTCGCCGGTGCGACCTTCACCGTGGTCAGCCCGATGATCACGATCGCCGCCAAGCACGGTCTGCCCACCGTCTACGGAGCCATGCTGGCGTCCGGTGTCTTCGGGCTGATCATCGCCAGGCCGTTCGCCAAGATGATCAAGTACTTCCCGCCGCTGGTGTCCGGGACGGTGATCGCCATCATCGGCCTGTCGCTGATCGGCCCGGGCGCCGGGATGATCGCCGGGCACAACACCGGGGCCAAGGACTACGGCCAGCTCTCGCACATCGCGCTCGGCCTAGGCGTGGTCGCCCTGATCGTCATCTTCAGCAAGGTGCTGCGCGGCTTCCTCGGCCAGATCGCACCGCTGTTGGCGATCGCGGTCGGCAGTCTCATCGCGGTCCCGATGAACCTGTTCCACCTCAAGGGAGTTGCCGGCGCGGGCTGGTTCGGCATCGCGGCACCGTTCCACTTCGGCGCCCCGCGCTTCGACGCGGCGGCGGTCATCTCCATGTGCGTGGTGATGCTGGTCACCTACACCGAGTCCACCGCCGACATGCTGGCCGTGGCCGAGATGACCGGCAAGCAGCTCACCGACGCCGACATCGCCAGGGGCCTGGCGACTGACGGTCTGTCCGCGGTGCTCGGCGGCTGTATGAACTCCTTCCCGGACACCGCCTACGCGGAGAACGTGGGGCTGGTGCAGATGACCGGCGTGCGCAGCCGCTGGGTGGTGGCCGGGGCGGGCGTGGTGCTGCTGCTGATGGGCCTGGTGCCCAAGGTGGGTGCGTTCGTCGCGGCGGTGCCGGAGCCGGTGGTCGGCGGCGCCGCCCTGGTGATGTTCGCCATGGTGACGGCGGTGGGCATCCAGACACTGAAGAAGGTCGAGTTCCGCGACAACCACAACCTGCTGATCGTGGCCGTCTCCTTGGGGGTGGGCATGCTGCCCGCGGTCGCCACCGACCAGTTCGGCAACGAGGTCTTCTTCAAGCACTTCCCCGACTGGGCGCAGACCGTGTTCGGCAGCCCGATCACCATCACCGTGATCCTGGCCTTCACCCTCAACCTGGTCTTCAACCACCTGGGCGCCGACAGCCCCGCACCGGAGGGGGAACAGGCCGCCCCCGCGCAGGACGGAACGCAGACCCGGCCCGCCGCGATCTGAGACCCGAAGCGGCGGTGACCGGCTGGTGTACGGCGTGCGGCGGCGCTGCGAAGTGCCGCCGCGGGCACAGACCGGGGTGCATCGGCACAGCTCGGACTTGGTGACGCCCACCATGGCGTTCGCGGATTCTCGTCAGTATGGTGTGGCGCGCCAGGGGGAGCTGGGGGGCTGATCCAAAGGAACGGACCACCGCATGCACTACTGCGAGCGATGCGGAAGCTACCTCGGCGGAGCACACGTCTGCCCAGCGTGTGGACTGCCCGTCAACGCCCACGCGATATGGATGGCGCAGCCGCAGGGTCCGCCCCAGCCCGGTCCGCATCCCCTCTACCAGAGCCACATCCCGCCGATGCCCGGGCAGCGGCTGGACGAGGCGTGGTCCCCTTCCCCACAGGGCGCTCAGCCGACCGGGCCCACCGCCGCCGCGCCCGGGGAAGCCGCGCCGACGGCATACGGACCCGAGGCATACGAACCGGAAGCGTACGAACCGGAAGCGTACGAGCCAGAACAGTACGAACCGGAGCAGTACGAGCCCGAGGAGGACGAACCCGGGGAGGACGAGCCCGCTCCCCCCGCCGCCTCGTCACGCCGCCGAGGCGGCGGCCGCTCACGCCGGGCACCGCGCCGCAGGGGCAGAACCGCCAAGCTGGTCCTGGGCGTTACGGGCGGGATCGTGCTGGTCGGCGTGGCCGCGACCATACTGCCGGGTGATCTGCTGCCGACCGGCTCGTCACAGGGGGACAACTCGCAGTCGGCGGCCTCGTCCGCCTCCGAGGCTCCGGCGGCGACGACCAGCGGGAGCCCAGCCGCTCCGCAGCAGTCGGCCCCCGTGAAGGGCACGACCCCGCCGAGCCCGTCGCGCTCCGCCAAGCCGCGTATGTCGGCGACGCCAACCGCCGCCGCGCACACGGCGGTTCCGGCGTCCGTGACCATGCCGACCGCCCCCGCACGTCCCACGACGGCGCCGCCCCCCGCTCCCACCCATGCGCAACCCACCCCGGCACCACGCCCCACACCGACGCAACCGCAGTCCTGCTTCCTCTTCTGGTGCAACTAGCGGCGGTCTGCCGGAGCTCGGCCGGGTTACGTCCGGTGCCGCACCGACGGTCCATGCCATGGAGCAGCCGGGCGCGACAGCGGCCCGGCACTCGGCTGTTGTGCGACGCTTGACGCGCTTGCAACCGTGGGCCGATCCAACGGGAGGGCACCCTTGGGCGAGAACAAGCGGCGCATGCTGGCCGGTGACTGGTACATCAGCGACGACCCCGAGCTGGCCGCGGACTCCGTACGCCGTGCCGAACTCTGCGCGGCGTACAACGCACCAGGTCCGTACGCTCCCGCCGAGCGCCGCAAGATCCTGGAACAGCTGCTCGGCTCGGTGGGTGAGGACGTGCGGATCCGGCCCCCGTTCCACTGCGACTTCGGCTACCACATCGGCATCGGGGCAGGTACGTTCGTCAACTTCGGCGCGGTCTTCCTGGACTGCGCGCCCATCACCATAGGCGCCTACGCGCAGATCGGGCCGAACGTGCAGCTGCTGACCCCGACCCACGAGCTGGACGCGGAGCGCCGGCGGGCCGGATGGGAAAGGGCGGACCCGGTGGTGATCGGTGACAACGTCTGGCTCGGTGGCGGAGTGATCGTCTGCCCCGGGGTGACCATCGGGGAGAACACCGTGGTCGGTGCCGGAGCCGTGGTCACCAAAGACCTACCGTCCGGCGTCCTGGCCGTCGGCAACCCGGCCCGGGTCATCCGCACCCTGGACGGACATCCGGGATGACCGGCCCAGGGCACTATGTGTCGCAACACCGCGACGCTCCAGCTCAGTTGCCCGGCACCGGCCGTTCATGGGTGCGCTCGACCGGCTCCGTCACCGTTTCGCCGTCCTCGGGCTCCAGACCTCCCAGGTCGAGCAGCGTCATCGCGTCATGGTCCCGGCTTCCGGGCGTGGCCATGTAGATGACCAAGCGCTGTCCGTCGGTGCGGTTCAGGTTCACCACCTCGTGGGTGAGGGTCATCGTGCCGACGGCCGGATGGTGGAAGGTCTTCGCGCCGTCACCGATCACCCTGACCTCGTAGCGCTCCCACAGCCGGTTGAAGTCCGGGCTTTTGACGATCAGCTCGCCGACCAGCGCGGCCAGATCGGGTGCGTCGGGGTCACTGCCCGCGACGGCCCGCAGTTGGGCCACGCACGCCTTGGCCTTCTGCTCCCAGTCCGGCCACAGCGTACGGGCGGTCGGGTGCAGGAACGTGTACCTGATCGTGTTGCGCTGCCGGGCGGGCCAGTTGGCCATGCCGTGCATCAGCCGCATGCCACCGGGGTTCGCGGCCAACAGGTCGTTGGTGCGGCTGACCACGTATGCCGGGCTGGGCCGGACCGTCTCCAGCAGTTGCCGCACGCTGGGGCGCACGGTCCGGGACGGCCGCGGGCGGGGCTCGGGGGCGCGCCGGGCCGCCTGGGCCGCGAGGTCGCGCAGATAGTCGCGCTCCTCGTCGTTCAGCCGCAACGCGTTGGCCAGCGCCTCGACCACAGCGGGGCTGGGACGGGTCTCCTTGCCGCGCTCCAGGCGGGTGTAGTAGTCGATGCTCACACCGGCGAGCGTGGCCAGCTCCTCGCGCCGCAGCCCGGGGGTTCGGCGGACTCCGGCACCGGTCGGCAGCCCGACGTCGGCGGGCTGAACGCCACCGCGGCGGGCCCGCAGGAACCGTCCCAGCTCGGTCTGCTCGGTCATGCCGCCCAGTCTGCCAGCGCAGCGGCGCGACATGGCAACGCGGTTGGGGGGCCGTATCACTCCCTGGCTGGCAGTACCCCGGAACATCGCGGTCTGCCTGAGTCGACGTGCACGCACCATTCTGGAGTGCGACGGCGGCGATCCGGCCGCACCAGCAGTCTGGGGGAGGACTCCGATGACCACGACCCTGCGCGAGCCCATACGCACCGCGCCACCGACCGCCGCACCGCGACCGGTGTCCGCCTCGCTCGTGCTCGGTACCGCCCTGCTGGGCTTCTTCGTCATCGGGTTGGACGCCTCGGCGGTGAACGTGGCGCTGCCCGCGATCGGGCGGACGCTGGGCGGAACGACGGCCGGTCTGCAATGGATCGTGGCCGCCTACACACTGATGTTCGCGGCCCTACTGCTGTCCGCCGGTGCGCTGTCCGACCGGATGGGCGCGAACCGGGTGTTCGCCGCGGGTCTCACGGCCTTCACAGCGGCGTCGGCACTCTGCGGCCTCGCGCCCGCGCTGGGCCCGCTGATCGGCGCCCGGGTGATCCAGGGCAGCGCGGCGGCGGTCATGCTGCCTTCCTCACTCGCCCTGGTACGCCAGGCCTTTCCGGAGGCGACCGAGCGCGCCAGGGCCATCGCCCTGTGGACGGTGGGCGGTGCCGTCTCGACGGCGGCCGGTCCGGTGGTGGGTGGGGCGCTGACCAGTTCGCTGGGCTGGCGGTCCATCTTCTTCCTCAACCTGCCGGTCGGCCTGGTCACGCTCGCGGTGCTGGCCCGGGTGCCGCGCTCACCGCGCCGCGCCGCCTCCCTTGACCCGCTCGGGCAGCTGACCGCCGTGATCGCGTTGGGGGCCATGACGTTCGGGGTGATCGAGGGCGGCACGTCGGGCTTCGGCAGCCCGACCGCAGCCGTCAGCCTGCTGGTCGCGGTGCTGGCGATGGCCGCCTTCGTACTGACCGAGGCCCGCGTCGCCGAGCCGATGGTGCCGTTGAACCTGTTCCGGTCCCGTACGGCCACGCTGTGCCTGGTGATCGGCTTCGCGGTCAACGCGGCGTTCTACGGGACGGTGTTCGTGCTCGGCCTGTTCTTCCAGGAGGTTCTCGGCCAGTCCGCGGTCGCCGCCGGACTGATGTTCCTGCCGATGACCGCGCTGGTCGCCGGGGCGAACGTGGCCTCCGCCAAGGCGGCGGCCCGCTTCGGGCCGCGGCTGCCGATCACCGTGGGTCAACTGGTCTGCGCGCTCGGCCTGTTCAGCCTGCTGGGCGTGGACGCGCACACCGACCAGCTGCTGACCGCCCTGCTGCTCGTCCCGGTCGGCATCGGCCTCGGCTTCGCCGTGCCGTCACTGACCGCCGCGATGCTGAGCGACATCGCCGCGGACCGTGCCGGGATGGCGGGCGGTGTGTTGAACGCCGGTCGGCAGACCGGCGGCGCGCTGGCCGTGGCGGCCTTCGGCGCGCTGGTGGCCCACCGGGCGTCGTTCGTCTCCGGCATGCACATCAGCCTGCTGGCAGCCGGCGTCCTGCTCCTCGCTACGAGCGCCGCGGCACTCGCCCTGCCACGCAGCCGACGCCGCTGAACCGGCCCCGGCGGCCCGGCACCGTTCCGCACACCGGGCCCGCCCGACGGACCTCTTGGAGGCGGCCTCCACAACCCCCCAGGGGATGTGGAGGCCGTCAGATCAGCCCGTCGGGCGGGCTCGGTGGGCTCGCCCCAAGAGAAACGTCCGCGGTCAGGCGGCCGTGGTGCGCTCCAGGAGCGCCAGGCAGGACGCCACGGTGGTGGCATCCGGCTTCGGTTCGGGGAGTCTGCCGTCGGCGGCCTTCAGCTCGGACATCGCGCGCTGCATGGCGTCCTGGGCGGCGAACAGGCACGGAGTGCTGTAGATGGCGACGTTGACGCCGAGCTCACCGAGTTCAGCGAGCGACAGCCGAGGCGACTTACCGCCGCCGATCTGGTTGAACAGCAGCGGCTTGTCGCCGATGGTCTCCCGGATGGCGCGGATGGCCTCCGTGCTGCGTACCCCGTCCACCAGGATGACATCGGCAGCCGTGGCGGCCAGCGCCTTGGCCCGGCGCAGGATCTCGTCCTCGTCCGTCGCGTCGGTCCGGGCGACGACCACCAGATCGCGCCGCGTCTCCAGCACCGCCTGCAGCTTGTCGAGGTACTCCTCGAGCGGCAGCACTTGTTTGCCGTCCACATGCCCGCACCGGCGCGGTCGCTTCTGGTCCTCCAGGATCACGCCGGAGGCGCCCACGGCTTCCAGCTGCCGTACGACATGGCATGCCACATGCGTGTCCACATACCCGTCGTCGATGTCCACCAGCAGATGGACATCGGGGAAGGCGCCCCTGATGCGCTGGGCGAAGGAAACGACATCCGGCCAGGCGATGTATCCGATGTCGGGAAGTCCGTAGTGCGAGGCAGCCAACCCGAAGCCGGACAGGAACAGGCCGTCGTAGAACTGCGTCGCCACCGCCGCGGAGTGCATGTCATGTACACCGATCAGCGGCGTGGCGCCAGGCTCGTTCACCGACTGCCGCAAAAGAGTTCCGTACTGTGTCATCCCGGATTCCCCTCACGCTCGGATAGCCGGTCCCGTAGGGTTTCGGAACCGCGCTCGACGAACGTATGCGCCCGGGGGTGAGATCCTCCTCCGAGCAGTGCAAACAATCCGTTTACCAACTCCGTTACGTTAAGCCGATAATGCGCCAGCGGGTAAGCCGTCGAGGTGGCCGGAAACCGCGATCAGGACACTCCGGGAAACATCCCGCTGATCTAATGGACGGCATGGCGCTGGCGGAACTTTTGGTGGTGGAGGACGACGCCGAGATCGCGTCAGAACTCGAACAGGCGCTGACCGGACACGGGTACAGCGTGCAGCACGCACACAGTGGAATGCAGGCCGCGGAGGCGGCACTGCGCCGCACTTGGGATCTGGTGCTGCTCGACCTCGGACTGCCGGACATCGACGGGGTGACGCTGTGCCGTCGACTGCGCTCCTGTCTGCCGATGGAGACCGTCATCGTCGTGCTCACCGCCCGCACCCAGGAATTCGAGGTCATCGTCACGCTGGACGCCGGAGCGGACGACTACCTCACCAAGCCGTTCCGCATCACCGAACTCCTCGCCCGGCTGCGCGCGCACCTCAGGCGGCGCGCCGTGGCCGCCGGGCCGCAGGTGATGCAGGTCGGCGCGACCCGTATCGACCGGCACGCCCGCCGGGTGTACGTCGGCCCTCGCGAAGTACCGTTGCGGCCCAAGGAGTTCGACCTGCTGGCCACCCTCGCGGCGGCCGCGGGCACGGTCGTACGGCGCGAGCACCTGATGGCGGAGGTGTGGGACGACAACTGGTTCGGCTCGACCAAGACCCTGGACGTCCACATCTCGGCGCTGCGCCGCAAACTGATCGACGCGGGAGAGGCCCCGGAGCGCATCACCACCCTGCGAGGCACCGGCTACCGCCTCGAACAGGACACCTGAGCACGGGCCCTTCCGCCGGAAGGGCTCACCGCACGGGGAGCAGCAGCATGAACACCGGGCCAGGACCGGGCCGTCTGAGGACCAGACGGCCCCCCTCTGCCTCGGCGAGCGAGCGGGCCAGCGCCAGCCCGATCCCATGGCCACGCTGCCGCGGAACCGCGAAGGCCGCATCCCCGCCACCGGCCGGGCCGGGCCCCTCGTCACCGACCTCCAGCGCCACCCCGGCTCCGACGTCCGCCGCCACCAGGCTGATCTCGCCGCGGCCGTGGGCCAGTGCGTTGTCCAGCAGCACATCCACGATCTGCAAAATGGCGACGGCCGACGCCCGCACCGCGGGCAGATCCGGTTCGCACCGTACGACCAGTGTGCGCCCGGCGTCGCCGATCGCCTCCCGGTGACGTCCGGCCGCCTGTTCGAGAAGTTGAGCGACGTCGACCGACTCCGCGCTGCGATGCGTGTCGCGGGACAGGTGCAGCAACTCCTCCACGGTCCGACCGAGTTGGTCGGTGCGGCGCAGCGCGGTGGTCAACGACTCGCGCGGCACCGGCCCGTCCTGCTCCAGCGCCCGTTCCAGGCCCAGGATGAGAGCGGTCAGCGGCGTGCGCAGCTGGTGGGAGACGGCGGTGCTGAACCGCCTTTCCCGTTCCAGCAGTTGCCCCAGCCGCTCGGCCGTGGCGGTCAGCGCCTGGCCCACCGCGTCGGCCTCCCGGATGCCGCTGCGGGCCGGCTGGATGCTGAAGTCCCCGTCGCCCAGCGCCCGCGCGGTGGCGGTCAGTCGCTCCAGCGGTATCGCGATGCGGCGCGCCAGATGCCGGGCGAGGAGGGCGGACAGCGCCACGGCCACCGCACCGAGCGCCGCGAGCAGCAGCCAGACGCCCAGAGTGCGATCGGTGACGAAGTCCCAGGGCAGCCAGGCCCGGACCACCGCGACCACCGCGCCGTTCCTCGACACCGGCGCCGCCACCGCGAGTTGGTCGTCCTCCACCGCCTCGTGCAGACGACCGTCGCGCGCTTCCAGCACCACGTCGGAGAAGTCGGGGCCGCGGCCCTCCAGCCGGTGCCCGGACGGGCTGTAGACCGCGACATGGGTGTCGGGCGACCGGCTGTTGGGGAGAAGTGGGCCGGCGTGCCCGGCGCTCTCCGGGACCGGCAGGGAGAGCGCCGCCCAGACGGCGTTGCGCTCCACGGTGACCACGGCGTTGCTGCGGTAGATCCGATGCACCGTGACGGCCAGCGGCAACGTGAAGACCAGCACCGCACACGCCGTGACCGCCACGATGGACACCAGCACCCGGCTGCGCAGGGAAACCGCTCGCACCGGAATGCCACGGCCGCGCCGGCGTCCGCGCATCACGGCGCGGTGGTTTCCCCGGGACCGCCGCGGTGGCGGTCGGCGCCGCGGGCCGTCGGTCCCCGGGACGCGGGCCCGGAGCGACGCCGCGGGGCGGGCCTCGTTAACGCTCCGGAACGGCGAGCGGAATTCTCCGCGCCGCCCCGATCCGGCAGAGCAGAAATCGACGCAATCACCGCACAGACGATATGGCACAACCGCAGCCCCAGTACGCGACGCGGATGCGGATCACCTACCGTAGTCCGACGATGAAGACGAGGCGGTTCGGACACGGGAGATGAGGAGGTAGGCGGGTGTGCCCCGATGCTTCCGGCCGGGACGACGCCGACGCGCTGAACGCCGACGCCCTGCTCGACGCCGCCGCCACCGCTCTCGCGGCGGGCAGCGCTGACCAGGTGCTGCGCAGCGTGCTGATCGACACCGCCGCCGGGGTCGTCATCCTCGATCCGCAGCTGCGCCACCTCTACGCCAACCCTGCCTTCACCCGCATGACCGGGGTACCGGCGGCCGACCTGATCGGCAGGACCCTGGTGGAGGCGCTGCCCGAAGTGGCCGACCGACCGGACGTACAGCACCTGGTGCTGGACGACGGACAGCCGAGGGAAGCGGTGATCAGCGGCCGGGCCCGCACCGACGCACCCGACGAGCGCCGGTGGTGGCACGGCGCGTACCACCGGTTGACGGCCGGCGACCAGCGGTTCGGGCTGGTCGGGATCATGCTGGAGGTCACCGGCTCCCGGCAGCAGCAGCACGACCTGGAACAGGCCCGCGCCCGTCTCGCGCTGCTGGACGCCGCCGCCACCCGGATCGGCACCACGCTCGACGTGGACGTGACCTGCGCCGAACTGGCGGACTTCACCGTTCCGCGGCTGGCCGATCTGGCCACCGTCGAGGTCTTCCCGTCCGACGCCGCGCACGGCCCCGTGGCCAGGGCGGGGGCGCTGCGGTTGCGCCGGGCCGCGCTGGCCTGCGTACCGGCGCTGGACAGCCGGGCGGCGGCGCTGGGGGTGACCGGCGAGTACGTCCGCCATCCGCACGGCTCCACCGTGCAGCGCTGTCTGGAGACCGGCACCCCGGTGGTGTGGCAGCTGGGGCGCGACGACGAGCCCGGCGACGCCTGGCCGGAGGCGGAGCATGTGGCGGAGTACCGGGCCATCGGGATCCACTCACTGCTCGTCGTACCGCTCACCGCCCGCGGCCACGCCATCGGCGTGGTGACCCTGGGGCGGGCCGGGGACATGCCGCCGTTCACCGACGAGGACTCGGTGCTCACCCAGGACCTGGCAGGTCGCGCCGCCATCAGCATCGACAATGCCCGCCGGTACACCCACTCGCAGGGCATCGCCCTGGAACTCCAGCGGGCACTGCTCGCCGAGCCGGGCAGCCCGCACCCCAACCTGGAGATGGCCTCCCGCTACCTGCCGTCCGGTACCAGCGCGGTGGTCGGCGGCGACTGGTACGAGACCATCCGGCTGCCGTACGGGCGGACCCTGCTGGCCATGGGCGATGTGATGGGCCACGGCATCGAGGCCGCCGTCGACATGAGCAACTACCGCTCGATGCTGCGCTATGTGGCCGGCACCGATCTGCCACCGCACCGGATCCTGCGCCAGCTCGACACCCTGATCTGCGAGGAGAACGAGTCCGGCCGCCCGGCCACCTGCCTGCTGGCCCTGGTCGACCCGGCCCGCGGCCGCTGCGCGTTCTCCAGCGCCGGGCACCTGCCGCCCGCCCTCCTCGCCGAGGACGGCAGCATCCAGCTCCTCGACGTACCGAACGGTCCGCCGCTCGGCAGTTGCTTCGGCGGCTACGACCTGGTGACCAGCGACCTCCTGGCCGGCCAGGTGCTGCTGATGTACACCGACGGCCTGGTGGAGCGGCGCGGCGAGGACATCGACGTCTCACTGGCCCGGCTGGCGAACCTGAAACTCTCGGTCGCCGGTGACCTGGACGACCTGCTCGACGAGGTGCTGCGCGGCTTGGTGCCGCAGGCCGCGGAGGACGACATCGCCGTCCTCGCCGCCCGGCTGCGCCCGCGACCGGCCGCGCAGGACAGCGAGCCGACCTGACCCGCGCCGCACCCGGGCGCTACCAGTTGCGCACCTCGTGCGCCCAGGCCTGCAGCCCCGCGACGAAGCCGTGCCGTTCATCGGCGGAGAGCGCGTCCATGGCACGCAGCAAGGGCGCCGCACGCACCGCGACGAAGTCCTCGACGACCGGGCGGCGCTCCATCGGCAGCGCCACCAGGGTCCTGCGGTGGTCGGCGGGGTCCTCCCGGCGGGTCACCCAGCCCGCCCGGTTGAGGTCGCCGACCAGCTCACTCGCGGTGGACAGCGACAGGCCCATCCGCCGGGCCAGATCGGTGACGCCGATCGAATCCTGGGCCAGCAACTGGGTCAGCACCGCACCGTGCCGGGCGGTGAGCCGATGGCTGCTGAACGCCTCCCGCAGTTCCACCGGCATGTCCGTGTGCGCCCGCCGGAAGAAGGCCGCCAGCAGGGGTACGAAGCCGAGGGCCTCCTGGATCTCCCGGGGGCGAGGCCGGGCGGTGGGCTCGGGAGCGATCTTGTTGGTCACGGGAGGGAGTGTATAGCTTGGATATACGAAGTATTCGGATACCGGGTATCGGAAGGCGGGCACAGTCAGTGACCAGTCACGTCATCAGTTACGGAGACGCCGTCAACGACGCCCTGGAACGGATGGACGACCTCGGCTACGAGCGCGGGGCGCAGGGCGACCTGGCCAATCACGGCCCCATGGGCGCGGAGGCGCTGGCCGTCATGGGCCACGGGGAACAGGTGGCCGCCTGGGTGGAGGGATACCGGCACGCCATGCCGCATCACGAGCCACCGGCACCGCGCTTCGCGCTGGACCCGGCCGACGAGGCCTCATGGCGGCCCGCGCTGGGCACGTTCAACCGCGCGGGCGACTGGGAGCGGTTGTTCGAGCGCGAACTGGCCGACCGGCCGTGGCGCGATGTGCTCGCCCGATGGTGGGGTCGGCTGCTGCCCGGCACGCTGGCCGGGCTCACCCACGGAATGATCCGTACCGCACACGCCGTACGCGGCCTTGCCGCCACACCGCACCCCAGCGCCGCCCAACTGACCGAGTTCGCCCGGGGCTTGGCCTACTGGGCGGCCCGCTACACCGGCCTGCCCGGCGAGGCCGCCTTCCAAGGCCCGTACGGCACGCAGGGGTCACCGGGCTCTGGGCGGCTCGCCGACGCGGTGGCTGCGCTGCCCCGCCGGCCCATGACCGCACACGTCACCCGCGGCGGCGCCGCCGAACGGCTGCGTGCGGTGGACGAGTTCGCCGGCTACCGCGAAGCGCTGCACGCCTTGGCCCCGGCCGATCCGCAGTTGCTGCTCAGCGAGATGACCGCCGAGTTCGCCGGGATATACCTCGCGCATCCCGAGGTCTTTCCGGTGCCGCTGATCCATGGTGTCACCGCGCCCGCGGCCGCCCGGCTCGTACTGCCCCATCTGCCCGCGGAGTTGCACACACCGACGCTCGCCGCCCTGTGGCAGGTGCACGTCGCACTGCTGCTGGCCTTCACCGGTGATCGGCAGCACGAGGAAGCCGTCGCCGGCACGGCGCGCGAAACCCCCGTTCCGGCATTCGACGAACTGGCCGCCCGCGCGCTGGAGCACCAGGACGAGCACGTCATCAAGTTCACCGAAGCGTGCATACGCGAGCACGCCCTGCGGCCCGACCCGCGATTCGCGGCCGCGGTACTCGCGGCGCAGCAGCGCATTCCGCGCCGCTGAATATCCATGGCCACCCGAATCGGTTGATCTTCGAACAGCGCCACCTGAACAATTGCGGCAGCGTCCGAGTGCGGCCCCACAACCCGTTACGGGACCGCCAGCCAGCGAGCAGACCGGAGATATGCCGATGGATACGTCAGCGGTGGACTGCCAGCGCCAGCCTGTCGTTCTCGACCCTTCGGGGCATGACATCCACGCCGAAACCGCACGGCTACGCGAGCGCGGTCCGGTGGTTCCCGTCATACTGCCCGGCGGAGTACCGGCATGGTCGGTGACAAGCCATGAACTGATCAAGAGATTGATGACCCATCCCAGCGTTTCCAAAGACGCCTACCGGCATTGGCCAGCCTGGATCAACGGCGATATACCCCGGGACTGGCCGCTGTCCCTGTGGATTTCCGTACGCAGCATGATCACGGCCTATGGAGCGGACCACACACGGCTGCGCAAGCTGGTGTCCACGGCGTTCACCGCACGCCGCACCGCGGCCCTGCGGCCGCGCGTCGAGGAGATCACGGCCGGTCTGCTGGACCGGCTGGAAGGGCTTCCCCCCGGCCAACCGGTCGACCTGCGCGCCGAGTTCGCCAGCCCGCTGCCCATCCAGGTGATCTGCGAGTTGTTCGGCATCCCCACGCAGGCACGGGACGCACTGCGCCATACCATCGATCTGACGTTCATGACCGCGTTGACGGTGCAGGAGGCGCAGGAGAACGGCGAGCGGCTGTACCAGATGCTGGACGAGCTCGTCACGGCCAAACGCGCGGCGCCCGGGGCCGACCTGACCAGCGGTCTGATCGCCGCCCGGGATGACGGCGACGGCTCCGGACTCAGCCGGCAGGAGCTGGTGGACACACTGCTACTGATGATCTCCGCCGGGTACGAGACGACGATCAACCTGATCGGCCACGCCGTTCATCTGCTGCTGACCCATCCGGAACAACTGCGTATGGTGCGCACCGGCGAGGTCTCCTGGGCGGATGTCATCGAGGAGACCCTGCGGGTGGAACCGCCGGGCGCGAACGTGCCGTTGCGGTACGCGGTCGAGGACATCGAACTGGGCGGCGTGACGATACCCAGGGGGGACGCGATACTCGTCTCCCTCGCCGGGGCGGGCCGTGACCCCGAGCAACACGGCTCCGACGCCGACCGTTTCGACCCGGCACGTCCCACCCGCCGGGACCATCTCTCGTTCGGCCACGGGGTCCACCGCTGCCTGGGAGCGCCGCTGGCACGGCTGGAGGTCTCAGTGGCGCTTCCCGCGCTGTTCTCCCGGTTCCCCGATCTCGCCTTGGCCGCGCCCTCGGAAACGCTGGGAAGCCTGAACTCGTTCATTTCCAACGGTCATCGGCGGCTTCCGGTTGTGCTGGGCGACCACAACCGGCTTCCGGTTGTGCTGGGCGACCACAACACCGTCGAACAGGCGACTAGTTGAAATGCCGTGCGTTCTCGGCCGCCCAGGAGCGAAAGGTTCTGGGCGGTCGGCCGGTCACTTCCAGCACGGTGGAATCCACCTGCGCCTTGCTGCCGCTGCGAGCCCGCTCGGCGCTGTCCATGAGGGCCTCGACCACCGGTTCCGGATACCGGCGCCGAAGGCCTTCGCGGACCTGGTCCGCGGTGAGCTGTTCAAAACGCAGCGGTCGGCCGAGTGTTTCCGCGAGTTGGGCGGTCTGTTGCCGCACGGTGAGCGCCTCCGGGCCGGTGAGCGAATACACCTGGCCCTCATGACCCGGTTCGGTCAGTGCCCGGCAGGCCACTTCGGCGATGTCATCCGGATCGACACAGGCGTTGGGCGATGAACCGTCCAGCGCGCGCACGACGCCCTCGGCACGAATGGAGGGCGCCCACGACAGGGTGTTGGTCATGAACGCCCGCGGCCGCAGAACGGTCCAGCCAAGGCCCGAGGCGCGTAGCCGGTCCTCGTTGGCACGGTGCCAGTTGGTGATGAGGTCGTCCGCGTCCGGATGACCGACCGCGTGCGCGGAGAGCTTGACCAGCCGCCGCACCCCCGCGGCCCGGGCCGCGTCGATGAAATCGGCGTCCTCCTGGGGGCGTTGCGGGTTGTTGGTCACCAGGAACGCGGCACGCACCCCGGCCATCGCCTCGTCCAGCGACGCGCGGTCCCCGTAGTCCCCGCGGACGACCTCCACCAGCGGTCCCGCGACCGCCACCCGGTCCGGCCGCCGCGCCAGGATGCGCAGCGGACCGCGGTCCACCAGCCGCCGCGCGATCCGGCCGCCCACCGTTCCCGTCGCACCGGTGACGAGGATCATCGCGGCCTCCGGTCACGGGGCTCATCGGGGACGGCGGACGCGAGCGTGGCGAGGA
Organism: Streptantibioticus ferralitis; assembly: GCF_029223525.1. Classification (GTDB taxonomy): domain Bacteria; phylum Actinomycetota; class Actinomycetes; order Streptomycetales; family Streptomycetaceae; genus Streptantibioticus_A; species Streptantibioticus_A ferralitis. The sequence continues at coordinate 45,438 of NZ_JARHTQ010000016.1, read as the reverse complement.
ACACGAGCTCATTGTCCTGATGTCCGCTGACACGTACCGCAGTGCCCCCCGCGGCGTGGGTGCGCAGCGGGCTGGCCGCTATCCAGCAGGGGCTGCCGTGTTCGGCGTAGCGGTGGAACGCGACGTCCACGGTGGTCGGGGCGAAGGGAGTGAACGGGGCTGCGGCGTAGGCCGCTTGGCGGGCCGCTTCCAGCAGCAGCATGCCCGGTACATGGTCGTTCGGACGGTGGAAGTGCGAAGGGTGGCTGGTGTCGACGCGAAGTTGCCAGGTCCGCTCCTGGGGGACGGGGGCCAGCGCCACGTCCCCGATGACGGAGCGGCCGACCGATCGCGGCGGCACGGCGGGGAGCAGCGGCACCGCGACCCCCGCGGCGGCCAGCCGGTCGCCGCGCAACCGGGCGTAGACCTGTGGGCTTGTACAGGTCAGCCGGGCCTTGCCGGTCGCCAGCAGCCGGCCGGAGCGCCACAGGGCGTATTCGGTACGCATGCTGGACAGCCGGTTGCCGCGCTGCTGGACTTCCGTACAGGTGACCACCGCCTCGACATCGTCGGACCGGCTGTCCAGCGCGAGCCGTTCCACGTCGTCGACGGTGTACTCCAGTGACCACATGACGAAGTGATAGCCAAGCGGAACCCCCAATTCCGCATGGGCCAGAAGTATCGTGGCCTGTCGCATCGTCTCCGCCACCAGCAGAGCGTCATGGCGGCCGTGCACCGGCGCGAAGCACCTGTGGTCACGCGGCCAACGGACCGACACCGAGAAGCGGGAGTCATCCAGGCGCGTCCACCCGGTCGGAAGAACCTCACGTTCGGAGGTCCTGTGCACCAGTTCCCTGGCCACCGGAACAGTCACGTCCGGGGCGGTCATGCACCGCGCCACCCCCGGAACGAAATCGTCCACAGGTCTTCCGGTACAAAGCCGCTGCGTCATACATCCCCCCTGGGATCTGCACTCACAGGGCGAGACGCCCCGCGCTGCTAACATACGTACTAATCGGTTTTCTTTTCAATGCTGAAGTGAATCTTGTGGAGGCTTCGTGGCGCGACAGGACCGGGCGATCCGTACCCGCAACACCCTGGTCGAGGCGGCGGCGACGGTCTTCGACCAGCGTGGCTACGAGGCCGCCACCATCGGCGAGATCATCTCGACCGCCGGGGTGACCAAGGGGGCGCTGTACTTCCACTTCGCCTCCAAGGAGGAGCTGGCCTTCGCCGTACTTGACGCCCAACTGGCCGATGAGCCGCTGCCCGAACAGCCCCTGAAGCTGCAGCAACTGGTGGACGCCGGAATGGTCCTCGCCCACCGCCTGCGCCACGACCCCCTGGTACGGGCCAGCGTGCGCCTCACGCTCGACCAGGGCGCCAGCGGTCTCGACCGCCGTGGGCCCTTCCTCAACTGGAGCGCCCAGAACCTCCAGATGCTCGTCGAGGCCAGGGACAACGGCGAGTTGCTGCCGCATGTGGTGCTGGAGGACACCGCCGACATGTTCGTCGGCGCGTTCGCCGGGATCCAGGCGATGTCGCAGACCCTCGCCGACCGCGGCGACCTCGGACATCGCACGTCCGTACTGTTCAGCCACGTACTCCCCTGCATCACCGTGCCCGCCGTGCTGGCCTCGCTGGACATGTCCGCGGACCGCGGGGAACGGCTGCTCGCCTCGCTACGGCGCGACGATCCCACCGGCGCACCGGAAGCCGCGCTCCACGGGGACAGCGCCGAGGTGGAGGACACCGTCGCCGCCACGCCGCAGTGACGCCCGCCCGTCGCGCCCCGGAACCCGTCAGGCCCCGGGGCGCAACGGCTGTTCGCGCCAGGCCTGCACGGCGCTGTCCGCGGCCCATGGGCGGGCGGTGTCCCCGGCGTTGTCGGTGGGCCGGTGGCGCGCCTCGCCCCGCCGGATGGCCCCCGTATGACACGGGGGCGTCAGCGCGTCCAGCCAGGTTGCGACACCTCGTTCTCCCTGATGACCACGTCAGGAGCGGGCCCGCCCTTCCAGGTCGGCGCCACCCCGGCTCGGCCGGTTCGGCCCGTACGGCGCCACACCGGCCAGCGGCCGCGCCCCCGCCGGGTTGAGCCGCTCAAGCACCTGCGGGGCGGCCAGCCGCGGCTGCATCACCCGCCAGAAGCGGGTGACGGTCCGCTGGGAGAGCCATTCCGGATTGTCCCGGCCCAGCACCTCGAAACCGATCGTGGCACCCACGATCGCGGTGGCCATGTCCTGCTCGGCCACTCCTTCGGCCAGCGTCCCCTCGGTTCCGGCCAGAGCGAGCAGATGCTGCACGCAACCCTGCCACTCCTGCCGCAGACTCAGCCCGGTGCCCAGCGTGTTCTGGCAGCTCAGCTGGAAGCCGGAGCGCGCCACGACATCGTCGCGCAGCAGCTCGGCGAGCGCGTGCGTGGCGTCCGTCAGCGCCTGAAGCGCGATCTGCCGCCCCCGGTAGACGTCCCGCGCGACCGCGCGCAGCGCGACGGACGCCTCCGCCTCGACGGCCGCCGCGAGCGCCGCCTTGTTCTCGAAGTGGAAGTGCAGTGCCCCCGGGCTCACCCCGGCACTCGCGCTGATGTCGGCCAACCTCGCCTGTACGTAGCCGTGTTGGGCGAAGGTCTCCGCAGCGGCGCGGATCAGTTCCTGGCGGGTTCGGGCCGCGCGTTCCTGCTTTGTCACCGGACGCCCGCCTCGCAGACTCGCTTCTTGCCGGTTGCCGCCGGCTCGGCGGCGGAGCCGGGCGCTGCGAGGACCCGGCACTCAGGCCATGGATGAATCATGGGCATCATCAAACCAACAGCCTGGTTTTTTTCTCTAGGCTGATGTCCGGATTGCCAGGAAATGATCCCGGTAGATCTTTCAGACCCAGACCAGCTCACCCCGGCTCGACCAGGGCGCGGCGTCCTGCGTAGCACCTCCCTCCGCATCGTACCGAGCACCACCAACTCGGGCCCGCGCGCACGGGCTTGAGCTGCCATTACGCCGCCGCGCAGATTCCGGTCAGGACCGGCCGCCCGACGTCCACCGAGTGCGGACGACGGCACCAACGCCCCCATAACCGCTCAGAACTGGCCCGCGATCAGGTACATGGCAGCCCCATAGTCTGTGACAAATCGACACATCGGTTTCGCACCCGTACGGCAGCTGAGCCCGCCGGGCCGCACCGGCCCGGTAGCACCACCGCGGGATGGGCCCGAACCATCGGGCGCACCGCGCGTTCTGTTGCGGAAGGAATTCCACCACCCGCCCGTGCCGGGACGCGCCCACGTCCTTCGGACCTGGTCACCTGCACAACTCACCGAGTTCCCGGCCACGTTGGACCACCCGCGCGGACGGGATATGGCGACTCCGCTGATTTCCTCCTGGGGTCAGCGGTCCACATCGTGATCTGATCGCGGGGTGTGCCGGAACTTCTCGGCGCACCCCGCGATTCGCCTTTTCCGCCTCCTGGATAACGGACCGACATGACTCAGCCGATCAACTCCGCTGCACCGCAGACGCGGGAAATCGTCCTGGACGCCGACGGCGTCTCGCTGTCCGGCCTGCTCATCGAGCCCGCGCACCTGCCGCCACGGGCCGTCGTGGTCGCCGTGCCCGGCGGAGGCATGCGGGCGGGCTACTTCCACGGCCCGGCGCACCCCAGCCTGTCGCTGCTGGCCCTCGGGGCGCAGCTGGGCTTCACAGTGCTGGCCGTCGACCGTCCCGGCTACGGGCTGTCGGCCGGCCAGCTTCCGGAAGGGCAGGGTCTCGCCGAGCAGTCGGCGGCCCTGCACGCCGCCCTGGAGGACTTCGCCCTGGGCCATGAGACCGGTGCGGGGTTCTTCCTCATCGCCCACTCCTACGGCGGCAAGCTGGCGCTGACCGCTGCCGCGGACAAGCGCGGCACCGAGCTGATCGGCTTGGACATCTCCGGAATCAGCCATCGCTACGCGGTGGACGTGGCGCGGCTTCCGGACGGGACCGGACGGCTCAACGGTGTGGCCAACGGGCACCTGAACTGGGGTCCGCTGCGCCTGTACCCGCCGGACACCTTCCGGCTCGCCGAACCGCTGGTGGCTCCCATGCCGGTACGCGAAGCACGGGAGGTCCGGCACTGGCCGGACATGTTCCCCACGGTGGCGGCGCGGCTCCAGGTACCGGTGCGCTTCACCTTCGCCGAGCACGAGCGGTGGTGGCACCACGACGAGGAGACCCTGGCCTCCATGACGGACCTGCTGGCCTCGACGAAGGTGGTCTTCGACCGCCAGGCGGGCGCGGGCCACAACATCAGCCTGGGCTGGGCGGCCCGCTCATACCACCTGCGAGCCCTCGGCTTCCTCGAAGAGTGCCTGATCGCACACCGGTTGGCGCACTGAGCCTCGAACCGCCTGGCGCCGGAGCCCCCTTCGCCGAGTACGTCGTACGGGTTGGCCAGTGCGCAGCGGTCAAGGGTGAGGCAACCGCAGCCGATGCAGTCCGTCAGGTTGTCGAGCGGCTTCGTCATCTGCTCGATCCGCGCGGTCAGATCCTGCCGCCAGTGCTCGGAGACACAGGCCCGGTCCTCCCTGCCGGGGGGTGCGGCCGTCGGGCAGCAGGGAGAGCGCCTCGCGAATGGTGGCCGGCGGAATTCCGACCCACTGGGAGACCCGGATGAAGGCCACCCGGCGCAGTGTGTACCGGGCGTAGCGGCGCTGGTTGCCGCTGGTGCGGCGGCTGTCGATCAGGCCCTGACGCTCATGGAAGCACAAAGCGGAAGCAGGTGCTCCGCTACGCTCCCACAGCTCGCCGATGATCAGTTCCCCGGCCTGCCAGGACACACCGCTCATGAGAACACCCTGGCTGGACCTGAAGTTTGGTTCAGGTCCAGCCAGGGTGCTCATCGGCCGAAGGGCCGACTACCAGTCGCCGCCGCCGAATCCGCCGGAGTCGCCCCCGCCGAAGCCACCCGAGTCCCCGAACCCACCGGAGAAATCGTTCGGGTTGAAGTCGGCACCGGAGAAGTCGCCGCCCTGCGGGCCGCTGTCATAGCCGCCCATCTCGCCGCCGCCGTCATACGCGTAGGCGGGCGTGCTGAGCGCGCTGCCGAGCATGGTGCCGATCAGCAGTCCCGGCAGCAGGCCGCCGCCGAAGTAGCCGCCCGCCCACGGCGCGTAGGCCGGTCCGGCATCCCAGTACGGCTGCGGGCCGTACGCGGTCTGCACATGGCGGGTCATCGGCTCGGCGCCGTCGGCGATCCGGCTGGCATCCGCCGCACACGCCGGAACGCTGCGCACCGCGCCCCCGGCCGGCGCCCATTCCACGTCGCGCACCGAAGGACCGTGCCGCGGGTCGAAGAAGCACGGCACCCGCCGCTCCGGCAGCGGCGCACCACTGCGCCGGGCCGCCAGCGTGGCCAGCGAGAACCGGCCGTCCTCCAGCGCCTCGGTGACCGGCCGCACATCGTCCGGCCTGGTCGCCGCCGTCATCAGCGACTTGGCGCGGTCGTACGCGTCCAGCGCGTGCGTGTAGTCCTGCCGCATCGCGTCCGTGGCGGACGGGTCGGTGGGGGTGAAGTCAAGGCGTTCGAGTTCCTCACCGAAGGCGGTGATGTCCTCGTCCACGACCGTGCGCAGCTGGTCGAGGGCGGCCAGCTCCCGCTCCGCCTTCCGCTTCTTGGCCCGCCGGTACAGCACGTACCCGCCGCCACCGGCGCCCAGCACGATCACACCCGCGGCGATCGCGCCCACGGCCGCACCGGAGCCGCTGGAGCCGCCGGAGTCACCCCAGGAGTCCGGCGCATGGCCCTTGGCCACCTGGTCCGCCTGGTCGACGAAGGTGTTGAGCTCGGCCTTCGGGTCGGCCGCGGAGGACTTGGCGTCGAGGACGATGTTGCCGACCGTGCTGCGGGACATCACCTTGGCGTCGGCCGCGGCGTTGAAGCCCTTGTCGCCCAGGTGCACCGCGTACACGCCGGTGATGCCGACCTTGGTGCGCAGCAGCCGCAGCAGCGTCGCACGCGGGTACTCCGGCGCGTCCGGCAGCACGGCGACGAACACCGGCTTGCCCGCGTCCTTGATCTTCTTTTCCAGCGCCGCGGCGTCCGACGACGACAGCTGGGCCGAGGCGCGCGGGTCCACGTAGACCGGGCTCTTCTTCAGCGCGTCGGCCACGGTGTCCAGGCTTCCGGCCGCGTGCGCCGATGGGGCCGCCAGTGCCAGTACGGCGAGCAGCATGGCCGGGAGCAGCGCGAGCACCCCCCGGCGTGCTCTGTTCAGGGACGTGCCCACGAATAGCCTCCGAGTTCCTGCTGACGTTCCTGCGATCGATCATCCGAGATCAATCGATCACCCAAGAGTACGTAAAGACAGGACGCAACGGCACGCACGCCGGTTGACACACGGACCTAATCGTTATGCGCCGTAGGACGCTCCTCGACCGGCCGGGCACTGGCCGTGTCACCGGGCGCGGACCGGATCGTGCGCTGTGCGGGCGCGTCCTGCGAGTTCTGGGGCGCGGCGGGCTCACCGGCGGCGCCCTCCTTGAAGTCCTCCTTGAGCGCCCTCGTCTCGCTCTTGAGGATCCGCAGCGACTTGCCGAGCGACCGGGCGGTATCGGGCAGCCGCTTCGCTCCGAACAGCAGGAACACCACAACGACGACGACGATCAGGTGCCAGGGTTCCAAACCGTTGCGCAGCATCGGCGCCCCACCTCTTTCTCTGGTTTCCCTTGGTTGGTCCGGGCCCGCACGTCCCTCATTGCAGTATTCCCGAAAGCCGTCGGCAACAGGGCGCGGCCTCCCGTAAATACGTGCGCACCCCGACGGCCACTCACGTACTCTGCGCGGTGTGCTGGTCCGACTTATGCGGGCTTACCTCAGGCCCTATACCAAACCCATAGCGCTGATCGTGCTTCTCCAGCTGGTCCAAACGCTGGCGACGCTGTACCTGCCGACGCTCAACGCCGACATCATCGACAAGGGCGTCGTCAAAGGTGATACCGGTTACATTTTCCGCACCGGCGGCTTCATGGTCGCCGTCACCCTGCTCCAGATCGTCTGCGCGATCGGGGCGGTCTACTTCGGCGCTCACACCTCCATGGCCCTCGGCCGGGACGTACGGGGCGCGGTGTTCGACCGGGTGCAGTCCTTCTCGGCCCGCGAGCTGGGCCGGTTCGGGGCGCCCTCGCTGATCACCCGGACCACCAACGACGTCCAGCAGGTCCAGATGCTGACCCTGATGACGTTCACCCTGATGGTGTCGGCGCCGATCATGTGCGTCGGCGGCATCCTGATGGCGCTCAACCAGGACGTACCGCTGTCCGCCCTGCTCCTGGTCATCGTTCCGGTGCTGGGCGTCATCGTCGCACTCCTGGTACGCCGCCTGCGGCCGCTGTTCCGGCGGATGCAGGAGCGGATCGACACCGTCAACCGCATCCTGCGCGAGCAGATCACCGGCATCCGGGTGATCCGCGCCTTCGTCCGCGACACCCATGAGCGGCAGCGGTTCAAGGCGGCGAACGACGAACTGCTGGACGTCTCGATCCGCTCCGGCCGTCTGATGTCGATGATGTTCCCGCTGGTCATGCTGGTCGTGAACGCCGCCAGCGTGGCCGTGCTGTGGTTCGGCGGGCACCGGATCGACAGCGGCGGCATGCAGCTGGGCGCGCTGACCGCCTTCCTCAGCTATCTGATGCAGATCCTGATGAGCGTCATGATGGCCACCTTCATGTTCATGATGATCCCGCGCGCCGAGGTGTGCGCGGAGCGCATCCACGAGGTGCTCGCCACCGAGACCAGCGTGGTGCCGCCGGTGACGCCCATCTCCTCGGTCACCCGGCACGGCCAACTCGAACTGCGCGGTGTGGAGTTCCGCTACCCCGGTGCCGAGGAGCCGGTACTCAAGGACATCGACCTCATCGCGCTGCCCGGCGAGACCACCGCCATCATCGGCTCCACCGGAAGCGGCAAGTCCACGCTGCTCGGCCTGGTGCCCCGGCTGTTCGACGCGACCGCCGGTTCGGTGCTGGTGGACGGCGAGGACGTCCGCGAGCTGGACCCGGTCACGATGGCCGAGCTGATCAGCCTCGTACCGCAGAAGCCGTACCTGTTCACCGGTACGGTCGCCTCCAACCTGCGCTACGGCAAGCCCGACGCGACCGACGAGGAGCTGTGGCGCGCGCTGGAGATCGCGCAGGCCCGCGACTTCGTCGAAGCCATGCCGGAGGGCCTGGACGCGCCCATCGCCCAGGGCGGCGGCAATGTCTCCGGCGGCCAGCGGCAACGGCTGGCCATCGCCAGGGCGTTGGTCCGGCAGCCCGAGATCTACCTCTTCGACGACACCTTCTCCGCCCTGGACTACGCCACCGACGCACGGCTGCGGGCCGCGCTCGCCCGCGAGACCAGGGACGCCACCGTGGTCATCGTCGCGCAGCGGGTCAGCACCATCCGCGACGCCGACCGCATCGTCGTCCTCGACGAGGGCCGGGTCGTCGGCACCGGCACCCACGCCGAGCTGATGGACGGCAACGAGACCTATCGGGAGATCGTGCTCTCCCAGCTCACCGAGCAGGAGGCGGCGTGAGCGACGCACACCCGGCCGCTCGGCCGCAGACGACCACGAAAGCCGCACCTGCGCGCCGCGTGGGCGGAGAAGCGAACAAGGAGGCAGGGTGAGTACCCCCGCTCCCCGTAGGGGACCAGCCCCGGCCGCGGGACCGGCGCGTTGGATGGGTGCCCAACCCACCGAGAAGTCCATGGACTTCAAGGGGTCGGGCAAACGTCTCCTCGGCACACTGCGCCCCGAGCGCGGCATCATCACGGTCACGCTGGTGCTCGCCGTCATCAGCGTCGGGCTGTCCGTCGTCGGCCCCAAGATCCTCGGCCAGGCCACCGACCTGATCTTCGCGGGCGTCATCGGACGTCAGCTGCCCCCCGGCACCACCCAGGCACAGGCCGTCGAGGCCATGCGCGCCCACGGCCAGGGCAAGATCGCCGACATCGTCGCCTCGATGCACGACGTGCGCCCCGGCCACGGCATCGACTTCGGCGCGGTCGGCGCCGTCCTGCTCTGGGTGCTGCTGATCTACGTGGCCGCCGCGCTGTGCGGCTTCGTCCAGGCCCGGATCGCCACCCGCGTGGTCCAGCGGTCCGTCTACCGACTGCGCGAGCAGGTCGAGGAGAAGCTCGGCCGACTGCCGCTGAGCTACTTCGACAAGCAGGCGCGCGGTGAGGTGCTCTCCCGGGCCACCAACGACATCGACAACATCGCGCAAACGTTTCAGCAGACACTCAGCCAGATCATGGCCTCGCTGCTGACCATCGTCGGTGTGCTGGCGGTGATGTTCTGGATCTCCTGGCTGCTGGCCCTGGTCGCGCTGCTGACCGTGCCGCTGTCCGTCTTCGTCGCCACCCGCGTCGGCAAGCGCGCCCAGCCGCAGTTCGTCGCGCAGTGGAAGTCAACCGGCAAGCTGAACGCCCACATCGAGGAGATGTACACCGGCCACTCGGTGGTGAAGGTCTTCGGGCGCCAGCGGGAGTCCGCCGAGACGTTCAAGGAGCACAACGACGCGCTGTTCGAGGCGGGTTTCAAGGCCCAGTTCATCTCCGGAACCATTCAGCCCGCGATGATGTTCATCGGCAACCTGCAGTACGTGCTGATCGCCGTCATCGGCGGTCTGCGGGTCGCCTCCGGCGCGCTGTCCATCGGCGACGTCCAGGCCTTCGTGCAGTACTCGCGGCAGTTCAGCCAGCCGCTCACCCAGGTCGCCAGCATGGCCAACCTGGTGCAGTCCGGTGTCGCCTCCGCCGAGCGGGTCTTCGAACTCCTCGACGCCACGGAGCAGGACGCCGACCCGGCCGAGCCGCTGAGGCCCGCGCGGGTCACCGGCAAGGTGGAGTTCGAGGGCGTCCACTTCCAGTACGACCCGGAGAAGCCGCTCATCCAGAACCTCTCGCTCTCGGTGAGCCCCGGGCACACGGTGGCGATCGTCGGACCGACCGGCGCGGGCAAGACCACACTGGTCAATCTGCTGATGCGGTTCTACGAGGTCACCGGCGGCCGGATCACCCTGGACGGGGTGGACATCGCCGGGATGTCCCGCGAGGAACTGCGCGGCAACATCGGCATGGTCCTCCAGGACACCTGGCTGTTCGGCGGCACCATCGCCGACAACATCGCGTACGGATGCGAGGGCGCCTCGCGCGACAAGATCATCGAGGCGGCCAAGGCCACCCACGTCGACCGCTTCGTCCGCACGCTGCCCGACGGATACGACACCGTCCTCGACGACGAGGGCACCAACGTCTCCGCGGGCGAGAAGCAGTTGATCACCATCGCGCGCGCGTTCCTTGCCGAGCCCGCGATCCTCGTCCTGGACGAGGCGACCAGTTCGGTCGACACCCGCACCGAGGTGCTGATCCAGCACGCCATGGCCCAACTCCGTTCCGGCCGCACGAGTTTCGTCATCGCCCACCGCCTCTCCACCATCCGCGACGCGGATGTGATCCTGGTGATGGAGTCCGGCCAGATCGTCGAACAGGGCACCCACGACGAACTCCTGGCAGCCGACGGCGCGTATGCCCGCCTGTACGCGGCCCAGTTCGCCGAACCGGTAGCAGAAGCCGCCGAACCGGCCTGACCCAGCTGGGGCCGGGGCCAAGCCCCGGCCCCACAACACGCCGCCAGGGGGCGCAGCCCCCGGCAGGGGCTCCTGCTGGCGGCAGCCGGATCTTCCTCCCGCCGCGACGGCATGCACCTCTGCGGCGCAGCCCGGCGGCACCAACCCCCGCATCCAGCGGCACGCAAAGCCCAAAACCCACAGCGGCGTGCAGGGGGCGCAGCCACCGCGAGGGTTCGGAGCGCAGCCCCGCAGGCCCCCCACAGCGCAAGCAGCCAGACCTCTTAACCGCCGCAACGGCGAACACCCCCAGGGCGCAGCCCGGCGGCACCAAAGCACCGCAACCCACGAGCACGCAAGAGCGCAAGCAGCAGGGCACAGGGGGGCGCAGCCCCCGCCATGCCTCCCGCCCGCGGCAGCCGGATCTCCTCCCCGCCGCAACGGCGAACACCCCCACGGCGCAGCCCGGCGGGGCCAAACCACCGCAACCCACCGGCACGCAAAGCACAAACAGCAGGGCACAGGGGGGCGCAGCCCCCGCCATGCCTCCCGCCCGCGGCAGCCGGATCTCCTCCCCGCCGCAACGGCGAACACCCCCACGGCGCAGCCCGGCGGGCACCAAACCCACCGCAACCACCGGCGCACAAGGCGCAAACCCCCACAGCGGGGCGCAGCCCCCGAGGAGAGGACCGCCCACGCGCGCTAGCGTGACAGACATGCCCGGCACCCCCTTCGCCCTCCTGACCTGCCCGCTCTGCGGGCAAAGCCTCACCCCGCGCGGGGGCGCCCTACAGTGCGCCACCACGCACAGCTTCGACGTAGCCCGCCAGGGCTACGTCAACCTCCTCCCGGGCGGAGCCCACACCGGAACCGCCGACACCGCCGAAATGGTCCGGGCCCGAGCCGACTTCCTGGCCGCCGGGCACTACGCCCCACTGGCCGACGCCGTGGCGGAAGCCGCCAAGGCCCTCGCACCGGACGTAGTCCTGGACGCCGGAACCGGCACCGGCTACTACCTCGCGGCCGTCCTCGACGCGCTCCCGTCCGCCATCGGCCTGGGCCTCGACCTGTCGAAGTACGCCCTGCGCCGCGCCGCCCGCGCACATCCGAGAGCGGCCGCGGCGGTGTGGGACGTCTGGCAGCCGCTGCCCGTGCGATCCGCCGCCGCCGATCTCGTGCTCAACGTCTTCGCCCCGCGCAACGCTCCCGAGTTCGCCCGGGTACTGCGCCCCGACGGCGCCCTGCTGGTCGTCACCCCGGCCCCCGACCACCTCGCCGAACTCCGCGAGCAGGCAGGCCTGCTGGAGGTCGACGCGGCCAAGGAGGAACGCCTGGACCGCACACTGTCCGGCCACTTCCGCCCCGAGCACACCGAGACGTTGCGATACCCCCTCACCCTCACCGCGACCGAGGCGACCGACGCCGCCGCGATGGGCCCGTCAGCACACCACGCCCCGCGCCGCATCGAAGGCGAGCAACGGGTGACCGCCTCGTTCCGCGTCTCCGTCTACCGGCGAGGCTGACCCTCGCGCCCCGCTCACGTCCCCGCCTCGAATCCCAGCAGTCCAACCTCCCGAGACCGCACGGCCAGCCGCCCGCCCCCGGGTCGCTGACCGGCCCGCAGCCAGGGCCGGGAGCCGCCGGACGACGGCGGCCCGCCCGGCCGCCGCGGCCTGCGCGACCGTGCCGTCGGCGTCAGCGCGTAGCACGCGAAGCCCAGCACCAGCGCCGTGAAGTGCCCGAGGTCGGTGAACGTCCGCCCATTGACCACCGACCAGCCGAAGAAGCCGGTCACCAGCACCACGTACCCCCACCGCCATGGTCTGGGCACCAGGTACGCCAGGATCCCGATGACGCCCGCGAGGCCGTAGCTCACCCCGATGTCCACCGTGTGCGCCATGGACTTCGGCAGCCGCTCGTACTGGATCCCGAGCCGCACCGCCTGCTGGCTGACCAGGGTGGCGCCGACATGGGCGATCCCGACCGCCAGCAGCCAACGCCAGGTGCCGAGCCAGCGTTCCGCGGGCGCGTGGATCAGCTCGAAGAACACCCCGTAGATCAGGAATCCGGAGGGCGACTCGATCCACAGCGCGCTCACGAAGAGCACTCGGATGGGATGGTCGCGCAACTGAACCAGATTGGAGCTGTTGTGATGCAGCAGGAAGTTCCGTACGCCGGGTGACACCACCGCGATCACTCCGCTGGTGACCGCGAGCACCAGCAGCCAGATGTGCGTACCGGGCGAATGCCCCACCCAGTCCCCGACGGCGCGCGCGCCGACGCGGGCCGCCTGCCGCGGTGTGACGCGGCGGCCTTTGCGGGACTCGTGGTCGGATGCGGTCACTCTCCACATGATGACGGCATTCTCTGTGCCGCCGCAGTGAGCCGGACACAGCCGCGGAAGCCCTGAGAAATCCCTGGCGCGCCGGAGGTTGTAGGATGACCGGGCAACCCCTCAACCATCGGCCCCAGCCACCCCCGGAGGACGCCGTGTCGCCAGAGCTGCGCGCCGCCGACCGCCGCTCCCTCGTCGACACCGTCGTCGACCAGCTGAGGACCCAGCTCACCGAACGCACCTGGCGGGTCGGCGACCGCATCCCCACCGAGCACGAGCTCGCCGAACAGCTGGGCGTCGGCCGCAACACCGTGCGCGAAGCGGTCCGCGTCCTCGTGCACGCCGGACTGCTGGAGTCCCGCCAGGGCCAGGGCACCTTCGTACGGTCCACGGCCGACCCCGCGGCCGTACTGCGCGGCATGAAGCAGGCGAACGTACGGGACGTACTGGAACTGCGCATCGCGCTGGAGACCGAGGCCGCCCGCCTCGCCGCCGTCCGCCGCACACCGGACGACCTGCGCCGCATGCGCGCCGGACTGCGCGCGCTGCATCAGCACGGCCCGCAGCCCGAGGGGGCCATACAGGCCGACGACGACGTCGACTTCCACATGGCAGTGGTCGCGGCGGCGCACAACACGGCCCTGTCCGAGGTCTACGACTACTTCAGCTCCTCCGTACGCGAAGCGCTGGTCGCCTCGCTCGGCCAGGACGGCATGCCGCGGATCGACCTCGACACGCACACCGCGCTCGTCGACGCCATCGAGTCCGGCGACCCGCAGACCGCGGAAAGCGCCGCCCGGGACTTGCTGATGTCCCCGCTACGCGCCGTGGACGCCCTCCTTCCGCCCGGAACGGAGCACAAGCGAGGAGAACACCTCACGTAAGAGGCGAGCACCTCACGTAAGGAGAACGCCTGCCGCAAGACGAGGACCTTCCGCCAGGAGACGAAAGGACGCAGCACTTGCCCCGCCCCGCCCCCGACCAACTGCTCGTCGACGCCGAACCCGACCTCCGTCCCACCCCCTCAGGCGTCGCCGCGCGCCGCGCGCTCCTCGCACATCCGGTCGTCCTCCTGGTCGGCATCGTGCTCGCCTCGCTCAACATGCGCGCCGCGCTCGCCAGCATGTCCCCGCTGGTCAGCGAGGTCAGCGCACACTTCGGACTGTCGTCCACCGCGAGCAGCCTGGTCACCTCGGTACCCGTGCTCTTCCTCGGCCTGGGCGGCATCATCGCGCCCGGCCTGGCCCGGCGCTTCGGCACCGAACTGGTGCTGTTCTGCGCGCTGGTGCTGCTCGGGATCGGCATCGTCGTGCGGGTCTTGCCCTCCGTCGTCGCGCTCTACGGCGGCGGCCTGCTCGCCGGTACCGCGATAGCCCTGCTCAACGTCCTTATGCCGGGCCTGATCAAGCGCGACTTCCCCGACCGCGCCGCCGCCATGACCTCGGTCTACACCGGCGCGATGATCGCCGGTGCCACCCTCGCGGCCGCCACCTCCGTCCCGTTGGAGAAGGCGTTCGGCGGCAGTTGGCAGGCCTCCCTGGCCACCTGGTCGCTGCTCGCGGGTGTCGCCGCCCTCGCCTGGCTGCCGCAGGTCGTCATCGCCCGCGGCCGAACCGGCCACGAGACCAAGGCGGTTCCGGCGGGCGGTTCCGGCAAGAGCGTCTGGCGCAGCGCGCTCGCCTGGCAGGTCACCCTCTTCATGGCACTGCAGTCGCTGTGGACGTATGTCCTGATCGCCTGGCTGCCGACGATCCTCACCGACCACGGAATGAGCCGTTCCACGGCCGGGGTCGTCTTCGCCTTCAACACCTTCGTCCAACTCGCGGGCGCCTTCGCTGTACCGCTGCTCGCGGGCCGGATGAGCAGCCAGCGCCTGCTGGTCGTCATGGTCACCGTCCTGGTCGGCGGAGGGTACGCGGGACTGCTGGTAGCGCCGGTCGCCTACGCCTGGCTGTGGGCGGCGCTGATCGGCGTCGGCCAGGGCGGCGGCATCGGCCTCGCCCTCACCCTGATCGTGCTGCGCGCGGGCGACGCCCACACCGCCGCCCGCCTCTCCGGCATGTCGCAGACCGTCGGCTACCTGGTGGCCGCCGCGGGACCGTTCGCGGCAGGCGCGCTCTACCAGGCGACCCACGGCTGGACGGTCCCGATCACCGCCATGCTGGGCGTCTGCTCCATAGCCCTCCTGGTCGGCTTGGCGGCGGCCAGGCGCAGCACGGTCTGAGGCGTCGCGCCGCGCACGGGCTAGGCGGGACGCCCGCGCGCGGCACCGAGCCGCAACCGCCCGCCCAGCGTGCCCACGCCCAAGTACTCCTCGACGTGCTCGCGCGGCGAGCAGCGTGCCAGCGGATCCAACCCGACCAGTAACACCACCGGCCCGCCGTCACCGACGAACGCCGACCACCGCTCACCCACCTCCACCTGCACCCGGTGCACACAGCCGTCGAGCCGCACCTCGGCCCGCACCTGTCCGACCAGCGTCACCCGCACCCCCGTATCGGGCAGCCGGGTACGCGGCGGTACCAGCCCCAACGCATGGGCCAGCCCGGCCAACTCCCGCTCGACAGCCCCCGCATCGGGGTGCGCGAGCAGCAGAAAGGCCACCGGCCCGGCACTGGTGCGCTCCAACCAGGCCCAGGACGCGAGCGAGTTGACGAACGCGGGCGTGGGCGTCGCCATCACACCCCCTCCCGCAACAGCACCCACACCTGCTTGCCGCCGCCCGCCGTCGGCGACACCCCCCACAAGTTGGCGGTGTTGGCGACGATAAACATCCCCCGACCACTCTCCGCGAACCAGTCCACCTCCTCGATCACCACCGGCAGCTCGCCGGACTGATCGCCGACGGCTGCCCGTACCCCCTCCGGCATGTTCTCCAGAACGAGTTCGCACTCCGGCGGGTTCACATGGCGGTGCACATTGGCCAATATCTCCGTCACACACATCGCGGCCGCATCGACGAGCCCCGACCGCCCCCACAGCCGAAGGTGGGCGCCGACGATCCGCCGTACGTCACCGAACTGGGCGGGTTCCGCGCGAAGTTGAAGTCGGCAGAACCCCGACGTCGTCACGATGGGTGGAGATTCCAGCGTCATACCTTCCACGTTCCCGGCCCGAAGCTAACCTGACCAGGCATAAGCGGATCGCACACAAAAGTGTGCGTTCCGTGACTGTTGGCTGTGGTGAAGGCGTGACCGTGGGGAGGCGTGAGGTGGCGACGAAGGACGAGGGCTCCGACAGCATGCGCATGTTCGGAGCGGTCAGCAAGGCCCTGCGGGCAGCGGCCGGGGTCTCACAGGAGGCACTCGGGGAGCACGTCGGGTACTCGAAGTCGCTGGTGCAGGGCGTTGAGAGCGGCACGCGCATGCCGAGCCAGCGGTACGTGGAACTGGCGGATCCGTTCCTGAACGCGAACGGGACGCTGCTGTCCGCCGCCGCGCACCTGTCGCGGCAGCGGTTTCCGTCGTGGTTCGAGGATTTCGTGAGCGTGGAGAAGACCGCACGCAGCCTGTGGACGTACTGCACGAACGTGTTGCACGGATTGGTACAGACAGAGGAGTACGCAGACGCAGTCCTGAGTGCGTACTGCCCAGCCCTGGAAGAGGACGAGATCGCGGAACGTCTCCAAGCACGGTTGGAACGCCAGAGCTTGCTGACCCGCAAACCGATCTGCGATCTGTCCATCATCACCGAGGAGTCGGTCCTCCTTCGTCCCCTAGGCGGAAAGTCGGTCCAAAAGCGCCAGTTGGAGCACCTGCTAAAGCTGGCCGAGCTACGCCACGTCTCCATCCAGGTCATGCCGTTGATGTACGAGTCGCATGCCGGATTCGACGGTCCACTGACGCTGCTGGAGACACCCGAACACCGGTGGCTTGGCTACGCGGAAGGCCAGAATCGAGGTTTCATGTTCGACGATCCGGAAGAGGTCAGCGCTCTACACCAGCGCTATAGCATGATCCGTAGCCAAGCCCTCACTCCGAGGGACTCTCGGGTGTTGATCGAGAAGCTGGTAGGGGAGCTATGAGCGCCGATCTCACGTGGTTCAAGAGCAGTCACAGCGGCGCCGAGGGTGGCGCGTGCATCGAAGTCGCCTTGGACTGGCGGAAGTCCAGCTACAGCGGCAGCCAGGGCGGCGAGTGCATAGAGGTCGCCATGGAGTGGCGGAAGTCCAGCCATAGCGGCGACGCAGGCGGCGAGTGCATAGAGGTCGCCACCTCGCCCCGCACCATCCACGTCCGGGACTCCAAGGACCCGCAGGGTCCCGCCCTCGCCTTCACGCCGGAGGCGTGGACGTCCTTCCTCGCGGCGGCGCCGCAAATGGGGTGATTCCCGGCGCCCCGCGCCGGGTAGGCATACGGACGTGCCCGTACTCGTAGGCACGTCCGGCTGGCAGTACCGGGACTGGCGCGGTGTCCTCTACCCGGCAGGGTGCCCGCAACGCCTGTGGCTGGAGGAGTACGCGAGGCACTTCATCACCGTGGAGAACAACGGTGCCTTCTACCGCCTGCCGACGGCCGAAACCTTCGCCGAGTGGCGCGACCGAACGCCCGACGGCTTCGTCATGGCCGTCAAGGCCAGCCGCTACCTGACGCACATCAAGCGGCTGCGGGAGCCGCAGGAGCCGGTACAGCGGCTGATGTCGCACGCGGGAGCGTTGGGGCCGCGCCTCGGCCCGATCCTGCTCCAGTTGCCGCCCACCCTTCCGCTGGACGCGGAGACGCTGGCGTCGCTGGACGCGTGCCTGGCCGCCTTTCCGGCCAGCACGCGCGTGGCGGTCGAACCGCGCCACGAGTCATGGTGGACGGAAGACGTCCGGGCACTGCTGGAGCGCCGGAGCGCCGCCCTGTGCTGGGCTGACTGGCGGGCGCGGCCCGGGTCACCGTTGTGGCGCACCGCCGACTGGGGATACGTACGCTTCCACGTCGGCATCGCCAACCCGTGGCCGCGCTACGGCCGCCAGGCGCTGACCACTTGGGCGCGCCGGATCACCGACACCTGGCCGGAAGAGGCCGATGTGTACGCGTACTTCAACAACGACCCGGGCGGCGCGGCCGTCCGCGACGCGGAAACCTTCATTCGCGTCCTAGTGGCCCGCCACCGTCAGGCCTATCAGCCCGATGGCCAGCAGCAGGGCCACGATCAGGATGCGGCCGTCGACCGTGCGAAGGCCTGACGGCCGCCGGGAACCGGTCACGGGAAACAGCTGCGAGTCGTCGCCCGTGTGATGGTGGTGCCCACCGAGCCCGCCGCCGTGGTGGTGCCCGCCGAACCCGCCGCCGTGGTGGCCGCCACCGCTTCCGCCGTCGTGCATGTCGCTCTCCCCGCTCCTGGTCGTCCTAGGGCAGGGCACCTTCCCGCGTTCCGACCGTTCACACCTGGGCGACACCCCTATCCCGGGTCGCCGAGGCCACGATCGCATCGAGGCGGCCGTGGTGGGCGCCGTGCCAGTAGACCTGCCCGCAGGCCAGGCACCGTACGAACGCGTCGTACGTACGCCGCGTCCCCGGCTGGAGCAGATGCTCGACCTCGTCCTTGCTGACCGGCACCACCTCGCCGTTGCAGGCCATGCAGCGGGTCCAGGGCGCCAGCCGCGGGGCGAACCGGTCGAGGACATCGGCGAGTTGGGCATCGGGCCGCGAGCCGCGCACGAACGCCCCGCACCACAGGCTTCTACGGAACAGCAATCCGCGATCCTGCGTGAGCAGCACCCTGCGCTCGCCGTTGGCCTGAGTGATCAGGGCATCGTCGTCCATGTCGTTGCGGTACGCGGTGTCCAGCCCCACCAGCCGCAACCGCCGCGCCAGCGCACCCAGATGAACGTCCAGTACGAACCGCACCGTCCCCTTCGCCACCTCCTGCGGCCGTCGCACCGCGCGCACCCGGACCAGCTCTCCCCCGCGCGGCCGGTACGAGTCCGCTACCGCCCGGCCGTCCACGTCGAGCCCACCGACCTCGGTCAGCGGCAGACCGAGGGACTGGACGATGTGCCCGAGCGACGACGTACCGTCGACCGCCGCCCGCAGCCCCGACGGCTCGGTCGCCGCCGTCCGGTTCCGCACCGCCAGGAAGAACCGCAGGCCGTCCGGGACGACCACGCGCAGCTCCGCTCCACTCACCCTTTCAGGCTGCCACGGCGCAGCCCGGCGACGCCAAACCCTCCGCAACCCGCCAGGATCCGCCCGAAGGGCTAGATCTCATCCCAGGCGACGGAGTCGTACAACTCCGTCAACGCCCGCATCCGCTCGCTGTCCACCGGAAGGTCCCCCTCATCGATCCGGCCGACCGCGACGATGCCCCTGGCGTTGCTGACGAACGCCCCGTCGTACGAGCCGACTTCGCCGAGCCGTACCGTCGCCCGCCGCGAAGGCGTCCCGCGCTCGGCGAGCGCACGCTCGATCAGCCGCATGGTGATCCCGTGCAGCATCGGCGCGTCCGGCCAGACCACGGTGGGCCCGGCGAAGAACCCGATGTTGGCGATCGCGCCCTCCGCCACCACCTCGTCCGGCCCGGTGAGCAGCGCATGGTCGAATCCCTCGCGCTGCGCCTGCCGCTCGTGGTGCGTCTGCCCGAAGCCGCCGAGGTGCTTGATGTGGGCGACCGGCCGCAGATACGGCACCGAGCGCAGCCGCTGCGGCGCCGTCGGGTCATCGGCTGGCGGCTTCACCGTGACCAGCACGGACGGCGGCTGTCCCGCCTCTGACTGGAAGGCGTAGACCCGTACCGAAGCGTCCGGGATGTCGTCGCCGAGTGCATGCCGTACCAGCTCCCGCACCCGGCCGCCGTCCAGCCCGGCCCCGAACAGCTCCCGCGAGGCTTCGTCCAGCCTTCGCAGATGCAGCTCCAGGCCCCTCGTCCGCCGGCCGCGCACCTGCATGGCCGTGAAGTGGCCGTACGGGAACCCGGCCAGGAAGCCCAACTCCTCGACGGTGGCCGGGTGTCCGTCGATCTCGATCCGTGAGGTGGTCGGCGAGGTCTTCACGCCCGTCAGGGTATGCCTTACTCCTCGCCCGCCAGCGTCAGCGACCGCAGCCTGCGGCCCGCGAACCAGGTCGCCACCAGCGTCACACCGACCAGCAGGACCACCGCCAGCGGCAGCCCCACGTCGGAGGAGACCGCGCCGCCGTCGGCAACCTTGGACGCCAGCGCCAGCGCCCACTGCTGAACGCTCAGGGCACGGGCGCCCGGCACCAGGTTGCCTATCAGCGACTCCCACACCAGGGCGTAGACCAGACCGGCCACCACCGCGTGCCGTGTGACGACCCCGAGGAGCAGGAATATCGCGCTGTACGCGATCGAGGCGACCGCCGCCGCGACCGCGAAGCCGACAGCGAGGTGCTGGCTGTTGCCGTCGAGGATCAGGCCCGCCGCGAACGTCGGTATGGCGGCGAAGCCGACCGAGACCAGCATGGCGACAAGGAGTTTGGTGAGGATGATCGTCGGCCGCTTCACCGGCTTGGCCAGCAGATAGGCGATCGAGCCGTCGTCGATCTCCGGGCCGATCGCGCCGGTACCGGCGATCACGCCGATCAGCGGGACCATCGTGGCCAGCGCGAACCCGGACAGCACCTCGCGGGCGGTGGAGTCATCGGCGCCGGTCAGCATCCGCACCGCGACGGAGATGACGATCAGCAGCAGGGGCAACGCGAAGAGGATCATCGCGCGGCGCCTGCCGAGCAGCGCCCGGTAGGTCAACCGGGCGACGGTCGGGTGGTACACCGTGGACATGTCGTTCGCTCCCTATGCCGCTACGAGGTAGGAGAAGACGCTTTCCAGCGACTCGTCGGAGGGCGACACCTCGTAGAGCCGGATGCCGTGCTCGCGGGCGACGCGCGGCAGCAGTTCGGTGAAGCGCGCGAAGTCGACGGCCTGGATGCGCAGCGCGCTGCGGCCTGCCTCCACACCGAGTTCGAGCCCCGTCGTGCTGCCGTCGGCGATCAGCGCCGCGGCCAGGGCGCGATCGTCGCTGGACCGCACCAGATAGCGGTGCGGACGGTCGGTCATCAGTCGGCGGATCTTGCGGAAGTCACCGGACGCCGCATGCCGCCCGGCCACGATCACCTCGATGTGGTGGGCGAGCTGCTCGACCTCCTCCAGGATGTGCGAGGAGAACAGCACGGTCCGACCGTCGGCGCCCATCTGTCGCAGCAGGTCCATCAGTTGGAGCCGCTGCCGTGGGTCCATCCCGTTGAACGGCTCGTCCAGCAGCAGCACGGACGGCTCATGGACCAGGGCGGAGGCCATCTTGACCCGCTGCCGCATGCCCTTGCTGTAGGTGTCGATACGGCGGCCCTGCGCGTACTCCATCTCCACCGTGGCCAGCGCCTTGCGCGCCGCGGCCCCCGGATCGGGCAGACCGTGCAACTCGGCGTTGGCCAGCACGAATTCGGCACCGGTGAGGAAGTCGTACATCGACTCGCGCTCGGGCACGATGCCGATGTGGCGGTACGCCTGCTCGTTGCGCCAGATGGTCTGCCCGTCGAGCGTGACACTGCCCGTCGACGGGGCGAGGAAGCCGCCCATCATGTTGATCAGCGTGGACTTTCCGGCGCCGTTGGGGCCCAGCAGCCCGGTCACACCGGGGCCGATCGTCATCGTGACGTCGTTGACGGCGACGACGTTCCCGAACCAGCGCGAGACATTGTCGATCGTGACGGTGGTCATCCCAGCCCGACCTTTCGGTAGCGGCGCATCAGTAGGGCGAACGAGCCGGCTATCAGGCCGAGCACAACGAGCAGATAGAGCGTTCCGGCAACGGCGTTGGGCGGGCCGTAGTTGCCCACGAACGCGGAGCGCGCACCCAGCCACCAGGTCTGCACCCCGTCGATCAGGGTCACCGGGGAGAACAGGCCCAGCCAGCCGATCGCGGCGTGGTCGCCCTGCTGGTAGGCGACGCCCTGCACGCTCGTCACCGCGCCATACGAGATGGTGAACGCCGCGATCACCGCCGCCACCCCGAAGCCACGGCGCGGGGTGAGCGCGGCCAGCACCAGCCCGATGCCGCCGAACAGCAGCGACAGCAGCGCCGCGGCCAGCAGGCCCTTGCCGAAGCCCGCGGTCTGCGTGGCGAAGTCGAGCTTCGCCAGCAGCGCGCCCGCGTAGAGGATCACCAGCGGCGCGGCGGTGAGGATGAACAGGGCCGCGGCCATCGCCCCGTACTTCGCTATGACGTAGTCGATGCGTTCCATGGGCCGTGAGAAGTAGAGGGAAACCGTCTTGAACCGCAGGTCGCGGGAGACGGACTGGGGCGCCTGGGCGGCGAGGAACAGACCGATGACCGCCTGGAGGTACAGCGCGTACCGCGTGTACTCCAGCGGGAGCTTGGTCATGTGGGTGTAGACGGTGACCGCGTCGATGATGCCCGCGGGCAGGCACATCACCGCGAACAGGATCATCGGCAGGACCTTGGACTTCGCCGACCTGCCGAGCCCGTACGCGCCGCGCAGACTCTGGGTGAACAGCGAGCGGCGGATGTACGAGCGGTCCAGGCGGGTGCCGTCGTAGTGCCGGTAACCGATGTCGTGGATACGGGAGTTGTCGGCGGGAGCGGTCGCTGCCGCCACTGCTGCGGTCGGCTCAGGCGGCATCGCGGCTGCCTCCTTCCTTGTCCTGGTTGCTCTTGAAGATCTCGGCGATGCGGTGGCGGCGCTGTTCCATCCGGATCAGGCCGAGGCCCAGCGCGGCGACCGCGTCCCGGACGGTGTCGTACGTCGACTCGTCGGCTATGTCGACGAGCAGGAGATGGCCGTCGGCGTGCACGGTCAGCCCGGCGACGGTGAACGCGTCGAGCGCGGCGCGGGTCCCGTCCGGGTGCTGGTCGGTGTCCGTGACCTCGACCGCGAGCGAGGCCGTGGCCTGCGTGAAGTCCGTTGTGGAGGAGGCGCGCAGCAGCTTCCCGCCGTCGATGACGACGATCTGGTCGCTGGTGCGCTCCAACTCGCCCAGCAGATGGGAGGTGACGAGGACCGAGATTCCGAAGTCGATGTGTACCCGGCGGATCAGGGCGAGCATCTCGTCCCGGCCGACCGGGTCAAGGCCGTTGGTCGGCTCGTCGAGCAGCACCAGCTTCGGGTCGTGGACCAGCGCCTGGGCGAGCTTCACCCGCTGCTTCATGCCCGTCGAGTAGCCGCCGATCGGCCGGTACCGCTCCTCGTACAGGCCGACGTGGCGCAGCGTGTCGGCGGTGCGCTCGCGGGCGGCCGTGGCCGGGAGCCCTGCCATCCGGGCCATGTGTACGACGAACTCGGTCGCCGACACATCGGGCGGCAGGCAGTCGTGCTCCGGCATGTAGCCGACGAGCGCCCTGATCCTCGGGCCCTCGGTGGCCACGTCGAGGCCGAGCACCGCGGCGGTGCCCTCGGTCGCCGGGGACAGCCCGAGCAGGATCTTGATCAGGGTGGATTTACCGGCCCCGTTGGCGCCCACCAGCCCGGTCACACCCGGCTGGATGCCCACGGTCAGCCGGTCCAGCGCGGTCACCCGCGGGTACCGCTTGGTCAGGCTCTCGGTCTCGATCACAGTCACGATTCGACGGTAGGGGCAGCTACCGACATCCGTCGTCACTCCCGGGGGTCGGCTTGGCGTAGTCCTGCAGGCTGACCCCACGTAGGGGATGAGCGACCTGCGGATTACCGGACCTCAGGGTCGGCCGGGCCCCGCGATTTCCGTCCTGGGGGTGACCGGGTTGTCCACACCGGCCGAGTTGTCCACAGGTCGGTGCATGCCTCTTGACTCGGCCATCAAGCGTTGTCACATTCATTGATGTCAGTTTCGTACGGGCAGGCGGCGGGGGCGATCGGTTCGCCGCGGGACGGCTGAGGGGATGGGAGGGCGGCCATGGCAGGGGGACTTTCAGCGGAGCTGCACGGCTTCCAGGCGGTGCAAAGGCTCGCGTACGAGTGCGCGGAGACGGTGGCCGCCCAGCTCAGACCGGGAACGACCGAACGGGAGGCGGCGCGTGCGATGCGCACCGAAGCGGTCGAGCGCGGCGTGCGGGACTGGTTCCATCTGCCGTTCGCCTGGTTCGGCGACCGCACGGCGTTCGCCGGGTTCAAGCTGCCGACGCAGTTCTTCCCCACCAACCGCCCGCTGGAGCCGGGGATGCCCTTCATCCTCGACATGGCGCCGGTCCACGGCGGATTCACCGCCGACATCGGGTATTCGGGCAGCCTCGGCCCCAACCCGCTGCACGACCGGCTGATGACCGACCTTCGCGAGCACCGCGAATTCATCCTGCACCAGGTCAGGCAGCGGCGTTCGCTGCGGCATATATACGAGGACGTCGACCGGCTGATGGGCAGGCAGGGGTACGAGAACCGGCACCGCGCCTATCCCTTCGGGGTGATCGCGCACAAGGTCGACCGGGTCAGGGAACGCCGCTGGTCACCGCATATCGCCGGGTTCGGCACCCAGAGCCTGCGCGGCCTGGCCAAGGACGCGCTGCACGGCCACCGGGACGGCTGGTCACCGCTGTGGAGCCGCTATCGGATGTCGGACCATCCACCGCACCCGGGGCTGTGGGCAGTTGAACCGCATCTGGGGTTCCGGGGTACCGGCGCGAAGTTCGAGGAGATCCTCGTCGTCACCGACTCGGCCGACCCCGAGGAGAGCGCGTTCTGGCTCGACGACGAACTCCCGCATGTGAAGCGGTGGAAGGAAGCCGGGCTGTTCGCGACCACGAAGGGGGAAGCATGACATCCGAGCCACGCGAGCGCCTGGTGCGCTCGGGCGACATCGAGCTGTGCACCGTCGAGTACGGGGCCACCGCGCACCCGACCATCGTCCTGGTGCACGGCTATCCGGACAGCAAGGAGGTGTGGAACCCGGTCGCCGAGCGGCTGGCCGACCGCTTCCATGTGGTGCTGTACGACGTGCGGGGGCACGGCCGGTCCTCTGCGCCGACACCGCTGCGCGGCGGCTTCCGGCTGGAGAAGCTGACCGATGACTTCCTGGCGGTGGCGGACGCGGTCAGCCCCGACCGTCCGGTGCACCTCGTCGGCCATGACTGGGGATCCGTACAGGGCTGGGAGTTCGCCATCGTCGGCCGCACCGAAGGCCGGATGGCCTCGTTCACCTCCATCTCCGGACCGTCACTCGACCACTTCGGCCACTGGATCAAGCAACGCCTGAAACGCCCCACCCCGCGCGGTACGGCCCAACTACTCGGCCAGGGCGCGAAGTCGTGGTACGTCTACGCACTCCACACGCCCGTCCTACCGGAGTTGGCCTGGCGGGGAACGCTCGGCAGACAGTGGCCGAAGCTCCTGGCCCGTGCGGAGCGGCTCGATCCGGGCGCTTACCCCACGGACTCGCTACCGCAGGACGCCGCACACGGCACCTGGCTCTACCGGGACAACGTGCGCCCCCGGCTGCGCCACCCCCGCGACGACTCCTACGCCCATGTCCCGGTCCAGCTCATCACCCCGATCGGCGATCCGTTCCTGTCACCGCGGCTGTACGACGACCTGGAGCGCTGGGCACCCGGGCTGCGTCGCAGGACACTGCCCACCAAGCACTGGGTGCCGCGCACCAGACCAGACCAGTTGGCCGAGTGGATCAGCGAGTTCGTGACCACCCACGAGGACGGCGCAGGGCCGTCGGCCAGCACGGCGGCCAACGGCGCGGTCAGGGCAGGGTCCGGGGCGGGCGGCTCACCGCGCAGGGCGCGGAGCGGCAGACCAGCGACGAGGTCCGCCCGCGACAAGGCGGCCTACGCGGAGCGGTTCGCCGGGCAGCTCGTGCTGGTGACGGGTGCGGGCAGTGGCATAGGCCGCGCCACGTCCTTCGCGTTCGCCGAGGCGGGGGCGTGCGTCATCGCCGTCGACCGGGACGCCGAGGCCGCGGGCAGAACCGCGGAGCTGTCACGGCTGGTGGGCGCACCGGACGCATGGGCCGAGACCGCGGACGTCTCCGACGAGCAGGCGATGGAGAAGCTCGCCGCCCGGGTCGCCGCCGAGTACGGCGTCGTGGACGTGCTGGTGAACAACGCGGGGATCGGCCTGTCCGGCTCGTTCCTCGACACCTCCACCGAGGACTGGCGCAAGGTGCTCGACGTCAATCTGTGGGGGGTCATCCACGGCTGCCGACTCTTCGCCCAGCAGATGGTCGACCGCGGTCAGGGCGGCCACATCGTCAACACCGCCTCCGCGGCGGCCTATCAGCCTTCTCGCGCGCTGCCCGCCTACAGCACCTCGAAGGCCGCCGTACTCATGCTCAGCGAGTGCCTGCGCGCCGAGCTGTCCGCGCACGACATCGGGGTGACCGCCATCTGCCCCGGCCTGGTCAACACCAACATCACCGCCACGGCGCGCTTCGCCGGTGTCTCGGACAGCGAGCAGGAGCGCCTGCGCGCCAGGTCCTCCCGGCTGTACCGCATACGCAACTACCCGCCGGAGAAGGTCGCCGACGCCGTCCTGGGCGCCGTGCTGCGCAATGCGGCTGTGGTGCCGGTGACGCCAGAAGCGCGCGGTGCCCAACTGCTCGCCCGGCTGTCGCCCAAGGCCCTGCGGGCGATGGCCCGGATCGACCCGCCCCTGTAGCCCAGCACCCCAGCCTCAGCCAGAAGGAAGCACCGCCCATGGACACCCCGGACCCGGCCCCGAGCCCCGCCTCGACCACGTCGTCTCCGTCCGCGCACTCCATCAGGCCGCGCCGCGTCTCCTTCGACTGGCAGCGCACCCCGCTGCACTGGATACCGGACGAGCCCACCGCGACCCATGTCATCAACGTGCTGCACCTGCTGCTCCCCGCCGGAGAGCGATGGTTCGTCAAGGTCTTCAAGGAGGCACTGCCCCTGGTCACTGATCCCGAACTGCTCAAGGACGTCAAGGGCTTCATGGGCCAGGAGGCCACCCACAGCGTCCAACACTCCTATGTTCTCGACCACTTGGCCGAGCAGGGCCTGGACACCAGTGAGTACACCAGGCACGTGGACTGGATGTTCGATGTGCTGCTCGGTGAACGCCCGCCCGCCTGGCTACCGGTCGCGCCGCGCGAGTGGCTGCGTTTCCGGCTGTCGCTGATCGCCGCGATAGAGCAGTTCACCGCCGTCCTCGGCGACTGGATACTGCGCGCCGAGGGCCTGGAGCGGGCGGAGCCGGACGAGGTGATGCTCGACCTGCTGCGGTGGCACGGCGCGGAGGAGGTCGAGCACCGCGCGGTCGCCTTCGACATGTACCAGCACACCGGCGGCACCGGCCTGCCGCGCTACGCCCGACGTATCGAGGGCATGGCCATCACCGCGCCGGTCCTGCTGTGGCTGTGGGGGGTCGGCGCGGCGTACCTGATACGTCACGACCCCCAGTTGCGCGGCACCCTGCCGTACACCCTGCGGGAGCACAACAAGGCGGTCAGGAAGGGCCTGCTGCCCTCCTGGCGTGAGCTTGGCGCGGCCATCCCGCGGTATCTGCGACGGTCGTACCATCCCTCTCAGGAAGGGTCGCTGCGCGCGGCCGTCGAATACCTGGCCACGTCCCCCGCGGCCAGAGCGGCGGCCGGCGCGATCGGCCGGGCGGCGGCGTCGTAGCCGACGCCCCGTAAGGAGCACGAACAGTGACGCGACAGTCGCGGGGCACACCGGGAAAGCCGACCGGAGCAGCCGCTACCACCGTCGGCGCGAGCGGCACCACCGCAACCGCCGCCGACCCGGCCTACCGCATCGAGGACCTGGCACGCGAGAGCGGCGCCACGGTCCGGACCATTCGCGCCTACCTGGACCGCGGTCTGCTGCCCAAGCCCGAGCGGCGCGGCCGGGCCAATCTGTACGGAGACGTACATCTGGCCCGGCTGCGGCAGATCGCCGAACTGCTGGAGCGTGGATACACCCTTGCCAGCATCAAGGAACTGCTGGCGGCATGGGACGCCGGGACCGGGCTCGGTGGAGTCCTCGGTCTGGTCAGCGAGGTGGACCGGCCGTGGTCCGACGAGCGCCCGGCCCGCATGGGACGCCGTGAGCTCGCCGAGACCTTCGGCGGCGTCGCGGACGACGGGGCCATCGCCGAAGCGGTCGAACTCGGCGTGCTGGAACCCGTTCCGGACACGGACGAGGAATTCGTGGTCCCCAGTCCCCAGGAGCTGGCGGTCGCCGCGGAACTGCACACGGCGGGCGTGCCGCTGACCGCGATCTCCGGCCACCTCAGGGAATTGCGCGGCCAGGTCGAGCACATCGCGGAGCGGTTCCTGGAGTTCACCACCGAGTACGTGTTCCAGCCGTATCTGGACCACCCGCCGACCGAGGCGGAGGCCACCGAGGCCGCCGCACTGGTACGACGGCTGCGCCCGCTCGCCCAGCAGACCGTGGACGCCGAACTCGCCCGCGCGATGCGGACGTTGGCGACCCAGCTGGTCCAACGCCACCTCGGCGCACACCAGCAACCGGAACCGCAGCCAGCTCAAGCACTCCCGGAGCGGGCCCCCTCACCCCCGGAGCCACCGGCCCAGCCCCAGCAGGCCACCATCGCCCTGCCCGAGTCCACGCTGCGCTCCGTACGGTCCCTGGTCGGCGCCCGCAACACGGCGCCCTTCATCGCCGCGGCCGCCGAACGCGAGGTCCAGGCTCGCACCATGGACAAACTGATGCCGTAAGTGAGGATGGCGGTCATGAGCCATCCCCAACTGCCCAGCACCGAGGCCGCCGTCGTCGCGATCCGCGAGACCGCGGCGGCGCACGGCCGCGAGTCGCGGGTCACCCACGACATCGGCGCCGACCACTCCACGCGCCGCACCGCGGCCGGGGCGTTCGCGGTCGCCGACCCCGACGGCAGCCTGCCGCACGAGGCGTATGTGGAGATCCCCGGCTCACCCGAGGTCGCCATCGAGGTCTACTCCGAGGGCGACGTCAAGATCATCGTCGATGGAGTCGAGTTCCATGACATCCCCCGAGACTCCGCTCCCGCCTTCCTCACCGCCGTCTACACCAACCGTGCCTTCGTGAAGCTGAGCTTCCTGCCGCCCCACCAACGCCTGATCGTGCCCCTCCCCGGCGACGAGACCTACAAGGAGGTCATCACCAGCCCGACCCCCACCCCATGGCTCAGCGCCAGGGCCCGCTAGCCGCGGGCCTGTCCGGCGGATCTTCATCGGGCCGCGCCAGCCGTGTGACCGCGCGCCGCGACTCATGGTGCCGACCGAGTTCCGAAGATCCGCCGCCGAAGGCCTAGAGCTGGGCCAAGCCGTCGGTCGCGATCTTTTCGAAGATCGCCATATCGGCCTCGAAGATCGAATCGGCGATCGGCCAGTGCAGGACGATCTCGGTGATGCCCAATTCCGCGTAGCGGCCCGCGTAGTCGACGAAGGCGTCCACCGAGTCCAGCGGGCGCTCGCTCGTGGAGCCCTGGAGCAGGATGCGGTCCAGCTCACGCGGATCACGGCCGGCTTCGGCGCAGGCCGCCTCCAGCTTCTCCATCTGTGCCCGCACCACGCCCGGGCAGTCCTCCACCGGCACGTCCCGGGGACCGCGCGGGTCGCCGTAGGTCACCCAGGCCTGCCCGTACCGCGCGGCGAGCCGCAGGCCGCGCGGGCCGGTCGCAGCGACGGCGAAGGGCAGCCGGGGCCGCTGTACGCAGCCGGGAATGTTGCGTACCTCGTGCGCCGAGTAGAAGTCGCCCTCGCGGGTCACCACGTCATTGGTCAGCAACTCGTCGAGGAGGCCGATGAACTCCCCGAAGCGGTCGGCGCGTTCACGCGGCGACCATGCCTCGTTGCCCAGCGCGGTCGCGTCGAAACCGGTACCCCCCGCCCCGATCCCGAGCGTCACCCGGCCGCCGCTGACGTCGTCCAGCGTGATCAGTTCCTTTGCCAGGGTGACCGGGTGCCGGAAGTTCGGCGAGGTCACCAGAGTGCCGAGGCGCATGCGCGACGTGGCACCGGCCGCCGCGGTCAACGTGGGCACGGCCCCGAACCACGGCAGGTCGCGGAAGCTGCGCCAGGACAGATGGTCGTAGGTGTACGCGGTGTGGAAGCCGAGTTGCTCGGCGCGCCACCACACCTCACGCCCCTCCGACCAGCGGTGTACCGGGAGAATCACAGTGCTCAGTCGCATGCCATCGACTCTAAGCGCCCCGCCACTCGAACCAAGACCCGGTGCATCACGCGGCACATCCCGCCGCCTGTCCGCGAGCCACCCAGCCGAACCACAGCCTCCGTCCGCCAACCAGCCGATTCGCCCGGGTCGCCACACCCCCCGGGGGATAACCCCCGACCCCCCAGCCGAACCACAGCCCCCACCCCACGAGCCACCCAATTCGCCCGGGTTTAACCTGAATGCAGGGGGGTGCCCCAGGAGGTCGCCATGACCAGGAAAGTCGCCGACTGCCGCAAGTTCCCCAGTGAGTCGCACTGCACGATCGCCATCACGGGGGAAGAGGAGGAAGTGGTCCAGGTAGCCGTTGAGCATGCGGTCGCGGACCACCACCACAAGGACAGCCCGGAGCTGCGCGAGCAAATCCGCGGGATGCTTGAGGAAGAGCGCATTCCGGCCATCCCGAAGTCGGGACCGCCGCCTCCCGAGGGCGAGATCTTCGATCTCTGACCTCGCACGGTTCTGATCCCGCACCGCGGACCCACGGGACGGCTGGGCCCTGACCGGCCGCCGAGTCCCCGTACGCCCTGCCGCCCCTCCCGCACGCCTGTCCGCCGTTGTGCGCCACTATGGACCCCGTGACCTCGCTCTCCCGCCCTCCGCAGCCCTCCCGGTCTCCGCAGCCCCCGGCCGCGCCCTGCGCGCCCCGGCTGATCGCCACCGACCTGGATGGCACGCTGCTGCGCGACGACCGGACGGTCTCCGCCCGCACCGTCGCCGCGCTGGCGGCCGCCGAGGAGGCGGGCATCGAGGTGTTCTTCGTCACCGGCCGCCCGGCCCGCTGGATGCATGTGGTCGCCGCCGCTCCGCTCAACGGAGACCCGGGCCGCCGTTCGTTCCTCACCAACGGCATCGCCATCTGCGCGAACGGCGCCGCCGTCTATGACCTGCACCGAGACCTTCTGCTGAAGGCGTTCCCGCTCGCCGAGCGCGACGCACGCGCTGTCGTGGCCGCGGTACGCGCCGCCGTCCCCGGTACGACCTTCGCAGTCGAGCGGACCGGCGGCTTCCACTACGAACCGGAGTACGCGGCGGCCTGGGCGGAGGCCGACTCCGTCGTCGGCCCCATCGAGGAGTTGCTGGGCCTCGACGCCGACCAGCCGGTGCTCAAGCTGCTCGCCCGGCATGACACCGCCGACCCGGACGCGTTCCTGACGGCGGCCCGCGGTGTGGCCGGGGAGCACGCCGAGTTCACCCGGTCCAGTCCCTCCGCGCTGCTGGAGATCAGCGGCGTCGGCGTCAGCAAGGCCAGCACCTTGGCCCGCTGCTGCGCGGAGCGCGGCATCACCGCCGCCGAGGTGATCGCCTTCGGCGATATGCCGAACGACCTGGCGATGCTCGGCTGGGCCGGTACCTCGTACGCGGTGGCCAACGCCCACCCCGACGTACTCGCCGCGACCACCCACCACACGGCGGCCAACGAGCAGGACGGCGTCGCCCACATCATCGAAGCGATCCTGGCCGACTGCACGTAGCAGGCTGGCCGCCACGGTCGACACAGATGCCGTCACGGTGCTGCGGACCTGCGGCCACGCGAGTACGGCGGCCTACGGCAGGCCCCGTTCGCCGCGGATCCGCCGAGCAGGCATTACAGCGGCGACTCCCAGACCACCCGCGCCCCCACCCCGTCCGGCCCCTCGCCGTAGCAGCTGGACCCGCCCAGTGCCTCCGCACGGCGCGCCAGATTGCGCAGGCCGCTGCGCCGTCCGCCGTCCGGGATGCCCACACCGTCGTCGATCACCGTCAACCGCACCCCGCGCTCCCCACTCGGCAGGGTGACCGTCGCATCCACCTGGACGTCGATCCTGGAGGCACATGCGTGCCGGAAGGCGTTGGACAGCGTCTCGCGCAGTGCGGCGATGAGGTTCTTCGCGGGCACTTCGCCGACCAGCGCGTCGACCGCGCCGATGAACCGCACCGCCGGCGCGAACCCCAGCGGCACCGAGGCCTGCCCGAGTTCCCGCAGCACCCGGGTACGCAGCCCGACCGGGGCGTCGGCGGGCGCCTGCTGAAGCGCGAAGATCGCGGTCCGAACCTCCTGGATCGTGGCGTCCAGCTCGTCCGCCGCATCGCCGATACGTTCCCGCACCTCCGGCACCTCGGACCGGCGCTGCGCGCTCTCCAGCAGCATCCCGGTCGCGAAGAGCCGCTGCACCACCAGATCGTGCAGATCGCGCGCGATGCGGTCGCGGTCCTCGTAGACCGCGAGCCGCTCCCGGTCGCGTTGTGCGTCGGCGAGCACCAGCGCGACCGCCGCCTGGTGCGCGAACTGCTCGGCGAGCCGCCGCTCCGTGTCCGAGAACGGGGTGGCCCCGCGCATGCGCGGCAGCGCCAGCGTGCCGATCACCTTTCCGCCGCTGCTCAGCGGCAGCATCATGCTGGGGCCGAAGAAGCGGGCGGCATCGGCGGTCATCCGCTCGTCCGTCGCCGAGTCCGCCACGAACACCGGCTCGCCCGCGAGGAGTTGGGAGACGATCGGGCTGGTGGGCGCGATCACCGTGCCCACCAACGGAATCGGTTCGTCGGTGGCGGCCGCGACGATCTCCATTCCGCCCTCCTCAGTGGGCAGCAGCACAACACCCGCCGCCGAGTCGGCCAGTCGCCGCGCCTGCTCGGCCACGACCTGCAGCGCCTCGTCCGCGTCGATTCCGGTGACCAGCGCCGTGGTGACGGCGTTGACGCCGTCGATCCAGCGGTCCCGCTGCCGGGTCGCCTCGTACAGCCGGGCGTTGCCGATCGCCACGCCCGCCTGGGCGGCGAGTATCTGCGCGGTGTGCAGATCGACGTCGGAGAACTCCGCGCCCGCTGGCTTCTCGGTCAGGTAGAGGTTCCCGAAGACGTCGTCGTCCACTCGGATCGGCACATCCAGGAAGCTCCGCGACCGCGGATCGTGCAGCAGGGCGTCGAGCAGCCCCTGGTACCCGTCCGGCAGCGTCCCGAGCCGGTCGGCGACGTTCTGGTCGATGCCGTGGGTGATGACGTCGCGCAGGGCGCCGCCGTCCGGGTCGACCACGCCGAGGGCCGCGTAGCGGGCGCCCACCAGTTCGGCGCCGGTCGCGACGATCCGGCGCAGGGTCTCATGCAGGTCAAGGCCGGTGCCGACGGAGACCACGGCGTCCAGCAGTTGTGGAAGCCGATCACTCAGCTCGGCCAGCTCCCCGAGATCCCCTGCGTGGTCTGCCATGCCACGAGGGTAAATGGCCCGCTTTGGTGCGAGAAACCACTAAACCAGCCGTTAGTGCGGTTTCAATGACTTCGCCAGCAGAAGCGGGAAGCGATCAGCCCACCGGCAAAGGCTCGGTGGCCCGCTCACG
Source organism: Streptantibioticus ferralitis (assembly GCF_029223525.1). Classification (GTDB taxonomy): domain Bacteria; phylum Actinomycetota; class Actinomycetes; order Streptomycetales; family Streptomycetaceae; genus Streptantibioticus_A; species Streptantibioticus_A ferralitis. The sequence goes on along the minus strand of NZ_JARHTQ010000016.1, from coordinate 12,156 downwards.
TTCCAGCAGGCCGCGGAACGGCCCTTCGACGGCGGCCAGTTCCTCGTACGTTCCGCGCTGCACCGCACGGCCGTGGTCGAGCACGATGATCTCGTCGACCGCGCCGGGGGCCGCGAGCCCGGCCAGCCGGTGGGTGATCAACACGGTGGTGCGACCCTCGGTGACCCGCAGCAGATCGGCGGTGAGCGCGTCCGCCGTCGGTAGGTCGAGGTGCTCGGCGGGCTCGTCGAGTATCAGGACCGGGAAGTCGGCGAGCAGTGCACGGGCCAGCGCCAGACGCTGCCGCTGGCCGCCGGACATCCGCGCCCCATGCTCACCGACAAGGGTGTCCAGTCCTTCGGGAAGCGAATCCACCCAGTCGAGCAGGCGTGCGGCGGCGAGCGCGGCGCGCAGCTGGGCTTCGGACGCCGCCGGACGCGCCAACCGCAGGTTTTCCCGCACCGAGCTGTCGAAGACATGCGCGTCCTGCGCGCACAGCCCGACCAGGCGGCGCACCGCATCGCCGTCCAGCGCCGCCGCGTCGACTCCACCCAGGCTGTAGGTACCGGCCTCGCGGTCCACGAAGCGCAGCAGCGCCTGGGCGAGCGTGGTCTTCCCGGCGCCGGACGGCCCGATGACGGCGATCCGGCGCCCAGGAGCCAGATCGAGGTCGAACCCTTCGAGCGCTGGCTCCCGCTGCCCTGGATGACGTACCGTCAGATTCCTTATGGTCAGCGGGAACGGGGACGCAGGCGGAGCGGCGGGATCCTCCGGCTCGTGTACCGGAACCGGGGTGTCCAGCACCTCGTGGACGCGCTCGGCGGCCCGGCGGCTGCGGCGCCGGTGCAGCGCCGCCGGCGGCATCGCGGCCACCGCCTCGAACGCGGCCAGCGGGGTGAGCACGACAACGGCCAGTTCCACCCCGGCCAGACGGCCGTCGGCGACCGCCAGCACGCCCAGATAGGCACTGATCGCTACGGTGAACCCGGTGATCAGCGCGGTGAGTCCGGCGCCGAGCGCGGTGGCGGCGGCCGAGCGGGCGGCGATACGGGTGAGGACCCGGTCGGCCAGGACCGTCCCGTCGAGCCGGGCGGGCAGCGCGCCCGCGACCGTCAACTCAGCGGTCCCCGACAGCAGATCGACCACCTGAGTGGACAACCCACCGCGCGCGGGCGCCAGTTTGGCGTCGGTGCGCCGGGACACCGCGGCGGACAGCGCCGGAACGCCGACCCCGGCAGCGAGCAGCCCGACCGCGAGCGCCGCACCCGCCGCGGGCAGCAGCCAGGTGACGAACCCCACGCAGACCGCACTCACCACCACCGCGCTGGCCGCCGGAAGCAGCCAGCGCAGGAAGTAGTCCTGCAGCGAGTCGACATCGGCGACCAGCCGGGAGAGCAGGTCGCCGCGCCGCGTGTCGCGCAGCCCGGACGGCGCGAGCCGCTCCAGCCGCCGGTAGACAGCGGCGCGCAGGTCCGCGAGCGCCCGGAAGACGGCATCGTGGGAGACGAGGCGCTCGGCGTAGCGGAAGACCGCGCGCCCGATGCCGAAGGCACGGGTCGCGGTGGTGGCCACCAGCAGGTAGAGCACCGGGGGATGTTGGGAGGCACGGGAGATCAGCCACCCCGAGGTGGCCATCAGGCCGACCGCGCTGGCGAGCGTGAGGGCGCCGAGCAGCACGGCGAGCGCGAACCGCGCGCGCAGGGGGCGCGCCATCCGCCGTACGCGGGCCAGCGCGCCGGGAGCGCTTACGGCTTCCCGGACCGGGTCCGCGACCTGCTCGGGACGCCGCTGCTCCGGTGCCGGGGGCTGGACGTCCGTAACCCGCGCCTCCCCTGCCCGGCCTGGAACTTGGGCGAGGGCCTGGGGCGCCTTGGGGTTCTCCAGCCGGATGACGCGGTCCGCCACCGCGAGCAGTGCCGGTCGGTGGACGACCATGATGACGGTGCGGCCCCGGGAGAGGCGGCGGACCGCGTCGACGACGGCCGATTCGGTCTCGCCGTCCAGATTCGCCGTCGGCTCGTCGAGCAGCAGTAGCGGGCGGTCCGCGAGGAACGCGCGGGCCAGCGCGAGGCGTTGGCGCTGACCGGCCGACAGGCCCGCGCCGTCTTCGCCGAGGCGGGTGTCAGTGCCTCGTGGGAGGCTTTCTGTGAAGTCGAGGGCGTTGGCGTTCCGAAGGGCTTCGGTGACTTCGTCGTCGCTTGCTTCGGGGCGCGCCAGCCGGACGTTGTCGGCGATGGATCCGGCGAACAGATAGGGATGCTGGGGGACCCAGGCGATCTGGTTCCGCCAGCTGTCCAGGCTCAGGGAGGTGAGATCGGTGGCGTTGACGCGAATACGGCCGGAGGTCGGCCGGGTGAAGCCCAGCAGGGCGCCCAGCAGGGTCGTCTTGCCCGCGCCGGACGGGCCGGTGATGGCCACCGTCTCGCCGGGGCGGACCGTGAAGCTGGTCTGCGCGAGCGAGGGTTCGTCCCGTCCCTGATGGGTCACGGTCAGGTGGTCCACGGTCAACGTTGCGGTGCGGGCATCGGGTGCCGTGACCGTTCCCGTGGTCGGCGCCGGAGTCTCCAGCAGTGCGAACACCTCGTCCGCGGCGGCGAGTCCCTCCGCCGCCGCGTGGTACTGCGCGCCGACCTGGCGCAGCGGCAGGTAGGCCTCGGGGGCGAGGACGAGGACCAGTAGGCCGGTGTGGAGATCGAGCCCGCCGTCGACCAGTCGGAAACCGATGCCGACCGCGACCAGCGCCACCGAGATGGTGGAGAGCAGTTCCAGTGCGAAGGAGGAGAGGAAGGCGATGCGCAGCGTCTTGAGCGTGGCCCGCCGGTAGTCGTCGGTGATCTTGCGGATCGCCGCTGCCTGGGCCTTGGCGCGGCCGAAGACCTTCAGCGTGGGCAGACCGCTGACCACATCGAGGAAGTGACCGGACAGCCGGGACAGCAGCCGCCACTGCCGCCGCATCCGCGCGTCGGTGTACCAGCCGATCAGGGCCATGAACACCGGGATCAGCGGCAGGGTCATGGCGATCACCAGCGCCGACTCCCAGTCGGCGGTGGCGATCCTGGCCAGCACGACCACCGGTACCACGACGGCCAGGCCGAGTTGCGGCAGATAGCGCGCGAAGTAGTCGTCGAGGGCGTCCACGCCGCGCAGGGCGAGGGTGGTGAGTTCGCCGATGCGCTGCGGGCCGCCGCGCGGTGAGTCGGCCGATGCGGGGCCGAGTCGGGTCGCTTGGGCGAGCAGTCGGCGGCGCAGCTCGGACTTGACGGAGGCGCTGGTGCGGTGGGCGGCGAGTTCGGTGAGCCAGCCCACGGCCGCACGGCCGAGGGAGACGGCGGCGAGGAGGGCTATGGCAGAAGCGAGCCGGGATGTTCCGTAGTGGTGTTGGAAGGCACCGACCACGATTTCGGCGATGAGCATCGCCTGGGCGACGACCAGGCCCGCTCCGGCGAGGCCGAGTGCCACCGTCGCGGCGAGGAAGACGCGGGTGGTTCTGGCGTACCGGAGCAGGCGCGGGTCGACGGGTCGCATGGTGACCTCAGTGGGTGATCGGATCGGGTATGTGGTGGGTCCCGATACGCTTGCGGAAGACCCAGTAGGTCCAGCCCTGGTAGGCGAGGACGAGCGGCGTCATGATGCCCGCGAGCCACGTCATGATCTTCAACGTGTACGGGCTGGACGACGCGTTGGAGACCGTCAGGCTCCACGCCGGGTTGGTCGTGGACGGCATCACGTTCGGGAACAGCGCCAGGAACAGCATGGCGACCACGGCCGCGATGGTGACTCCGGACAGGGCGAACGCCCAACCTTCCCGTCCGCGCCGGTTGAGCACCAGCGCCACGGCCAGCGCGGCCACGGCGACGATCAGCGCGACCAGGCTGCGCCCGTTGCCGCTGTGCGCCTGGGTCCAGACCAGGAACGCCAGTGCGGCGGCTCCGGCCACCAGTCCGAGGACACCGGCCATGGCGCGCGCCCTGGTCCGCACCTCGCCGAGGGTCTTCAACGCCGCGAACACCGCACCGTGGAAGGTGAACAGCGTCAGCGTCACCACCCCGCCCAGCAGCGCGTACGGGTTGAGGAGGTCCGGCAGCGTACCGGTGAAGTCCTTCTGCGCGTTGATCGGCACACCCCGCACGATGTTGGCGAAGGCCACCCCCCACAGGAAGGCGGGCAGCAGGGAGGTGTAGAAGATCGCGTGCTCCCAGTTGCGCTTCCACCGCGCGTCATCGCGCTTGGCCCGGTACTCGAAGGCGACACCGCGCACGATCAGGCAGACCAGGATGATCAGCAGCGGTAGGTAGAAGCCACTGAACAGCGTGGCGTACCAGTCGGGGAAGGCCGCGAAGGTGGCACCGGCCGCGGTGAGCAGCCAGACCTCGTTGCCGTCCCAGACCGGGCCGATCGTGTTGATCAGTACCCGGCGCTCCTTCTCGTCCCGCGCCAGCAGTTTGGTGAGCACGCCGATGCCGAAGTCGAAGCCCTCCAGGAAGAAGTAGCCGGTCCACAGAACGGCGATCAGCACGAACCAGACGTCGTGAAGGTGCATGGTCGTTCTCTCCCGATCTCTGCCGTACGCCGGTCAGTAGGCGAAGGCCAGGGGCTTGTCGGACTCGGCGTCCTCGCCGCCGCCCGCGCCGCCGGACGGGCCGCGCAGCCGTGGGTCACGCGCCGGGGGCCGCTCGTCGGTGGCCGGTCCCGCCTTGGCGTAGCGGACCATCAGCCGTACCTCGATGACCGCGAGGATCGCGTAGAGCACGGTGAAGACCGACATCGAGATGATGACGTCGGTGTGGCTGACGCCGGGGGAGACCGCGTTGCGGGTCTTCATCAACCCGTAGACCACCCACGGCTGCCGTCCCATCTCGGTGAAGATCCAGCCGAAGGAGTTGGCGATCAGCGGGAAGCCCATGGTGAGGATGCCGATGCGCCAGGACCACTTGGTGAAGAGCGTGCTCATCTCCCGCTTGGGCGTGAGCATCAGCCGCGGCACCTCCTCGTCACCGGTGCGGAACTCCGGCGCGAGCCAGCGCTTCCTGCGGGTGGTCCACAGTCCGACCAGTCCGGCGACGAACGAGGTCATCCCGAAGCCGATCATCAACCGGAAGCCCCAGAAGGTGACGAAGATGTTGGGGATGTAGTCGTCCGGCTTGCCGCCGTACCTGGCCGCCTCCTGCTTGGCCACGTCGTTGATGCCGGGTACGGCCTCGTGGAAGTTGCTGTGTGCGAGGAAGGACAGGATTCCGGGAACGGACAGCTCGACGGTGTTGTGGCCCTTGTTGACATCGCCGACCGCGAAGACCGAGAAGGGCGCGGGTGCCTGGGTGTCCCAGAGCGCTTCGGCCGCCGCCATCTTCATCGGCTGCTGTTCGAACATCACCTTGCCGAGGCTGTCACCGCTGACGGCGGTGCCGAGTCCGGCGATGACCGCGAGGACCAGGCCGGTCCGCAGTGAGCTGCGCATCGCGCCGATCCGTTTGCGGTCCTTCTCCGTGACGGTCTCGCCCGCGGTCTGCTGGCGCTTGGCCTTCCACAGGTGGAACGAGGCGATGCCCACGACGAACGCGGCGCCGGTGAGGAAGGAGGCGGTGAGCGTGTGGAAGGCCTGCACGAGCGCGGTGTTTTGGGTGAGCACCGTCCAGATGCTGGTGAGTTCGGCCCGTCCGGTGTGCGGGTTGATCTGGTAGCCGTTGGGGTGCTGCATCCAGGAGTTGGCGGCGAGGATGAAGTACGCGGACAGCAGCGTGCCGACGGAGACGATCCAAATGCACGCGCAGTGCAGCTTCTTCGGCAGCTTGTCCCAGCCGAAGATCCACAGTCCGATGAAGGTGGACTCGAAGAAGAAGGCGATCAGCGCCTCCATGGCGAGCGGTGCACCGAAGACATCACCGACGAACCGCGAGTAGTCCGACCAGTTCATACCGAACTGGAACTCCTGCACGATGCCCGTGACCACGCCCATCGCGATGTTGATGAGGAAGAGCTTTCCCCAGAACTTGGTGGCGTGGAAGTACTTCAGCTTGCCGGTCCGCACGTACGCCGTCTCGAACCCGGCGGTGATGGCGGACAGGCTGATGGTGAGCGGGACGAAGAGGAAGTGGTAGACGGTCGTGATGCCGAACTGCCACCGCGCCAGAGTCTCCGGGGCGAGAGCCAGATCCACGTCGCGTCTCCTTACCTTGGGGCGCGGGTGAGCTTGTGAACGCGTTCACATTCACAAGCAATTATTACTCAGCCGTTTTGAGCTCTTGACAGGGGGGTGGGTGACCCTCTTCACACGGCTGACGTGGCCGTTCGCGCGCTCACCGTAAGGGCGCCGGAACGCACCGGGGGCGCGCCGAAATGGCGCGCCCCTGGTCGTCCGCGCGGCGATTCGTCCGTTGTTCCGCCTGGCGGCGCCCTACAGCTCCTTGCGGAACTCCGCCGCCGCCCGCAGGAACAGGTCGTTGGCCTCCCGCTCGCCGATCGTCGCCCGGATGCCCTCGCCCTGGAACGGCCGCACCACGACTCCCGCGCGCTCGCAGGCCGCCGCGAAGTCCAGCGTGCGGTCGCCGAGCCGCAGCCAGACGAAGTTCGCCTGCGTCTCCGGCACCGTCCAACCCTGCTCGGTCAGCGCCTCGTACACCCGGGTGCGCTCCGCGACGAGCGAGTCCACCCGCTCCAGCAGCGCCTCCTCCGAGCGCAGCGACGCGACCGCCGCGTCCTGGGCGAGCTGGCTCACCCCGAACGGCACCGCGGTCTGCCGCAGCGCCGCCGCCACCGGTTCATGCGCGATGGCGAAGCCGACCCGCAGCCCGGCCAGCCCGTACGCCTTGGAGAAGGTACGCAGCACACAGACGTTGGGGCGGTCCCGGTAGAGCTCGGTGCCGTCCGGCACCTGCGGGTCGCGGATGAACTCGCGGTACGCCTCGTCCAGCACGACCAGCACATCGGACGGCACCCGGTCGAGGAACCGCTCCAGCTCCGCGCGGCGCACCACGGTCCCGGTCGGGTTGTTGGGATTGCACACGAAGATCAGCCGGGTGCGGTCGGTGACCGCGGCCAGCATCGCGTCGAGATCGTGCACCTCGCCGTCGGTCAGCGGCACCGGTACCGAGGTCGCACCGGCGACCTGCGTGATGATCGGGTACGCCTCGAACGACCGCCATGCGTAGATCACCTCGTCGCCGGGGCCCGAGGTGGCCTGCAGCAGCTGCTGGGCCACGCCCACCGAGCCGGTGCCGGTCGCGATGTGGCTCTCCGGTACGTCGAAGCGCTTCGCCAGCTCGGCGGTGAGCCCGGCGCACGCCATGTCCGGGTAGCGGTTGAAGGACTGCGCGGCGTTGGTCACCGTCTCCATGACGCCGGGCAACGGGGCGTACGGGTTCTCGTTGGAGGACAGCTTGTAGACGGGCGCGCCGGTCGCGGAGACCGCGGGCTTGCCCGGCTTGTACACAGGGATGCCGCGCAGTGCGGCACGGAGCCTGGGTTGTGCTTCTGTCACCGTAGGTCCTCCTCGACCATCCCGTCGTACGGGCGCCCGCCAGTGGTCGTCCCGTACTCCCACGCCGTACTCAGCGGCTGCTCACACCCTACGAGGGGGCGTGCACCGAACGGGAGGGGTCATATGCCCCGGCGTACGCCGGTGGCGTGCGCCCTGGCGCGCATCACTCGTACAGGTGAGGTGAGGCGCCCCGGCAAACTGGACCACACGGCGAATCGACCGGACCGTATGGCCAACCAAAGAGTCCAAATCCCTTGTTCTGCCTGGCATTTCAAGGGGAGACCCGCCTTGCCCATATACAGAAACGTCACTGCCCAACGCCGCTCGCCAGCCTCCGCCACCAGACCCCCCGAGCCCTACTATCGGCCTGCCATGACAGCAGCAGGTAACCACCAGGCGAGCCGGTCCGGGCGCCGGCTGGAGCGAGCGGGGATCCGGGACGTGGCCGCCGCGGCCGGGGTCTCGATCACCACTGTCTCCGACGCACTCAACGGCAAAGGCCGTCTGCCCGACGCTACCCGTCGACACGTCCGCGAGGTCGCGAACCGACTGGGCTATCGCCCGTCTGCCGCAGCCCGCACCCTGCGCACGGGTAGATCGGGGCTGATCGGCCTCACGGTGACGACGTACGGGGAAGAACCTTTCACCTTCACCGAGTTCGCCTACTTCGCGGAGATGGCCCGCGCCGCCACCTCCGCCGCTCTGGCCCGCGGTTACGCCCTGGTGATCCTGCCCGCGTCCTCCCGCCACGATGTCTGGAGCAATGTGGCGCTGGACGGCACGGTGGTCATCGATCCGTCCGACCACGACCCGGTGGTGGCCGATCTGGTCCGGCAGGGCATCCCCGTGGTCAGCGACGGTCGCCCGGCGGGCAATCTTCCGGTGCACGCCTGGGTCGACAACGATCACGAACAGGCTGTTCTCGGCATCCTCGACCATCTCGCGGACGCTGGCGCTCGTCGTATCGGCCTACTCACCGGCACCAGCACCGACACGTACACCCGCCTGTCGACCACCGCGTACCTCGACTGGTGCGAGCGGGTGGGCCAGGAACCGGTGTACGAGTCCTACCCGGCACACGACCCCTGCGCCGGCGCGGTCGCCGCCGACCGGCTGCTCGCCAGGCCCGACCGTCCCGACGCCGTCTACGGTCTGTTCGACCCCAACGGCACCGACCTGCTCGCCGCGGCCAGGCGGTACGGGCTGCGCGTCCCCGAGGATCTGCTGCTGGTCTGCTGCAGTGAACGTGCGGCGTACGCCACCACCGAGCCGCCGATCAGCACGCTTTCCCTCAAGCCGGGCCGGATCGGCACCGCGGTCGTGCAACTGCTGATCGACGCTATTGAGGGGGTGGGCTCCGGCCGACCGGTGGCTCAGGTCATGCCGACCGATCTGATCGTCCGGGCCTCCTCGCAGCGGCGTTCACCACGAACCACGGTGAGTCCGCCGCGCTCCCCGGAGAACGATTGAACGGAATTCGACGGTCCGGCAGGCGTCTGCGGGGTGTCCTGGAGCCAGCGGGCAGACAATTTCACGGATATTGTCCGCTCCGCCCCAATTGGCAGGTGGCAGGTGCGTCGCAACGCGAGAGCGGCATTCCTATGATGGGCGGATGACACCGGAGGACGCGTCGGCGCAGGCCGCGCAGGGCGCGGCGGCGGTGCACGGCGGCGCGATGGTGGAGGGGTCGATGACTCAGGGGGCCGGTCAGGAACCCGTAACGCCCGGAGTGAGTGCGCCGGTGAGCTGGCGCCCGGCCGAGCCTGTCCTTCCGCCGGGCGTGGAGCTACCGCCCGCGCCCGGGTATCCGCAGGGCACGCCGGCGTCTCCGGACGGCCCGACCGTGTTCGAGGAGGCGACCGCCTTTCCGGTGATCCCGTCGTCCGGTTTCCCTGGTGCGTCCGGCGCGTCCGCCCTGACCGGCCGGGGGCTGACCGGCCAGGGCCTTCCGCTGGGGGCACCGATGGCACCCGGACTCGCCGGCACCCCGGCCGCGCCCGGCTTCCCGCAGGCGCAGTCCGCGGCTCCGGCCGCGCCGCCCGCCGTCGACTACACGCCGACCGCGCGCGACCTGCCCGTGGTCAAGTCCGCCGAGTACACGCCGACCGTCCAGCTGGAGACGGTGACCGAGCCGGAGGACGGGCCGCCCGGACCGCTGTACGTGGTGGGCGACGTCCACGGCTACCTCGACGAGTTGCGCGCCGCGCTGCACGCCGAGGGGCTCATCGACGCCGAGGGGCACTGGTCGGCGGGCCGGGCGAGGCTGTGGTTCCTCGGTGATTTCACCGATCGCGGTCCGGACGGCATCGGCGTCATCGACCTGGTGATGCAGCTGTCCGCCGAGGCGGCCGCCGCGGGCGGCTACACCAAGGCGTTGATGGGCAACCATGAACTGCTGCTGATCGGCGCCAAGAGGTTCGACGACACCCCCGTCAACTCCGCCGCGGGCACCGCGTCCTTCCTCGCCGCCTGGCGGCTCAACGGCGGGCAGCCCAGCGACATGGAACGGCTCCAGGACCACCATGTGGCCTGGATGTCACGCCTGGACGCGGTGGCGCTGGAGGACGACCATCTGCTGCTGCACTCGGACACCACCGCGTACCTGGAGTACGGCACCAGCATCGACGCGGTCAACGACGCGGTGACCGGTGTGCTCCAGCGTGCGGACGCCGACGAATGCTGGGAGCTGTTCCGCAAGTTCACCAAGCGCTTCGCCTTCCGCGGCGACACGGGCACCCTTGCGGCACGCGAGCTCCTCGACGCCTACGGCGGAGAGCGCGTCGTCCACGGCCACAGCCCCATCCCGTACCTGCTGGGCGAGGTCGGCACCGAGGACGGCGGCGAGGGCAGTGCCCCGGCGGTCTCCGGGCCGCATGTCTACGCCGACGACCTCGCGGTCGCGATGGACGGCGGAGTGACGATGGAGGGCAAGCTACTGGTGGCCCAACTACCGCTCGACGTATAGGTTTTGGCAACTCATCGAATACAGACTGGCAGGGGGCAATCTTCGCGAGCCGGGCAACACCTCGCCGTTGGAAGGCGACCCTGAGCAGCCGATTTCTGTAAACACTCTGTCACCGTGTCAGTGCCGCGCTCTACCATCGGGTTATCCGTCACACGCTCGCCTCCGCTTCCGACCAACCACCCCGGTACCAGGACGGTCCAGGGCAGGCCGGAGGGGAACGGAGCATCGGGGGATGTACATGAACAGCGCTCCGCACCTGCTGACCGAAGACCGCCCGGAGTTCGAGCGGGTCCTCGACGAGGCGCTGCGAGCGGCGGCGGACGCGCCCGCCGCCAATGGAACGCGGCTCAGCTCTGAGCAGCTCCGCGCCATGGCCCTTAGTGCCATCGCCGCGATATCGGCGTGCGCCGCCGCCGAGTACGACCACTACCTGGCGGTCCGCGAGTCGCTGCGCGCCCCCGTTCCCGGTCCGCCGCGCGGCGACAACCGGCACGCCACGGCGGGCGGCGGCGCGGGCGACACCTCGGCGGGCGCCGGTCTGTTCGCGATCGTCGCGGTCCTCACGCCGATCCTGGCCGGTACCGCCGCGCTGATCTTCCTGCTGGTCGGATACGTACTGGCGGCGATGGATCCGGAGCCCGCGATAGCGGCGCCGCTGCGCACCGCGGGCTGGCTGTTCCTCGCGGTCGCCGGTGCCGGGGTGCTGGCGGGCACGGTCGGCCTCGTGCTGACCGCGTTGCGCGACGGCTCGTCGGCGATCCGGGCGACGCGCCACGAGGACCCGGCCGAGGTCATGGCGGCAAAGGACGCCTGGCTGACGGCGTTGATGGAGCGCGGCATGCTGCCGTTCCTCCGCGAAGCGCAGGCCGGCAGCGCGCGTGCCGACTCCGCCGCCAGGCTGCCGAGTTCCCGCTCTGACGGCACGGGGCGACCGCGGCGCGAGCTGACGGACGACGAGGACGGCGATCCTCGTATGCCGCACGGACTGGGCTACTCACGCCCCGGCTTCTCCAGCCCGGGCGGCGAGGAGCCGGACTCCGGCCCGCCCCGGTTCAGCAGCCCGCACTACACGAGCCCGGACTTCAGCAGCCGCGACTTCGGCAGCCGCGACGTCGGCGACCCGGACGCCGAGCGCGGCTGAACTCCACGGCGTACCCGCCGGGCGGCACTGATACCGACATGCCAGAGCCGCCAGACGGGGATCTGGCCTGCCCGCACTGACCTGCGCGTACTCCGCAGACGGGTGGTTAATCGGCCTATCACATAGGGCCCTGGGCTGGATACGGCCAGCCGCGAACTAGCTTCGGTGTGCACCAGGACGGACATTCCGCATCCAACTGCCTGTAAACCCCCATATCGGCATGGGTCGGAGACAGGCCAGCCAGACCTTCCCTCCCAGGAGTTGAGCAGATGGTTCTGCAGTCCAAGCTCAGTAGGGCACTTGTCGCCGTCGCCGCGAGTGCGCTCCTCACCAGCACCGCCGTTGTCCCCGCGGTCGCGGACCAGTACCCGTTCCCCGCGTCCAGCCCCCAGGACGACCCCCACCACCACGGCGGTCGCCATGACCGCGACCATGACCGGGACCATGACGGCGACCACCGTCACGACCGGGACCACAACGGCGACCACCGCCACGACCGCGACCACAACGGCGACCACCGCCACGACCGCGACCACAACGGCGACCACCGCCACGACCGCGACCACAACGGCGACCACCGCCACGACCGCGACCACA